>NZ_FLOC01000047.1 GCF_900089755.1 Marinomonas aquimarina | reverse complement strand
AACCCTAAGATTAAAGAACGTAAAGCGAATTGACATGGTCACTTGCTTAAGACTTCAAAGTTTTTGAGAAGTCTCCAGCGAGCGCCCACACAAATTATCTGATTATCTATTTTAAAGAGCGTCTGACGCGTTGTGCGCTTCGTTGTTGTGAAGCGTTGTCCGTGTCAGTGGGTGCGTATAATACGCATCATAATTTTCAGCGCAAGCACTTTTTGCATTAATTTTAAAAAAGATCGAATCCACGAGAGAAAAACACCACTTTGATTATTTATTGATCACAGACAAGCATTTATCGACCAATAAACAGACAGAGCATACTAAGAACTAGCTTCTATGAAGGTTGCTAGACCTTTAACCCCCTCCCGACCTCCCCCTTAACAAGGGGGAGGAGCTTAGTCTTCCAGCTCTGAGATATCTCATTGTAGTGGTCTAATAAAACCGGACACCATTTAAGGTGGTAATATAGCCACATCAAAAGAGGTGTCCAATGACAAAACAACGTCGTACATTTTCAACAGAGTTTAAGCATGAAGCAGCCTGCTTAGT
>NZ_FLOC01000046.1 GCF_900089755.1 Marinomonas aquimarina | reverse complement strand
CCGTTATTAAATTGATGCGGCCTGCGCCAGTTATAATAATTCATAAGATAAAAACTGAGATCTCGTCTTGCTTCACTTTGAGTCATGTATCCAGTTGCTGGTACCCACTCCGTCTTTAAGCTTCTGAAGACTCTTTCCATCGGGGCGTTATCCCAACAATTACCACGACGACTCATGCTCTGTTTCATGCGATAGCGCCATAATCGTTGCCTAAATTTACGGCTTGAATATTGGCTGCCTTGGTCTGAATGGAACATCACATTATTTGGTCGTCCACGTTGTTCATAGGCCATGTCTAAAGCCTTAATGACAAGCTCTGCATCAGGCTTTGGTGAGAGCGCCCAACCGACAACACAACGACGATATAAATCTAAAACAACCGCTAAGTAGTGCCAGCTACCGCCAGCCCAGACATAAGTAATATCTCCGCACCACACTTGATTGACGCCGCTGACATTGAATTCTCGATTCAAATGGTTGGGTATATCAAGGCGCTCATCTCCTGTTTTCTTATAGCGATGAGCACCTGGCTGTTTACTGTATAAGTTCGCTTCCTTCATTAAACGTCTTACTTTGAAGCGCCCTACAGTGTGACCCTTATCCTGCAACATACTTTGTAAAGATCGGCTTCCTGCTGCTCCGCGGCTATCAGAGAAAAGCTTCTTCACTAAACTCCGTTGCTCCAAGCGTTCAGCATTGATCTTATTTTTAAGACTGCGATGGTCGTAGTAACTACTGCTCGGCACATCAAACACCTTACAAAGCAGCTCTACCGGTTCATGCTCCCTTAACTTATTAATTAACGCGTACGTTCCAGCTCGTCCGACATTAAGAGAGCTGTAGCCTTTTTTAGAATGGCTTTTTCCCTCTCAAGACGATTAATTCTGGCTTCAAGCTCTTGTATGCGTTGCTGCTCTGGCGTTAGGGCTTTGGCTTCTGGCGTGATACCGCCTCGTTCAGTTTTGAGCTGATCAATCCAGCGTCGAAGAGCCGTTTCACCGACACCTAATGACCTGCAGGCTTCGGTTACGCTGTAACCTTGATCAAGCACTAAGCAGGCTGCTTCATGCTTAAACTCTGTTGAAAATGTACGACGTTGTTTTGTCATTGGACACCTCTTTTGATGTGGCTATATTACCACCTTAAATGGTGTCCGGTTTTATTAGACCACTACA
>NZ_FLOC01000045.1 GCF_900089755.1 Marinomonas aquimarina | reverse complement strand
CAGGGCGCGAGCATACTTTGAAGAACTAGCTTCAAACCTGCCAAAACCTGTATTGTAGCGCTTATTAGTTCATCAAACAGGCTTCATTCCGTGACTCTTATCGAACATCTATCTGTCATCAAAGAAAATCGCTCTGATATTAACCAAAAACATGATTTAGTGGATGTCATGTTCCTCGTTATCACCGCCATTATGGCTGGCGCCGAAGGTTGGCAAGATATCGAAACGTACGGGGATGGGAAGTCTGAATGGCTGAAACAGTATAGGACGTTTAAACATGGTATCCCAAGACGCCACACTATTGCTCGCATTCTAAAGGGCTTGGTGCCAGAAACCTTACTTGAAGCATTAATCAATTGGGTTAATGAGAATCGGAAATTACAGGGAAAACCCTTGATCGCATTGGATGGAAAAGTGCTACGAGGTGCTTATAGAGGGAGCCCGCAATCAGCTCTTCAACTTGTCACAGCTTACGATACTGAAAATGGCTTAGTTTTAAGTCAGAAAGCCACGGCCACAAAAACAAGCGAAATCACGACAGTACGAGATATGTTGAGTGTGTTAAATATTCAAGGGGCTGTGGTGACGGTTGATGCACTGCATTGCCAGAGAGAAACGCTAGAGCAAATTAGAGAGCAAAAAGGTCATGTTGTGGTTCAGGTTAAAGGCAATCAAGGGCAGCTAAAAAAAGCGATTGAGCAGCAATTTGAGGAGTACTTTAAAAAGCCGAAAGCCACGCCTGTTATAGAGTTGAAAGAAAAAGGACATGGGCGAACAGAAGAGCGAAACGTCTTTCAACTGAAAGCGAAATTCCCGCCGGAGTTGTCTGAGAAGTGGCCCACTATACGCAGTATCATAGCTGTAGAGAGGCTTAGAACGATCAAAGGAAAAACAACGATAGACACGTCGTTTTATGTGAGCTCTTTATCGCCTAAGCATAAGTCATTGCATCACTACATACGCCAACACTGGCGCATTGAAAACAGCCAGCACTATGTTCTGGATGTCGTGTTTAATGAAGATAAGTCAAGAATCGTGATGGATGATGCGGTAGAGCATATGGCTCTATTCAAACGTTTTGTGATGAACATACTTAGGCAATGTAATGATGACTCCCCGAGCCAACGGCAGAAGCTAAAAAGAGCTACTTGGAGCGATGATTATCGTGCTCAATTATTGTTTGGTTAAAAAGAGAACAAAGTATGCTCGAGCCCTG
>NZ_FLOC01000044.1 GCF_900089755.1 Marinomonas aquimarina | reverse complement strand
CATACCGTCCCAAGAAGTGTGTCCAGTAAAGGGCGTTGTATTAGGCGCCCCTCTCTCATTAAATGTTTTTGTTTCGACCAAAAAACAAACCATTTAACAAAAGAGAGACTATGGACACTTTAAAACTAAACACTCAACAGATACAAGCCGCCGTTGACCAGCTAACTTCACAGCCTGACGGTATCAATAAATTACTCGAGATGGCGATCAACAGTCTGATGAAGGCCGAGCGATCGGCTTATCTTGAGGCGGCGGTACAAGGCAATAAAGCAAATGGCTATCGCAGCGTGAACGGCTTTGGTATCGGGGAGGCTTTATCCCTGCAAATCCCAAGGGATCGATTGGGGCACTTCAAGCCAACATTGCTCAATATTATGCGGGATCAATCTGACTCGCTGAATGAGTTATGTTTTGAGTTGTATGCTAAGGGCTTAACAACGCGTGATATCGAATCCATCACACAGACTATCTACGGTCAGCACCTGTCAAAAAGTCAGATCTCTCGCATTACGGTTAGCTTGTCCGACGCAATGCGAGAGTTCAGAGAACGGCCATTAAACAGCTATTATCCCATCGTCTATTTGGATGCCACGTTTGTGAAAACCAAACGTGAGAGAGTCTCCAGTGAGGCGTACTACATAGCGTTAGCGGTTTTACCTGATATGACTCGAGAAGTGATTGGCATCTACAATGCACCAACAGAGTCATCAAGTTTTTGGGATGAGGTTTGCCAGGATCTTAAATCAAGGGGAATGCAGCAAACGGACCTATTCGTCATCGATAACCTTACCGAGCTTGATAGTACATTAGAAAAACACTTTGATGCTTCGATTCAAAAGTGTGTGTTACATCTCAAGCGATCCATACTGAATAAGGTCAAAAAGCAGCATCGCCTAGCCGTCGTCAGTGATCTGAACGAGATTTTTCAAATGGATAATCGAGAGGATACAAAAGAAAAGCTGCTAAACAGAGCACAGCAAGTGGTCCAACGGTGGCAGCGCTATTATCCTCATATGAAGAGGCTGGCTGATCCATATTGGCTCTCATATTACTCAACTTACTTAAGCTTCGAGTACGATATTCGAAATATGATTTACACCACCAACTGGATTGAGCGACTGAACAAGGCCTTCAAAAGAACATTGAAAATTAGAAACTCGATGCCTAATGTTGAATCAGTGTTAACCCTTTTAAGTAAGGTTGCGATTGATATGAATAGCAGTACTTATCGTCACCCTGTGAGTCGATTCCAAAAGAGCAACTTATTTAAATAAGAGATAAATAAAGATGTTTGATGAGAGCAGAGACA
>NZ_FLOC01000043.1 GCF_900089755.1 Marinomonas aquimarina | reverse complement strand
CCTGAGGTATCCCCACAAAATTTCAATATAGATCAGAATGTTAGCGTAAGAAGGGAACGTTCATAGCTCTTGGCGATCAATAATTTCGCCAAAAACAACTCACCACCAGAGCCATGAACGCGACCGCTATATTGAACAAAATCCTGCCGATTGTCAGCCCCAACATGCATAAAACTCGACGCAAAGCGCTATCAGCTTGTGTTCTTAGTTTAGCACAAGGCAGCCTTTGCACTGTGACCAGCATTGGCCGAGGGATCCAATCAAACGCCTACGAGAAACACCGAATTAAACGCTCCGATCGTTTACTGTCCAACCCTAACCTGCGCCGAGAATCTATTTTTCTTTATGCCTATATTTGTAAGCTCTTTATCGTTCGAGCACGTCCGGTTATCAGTATAGATTGGTCTGACTTAGATGCTCGTGGACAATATTTCTTAATTCGTGCGAGTACTGCATTTGAAGGTCGATCGATTACTCTCTACGAAGAGGTTCATGACAAAAGCACTAAAGAAAAGCAAAAAACACATCAGAAGTTTTTACAGGTTCTTAAAGCGCTTCTTCCAGTTAAAGCGAAGCCCATCATAGTAACTGATGCAGGCTTTAAAACACCGTGGTTAGACGAAGTCATCAAGCAGGGATGGGATTATGTTGGTCGAGTTCGGAAGCCTCGTAAGTACTATGACAGCACTCAGAATACTTGGCATTGCATATCTTCGTTGTACCCAAAAGCGAGCAGTAACCCCATATCGCTAGAGTTAACCCATCGCCACTCGTCTCCAATAACAAACCAGTTTGTACTTTATAAAAGCTCATACAAAGGCCGTCAGTCGACCACTCGAAAAGGGCAAAAACGCAAATCTGGTACTTCCTTAAAAGCGGCCAGAGGCGCTAAGGATCCTTGGTTGCTGATATCGAATCTCCCTGTAAACCGCCACTTTGCTAGGCGATGCGTCAAAATTTACGAAACTCGAATGCAAATTGAAGAAGGTTTTCGTGATATGAAGAGTAGCCGATTCGGACTTGGGTTTGAGTTAAGTTATACATTTAAAATAGAGCGTCTGATTAATTTAATGCTGCTCACCACTCTTACTGCAGTCTTGCTTATTTTAGTAGGCAAAGTCATGGAGTTATCAGGCTATGCGAAACGTTTCCAGGTGAATACGATACGCAAGCGGAGAGTACTGTCTCACTTCTATCTTGGAAAACGAGCCGTTATGACTCGTTTCGAGATATCAAAAAATGAATGGCGGGACGGCATCAGGCAGTTGCTCCAACAGCTGGAGAAAAGAGTCTGATCATGAGTAAATTTGTGGGGATACCTCAGG
>NZ_FLOC01000042.1 GCF_900089755.1 Marinomonas aquimarina | reverse complement strand
GACAGCCCTTATATGGACCCGCCCGACTGTTGCAAGCTATTTCGACATCACAGAGTAAAGTTGCACGCTTATATTCGACCTACTTTGTTTGAGCATATCTGCTCGGCCATTAAAAGATGTGCGCTCACTTTCTCTAAACTCGTACTCGACTTCGTTGAGCCAGCGGATTCCTAAGGATGAGTGAGCCGATTCTATCTGTTCTGTCTTAATAGTCTGCGCAACGCTTTGGGTGTGCCTGCTATAAACCTTTTACTTCTTTATTTAGTCTCTCAAGAGCTAGCTCTGATAGCGTGCGTCTGCTTTTGAGAGTAAGCTCCAAGCGATTCGAGCCAGCTTGTTTACTAACGCAACGACGATCTTATTCGGATGTTTACCACTACTTTTCATTCGTTTTGCCCAATCTGCTAAACGGCCTGTTGCCCCATCTTTTTGCAGGACGCGATACGCCGCTCTAGCGCCATGAACTAGCTGCTTCCTTAGGTATTTATTGCCTTGTTTACTAATCCCTTTGTGCTTTTCTTTCTCGCCACTGGATGCCTGCTTAGGCACAAGCCCTAACGAGGCTGCCACATGTCGACCACTTTCGAAGCGTTTAGCATCGCCGATATAACACCAGAGCAATGAGGCGTTGATGATGCCAAGACCAGGAATCTCCATTAGCTTCTGGCATTCCTCATTACCCTTTGAATACTCTTTGAGCATCTGATCGTAGCGTTTCACATGCGCTTCTTTTTCTAACCACTGCGATCTCAGATCATCCAGTAACAGTCGACCTCGATGGGTAATGGGTTGTTCGGCATCTTCCAGCAATGTTGGAAGTAAGTTCTTAATAGCGGCTTCACCGGTCGGTATGACAACGCCCATATCGGCTAATAAACCACGGATTTCATTACCTGTTGCAACGCGCTCGCGAACCAATCGTTCTCTCACCCGATGAATCGCTTGCAGATCTAATTGCTCTTCACTTTTAACCGAGACCGATGGAATCGATGACAGTGATGCCGCCAAAGCGATAGCGGCAGCATCTCGTTGATCGTTCTTATTCACTCGCACAAACGGCTTAACATACTGTGGAGCAAGCAATTTTACTTGATGCCCCATCTTCATAAACTGTCGAGCCCATGCGTGGGCGCCAATGCATGCTTCCATGGCAATCAAGCAGGGAGGCAAGTTAGCTATGGTGTTTCTCAGCTCTTCTCGTCGCAGTCTTTTCTTTAAGACCTGCTTGCCTTGCTTATTCTGACCGTGCAATTGGAAAACATTTTTCGCCAAATCGATGCTTAAGATGCTAATGTTCTTCATAGGGCTCGCTCCTTTTAACTTGGATGCCGGACAGGCTTTTGTTTACACATTAAGCATGGCACATGGTTAGGAGGGCGAGTCCATCTTATTTCCCACA
>NZ_FLOC01000041.1 GCF_900089755.1 Marinomonas aquimarina | reverse complement strand
ATTTAATTGAATAGCCCCAGAAAATCCGATTAAGCATTCTTAATCGGATTTTTTTGTGTCTATTCAACAGCTCTTACTTAGTATCGATGAACTTCATTCCTTTTCGGACAACTCAACGTTTACTCAAAACATTCCCGTCGAATGGATTGAGTCCGCACTAACACTTTCTTCAAAAGCGACTATCAGGCGCCGACGCCTACCTGAAGATCAAGTTCTATGGTTGGTGCTAGGCATGGCTCTTTTTCGTGATGAGTCGATTGAGGAAGTCGCTAGACGATTAAATATTTGCTCTGAAGGACTATCTTCTGAACAACTGATTGCTAAAAGCGGGATATCTCAAGCAAGGCAACGCCTTGGGTCTAATCCTATGCAATGGCTTTTTCAACGTACTGGTGAGCACTGGGCTAATGAACGATTTGCTAAGGATGACTGGCAAGGGCTACAAGTATTTGCTATTGATGGGGTTATTTTTCGTACGCCAGACACGCCCGATCTACAAGCGCACTTTGGTAATGCAAGCAATGCGACCGCAAAACAAAGTGCTTATCCGCTGTTGCGTTGTGTCGCGCTGATGAATACTCACTCCCATGTTATTTTAGATGCCCAAGTGGGCGATTATCGAACAGCTGAAACACCTCTGGCTGAGGCCATGCTAGATAAGATTCCTGATCGCAGTATCACATTGCTAGACCGGAACTTCTGGAGTGCCAATCTAATGCATACCTTGATGAATGGAGGCAATGATCGGCATTGGTTGATACCTAAGCGTAGTAATGCTGTGTACGAGGTCGTCGAAGAGTACGGAAACGGAGATGCTTTATGGCGTATGACAGTCTCACCTCAAGCACGTAAAAAGAATCCAAAGTTGCCTACATACTGGGATGTACGAGCCGTTACTTATGAAGTTCAAGGAAAACCTAAAACTGTACTGACATCTCTTCCCCATAGTGATTACGCAGCCGACCAAATAGCTCTGTTGTATCAGCAACGCTGGGAGATTGAATTAGGGTTCCGCGATATCAAATCCTCGATGCTTAATAACGCGATTACGCTACGCAGTAAGACAGTCGACTTAATCTACCAAGAAATGTGGGGGATGTTGTTGGCCTATAATGTAGTGCGTCGAGAAGCAAGTCATGCAGCGGCGGCACACGGTCAGCGCGCAAGTGAGATACGTTTTAAGATGGCCTTTACTTACATTGCTTCGAATCTGATCGTGATGGCCGCGGCTAAGCCAGAATCAAAGACTGGAATGCGTCTCAAGGATCTAAGGTCAGGGATATGTAATTTGTTTTTGGAACAAAAGAAAGCGAGGCCTAATAGGCCCCGCATGGTAAAGCAATCAAAGACAAGATATCCGGTATCTCGTAATGCTGTTTCGCTTAAGTGAACAGCATTAG
>NZ_FLOC01000039.1 GCF_900089755.1 Marinomonas aquimarina | reverse complement strand
TAACCCTTTTAAGTAAGGTTGCGATTGATATGAATAGCAGTACTTATCGTCACCCTGTGAGTCGATTCCAAAAGAGCAACTTATTTAAATAAGAGATAAATAAAGATGTTTGATGAGAGCAGAGACACACTTAACGGGACGGTACCGGAAAGGGGTCAGATCCCTAAGCAGACCGCAGAGGTTGAAAGCATACCGTCCCAAGAAGTGTGTCCAGTAAAGGGCGTTGTATTAGGCGCCCCTCTCTCATTAAATGTTTTTGTTTCGACCAAAAAACAAACCATTTAACAAAAGAGAGACTATGGACACTTTAAAACTAAACACTCAACAGATACAAGCCGCCGTTGACCAGCTAACTTCACAGCCTGACGGTATCAATAAATTACTCGAGATGGCGATCAACAGTCTGATGAAGGCCGAGCGATCGGCTTATCTTGAGGCGGCGGTACAAGGCAATAAAGCAAATGGCTATCGCAGCGTGAACGGCTTTGGTATCGGGGAGGCTTTATCCCTGCAAATCCCAAGGGATCGATTGGGGCACTTCAAGCCAACATTGCTCAATATTATGCGGGATCAATCTGACTCGCTGAATGAGTTATGTTTTGAGTTGTATGCTAAGGGCTTAACAACGCGTGATATCGAATCCATCACACAGACTATCTACGGTCTGAATCGACCAGACTTTACTAGACCATCTCTTACTTATGATTCCCTAGTTTTTCGTAGGCCAGCGGTGGCATGTTAGCAGCATGGCTATGCTTACGTGTAGCGTTATAAAACATCTCTATGTAATCGAATATGTCAGCTCTTGCTTTCTCTCGTGTTACATAGATTTTTCGTTTTACCCTTTCACGTTTAAGCAGCTGAAAAAAGCTTTCTGCAACAGCATTGTCATGGCAGTTTCCTCGGCGACTCATGCTGGGCTTTAAGTTGTGCTTCTCTAAAAAACTTTGCCACTCGTATACTGTGAACTGACTACCCTGATCCGAGTGAATCAGTACAGTGCTTTTAGGTTTACGTCGCCAGACAGCCGATAACAACGCTTGAGTAACGAGCTCACTTTCCATTCTTGAGCTCATTGACCAGCCGACCACGGCTCGTGAGTATAGGTCCAAAACAACAGCGAGATACAGCCAGCCTTCATGCGTCTTAATGTACGTAATGTCAGTGACCCACGATTGATTTGGAGCTTCCGGTGAGAACGAGCGATCTAAAATGTTTTGCGCAACATGTGCAGGTTTTCCGCCGTACTTTCCAGGACGTTTTCCATAGCCAACTTGAGCTTTAAGCCCTTCACGCTTCATTAACTTTGCTACACGATGTCTGCAGATCTTTAAGATCGCTGTGAATTTTTCGATAGCCGTACACACAACCACTTTCAAGCCAAGAATGCTTAATCAGCCCAGTAAGTCTGTCATCCTCAACAGCTCTTGCTGATTTGGGGTGTTTAAGCCACGCATAAAACCCACTACGCTGAATCTTTAGCGTTTGGCACATAAGTCGGGCAGGAAAACGATCGAGCCGGGATTTTATGAACGCGTATTTTTCTTTGACTCTTCCGCGAAAAATATGGTGGCTTCCTTTAGGATATCCCTTTCTTGAGAGACCCGCTTTAGCTCTTTCTCAAGCTGACGAATACGAGCTTCTTGATCAGAGACTTCTTGGTGGTGACTTGTTTGAGGACCATACTTTTTGATCCAAGCGTATAGGCTATGAGTGGACATACCTAAGCGATCCGACAC
This sequence comes from Marinomonas aquimarina, assembly GCF_900089755.1. GTDB lineage: Bacteria > Pseudomonadota > Gammaproteobacteria > Pseudomonadales > Marinomonadaceae > Marinomonas > Marinomonas aquimarina. The sequence goes on along the minus strand of NZ_FLOC01000039.1, from coordinate 580 downwards.
TCTTGCAACAGAGTAGCCTTGCTCAGTCATTTGTTTAACCGCTTGGATCTTAAATTCTTCAGTAAATCGTTGATTTATTGCTCCTCCTAAGAACACTTAATTGTATATCAATAAAGTGTCTAGAGAAGTCTGGTCGATTCATACTTACTGAGCCAATGAAGTAAGTTGCTAGCAGAACAACTTACTTGGAGAGATACAAGGCTGGGAGGGGGGTTAAAGGTCTGGCAACCTCCTCGGAAGAGGATTGGAAATCGCTCTGTCTATTTATTGATCGATAAATGCTTGTTTGTGATCAATAAATAGACAGCCTTGCGGTTTTCTCTTATAAATTCGATGTTTTTTAAAATTAATTCAAAAAGTGCTTGCGCTGAAAATTCTGATGCGTATTATACGCCTCCACTGACACGGCAGACCACAACGGACTGCGAAGCGAACTGGAAACAGCAAGCAACAGTGTCAACGCTCTTTAAAATAGATAATCAGATAATTTGTGTGGGCGCTCGCTGGAGACTTCTCAAAAACTTTGAAGTCTTAAGCAAGTGACCATGTCAATTCGCTTTACGTTCTTTAATCTTAGGGT
>NZ_FLOC01000038.1 GCF_900089755.1 Marinomonas aquimarina | reverse complement strand
TCAGAAGCTTAAAGACGGAGTGGGTACCAGCAACTGGATACATGACTCAAAGTGAAGCAAGACGAGATCTCAGTTTTTATCTTATGAATTATTATAACTGGCGCAGGCCGCATCAATTTAATAACGGGATGCCACCTGCTCAGGCAGAGAATCAACCTAATTTACTGTCCGGAATTAGTTGACCACTACAAGTGGCTTTTATCGATTGATAAACAGGATAGAGCACTAATAGGACAAGATATCAAAACCGTAGAATATGGCTGGCCAATCGGTATGCCAACCTGTCGTTCTATGGGAGGCGGGCTTTGGGAAGTACGCTCCAATTTATCCAATGGAAAGATTGCCCGTGTGCTTTTCTGTTGCCATGCAGAGAGCCTGATACTGCTCCATGGGTTTATTAAAAAGACCCAAAAAACACCAAAAAACGATTTAGATTTGGCAAAGAAGCGAAAGCAAGAGGTGGAAAATGCCTAATGTTCATATTGGCTCATCATTCGATGATTTCTTAGAAGACACTGGCGCATTGGCGGAAACCAATGCTGTTGCGATCAAGCGCGTGATCGCTTGGGAAATCCAGCAAAAGATTGAACTTGAGCATATCTCAAAAAGCACCATGGCTAAGCGCATGAATACGAGCCGTTCAGCATTAGATCGCCTACTTGACCCAAACAACACCTCAGTGACATTACATACCCTTGATAACGCAGCAAAAGCCTTGGGCAAAACACTAAAAATCGAGCTAGCTTAAATTGTACGACCCGATTCCATCGGGGATAGGTATTTCATTTCTGAAGAAGATCGCAGAGGTTGCAGCTTTTCTAGCTTGTGCCTTAGTCAAATAAGAATGCTTGAAGTAGTGAGTTACAGTTGAGTATGTTAGCTTGCCTGAATATCGTAAGCTATTGTGAAGGAAGATCATATGTCTCAGGTAAAATTGCTTTTCCAGAAGTATTCAAGCCCGCAATGCATTCTATGCGGTGAGCAAGGCATACTAACGCGTGAGCATAAGTTCAAACATGCTGTACTCAAAAATTCATTTGGAGATGAAAAGCTTCGTCTAGGATCGAAAGAATCCTTTTTTGAAGGTAAATCAAAGTCAATTCAAAGTACTTCAGCTAAATCTCTAAAGTTTAATACTCAAATCTGTCTACCATGTAACTCTAGTAGAACTCAGCCTGGTGATAGGCAGTTTGATAAGCTAATAGAGTTTTTGATTGATGCAGAAAAAGAAGGATTATCTCCAAATTCAGTTTTTGAAACCAAAGACTTTCAAGTAGGATCAGAAGGTCGTATTAACCTTCTAAGATATTTTGCAAAATTGCTTTGTAACTTTCTGTCAGATGCAAACTATCCAGTACCTTTAAGGCTATCTGAATTTGCTATTTGTCGAAGTGATGATAACTGCTTAAAAATTGGAGTTGAAAAAATGCTGATTATGCACAATTAAAAGCTTCTTTTAGTGATGTTCCTTTTGCACAACATAGAGGATTATCTATAAGTGGTGACGATGATTTTGAGCCAAATTATATAATTAGTAGTATTTCATTTGGAGGGAGTGATATTTATTTTTGGATGTTTTTTCAAACGAAGAGAAAATGAATCTAAAAGAGCATTACCCAGCAGAGCATCAGGATTTAGTTAATAAAATTTGTGAGGCTAGAGATAGTTAATAGCAAATAGAGCATGCTTTTTTCTGTACTGTTTAATAAAACCTCTCACCTTAAAGGCTGAGAGTTCCTATCTGAGCTCTCAGCCTTTAAGGTTTGGGTTATTTATTTATACAGGTTTAGTATGAACCTTTGATATGCTTGGCCGAGCAATGCGTGTCGGTTGAATGAAACGTTAGGGACAAACTATGAAAAAGTCAGTAATCACAGCAGCTATTCTTTTGTTTTCTGTCGGCGCAATAGCAAAAGAAATGTATCGCGCTCCATCAGCAGGAGATTTTGGTACATACTACATCTTGCAGCATGAAAAAATAGAAAGTGATATTCACAAAGTATTAACAAGTCGTATTGGTAAAGGAAATGCTTATACAACATTTACCGAACTAAAAATCAACTGTGCTTCTCAAGAGTTTTTTGCTTTGGCTGAAAACGAAGAAGATGGCGCAAAAGATATGCCGTCAACTTCGTTATATGATTACTCAAGCCGATCCAAATGGTCTAGGCTAGTCAGAGGTTCAAGTAAGTACGACCTAGTTCAGTATGTCTGTAAAAATTATAAGTAGCGCAATTAGTCAACAAACCTCTCACCTTAAAAAGTGATCAATCGTTCAACTCTGTATAAGTCTCAAGACAAGCCGGTTCCACCAGAACTGGCTTTTTTATGCTCAGCTAAGTAACAATCAGGCCCAATCAAAACCACTGCCCAACTTCCAACCCCCGCACCCACCCAAAAACCTGCTAAACTCCCTCTCTACTCAAATCAGGGATCCCCAATGAACCAACCCAACAACCCATTGCACGGCCTGTCATTAGAAAAGGTGCTGACGCGCTTAGTCGAGCACTACGGCTGGAATGGTCTTTATGATCGTATTCGTGTGAACTGTTTTGCGAATGATCCTTCGATCAAGTCGGCTTTGAAGTTTTTGCGTAAGACGCAGTGGGCCAGAGATAAGGTTGAAGCGCTGTATATCGAAACGTTTAGCAGTTAAAAGCTAGGAAAGGGGTCAGATCCTGAGGTATCCCCACAAAATTTCAATATAGATCAGAATGTTAGCGTAAGAAGGGAACGTTCATAGCTCTTGGCGATCAATAATTTCGCCAAAAACAACTCACCACCAGAGCCATGAACGCGACCGC
>NZ_FLOC01000037.1 GCF_900089755.1 Marinomonas aquimarina | reverse complement strand
GTAGCGAAAACTATTTTGGGTTATATGGTCAAGTGACCAAGCGTGCACGGTGGATGCCTTGGCAGTCAGAGGCGATGAAGGACGTGGTAATCTGCGAAAAGCTCGGGGGAGTTGATAAACAAACTTTGATCCCGAGATGTCCGAATGGGGAAACCCACCCGCTTGCGGGTATCGTTAAGTGAATACATAGCTTAACGAGGCAAACCCGGGGAACTGAAACATCTAAGTACCCGGAGGAAAAGAAATCAACCGAGATTCCCTTAGTAGCGGCGAGCGAACGGGGATTAGCCCTTAAGTTGATTTGGTGTTAGTAGAAGGCTCTGGAAAGTGCCGCCGTAGTGGGTGATAGCCCCGTATACGAAAACGCCTTATCAATGAAATCGAGTAAGACGGGACACGTGTTATCCTGTTTGAATATGGGGGGACCATCCTCCAAGGCTAAATACTCCTGACTGACCGATAGTGAACCAGTACCGTGAGGGAAAGGCGAAAAGAACCCCAGTGAGGGGAGTGAAATAGAACCTGAAACCGTGTACGTACAAGCAGTGGGAGCCGACTTCGTTCGGTGACTGCGTACCTTTTGTATAATGGGTCAACGACTTAATTTTAGTAGCAAGCTTAACCGTTTAGGGGAGGCGTAGGGAAACCGAGTCTTAATAGGGCGTTCAGTTGCTAGGATTAGACCCGAAACCGGGCGATCTATCCATGAGCAGGTTGAAGGTTGGGTAACACTAACTGGAGGACCGAACCCACGTACGTTGAAAAGTCCGGGGATGACTTGTGGATTGGAGTGAAAGGCTAATCAAGCTCGGAGATAGCTGGTTCTCCTCGAAAGCTATTTAGGTAGCGCCTCGCGTATTGCCATTGGGGGTAGAGCACTGTTTGGGCTAGGGGGTCATCCCGACTTACCAACCCCATGCAAACTCCGAATACCAATGAGTATGAGCGCGGGAGACACACGGCGGGTGCTAACGTCCGTCGTGAAAAGGGAAACAACCCAGACCGTCAGCTAAGGTCCCAAAGTTACAGTTAAGTGGGAAACGATGTGGGAAGGCTTAGACAGCTAGGAGGTTGGCTTAGAAGCAGCCATCCTTTAAAGAAAGCGTAATAGCTCACTAGTCGAGTCGGCCTGCGCGGAAGATATAACGGGGCTCAAACTGTACACCGAAGCTACGGGTTTACACTATGTGTAAGCGGTAGAGGAGCGTTCTGTAAGCCGTTGAAGGTCAAGCTGTAAGGCAGGCTGGAGGTATCAGAAGTGCGAATGTTGACATGAGTAACGATAAAGGGAGTGAAAACCTCCCTCGCCGGAAGACCAAGGGTTCCTGTCCCATGCTAATCAGGGCAGGGTGAGTCGGCCCCTAAGGCGAGGCTGAAAAGCGTAGTCGATGGGAAACGGGTTAATATTCCCGTACCGATGTATATTGCGATGGAGAGACGGAGAAGGCTAGGCCAGCACGGCGATGGTTGTCCGTGTTTAAGATGGTAGGCTGAGTACTTAGGCAAATCCGGGTACTTAAGGCCGAGAGTTGATGACGAGTCCTCTTTTGGACGAAGTGGTTGATGCCATGCTTCCAGGAAAAACTTCTAAGCTTCAGATATACATTGACCGTACCCCAAACCGACACAGGTGGTCAGGTAGAGAATACCAAGGCGCTTGAGAGAACTCGGGTGAAGGAACTAGGCAAAATGGCACCGTAACTTCGGGAGAAGGTGCGCCGGCCGATGTGAAGGACTTGCTCCGTAAGCATCAGTCGGTCGAAGATACCAGGTGGCTGCGACTGTTTATTAAAAACACAGCACTCTGCAAACACGAAAGTGGACGTATAGGGTGTGACGCCTGCCCGGTGCTTGAAGGTTAATTGATGGGGTTAGCGTAAGCGAAGCTCTTGATCGAAGCCCAAGTAAACGGCGGCCGTAACTATAACGGTCCTAAGGTAGCGAAATTCCTTGTCGGGTAAGTTCCGACCTGCACGAATGGCGTAACGATGGCCACACTGTCTCCACCCGAGACTCAGTGAAATTGAAATCGCAGTGAAGATGCTGTGTATCCGCGGCTAGACGGAAAGACCCCGTGAACCTTTACTATAGCTTCACAGTGAACTTTGAACCTACTTGTGTAGGATAGGTGGGAGGCTTTGAAGTGCAGACGCCAGTTTGCATGGAGCCAATCTTGAAATACCACCCTGGTATGTTTGAGGTTCTAACTCAGGTCCCTTATCGGGATCGAGGACACTGTGTGGTGGGTAGTTTGACTGGGGCGGTCTCCTCCCAAAGAGTAACGGAGGAGCACGAAGGTGCGCTCAGCATGGTCGGAAATCATGCACAGAGTGTAAAGGCAAAAGCGCGCTTAACTGCGAGACAGACACGTCGAGCAGGTACGAAAGTAGGTCTTAGTGATCCGGTGGTTCTGTATGGAAGGGCCATCGCTCAACGGATAAAAGGTACTCCGGGGATAACAGGCTGATACCGCCCAAGAGTTCACATCGACGGCGGTGTTTGGCACCTCGATGTCGGCTCATCACATCCTGGGGCTGAAGCCGGTCCCAAGGGTATGGCTGTTCGCCATTTAAAGTGGTACGCGAGCTGGGTTTAGAACGTCGTGAGACAGTTCGGTCCCTATCTGCCGTGGACGTTTGAGATTTGAGAAGAGTTGCTCCTAGTACGAGAGGACCGGAGTGAACGAACCTCTGGTGTTCCGGTTGTCACGCCAGTGGCATTGCCGGGTAGCTACGTTCGGACGGGATAACCGCTGAAAGCATCTAAGCGGGAAGCCTCCTTCAAGATAAGATCTCACTGGCACTTAAAGTGCCCTAAAGAGCCGTTCGAGACTAGGACGTTGATAGGTTGGGTGTGTAAGCGTTGTGAGGCGTTGAGCTAACCAATACTAATTGCTCGTGAGGCTTGACCATATAACACCAAAGTGGTTTT
>NZ_FLOC01000036.1 GCF_900089755.1 Marinomonas aquimarina | reverse complement strand
GGGTAAGCGGATTAAATGGTTGATCTTACCTTTGCATGAGAGTGAGACAGACCGGCATCTCATCGGATTATCTGGTTGATGCTTCACCTACTGCTGGTGCATGTTTCCTTCGCTAATTCCAGCAAGAACCCCACACGCCTCAACTTCCCGGTCATCGTTGCAACTCGCTCTCAGTGAAACGAGTTGTTTCTCAAGCGCTTGCAGAGCGGTTATCTGCGACCGCACATGAGAGATGTGATCATCGAGCAAGGTGTTGACGGCGGTACAAGGCTGATGAGGGTCGTCCTGATAGCTCTGTAGTTCGTGAATCTCAGCCAGTGACAGGCCCAGGATTCTGCAGCGACGGATGAAGGCCAGCCCCTCACCATGCTTCTCGGTATAGACACGGTAACCGTTGTCCTGCCGATCAGGCGGCGGCAACAAGCCCTGCTGTTCATAGAAGCGGATCGTCTGTGTTTCGACCCCTACCAACTGCGCCAACTGACCAATGCGCATCAGCCTCCTCCCCAACGGATTCTTTACTCTATTGACCTTATAGTAGCTTTATAGTTTTAAATGGTACCACAACATTGTTCAAGTGGAGTCGTATCATGAGCAAATCCTGTGGTGGCGCCTGTGGCGGTGATGCAACGTCCGCAGCGGATACCGATATACAGGCCTCCTCCGAGGCGCCAGGGAGATGGGTCAGTGTTTATGCCGTGCCGAAGATGGACTGTCCATCAGAAGAACGAATGATTCGCCTAGCCCTGAACGGCTTTGAGGAGATTCGGGCGCTGTCCTTCGACTTGTCGAACCGCCGGCTGAAGGTCGTGCATGACGGCGAGGTCGAGCCCGTCACCTCGAAACTGAAGACCTTGGGGCTAGGCGCCTCGCTTCAGGAAACCGTCGCTGCAAATCCGGAGACCATCAAGGCCGCCGAGTTTTCGGCAGCTTCTGCTAAGCAAGAATCCGGGACCCTGCGCTGGTTGCTCGGCATCAATGCACTTCTGTTCGTGGTGGAAATGACTGCCGGTCTGATCGCCCAGTCCACCGGCCTGATTGGAGAATCCCTGGACAATTTTGCCGATGCGGCGGTGTACGGGCTTGCCCTTTATGCGGTTGGACATAGCGTGAAAATGCAGGTACGTGCCGCGCATCTTGCTGGTGTACTGCAACTGATCTTGGCTGTGGGCGTGCTCGTAGAGGTGGTGAGACGCTTTGTATTCGGTAGTGAGCCTGAATCGCTGGTGATGATGGCTATCGCATTCGTCGCATTGATTGCCAATACCAGTTGTCTGCTGCTCATATCCAAACATCGGGAAGGCGGGGCGCACATGAAGGCAAGCTGGATATTCTCGGCCAACGACGTGGTGATCAACCTGGGGGTCATCACCGCCGGCGCCCTGGTCGCGTGGACCGGTTCCAATTATCCGGATCTGATTATCGGCACCATCGCGGGGGGCATTGTACTTAACGGTGCCAGACGCATTTTGGCGTTGAAGGGTTAAATAATGCTCATTATTGGCAAAAAGCTCTCGCCGTATGCCCTATTGTCCATATCGGGCCTGCTGGCAGCGTCTGATCAGGCTGTAAAGTGGCTGGTGCAGCAATCAATGGCCTATGGCGAGTATGTTTCGGTGACCCCGTTCTTTAACTGGGTGCACCTATGGAACACCGGTGCCGCATTCAGTCTTTTTGCGAATGGTGGAGGCTGGCAGCGCTACTTTTTTATCGGAATCGCGGTAGTGGTCTCGATTTTTCTGATCAAGCTGATCCTTGAAAATCGTCATAAAGGAGAAGCCATCGCTTACAGTCTTATCCTCGGTGGCGCCATGGGCAACCTGATTGACCGGGTCTTTCGCGGCTATGTTGTGGATTCCTTTGATTTCTATTGGCGAGACTGGCATTGGCCGGCCTTCAACCTGGCTGATATTGCAATTGTCCTCGGTGCCTTACTTTTCGTTTCCAGCAGCTTGTTGGGTAAAAAAGCAAACACCAATGCCGAGCCGGATGGATCTGACTGACACCTACGCCTATACAACACCATGACCGAACTTCCCGACAACATCCTTCACCTGCCGCAATACCAAGTACTGGGCTGCAAATCAACCGACGACGAAATGCACTTCCAGGTGGACGTGCCCGATCCCATCGCCTGCGAGGAATGCGGCGTGCAGGGTGAGTTCGTACGGTTCGGCAAGCGTGACGTTCCCTATCGTGATCTGCCCATCCACGGCAAGCGGGTCACTCTCTGGGTGGTCCGCCGCCGATACACCTGCCGGGCCTGCAAGACAACATTCAGGCCCCAGCTACCGGAGATGGTGGACGGATTCCGTATGACACTGCGGCTGCATGAGTACGTGGAGAAGGAATCCTTCAACCACCCCTACACCTTTGTGGCGGCACAGACCGGCCTGGACGAGAAGACGGTGCGCGACATCTTCAACGCCCGCGCCGAGTTCCTGGGGCGCTGGCACCGCTTCGAGACGCCCCGCATCCTGGGCATTGACGAGCTATACCTGAACAAGCGCTACCGCTGCATTCTGACCAACATTGAGGAGCGAACCCTGCTCGACCTGCTGGCCACCCGCCGCCAGAACGTGGTGACCAACTACCTGATGAAGCTGAAAGACCGGCAGAAGGTCGAGATCGTCAGCATGGACATGTGGAACCCCTACCGGGCAGCGGTCAAGGCTGTGCTGCCCCAGGCCCGTATCGTGGTCGATAAGTTCCATGTGGTGCGCATGGCCAACGATGCCCTAGAGAGAGTGCGCAAGGGCCTCAGAAAGGAGCTGAAACCGTCCCAGAGCCGGACTCTCAAGGGAGACCGGAAAATCCTGCTGAAACGCGCTCACGAAGTCTCAGACCGGGAGCGCCTCATCATGGAGACCTGGACAGGCGCGTTCCCGCAACTGCTGGCCGCCTACGAGCACAAGGAGCGCTTCTACGGCATCTGGGACGCCACCACACGGCTCCATGCAGAAGCCGCCCTGGACGAGTGGATAGCCACCATCCCGAAGGGCCAAAAGGAAGTCTGGAGCGATCTGGTCAGGGCAGTGGGAAACTGGCGCGAAGAGACCATGACCTACTTCGAGACGGACATGCCCGTCACCAACGCTTACACGGAGTCCATCAACCGACTGGCCAAGGACAAGAACCGTGAAGGGCGCGGTTACTCCTTCGAGGTGATGCGGGCACGAATGCTCTACACCACGAAGCACAAGAAGAAGGCACCGACTGCGAAGGTCTCTCCTTTCTACAAGAAAACCATCGGTTACGGACTGCCGGACTTCGCAGAGGAACTCAACTACGGAGTCGATCTATCAACCATCTGAGGGTGGTATCAGATTGATGGGGTGAAGGTGCCC
>NZ_FLOC01000035.1 GCF_900089755.1 Marinomonas aquimarina | reverse complement strand
TCTTGCTGGAATTAGCGAAGGAAACATGCACCAGCAGTAGGTGAAGCATCAACCAGATAATCCGATGAGATGCCGGTCTGTCTCACTCTCATGCAAAGGTAAGATCAACCATTTAATCCGCTTACCCAAGATATTTAGTTATCTCTTTAAATTCGCTAAGCGTCTTATCAGACTCCGTGTGGTCAGCATGAAGGGCATCCTCCAGGCAGTGATCCAGATGGTCATGAATTAAGGTACGCTTCGCATTCGTTATCGCCTTTTCCACAGCGTGCAGTTGCTGGGCGATATCCAGACATGCTTTCTCATCTTCGAGCATCTGGATGGTACTTTTCAGGTGCCCTGCGGCACGTTTAAGTCTTTTAATAATGTCAGGGTGTGATGCATGAACGGTCATGGTTTATCCTCTCCAGGTGGAAGGGATAAGATAATGTGTATCAACGCCATGGTCACACTTTTTATCGGCTTATCCTCTCCTGATACGTTGTCTTTTTTTGGGAAATTACTTCTCTTTCTTCGGCCAGGACGGATGTTCATCGTCAATGACGAAATCATGCTCATGGGTCGATTCGTTGTTTGTTTCCGGGTCTTTGTGGCTGTGAACCTGAGCGTACACTTCATGCTCAGGACGCCAGATAAGTACGGCGGTGACCAGCGACAATGTTGCCACAACAGTCAGGGCGATGAATGAAGCCTGTGTCCCCCATGCCGCACCAACCCATCCGGCCAGCGGATAAGTCACCAGCCAGCATGAATGTGACAGTGCAAACTGGGCGGCAAACAGCGCCGGTCTGTCTTCCGCTGTTGACGAACGGCGCAGCAGGCGACCACCCGGTGTCTGAGAAAGTGAATAGCCCACCCCCAGCAGTGCCCAGAGCACAACCAGCGTGATGTAATCCTTCAGGAAAATGCCTGACCCCAGGCCAATGACTAAAAGCGCCGTACCTGCAAGCATCGGCATACGGTCGCTCATGTTGTCGAGGAGTCTGGGGAGAACCAGGGCCGATACCATGGACCCCACGCCGAAGAAGGCCAGCGCAATAGCGGTAGACCGCTGTGAGAAACCAAAGTCCGCCTGAACCAGAACGACGGTGTTGACGATAACCATTGCACTCGCTGCCGCTACGGCCATGTTGAGTGCCAGCAGGCCGCGCAGTCTGGGCGTTTTCAGGAAGATGCGCATACCTCGTGTAGTTTTGTCATAGATGCTGCGTTTGACCGTTAACGCTTTCATCTTCGGCAGTGTCACGGAAACAACCAGAGCTGCTGAAGCAAGGAACCCGACTGCCGTACCGGCAAACAGGTTGTGGAAACTCATGACCGTCAGCAGTGCAGCCGCCAGCATAGGGCTGATGACGCTTTCAAGATCGTAGGCCAGACGTGACAGAGACAGCGCCCGGGTATATTCACGTTCGTCAGGAAGAATATCCGGGATAGTTGCCTGGAAAGTAGGCGTAAACGCCGCCGAGGCAGCCTGAAGAATGAAGATCAGGATGTAGATTTCCCATATCTGGGTGACAAAAGGCAGCGTGATAGCCACGAGAGCGCGAACCAGGTCCAGTGTTACCAGCATGGTGCGACGCGGGAATTTATCGGCAAAAGCCGCCGCCACGGGCGCAACAAGAATATAGGCGCTCATTTTGATAGCCAGCGCGGTACCCAGCACTGCCCCGGCTCTGTCACCTGCGAGATCGTAGGCCAGTAACCCTAACGCAACGGTCGCCAGACCGGTGCCAATAAGGGCGATAACCTGTGCCATAAACAGGTGGCGATAGGTACGATTAGAAAGAATGTTGAGCATCAGGAAATCTCTTGGTTTGAAATCACATCCCCCCCAGGGGGATATTCAAAGCATAGAGGGACCTGAAAAAAATGACAAGCTTTATCCGGGTGAGGAGGATACTGATTCGTCTGTTATCTTGGATGTTAAATAAAAAAGCTTCAGGTATCCCAGCGTTATACCTGAAGCAGCATAAAAAGTGTCGAAGGTGTTATCGCCGCTTCCCTGCGCAGCCCCTCCTGACGAGAAGGGAATTAACTCAGTTGTCCCAGACAGGTTTTCAGGCTCAACCGGGTGGCTTCAATATCACTATGGATAATGGTGCACCAGTCATCACGGTTAGCCCGAATGACCTCCAGCCAGTTATTCAGTGCCTGATTAAACGCCATGGTTTTCTCGCGCTGCGGCCAGCTCATCTGGTTAGTGCTGTAAATGTCCTGCCCTGGCTGCGGCATTAGTACGGTTTGCTGCGTCGACATCCGGGAAGTCACCGGCCAGGTATCAGAGTTGCCATCCCAGGAAGGCATCACCGGGAAACCCGCTCCGCGCAAGGCCATATCCCAGGTGGCATCAAACAGGTATGTTTTGCCCTGTAGCTCAAAAGCCACAGTGTCATGAAATCCCTGTGTTTGCGGCAAAATTGCCAGAATATCCGCAGGTACAGGCAAATCAGCCCAGTCAAACCGCACCAGCTTTCGCTTTGCCGTAATGCCACCATCGGTCAGCAGTCGTTCGGCAGCAGCGGCTTTATGACGGCAGTCGCCAAAGCCCTGCTGAAACAGACTCATGCTTTCGCCATTCCATGCACCGAGCTGATAGGGTATCCGCCTGACCAGCTCAAAAATGGCTCTTCGCAGTTCAGTTGAGCCAGGTTTAAGCCCGAGCGACTGCAAAACCCAGCCCGGCGTTATCGCCTCTTGTTGATTGCGGCGGGTGTTTATTTTTTGCCATGTTTCACTGACTTTTTCAGCCAGAGAGGCTGCCAGGGTTTCCCCCGGCAGTAATGTTGTCATCAGCAACGCTCCTGTGGTGGTGAGAAAATGTCTGCGCGTCAACATATCGGGCGTTACACCTCTACGTTGCGACGAAGCGCCGACATAACCAGTGATTCACAGACCACTTCTTCATCCTCTGCCCGCTTTACGCCGGGGAAGACCATCTGACTTACCGGGGACGAACGAAGCCGGTGATAACGGGCAATCGCGCCATTCATTCCTCCCATTTGCTTACGTCTGACCAGCCGCAGTCCGTGCTCCCAGGCGACTTCATCCATCGCGCTCGCCAGAACAGGGTCATGGTTGAAGATCAGGACGCCATCCTCTTTCAGCAGGCGTGCAGCGCTGCGAAGGAAAGCCGTGTAATCCTGTTCGAAATAGGCCGCTGCCTGGGAGTAGATAATATCGACCTCACCTGCCTGAACACCTCTGTTTTCCAGCGCTCCCAGCCCGGCTGCTGTCACGTAAGGATGCTCAGTCACGCCTTTTGGCAGCGATGCATGCCACGGTGTGAGATTAGTGAAGTGCAGGAATACGCTTTCCCCAAGTTGCTCCCTGAACTCCCCGGAAAGCCCGGAAATCGTCGCCTGATGGCCGGCACATTCCTCAGCGCGAAAACCCGCCCAGGCGGCACCAATTTCCAGGAAGGTGACTTTCCCGTTTTTGTGGTGAATGTTTTTCGCATAGTGGGCGATGTCGAACCCAATTTCTCGCGCCAGGCGAAATGAACCGCCGCTGGATGTCCAGGGGCCATCAAAGCCAAAGGCAAGGATCGCTTTGAGCATCGAGCCCGTTTCCTGATGCATCATTTTCAGGAACGGAATGACTTTACGCCGTGAAGGAACCGGGACATTCGGACGCATTTTTTTGGCCTGAAGGTCGCGATTAACGCCCATGCAGAGCGTCTGCCAGTGCAGGGGATCAACACGATAATTGAGTGCAGTGAAATTACGCGCAATCTCTCGACGCGCCTGGATAGAGTCTTTATACATAGCCTCTCCGCTAAATCTGAAGTTGATTAAAGCCGGGCAGCAAAAACTGCCGGTAACAGCGATCAGATCTGGCGGATGCTGGGAGGACGGTAAATGATGTCCGTGGCCTTAACCGGGCTACGAAGATCGGCAAGCGGCAACCATCTGTCTGTTACAGGAGAGAGGGAAATCTCTACAGAGGGCGGCTGCTCAGGGGTTTCATGGAAATGGTCTGTCTGATGATGGCCTGCGTGGCCAGACTGAGGGATATCCGAATCGTGAGAGTGATCCTGCATTGACATGGTGACTTCTGCGTCATGCAGATTCATCTCGTAGCCTGTCAGGCCGTTTGTACCGTGCGACGCAAACGTCACCATCGACGACATCATCATGCCAATGGCCATGATGACGATCATCAGAACATAACGGGGCGAACGTTTAAACATCGGGTACATCGCTGATTGCTTTCCTCAATAGACAATGACAACGGTATAAAAAGATTAGCATCCCCCCGGGGAGGATGTAAGGGCTGGAATGTAAAGTCTTGTATTGGCGATATGAATAAAAAGGGGGTATACGGATTTAATGGTTGATGGGGCACCTTCACCCCATCAATCTGATACCACCCTCAGATGGTTGATAGATCGACTCCGTAGTTGAGTTCCTCTGCGAAGTCCGGCAGTCCGTAACCGATGGTTTTCTTGTAGAAAGGAGAGACCTTC
>NZ_FLOC01000034.1 GCF_900089755.1 Marinomonas aquimarina | reverse complement strand
CAAATTCTTTTGATTGGCCAGGTTGAAATTCAATAGCTTTGGGTGAACGGTAGTCTTTAAAGTTATTGACGTAAACCCACTCACTCGGTGCGTCTTTACGTTTTGCTTCACTCTTTAGGTAGCTGGTGACATAGGATGAGCGACCCGTTCCAGAGTCCCCCATCACATAAATATTGTAGCCTGGGCGGTGCATAGCCACGCCAAATTGAATGGCTTCGACGGCACGCTCTTGCCCTAAAATACCACTAAGTGACTCTAGCTGAGTTAAGGTTTCGAAGGGAAGTTTGCCGCTTTCTAATTTGGCTGCAAGCGCGGTCGGCGCTAAAGGCTGAACCATTTCTGACATCTAACAGGTCCTTTTGAAGACAGTGCCTTGCTCCACAAAGCACTGTATTTTTATGTTGTTATTAAAGTAATACGTCGCTTGGGTTAACCTTGGAAAACTTACGATGGAAGTTTGCCGAACTAATATCCATCAACTCTTGTAAGCTGATTTGTTTAATATCTGCGACGAATTGAGCCACATCGCGAACGTATTTCGGCTCATTCTTTTTGCCTCGATGAGGCACGGGTGCTAAGTACGGTGAATCCGTTTCTACTATTAATGACTCTAATGGTAATTTGCGTACCGTGTCACGCAAATCCTCTGCATTTTTAAAGGTCACAATGCCAGAGATAGAAATTAAGTAATTCAAATCTAAGGCACTTTTCGCCATGGCGTAATCTTCAGTGAAGCAATGCAGCACACCACCGACATCGGCATCGCCATGGGATTTGATGATATCGAGTGTGTCTTGTTTGGCATCACGAGTATGGATAATCGTTGGCAATTTTAGCTGCCCTGCTACGTCCAAATGCACTGCGAAGCTGTCTTTTTGAGCGACGTGTAGCTCAGGCTCTTTGTCGTAAAAGTAGTCCAGTCCGGTTTCACCAATGGCCACTACTTTATCCCGTGACGCCAAGTAAAATAAACGATCAGGGGCACTCAATAGGCCGTCTTTGTGTAGCGGATGCACGCCACAGCTGGCAATAATGCCGGCACGCTCTGTAAAGCTGTAAACATTCTCAAAGCTGTCTAGATCTACCGAAATCGTTAAAATCTGATTTACGCCGTTATCTCTCGCGGCATCGATAGCGCCTTGTACACCATTGTCATAAGCGTTTACGTCGAGTTTGTCTAAGTGACAGTGAGAATCTACTAACATTTACCTTACCAAGAATTTAATTCGCCAATAATTTGTATAGTGGGGTTTAAATGAGTTTTATCAAGCTGTGCCTTTAATTCCGTCAACTGCTGAATAAAGGTCATCAAACGATAAATATCGTAACGGGCCAATAACCCCGTCACCGCAGCCAAAATCTGTTCATGGCATTGCCCTGTGACTGTGTATTGCACCGCCTGGGTCAATAACGCTAACAGGCCATCGATAAAGTCAGCCGTGGCGTCTTTATTGGCCTTGCCGGCCAACTCATCGGTACGCAGGTTACCGTTAAGCCAATCTGCTAACCAAGCTGGCAACTGTTGCAGCATGTCAAAACTTGGCGACTGCGTTAAGGCCAATAGATGATATGGCGTTTGACTGAACCAAAGCAGTTTGGAGGCATCGACTTTTGCCTCATTTAACAACCATTGATTGACCTGCTCCGGAGAAGGCGTCGGTAGCGTCATACGCTGACAACGACTCAAAATGGTCGGCATTAACGCACGCGATGTGTGGCTGGTCAAAATAAAGAAGGTGGAGGACGGTGGCTCCTCCAAGGCTTTTAGGATGGCATTGGCGGCATTGACGTTCATTTGATGGGCCTCATGCAACAACACCACTTTGGAATAGCCTAATTGTGGTTTATTGGCGACCTTGGCCACCACTTGACGCACGGCGTCTACCCGAATACCGCCCTCTTGGCCATCCAGCACCAATAGATCTGGGTGCGTGTCCGCTTTCGCCACCTGACAGCTATGGCATTGGCCACATGGCGCATTGTTGGTCTTCTCGCACAATAAAAGCTTTGCCATGGCCTCGGCAAACGCATTTTGCCCCACACCATTGCTACCGCTGATTAACAGCGCATGGTGAAATGTACCTTGGAGACGCCATTGTTGAGCCTGCTGATAGGTGTGTTCAAGCCAAGGCGCTAAACCACTCATGCACTTGTCCCCAGCAGCAATTGATTCAATTGCGCGATAATTTGTTGCTCAACTGAGTCGATAGACTGACTGGCATCAATCACGGCGAAGCGCGACGGCTCTTGGTCAGCCCGCGCTAAGAATCCTGCACGCACTTTTTCATGGAAGGCCAAGGATTCACCGTCTAAACGATTAGCTTCTCCACGCGTTTGCACACGACTCATACCAATGTCGACCGGCACATCCAGCAACAAGGTTTTGTCCGGTAACTGACCTTGTAAAAAAGTATTCGTCAAACCATCAATCACAGTTTCGTCAATACCACGGGCAATGCCTTGATAGACGTAGCTAGAATCCACAAAACGATCACTGATGACCCACTTCCCTTGCGCGATCGCCGGAAGAATCTTTTCACTGAGGTGCTGCACTCGCGAGGCAAACACTAATAGCAGTTCTGTATTCGCCGCGACCGTTTCCTCACGAGCAGACAACACCAGCTCACGGATTTCTTCAGCCATGGGCGTACCACCCGGCTCACGAGTTAATAAGTAAGGGATATTGTGTTGCTCAAGCCAGGCTTCGATTGCTTTAATTGCAGAGCTTTTTCCAGCCCCTTCACCGCCCTCAAGAGAAATAAATTTACCCGTCATCAACTGTTGCCTCTAATTGGTTGGCGTGGAAGTGTAATCTTTGCGACGCTTAAAACGCTGAAACTCGGCCACTGCCGCATTGTGCTCTCGCAAGGTGTTTGAGAACACATGAGAGCCATCGCCTTTTGCCACAAAGTATAAGGCTTTGGTTTCGCCTGGGTTCAAAGCCGCATGGATCGCCTCTTTGCCAACATTGGCAATCGGGGTCGGCGGCAAACCGTTAATCTGGTAGGTGTTATAGGGCGTATGACGACGCAGATCAGCCCGGGTAATGTTACCGTTATAGCGCTCCCCCATACCGTAAATCACCGTCGGATCTGTCTGCAAGCGCATACCTTTTTCAAGGCGACTAATAAACACTCGAGCAATCAAAGGGCGTTCTGCTGGCACACCGGTTTCTTTTTCGATAATCGATGCCATGATCAGCGCCTCATAAGGCGTTTTATAAGGCAAGTTTTTGGCCTTATTGCTCCACAATTCATCCAGCGCCGCCTGCAGCAATTGGTGGGACTGCTTCAGGATATCTAAATCCGTATCACCATCATGGTAGCGATAGGTGTTGGCAAACAGCATACCTTCTGGCGAGTCTTGCTCCAGACCCAGTTTTTCGGCAATTTCTTTGTCGGATAGCTCGAGCAAGGTCATTTCAATGTTGCCCTTAGCTTGCATCGCCGCTAAATATTCTCGGAACGTATGCCCTTCTAATAACGTAATCGGATAAAACACCGTGTCACCGGAATCGAACAACACCAAGGCTTCCATCAGATTCATGCCAGGCTGAATCTCATATTTCCCCACTTTAGGCACCATTTGAGGGTTAAGCTGGTAGGCTAAGCGCGCTAAAAGTGGGTGCTCGATCCAGCCCTTATCCGCTAGCGTGTTGCCTAATTTGATGATGGATGTCCCCGGCGTCACATCAAACTGAGTGACTTCTGTCATATTCATCGGCTTGGTCAAAGCATTGTAAGCCCAACCAGCGGCTACTGCAGCCAAAGTCAGCGCAACCAGAGCAGTTAATGCTAGCCATTTAATTACTTTCATGTGTCTTAAACTTGATCCATTATTTTTTGTGTCAGCGGCCCAATGGCCAGCGTATTATGTTCAAATTGGGTCACAGGTAAAATGCCACTTAGCGCATTGGTAACAAAGATTTCTTCGGCCTCTCGCAATGCCTCAAGCCCAAAACAGCCGATGTTCACGACCCCTTCGAAACGCGCCAGTATTTTTGCGCGACAGCTACCCTGCACACCAGACTGATGCAATGCTGGGGTATAAAGCTGGCCATTTTTCACCCAAAAAATATTGCTTTGCACACATTCTACTAAATGCTTATTAGCGTCCAACAGCACTGCTTCATAGGCTTGACCAGCCAATGCCTGCTTCGCCAATACATTTTCCAAGCGATTTAGGTGCTTTAGACCACTAAAAGAGCGATTGATAGAGGCATTAATCGGCGACACCAACAGGGACACCCCCGTTTTTTTCAAGGCAACGTAGCTCGGTGCGTCAAATACCCCCACCAAGAACTCAAATGCTGGCGCTTCAGGCGGTAAATACCCGCGACCACCACTACCGCGAGTGACGATTACTTTGATACCGCAATCCGGTGTTTGTTCAGCCTGTTTCTGAACAAACAGCCACCACTGCTGCCACAACTCTGCAGGCACATCAAAGCCTAAACGCTTACAGCCTCGGGATAAACGAGCTTGGTGAAAAAACAAGTCAGGAATGGAGCCAGATTGTGTTGCGATGGTTTCAAACATCCCATCACCGTAGGCCAAGCCACGATCAGAAATAGCAATAGAAGTGTCTGGATTAAAATTCTTGAACCACTGCATATGATTGATCTCTAGAAGAAAGGTGAATCATATCAGATTAGGAAGATGGCGTCCCATAGGGGGTTCGAACCCCTGTTACCGCCGTGAAAGGGCGGTGTCCTAGGCCTCTAGACGAATGGGACGTGATTGAAGCGTACTTCATGTGACATTGTTTAACACCGAGTCACCATATAGAAATCGGTGGCGTCCCATAGGGGGTTCGAACCCCTGTTACCGCCGTGAAAGGGCGGTGTCCTAGGCCTCTAGACGAATGGGACACATCATGTGCTTCCGTAGAAGCGCCCTCTTTCGAGGATTTCTCACAAGGAGAAATGGAGCGGGAAACGAGGCTCGAACTCGCGACCCCAACCTTGGCAAGGTTGTGCTCTACCACTGAGCTATTCCCGCATAACACTAAGTTTTACAACCTACTTTCTTAAACTAGAAAGAGTTGGCG
>NZ_FLOC01000033.1 GCF_900089755.1 Marinomonas aquimarina | reverse complement strand
TCTTGCTGGAATTAGCGAAGGAAACATGCACCAGCAGTAGGTGAAGCATCAACCAGATAATCCGATGAGATGCCGGTCTGTCTCACTCTCATGCAAAGGTAAGATCAACCATTTAATCCGCTTACCCTATTTTTGAAGGCGGTGGATAGTGGCAGATGAGGTGAGGAGAGCCCGTAGCTCTCCTCACCGCTCTATTATTCCACAGTCACCGATTTGGCGAGATTTCGCGGCTGGTCCACGTCAGTGCCTTTCACGACAGCCACATGGTAGGACAATAACTGTAGCGGAATGGTGTGTACGATCGGCTCGAGCACTTCTTCCACCCATGGAATTTCGTTGTAGTAGATACCTTCCGCTTCTTCAAAGCCAGTCTCTTTGGCACCAAACACATACAGCTCGCCACCACGGGCACGCACTTCTTGCAGGTTAGATTTCAATTTATCCAACATTTGGTTGTTTGGCGCTACCGTAATAATCGGCATGGTTTCGTCCACCAACGCCAAGGGGCCGTGTTTTAGCTCCCCAGCTGGGTAAGCTTCGGCGTGGATATAACTGATCTCTTTTAGCTTCAATGCGCCTTCTAAAGCAATTGGGAACATGGGCCCACGGCCTAGGAACAAAGCATTGTGCTTATTCGCAAACTGCTCTGATACCAGTTTGATCGCTTCGTCCTGCTTAATCGCCGCATCCACATAGGCAGGCAATGAGCGTAAGGCGGTGACCAGTTCAGCTTGCTGCGCAGCACTCAGTTCGCCTTTTTCGGAAGCTATAGCAATCGAGGTGATCAGCAGCGCTGTTAGCTGAGTGGTAAAGGCTTTGGTCGATGCCACACCAATCTCTGCACCGGCATTGGTCAATAGCGTTAAGCCAGACTCACGTACCAATGTCGAAGACGGTACGTTACAAATCGCTAACGTTGTTAAATAGTTCAGCTGTTTCGCCATACGCAGCGCCGCCAGCGTATCAGCGGTTTCGCCCGACTGAGAAAGCGTTAGGAACAAGGTATTTTTCGGCACGGCTACCTTGCGGTAACGGTACTCGCTGGCCACTTCCACAGTACAAGGGATATTGGCCAGATCTTCGATCCAGTATTTCGCCACCATCCCCGCATGATAACTGGTACCACAGGCGACGATATGAATGTTTTCAATCTCTTTCAAGAAGGCTGAATTGGCGCCAAAGCAACTGGTGAGGATGCGTTCATCACTGATACGCCCTTCTAAACAGGCCGCAATCACCTTTGGCTGCTCATAGATTTCTTTGAGCATGTAATGGCGGAATTCGCCTTTGTCAGTAGCATCCACATTATGGTTAAAGACGCTGATTGGACGATCTTGCACCTGATCGTTTTCATCGAACACCGTTACGGCATCGCGTGTTAATTCGACCACATCGCCTTCTTCCAAGAAGATGAATTGGTCAGTCACATGCAACAGCGCAAGCTGATCAGAAGCGACAAAGTTCTCTTCGATACCCACGCCCACGACTAATGGACTGCCTTTACGAGCGGCAATTAGACGCTCGTTTTCATCGTTCAAGGTCACGGCAATGGCAAACGCACCGTGCAGACGCTGCAGCGCATTTTTCACCGCTTTAAGAAAATCTGGTTCGGTTTTCAGGGCGTTGTGAATGAGGTGTACGATGACTTCGGTATCGGTTTGCGAGCGAAACTCGTAGCCAAGCTCGATCAACTCTCGACGCAATACTTCGTGGTTTTCAATGATACCGTTGTGCACCAAAGCCAAATCATCACCAGAGAAATGTGGGTGAGCATTGGCTTCGGTAGGTTTACCGTGAGTCGCCCAGCGAGTGTGGGCGATACCCAGCTTGCCGTCTAACGGCATGGCTTCGAACTTGTCTTTCAATGCCTGCACCTTGCCCACGGCACGGTGCGCACGGACCCCCGTTTCGTTATTGATCGCCACACCGGACGAGTCATACCCACGGTATTCAAGACGAGATAGGCCTTCTAATAGGATTTTTGCCACGTTACGTTGAGCAATTGCGCCGACGATGCCACACATATTATTTCTCCTGCTTGGTCGGACGCGCCCAACCGTCTTTATTCATTTGTTTTGCACGACCAAAGGCTAGCTGATTCTCCGCCACCCTCTTGGTAATGGTCGAACCCGCTGCGATGGTTGCTCCCGCTTGAATTTCCACCGGAGCCACCAGAGCGGAGTTAGAACCAACAAATACGCCGTCGCCAATAATGGTTTGGAATTTGTTTACGCCATCGTAGTTACAGGTAATGGTCCCCGCGCCAACATTGACCCCAGCGCCCATTTGCGTGTCACCCACGTAGCTTAAATGGTTAACCTTACTGCCTTCACCGATATGGGCTTTTTTGGTCTCGACGAAGTTGCCGATCTTAGCTTTGTTGGCCAGCACTGTCCCTGGACGTAGACGCGCGAACGGCCCCAAGTCACAGCTTGTGCCTACCGTGCTGTCTTCAATCATGGTATTGGCTTTGATGACCGTATTATCGGCCACGGTACAGTTTTTCAATACACAATTTGGGCCGATTTCGACGTTTTCACCCAGTGTGACCTTGCCTTCAAAGACACAGTTCACATCGATAATACAGTCTTGGCCAGTAATCAGCTCACCACGAATATCAATACGGCTAGGGTCCATCAGAGTGGTGCCGTTACGCATTATGGCTTCCGCTTGTTGTTGCTGCCAAACGCGCTCAAGCGCGGCCAACTGCACACGATCATTCACGCCGCTGACTTCCCATTCTTGCTCAGGGTGCACGGTAACGATTTCCACGCCCTGCTCAGCTGCCATGGCAATAATGTCAGTCAGGTAGTATTCCCCTTGGGCATTGTCATTCGTTAGTGCGTCCAACCAGCCTTTTAACTTGGCATTCGGCGCCAGTAAAATGCCGGTGTTCACTTCATCAATTAACAATTGTTCAGGGTTGGCGTCTTTTTGTTCAACGATGGCTGTGACAGCACCTTGTTCGTTACGAACGATACGGCCGTAGCCAAATGGGTTATCCAGCTTGATGGTGAGCAGAACCAAAGTATTGTCATTAGAAAGAGACAGCATACGCTCTAAGGTGGAGCGTTGAATCAGTGGCACATCGCCATACAAAGTCAAAGTACTGCCGTTCTCACTCAGAGACGATGCCGCACGACGCAGGGCATCACCGGTACCTTGAGGGTTATTTTGCCAAACGATATTGGCAGAAAAATCCTGACAAGCCTGCTCGACTTGTTCTCCTTGGTGTCCAACAACTAAATGTAACTGGGCATTGCTTAAGCCGCTAGCCGTGGTGAGCACATGGCGTACCATCGCCTCTCCGGCAAGTTTATGAAGCACCTTTGAAAAAGTCGATTTCATCCGGCTTCCCTTACCAGCGGCAAGGATCACAATATCCTGTGTCATAGAGCAATATCCCAATTTTAACTGTCATCTTTAATTAAGCGGTATTAGACCTTTTGTTCAGCTTTGCCGCAATTTGTTTTGTCATAAATATTTTGACAAGTAATCGTCACGATCTTGTCACAGGCTCCTGCCATGGGTCATATAGCGTAATTCAGATTCTGTGCTAGCTTTAATTTTCAACAAGAATTCAACAGCATAAGGATTTGTAATGTACGAGATTACACACCATGGCGCTAAGGATGGCGTAACGGGATCTTGTCATGAACTGGTGATCGATGATGGCCATAGTTTGCTGGTCGATTGCGGTTTATTTCAGGGGGCGGAAGCCTCGCAACATGGAGCCAATACTGAGCAACTGGCCATCGAATTTGATATCAGTCGGGTACAAGCGTTAGTGGTGACGCATGTGCATATTGATCATGTAGGACGCATTCCCTATCTCTTGGCCGCAGGCTTTACTGGGCCTATCTTGTGCTCTAAACCCAGCGCACAATTACTGCCGCTGGTGATTGAGGATGCCTTGAAAGTCGGCGTGACCCGCAATCAAAGCATTATCGAGGCCTGTTTAGCGCGTTTACAACATCAGTTAGTGGCACTGAATTATCAGCAATGGTTTGATCTCGCCCTACCTAACAGTGAGAAGAGCTGTCGTATCAAGCTAAGTCCCGCCGGTCATATTCTTGGCTCGGCTTATGTCACAGTACGTTTAAAGGAGAGCGCTAAAGCCAAACCTTGGGATGTGATTTTTTCAGGGGATTTAGGCGCACCTTACGCACCTCTGTTAGCCGCCCCGAAATCCCCGTATCGCGCAGATCAGTTAGTCTTAGAAAGCACCTATGGTGATCGCAATCATGAAGATCGCCATCATCGACGCCAACGACTGCAAGCTTCTATGGAGAAGGCCCTTGCCGATGGGGGTGTGGTGTTGATTCCGGCATTTTCGATTGGGCGGACTCAGGAGTTGTTGTACGAGATCGAAAGCATTATTCATGACCACCCCAAACAAGCCATTAGCCACACCGCTACCGGTCAGAGGCTGACATGGCAAGATTTGGACATTATTGTCGACTCTCCGTTAGCTAGCCAATTCACTGAAGTCTATCGCGCGCTCAAGCCCTATTGGGATAAAGAAGCGACTCGAAGAGTCAAGCAAGGTCGCCATCCACTGAGCTTTGAGCAGCTTACCACCATTGATGATCATGACTTGCATGTGAAGACCGTCGCTTATTTGGCGCAACAGAAACGGCCTGCAATTGTGATTGCGGCATCGGGCATGTGCGCGGGTGGCCGTATTGTGAATTATTTAAAGGCCTTACTGGGTGATGTACGTAACGATGTGATTTTCGTTGGTTATCAAGCCCAAGGCACACCGGGGCGTGAGATTCTGACCTACCACCATAAAGACAATGGCTATGTGGTTTTGGATGGCGAGCAGGTCATGATTAACGCTCAGGTTTGGCAAATCGGCGGTTATTCTGCCCACGCGGGGCAACAGAACTTGGTTAACTTTGCCAGACGTATGCGTCAGCCACCACAGACGATTCATTTGGTACACGGTGAGCCAGAGGCCAAGCAAGCGTTACAAGACGCCTTTCAGCGCCAGCTTCCGCAAATAAAGATTGTGCTCTAAAACGCAAACGGGGCAGCACTTTTGCGCTGCCCCGCTGCAAGCTTACTGATTGTCTTAGGGGTCAGATCCCTGTATGTACATCAGCTTCCACTCACTGCGCTCTGATTAGGGATCTGACCCTGAGGTATCCCCACAAAATTTCAATATAGATCAGAATGTTAGCGTAAGAAGGGAACGTTCATAGCTCTTGGCGATCAATAATTTCGCCAAAAACAACTCACCACCAGAGCCATG
>NZ_FLOC01000032.1 GCF_900089755.1 Marinomonas aquimarina | reverse complement strand
TGACTTAGTTCATCAGCAAACGCAGAATCAGCGGTATGGCTCTTCTCATATTGGCGCTACTGCAAAGGATATTTCTAATGTCGTCACTGATGCTGCTTCTGGTGTGGTTGATATTTTTCATGGTATTGATAAAGCTGTTGCCGATACTTGGAACAATTTCTGGAAAGACGGTAAAGCTGATGGTATTGGCTCTAATTTGTCTAGGAAATAACCGTCAGGATTGACACCCTCCCAATTGTATGTTTTCATGCCTCCAAATCTTGGAGGCTTTTTTATGGTTCGTTCTTATTACCCTTCTGAATGTCACGCTGATTATTTTGACTTTGAGCGTATCGAGGCTCTTAAACCTGCTATTGAGGCTTGTGGCATTTCTACTCTTTCTCAATCCCCAATGCTTGGCTTCCATAAGCAGATGGATAACCGCATCAAGCTCTTGGAAGAGATTCTGTCTTTTCGTATGCAGGGCGTTGAGTTCGATAATGGTGATATGTATGTTGACGGCCATAAGGCTGCTTCTGACGTTCGTGATGAGTTTGTATCTGTTACTGAGAAGTTAATGGATGAATTGGCACAATGCTACAATGTGCTCCCCCAACTTGATATTAATAACACTATAGACCACCGCCCCGAAGGGGACGAAAAATGGTTTTTAGAGAACGAGAAGACGGTTACGCAGTTTTGCCGCAAGCTGGCTGCTGAACGCCCTCTTAAGGATATTCGCGATGAGTATAATTACCCCAAAAAGAAAGGTATTAAGGATGAGTGTTCAAGATTGCTGGAGGCCTCCACTATGAAATCGCGTAGAGGCTTTGCTATTCAGCGTTTGATGAATGCAATGCGACAGGCTCATGCTGATGGTTGGTTTATCGTTTTTGACACTCTCACGTTGGCTGACGACCGATTAGAGGCGTTTTATGATAATCCCAATGCTTTGCGTGACTATTTTCGTGATATTGGTCGTATGGTTCTTGCTGCCGAGGGTCGCAAGGCTAATGATTCACACGCCGACTGCTATCAGTATTTTTGTGTGCCTGAGTATGGTACAGCTAATGGCCGTCTTCATTTCCATGCGGTGCACTTTATGCGGACACTTCCTACAGGTAGCGTTGACCCTAATTTTGGTCGTCGGGTACGCAATCGCCGCCAGTTAAATAGCTTGCAAAATACGTGGCCTTATGGTTACAGTATGCCCATCGCAGTTCGCTACACGCAGGACGCTTTTTCACGTTCTGGTTGGTTGTGGCCTGTTGATGCTAAAGGTGAGCCGCTTAAAGCTACCAGTTATATGGCTGTTGGTTTCTATGTGGCTAAATACGTTAACAAAAAGTCAGATATGGACCTTGCTGCTAAAGGTCTAGGAGCTAAAGAATGGAACAACTCACTAAAAACCAAGCTGTCGCTACTTCCCAAGAAGCTGTTCAGAATCAGAATGAGCCGCAACTTCGGGATGAAAATGCTCACAATGACAAATCTGTCCACGGAGTGCTTAATCCAACTTACC
Organism: Marinomonas aquimarina; assembly: GCF_900089755.1. Classification (GTDB taxonomy): domain Bacteria; phylum Pseudomonadota; class Gammaproteobacteria; order Pseudomonadales; family Marinomonadaceae; genus Marinomonas; species Marinomonas aquimarina. The sequence goes on along the minus strand of NZ_FLOC01000032.1, from coordinate 4,012 downwards.
AAGCTGGGTTACGACGCGACGCCGTTCAACCAGATATTGAAGCAGAACGCAAAAAGAGAGATGAGATTGAGGCTGGGAAAAGTTACTGTAGCCGACGTTTTGGCGGCGCAACCTGTGACGACAAATCTGCTCAAATTTATGCGCGCTTCGATAAAAATGATTGGCGTATCCAACCTGCAGAGTTTTATCGCTTCCATGACGCAGAAGTTAACACTTTCGGATATTTCTGATGAGTCGAAAAATTATCTTGATAAAGCAGGAATTACTACTGCTTGTTTACGAATTAAATCGAAGTGGACTGCTGGCGGAAAATGAGAAAATTCGACCTATCCTTGCGCAGCTCGAGAAGCTCTTACTTTGCGACCTTTCGCCATCAACTAACGATTCTGTCAAAAACTGACGCGTTGGATGAGGAGAAGTGGCTTAATATGCTTGGCACGTTCGTCAAGGACTGGTTTAGATATGAGTCACATTTTGTTCATGGTAGAGATTCTCTTGTTGACATTTTAAAAGAGCGTGGATTACTATCTGAGTCCGATGCTGTTCAACCACTAATAGGTAAGAAATCATGAGTCAAGTTACTGAACAATCCGTACGTTTCCAGACCGCTTTGGCCTCTATTAAGCTCATTCAGGCTTCTGCCGTTTTGGATTTAACCGAAGATGATTTCGATTTTCTGACGAGTAACAAAGTTTGGATTGCTACTGACCGCTCTCGTGCTCGTCGCTGCGTTGAGGCTTGCGTTTATGGTACGCTGGACTTTGTAGGATACCCTCGCTTTCCTGCTCCTGTTGAGTTTATTGCTGCCGTCATTGCTTATTATGTTCATCCCGTCAACATTCAAACGGCCTGTCTCATCATGGAAGGCGCTGAATTTACGGAAAACATTATTAATGGCGTCGAGCGTCCGGTTAAAGCCGCTGAATTGTTCGCGTTTACCTTGCGTGTACGCGCAGGAAACACTGACGTTCTTACTGACGCAGAAGAAAACGTGCGTCAAAAATTACGTGCAGAAGGAGTGATGTAATGTCTAAAGGTAAAAAACGTTCTGGCGCTCGCCCTGGTCGTCCGCAGCCGTTGCGAGGTACTAAAGGCAAGCGTAAAGGCGCTCGTCTTTGGTATGTAGGTGGTCAACAATTTTAATTGCAGGGGCTTCGGCCCCTTACTTGAGGATAAATTATGTCTAATATTCAAACTGGCGCCGAGCGTATGCCGCATGACCTTTCCCATCTTGGCTTCCTTGCTGGTCAGATTGGTCGTCTTATTACCATTTCAACTACTCCGGTTATCGCTGGCGACTCCTTCGAGATGGACGCCGTTGGCGCTCTCCGTCTTTCTCCATTGCGTCGTGGCCTTGCTATTGACTCTACTGTAGACATTTTTACTTTTTATGTCCCTCATCGTCACGTTTATGGTGAACAGTGGATTAAGTTCATGAAGGATGGTGTTAATGCCACTCCTCTCCCGACTGTTAACACTACTGGTTATATTGACCATGCCGCTTTTCTTGGCACGATTAACCCTGATACCAATAAAATCCCTAAGCATTTGTTTCAGGGTTATTTGAATATCTATAACAACTATTTTAAAGCGCCGTGGATGCCTGACCGTACCGAGGCTAACCCTAATGAGCTTAATCAAGATGATGCTCGTTATGGTTTCCGTTGCTGCCATCTCAAAAACATTTGGACTGCTCCGCTTCCTCCTGAGACTGAGCTTTCTCGCCAAATGACGACTTCTACCACATCTATTGACATTATGGGTCTGCAAGCTGCTTATGCTAATTTGCATACTGACCAAGAACGTGATTACTTCATGCAGCGTTACCATGATGTTATTTCTTCATTTGGAGGTAAAACCTCTTATGACGCTGACAACCGTCCTTTACTTGTCATGCGCTCTAATCTCTGGGCATCTGGCTATGATGTTGATGGAACTGACCAAACGTCGTTAGGCCAGTTTTCTGGTCGTGTTCAACAGACCTATAAACATTCTGTGCCGCGTTTCTTTGTTCCTGAGCATGGCACTATGTTTACTCTTGCGCTTGTTCGTTTTCCGCCTACTGCGACTAAAGAGATTCAGTACCTTAACGCTAAAGGTGCTTTGACTTATACCGATATTGCTGGCGACCCTGTTTTGTATGGCAACTTGCCGCCGCGTGAAATTTCTATGAAGGATGTTTTCCGTTCTGGTGATTCGTCTAAGAAGTTTAAGATTGCTGAGGGTCAGTGGTATCGTTATGCGCCTTCGTATGTTTCTCCTGCTTATCACCTTCTTGAAGGCTTCCCATTCATTCAGGAACCGCCTTCTGGTGATTTGCAAGAACGCGTACTTATTCGCCACCATGATTATGACCAGTGTTTCCAGTCCGTTCAGTTGTTGCAGTGGAATAGTCAGGTTAAATTTAATGTGACCGTTTATCGCAATCTGCCGACCACTCGCGATTCAATCATGACTTCGTGATAAAAGATTGAGTGTGAGGTTATAACGCCGAAGCGGTAAAAATTTTAATTTTTGCCGCTGAGGGGTTGACCAAGCGAAGCGCGGTAGGTTTTCTGCTTAGGAGTTTAATCATGTTTCAGACTTTTATTTCTCGCCATAATTCAAACTTTTTTTCTGATAAGCTGGTTCTCACTTCTGTTACTCCAGCTTCTTCGGCACCTGTTTTACAGACACCTAAAGCTACATCGTCAACGTTATATTTTGATAGTTTGACGGTTAATGCTGGTAATGGTGGTTTTCTTCATTGCATTCAGATGGATACATCTGTCAACGCCGCTAATCAGGTTGTTTCTGTTGGTGCTGATATTGCTTTTGATGCCGACCCTAAATTTTTTGCCTGTTTGGTTCGCTTTGAGTCTTCTTCGGTTCCGACTACCCTCCCGACTGCCTATGATGTTTATCCTTTGGATGGTCGCCATGATGGTGGTTATTATACCGTCAAGGACTGTGTGACTATTGACGTCCTTCCCCGTACGCCGGGCAATAATGTTTATGTTGGTTTCATGGTTTGGTCTAACTTTACCGCTACTAAATGCCGCGGATTGGTTTCGCTGAATCAGGTTATTAAAGAGATTATTTGTCTCCAGCCACTTAAGTGAGGTGATTTATGTTTGGTGCTATTGCTGGCGGTATTGCTTCTGCTCTTGCTGGTGGCGCCATGTCTAAATTGTTTGGAGGCGGTCAAAAAGCCGCCTCCGGTGGCATTCAAGGTGATGTGCTTGCTACCGATAACAATACTGTAGGCATGGGTGATGCTGGTATTAAATCTGCCATTCAAGGCTCTAATGTTCCTAACCCTGATGAGGCCGTCCCTAGTTTTGTTTCTGGTGCTATGGCTAAAGCTGGTAAAGGACTTCTTGAAGGTACGTTGCAGGCTGGCACTTCTGCCGTTTCTGATAAGTTGCTTGATTTGGTTGGACTTGGTGGCAAGTCTGCCGCTGATAAAGGAAAGGATACTCGTGATTATCTTGCTGCTGCATTTCCTGAGCTTAATGCTTGGGAGCGTGCTGGTGCTGATGCTTCCTCTGCTGGTATGGTTGACGCCGGATTTGAGAATCAAAAAGAGCTTACTAAAATGCAACTGGACAATCAGAAAGAGATTGCCGAGATGCAAAATGAGACTCAAAAAGAGATTGCTGGCATTCAGTCGGCGACTTCACGCCAGAATACGAAAGACCAGGTATATGCACAAAATGAGATGCTTGCTTATCAACAGAAGGAGTCTACTGCTCGCGTTGCGTCTATTATGGAAAACACCAATCTTTCCAAGCAACAGCAGGTTTCCGAGATTATGCGCCAAATGCTTACTCAAGCTCAAACGGCTGGTCAGTATTTTACCAATGACCAAATCAAAGAAATGACTCGCAAGGTTAGTGCTGAGGTTGACTTAGTTCATCAGCAAACGCAGAATCAGCGGTATGGCTCTTCTCATATTGGCGCTACTGCAAAGGATATTTCTAATGTCGTCACTGATGCTGCTTCTGGTGTGGTTGATATTTTTCATGGTATT
>NZ_FLOC01000031.1 GCF_900089755.1 Marinomonas aquimarina | reverse complement strand
GCGGTTACCACGGAGTGGTCAATGACTGGGGTGAAGTCGTAACAAGGTAGCCCTAGGGGAACCTGGGGCTGGATCACCTCCTTAAACGATAAGAAGCTCTGGTGAGCGTTCACACAAATTATCTGATACTTTCTATTTTCGCCTCATTGGCATCTCTTCTTAGCTTTACCAAAACTTATTCCCTTTTTATTCTTTACTATACTCAAGCCATTCGTAGTGTCTTTGCGCATTCCCTTTGTGTTTGGAGAACTCCATGGCAAAAAGCAATTTATGGCGTGTTATTAAATCTGTTTTGCATGCGTTAATCGGTGTGCAAAGTGAGCGTAACCGTCGTGAAGATTTTGCCTCAGGAAAGGCGAGTCATTTTATTGTGGTGGCGCTACTGGTCGTCTTAACCTTTATCCTGTGCTTGGTTTTGCTGGTAAAAGGCGTGCTGTATTTTAGTTAATGCTGGGCAAGGGTGATCGCTGAATTTAATGACTCTGAAGGCCTGATCGATATTATAAGGAGTGATTATTACTCCTTGGTTCACTTCAAATTTCTGTACGCTACAAATAATCGCTACTACTGGCAAAGTTCTAATTGCTTCCTATACTCATCCTATCATGCATTAAAAATCATTGTTTCTAGTCAAAAAGTTAAGTGTTGTGCCTAGCCAAGGTCAGCAACCTATGTTGCAACGCTGTAGGCCTTAGATCTCAAAGATAATAATAAATATTAGTGGGACTACGACTGATGCTTAAGAAAGGACAGCTTGTCATCTTAGGGGGAACCCTTCTTTACCCAGTCACCTTGTTTGCCGAATGGGAAGTAAACATGGAGGCGGGTGTCACAGCGGTCAGCCGCTCCATATACGCTTTGCATATGCAAATCTTTTGGATTTGTGTAGCCATTGCAGTGGTGGTGTTTGGCGTGATGTTTTGGTCCATTTTCCGCTACCGTAAATCTGCTGGAGCGAAAGCAAAACAATTCCATGAAAATACCTTAGTGGAGCTGGCTTGGACCATTGTTCCGGTTTTGATTCTGGTCGCCATGGCGATTCCTGCCACGGCAACACTCACCGATATGTACAATACCGACGACTCTGAGATTGATGTGCAGATTACTGGCTACCAGTGGAAGTGGCAGTATCAGTACCTAGGTGAAGAGGTGTCTTTCTTTAGTAATCTCAGTACGCCTATGGAGCAAATTAGTAATCAGCAAGCGAAGGGCGAGCATTATTTATTAGAGGTTGATGAGCCATTAGTCTTGCCGGTGGGCAAAAAAGTCCGCTTTTTGTTGACCTCCAATGATGTGATCCATTCATGGTGGGTACCTGCTTTAGCAGTGAAGAAAGATGCGATTCCGGGGTTTATCAATGAAACTTGGGTCAACATTGAAGAAGAAGGTATTTACCGTGGCCAATGTACGGAACTGTGTGGCAAGAATCATGGGTTTATGCCGGTGGTGGTGCAGGCCGTTTCGGAGCAAGAGTTTCAGGGCTGGTTACAAGATAAACGTGAGGCGATTGCTGCTGAACGTGCTGCCGCTGAGCGTGTTTGGACCATGGAAGAGCTTTATCAAAGAGGCGAGCAAGCTTACCTGAAAAATTGCGCTGCTTGCCACCAAGCGGGTGGTCAAGGTGTGCCTTCAATCTTCCCTGCTCTTAAAGGGAACTCTATTGTTCGTTTTGACATGAAGAAGCACATTGACATCGTTCTGCATGGTCGATCTGGAACGGCCATGCCCGCGTTTAGTGCTCAAATGGGGGCAGTCGACATCGCTGCCGTGATTACCTATGAACGCAATGCTTGGGGTAACGATACTGGGGAGATGATTTCTCCTCAGGAAATCCAAGCCCTGCTTAATGAACCAAGGTAAGAGAGGTGTCTATGACTGCTGCTGTGTCTGCCCATCACGCTCCAGTACGAGGTATCCGTCGTTGGTTGTATACCACTAACCACAAAGATATTGGCACCATGTATTTGGTGTTCAGTTTAGCGATGTTCTTTATTGGCGGCTCGATGGCTTTAGTGATCCGAAGCGAGTTATTTGAGCCTGGGCTACAGATGGTCGAGCCTGAGTTTTTTAACCAAATGACCACCATGCATGGTCTGATCATGGTGTTTGGGGCGGTGATGCCCGCTTTTGTGGGGCTCGCTAATTGGATGATTCCATTGATGATCGGCGCCCCTGATATGGCTTTGCCTCGGCTTAATAATTTCAGCTTCTGGGTATTGCCATTTGCTTTCACCATGATGCTTTCTACCTTGTTAATGGATGGCGGTGGTCCGAATTTTGGTTGGACCTTTTATGCGCCGTTATCAACCACCTATGCTCCCCCAAGTGTGACTTACTTTATCTTCTCGATTCATATGGCGGGTATTTCATCGATTCTTGGGGCCATTAATATCATTGTCACCATCATGAATATGCGTGCTCCTGGTATGACCTATATGAAAATGCCGCTGTTTGTTTGGACTTGGTTAATTACCGCATTTTTATTGGTCGCCGTCATGCCAGTGTTGGCCGGTACCGTGACTATGATGCTGACAGACATTCATTTTGGCACCAGCTTTTTCTCAGCGGGTGGCGGTGGAGATCCGCTGTTGTTTCAACACTTATTCTGGTTCTTTGGGCACCCTGAGGTGTACATCATGATATTGCCGGCATTCGGTATTATCTCGCAGATTGTGCCTACCTTTAGTCGCAAGCCTTTGTTCGGCTATGCTTCCATGGTATACGCCACGGCTTCCATTGCCTTATTGTCCTTTACCGTTTGGGCGCACCATATGTTCTTAGTCGGGCTTCCGTTGGCAGCGGAACTTTTCTTTATGTATGCCACCATGCTGATTTCGGTGCCCACTGGCGTCAAAGTGTTTAACTGGGTAGCGACCATGTTCAAGGGTTCCATTAGCTTTGAAACGCCGATGTTGTTCTCTATTGCCTTTATCGTGTTATTCACCATTGGTGGCTTTTCAGGCCTCATGTTGGCAATTGCTCCGGCGGATTTTCAATACCACGATACCTACTTTGTTGTGGCTCATTTCCATTATGTGTTAGTGCCTGGGGCGATATTTTCGATCTTTGCTGCGGTGTATTACTGGTTGCCGAAATGGACTGGCCATATGTACAGCGAGCTGTTGGGTAAGTGTCACTTCTGGTGCTCGTTTATCGGCGTTAACTTGACCTTCTTCCCGATGCACTTTGTTGGCTTGGCGGGCATGCCAAGACGTGTGCCGGATTACTCATTGCAGTTTGCTGATTTTAATATGATCTCCAGTATTGGTGCGGCTTTATTTGGTTTGTCCCAGTTAATTTTCTTAGTGACGGTGGTGCGTTGCGTGTTGGTGGGGCGCGCGGCCCCAGATTCGCCTTGGGAAGGCGCACAAGGGCTGGAGTGGACGGTGGCTTCTCCCGCTCCGTATCACACTTTTTCAAAACCTCCGTTAGTGGAGTAGCACTATGACTAAAGTCGTGAAACAAACATTACGTCTAATGCTCATTAGCTTGGGGATGTTTGCGTTTGGTTTTGCCTTAGTGCCGCTTTATGACGTGTTTTGTGACATCACGGGTCTCAATGGCAAGGTGGATTTGCAACAAAGTGAGCAGACGGTGCTGGTTGATGTTGACCGAGAAGTGACGGTGCAATTGATCACGGTGGCCAATGCCAGTATGCCGTGGCGCTTTGAAGCGCTGCAACATCAAGTCAGTTTTCATCCTGGTGAGGATGTTAAAGCAGTGTTTCGGGTGCAAAACCTAACTGACATGAAGATGGTCGGGCAGGCCATTCCCAGTGTCAGCCCCGCAGAAGGGGCGCGTTATTTACATAAAATTCAATGTTTCTGCTTTGAGCGGCAAACGCTTGAGGCGAACGAGGTGAGAGATATGGTGGTGTTTTTCACCGTCGATCCAGAGTTGCCGGAGAGCATTCATAAGCTGAGTTTGTCGTATACCTTATTTGATATGACGCCAGTGGATGCTGTATCGAGCCGCTAAAATTGAGCTGGGAGGACTTATGACTCCATCACATGAAAACTATTACGTACCCGAGCAAAGTGGCTGGCCAATTCTGACCACTATGGGTTTGGCTTTAGTCGGCATGGGCGCGCCCGTTCTGCTGGCAGGCGGTACACCAGACTTTTTTGCTCTGGGGCTAATGATACTGGCGTTTATCTTCTTCGGTTGGTTCCGTCGAGTCGTGATTGAAAGTCAAAAAGGCCTCTACAGTGCCCAGATGGATGTGAGTTTCCGATTAGGGATGATCTGGTTCATTTTTTCTGAGGTGATGTTTTTTGCGGCATTCTTTGGCGCTTTATTTTATGTGCGCACGTTCGCCGTACCTTGGTTGGGCGGTGCTGGCTCTAATGCCATGACAGGGCAGCTATTGTGGCCTGATTTCATTGCCGCTTGGCCGTTACTGGATACGCCTGCTACAGGCTTTGATCGCCCCAGCGAGATTGTTGATCCATTTCATTTGCCTTTGTTAAATACCATCTTACTAGTCTCTTCGAGTATCACCTTGACCTTCGCGCATCATTGTCTCAAACAAGCTAAGCGCTGGCAGGCGAGTGCTTGGTTAGCGTTCACCGTGGCGCTTGGGATCGCATTCTTATGGGTGCAAGGTATCGAGTATGTTGAGGCTTATACGCACAGTGGTCTGACACTGCGTTCGGGGATTTATGGCTCGACCTTTTTCATCTTAACGGGCTTTCACGGAATTCATGTCACCTTGGGCACCATCATTCTATTGGTGATGCTAATCCGTTTGCTCAGAGGGCACTTTAATTCCGAGCATCATTTTGGTTTTGAAGCGGCTGCCTGGTATTGGCACTTTGTTGACGTGGTGTGGTTGGGCTTGTTCTTCTTTGTCTATGTATTCTGAGTGGGTGATGAGTGACTTGACCAAGGGGCTTTAGGGGTAATTTGTCCACTCATAAAACCGTATAGCGTCAAGCCACACAGTAATACTGCCAGGAGAATTCGTAGCTTTAATGAAGTGAGGAGGCGATGCTTTTTACTGCTGTCGTGAAACAGAAAATATAAGCCGCTGAAAAGGCTAATCAGCATCATGATAAACAGTGTGATGATGGCAGCAGAAAGCATGTAATGACCTATGTTGATTCGAGCTAATAAGCAAGTTTGGTTACTGCTGCTATGCGGCCTCATGACTGGGCTGATGCTGTCCTTAGGCACATGGCAGCTTGGTCGAGCTGATGAAAAGCGTAAGTGGCAAGCGGCCATGATGCAACCGAAAGTTTATCAGTCAGATTGGCTAGACCATATTGTAGATGGCAATTTATTGAAAGTGGTGGGGCATTATCTACCTGAGCGGCAATTTCTCATCGATAACAAAGTGGTGAATGGGGTGCCAAGCTACGATGTGGTGACGCCATTTTTAGCCTCTGATGGCACCTTGTTTTTTGTTAATCGTGGGGCGGTGCCAGCGCGCTCAAACCGAGAGCAATTGCCAACGCTGTCGGCCATCGATGCGCTAGAAGCATCTTTGCTTATACGTGTCTATGCCCCGTCGAAATCGAGCTTTCGTCTGTCGGATGCGCAATATGCAACGGCAGGCTGGCCAAAGCGAGTGCAATATTATGACGCTGATTATTTTACTCAGGTGCTTGCAACAGGGCAGATAACAGTTGTTTTCCCAACTGAGGTGCGACTTGAGCCTCAGCAATTGGGGGTCTTAACGCGTCACTGGCATCGGCAGGTTCTTTCGCCTGAAAAGCATGTGGGGTACGCATTTCAATGGTTTGCCATGGCTGGGACTCTTATGGTTCTGGTGGGCTACTACCGATACAAGAAAAAGCTCTAGCTGTTTTGGCAGTTGAGTGTGGCTAGGTGTGGATGGATTAAGGAGAGTGCTATGGTCGCTACTGAAAACCGTCGTCGAGGCCGATTGATCCTGCTGGCGCTGTTTGCGATAGGCTTTATTCCCATGATGATTGCTTGGGGTATGGTACTGGGAGGGTGGCGCCCACCGAGTATCACGGCTCATGGTAAGGTCTTGTCACCACCAGTGGCGTTGAATGAAACGCTCAAAGTGCCTTCCGATACGACTACGCAACAGTGGCGCTTACTGATTGTAGATCCTGCCTGCCAACAGGCGTGCCAGCAGCGCCTTGAGCGCCTACGAAAAATGCATGTGGCCCTTGGGCGACATGCGGAAGAGCTGCAGCGCGTGCTGGTGTCTGATTCAAAACATCAAGAATTGACGGATCCCTTTTTACAGCGCTGGCTGTTATCCAATGTTAAGCCATCTGAGCAGGCGCGTTTAACCGAGGCCGTTTGGTTGGTGGATCCGAATGGTTGGCTGGTCTTGAGTTTTTCACTAAACCTGCCTGAGGCGCAGGTGTATGAAGATGTGCTCAAGTTAATCAAAGCGCAGGCGCGGGGGTGATGTATGTCCTCAAAAGATCTTTTGCGACGGTTGAGTTTTCTGGCGTTTGCCTTAGTCATAGTTGTCATTGCGTTGGGGGCTTATACGCGTCTAAGTCATGCGGGGTTGGGTTGTCCAGATTGGCCTGGTTGTTATGGTTTTTTAACGGTTCCTAGTAGTGTCGATCAGCTAACGTTAGCGCAGGCTCGCTTTCCCGACGCTCCCGTGGAGTCTAGTAAAGGCTGGCTAGAGATGATACATCGCTATGCGGCAGGCTGTGCTCTGCTGTTAGTGTTCTCTATGTTGGCTGTGGCAAAGCGTGCTCAAGCCGAAGCGGGGCAGATTCCATTAGGGCATGTGTTGGCCATTTGTCTTGTCATGTCGTTGCAGGCTGCTTTTGGCATGTGGACTGTGACATTAAAACTGTGGCCGCAGATCGTTTCCATGCATCTGCTTTTTGGGGTGATTACCTTATCTTTGCTGTATTGGCTGTGGCTGCGTCAAGTGTTACTGCCTAGTGAATTTAGCACTAGTTGGCCTGCATTTATTGGCATTGCCCTAGTGGCGCTGATTCTCTTAAGTCAGATTGCTCTAGGAGGGTGGCTCGCAGCAAACTACTCTTCGTTGGCGTGCCCTGACTTTCCCACCTGCCAAGGACAGTGGTGGCCAAAAGCCGACTTTAAGCAAGGTTTTGATTTCGGACAGCAGTCGATAGGGCCTAACTACTTAGGAGGCCTGATGTCTGGAGAAGGTCGTATTGCCATCCACTTGATGCACAGAATCGGCGCTTTGGTGTGTGCGGTTGCGATTATCTCGGTTGCCGTCTATATGTTTAAAAGACGTCGGATGTTGGCGCTAAGACTGATTATTTTGGTTTGTCTCCAATGTCTGCTCGGTGTTGCAAATGTTGTCTTGCATGTACCAGTGTTGGTTGCGGTCTTTCATAATTTGCTAGCAGCTTCATTGCTGGCCAGTATGGTGGAGACGCTCTACGTTGTATGGTCCGCCAGCAAACGAAGAGGAGAGAGTTATGTCTTCCATTTCCGAAGCCAGTATCACTGACGTTTCTTGGAAAGACTATTATCACCTTTGTAAACCTCGCGTAGTGGCTGTATTACTGCTGACTGCTTTGGTGGGGATGTGCCTGGCTGATAGTCGCCTACCTAATCCGCTGCAGTTATTTGTTGCGCTGCTGGGAATTGGTTTATGTGCTTCTTCGGCGGCCGCTTTCAATCATGTATTAGACCGTCGCTTTGATGTCATGATGGCGCGTACCCGCCACCGCCCATTACCAACGGGGCATCTGCGTCCCAGTCAAGCGATTGCTTTTGCTTGCATCATAGGCGTTATCGGCTTTCTAGTATTGTTTGAATGGGTTAACCCTTTGACGGCCTACTTAACTTTGGCATCCCTATTGGGGTATGCGGTTATCTACACCGCGTTTTTGAAGCGGGCTACGCCACAGAACATTACCATTGGAGGGCTTGCTGGGGCAATGCCACCACTTTTGGGGTGGGTCGCCGTAACAGGAGAGATTGAGCCTAATAGCCTATTATTAGTACTGATCATTTTTGCATGGACGCCGCCTCATTTTTGGGCTCTGGCTATTCATAAGCGTAAGGAATATGCCTTAGCTGGGGTGCCAATGTTACCGGTGACTCATGGCGTGGCGTTCACTCGGTTACAGATACTGTTATACACGCTGCTTTTAATACTTACGACGGCACTTCCATTTGTAACGGGTATGAGTGGGATTGTCTATTTGCTCGGAGTTGCGGCTCTGAATCTGCGTATGCTGATGTTTGCATTGCAACTCTATAACGAAGACGAATCGATACCAATCAAGATGTTCTGGTATTCCATTCGTTACATCATGTGGCTATTTGCTCTGTTGTTGGTTGATCACTATTTGTCTTGGTAAATATAGGCCACTTAAACATGCATCGGAGGTCAATTATGTATGTGCAACATGTATTTGGCTTGGTAAGCCATCCTAAAGAAGAGTGGGAAGACATTGTTGAAGAACGCCACTCGATTTTTCAATGTTATGTGCGTTACCTTATTTGGTTAGCAGCTATCCCTGCTTTATCGCTACTGTACGGCACTACTCAGGTAGGATGGAGTTTGAGTGGAGGGGATGTTGTGCGTTTGACGGTTGATAGTGCAGTTCCGATTGCGATCTCTTTCTATGTGGCGCTGTTGGTTGCAGTCGCTGTGATGGCATATGCCATGTACTGGATGGAAAAAACCTATGGTGTTGATGCGTCTCTTGATCGGTGTTTCGTAGTGATTACCTATACGGCTACGCCGCTGTTCATCGCAGGCTTTGCTGGCTTGTATCCTGTGATGTGGTTTGATGCACTGGTCGGTTTGGTGGCTGTGAGTTATGCCATCTACTTGCTACTGAAAGGTACGCCGGTCATGGGGCATATTTCCGAAGAGCGCGGCTTCTTATTTTCCATGTCCATTGCGACCGTGGGACTATGTGTTTTGGTGGGCTTATTAGCCTTTAGTGTGATTCTTTGGATGTCTGCTATGCCTCCGGTTTTCATACGTTAAAGTTTAATGAAAAAAGATAAAAAAGTTTGTTGACGAGGCTCGGTTCGTACGTATAATGTGCCTCCACAAATCAAGGAGACGCTCCAAATAAAGGAGCGTTTCTTATGTAAGGGCCTAGCTCTTACAGTTGCTCTTTAACAATTTAGAACTTTGAAATAGACGATAATCAAGCGTCAAACCGGTGGGATCCATTCTTAACCCGAATGAGATTCTATGATCGTAAAATCCAATGAAGAACAAAAGCTTCGTTGGTATGTAGTTCAAGGTAGCGAAAACTATTTTGGGTTATATGGTCAAGTGACCAAGCGTGCACGGTGGATGCCTTGGCAGTCAGAGGCGATGAAGGACGTGGTAATCTGCGAAAAGCTCGGGGGAGTTGATAAACAAACTTT
>NZ_FLOC01000030.1 GCF_900089755.1 Marinomonas aquimarina | reverse complement strand
GAAGGTCTCTCCTTTCTACAAGAAAACCATCGGTTACGGACTGCCGGACTTCGCAGAGGAACTCAACTACGGAGTCGATCTATCAACCATCTGAGGGTGGTATCAGATTGATGGGGTGAAGGTGCCCCATCAACCATTAAATCCGTATACCCTTTGTTTCAAACTATGCGCTAAAGTAACACCATGCACCTCGCCGGCTAGGTTGACATCACTCATAATCAGATCAGGGTGAAAAGAACGACTCAGCGCATCCAACACGTCTTCGGCGCGCTCAAACGTTTGTACAATAAAGCCCAGTTTTTGCAGCTGCTCGCGCATCACGTGTGACACTTCAAGATCGTCTTCCACGAGCCAAATCATGGCATCTTCGGGGACGACAACGGTCGGCAGACTGTCCAATTTGGACGGCTTTTCAGACGCCTCCTGAGTCACCATCAAAGGCAAGAACAAGCACACCTTGGTCCATTGGCCTTCTTCTGAGGTGACGCGAATTTCACCACCACTTTGCTTCACAAAACCATAAATCATACTAAGGCCTAAACCGCTGCCCTTACCTACCGGCTTAGTCGTAAAGAAAGGCTCAAAAATACGCCCCAGCACTTCTTCGGAAATACCACTGCCGGTGTCTTCCACCTTAATGCGAATCCCCGCCACATCCGAGTCTGGTAAAGTCGTGGCTTTGGTGGAAAAACTTAAGCGCCCTCCACGAGACATGGCGGCCGCACTGTTCAGCGATAGATTCAGCAAGGCGTTTTCCAATTGCGATGGGTCAATCAGGCAATATTCATTGGGGCAGTTCAAATCCACCGCCACTTGGATATGATTGCCAACACTATACTCAACCAGATCCAGCATGCCTTCAATCAAGTCATCCACATGAGTCGGTTCTGGGAATAATTGCTGGCGCCGACTAAATGCCAATAAGCGATGCACCAAACTGCTGCTCTTTTCAGCCACTGCGAGTGCACGCTCTACGTAGCGCGCTTGATCATCGGTTTTTGGCTCAGAGTCGGACAACATTTGCAGGTTGCCCATGATCGCCGCCAGTAGGTTGTTAAAATCATGCGCCACGCCCCCCGTCAACTGACCGAGCACTTCCATTTTTTGCGCTTGGCGCAATTGGCTTTCGACGCTCTTACGTTCGGTTAAATCCGTATACAGGGTCACAAAGCCACCATCGGGCATGGGCTTGGAACGGAACTCAATGATTTTGCCGGAATCGAAATGGCGCTCAAAACTCTGGCTGCGATGATGGCGTGAGGCGTTAATCTCATCCATCTGCACCAATTGGTTTTCCATATTAAGGTTCTTATGGGAGCTTTGCGTGATCAACTTCTGCACCGCGTGGATCGGCATACCACGATACAATTGTTGCGGCCGAATATCGAACAGCGCCTCATACCCCTTGTTCCAAGCGATCAACAATCCCTGCTCGGAGAACACACTGAGGCCATCGTTCATATTATCGAAGATGGTTTCTAGCAGGCGCTTTTGTTCTGACAATTCAGCGGAGACTTCTAAGCGGCGAATGGCATCGCGACGGAACACCTCAAAGGCATTCGCCAGCGTACCAATCTCATCGTTGCGACGTACTTGGGGGTTGCGTGAATCCACCTGTCCAAGGGACAGCTCTTCCATATCTTGCGTCACCGACTGCAGATCTTTGGTCATGCGACGACTGAAACGATAGAGCAAACTGAGGCCAATCACTAAGAACAGTGAAATGCCAGTCAGCCATAGCTGACCACTGGCCACCACTTGGCCAACCTCAAGGCGCTGACGTGACACTTGCTTTTGCAGGGCGCCCACGAACTCGCTGACTTGACTACTTAATTGCTCGGACTTCGCTCGCAACGCAATTAACAAGTAATTTTTGCGCTCTTCTATTTCGTTTAAGCGTTGTTGGGCGGTTAATAGGGACTCGGCGATACGCTGCACTTCTGGCGCAGTATCGAGCATATTGAGCTCTGCGGTTATTTGCTGCGCCACCTGGCCTGGCTGCTCAATTAAGCTTAACAGCCACTTCAACACTTGCTGCTCTTGCAGCGCTCGAGTAGTGGCACTCACAGGCAAGATTTGGCGAATGGCGAATTGCAGCGCCAGGCTGTCCTCGCGAATATAGAGCTCTTCATGCACCAATGCCACCAGTTCATCTAGGGTACTGTCCAAACTCTCTAAACGCTCTTCAATTTGCGTACGAAAAGCACTGTCTTTCAGGTTATCCGCCACACTGCGCAGATCCCGAATACGTCGGTTAAGCCGCTCCGACTCAGCCTGCAACTGAAATGGCCGTGCGGAACCTGCGGTGTAGGGGGCCGCGGCCACCAATTGCGCAACGTTTTCTGCCAACGTCAGCGCGGTACTGATTTCGGGTAATGTTTGTGCCTCAAACTCCGAAAGAGAGGCTTCACTGATGCGCATCGATTGCCAACCTATGGCCACCATAAACAGCGCCACCACACTGATGGCTAAAATCACGATGGAGGCTTTTTGGCGAATGCTGATCTGGCGCATTAGCTCATACTCTTGGCGACCGGCCCTTGGAACAAGTAGCCTAAACCGCGCTGAGTTTTAATAAACTCCGGCGCTTTCGGGTTGGTCTCCAGTTTACGGCGTAAACGCAAAATCAATACATCGACCGTGCGGTCAAACACTTCTGTTTCTAAGCCACGACTGAGATCGATGATTTGTTCTCGACTGAGTACGCGATCAGGCCGTGTCGCGAGAGTTTCTAAAAGAGAAAATTCCCCCAGAGTGAGGATCACTTCCTCGCCCTGCTGGTCGCGCAACTGGCGCGATGTCAGATCCAACGTCCATTTGCCGAAATACAAGCAGTCGTGATCGCTATTAATTGGTTGAGGCGATGTTTGCCGGGCGCTGCGACGCAGCAAAGCATGAATGCGAGCGGTCAGTTCACGCAGATTAAAAGGCTTCATCATGTAATCGTCTGCCGCCAATTCCAACCCCAAGATACGATCGGTCTCGTCGCCTTTGCCAGTGAGCATCATGATCGGCATATCATCAAAGCGCTGACGTACTTCACGGGCCAATTGCAATCCGTCTTCTTCCTGTAAATACAGGTCCATCAACACTAGATCGACTGGCTGCTCATCCAAACAACGCCACATTTGCACGCCATTTTCTGCGTCCACCACTTGGTAGCCTTTCTGGGCCAATGCATCACACAGCAAGTGACGAATATCAGGCTCATCATCAACGATCAACAGGGTCTTTTTTCCGAGCTCGTTCATGCAGTTCTCTGTCCTTTTATATTTTTCGTTTGGCAGGATTGGTCAGCGCCAACGAAGCATTATCACGCGTCTGTTAATGGCTTATTAACAGACGCCAAAGTACTCAACTTAATATCTCAGTCGCTGCCGATTTCTCGCGCCTAGCACTGAAATACGCAGCAAATATCGCTATGATGGGCGCATTGTCACAGGGGATACATATGACGTCTGCTTTGCCCATTTACTCTATCATTCCAGCCCTGCAAACGCAGTTAAACCAGCGCCACGAAGCCATCTTAGAAGCGGCACCTGGTGCCGGTAAAACCACGGCGGTGCCGCTTGCCTTTCTGGAGGCGGATTGGTTAGGCAAGCGTAAGATTGTCATGTTAGAACCGCGCCGCTTAGCGGCAAAATCTGCGGCCAAACGCTTAGCTGATCAACTTGGAGAACCTCTCGGTCAACGGGTCGGCTATCAAATCCGCCAAGAAGGCCGACAAAGCGCTCACACCCAAATATTAGTCGTGACCGAGGGAATTCTCACCCGTATGTTGCAAGACGACCCCAGTCTTGATGACGTGGCCCTGATTATCTTTGATGAATTCCATGAACGAAATCTGCATTCCGACTTGGCCTTTGCTCTGAGCCTGCAAGCACGAGAGTTGTTTCGTGAAGAGGATCCCCTAAAGCTACTGGTCATGTCCGCTACTCTAGACAGCGAGCGCCTAACAGAGCTGTTGCACTGTGAACCGATTATTTGTGAAGGACGTCAGTTTCCGATTGAGATGCGTTACGCCAATCTCGCGCTAAAACAGCAGGATGTGCCGTTACAAATCGCCAAGCAAATTCAACAAGCGCTACGCGAAGAAGACGGTTCGTTATTGGTGTTTCTACCTGGTCAGCGTGAAATCCGCAAAGTACAAAGCCTACTAGAAACACAACTGCCAAACGCTACCGAGCTGCTGTCCCTGTATGGCGATATGAGTATGGCCGAGCAGGAACACGTGATTGCCCCCGCCCCTAAAGGGCAGCGCAAAGTAGTACTCGCCACCAGTATCGCGCAAACCAGTTTGACCATTGATGGCATTCGCGTCGTGATTGACTCAGGACTGTCACGTGAAGCCCGCTTTGATGCGAAAACCGCCACCACACGTTTGCATACGCGGCGCGCCTCCCAAGCAGAAACTGTGCAACGAGCCGGTCGGGCTGGGCGCTTACAAGCGGGGGTGTGTTACCGCTGGTGGTCTGAGGAACAGCAACATCGACTCAGTGCCCATAATGCACCACAAATTGAGCTAGAAGATCTTAGTCATCTGGTGATGGACGTGGCACGCTGGGGGGTGCAAGAGCGCGAGGAACTGGACTGGATCAGCTTACCACCACTGGCCCATTGGCAACAGGCAACAGGCTTGCTGACACAGTTAGGCTTATTGGAAGCAGCTAGCAAGCTTGCTCTTACTGCGGATGGAGAAGCGCTGGCCAGCATGCCGTTACCTCCGCGTTTAGCACGTTTATTACTTGAAGCGAGCCGCCATGGGGATACTCACTCGGCCCTCGAAGCAGCCGCTCTTTTATACGAAGGTATAGCGAAACAAAGCCAAGACTCAAACCTGCACAATGCCCTCACCTACGCAGCCAAAGGCAAAACCTGGCAATCTTCTATCCATGCGCTGAAAAGGCATTTACCGAGCCATCTATCCGATCAGTCCTACTCTTTGGCGGCCTGTTTGGCCAGCGCTTTTCCCGATCGGATCGCCATGCGCCAACGCCAGCAGGGTGAGGAAACCTTATTTAAGTTGAGCAATGGCCGACAGGCTTTGCTTGCTAATCATGATGCCAATGCTAACAGTGAATTTCTCATTGCCTTGGAACTGGGCGGGCATGCGCAACGCGAAGCGGATTGGTTGTATCTCACTTGTGCCATTTCATTAGTCGAATTAGAGCAAGCCCTAGCCAGCCAAATTGAAATCGTCGAACGCTGTGAATGGGATAAAGCAAACGGTGGCTTAGTGGGCGCTGAGGAAACTTGGTTGGGTAAGCTAAAACTGACACAAACACGATTAAGCCATTTGCCAGACAGTGCCGTTACCATGGCCACTTGCAGCTACATCCGTCAGCAGGGCTTACAGGTACTGAACTGGGACGATGACAGCTTAGCATTACGTGCGCGCATTCAATTTGCCCACAAACACCTGGATCAAACCATTCCTGATGCCTCCGACGCCTGCCTACTGGAGCATTTAGAAGACTGGCTGGGGCCATTTTTAACAGGTGTGAAACGCATCCAACAATTGGACAAATTGTCACTACTGGATCCTTTGCTGGCATTACTCGATTGGCCGCAGCAACAAACACTGCACAGTTTACCAACCCGCATTCCAGTGGCGTCTGGCTCGAGCGTTAAAGTGGATTATCAAGCCGAGCCACCGGTCATCCGAGTCAAACTGCAGGAGATGTTTGGTGAAACCCAAAGCCCTGTGATTGCCGGGCAAACGGTGAAAATTGAGCTGCTATCGCCAGCGCAACGACCACTGGCTGTGACCATGGACCTAGCGTTTTTCTGGAAAGAGGCTTACCCCGATGTGCGTAAAGAAATGCGCGGCCGCTACCCCAAACATCCTTGGCCAGAAGACCCTTTGAGCGCTGAAGCGACGGCCAAAACCAATCGTGCATTGCGCAATACTAAGACGTGAGGTAATCGAGCCCCACTTGCGTCATGCGCCGACTGAAAGCGTTATTTTTAGCATGGGTTGGACACCAGCCCATGATAAAACGGTGAAAATCCGCCCATGCTACTGGGAATAGCTGATACCACTGCTGCGCAACCGCTTCAGCGAGGTCTGGCGACTCTCCGCGCGCGATAATGCAGCGCGCCAACTCGCTAAAATAGACATCTAGCAAGTAATCCAAATGCTCAGCGAGTTGCGCTTCACTTAGGCAGCTGCCCAGCAAATACGCCACGTCCTGAACCCCGATGCCACGGCCAATATACTGAAAATCGACCGCCGCAACCTCTTGTAAGTCTGCACTAAAACAAAAGTTCGCCACCTTGGCATCACCATGTACCAAGGTTTGATAGGGACAGTTTCGGATGGTTTGATCCAGTTGCTCGGCAGCAGCTTTTAACGCACCTTCTTTCATGGCCTGCCATTCATTGGGTCGAGTGGCTAAATACCAGTATGTACCTTGCGGCCATAAGCCTTCAGGCCATGCTGGTGCTGGGTCTGTTGTTAAGTAGTGGGCATGGAGGCTCGCCAACCAATGTAAGACCACACTCACTTGCGCTGCGTCTAACGAAGCACAGCGCAAATCGAAGCCACTGGCATCTAAATCTTCCAACAACAGGTATAAGGTCGAACCGGTTGCGTAGTGGCCTAAATACTTTGGCATGCGGGCGATGCTATGCGCAGCCTGCGCCCAATGCGCATACCAATTCAGCTCTACTTGGTAAGAATGCACTTTGCGTTGATGCGCAAGGTCCGATTGCCAACCGCGAGGATGCTCCGCCACCTGCCCCCAATCAATGGCCTTTAAGATGACAGAGGAGCAGCTGTTACCCACCGTCACGTGATAGCGTGAGATATGGCCATAGCCACTCCAAAGAGACTGCAGCGTTTGTTGTTTCGCAACATAATCAGCTCGGAGCGTATGTTTGATAAAAAATTCTGGTGCAAAAGTGGTCATGGCAAATGATGTGCTGGTTAAGCAAAATGTTTGGTCGCGATGTGCATATCAAAGACCCAACGGCGAGTGAAACCGACTTTACGATTCACGGCCCGTACGATGATAAAGAAACCGCGATCCATAAATAAGGACCCCACGACGCCCTTATCAGCTGCCCAAGAGAAGTCTTTGTCCGATTGCTCTATCTTCTTGATTCCATTCGCGATGGTTGCCTTGTAATAGCTTGATTCTAGCAGCCTCTGTAAACGCTCAGGTGAGCAGTGGCTGATGTAACTCGAGCGCAAATCGACACCCAATCTATGCTGATCGGCAAATTGCTGGAATTTACGTTCGAGCTCTTTCGTACTCAGAGCATCGCAAGCGGGATTATTGACTTTGAAAGCATCCAGCAAACGTGAAAACTCTTTGTGATTATGATCTATCGGTTTCTCGTCCCGCTTCGCGGGAACGGCTAACTTTTTTTCACTGGATCGTGAAAACAAACGCTTAAACATAGTACTCCGCCCATTTATCGGGCTGTTACACACTCATTTACCTTAGTTGTAGGCGATAACACCTATTTATTCGACTTTTAAGAGCGGTCATTGATGTGCGGAAAATAATTCACTAAATCTTAAACCGTTCGTCACAAAAAATTCACACGGCATAATTGGCCAATTTTCCGACTTTAGACAAACCTTATTTAAGACAACATTTCACCTTCCCCCGTTGTTACCGTGATTTTAACAGCAAGACAGTAGCGCACCTACCCGAGAGCTCGATGTTGTCGATAACATAGGAGACCTCACCGTGAAGCACCTTATCGCATTTTGTTTGGCCGTGCTGTTGTTGGCCCCTTGGCAGTCGCTCATCGCCCAGTCAGAGCTGTATCATGTCGCCATCATCGATCGTTTTTACCCTCCGCTCGAAGCTTTTCAAAGCGAAGAGGATAAATATTTGCACACGTCACTTTATGGTTTGGTCGATATTGATAAAGACTATCGCAAAGAGCGTCTTTATCACGGCGATATCGTGCAACTCATTGCCCATGACCCAAGCATCACTTTTTTACGCTACCCCATCAATGGACAAGCATCCCCGATGCGTGAGATTTTGCATGCTTTAACTAGCATCAATGACCGTTTTGAGTTCACTCCGATTGATTCCCTCGTTCTGTCTTGGGAGTCCTCAACCTTGATCAGCGCGTTTGAAGAGCCGTTACGGCTAGAACACCGAGAGCGATACATTGAAACCATCCGCCAATGGGGGCAAGAATTTCCTGCTTGGCAAGATACTTATCTCGTCATACGAGCTTTAGAAAAGTTAGCCGCACAGGGAGTGCAAGTGTTTACCATTTCCGGTAACAGCGGACCACGAACCATCAACACCTTATCGTTCGCTGCCGGTGTTACAACCGTCGGTGCGATTGAGACAGAGCTGCATTATTTTATTGCCAACAATGTGTTTGTTGATACCCATGAGCAAGCGGCTTATGCACTCACACGTATCGACAATCAGATGGGGCAACCCTTAGGTTACGATATTGATGGTGATGGCTGCTATGACATCCCAATCAATGACCTCACCAGTCAATCTATTGATAACCTGCCAGATACAATATGGCCTCCGATAAAAGGCAGCTCTTTTGCCGCCCCCAAGGCATTAAAAAAAGCCTTAATTAAAAAGCCCTCGCGCTGTAATGAAGCCTTAGTCGCCTCAAGTTTATAGATTTAAGGCAGAAAGGCATTAAAAAAGCCATCCTCGGAGTTGTATAATTTTCACTCTATCGGCTTAATGTCTATACTAAAACCAAATTTGGAATATCTCGCCTCAACAAGGCAAGGACACGGTTATGAGCATCAATAGCATCGGCGCAAACTATATCAACAACGCAGCAACACAATCTTTGAGCAGCAGCCAACAAAGTTTGTCAAGTGGACTACGTATCAACAGTGCTGCCGATGATGCTGCAGGGTTGCAGATTGCTAACCGCCTGACAGGTCAGATCGATGGCAACGGGCAAGCGATCTCCAACAGTCTGTCAGGTATTTCATTTGCTCAGGTAGCTCAAGGCGGATTGGAGTCCATCAGCAACGATTTGAATTCTCTGCGCGAGCTTGCTGTGCAAGCTGGCAATGGCATTTACACCAGTGCTGATCGCGAGGCATTACAGAAGCAAGCCAATGCTTTCATGGAAAATATCCAAAGCACTATTAGCAACACCACCTTTGCTGGCAAAGAAATTTTTACTGAGAATGGCAGCGTAGGCTTTCAAGTTGGCCCAAACAATGGCTCAACGGTGGATGTAGAAACCAGCGATATGGCAGCCTCACTCACCAGCAGTGGCCTGTTTGCATTCGACATCAGTGACCCAAGTTCATTGGAAAGCGCACTGAGTGCAGTGGATGACAGCCTAAACACCGTATCTTCTCTACAGGCTGATTATGGTGCCGTACAAAATTCCTTTAGCAGCCGTATCGATGCCTTACTAAGTAATCGAGAAAATGAGGCTGCAGCTAGATCCCGCATTCAAGATGCTGATTTCGCGGCAACTGTGAGCGATCAGATCGTTGCCAGCATTCTTGAAAAGTCTTCCGTTGCCGTGCAAGCCCAGGCAAACGCTAACGCAGAGCGCAGCCTAAACCTATTAAGTAACTAAACTAGTACTGGTCTGGAAAGGGCAGATTCCCCCGCGATACAGCGAATACTGAGTCCAGCGCGTACGGCCGGCTCCGTTCGAGAAGAAATGCTTTTATCGCGGGGTACAACGCACTCGTACGACCCACTCCGTCCGGGAAGAAAAGGCTTTTTCCTTCGCACAGCGAAGCCCAACGAAGCCTACACCACATTGTAGGACCGCGGTTCCCGCGGGAAAACAATCTCATACGACCTGATTCTATCGGTGGTATCTTCAGGGGTCAGATCCCTGTACGTACCTCAGTTTCCAATCACTGCGGTCTGCTTAGGGATCTGACCCCTTTCCTATCGTAGGCGTCTTAACCCCATACCGTCCCAAGAAGTGTGTCCAGTAAAGGGCGTTGTATTAGGCGCCCCTCTCTCATTAAATGTTTTTGTTTCGACCAAAAAACAAACCATTTAACAAAAGAGAGACTATGGACACTTTAAAACT
>NZ_FLOC01000029.1 GCF_900089755.1 Marinomonas aquimarina | reverse complement strand
TGCTGGAATTAGCGAAGGAAACATGCACCAGCAGTAGGTGAAGCATCAACCAGATAATCCGATGAGATGCCGGTCTGTCTCACTCTCATGCAAAGGTAAGATCAACCATTTAATCCGCTTACCCGAAACAAAATAGCGCTTGGACTGGGCAGGTTTTACTGATGTCAGGGCTGCCTGTGCAGGAATTAACAGAAAGTTACGGTTTAACTAAAGACGACGTCATTCTTTCTAAGCCATTTACTATCAATGAGTTACAGAGGGTTCTTCGCTTTTACCCCTGAAATATTACAAATATTTCAGGGCATCCTTAATTGCTGAAATTTTTCGTTAGTTTTCATAGTCGATATTTTCATGAGAAACAGCGGTGACTGACTGTTTCGACGGCATAAGCCGAGAATAAAAACAATATTGGAGTCGTTCTCATGAAATTTCACTACCGTAAACTAGCTTGTCTTGTTGCTGCCGGCGCATTGTCCACCGCTGCGATGGCGGAAACTCCTATCATAGGTCTGATCACTAAGACCAACACCAACCCGTTCTTCGTCAAAATGAAAGAAGGCGCTCAGGAAAAAGCCGCTGAATTAGGGGTTGAGCTACGTACCTTTGCTGGCCGCTACGACGGCGATAATGAAACCCAAGTACAAGCGGTTGAAAACCTAATTGCCTCAGGTGCAAAAGGTATTTTGATTACCCCGAGTGATACCGCGGGGATTGTGCCAACCATTCAAAAAGCGCGTGATGCAGGTCTGTTGGTGATTGCGTTGGATACACCGCTATCGCCAGCCAGTGCCGCGGATATGACTTTTGCCACAGATAACTTTAAAGCCGGTGAAATGATCGGTATGTGGGCCAAAGCAAAAATGGGTGACCAAGCAGACGAGGCCAAAATCGCACTGCTGGATTTAAGCACCAGCCAGATCACGGTAGATGTGGCCCGTAACCAAGGTTTCTTGCAAGGCTTCGGCATTGATCTAAACGACCCAAATCAAATGGGCGATGAGAGCGATCCGCGTATTGTCGGCAACGATGTGACCCAAGGCTCGGAAGAGGGCGGTCGTCGTGCCATGGAAAACCTGCTACAAAAAGACCCCGGTGTGAACTTGGTCTACACCATTAACGAACCTGCTGCCGCGGGAGCGTATGAAGCCCTCAAATCCTTCGGCATGGAAAAAGATGTACTGATTGTCTCAGTCGACGGTGGCTGTCCGGGTGTGCGTAACATCCAAGACGGTGTGATCGGCGCCACTTCTATGCAATTCCCTCTCAAAATGGCTTCTGAAGGCGTTAGCGCGATCGTTGAGTTCGCCAAGACGGGAACTCGCCCGACGGCCTCTGACGGCCTAGATTTCTTCGACACAGGCGTGCAGTTGATTACCGATGAACCGGCGACAGGCGTCAACTCGGTGACTTCAGAAACTGGCCTTGCCATGTGCTGGGGCTAACACGTTAGCCGTTGTTTCTTCGTTTTAGGCGAATCTGCCTAACACCGCTGGCTGATGCCGCCAGCGGTGGTTTTTCTGCTTGGAGAGATCCTTATGAGTTCTGCTAACCCAAAACCGTCTGCACCGGTGTTAGATCACGATAAAATTGCTGATCAGGCTGGCAGTGGTAGTTATGTAGCGAATTTCGAGAGTAAAGACAGTGCGCTAACACGCTTTCAGAAATTTCTTCATAAGTACCCGGTCGCAGCGCCAACCATCGTGCTGGTTCTTGCCATTATTGGCTTCAGCTTGTTGGTTGGAGACCGCTTCTTACATCCATTTAACCTATCTCTTGTGCTGCAGCAGGTCACCATCATTGGGGTGATCGGTGTGGCGCAGACCTTAATCATTCTCACCGCTGGGATCGACTTATCGGTCGGAGCCATCATGGTGCTGGCTTCTGTGGTGATGGGGCGTATGGCCATTGACCATGGTTTGGAGGCTTGGCTGGCGCTGTTGATCGGTATCGGGGTTGGGGCGTTAACAGGGTTGATCAACGGCACCCTGATTACGCGCTTTAAACTGCCACCTTTTATCGCCACGCTTGGCTCTTGGAACGTGTTCTTTGCCTTGAACCTTTGGTACTCAAAGAGTGAAACCATTCGTTCGCAGGATATCGCCAACAACGCCCCCTTGTTGCAGTGGTTGGGGGAAACCATCTCCTTCTTTGGTGCCCGCTTGACCTACGGCTCTTTGCTCATGTTGGCGCTGTTCTTTGTCATTTGGTACGCCCTGAATTGGACCGCGTGGGGGCGGCATGTCTACGCCACGGGGGACGATCCGGCGGCGGCAAAGTTGGCGGGTATTCGTACCGATCGTATTTTGCTATCAGTTTACGTTTTAGCTGGGGTGGTATGTGCCATTGGTGCATGGGTGTTAATCGGCCGTATCGGTTCGGTGTCACCGCAAGCGGGCTACACTACCAACCTAGACAGTATTACCGCAGTAGTGATTGGTGGCTGTAGTTTGTTCGGTGGGCGAGGCTCCATCTATGGCACCTTAATCGGGGCGCTGGTTGTCGGAGTGTTTCGGAATGGCTTGGCGCTCGCCGGTGTCGACGTGCTTTGGCAAGAGTTCACCGTGGGGATTTTGATTATTGTCGCCGTTGGCGTCGACCAGTGGATCAGAAAGGGGACAGCATAATGACAGCACATTACGATCAACAACCTGTTCTACAAGCCCGAGGCTTGGTCAAACGCTACGGCAGTGTTACGGCCATCGATCATGCTGATTTGACGCTCTACCCAGGGGAAATCCTAGCCGTGATTGGTGATAACGGTGCCGGTAAATCCTCTTTGATCAAGGCGCTCTCCGGTGCCTTGGTGCCAGATGAGGGCGAGATATTACTGGATGGCAAGCCAGTGCATTTCACGTCGCCGATGGAAGCCCGCGAGTTGGGGATTGAGACGGTATACCAGAATTTGGCGGTCTCACCGGCGTTAAATATTGCCGACAACCTATTCCTTGGTCGTGAAATTCGTAAGCCTGGCATCTTAGGCTCAGTGTTCCGCATGCTGGATAAAAAAGCCATGGAAGAGCGAGCGCAAGCGAAGATGATTGAACTGGGCCTGATGACCATTCAAAACATTTCTCAGGCGGTAGAGTCACTCTCTGGCGGTCAGCGTCAAGGGGTGGCCGTGGCCCGTTCGGCACTGTTTGGTAGCAAGGTGGTGATCATGGACGAGCCAACCGCGGCGCTAGGCGTCAAAGAGTCTCGCCGCGTGTTAAACTTGATCAAAGAAGTACGTGACCGTGGGTTGCCTATCATCTTGATCAGTCACAACATGCCTCATGTGTTTGAGGTGGCGGATCGCATCCACGTGCACCGTTTGGGTAAATGTGCCGCGACCATTACCCCCGACTCGCACACCATGTCGGAAGCGGTCGCCATTATGACGGGGGCGATGGAAGTGGACGCAGGCACGGTGGCTGCGTAAGGTTGGCCCCTAGTGAGAAGTAGACCGAGGTAATCATGACAGTGCAAACACAAACACAGGCGTTAAAACGCCTGTGCCGAATGCTTCAGCAGGGGCTGTTTGTTGGCCTGTTATCTTGGCCCCTCGTCCCTTCTTTAGCGCTGGCCAATGATGCACTAAACCAGCCGCTGCGCTCGATTGGTATCAGCGTGGCGGACTTGGGCAATCCTTTTTTTGTTGAGCTGGTGGACGCTGTAATCCAGCGTGCTAATGAGCTGAATGACGGCCAGCCAGTGGAAGTGGTAGTGCGTTCGGACGCTTATGACTTGCGTCGCCAAGTACGGCAGCTGGACGACTTTATTGCGCAAAAAGTGGACCTGATTATCCTGACGGCCGCCGATGAGTACAAAATTGCCCCCGTGGTGGCGAAAGCGCAGCGGGCAGGCATCAAGGTGATTGCCGTCGATGTGAACGCGCATGGCGCGGATGCCACCATTACCACGGACAATGTCCAAGCCGGAGTGGTGGCGTGCGAACGTTTGGCGCAGGCAATAGGCTACCAAGGCCAGTTTGTGATCATTAACGGTGTGTCGGTTTCATCGGTATTGGAACGCGTCGCGGGTTGTAAATCGGCCATTCACCGCTATCCGGAGATCACCCTACTCAGCGATCGCTTAAATGGTACCGGCAGTCAGGAGGGTGGGATGGAAGCCATGACCTATTTGATGGAAGCATATCAGCATTTGGATGCGGTGTTTGCCATCAATGATCCTACTGCCTACGGTGCTCTTATGGCGGCCCAGCAAGCCGGTCGTGATGAATTCGTATTAGCTTCTGTGGACGGTTCTAATTTTGCCATTGATACCATTCAACAGCCGAATCTTTGGATTGCCACCGCGGTGCAGCGGCCACGCTTAATGGCCGAAAAAGCAGTTGAGATTGGACTGGCGCTGTTGAAAGGGGAGGAGGTACGTCAACGTTTTATCCTGATCCCAGCGCAACTGGCCGAGAAGCCCTAGCTTGGAAACCGCGCACGAATAAAGTATTTCGTCCTGCCCCGTTGGTGTTTGTCATGATCCTCGCTACTCTAACGGCTTCATCGTCAAGGATCAGCTATGGACGCGTCAGACCTCTTCCAACAGATTTTTAATACCGTATTTCCGCTGCTAATCATCGTCTTGGTTGGCTTCTTTTACGCCCGTGTGCGCCCCACCGATATGACCGTGGCCAACCGCATTAATATGAGCGTATTTATTCCGGCTTTGATTTTTTCGGTGATGGCAGCGAAAGACTTTCAAATACAAGCCTATCAACCGTTAATCGCCGCCGCGGCGTTTGTGGTGCTTGGTTCGGGCTTGGTCGCTTGGCCGATGGCTAAACTGTTGGGCTATGAATTCAAAACCTTTGTGCCGCCGATGATGTTTAACAACAGTGGTAACTTGGGTATTCCACTAATGGTGTTGGCATTTGGTGAGTCCGCCTTGCCCATTGCGGTGGTCATGTTCCTCACCGAGAATCTGCTGCACTTTACGGTTGGCATGTATTTGCTTAACCCAAAAACCAATCTTTTGAATTTGCTGAAAATGCCGATGATCATTGCCACGGCGTTGGGAGTGGTGTGGAGCTTGCAAGGTTGGCAGTTGCCGCCCGCCATTGGCACAGGCGTGGATATGTTGGGGCAGATCTCGATTCCATTGATGTTATTTGCCCTCGGTGTGCGTATGACCGATGTCGATTTTGGCCAGTGGCGTATTGGCGTGATCAGTGGTTTGGTGAGTCCGCTTAGCGGTGTTGTGGCCGCCTTTGTGTTCTATTGGCTGTTTGGTCTAAATGAAGAGTGGTTTGGCTATTTGCTGGTATTTGCGTGTTTGCCGCCAGCGGTCTTGAATTACATGGTAGCGGAGATTTTTCAGCAGGAGCCACAAAAGGTGGCCTCCATGGTGTTGTTGGGTAACTTGATGTCACTGGTGTGTATTCCCGTGGCGCTGTATTTCGTTCTGTAGTGGAGAAAACTATTTTGGTGCAAATTGGCTTGGTCGCGTTGCTGGTGTTGGTCTATGCCATCACCATGCGTTTAACCTCATCCGCGATCCAATCGGTGGGCTTACGTAGCTCGTTGAATGATTTACGGGTCAGCTTGATCTCAAAGATGGTCAATTTGGCGCTGACGGCGGTCTTTATCTTTTCATTATGCGTGGTGCTAGGCGTCGGCTACGGCCAGTTAGCGGTATTCTTTTCATCGGTGTTTGCTGTGGTTGGTGTGGCGCTGTTTGCGCAATGGTCGATCTTAAGTAACGTGACCGCCAGCTTGATAATCTTTTTTGGTTTTCCCTATCGGGTAGGGGATTGGGTCAAGGTGGTGGATAAAGACGAAGAGATCTTAGGACAAATCCATGAAATCTCGACCTTCCATGTGATTATTACGCGCTTAACGGGTGACACGGTGACCTACCCTAACAGCATGATGCTGCAAAAAGCGGTGATTCGTTTTCGTGATGAAGAGGAGGCGAAACGCCATTCGCAACTGCTCAAAGACATCTGTAAAGATGACAGCGATGTAACAGAAAAAAGCAAAAATTGATCAAAATTTACACAGGGTGTTGGTGTTGTGGCATACTATGAGGCCTTGTCTTATTTATGTTTCGCACGCTCGCTAGGAGAATTCGATGAAATCCAAGCCCGAAGCCCTGATCACCAAGCATCCTGGCCTTATCCACAGTGACGCAATGAAAGTCAAATCTCATGTGCAGCGTAATCAAGAAGATTGGGTGCTGCATACTTTGATTATTGAGGGCTACGACGTGCCGTTTCGCTTCAAGCGCCAAGGTAAATACCACTCACTGCGTGGTGCGCGTGTAAACATTACCTATTATCCTGCCCAAGAGTCGGTGGCAGGGATTGAAGTGGAAGTCATGAAAGTGGTGCGTGTAAAGCGTAGCTAACTATTTCGCTACACAGCGGTTTCTTCTGGGATCGTATTTCTTTCGTCATTGTCTGAAGGTACTCTCGCTCATTTCGAGCACTTTCTTTAGGAGTACAATCAGGCAATGCTTACTGCCCGTTCCCAATCTTGGTTTAATACCCTGCAGCGCATTGAGCGCAGCGTTTGGTTCCAAAGTTTTATTATCAGCATCATTATCATCGCCGCACTGACGGTCGGTGCGAAAACCTATCCTCTGCCGTATTCGGTCGAGCTGGCGATTAATTACTTAGATGCCTTGATTACCATCTTTTTCCTCGCTGAAATCCTCTTACGCTTCAGCGCTTACGAACGTAAAGCCGCGTTTTTCAAAGACCCATGGAACCTGTTTGATACCGTGATCGTGATTGGCAGCTTGGTACCGATCTCGAATACCGATATGGTATTGGTCGCGCGTTTATTACGTGTGCTGCGTGTGCTGCGTCTGGTGTCGATCATTCCTGATCTACGCATTTTGATTAATGCCTTGCTCAAAGCGATTCCGAAGATGAGCTACATCGCCTTACTGATGTTCATTATCTTCTACATTTTTGGCGCGATGGGGTCGATCTTTTTTGAGCACATCAATGAAACCCTATGGGGCGACATCGCCATTTCAATGCTGACGCTATTCCGCATTGCCACGTTTGAAGACTGGACCGACGTCATGTACGAAACCATGGCGGTGTACCCGCTCAGCTGGATCTACTATGTGGTGTTTATCTTCTTAACCGCGTTTGTGTTCTTAAATATGATGGTCGGTGTGGTGCTGGAAGTCATGAGCCGTGAAACGGCGGCCGAAGAACACCAGCATCAAGAAGATCACCACCAAGCGTTAGTGGATCAGATCTCACAATTACAACAACAGGTGCAAGCCTTGAGCGATAAATTGGACCGAAAACAATAATCCCTTCTTAACTGATGGTCTTTTGGCGGTGGCGCAGGCGACCGCCAAAAGTATTCAGAATCAACCCCAGTAATACGACTATGATGCCGAGCCACTGTTGCGGGCTGATACTTTCTTCCAGTACCAAAGCGGCGGAGGTCAGTCCGACAACGGGGACGCCCAACGACAGCGGTGCAACGGTGCCAGCTCTGTAACGTGACATCAAAAAACTCCATAAGCCGTAACCGGCTAGGGTGGCGACCACCGCAAGGTAGCCTAGGATAGCCAGTGTTGAGCCATTGATGTGGATGAGATTGGACCACATTTGCTGTGGGCCATCGATAAAATACGCTGAAATAAAGAACGGGATCGCTGCCAGCCAGGCACTCCAAACGATTAGACTTAGATCGGCTTGGTAGCCTTTTTGATAAATCATCTTGTTGGCGATATTGCCCATGGCCCAGCTTGAGGCTGCCGCCAACGTCAGCACAAAACCCAGCATGGTCATACTGGTGTCTTTGCCCGCCGCACCAATGAGGGTTAAGCCGCCACAGGCAATCGCAATCGCTACGATCTGGTAAGGCCGAACCACTTCTTTGAGTAATAACACCGAGAAAAGTAAGGTGAAAATGGCTTGTGATTGCAGGACCAGCGACGCAAGCCCGGCGGGCATGCCAAAGATCATGGCACTAAATAAAAGCCCAAATTGGCCGAAGTTCAAAGATAATGCGTACAAAAAACACCATTTTAATGGCGTCTTTGGCCGAGCAAAGAAGAAACTACCGATCAGAGCTAAAACAAGAAATCGTGTGCCGCCAAGCATCATGGGGGTCATGGCATCCAAGCCCCAGCGAATGACCACAAAATTGAACCCCCATGCGAAAATGATGATGAGTCCGAGCAGCATATCTCTTGCCGTCATGAGCTGAGTCCTTGTCCGTTACGATGCTTCACTTTAGCGAGTGATAGGCGAAACAGACAAGCAATAACTTAGGGGGTGGAGAATATTCGTTATTTCACTTCACATTCAATCTGTCCATCGGTTACACGCACACTAAGTGTGTCACCGGACTGCACATCACTGACAGAGCGAATTACCTGTTTATCTTTGCTCGCGATGGCGTAGCCGCGGGATAAGATATTTAACGGACTGACGAGGTTTAACTTATCCACTACATTGGCAAAACGGTCTTGCTTGCGGCTTAGGTTTTGCCCTAATGCGTGGCGCAAGCGCTGTTGTAGAGCGTTAATACGTTCTTCGTGGTTTTGAATCTTTTTGCTGGGCGTGGCCTGAACTAAACGCTGTTGCAAATGCTGAGTGCGCACTTGATTTTGTTGTACATGGCTCAAAAGGGCCGCTTTTAGGCGCTGTTTGCTTTGATCAAGGCGCTGTTGCTGCTGCTCAATACGCTCTTTGGGGTGGCGAATACGCTGGGTTAGGAAGTCTAAGCGCTGTTGTTGTTGCTGCAACGTTTGCTCAAAGCGACGTGTAAAGATATGTTCAAAATGTGTAATCTGCTGTTGTAGATTACGTACATCGGGACTGAGCAATTCCGCCGCTGCCGTGGGGGTCGCAGCACGCACATCGGCAACAAAATCGGCAATGGTGAAATCCACTTCATGACCGACGGCGGAAACGATCGGTGTTTGTGCGTTAAAAATGGCGCGTGCCAGAGCTTCGTCATTAAAGCTCCAGAGGTCTTCAAGTGAGCCACCACCACGTCCGACGATGATGGCATCAAAATGACCGCTGTTGTCGGCACGTTCAAGTTGTTGGCGAATATTAGTGGCCGCGCCTTCGCCTTGTACCAGAGTTGGTAAGATGGTCAGTTCGGTCAGCGGAAAGCGGCGTTTAAAGGCGATTACCATATCGCGTACCGCGGCACCTTTTGAGGAGGTGATGATGGCGACGCGCTCAGGACGACTCGGCAGTGCTTTTTTGTGAGCGGGATCGAATAAGCCTTCCACCTGCAGTTGGTTCTTCAAACGCTCAAAGGCAGCTTGCAATGCCCCTTCGCCAGCGGCTTCCATGGATTCCACCATCAGCTGGCAATCCCCCCTGGCGCCGTAGAAGGTGACACGTGCACGCAAACGCACTAGATCGCCGTCTTTGGGGCGAAACTTTACCGCCATATTCTTGCCTTTGAACATGGCACAGCGGATCTGAGCTCGGTCGTCTTTCAGAGAAAAATACCAGTGACCAGAGGTCGGACGGGCCAAATTTGAGATTTCCCCTTCGACTAAAATCCAAGGCAAACTGGCTTCAAGTAATTGCTGAATCTGGCGGTTCAATTCTGAGACCGTGAAAGTAGGTTCTGAACTGTGCAAAGTTGTAAATTTTTTCATCAATCTCACTTGGTTTTGATTTACCGATTCACAATGTTGGAGTAGAATTACTTGCCATCTTAAACCCAGTTGGCATTGGAAATTCCCTATTATGTTACGAATTGCACAAGAAGCTCTAACGTTCGATGACGTATTGCTTATCCCCGGCTATTCTGAAGTTCTTCCTAAGGACGTGAGCCTAAAAACTCGTATCACAAAGGACATCGAACTTAATATTCCTCTTGTTTCTTCTGCCATGGACACGGTGACAGAACACCGCATGGCAATTGCGTTGGCGCAAGAAGGCGGCATCGGCATTATCCACAAAAACCTGACGATTGAGCAACAAGCGGCTGAAGTTCGCCGTGTGAAAAAATTCGAAAGTGGCATCGTTCAGGACCCTGTTACAATCAACCCAAGCGCAACGGTTCGCGAGTTGATGGAAGTAACAGCGGCAAACAACATCTCTGGTGTACCTGTGGTAGAAGGCAAAGACCTTGTTGGTATCGTAACCAGCCGTGATGTTCGTTTCATCAAAGATCTAGACAAGACTGTTGCAGACATCATGACGCCAAAAGAGCGTCTAGTAACGGTGCTTGAAGGCGCTTCAAGCGGCTCGATCCGTAAATTGCTACACGAACACCGCATTGAGAAAGTACTAGTGGTGAACGAGCAGTTCGAACTGCGTGGCATGGTGACAGTAACCGACATCAACAAAGCACAAACTTTCCCTCTAGCATGTAAAGATGAGAACGGCAGCCTACGAGTAGGCGCAGCTGTTGGTACAGGCGCAGATACAGCTGATCGTGTTACAGCACTAGCGGAAGCGGGCGTAGATGTGATCGTTGTTGATACGGCACATGGTCACTCGAAAGGTGTTATCGATCGCGTACGTTGGGTGAAAGAAAACTTCCCTAAAGTACAAGTTATCGGCGGTAACATTGCGACAGCGGAAGCAGCGATTGCCCTAGCAGATGCTGGTGCTGATGGCGTTAAAGTGGGTATCGGCCCGGGCTCTATCTGTACCACTCGTATCATTGCTGGTGTAGGCGTACCTCAGATCAGTGCGGTAGCAAATGTTGCTGCAGCAATGAACGAGCGTGGCGTTCCAGTGATCGCTGACGGTGGTGTACGTTTCTCTGGTGACATCGCGAAAGCGCTAGCAGCGGGTGCAAGTGTGATCATGGTTGGTGGTCTACTAGCGGGTACTGATGAAGCTCCTGGTGAAGTAGTATTGTTCCAAGGTCGTTCATTCAAAGCGTACCGTGGTATGGGCTCTCTAGGTGCCATGTCTCAGTCGGAAGGTTCTTCTGACCGTTACTTCCAAGACGCAAGCAGCGGTGTTGAGAAGCTGGTACCAGAAGGTATCGAGGGTCGCGTACCATCGAAAGGCCCAATGGCTGTTGTAGTTCACCAATTGATGGGTGGTGTTCGCTCTTCAATGGGTTACACTGGCTCAGCAGATATCGAGACTATGCGTACGAAAACGCAATTCTCACAAATTACCGGTGCTGGTATGCGTGAAAGCCACGTACATGACGTGACGATCACTAAAGAAGCGCCAAACTATCACGTATAAGCGCTGATAGATTAAAAACCAAGATGGGGCGTTCTGCGCCCCATCTTCTTTTTTTTTTGAATAGCTCTTACTGGGTAGGAGCGAAGGACTAGCTAAAAATGTCGCAAGATATCCACGCTCATAAAATTCTTATTCTTGATTTTGGTTCTCAGTACACGCAGCTGATCGCGCGTCGTGTTCGTGAGATTGGTGTTTTCTGTGAAGTTCGTGCCTTTGACATGGAAGATCAGGAAATCCTAGATTTTGATCCTAAAGGTATCATCCTAGCGGGTGGTCCTGAGTCTGTAACGGAAGAAGGATCTCCACGCGCTCCTGAAGCTGTGTTCACATTAGGTGTACCTGTTCTAGGTATCTGTTACGGCATGCAAACCATGGCCGAGCAAATGGGCGGTAAAGTTCAAGGATCTGAATTACGTGAATTTGGTTACGCGCAAATCCGCACACACGGTAGCTACTCTTTGCTAGATGGTATCGAAGACCACGTAGCGAACAATGGTGTTGCTCTACTAGACGTGTGGATGAGCCACGGCGACAAAGTAATTGATATGCCAGAAGGCTTTGCTCTAATGGCGTCAACTGAAAGCTGTCCAATTGCTGCGATGGCGAACGAAGCGAAGAAATTCTACGGTGTGCAATTCCACCCAGAAGTAACGCACACCAAACAAGGCGGTCGTATCCTGTCTCGTTTCATCGTTGATATCTGTGGCTGTGAAACATTGTGGACACCAGCAAACATTGCCCAAGACGCAATTGAGCGTATGAAAGAGCAAGTGGGCGACAAGAAAGTTCTGCTAGCACTTTCTGGTGGTGTGGATTCTTCAGTTGTAGCGGCGCTACTGCACAAAGCGATTGGTTCACAGCTTACCTGTGTATTCGTTGATAACGGTCTACTTCGTCTAAACGAAGGTGATCAAGTAATGGCGATGTTCAAAGAGAACATGGGCGTTAACGTTATCCGTGTCGATGCTGAAGATCTATTCCTAGGTAAGCTAAACGGTGAAGCGGATCCTGAGAAGAAACGTAAGATCATCGGTAACACTTTTATCGAAGTATTCGACGAAGAAGCCGCGAAACTAACGGAAGTAGAGTTCCTTGCACAAGGTACTATCTACCCAGACGTGATCGAATCTGCTGCGTCTAAGACGGGTAAAGCACACGTCATCAAGTCTCACCACAACGTGGGCGGTCTGCCAGAAGACATGAAGATGCAACTGGTTGAGCCTCTTCGTGAGTTGTTCAAAGACGAAGTACGTAAACTGGGTCTAGAGCTAGGTCTACCATACGACATGGTTTACCGTCACCCATTCCCAGGACCAGGTCTAGGTGTACGTATCCTTGGTGAAGTGAAGAAAGATTATGCCGACATCTTACGTCGCGCCGATGCTATCTTCATCGAAGAACTACGCAACGCTGGCTGGTACGAAAAAACAAGCCAAGCATTCGCGGTATTCCTACCAGTTAAATCAGTAGGTGTAGTAGGTGACGGTCGTCGTTACGAATACGTGGTTGCGCTACGTGCCGTAGAAACCATCGACTTCATGACAGCACGTTGGGCTCACCTACCATACGAGCTACTAGAGAAAGTGTCTGGTCGAATCATCAACGAAATCGAACACATTTCTCGCGTGACTTACGACGTATCGTCTAAGCCACCAGCTACGATCGAGTGGGAATAATCGTTATCGGTTATCGAATGTTTTGAAAAAGGCGGTGTAGAGCAATCTACACCGCCTTTTTATTGCCTCCTAGGTTTTTGTCGAGCAAGGCGCCTATTAACCACACATTTAATATGTGTATGCTGTGCTAAAATGAAGTATTCAGAATGAGTCCATAGCTAGCGCTGTTTGCTTTCTTAAGGTGTTGTTAATTTCTGGATGGTTTCTTACATAAGCGTGAATGATAAAAACTATCTGCTGCCTAAGGAGGTCGATGATGTCAGACGAATTAGAAGATCTTGAAAGCGAATACGATGAGCATGAGTATGAAGACGAGTCAGATGATGATTCGTACGATGACGCCTATGATGACTCGTATGATTCTTATGACGACTCCGATCATGATTCTGAGGACAGTCATCATGATATGGATGATGAAAACGAAGGGGGTTACAGCATTACCTTTGACGAGCTGGGGAATTTTGTCGCGCTTTATGAATACGAGGATGATGGCTCGTTAGAAAATGAAACCGAGGATGATTCCACTTACGTCTTTATTGATGGGTTGCTGTATGAAACGGAAGTGGAAGACTATGGTGTCGAGATTAGCATCTACTCGGATGCGGATAACGATGGGGTTTACGAGAAGATTTCGAGTGAATACTCATTAAATGAAGGTGCAACCGGATCCGATTTTGTCCTAACGGGATCACTGGGCGTGCTGGGTTCTGACAATGATGATTGGATTTTAATGTCTGATTTCGTTGAGAGTGAAGGTGGCAGTGGTGCGGACTCCTTTATTATGCGCGATTTAACCGAGTCGACAGTTAAAGACTTTAATGTGGAGGAAGGCGATAAGATTGTCTTCGATACTGGCTTTGGCCTAAGTGATGTGGATGAATTAGCGCAGTATGTATCGGAGCTTGCTTACGACTCAGTAACACAAACACTGACCGTGGATTTCAATGGTCTGGCGTCCCTAGAAATTGTAGGCATCGCAGATTTTCAAATCTCTTGGGATATTGTGGATGTGTTAAGCTAACATCATTGTTAATCTAACAGCTGATTTTTTAACGGCTCTCATTTATGAGGGCCGTTTTTGTATCTGGAGTTTTCATGCAGTTTCCTGAGTTGATTGAAGGGCGTTTAATCAAGCGTTATAAGCGCTTCCTTGCGGATATTGAGTTATTAAATGGTGAGGTGGTTACGGCCCATTGCCCAAATACGGGGTCTATGCGACGTTGTCAGCAAGATAATGCTCGTGTGTGGGTGTCAAAAAGTGATAATCCAAAGCGTAAGCTAGCCTATACATGGGAAATTGTTGAAGTTGATCAACAGTATCTTGCTTGTATCAATACTGGTTTGCCCAACAAGGTCATAGGTGAGGCGATTGAACAGAATGCTATTGCCGAGTTAGTTGGATACGCGAACAAAAAGGCTGAGGTGAAATACGGTACGGGGAGTCGTATTGATTGGCTGTTAAGTGATGAAGCTAAGCCACTGTGTTATGTGGAAGTGAAAAACGTCACCTTGTTCGAAGAAGATGGTCAAGGCTATTTCCCCGATGCGGTCACTGACCGTGGACGTAAACATCTTTATGAGTTGGCTGAGATGGTGGCGCAAGGTCATCGAGCTGTTTTAATGTTTTGTGTTTCCCATACGGGCATTCAATCGGTTAAGCCTGCCGAGCATATTGACCCAAAATACACCGCGGCGATTAAAGAAGTCGTGCAGCAGGGTGTTGAGGTGTTGGCTTACCAAACAGACATAACGCCACAAAGTATTGAGATAGTACGTAAGCTTCAGGTAGATCTTGGTTAGTTCTTTAGGTCTCTCCCTCTGATAAAGGGGAAGACTTAGTTTTGCAGTGCTGCGATATTTCCTGTTCCCTCTCCTTAGTAAGGGGAGAGAGTGGGGTTGGAGGTCTAGCAACCTTCATAGAGGTTGGTTTTAAAGAGAAGTTGTCTATTTATTGATCTGTATATGCTTGATTTTGGTTGATAAACGATCAGTTTAGTGTGTTTTCTAAAAAAGATGCCGTTTTTCTTAAAATATTTCAAAAAGTGCTTGCGCTGAAAATTCTGATGGGTATTATACGCACCCACTGACACGGACAACGCTTCACAACAACGAAGCGCACAACGAGTCAGACGCTCTTTAAAATAGATAATCAGATAATTTGTGTGGGCGCTCGCTGGAGACTTCTCAAAAACTTTGAAGTCTTAAGCAAGTGACCATGTCAATTCGCTTTACGTTCTTTGATCTTCGGATTGAGGAATATAGTTAAAGTCAGACGTGATTCATGAGTTTGAGCAAGCTTTTTAAACTGAAGAGTTTGATCATGGCTCAGATTGAACGCTGGCGGCAGGCTTAACACATGCAAGTCGAGCGGTAACAGGAAT
>NZ_FLOC01000028.1 GCF_900089755.1 Marinomonas aquimarina | reverse complement strand
CAAGGTGATAGAAAAGCGGTCGATCGTGCGCATGAACAGAGATTAGCGAGCGTTTAGGCGAGCTTCAATCGAATCCATCAAGGTCATGCCAATATTTAAGCCAAATTGATCGTCCAGCTGTCGGATGCACGTTGGGCTGGTGACGTTGACTTCGGTCAGGTAGTCACCGATGACATCTAAGCCGACAAACAGTAGGTCTTTTTCTTTCAACGTCGGGATCACTTGATCACAGATCCAGCGCTCGCGCTCAGTCAGTTCACGACCTTCGCCGCGACCACCTGCCGCTAGGTTACCGCGAGTTTCACCTGAAGCCGGAATACGAGATAGACCATAAGGAATGGGCGTGCCGTCGACGATCAAAATACGCTTGTCGCCGTCTTTGATTTCGGGAATGTATTTTTGTGCCATGATCTGCATCGAGCCCATTTCAGTGAGGGTTTCGATGATCACGCTGACATTGGCGTCGTCTTCTTTGACGCGGAAGATGGAGCTGCCGCCCATGCCATCTAGGGGTTTGAAGATGACGTCTTTATGCTCTTTATGGAACGCTTTCAACAGGTCCGCACGACGGGTGACCAGCACTTCTGGGCAGCATTGCGGGAATTGCGTGGCGAACAGTTTTTCATTGCACTCAAGCAGCGCTTTCGGATTGTTGACCACCATAGCGCCGTCACGCTGGGCCTGATCTAAGATCATGGTGGTGTGCATAAATGGGATGTCGAATGGCGGGTCTTTGCGCATCAAGATCACATCAAAGTCGCCCATGGCGATGACTTCTTCGTCACCTAGCTCATAAAAATGCTCAGGGTCTTTAAACACGGACAGTGGCTTGCTGACAGCGAAGGCTTTACCTCGGTCAAGGTACAGGTCTTTTTGTTCCATGTAGTACAGTGACCAACCTTTATCTGCGGCGGCCCAAAGCATGGCAAGTGACGAGTCTTTCTTGTAGTTAATGGACTGGATCGGGTCCATGACAATGCCGAGTTTAATGGTCATGAGTGTTTCCTGTTACCGCGCATAGGCATCACAAGGCCTAGCGAAAAATATGAAGATGAGAAAGAGTATAAGGACTCGGGACAGGAAAGATAAGACTTGCACTAAGAAAATATCGGACAAGGAGATAACGGTGCAGCAGGGCTGCACCGTTATAAAGATTTACCAGCCGCCGCTGTCGGCAGGCGCTTCCATAAAGAGCACGCCATCCTCGTTGCTTTCGGCAGGTATTTGATAGCTGTTACCAGAGTTTGAGCGTGAAGCCGGTGCGTATTCGCCAGCAGACATATCCTCTGTTTGCGGTGCCAGAGGGCTTGCCGGCAACACCGGTTGCGCTACTGGCTCGGTACGTTCTTTGGAGATCATGCGTTGCTCAATACCAAACTCTTCAGGTTGGTAAATACGCAAGGCACGCATTAAATCGCCTTTACTGTTGAGCAAACGGAACTCTGCATAAAGTTCGTCAAAATCGGCATTGACGTAGTCTTGGCGTGCCTCAAATAACTCATTCTCACTATCCAATACGTCCAATAAGGTACGGCGGC
Source organism: Marinomonas aquimarina (assembly GCF_900089755.1). GTDB lineage: Bacteria > Pseudomonadota > Gammaproteobacteria > Pseudomonadales > Marinomonadaceae > Marinomonas > Marinomonas aquimarina. Next base: position 20,570 of record NZ_FLOC01000028.1, on the reverse strand, counting down.
CCAAGTTAAATTGTTGTGCGTACGCCACTTGAGACTCTTTGGTCGCGGTCACATATTGTTGTAGGTAGGATTTTGATCCTAACGATGCTTCGTAGGAGGCCCAAGCTAAGCGCGCTGTCAGCTCGGCTTCGCGGGTAGTATTGCGATGGATTTCTGAAGCTTGCACATTCTGTTGAATCGCTGCTTTTCGAGTGCGCTTGTCGGCACCACCGTTGTACAGATTGTAAGTCATTCGCAACATGGCAATCAGGTCTTCATCATCGCCTTCTCGACCATCAATATTCTCATCCCATGAGCGCTCTAACACAAAGTTGATTTGTGGATAGTAGTTAGACTTTGTCTGACTCATATAGTGTTCTGTCGCTGCCACATCCCAGCGTGCTGAATCGATTGCTGGGTTGCTTGTAACCGCTTGCTGCACCGCTTCTTCTAATGAAGTGGGGAGCATTGAGCGATCCGCTTCGGGGTAGATCATCTCTTCGGGTGGCATATCACCCACGACATTAACGTAGGCGGCTTCGGCGGCACGCAGATTATCCAGTGCAGAGAGACGATTGGCTTCCGCTTTGGCTAAACGTGCTGAAATTTGGCTGAAGTCCGATTGACGGCCAACGCCGGATTCACTGGCGGTACGAATTTGTTGATAAATGCGGTTGTGGGTCTCAAGGTTGGAAATGGCTAACTGAAAAAGTTCTCGATTACGTAATACATCAGTGTAAGCCTCGGACACCTCTAGGGCTTTATTTTCCACTTGGATGAGTGCATTCCAACGGTTGGCTTCCGCCTCAGCGTGCAAGCGCTTCACATCATATTTCGTGCTGAAGCCGCTAAAGATGGGTTGTGTCAGTGATAAGGTCAGCTCACGACGCGTCAAGTCGACGTCTTCACCCGTACCTTGATAGTCATACGTCCGTTCACGACCGATACCCGCGCTCAGGTCAACAGAAGGGTAATAGCCGTTACGACGAGACACTTCCGTGTTCTCTACGCTTTCGCGGAAGAGGGCGATCGCCTGTCGAATACGCGGGTTATGTTCGATGGCTTGATAGGTTGCTTCTTCCAGGGTAATGCCCAGCGCAGGCAGGGCACAAAGTGAAGTTGCTAGGGCCATAGCGCTAGCAACGAGTTTACGTTGAAACATGGGCTTCACCTAACGTGTTAAGGGTGTTGTAAAAGCTTAGTCTAGTTTGTTTAGAACTTACTTGTTTATGAATTTCAGTTTAGGAAATGAATAAATTCTTAAACAAGCTATTCGTGTTAAAGTCCCAGCTAAAATGTAACAAATCGTAAGTGGCTAGATGTCGCCCCATAGTAAGTTCAAGGCTGTTAACGCCACAATAGGGGCCGTTTCGGTGCGCAATACCCGTGGTCCTAAGGCGACGGCGGCAAACCCTTGTGCTTCTGCAAGACTGACTTCTGGCTCAGATAATCCGCCTTCCGGGCCGATCAACAGCGCGACTTGCTGGTTCTCTGGCTGAGAAAACTGAGCCAAGGGTCGGGCGCTATGATGATGCAAAGCAAGCTTTAACATATCGTTACATTCTGTTACCCAGTCTTCTAGGGGGATCGGGAAACAGACCTCTGGAACAATACCTCGCCCTGATTGTTCTGCCGCACTGATGGCGACTTGCTGCCAGTGCTGCACACGTTTTTCTAGGCGTGCATCGTTGAGACGTACTTCACAGCGCTCACTGAACAAGGGTTGGATTTTATAAACCCCTGCTTCCACGGCTTTTTGTACGGCGTAATCCATACGCTCACCACGGGAGATTGACTGACCGATCGTCACTTTAAGGGGAGATTCGTTATCTAACGCAACAAAGTCTGCCACGGCGATTTGTGCGCTACGCTTTTGTACGTTGGTCAGCTTGGCATGGTACTGGCCGCCTTGGCCATTGAAGAGAATGATCGGGTGATCTTCTTTTAAGCGCAGTACTTTACAGCAGTGTTGGAAAGCACCGTCTGGTAGATCAAAAGTGGTGTGTTCAGCAAGTGGTAGGTCGACGTGGATACGTGGAATGCGCATAAATAAAAAAGCCCTCTGTTGAGAGGGCTTTTATAACGGAAATCCGCGAAATTATAAACCGGCAGCTTTACGAAGCACGTCCGCTTTATCTGTGCGTTCCCAAGTGAAGTTTGCTTCTTCACGACCAAAGTGACCGTAAGCCGCTGTTGGTAGGTAGATTGGGCGCTTAAGATCTAGCATCTTGATTAGACCCGCTGGACGCAGTTCGAAGTGCTCACGTACCAATTGCGTGATAAGCGCGTCGCTTACTTTACCAGTACCGAAGGTGTTGATACTGATTGACGTCGGCTCTGCCACACCAATCGCGTAAGACACTTGAATCTCACACTTGTCAGCAAGGCCAGCGGCAACGATGTTTTTCGCTACGTAACGACCTGCGTAGGCCGCAGAACGGTCTACTTTGGATGGATCCTTACCAGAGAATGCACCACCACCGTGACGCGCCATACCGCCGTAAGTGTCTACGATGATTTTACGGCCCGTTAGACCACAGTCACCTACTGGACCACCAATGATGAACTGGCCAGTTGGGTTGATGAAGTACTTAGTCTCTTTAGATAGCCATTCTTCTGGAAGCACTGGCTTGATGATTTCTTCCATCACCGCTTCGCGCAGGTCAGATTGCTTCACTGCCGCACTGTGCTGAGTCGATAGAACGACCGCATCGATGGCGCATGGCTTGCCATTTTCGTCGTAACGGAATGTCACTTGGCTTTTCGCGTCTGGGCGTAGGAAGTCTAGGGTGCCGTTTTTACGTACTTCAGCTTGGCGTTGAACCAAACGGTGTGAGTAGGTAATCGGAGCTGGCATGAGTACGTCCGTTTCGTTGGTCGCGAAACCAAACATTAGACCTTGGTCACCCGCACCTTGTTCGTGATCGCTGGCTTCGTCAACACCGACTGCGATGTCTGCCGATTGCTTACCGATGGCGTTAAGAACGGCACAAGATTCCCAGTCAAAGCCCATTTCTGAACTGTTGTAGCCGATGTCACGAACCACACCACGAGCGATCTCTTCGATGTCAACCCATGCGTTCGTACGCACTTCACCTGCTACCAAAACCATGCCAGTTTTCACTAGGGTTTCACAGGCAACACGTGCTTCGGAGTCTTCTTTAAGGATGGCATCCAAGATCGCGTCGGATACTTGGTCTGCGATTTTATCTGGGTGACCTTCAGAAACAGATTCTGAGGTAAATAGAGAATATTCTGACATGTTTGTGCCTCTATCAATGTAACTCAAGAGCGCCAAACAGGCATAAAAAAACCCGCTTAGCTGATGAATGTGCTAAACAGGCTATCCTGCTTCTGTTTAGCTGATTTTATATAGCGTCCGCAAGCCGAAACAAATCGACGCTGTGGCGCAGATAATGACGTAACAACGACTAAAATTCAAGCAATTATGTGGATTTGATAGGGCGCGCAGGCGGCTTTTTTGCTATGATCACCGCCATCTTTATGCAATTTCATTCTCTTTGCTCATTTATTGGGTGTGCGCAGCCTGACGCCGTTGCAAGTGCTAGGGTTAGCATGGAGAATGATGCGACATTTCGTACATAAACCAGGAGTGGATGATCAATGCCGTCTCGTAAACAACTTGCTAATGCTATTCGCGTACTAAGTATGGACGCGGTTCAAAAAGCAAAATCTGGACACCCAGGCGCCCCAATGGGCATGGCTGATATTGCTGAAGTGCTTTGGAATGACTTTCTAAAACACAACCCAACTGATGCTAAATGGGTTGACCGTGACCGTTTTATTCTTTCAAACGGCCATGGCTCTATGTTGATTTACTCTTTGCTACATCTTTCAGGCTATGACTTGGCAATGGAAGATCTGAAGCAATTCCGCCAACTGCACTCAAAAACTCCTGGTCACCCTGAGTATGGTTATACGGAAGGCGTTGAAACAACGACTGGTCCGCTTGGCGCTGGTATCAGTAACGCGGTCGGTATGGCGATCGCTGAGAAAACCCTGGCAGCACAGTTCAACCGTGAAGGTCACAACGTTGTTGATCACAACACTTACTGCTTCCTAGGCGACGGCTGTATGATGGAAGGTATCTCACATGAGGCATGTTCTCTAGCGGGTACTCTAGGTCTTGGTAAACTGATCGCATTCTGGGATGACAACGGCATCTCGATCGACGGTCATGTAGAAGGCTGGTTCACAGACGACACGCCAAAACGTTTTGAGTCGTACGGCTGGCATGTGATTGCAGACGTAGACGGTCACGATCCTGAAGCGATTAAAGCGGCGATCGAAGCAGCTCAAGCAGAAACGTCTAAGCCGACACTGATCTGTTGTAAGACCATCATCGGTTTTGGTTCACCAAACAAGTCAGGTTCGCACGACTGTCACGGTGCACCACTAGGTGACGACGAAATCGCGGCAGCACGTGAGTTCCTTGGTTGGTCACATGCACCATTTGAAGTACCAGCAGACGTTTACGAAGGTTGGGACGCGAAAACTAAAGGTGCCGCAGCGCAATCTGAGTGGGAAGCGAAATTCGAAGCCTACCAAGCGGCTTACCCAGAACTAGCGGCAGAATTCGAACGTCGCGTGATCAAAGGCGAACTGCCAGCTGACTTCGCTGAAAAAGCGGCAGCTTACATCAAAGAATGCCAAGAGAAGGGCGAAAACATTGCCAGCCGTAAAGCGTCTCAAAACGCGATCGGTACTTTCGGTGCAATCCTACCTGAACTACTAGGTGGCTCGGCTGACTTGGCGGGTTCTAACCTAACGCTATGGTCTGGCTCAAAAGGCATCCAAGAAGATCCAGCGGGTAACTACGTATTCTACGGTGTACGTGAGTTCGGTATGAGCGGCATCATGAACGGTGTCTCGCTACACGGTGGCTTCATCAACTACGGCGCGACTTTCATGATGTTCATGGAATACGCACGTAACGCAGTGCGCATGTCAGCCTTGATGGGCATTCAAAACATCTTCGTTTACACCCACGACTCAATCGGTCAAGGTGAAGACGGCCCAACGCACCAGCCAGTTGAACAGCTTGCTAACCTACGTATGACACCAAACATGTCAGTATGGCGCCCAGCGGATGCAACCGAAACTGCGGTAGCATGGGCAGCGGGTATTCAGCGTCGTTCTGGTCCAACGTCTTTGGTATTCAGCCGTCAAGGTCTGCCTGCACTTGCTCGTACTGACGCGCAAGTAGCGGACATCGCCAAAGGTGGTTACGTACTGTCTGATTGCGAAGGCGCACCTGAGCTAATCCTAATCGCGACCGGTTCTGAAGTAGGCCTAGCACTTGAGTCTGCTCAAGCGCTGGCTGAGAAAGGCACGAAAGTACGTGTGGTATCTATGCCATCGACGGATGCCTTTGATGCGCAAGACGCTGCCTACCAAGAGTCTGTTCTACCAAGCAGTGTGACCAAGCGTGTGGCAGTTGAAGCGGCACACGTGGACTACTGGTACAAGTACGTTGGCTTCGGCGGTGCGATGGTCGGTATGCGCACCTTCGGTGAGTCAGCACCGGGTGGCGACCTAATGAAACACTTCGGCTTCACGGTTGAAAACGTGGTAGCCACAGCAGAGAAACTGCTGAACGCCTAACGGCTTCACAACGAAAGAGGAGCTTTAGGCTCCTCTTTTTTGTTGCTATGAGATGATTTAAGAGAACTATGTTGCGAGTAGCGATTAACGGCTATGGCCGAATTGGCCGATCAGTGCTTCGAGCGATCTATGAAAACGGCTATCAAGACCGTTTGCATGTGGTGGCGATTAATGAATTGTCTGACATCGAGACGATCAGTTATTTGACGCGCTATGATACGACGCATGGCCGCTTTCCTAAGCCAGTATCAATTAAGGGCGATAGCCTATTGATTGGTGAAGATGAAATTCAGTGCTTTAGCGCGCAAGCCCCAGAAGATTTGGACTGGTCAGCACTGAATGTGGATATGGTGTTGGAGTGTTCGGGAGTCTTTACCGAACGCGATCAGATTCAGCGCTTTATTGATGCGGGAGCACCTCGCGTACTGCTATCGCAACCAGCCTCGGCAGACGTGGATGCGACCATTGTCTATGGCTTTAACCATGAGACGGTGGCGGCAGAGCAAACCATTGTCTCGGCGGCGTCCTGTACCACCAACTGTGTCATTCCGGTATTAGATACCCTGCAAGCCTTGTGTGGTGTTGAGCATGGCGCGACGCAAACCATCCATTCGGCGATGAACGATCAGCCGATTATTGATGCTTACCATACCAAGGATTTGCGTTTAACACGCTCGGCGATGAGCTCCATTATCCCAGTGAACACTGGGTTGGATCGTGGCATTGGTCGCATGATGCCGGAGCTGGCCGGTAAGATCAGCTCTAATGCGGTCCGAGTACCGACGATCAATGTCTCATTAATCGATATGGTGGTACGCACCAAACAAGATGTCACCGCGGAGCAGGTGAATACCGCACTGCAAGTGGCGGCGTCTTCTAAATACGCCGGTTTATTAGGCTACACTCAAGAAGCTCATGCCTCTGTGGATTTTAATCATGACCCGCGTTCAGTGATTATTGATGGCACTCAGACTCAAGTGGTCGATGGTCGCTTGATTAAGCTGCTGTGCTGGTTTGATAACGAATGGGGCTATGCCAACCGCATGTTGGATGTAGCTTGCTATTGGCAACAATTATTGGAAGATAGTGCAGAGCACTAACTGATTTTAAAAACGACGAGGAATCGTGCATGACCGTAATTAAAATGACCGATTTGGATCTTGCGAACAAACGTGTGTTGATTCGTGAAGACCTTAACGTGCCGGTAAAAGATGGCAAAGTGACTAGTGATGCACGTATCCGTGCGGCGCTACCAACACTGAAGCTTGCCCTAGAAGCTGGTGCAAAAGTGATTGTGATGTCTCACCTAGGTCGTCCAACGGAAGGCGAGTATGAAGAACAGTACTCAATGCAGCCGGTTGCCGATCATCTAGCAGGTCTGCTAGGCCAAGACGTACCACTAGTCAAAGACTGGTTGGACGGCGTTGAGGTAGAAGCCGGTCAGCTTGTTTTAGTTGAAAACGTACGTTTTAACCAAGGCGAGAAGAAAGACGACGAAGCGCTGTCTAAGAAAATGGCGGCCTTGTGTGATGTCTACGTCATGGACGCTTTTGGTACCGCGCACCGCGCGCAAGCTTCTACGCATGGCGTTGGCAAATTTGCTCCAGTCGCTTGTGCTGGCCCTTTGTTGGCTGCAGAACTTGAAGCCTTAGAAAAAGCGTTAGCGAAGCCTGCCCGCCCAATGGCAGCCATCGTTGGTGGTTCGAAAGTATCGACTAAGCTAACGGTACTGGAATCTTTGTCTGACAAAGTGGATCAGCTAATCGTTGGTGGCGGTATCGCCAATACATTCCTAGCGGCCGCGGGCTTCCCTGTCGGTAAGTCGCTATACGAAGCCGATTTGATCCCACAAGCAAAAGCCTTGATGGAAAAGGTTAGCATTCCTCTACCAGAAGACGTGGTTGTCGCAACTGAGTTCGCTGCTGATGCAGAAGCGACGGTGAAAGATGCGAAAGATGTGGGCGCGGACGATATGATCCTAGACATCGGTCCTAAGGCGGCAGCGAAGCTTGCGGGTCTGTTGGAAAGTGCGCAAACGATCATTTGGAACGGCCCAGTAGGCGTATTCGAGTTCGACCAGTTTGGTGAAGGTACCAAAGCACTTTCTATGGCCATTGCCAACAGCGAAGGTTTCTCAATCGCTGGTGGTGGTGATACGCTAGCAGCAGTCGATAAATACGCGATTGCTGAGCAAGTGTCTTACATTTCAACGGGCGGTGGTGCTTTCCTAGAATTTGTTGAAGGAAAAGTGCTTCCAGCTGTTGCTATGTTAGAGTCGCGCACGCAAAATTAGTGTAAAGCCTCAGGCTTATACTTGAATAAGACAGGGATCACCCTGCACGATGAGATGTGTCATGAGGACCATCTCATCACTATAATCACTAACACTAGAGAGTGACCGGTCTGTCATTAGACAGAATGACAATATAACGATAAAGGCGGACAGGGCGTACCGCCGTGTGTGACACACATGCACATGAAAATACATTAATGGGTGCTTTGTTGACGACAAGGACACCAAACAAACTTCATTGTCAGAGGAAACTTTTATGCCTTTAATTAGTATGCGTCAATTGCTGGACCATGCCGCGGAACATGATTACGGCCTACCTGCGTTCAACGTGAACAACATGGAGCAGGTTAAAGCGATCATGGAAGCTGCAGACGAGGTGAACTCGCCTGTAATCATGCAAGCGTCTGCAGGTGCGCGTAAGTACGCAGGCTCTCACTTCCTTCGCCACCTAATCGCAGCGGCGATCGAAGATTACCCACACATCCCGGTAGTCATGCACCAGGATCACGGTACGAGCCCAGCAATTTGTCAGCGTTCGATTCAGCTTGGCTTCTCATCTGTCATGATGGACGGCTCTTTGATGGCAGATGGTAAAACACCTGCAAGCTACGAATACAACGTTGATGTGACACGTCGTACAGTAGAGTTCGCACACGCATGTGGCGTCTCTGTAGAAGGTGAATTGGGCTGTCTAGGTTCCCTAGAAACAGGTCAAGCAGGTGAAGAAGATGGCGTGGGCGCAGAAGGCATCCTAGACCACTCGCAAATGCTAACAGATCCAGACGAAGCGTTTGACTTCGTTGAAGCGACTGGCATTGATGCGCTAGCGGTAGCGATCGGTACTAGTCATGGTGCGTACAAGTTCACTCGTCCACCAACCGGAGACATCCTAGACATCGAACGTATCAACCGCATCGCAGAGCGACTGCCTAACACACACATCGTGTTGCACGGTTCGTCTTCTGTGCCACAAGATTGGTTAGAAATCATTAACCAAAACGGTGGTGAGATCTCAGAAACGTACGGTGTGCCAGTAGAAGAGATCGTGAAAGCGATCCGTTACGGTGTACGTAAAGTCAACATTGATACGGACCTTCGTCTAGCGGCAACCGGTGCGATCCGTCGTAGCCTTGCTGAGCACAAAGGTAACTTCGATCCACGTAAATACTTGACGGAAAGTATCAAAGCGATGAAAGCGGTATGTATCGATCGTTACGAAGCGTTTGGTTCAGCGGGTCAAGCATCACGTATTCATACCATGGATCTTGAAGAAATGGCGATTCGTTACGAGCACGGTGAGTACGCAAACGGCCGTCGTTTCTAAGACTCTGAATGCGCGAGCAACTTTTTTAAATTTGTTTTAAAAAAGTGTTGACCTGAAAAATGGTTCGCCTATAATGCTCGCCATTCCTTGCGGGAGTGGTGGAATTGGTAGACACGCTGGATTTAGGTTCCAGTGCTTCACGGCGTGAGAGTTCGAGTCTCTCCTTCCGCACCAAATTAAAGAAAGCCGAGTTATTTAGTGACTCGGCTTTTTTTATGCCTTTTTGACACGATTGTGTTTCTTTCAGAGCGGTTCTCGCTAGAATGTCTTGTATCACTAAAGACTTAAGCCGCTTATGCTCGTGTTTCGCCTTTTCATCGCTGCCTTGCTTACCACAGTGTTAACGCCACATGTGTGGGCGTATAACTATGGTCAGTCTGCACTCAGCCTACAGCGATACCTTGATGCCAATCCCAACCAATTGCCCTTGATTGAGCAATTGTCTGTACGTGTGCACTCACAGCCCATTCCCATGGCGGCGAGCCAACCTGATACTCAGAAAATTGCTGTGGTACTGCGTGGCAGTGCCGACTTACCCAGTAATCAGGCTTGGGTGGTTGCCTTTAAACGGCGTATGCAAGAGCTGAATATTGATTTTCGGCTCGATGTTTTTCATGCTGAGCGTGATGATGGCATTTACGCCACCTTGCATACCTTTAAGAAAATAGAAGCGGCCAACTTTGATTATCTCATTGTTGATGGGGTGGATGATTACAATCGTCCTCTGCTGGAACGGATTTTAAAGCGTGATGAGATAGCGGTGGTAGTACTCAATGCGATTGCGCCGTTCTCAGCGTGGCGCTTGCATCCACCGCTTATTTATATTGGTATTGATAGTGCGAAAATGATGCAGCGTTTAGCGAGCTACTTACATCGAGTGCTACCAGAACGGGCAATGATCGATGTGATCTCGACGCAAGACGCCTATTTAAATCAGCGATACTGTCAGATATTCGAGAATGAGCAGAGTAGCTTAGGCCATAAAGTACGCTTTAGTTATCAAGTATCGGATCAAGCGGCGCCAGCTTATTCTGCGGCCCAAGCGGTGCTGGAGCGCGGTATGGATACTTTAATGGCACACTTTATTTTTTCCTGTACTCCCAATATTGCTCAAGGGGTGGCACGGGCGATTTCTGAGCGAGGAGCCAGCACGGCTACGACCAATGCTTGGCTAGGACAAAAGTCGATTGGGCAAGCAAGCCAAGAGGGCGTTGTAATGGTTACAGTTTTGGAGATGAAGGATAATATGGCTATAGCAACTGCTGAAGCGATCAAGGGAGATATTGAATCGCGTTTATTGCCAAGGATTTACATGGAGTCTTTCCATATGTTGACGCCAGAAATGGATGAGCAAACTCGTCAATTGACCTTTCAGCAAGCGGTTCCATACTCTTCATCCCTATGGCCACGTTAAGTCTGCGCAGGCGTTTTAAACGTAACGCTCTTGTCCCTTTCCTGTTAATCAGTTTTTCTTTGTGCCTAGTGATTTGGGTGATGGACTTTTTTACCCAGCGAGACTATGCCTCAGCCGCCTTAGAGCATCGTACGCAAGCCTTGCATATGAGCTTTTCCGCTTACCTCGACCGTGCCAATTTTGAAGTGAAATATTTATCGGAGCAGGTCAGTGATGGGGAAAGCTTAGATGCTTTGTTTCAACTGCATGATGTGTTGTTCTTTGGTGGCTTAGACTTCTTCTACATTGAAAAAGAAGATGGGCTGGTGATGGAAGACCCAAGGGTACGGCTATACACGCAGGATGCGTTTACCAGCTTAGTTCAAAGTGCGCCGACTGATGCTTGGCAACACATTACCTCGAGTGATCAGAGTGAATTACTGATTTATAAAAAGCCTCTCGAGAATAACAGCGCCGGGCAAAACCAAGGCTTCTTCTACGGTTTTATATCGCTGAACAATAACTTGGCCTTGGCCAGTGACCTGATCACCAGCGCGGGTGCCGATTATCTACGTATTAATGATGTGCTGGGTAAGTCGCTGCTGGTAGAGAAGTTAAGCAGTTATAGTGAAGAAGTCGACTATATCCGTCATGAAGCGACCTTGTTGTTGCCAAGCTTAGGCGAGAAGTTCTCCGTCGAGGTACGCTATGCCCGCCCATTGTTGGAGTCCTTTAGCCGCTGGGTGTTGATTGGCTGTTTGATGGTGATTGTGTTGATGGCGCTGCTATTTGGCTTGGTGATGGTGTCCGCACAACGCATTATGTTTAGACCGATTGCTGGACTGCCTGCCTTAGGCCGTTTAGAAACGCTTAATTTTCAAGAATTTGAGCCGTTGATGGCGCAAATGAACCACTTTCAAGAGCTATTGAAAGTGCGTGATCAGCATCTTGGACTGCTATTAAACTCATTGCAGTCGGCGATTGTGTTCTGTGACGAATCTGCGCGAGTGACGTCGCTGAATGAGGAAGCCAAAATGGTGTTTCCTTATTTTGATCGGGCGAAAACCGTTTTTGATATGACTCCGATTGGCTGTCATCAGTCGATTCAGCGGGCGCTGAAAGGTGAGTATGGCGGCGGCTTTGAGTTGGAGTTGTCTGAGCAAAACAAAGTCTATGAATTCCAAACGCATACCTTCATCAACGAATATGGCTTTCGCAGTGTGATGCTGGTTGGCAAAGACGCCAGTGAAGTGCGCCGTTTGCGCTGGAATTTGGCGAATCGCTTTCCGAAGCATGCATTGGATCGTCCGCAACCGCCGCATAGCCTACTACGGGATGAGTTGATGTGTCAGTCAGCTTGGTTGGTACAGCAGCCCCAGTCGGCCACCATGTGGTTGGTGGTGATTGGCGAATTGTTAGATGGGATTGCCGCATCGAGCAAGTCCGAAAATCACTTAATGTCGTTAGGGCAAATGGTGTGTGAGCAGCAGGATGCGCTAGAGCAACATTTGCAGCCAAATGCCAAACAGTGTCAATTCAAGATCGAGTTGGCATTAGAGGATGCGGCCAAACAGTTTCATTGGACGCCGGACCATCGCGCTTTGATTACGATTGCCTTGATGCACTGTTATTACAGTGCTATTTCTGGGCGCTATATTGATATTGGCTGGGACCGAAATGGTCTGGTGATCAAGGTGTACGGTGCAGAGGAAGTTTCCCCTGCCTTGGACTGGCTGCGCAACGAATACCCTAAATTGGTCAAAGGTCGCTTTGAGCAAGCACCGAGTGGGCGTATTCAACTCAGTGCGGCGCTGGTGGCGGATGATGAAGGTGAAAGCTTCTCTTTATCAGAGAAGCGCGTGGCGTACATCAATAATGATTATGCCGACAACCGGCGGGTCATTGATGCCTTACTCGCAGCCAATGTAAACCTAGATGCTTTTTCCTCATTCTCTGAGTTCTTTGGTACGAGTATGTCTTATCGTCATCGTTACGATGCCATGATGGTGGCCGTGGGGGATGACGTGTTAGCGGCGGAGAATGTGAAGAAACTGCTGGCGTCCAGTGGCCAAGCGGCGTTGCCCATTGTCTATGTGTGTGCCAATAGGGGGGGCTGCGCGGAGAGGCAGCCAACGTTATTCCCCCATCAGCTAATGCCTTATCGCTTAGCCAAGCAATTGACGCAGTTGGAGCATCTAGAGCCGATCAGCCTGGGCGATTGGGCCACCCATGACACTAACTTTATCATTACCGGTGGCACTGATATTAGCCAAGTGATTTGGCAGTCTGAGCTCAGCGCGAATGATTTCATTGCACGTCGTGAAAGCGATGTTGCAAACTTGGTGTCCGTGTTACGCCACACCAACCCAGTGGTGATTTTAGTATTAGACCAAGAAGCTGCCCAAAAAGCGCTGAAACTTCATTTGGTGAAATTGGTCAACACGAAGTGGTTTGTGCTTGAGGATTTTCCGGAACGACCTGATACAATGCCTTTTATAGATATAGGCGGACAGCTGCCTAACGAGGCGGCAATTGACGCGCTGTTACAAACATTGAAACAAAAAGGTTAGCAACTATGAGTGTGATTGGATTGATCGGAGCCATGGACGAAGAAGTCGCGGTGATCAAAGAGTGGATGACAAACGTTCAAGCGACGGAAGTGGCGGGTTGTGAGTTTTTCACCGGTCAGTTGGATGGCACTGATGTTGTCTTGCTTAAGTCGGGCATCGGTAAAGTCAATGCAGCGGTATCCACGACTCTGCTATTGGCTAACTTTAAGCCTTCTGCTGTGATTAATATTGGCTCAGCAGGTGGTTTCGACCCAGAATTAGAAGTGGGTGACGTCATTATTTCCGACGCTGTGGTACATCATGATGTGGATGTTACGGCATTCGGTTATGCCATTGGACAATTGCCTAGCATGCCGGAGACTTTTGCGGCAGACGCATCGCTGATGGCATTAGCGCAAAAAGCGGTGGCCAGTGTTGGGCAGGTCAAAGCTAAGGTGGGTTTAATTGGTACGGGTGACGTCTTTATGTGCCAAGCTGAACGTGTGGCAGCGGTACGTGCTTCGTTCCCAACCCTAAAAGCGGTGGAGATGGAAGCGGCAGCAGTGGCCCAAGTGTGTCATAAGTTCGCAGTGCCGTTTGTCGTAGTGCGCTCTTTGTCTGATGTGGCGGATAAAGAGTCGCCAGCAAGCTTTGAAGAATATCTAACCGTAGCGGCGCAGAATTCTTCTTTAATGATCCGTGCGATGTTGCGAGAAATGTAATGACTAGGTTGATTAAGAGTGTGTCGAAGCTAGGTAGTCTGTTGTGCACAGCGATGCTGTGGGGGCCTTTGGCGCAGGCTGACACAGTAGTGGCACCTTCTGATCAACCTGAGCCAGGATGGTGGCAATCCACCCACCAAAACATGTCCAATACCGTGGGGGAGTGGTCCAATAATTTGGACACCTTCTTTTCTGGTAAACGTCATGATTCGGTCTCGGAAAGTGTCGTCAGTATGACGTTTGGTTCGATTGTCGAGAGTGAAGACGGGGTCTCAGGTTTTTTTAATCTCGACGCCCGTTTACATTTACCGAACACCGAAAATCGCTTGGACCTGATTATTGAATCCGATGCCGATGAACTGACGCAAGATAATCGCCTATTTGATAATGAACCTGGACAGAGTCTGCTACAGTCGGCGCAAAACACGCGTTTTGCGACCATGTTGCGCTACTTTAAAGAAGAGTGGAACGCGAACATTGATATGGGTTTGTTGGTCGAGATGCCTGTGGACCCCTTTGTGCGTATAACCTTTAAACAGGATATGGCACTGGGAAAATGGGGCATTCGCCAAGAAGAATCTATCTTCAGCTACTATACGCTGGGCTATGGTGCCCGTTACGGTATTGAGGCGCTGCGTCAACTCTCTCCGAATTATCAGTTTGGTGCAGATTTTGGTGTCACCTATCTGGAAGTCGAGGCGGACACCTTCTGGCGTGAGAACCTCTTCTTAAACCAGCGCTTGTCTGATAAAAGCAAATTACGCTACCAATTCAGTTATTTGCAAGAAGGCAGTACACCGCGTGCAGAGAGCTTCCTATACTTTGTTGAATACCAGCGCTTGCTACATGACAATTGGTTGATTGGCCAGCTTAAACCGCAAATGACCTATGAGCGAGAAAATGACTACCAATCTGAGTTTTCTCTGACCGCCTCACTAGAAGTATTATTAGGGCCTGGCTTTTTATAAAGCCAAGCCCTAGGCATCGTTCGCAAAGTAGCCAGACTCTTTGTATAATGCCGCGCCCAACCCCTACGAATACCTTTAGCGGATAACTGCATGAGACCCGATCAAATTCAACCTGAACAATACTCTGCTCAATTAGAGTCTAAGAAAGAGACACTGAATGCTCTGATGGCAGGCCTTGAGCTGCCAGAAATGGAAGTGTTTGAGAGCGCACCCAGCCACTACCGTATGCGTGCAGAGTTCCGAATTTGGCATGAAGGGGAAGATCTCTATTACGCAATGTTTGACTCCGCAGATCCTCGTACTCCGATTCGTGTCGACCAATTCCTTGCCGCCTCGACCTTGATTAACGAGCTGATGCCAAAGTTATTGGATGCGATTCGCGATCTACCAGTGCTACGTCATAAGCTGTTTCAAGTGGACTTTTTAACCACCACTACAGGTGAAGCGCTGATCAGCATGCTGTATCACAAACCAATCGATGAGGCATGGCATGAGGCGGCTGTGGCGCTTAATGAGCAATTTCCTGTTTGCCACTTCATCGGTCGCAGTCGTAAACGTAAGCAAGTGCTGACGCGTGATTTTGTGATGGAAACTTTGACGGTGAATGGTCGCAAATACCATTACCAGCAGGTGGAAAATAGCTTTACACAACCCAATGCTGGCATCAGTGAAAAGATGCTGGAATGGGCGCTGGATGTCACACAAGGATGCTCTGGTGATTTATTGGAAATGTACTGTGGCAACGGTAACTTCTCGATTCCTTTGGCACGCCGCTTTGACCGAGTTATCGGTACCGAGATTGCAAAAGTCTCGGTAAACTCTGCCAGCCTTAATATTGCGATGAATGGTATGAGCAATGTGCAGGTAGTGAAAATGGCCAGTGAAGACGTTTCTGCCGCGTTAAACGGTGAAGGGGAGCTACCAAAAGCCCTAGTACAAGCCGGTATGGCGACCTTGAATCCCTCTGCGGTATTGGTCGATCCGCCACGTGCAGGTTTGGACGATGGTACGGTTGAGTTGGTGCGTAAGATCGATCAGATCCTATATATTTCCTGCAACCCTGAGACCCTAAAGAACAATTTGGAAGCGCTTTCTAGCACCCATAAAGTGACACGCTTTGCGATGTTCGATCAATTCCCATACACCCACCACGTTGAAGCGGGTGTTTTCCTAGAACGACGTTAGGTCGTTCTAGGACGTATTTCTAAATGGCGCTGAGCTAAGCAGAAAAGTTGATGGTTTGCCCTAGTGCTGAATCTGGGCTGATGTTGTACTGTGAGGCAACGCTACCACTTTGTGTGGAGTTAGACGGGGCCGCGTTTAGCGTATTGCCAGAGCTGCCATTTACCTCAGCGGCCACGGCAGAATTGTTAGAGGTGGCACTGGCGCCAAACTGCGATGCGGTGGTGACATCTGCTCCCGAGTCAGTTGAGCTGGTTTGTGCAACCGTCGTCGCGGCGATATTGTCCTGAGCTAACTGTTGCGCCTCAGCTGAAATGCTGACTGACACATCTACAGAAGCTGGTGCCACGCTGCCACTGTTAGTGACTGAGCTGCCATTGTTAGTTGAAGGGGCCGCAGCAGGCACAAGCAATTGGTCGTCCAGTGGATTTTGGCTGACTACGTTGTTGTTAATGCCTTCAATTGCCATAGCTTACCTCGTCTGATTAACTTTTGACCACCTCATTCTAGTGCTGAAGAAGCTTGCTTGCCAGTGTAAATGCATCGATATCGTGTAAAGTTTTTTGTCGCTGAGAATTCGTCGTCTTGCAATGAAATACATTCCGATAGGTTTCGCTTTGTCGTTTTTGGTTGTGTGTTAACATGTTTAAGCAACATTCCAAACCATAGAGATACTAAAAAAATCATGAGCAACACTTCTTTAGAAAAAGCAAAAATCAAAATTTTGTTATTAGAAGGCGTGCATCAATCTGCTATTGAGGCGTTGAATGCCGCTGGTTACGAAAACATTGAATACCATAAAACCGCGCTTCCCGAAGACGAGTTGATTGAGAAAATTGCCGAGGCCCATTTTATCGGAATTCGCTCTCGTACTCAGCTGACGTCCAAGGTTCTGGAGCATGCTAATAAGCTGGTAGCGATTGGCTGCTTCTGTATTGGTACCAACCAAGTTGACCTGGAAGCGGCATCCAACAAAGGTATCGTTGTCTTCAATGCTCCATTCTCAAATACGCGCAGTGTGGCAGAGCTTGTCTTAGGTGAAATGATCCTATTGTTGCGTGGCATTCCAGAGAAAAACGCTGTTTGTCATCGCGGCGGCTGGATGAAGTCAGCAGTGGGCTCCTACGAAACCCGCGGCAAACGTTTAGGTATTGTCGGTTACGGTAGCATTGGTACCCAGTTGAGTGTCTTGGCTGAGTCGCTGGGGATGGAAGTCTGCTTCTACGACATTATTACCAAGTTGCCACTGGGTAATGCGCGCCAAGTGAAATCCTTAGAAGAGCTGTTGTCTACTTGTGATGTGATCACTTTGCATGTACCAGAAACCGCCAACACTAAGATGATGATTGGTGCCCAAGAAATTGCTCAGATTAAAAAAGGCGCGATCTTCCTAAATGCCTCTCGTGGCACTGTGGTAGACCTTGAGGCCTTAGCGGAAGCGATTAAGGCGGGCAATATTGCAGGCGCGGCCGTCGATGTGTTCCCAGTGGAGCCAAAAGGCAATGCGGAAGAGTTCGTGTCACCTTTGCGTGGCTTGGATAACGTGATCCTGACGCCGCATATCGGTGGTTCAACGATGGAAGCTCAGGAAAACATTGGTGTGGAAGTGGCCGTGAAGCTGATTCAGTACTCCGATATCGGTACTACTACGGCAGCCGTGAACTTCCCTGAAGTAGCGTTGCCGTCACAAGCGGACAAACACCGTATTCTACACATCCATGAAAACCGCCCAGGTGTGCTATCTAAGATCAACGCGATCTTCTCTGATAACAATATCAACATCACGGGGCAGTTCCTACGCACCACCGACAAGCTAGGTTATATGGTGATGGAAGTGGACGCGCAGATGGGCGAATTGGCACTTGAGAAGGTCAAAGAAGTCGACGGTACGATCAAAGCGCGCGTACTGTTCTAATCTAGCCTCTATTTAAGCTATAAAAAGCCAGTGTGACCCCCATCGCACTGGCTTTTTTGTGTCTGCTCAATCGTGCTGGCAACTAGTCAGCACGAATGCCTAAAGTGCTGGTTATATCGTCAATCTTCTGGCGTACGTTGCTGGTCATTTGTGCTAAGAAGCGTTCAGACTCATCTGCCTGCGAGCGTACTTTTTCAACGGTTTCGGTGAGTAAGCTGACACTGCGCTTTTGGTCTTCAGCGTAGCCTGAGGCTTTGCGTGATAGTACCGTCGACTGGTGTGACTTCTCTTGTACCGCCTGTGCCGATTGGCCAAGCTCTAAGGTCAGCGTACGTTGCTCAGACGAAGCAGACTCAATCAGTTCTAGGTTCTTGCGCAAGTTAGTTGTAGACGTCGTTAGCGAGTCGAAAATAGATGTAATTTCTTCTAATGAGTGCTGCGTGCGTCCCGACAGTGTACGCACTTCGTCGGCCACCACGGCAAAGCCACGACCGGCTTCCCCTGCGCGAGCCGCTTCAATCGCAGCATTGAGTGCTAACAAGTTGGTTTGTTCTGCGATATCACGAATACCACTGACAATAGAGTTGGCGCTTGATACTGAGTTTTCTAGGCTGCCCAAGGCATCTTTACTGTTGTGTAGACGCTCGACCGTGGTTTGGTTAGCGTGTTCTAGTGTTGATACTTGTTTAGAGCTTAGTTCCATGGCATCACTGGTGTCATGGGCGTAACTCTCTACCTCTTTTGCACGCACTTCCGCTTTGTTTGCCAGTACATCTACGTGAGAAGCCTGTTCTACCGTTTGTTCAAGCGCGGCTTTAGAGGCCACACTTAAATCATGCACTTGGCCAAAGGCGCTGAGCATTTCATTAAGCGACGTTGAGATGTTCTTCAGCTCAGTGTCCCTTTGTGTGCGTTGCACGGCAATTTGCTCTAAGTAACGGTTGAGGTAGCGTGCCACGTCCGTTAGCTCGTTTTTATTGTTCTTCACCGATAGCTGGTGGATGTTGTCACTTTCAACGAGTGCTCTGACGGCGTTGTATAGGTCGCGTGCGCTGTTAACCACGATGCGGCTTTGAAATAGGTGAGTCGTGATAGTGGTTAGCACCATGATCAACACAAAAGCACCGAAAGCAATCAAGGTATTACGCTCAGATGCGGCCGTGGATGCCTTGATGGTCTCTGTACCCTTATTCAGCTCCTGGCTTAATTGCTCGATCAGTTGACGTACACCGGATTTCGCTGCGGCGGCTTGCTCTAATACAACTAGGCTGTTGTCCACATCTTTCATGTAGCGGTTTGCCCAAGTGTTTAGCTCATTCTTGGTTTCTTCAAACGCATCGCTAGTGTCTTCACTGGTTTCTTCGCTGCCCCAACCCATCAGGGCAGAAAGGTCGTCACCACCATTGTCATCGCTCGCCGAGTTGTCTTGCCATGCTGGCAGGGAGATAAAGGCTTGCACCTGATCGATTAGGTTTTGATTGGCACTTTGTAGCAAATCGCGATTGGCTGCCGTCTGGCTGTGTAAGAAGTCATTGGATGCTTGTTGCAGCACCGCCAGCGAAGCGTACATGTTGCCTTGCGCTTTTAAGTAACTGGTCGCCAGATTAGGGTCGACATCGGTAGCATCATTTAATGTTTGGTTTAAATAGTCTAACGACAGCAGCATCTGACGTGTGTTGTTTTCCACCAAAGCATAAGGGTTACCTGATAGCTTGCCTGCTGCGCGCACATCGGATTGCAAGTTGGCCAAGATGGCATCCAGGCGATCATTTAAAGAGGTCTGCAATGCGAGTGGCAGGGCTGTCAGCATTGGCTTGATTTGTTCAGAGATAAAAGTTTCCGCATCTTGTAGTTGCGATGCTTCACCTGAAGACAAATAGCCCTCAATACGCTGCTCAAGTTGGATGGCGGACGCCTGCCATACTTGGTTAAAGGAGTCGCTTTGTTCAAAAGCCGCTCGGTATTGCTGTGTACTCCATATCAGTAGGGCAGCTAAGGCGGCTGCGATCACTAAATAGCTAAACGTTGTCGCGCGAGTAACGTGGGAGATTTTCAAGGTCCGCTCACTTTCTATTTTGCTAGAGTGGGTTTTAGATGTGGCCTACTTTATTATGAAAATATGACAGTTTTGTTTCCGATTGGCTTTATGTAGCGCTTTGTAATTGAATTGCCTTTTATATGTAACGAAGTGTCGTTTTTGTTCAGAATGTACAGCTAAAGCAATGTCTTATTAGCTTAGATAGTGGAAAGGGTAGTTCCTACTTTATACAGCTATTGAGAGCCTCTCTTAAAGAGGTATAAAAAAAGCACAGCTTTTCTTGCCTTTGCTCATAAAACAGACTAAAACTACATACCCTTTAAGAAGATATGACGCTTGAGTGACTTTTTTATTAAATGTTTGAAAAAGTACTTGCGCTGAAAATTCTGATGCGTATTATACACACCCACTGACACGGACAACGCTTCACAACAACGAAGTGCACAACGAGTCAGACGCTCTTTAAAATAGATAATCAGATAATTTGTGTGGGCGCTCGCTGGAGACTTCTCAAAAACTTTGAAGTCTTAAGCAAGTGACCATGTCAATTCGCTTTACGTTCTTTAATCTTAGGGTTGAAGA
>NZ_FLOC01000027.1 GCF_900089755.1 Marinomonas aquimarina | reverse complement strand
TTGAGTAAACGTTGAGTTGTCCGAAAAGGAATGAAGTTCATCGATACTAAGTAAGAGCTGTTGAATAGACACAAAAAAATCCGATTAAGAATGCTTAATCGGATTTTCTGGGGCTATTCAATTAAATCCTTAAGTGAACAGCATTAGCGATCAGCGCCCCTTTTACAGCATTCTATTCGCGCTTATTTTGCGCTAAGCGCGTCGCCTTCAAACTTCACGCCATCCCAACCATTTAGGATGAATTGGCGGATATTTTGGTGATCAGTCGCTTCAGGATGTTCTAGAACGTCTTTGCGGTAGAAATCGCCGAACAGGTTCAAAACGTCTGCTTCTGCAACATTGTTCAGTTTGGCG
Organism: Marinomonas aquimarina; assembly: GCF_900089755.1. Taxonomy (GTDB): domain Bacteria; phylum Pseudomonadota; class Gammaproteobacteria; order Pseudomonadales; family Marinomonadaceae; genus Marinomonas; species Marinomonas aquimarina. The sequence continues at coordinate 22,974 of NZ_FLOC01000027.1, read as the reverse complement.
AAAGAGAAAATCTTGCAAGAGCCGTTGTTCTCGTTGGCTTGGTTCACTTGGGCACCGTTTTGAAACGCCGTTGGAGTGAAGTCGTACTCGTTATCGATCACGGCAATGGTGTCTTGGAAAGTAACCGTTTCAGGCGCGTTAGCCAGTTTTTCTAGTAAAGTTTGCGTTGTTAGCATGATTGAACTCTTACCTTAATTAGCTTCAGTGATTGGGTTTTGCAGCTCCATCTTTTGGACGGCGCGATAAATTGCGTAAGTGCCTAACCCACAAACCGCCATAATACCCAACATAGGCACAAAAGTACCGTTGTGGAGCACACTTAAAACGACACCCGTGAAGGCGCCCATGGAGAAGCGCAGGGTGCCTGCTAACGCTGCGACACTGCCATTGAGTGAACCTGCCCGTCGCATGGCTCCGCCCATAAAGCCACTGCCGAGAATACCAATGGGCCCCGTGAATAGCATCATAAACAACATGATTAATGCCAAAGGCGGGCGCTCCATAAAGCACATAATGATTAAGCAAATGGCATCAATCAGCAGTACTAGCATGGCGTATCGTACCAGTGTGTCGATGCCTAGCTTTTCAACAAAGCGACCATTAATCGTGGTGGCTGCCATCATAGACAGCACATTGGCACCGAATAGGAAGCCAAACAATCCTTCACTGATGCCGTACACCTTAATGTAGACAAAGGAGGCGCCAGTGACAAAACACATCAAGCCGCCAAAATGCAGTGACCCCGCCATGATATAGCCGATAATAATAGGGTTACGGGCGAGGCTGATGTAATTGCGAATGGCTGAACCAAACGATAACGGGGTACGTTTTTCTTTGGCGAGGGTTTCTGGAATGGTGCGTAAAAACAGAAAAATCGATAGGGCGGCCAGTAGTGCGAGAAAAATAAAAATCGCATGCCAGTTAAATACCACCAAAATCGTACCACCTAGGATGGGGGCCACCAGTGGCGCTAGCGCCATGACCAGCATAATCATCGACATGGCTTTGGCAAATTGATTGGTGTTGAGGTTGTCTTTGACCAGTGCTGGGATGGTAACCGCCACAGCGGCGCCACCGATGGCTTGTACGACACGGCCCCCCAGCAGCCATTCAAAGGAAGGCGCTGCGGCACACATCAGGCTGCCAACGATATAAATCCCCAAGCCAGTAACCACCACCTTGCGACGGCCGATGGCATCTGAGAGTGGGCCATAAAACATTTGAAACACTGCAAACACGATTAAGTAGATGCTTAGGGTTAGCTGAATGTGGCTAATGTCTTGATTGAGATCTTGCGCTACGCTTGGAAAACTGGGTAAGTAGGCATCAATGGCCAATGGGGTGATGCCGGCTAATAAGCCAAGGACCAGAATTACGGGAAGCGTCAGCTGCATAAATCTCCAAAAATATCGTCAACATTCGATGGTTAGTTGTGTTGGTCAATTATAATGAGAAGCATACCCACTTAATATGGCTAATTAAGGAAAGACAGCTTAATTGAACCGTTCGTGCAAACATTGGATAGTGATCCAATGTCTTGTGTGTTTCACTTGTCGTCATTTTTAGACTTTATTGACTATTGATCCTTATGTTGAAGTTATTTGAGCGCTGGCTGTCGGCCTATCCCGACATCGACCCAGAGCAATCTCCAAAAACACTGTTTGCTTTTTGCCGTTATTACTCAAAAGGCGCGGAGATCCCGTTAATCCTAATGTCGATGTTAACGGCAACCGTGGCCATTTTAGAGGTGACTCTGTTCAGCTTTATGGGACAGTTGGTCGATTGGCTGGTGACGAAAGACCCTGATACTTTTTTAAATGAAGAGTCTGGCCGTCTGATCGGCATGTCGGTGATGGTGTTGGTGGCCATGCCCCTGGTGACCCTGCTGCATTCGGCGGTGGTACATCAGACGCTTTTGGGGAATTACCCGATGCGTATTCGCTGGTTAGCGCACCGTTTTGTACTGCGCCAGAGTGTCGAATTTTTCCAAGACGACTTTGCCGGTCGTGTGGCCACCAAAGTCATGCAAACCTCATTGGCGGTGCGTGAAACCGTGATGAAACTACTGGATGTACTCATGTATATCCTGGTCTACTTTATCTCCATGTTGGTGCTGATTGCCCAAGCGGATTACCGTTTGGTGCTGCCAATGCTGGGTTGGCTAGCGGGTTATATCGCCATTCAAACCTATTTTGTACCGCGCCTACGCCGTATTTCTGAAGAACAAGCGGATGCGCGTTCCACCATGACCGGCCGCATCGTTGACAGTTACACCAATATCACCACGGTGAAATTGTTTGCCCACAACCAGCGCGAAGTGTCCTATGCCAAAGAGTCGATGAACGGCTTTTTAGCCACGGTGCATAAGCAAATGCGGATGGTTACCGGCTTAAACTTTTGCGTACAAAGCTTGAATTATCTACTGGCATTTGTGATCGCGGCAGTGGCCATTGGGCTTTGGCTAAACAGTGCCATCAGTGTCGGCGCCATTGCCATTGCAGTCAGTCTGGCGCTACGTTTGAACGGTATGTCCCAGTGGATTATGTGGGAAGTCAGCGCCTTGTTTGAAAACATTGGTATGGTCGCCGATGGTATGGGCACCTTATCCAAGCCTTTGTCGATACAGGACAAGGACAATGCTCAGCCGCTTAAGGTAATCGAGGGCGATATTCACTTTGATCAGGTGGATTTTCACTACGGCAAACAAGATATCTCCGTTATTGAAGCGTTAAACCTGCACATTAAACCGGGTGAAAAAGTGGGCTTGGTGGGGCGTTCTGGTGCAGGTAAATCAACCATTGTGAACTTGCTGCTACGCTTCCACGATATTGAAAAAGGCACTATTAGCATTGATGGTCAGAATATCAGTGACGTCCAGCAAGAAACCTTACGCGCCAATATCGGCATGGTGACGCAGGATACGTCCCTATTGCATCGCACGGTGCGCGATAACTTACTTTATGGTCGCCCTGATGCCAGTGAAGAGGAAATGATTGCCGCGGCGAAACAAGCAGAAGCCCATGACTTTATCCAAGGCTTGACCGACCCTTATGGCAACACTGGTTACGATGCCATGGTCGGTGAGCGTGGTATTAAACTGTCTGGCGGTCAGCGTCAACGTATCGCCATTGCTCGTGTATTGCTCAAGAACGCACCGATCTTGGTGTTGGACGAGGCGACGTCTGCGTTGGATTCGGAAGTGGAAACAGCAATTCAGCAAAGTTTGTACCGTTTGATGGAAGGTAAAACCGTGATTGCCATTGCCCATCGTTTGTCGACCATTGCGGCAATGGATCGCTTAATCGTGCTGGATAAAGGGGAAATCATTGAACAAGGCTCCCATGAGCAATTGATTCGTCAAGGTGGTATTTATGCCAAGCTTTGGTCGCATCAGAGCGGAGGCTTCATTGCCGAAGACATTGAAGATATCAAAACCGAAGTCATCTAGTTCAGCGGCTGTGCCTGGGTGACTCAGTGTAAAAAAGCAAAGCTATTTAGCTTTGCTTTTTTTATTGGCTAACCACAGGAATTGATACGGCATCAGGGTCACTTGTGCCATGCGGTCCTCGTATTTTTGATCGGTGATCAGGTCGGTCCAATCATCTGTGGCGATTAAGTTCAACTCTGCCAGATTAAAGCTTTGCGGCTCATCGGTAATGTTGTAAATGGCAAACAAACTTTGGCGACGATCTAAGCTTTGGCGCCAGAAGGCGAATAGCTTATTACCGGTATGCAAAATGTATTGTGTGGCGTTGGGGTGGAAGGCCGGTTGCGCGCGGCGAATTTGAATCAAATTACGCATAGCATGGAATACTTTCTGGTGATGCGTAGGGGTGTTCAGCCTGTGCTCTAGGTCATCTACATTCCAAATATGGCGGTTGATAGAGCGAAAGTGCCCAGTATTCTCCACTCGCTGGTAGTCGTTCTCCGTGCCAAACAGTGAATGAATATAGAACGCTGGTAACCCTTCTAACGCTAACTGAATCCCTGCAGCACACATAAAGCGAGCAAAATGCCATTGATCCGGACCTTTGCTAACTGAACCACTTAATGCGTCCCACAAACTGATGTTGATTTCGTAGGGTTTGGCTTCACCTGTGACGGAGGTTCGTGAACTGATCTTGCCACCAAAGCGCTTCATGGTATTGATCAGGTTATCCAGCTCCCATTCACTTAGTAGGCCCTCAGTCGGGCGTAGGCCAACGCCGTCATGGGAGGCAACAAAGTTCAAATAGGTGGTCCCTTGTTGGGCCGGTGGCATACGCATCAGCCAATCTTTTAAATGCTCACAACTGCCCGAGACCAAGGTGTTGATCAGCAGTGGTGGTAAAGAAAAGTTGTAAATCAAATGGGCTTCGTTGGCGTTACCGAAGTAGGTTAAGTTTTCGCGGTTAGGAATGTTGGTTTCCGTGATGATGACAGCATCGGGCGCATAGTGCTCAATCATCAGGCGTAACAAACGAATCATTTCATGGGTGTTAGGCAAGTTGATGCTGCTGGTGCCCGGAGATTTCCACAAAAAAGCCACGGCGTCTAAGCGGAACCAACGAATGCCTTTTTCCAAATACAGACGGATGATGCGCAAGAACTCCATCAGCACTTTAGGGTTTTCAAAGTTCAAATCGACTTGGTCATGACTGAACGTACACCAAACGTATTTCGTGCCATTCTTGGTTTGCACTTCCCGTAACAAAGGCGACATGCGTGGTCGCACCACGTTGCTCAGGTCAGCGTTAGGGTCTGCTTCATAGAAATAGCTGGCGCCAGGTTCCACCCCTGCCTTGTAATTTTCAAACCACATACTGCGGCTTGAGCAGTGATTGATGACTAAGTCGCCCATGACCTTAAAGTCTTGCGACAGCTCGGTAATGTTGCGCCATTTACCAGAAGATGGGTTAACAGAAGTGTAATCCATGACGCTAAAGCCATCGTCTGAACTGTAGGGGAAGAATGGCAACAAGTGCACCACAGAGATGCATTCAGACAACTCGGTTTTAACAAAATCATGCAGTGTGTTAAGGGGCGTGTCGCCGTCCTTGCGTAATGTATCCGCGTAGGTGATCAACATGATGTCAGACTGATCCCAGATATTGCGGTGCGGCTTTGGCGAGTCAGTTTTCGGATCCAAACCAAAGGTATTGAGACAATTACGCGTCAATTCACCCGCATCGAGGTGCGGGTAGAGGATTTGTAAGTGGCCAATCAGACGTTGCTCTAATTGGGAGAGGGGCGCTGCTTCTTCCATAGTGACCTACCTTGTTTCAATCAAACTTAAATGCGGGGTGAAGGGTTCCAAGCATGGCTTACTTTGGGCCGAACTCTTTCATATCCTGCATTACCGCATCTTCAAGCTGGTGCATTACCTCAGGAAAGGCACTGGCGACGCGGTTCCAACTCGGAATAAACGGCGCTTCCATAGGGTTTTCCAAGTACATATTGCCAGCTTTCATAATGTTGCTGGCAAACAGCTCTACGGCACGCTCTTCTGAATGCACATCCAATTTCAGACCGTTAATCTCGGCGTCGTTACGGTAGGTTTCGATGAAATCCAGCGCAACGCGATAGTAAGTCGCCTTGATGGTGCGGAAAGTTTCTTGGTTAAACACGATGCCATTGGTGGCCAGTTTGCGGAAAATGGCTTTGGTGATGTCGATCGACATTTTTGATAAGCCACCGTTGTCGTTGTCCGCAGACAGGTCCTGATGTTTGTGATCGTAGACGTCCGCAATGTCCACCTGACACAGGCGGTTGGTGGAGTAGTTACGGTACATTTCAGACAATACACCCACTTCTAGGCCCCAGTCACTGGGAATGCGCAAGTCCGTCATCACATCACGGCGGAACGAGAACTCACCGGCGAGGGAGTAGCGGTAGCTGTCGAGATAATCTAGGTAATCTAGATGCCCCAGTACCTTTTTCAAAGAGTACAACAAGGGGGTGACTAAGAGGCGGCTCACGCGTCCGTTCATCTTGCCATTGGCGGTACGGGCATAAAATCCTTTACAGAACTCATAGCTGAAGTTCGGGTTGGCGACGGGGTAGATCAAGCGCGCTAACAGGCTGCGATCATAGGTGACGATGTCACAGTCGTGCATGGCTACTGCGTCGGCTTCGGTAGCCGATAGGGCATAACCCATACAGAACCACACGTTGCGGCCTTTGCCTGGGTCGTTCGGTGATAGTTTTTCCCCTTTTAGGGTTTCATCAATGGCGCGTAGGCGTGGTCCATCGTTCCACAGAACTTTATGCTTTTGCGGCAGTTCGGAGAAGAATTCGAGTGCGTGTCGATACTGTTCTTCGGTGGCACGATCTAGGCCAATGATGATCTCGATCGGGTAGGGCACCTGTTTTAGGTGACGAATAATATTTGGCATGGCATCGGTTTCAAGCTCGGAATACAAGCAAGGCAGAATCAGTGCCATGGGGCGCTTCTTAGCAAACTCACAGAGTTCTTGCTCCATGTCCTCAAGTGGACGTTGAGCTAGGTTGTGCAGTGTTGTAATGATGCCATTCTGGTAAAAATCACCCATTGTTGTCTCCTATAGCATGTTGTCATGCTTGATTTGATCGCAGCACTGCTGCCAACAAAAAATTAAATAAAACCCTCGTTTGCTAGGGCCTGATTGATGGCCTCGCTCCAACCTTTTGGGCCGTATGAATCGGTAATCCAAACATCATTTCGGCCCGGAATTTCAGGGGGTATATGGACTGGGGAGCGGACCACGACGGGAATATCGGCTTGGCTAATCATGCCCACATCGTTTTCACCATCGCCTAGGGCGATGCTCGTTACGGGCAGGTGGTAGGTGTCTTGATACACTTGCTTTAGCCACTTCATGGCCACCGCTTTATCGCAGTCCTGTCCCATTAAATGGACAAAACGGCCACCTTTTTGCACCTTGATACCCTCGTGCACGAGCTCTTGCTTAAAGTGTTCTAAGGCAATGTTAGAGTCGTTCCAAATCATGGGCTCAGTGAACTCTCTGCGTAGCGACAGCTCAGCGGTATGAGGGTCAAGGCCGGTATGTTCTACTAGTTGTTCGGTTGTCAGTTCGTGATAGCTGATGAAGTCGTAGCGCGACTTCATCGCATGAGATAGTTCAATTAACTGCTGGCGTTCAGGACCAAAGGCTTTGACAAGAAAGTCGCCTTGTTGCAGCAAGTCATCATTGATGTTGAGATTTAATGTTGCCGGCACATACACAGCGGCACCATTTTCGATGATAAAAGGGTCTTTATGTTGAAGAGCTTGACGCAGTTCAAGCAGCTCCGCATAGGTCTTACTGGTATTTAGGACACAAGGCACTCCTAACGTTTTCAAACTGGAGAGCGCGTCGCTGGCCGCAGAAAAGTCATAGTTATAATGATCCAGTAAAGTTCCATCTAAATCAGTGAAGACTAGTAATGTGGTCGTCATATGTTGGGGCGAGGTGGGGGTTCCACTTCAGCCTTTCCTCCTTATTTCCAACAGCCAATGCGTGCTGACCTGTTTTGGCACATTCGCTGTGTCATGGGATAACTGACTCTGTTAGTCAAAGCAATATGCTTGCCAGCACGCTATAAAAGTTTTGAATAATGATCAGTTTAGGGGCTTTGCAACACAGATTTGTGACAGCCCTAGAGCAGTGCTGGCAAGGCCTGCGTAAAATTTTTGTAAGGTTAAGTGAGGGCTATCTGAATCTGTCAGCTTGCCCTGCGGCTACTTCGATGTGGGCGCCCTTGGCGCTTGGCGGAGAACTCGGGGAAGATGCTTGTGCACTAATTTGGTGCAATATTTCGCGACTGCACCCCCTTGTTTATGTGTTTGCTTAATTATTGAACAGTATCAGGGAGTGCGCCCTGTGCAAGGGTGGGGGCATTGGCAAGTAAAAAACACTACCAGATAAATCCTGTATTGGTGACTTGTATGGGTTCACGCACTAGTTTTGGAGTATTCGACTCTTTTCAAAAACTAGACTCTTAAAAGACAAAGGATTGCAGTATTATTTCAGATGATTATTTTGGAAATTAAAAATTTACCGAGTTTTGCACTGAAAAAAGGCAATTTTCGAGATTTGATTTCTCAGGTAAATCAAGATGGATTTTTCTTAAAACGCATATTTAAAGGCAGGTAAATATGAATTCTTCAACGGGTATTCCCCGTCCTCAACTCCAATCGTTAGACGATATCCTTCCACAAGAACCTCTTCTGATGATGGGCGCTGGCCCTGTGCCAATTCCTGAACGTGTGGCCAAAGCCAACTCGGTGGTGATCAATCACCTTGGTACAACGATGGCTAAGGTAATCGACCAAGTTAAAAGCATGGCGCGTTATGTATTTCAAACGGAATCCAAGTGGGTTCTTGGTGTCGCGGGACCTGCCTCCGCCGCGATGGAAATGACCGCCGTAAACTTGCTGCAACCGGGTGAGAAGATTCTGTGCCTGAATAATGGTTTCTTTAGTCATCGTATGGCGGAAATGGCCGGTCGTGTTGGTGCGGATGTGCATGAGTTGCATATTCCAGTCCATGAAGCAGCCGATCCTGATCGTGTGCGTAAAGCGATCGAACAAGTTCGCCCGAAAGTGATCAGCATGGTGCAAGGTGAGACCTCGAACACGGTTTGTAACTACACCCTGAAAGACATCGCCGCGATTGCCAAAGAATACGGCTGTCTAGTGGTGGTGGACGCTGTCTGCACCTTAAGTACCATGCCGTTGAAAATGGATGAATGGAACGTTGATGTGGTCATCACCGGCGGTCAAAAAGGCTTGTCATCGATTCCTGGCGTGTCCTTGGTGGCGTTTTCCAATGAAGCGTGGCAAGCAATTGAAAATCGTACTTCGCCACTGACGCATTGGTGCTTTGACGTGAAGCTGGCAGAAAATTTCTGGCATCGTGATGGCTATCACTACACGGCACCTGTATCTGGCATCATGGCCTTGCACGAAGCCTTGAAGTTGGTGTGTGAAGAAACCTTAGAGCAACGCTTTGCGCGTCATTTACGTTGTTCGCAAGCCTTGCAAGCGGGTATCGCAGGCATGGGCTTGGATCTATTTATCGAGCCGACGGCGCGATTGAACTCTGTGGTGGGTATTAGCATCCCGGAAGGCCTGACGGCTAAGCAGATTTGTGACCATATTTCGGAAACCTACCGTGTTGAAATCGCCGGTTCTTTTGGTCAGCCAATCGTGCGTATCGGTCAGATGGGTGAGCAATGTCGTGAACATAACCTGTTCCGTACCTTGCACGCGTTTGGTAGCACCATGCGTGATCTAGGGGTGAAAGTCGACCAGCCAAATGGTATGGCGGAGATGGAAGCCTACTTGCAGAAGTACCCACGTCATGTGCATCTCGATGTGGCTTAATCTGACTGACTGAGTTTGTTTACAAAAAAATCCCCACTTTTCCGATGAGAAGTGGGGATTTTTGTTTTTTAGGCTAGGCTCAAACCTGCAAAGGGACGGTATTTAGATCGCTTGGCTACATTTATTTGCACAATTTTGTCTAAAAACTTTGCTCATGACAGGGTCATGACAGGTTCGCAGAGTATGTTGTGAAACATGGATGTACCAATACATTCTTTTATCTAAATACAAAAAAAATAAAAGCAGGAGATAAAGTCATGCTTAAGACCATGTCAATGAAATCTGTTCTAGTTTCAGGTGCTGCGGCACTAGCCATCGCAGGTCAGGCGCAAGCCTTTGAACAATCACGTAGCGCTGAATGTATCGCACCCGCTAACCCAGGCGGTGGTTGGGACTTCACCTGTCGTAGTGTTGGTAAGGTATTGACCGATCTAGATTACATCAAAGGTAACGTACAAACTGTCAATATGGCAGGTGCTGGTGGCGGTGTTGCGTTTGCACACACGGTCAGCAAACGTGCTGATGATGAAGCCCTAATCGTTGCCGCAAGTACTGCAACGACTACGCGCCTTGCGCAAGGCCAATTCCCAGGTATGAACGCTGACCAGGTGAAATGGGTCGGTACACTGGGTGCAGACTACGGCGTTATTGCCGTCGGTAAAGACTCTGAATACACTTCTTTGAGCCAAATGATGGAAGCCTTGAAAGCCGATCAAGGTTCTGTGAAGTTCGCAGGTGGTAGTGCTTCAGGTGGTTGGGACCACTTAAAAGTATTGATTACAGCGAAAGAAGCTCAAGTAGAAAACCTTCCAAAAATTCGTTACCTAGCCTTCAGCGGCGGTTCTGAAGCCCTTGTACAAGTGGTCGGTGGCCACGTAGATGCCTTCACCGGTGATATCTCTGAAGTGAAAGGCTTCATGGACTCTGGTGACCTTCGTGTACTCGCGGTGCTTTCTGAAGAACGTTTGCCAGAACCGTTCGATCAGATCCCAACGGCAATGGAGCAGGGTATTAGCTCTGTGGCGCCTAACTGGCGTGGTTTCTATGTGCCAGGTGAAGCAAGCCAAGACTCTTACGATTGGTGGGTCAACACAGTTGATGAACTGTACAAAACTCAAGAATGGAAAGACGTTATGGTGAAAAACGGCCTAATGCCTTTCAAAAAGTCTGGTGAAGAGTTCACTCAATTTGTGAAAAACCAAACTCTGGACATCCAAATCCTATCTAAAGATATCGGTCTGATTCGTTAATTAGATCGGCTTTGAGGGGGCCCTCGCCCCCTCCGTTTTATTCCTCGTTATTGTTGGAGCAGATACATGCGTATAACCGACCGTGTGTTTGGGGTGCTATTGCTTATTTTGGCCGTTACTTACGGTTATGAGGCAACCAAATTTCCTGTGCCATTTGGTGGTCAGGAATCCGTAGGCCCTGAAACATTCCCGATTCTACTGTCTATTATCTTGGCGATTGGCTCTCTGTACATGATTGTTAAGCCAGATGAAGATGCTAAATGGCCAGCAGTGTCAATGCTGTTAGAGCTTGGTGTTGTTTGTTTAGTGCTAGTGCTGTTTGCCTTTGGTCTTGAGCACGTAGGCTTTGTGTTATCGGCAACGCCTGCTGTGGCATTCCTATGTTGGCGCATGGGGGCAACCCCAGTAAAGAGCTTGCTAACAGGCGGCATTACAGCAGTTGTGATCTACGTGTTGTTTACGCAGGTGCTTGAACTAGCATTACCATCCGGTATTTTGGGGCTGTAAGTTATGGGTACGATTGAACTATTAATGCAAGGCTTTGCGGTGGCGCTGTCACCTGAAAGCATCATGTTCGCATTGATCGGTGCTATTTTAGGTACCTTGATTGGTGCGCTACCAGGCTTAGGTCCTGCGAACGGTGTGGCGATTTTGATCCCATTGGCGTTTAGCTTGGGGCTTTCTCCTACTTCTTCTTTGATTCTATTAACCTCTGTTTATGCAGGGGCCATGTACGGTGGTCGTATTTCTTCGATCCTGCTGAATATTCCCGGTGATGAGCCAGCCATGATGACCTGTTTAGACGGTTATCCGATGGCGCTTAAAGGTAAAGCGGCCGAAGCCTTGGCTACCTCTGCTATCGCCTCGTTCATCGGTAGCTTTATCGCCACCATTGGTCTGGTCATCTTGGCACCGATCTTGGCGAAATTCGCTCTTAAGTTTGGCCCAGCAGAATACTTTGCCTTGTTTGCATTGGCGTTTGCAACGCTAGGTGGCATCACAGGTAAAAACCAATTTAAGACGCTGATTGCGGCGGCCTTGGGTCTGATGATTGCGACCGTTGGTATCGACATCTCATCTGGCGTGCAGCGCTTCACCTACAACAGCTTACACCTATTTGAAGGTATCGACTTCTTAATCGCGATCGTAGGTTTGTTTGCCATCTCTGAGTTGTTCTTCTTCCTTGAGCAACATGCCGGTGACGGCCTAAAAAAAGTGGCGTTGAACAAGCTTAAGTTGACCGCTAAAGATATTCTGTTTGTGATGCCTGCCTCACTGCGTGGTGCATTGCTTGGTTTCGTTTCTGGTGTATTGCCAGGTGCGGGTGCCTCTTTGGGGAGTTTCGTAAGTTACACCCTAGAGAAGAAAGTGTCTGACAAAGGTACCTTCGGTAAAGGCGACCCTCGTGGTGTTGCCGCACCTGAAGCGGGTAACAACGGTGCCGCCTCGGGTGCATTAGTGCCAATGCTGACGTTAGGTGTGCCAGGTAGTGGTACCACAGCAGTCTTGCTAGCGATGCTGATCTCTCTAAACGTTAACCCAGGTCCAATGTTGTTCCAACAGAGCCCTGATCTAGTGTGGGGTGTGATCGCAGCGTTGTTCGTTGGTAACCTAGTGCTATTGCTACTTAACATTCCGATGGTTGGTGTGTTTGTTAAGCTACTGAGCATTCCACCTAAGTACCTAATGCCGATTGTGACGCTGATTGCGTCGGTGGGTATCTTCTCTATCACAGGTAGTGCGATTGATCTGTACTTCATGGTTGGCTTCGGCATCATGGGCTACGTACTGCGTAAAGTGGAAATCCCTCTAGTACCAGTTATCCTTGGTATGTTGTTAGGCCCTGAAATGGAGAAAAACCTACGTCATGCGCTAGTGCTATCAGACGGTGATTGGACGGTTCTTTGGAGCAGTGGCCTAAGCATCGGTCTATGGGCGGTTGCTGCAGCGGGTCTGATCCTACCAATGGTGTTTGGCTCGATCCTGCGAGGCAAAATGAAACGCTCGAAAGATGGTTTGGTAGACTAAGAGTTTGCTACACTGAAAGAGCATTGTTTGACCACAAGTCCGGTTGAGATGATCAGCCGGACTTGTTTCGTTTTAGGCCATAAGGAGTCGCTATGCGGATTTTGGTCGTTGAGGATACAGAAGTCCTAGGACAAGCCATATGTGATCGATTGTCGAGCTTGGGCCATGGCGCCGATTTGATCCAAGATGGCAAACAAGCTAACGAATTTTTACGTTACCAGTCCGTCGATCTGATTATCTTAGATTTGAACTTGCCTAATGTATCGGGCTTACAAATTTTACAAGCGCTGCGTCAGCGAGAAGACGCTACCCCAGTGCTGATTTTGACCGCTCGCGATCAAGTGGACGATCGTATCCGCTTATTGGACGCCGGTGCGGACGACTATTTAACCAAGCCGTTTGATTTTGGTGAGTTAGAAGCTCGTTGTCGTGCGCTACTGCGCCGCAAGCAGGGCTATGCTTCCAATATGACCGAGCATGGCAACATCACAGTGGATCGCGACAGTCGACAAGTTTCAGTTGATAAAGAAGTGCGTGCCATTACTAACCGTGAGTTTCGCCTGTTAGAGATTTTTCTTGGCCATTTGGGGCGAGTGCTCAGCAAAGATGAACTCACGGAACATTTGTTTAACTTCGATGAAACCCCAGGGCCCAATGCCATCGAACTGTATGTGGCGCGCCTGCGTAAGAAGTTAGCCGGCAGTGATCTAGTGATCAGTACTTTACGAGGCATCGGTTATGTGGCGGAAATTACCCCCGCAAACAAGCGTACTTGAGCGGTCGCTGGATTATCGACATTCGCCTTCCTTACGGGGGCGTTTTATCGCCGTCGGTGCGTTCACCATTATCTTAATTGCCGCCTTGGCGATTAAATTAGTATTTGATTACTCCGAGCGTTTAGCTGACATCTCCTACGATCGCTTGCTGCGCAGTGCGCTGCTGCAAATGGATGAGAACGTTGGCCAAGAAAACGGTGAAATTACCATCGATATCCCTTGGTCTGCCTTTGCGACCTTAGCCCAAGCCAGTGATGACCGTGTGTTCTACAAGGTAGAAAGCTCATCACAAGGCTTTATCACCGGTTATTACGACCTAGATTCCACGCCTGCTTTGCCTGTCGAACAGGGGGGGATTCAGTTCTTCGACCGACAATATTCCGGTGAAACTCTGCGTTTTGCTTGGCTTGAGCGTTATCTCACTGAACCGGATGCCAGTGGTACCGTTAGGATCGCCTTGGCCCATACACGTCTCTCCCGTGAGGATATGGCCGCCTCGGTAACTCAGCGAGCGGTAGAGTTGATCACCTTGGTCGCACTGGTGTCGATTGTGCTCTTGGTGATTGGCAGTCAGTTAATTCTGCGCCCTTTGCATCGTATCGAGCAGGAGCTGGAGCAGCGCACACCGGGGGATTTAACGCCATTAACGTTGAAAACGCCCCGTGAAACCTACCATTTAAAAGTTGTGATCAATGACTTTATGCAGCGCTTACAAACCAACCTAGAAGAGCTTGAGAATTACACTGGCAATGCGGCCCATCAGCTGCGGACACCGATCGCCAGTTTAAAAGCGCTGGCGGAAAACGCCCGTGACATTGGCAAGCCTGAAGAGCAGCATCAAGCGCTTGAAAAAATTGTACAGCAATGTGAAGCACTCAGTGACACGGTCAGCTTTTTGTTGAATCAAGCTATGATAAGTCATCGCCTGCAATCAAAGTCGCTGGGGCTAATTGATATTGTTCAGCCGATACAGGAATCCTGCCGTGCCCAAGCTCTGACCGCGTTTCGTAAAGGGGTGATGCTGTCCTTTGAAAGTGATCTAGACGAAGCGGTGATTGTTGGCGATACCATGGCCATCGAACAAATGATGCAAAACCTTATCGAGAACGCTGTGCGTTACAGCCTGTTAGAGGACAGTAATGAGCGGCGTGAAGTGATTATTCGTATTACGCCTTTGCCACACATTTATCGCGTGCAAGTAATTGACCAAGGTGTGGGGATCACGGATGCCGATAAACAGCGAGTGTTTGAGCGCTTTTACCGCGGACGTTATGACATCCCAGGATCCGGGGTGGGGTTATCGCTGGTGAAGGACATTGCTAACCACCATAATGCCGAGGTTCAGCTATCTGATACGGCGCCCCATGGCACCACGGTCACGGTGGATTTTCCAGCGTTTCAGTTTAAAGGAGATCACCAATGAGAATGCTGATCGCGCTCTTATGCTTTGGCTTGAGTTCACTGGTGAATGCGGCGCTGCCAGTTTGGTTTGGCTCAGAGCAGGCTTCTAGAACCTTATATATCCATTCCACTTTGGATATGACCTCGTTTCGGCCATTACTGGAGCGTTTTGTCGCCATTCATCCGGATGTCCGCATTGGCTACATCGATGTTAATACCTTAGAGCTGTATTACCTAACCGTCTCGGAAACGGCACAGCCCACAGCCAGCTTAATTTTAAGCAGTGCCATGGATTTGCAACTAAAGCTGGTCAATGATGGCTTTACTCAGGCTTATCAATCCAGTGAAACCGATCGTTTGCCTAGGCAGGCTAAATGGCGTGATGAGGTATTTGCGTTTTCCTATGAGCCGGTGGTGATGATGGTCAATAAGAACGCCTTCGCTGCTGGGGCGATTCCCGAGGACCGTCAGAGCTTGTTAAGTTATATCCGACAGCAAGATGACAAGGTGGCAGGGCGAATGGGCACCTATGATATCCGTACCAGTGGGGTCGGGTATTTGATGGCCAGCCAAGATGCCAGACAAGCGGATGCCACCTGGGGGCGGATGCTGGAAGCCTTTGGTAGCCATGGTGTGAAAACTTACTGCTGCTCCAGTGACATCATTGACGATGTGGCGACAGGGGAGCTGGTGGTGGGGTATAACTTATTGGGCTCCTATGCCGCGCAGCGAGCGAATGCCGACGACAACCTAGAGATGATTATCCCCAAGGATTATACCCTGATGTTGATGCGTACGGCGGTGATTCCTAAGCGCGCTGACAACCCACAAGATGCTGGCCGTTTTTTAGATTTTTTATTGTCAGATGAAGGGCAAGCGTTAATGACGTCGGAGGAGTTATTGTATCCGATTCGACCGGATCAAGAGGCCACGCACTTTGCCATGCCATTGGGGCCTACGCGGACGATCCGCACGGTAGACCTGGATCAGCAACTGCTGGTGGGCCGTGATTTGGTTAAACAGCGTCGTTTTATTCGCAGCTGGGAGCTGGCGTTGGAATTAAGTAGCGGCGATTAGCTTTTCTCCTGCCTAGACAAAAAAGCCGATGGCTCGCGCATCGGCTTTTTGCAGGAATGCTGGGCTTAGAAGTCAGAGTGACCTTGGGTTTTTTGCTGCATCCGGCGTAAGAATTCCGACATGATTTGCATGTAGAGTTCATCGCCGAGGTACTTGTCTTCTACACCTCGATCAATGCTTGGGTTGTCGTTGACTTCGATGACGTAACCACGGCCTTTGACTTCTTTTACATCGACGCCATATAAACCATTACCAATCGGCTTGGTCGCAGCAATGGCGGCTTGGTCGCAGCAATGGCGGCTTGTAGCACACGGCGTGGCACTTCAAAGGTAGGCAGGGTATCAAAGCCGCCACTTTCGCTTTTTGATTCACCATGCTGGTAGATCTGCCAGTGGTTCTTCACCATGTAGTAACGGCAAGCAAAGATGGGTTTGTTGTTCAAAATACCAATACGCCAGTCGAACTCGGTGTACAAATACTCTTGTACCAACAGCAAGCTCGACTTCTTAAACAACTCGTCCAAGCACTTAGTGAGCTCGGCACGATCTTGCGCCTTTAATACGCCTTTGGAAAACGCACCGTCAGGGATTTTCACTACCATGGGGTAGCTGATGTGCTGTTCGAGAGTGTCCTCGATATTGCTTTCACCCTTATGGATGATGCGTGTTTTCGGACTGGGTACCTTGTGCGTATTGAATAGGTCCGCTAAATACACCTTATTGGTACAGCGCATGATCGATTGTGGATCGTCCATCACTACCAAGCCATTGGCCTCGGCTTTTTTCGCGAACTGATAAGTATGATGGTCGATATTGGTGGTTTCACGAATAAACAGGCCATCATATTCTGGCAGGCGCACGATGTCCTTAGGACCAATGATGTCTACTTGAATGCCCAGTTGTTTACCGGCTTGGACAAACTTCTTCAACGCTTGCTTATCGCTTGGCGGCAAGGATTCTTCTGGGTTCACCAGCATGGCTAAGTCAAACTTAATGCTGCGACTCTTACGCGCTTTATTCCATACCTTGGAGCTAAAACCATCCAATGCCTCGGCAAAAAGGGTTTCTTCCGCATCGTCTAGCACTTGGTGTGAGGTCGCTTTCAACGACTTCACTTGCCACTGTTTTTTGTAGCTCAAGGTAAACTCGATGACCGGCGATGGGAATTTCTCGAACAGTTTGCGTGCGAACTCCTTCAGCTCTGGCTGTAGCGTATTGCCAAAGACCGCATGGCCTTTGATCGTTGTGGGCTCTGCGGGCGTGCCTAGCTTTTGCGCTAAGGATGGTAGCCACTGTGACAGTTCAATGTCATACAAGGCTTTCTTGTTCAAATCATTCAGCGTACGCACAGATGGCATAACATTATGGCCGCGGCTTTCAGCAAGCAAGGAACAGTAGTAGCCATCGGATAAATAGCGGCTGCTCTTACACAGGTTAATGATGCGGGTGCGATCGTTTACCTTGGTGGTCAGAGACAGGTATTGAGGGAATGTGATGACATGATCGCTGGGTAAAAATGCGGACCAGTCCTTAAGTTGATCTACCACGATATAAGTTTGTGCCATGTAGAAAATCCTTCTATAGGCTTGTTGATATGAGCGGATAATGCGCTCTTTTTTGTTTTTCTAATAGTAGTAAATTATTCAAATTTTAAGCATATTCAAGACTATATTTTTTAGTGGTTCTTGCCCTAGAATCCGCTTCATTATCCCTGTCTTGGTTAAGGCTCAGAGGGCCTTTGTATGACATCAGAAATTCAAGTTCGTATTGCTCAGTTGTCCGATCTCGATGCCTTGGAAGCGTTAGAAAAACAGGCTTTCCAAGGGGATCGCATGAGCCGTCGTAGCCTACGTCACGGTATTAAGGCGGATACGTCTGTGATGCTGGTGGCTTATGAGGGGGAAGTACTGCTGGGCTATGCCTTAGTACACTTTTTTAAAGGGCGTGCCCATGCTCGTTTGTACTCGCTAGCGGTTGCGCAAGCAGCGCGAGGCAAAGGCATTGGTGCGTTACTGCTAAGCCAATCGGAGCAGCATGCGGCCAAGCATGGTTGTATTTCTTTGCGCTTAGAAGTCAGTGAGCGCAATGAAGCGGCCATCGCCTTGTATAAAAAAGTCGGTTATCGCAGCTTTGGTAGCTATCAAAATTATTATGAAGACACCAGCAACGCGGTGCGTATGCACAAGCGTATTCGTGCCTTTGATGATAAAAGTAAACTGTTAAAAGTCCCTTATGTCGGTCAGCGTACACCCTTTACCTGCGGGCCTGCTTCATTGTTGATGGTTTGTGCAGCAAGCAATGAACAAGCGGATGTCAGTCTTGAGCATGAATTGGATATTTGGCGTGAAGCGACCACCATTTACATGACCAGTGGTCATGGTGGCTGTCACCCTACGGGACTTGCGTTGGCGGCCAAGCGTCGCGGTTTTAACGCGGAAGTTTGGTTGAACGACGATCAGCCTTTATTTCTCGATGGGGTGCGCGATGAGCTAAAGAAAACCGTACTGCTTGCCTGTCATAATAAGTTTCAACGGGAGAGTGAGGCCGAAGGAGTTCCGGTGCATGACCAACCTATGTCGAGCCAGGATTTGATGGCAGCAGTAGACCAAGGTAAGTGGGTGATTGTGCTGATTAGTACTTATCGTCTCGACGGCAAAAAGTCCCCTCACTGGGTGGTGGTGACGGGTTATGACGATCAGCATATTTACGTGCATGATCCGGATTTTGAAGACGATGTGGCGCTGGTGGAATGTCAGTATGTACCAGTGGTGACGGCGGACTTTGAAAAAATGAGTAAATTCGGCCGCTCACAATTGCGAGCGGCCGTGGTGGTGTCTAAACCTTAACGTAAGATCAGAACTGGAACTTGGCAGTCCGTCAGCATCTTAGTGGTGTTGCTGCCAACAAAGAATTGACGCACTTTCGAGTGGGCATAGGCGCCCATTGCGATGAGGTCGATCTGATTCTTTTGTTGGTAGTTGAGTAGGGCACTTTGAATCGTTTCCCCTTCAATTAAATGTGACTCGACTTGGAAGCCAAGCTCATTGAGCTTGTGGCGCGCTTTTTCTAGCGCGTCTTCCTGGTCTGCTACGTCACGCTTTACCATCACCAAATGACAAGGGATGTCTTTCAGAAGCGGGCTTTGTGCAATACGCTCAAGGGCCGCGATGGCCGTTTCACGACCATCGTAAGCCACCATAAAGCTTTCAGGGGCTTTGAACTCATCTGAAACCACCATGATAGCTTGAGATAAAGAGCGTGCCGCATTCTCAAGGTTTGAGCCAATTACGGCTTGCTTTGAGTGCTTGGTGCCTTGCTTGCCCACGACAAACAAACGCGTGTCGTCTTGTATGGCTTCTAGGGTTTCTACAAAATCACCATGGCGCTGTAGCTTGCTAAGAGGCAGGTCTCGCTGCTCAAGGTAAGCCTCGGCATACTCTAACAATACTTTGCCATGCTCCAGTGCGACTTTGGCACGTTGTTCATCCAACGCCGTTAACTCAGTGAGAAGGTGTTCACGGCTACCAAAACCAATGGTGCCGGACAGATCTTGCTCACTGTTGCTTTGTTTTTCTAACGCGTGCAGAAGCACCAGTGGACTTGCTAGCTTTTCAGCAGCCCAAGCAGAGGCTTCGATCACCGGTTGTGTTAATGGCGAGCCATCAATACATGCAACTATGTTCTTCATCCTTGCCTCCTTAGTGGCCGCTTAGCAGTTTTTCCGCTTCTTCTGGTTTGTTGTGCACACCGAATTTATCGACCACGGTAGCCGTGGCTTCGTTCATACCGATCACGTCAACTGTTGCACCTTCACGGCGGAACTTGATCACTACTTTATCCAATGCAGACACTGCAGTGATGTCCCAGAAGTGTGCTTGAGACAGATCGATCGTTACGTGCTGAACGGCTTCTTTAAAGTCAAAAGCATCGTTGAACTTTTCTGCAGAAGCAAAGAATACTTGGCCGACCACTTTATAAGTGGTGCCTTGCTCAGCGTTCTCTGTTTTAACCACCATAAAGCGGCCAATCTTGTTGGCAAAGAATAGAGAAGCCAACAGTACGCCAACAAACACACCCAGTGCCAAGTTATGAGTTGCCACAACAATAGCAACAGTTGCCAACATAACAATGTTGGTCGACATTGGGTGATGTTTCAAATTAACAATCGATTCCCAAGAGAAAGTACCGATCGAGACCATGATCATGACAGCAACCAGAGCGGCCATTGGGATTTGTCCAATCAGATCATCTAGGAACACCACCATAATAAGCAGCAAGACACCCGCGAACAGCGTTGATAAACGGCAACGACCACCAGATTTAACGTTGATTACCGATTGACCGATCATGGCACAACCTGCCATACCGCCAAGCAAGCTGGCACCGATGTTTGCTACGCCTTGACCTTTACACTCACGGTTACGATCACTGGTCGTATCCGTTAGCTCATCGACAATAGTTGCTGTCATCATTGACTCAAGCAGACCAACAACGGCTAGGCCTAAAGAGTAAGGCAAGATGATCATCAGCGTTTCAAGGTTTAGTGGTACATCTGGCAATAGGAAGATTGGCAATGAATCTGGCAGTTCACCCATATCGCCCACGGTACGAATATCTAGACCTACGGCCATCGCGAATGCCGTTAGCACCACGATACAGACCAGCGGGCTAGGTAGTGCTTTACCAATAACAGGTAGGTAAGGGAACAAGTAAATGATACCTAGACCTGCCGCAGTCATGGCATACACATGCCAAGTCACATTAGTCAGCTCAGGCAACTGTGCCATAAAGATCAAAATGGCGAGTGCGTTGACGAAACCAGTGACTACGGATCTGGAAACGAAGCGCATTAAACTGCCAAGCTTTAAATAGCCTGCGAGGATTTGGAAGGCACCACAGAGAAAACTGGCGGCGAGTAGATACTGTAAGCCGTGCTCTTTAACCAAGGTCACCATCAATAGAGCCATGGCGCCTGTGGCTGCTGAGATCATACCTGGGCGTCCACCCAAGAAGGAAATGATCACCGCGATACAGAACGATGCGTATAGACCGACTTTTGGGTCCACCCCTGCAATGATCGAAAAGGCAATTGCTTCTGGAATCAGAGCTAACGCCACCACGGTACCGGACAATACGTCGCCACGTATGTTCGAGAACCACTCTCTTTTTAATGTATCAGTCATGGACACCCTTTAATTGTCTTGAGATATCGCAGCAGAAATAGCCGGACACATTGCATGTCAGAAGCTGCAAAATGAAGTGTCGCATTATAAAGAGTCACATTTATGAACGCAATTTGACCGATGCCAACAATAAGCCCGTAACTGTACCTTGGTACAATAGATTTTATCTAACAAAGTTAATAGGTTAGCCTGAAGCATAAATTTAAACAGGGATTTAATATTCTATGAGCGACAATCAATCTTTTGCAGCACTTGGTGTACCGGTAGGAACCGTATTACAAATTGAAGGAAACGTACGCGCTCAATCCGTTGATCAGCAGGTCCGTGTCTTAAAAGAGGGCGACCCAATATTTCACGGAGATGTGATTCTCGCCTCACCAAACGGCAATGCCATCATTGGATTTAATGATGGAACAGAGATCTATGTCGCAGATGTCCCTGTAGAAATTACCGAAGAAGTTTATGGCCTGGCGGAAGCCCCAACAGAAGAGCTTGCTGAAGAGTTTGTAGAAGATGGTTCTGCAGAGCTAACGGCTTTCCAACAAGCTGTTTTAGCGGGACAAGACCCGACAGAATTCCAAGATGCTCCGGCGGCTGGTAATACACCAGATGATGACGGCTCTGATGTGCGAGTTGATTTAGCACGCTCTGGTGAGGAAGCTGAACCTACCTACGGTTTTGATATTCAAGCTAATAACTCTGGGCAATCCTCAACCACTGACTCCACAACTATTGGATCTTTGAGAACCACTGAAGGGGGGGCAGATAACACCTTGACAAGTTCATCAGGTGATGCTCAGACGGGTGGGGAGGGTGACTCACAATCTGAAGGTACCTCTGAGCCAGAAACGCAACCTGCGCCATCGCCAGAGCCTGCGCCATCGCCGGAACCTGCGCCATCGCCAGAACCTGCGCCATCACCGGAACCTGCGCCATCGCCAGAGCCTGCGCCATCGCCGGAACCTGCGCCATCGCCAGAGCCTGCGCCATCGCCAGAGCCTGCGCCATCG
Source organism: Marinomonas aquimarina (assembly GCF_900089755.1). GTDB lineage: Bacteria > Pseudomonadota > Gammaproteobacteria > Pseudomonadales > Marinomonadaceae > Marinomonas > Marinomonas aquimarina. The sequence continues at coordinate 904 of NZ_FLOC01000027.1, read as the reverse complement.
CCGGAACCTGCGCCATCGCCAGAACCTGCGCCATCACCGGAACCTGCGCCATCGCCAGAACCTGCGCCATCGCCGGAACCTGCGCCATCGCCAGAACCTGCGCCATCGCCAGAACCTGCGCCATCGCCGGAACCTGCGCCATCGCCAGAACCTGCGCCATCGCCAGAACCTGCGCCATCGCCAGAACCTGCGCCATCGCCAGAACCTGCGCCATCGCCAGAACCTGCGCCATCGCCAGAACCTGCGCCATCGCCAGAACCTGCGCCATCGCCAGAACCTGCGCCATCGCCAGAACCTGCGCCATCGCCAGAACCTGCGCCATCGCCAGAGCCTGCACCATCGCCAGAACCTGAGCCAGAAACGGAAGAGCCTGAGCCTGAACCTGAAGTTGTAAATCAGGCTCCAGAGATTAATGTCAGCGAAAAGCTTGATTTTGATCAAGGTACTGGAGCTGCTAAAAACGATTTGGTTGCACGTTTCACCAAGAGCGATGCTGACGGCGATGATGTAACCGTTAGCCTAAGCGATACCACAAATTACGCATTGGTTGGCGATACGGTTGTTTTAACTGAAGCAGGCGCGGCGTTGGTGAACGCTGGTGAAGAGCTTCCTGAATTTACCTTGACTCCGAACGATGGCAAAACGGATGGTGAAGCAGTATCCGTAAATCCGGCAGTCGTAGCAGAAAATACAGCGCCTGTAATCGACGTAACAGAGCGCTTTGATTTCGCTCAAGTCGATGGAGCGTCTGAAAATGACCTTGTGGCGACCTTTACTACAGCAGACGAAGACGGTGATGAAGTTACGGTTACCTTGAGCGATATGGACAACTATGCGTTAAGTGGTAATACAGTTGTTCTGACGGAAACGGGTGCAGCGTTAGTCAATGCAGGGGAAGAGTTGC
>NZ_FLOC01000026.1 GCF_900089755.1 Marinomonas aquimarina | reverse complement strand
TCAGGGATATGTAATTTGTTTTTGGAACAAAAGAAAGCGAGGCCTAATAGGCCCCGCATGGTAAAGCAATCAAAGACAAGATATCCGGTATCTCGTAATGCTGTTTCGCTTAAGTGAACAGCATTAGCCTAATGGCTCCTTTTTGATGTTTCAAGCAACGTCAGCGCTTACTTTTTGATGTCTTCAAAAAAACGCTTTACGCCATCAAACCAGCTTTTTTGCTTGGGTGAATGCTCAGAATTTTCACCCATGCTATCGGCCAATTCTTTGAACAGTTCTTTTTGACGCTCCGTTAGGTTGACCGGTGTTTCCACCACAACTTTACAGATCAGATCACCCACTGGGCCGCCACGAACCGGCTTAACACCTTTGTTACGCAGACGGAAAAGCTTGCCTGTCTGACATTCCTCAGTCACTTTCAGACGCACACGGCCATCCAGTGTCGGCACATCAATTTCGCCACCCAATGCAGCGGTGGCAAAGCTAATCGGTACTTCACAGTAAAGGTTAGCACCATCACGCTCAAAGATAGCATGCGGCTTCACCGATACCTGTACAAACAAGTCGCCTGGAGGTCCACCGAAGGTGCCAGCTTCGCCTTCGCCTGTAAGACGAATACGGTCACCCGTGTCCACGCCTGCAGGAATCTTAACGTTAAGCGTTTTGTACTCTTGCTTACGGCCTTGGCCGTGACAAGACGTACAAGGATCAGAAATGATCTGGCCTTGACCGTGACACTGAGGACACGTCTGTTGTACCGAGAAGAAGCCCTGTGACATACGCACTTGGCCAGCACCGTTACACGTTGGACAAGTCGTAGGCTTAGTCCCAGGTTTGGCACCCGAGCCTTCACACTTATCACATTCGACAGCCGTTGGGATACGGATCTTCTCTTCACAGCCCCAAACCGCCTGCTCTAGGTCCAGTTCAAGGGTGTAACGTAAGTCCGAACCACGACGGGTACGGCTTTGACCGCCACCGCCACCACCGCCGAAGATGTCACCAAATACATCACCGAAGATGTCACTGAAACCGCCAGCGCCACCACCGAAGCCACCGTGACCACCTTGGCCACTGACACCTTCATGACCGAAGCGGTCGTAAGCAGCACGCTTATCTTCAGAAGACAGAACTTCGTAAGCCTCAGCGATCTCTTTAAATTTATCCAGTGCTTCTGGATTATCCGGGTTCTTATCCGGATGGTACTTGTTGGCTAGCGAGCGGTAGGCTTTTTTAATGTCCTTTTTATCCGCATCTCGGCTGACACCAAGCACTTCATAATAGTCACGTTTACTCATTGCAGGTGTTCCTGAATATGTAGAGTGAATTCAAATCCCTAGATACAGCAAAACACGGTAACGTCCCGTGTTTTGCATAAGTCCCTAGGGACGACGACTTAACTAAGCGCTAGGCTTATTTTTTGTCGTCTTTTACTTCTTCAAACTCAGCATCAACTGCGTCGTCTTGTTTGCCACCAGAAGCTTGTTCACCTGCTTGAGCTTCAGCAGCATCTGCTTGCTCGTACAGTTTCTGCGCTAGTGAACCAGACGCTTGAGTCAACGCATTGGTTTTCTCTTCGATCTGATCTTTATCGTTAGACTCTAGCGCTGCTTCTAGGTCAGTGATCGCTTTCTCGATCGCTTCTTTTTCTTCCTCAGTCGCTTTGTCGCCTGCGTCAGTCAAAGTTTTACGAGTCGCGTGGATCATGCCGTCCGCAGTGTTACGAGCTTGTACAAGCTCTTCGAACTTACGGTCTTCTTCAGCATTCGCTTCCGCGTCCTGAACCATTTGTTCTACTTCTTCATCGCTTAGGCCAGAAGAGGCTTTGATCACGATAGACTGTTCTTTACCAGTCGCTTTGTCTTTCGCAGAGACGCTCAAGATACCGTTGGCATCGATATCGAAGCTTACTTCGATTTGCGGCACACCGCGTGGCGCTGGTGGAATGTCAGCCAAGTCGAAACGACCTAGAGACTTATTCTGAGACGCTTGCTTACGCTCACCTTGTAGGGCGTGGATCGTCACAGCGTTCTGATTGTCTTCTGCTGTTGAGAATACTTGCGACTTCTTCGTTGGAATCGTCGTGTTTTTCTCGATCAGAGCAGTCATCACACCACCCATTGTCTCGATACCTAGAGACAGAGGTGTTACGTCTAGTAGTAGAACGTCTTTCACATCACCTGCTAGTACCGCACCTTGGATAGAAGCACCGATCGCAACCGCTTCGTCTGGGTTCACATCTTTACGAGGTGACTTACCGAAGAATTCAGTTACTTTCGCTTGTACCAGTGGCATACGAGTCTGACCACCAACAAGGATAACTTCGTCGATGTCTGCACCAGATAGTTCCGCATCTTTCAACGCTTGGCGGCAAGGCTCTAGCGACTTAGCCACTAGATCTTCTACCAATGACTCAAGCTTAGAGCGAGTCAGTTTAACGTTAAGGTGCTTAGGACCTGTTGCGTCAGCTGTGATGTAAGGTAGGTTAACTTCTGTTTGTGAAGAAGAAGATAGCTCAACCTTCGCTTTCTCACCGGCTTCTTTTAGACGTTGTAGCGCTAGTGGATCGTTGTGTAGATCGATACCAGTCTCTTTCTTGAACTCTGCTGCCAAGAATTCGATCACGCGCATATCGAAGTCTTCACCACCTAGGAACGTATCACCGTTAGTAGACAGTACTTCGAATTGTTTCTCGCCATCTACGTCAGCGATTTCGATGATAGAGATATCGAATGTACCACCACCAAGGTCGTATACCGCTACAGTAGAGTCGCCAGATGCTTTGTCTAGACCGTAGGCTAGTGCCGCAGCTGTTGGCTCGTTGATAATACGTTTAACTTCAAGACCCGCGATTTTACCCGCGTCTTTCGTTGCTTGACGCTGAGAGTCGTTGAAGTAAGCAGGTACAGTAATTACCGCTTCAGTGATTTTCTCACCTAGGTAGTCTTCCGCTGTTTTCTTCATTTTCTTCAGAACTTCAGCAGAGATTTGTGGTGGCGCTTTCTTATCGCCTTTCACTTCTACCCAAGCGTCACCATTGTCCGCTTCAAGGATCTTGTAAGGCACCATTGAGATGTCTTTTTGTACAACATCATCTTTAAAGCGACGACCGATCAAACGCTTAACAGCGAATAGCGTGTTCGTTGGGTTAGTTACTGCTTGGCGCTTCGCAGACTGCCCTACCAGTGTTTCACCGTCTTCTGTGAATGCCACGATAGATGGGGTAGTGCGATCGCCCTCTGCGTTTTCAATTACGCGAGATTTGTCACCGTCCAGGACAGCAACACAAGAGTTGGTTGTACCTAAGTCAATACCAATGATTTTGCCCATGGTTTTATCTCCAGTAAAAATTCTTTGTTCGTTTCGATAATTCTGTATTTGGGTACGGCAATTTGTATTTCAAGCTCTCACTGTCAAAAAAATGACAGTTTTTTAGGCGGCGCTTGAAACCACTACCATCGCTGGGCGCAACAAGCGGCCATTTAGGGTGTAACCTTTCTGTACAACGTCCATCACGGTGTTTGGTTCCAAGTTTGGATTTGGCACCATGGTCATTGCTTGATGCAACTCTGGGTTGAACGGTTCGCCCGCTGGATCCACAGCCACCACTTCAAAACGTGCTAGCGTTTCGACTAGGTCGCGGTACGTCAACTCGACACCTTCGCGCATCGGATCATTCTCAGAACCTTCTGCTGCAGAAGAAAGCGCACGCTCTAGATTGTCAGCCACCGTAATCACGGATTTCGCAAACTTCTCCAAGGCAAACTTGTGAGCTTTCTCTACATCTTGTTCAGCACGGCGACGAATGTTCTGTGTTTCAGCTTGAGCGCGCAACGCAACTTCTTTGTATTGTGCTGCTTCTTCTCGTGCTTTCACTAGTTCATCTGCTGCTTCGTCAGCCAGACCTTCTAGGACTTCTTCAGCAATGGCTGCATCAGCTTCATTTAGCAATTCTTCTTGCTCGACTTCTTGCTGTGCTTTGTTTGTTTGATCACTCATTTTCATCTCCAAATAACAGAAAGTAACCTGTCTGTGAGCGATATATGGGGACGCCTTTTTACCTTTCAACACCTAATCCCCATTAAAAGTGCGCAAATAATTTCTTTTTCGGGCACTTGTCAAAATTCAAACATATACTGTATAAATACACATATAAGATACTGTATAAATACACATATAAGATACTGTATAAATAACCATACCTTTGTTTGCTTTATCAGGAGCAGATCATGCTAACCAGTATTGCTATCTCAAACTTCGCGATCGTTGAAAGCCTCGACCTAGAACTGAAACCGGGGATGACCGCCATTTCCGGTGAAACCGGTGCCGGTAAATCCATCATGGTTGACGCCCTCTCCTTGTGTCTTGGCGGGCGCACCGATGCCGGTGTGGTACGCCACGGGGAAAAGAAAGCCGACATCAGCGCGACCTTTGAGATCAGCGCTTACCCCGCGGTGCAACACTGGTTAGAAGAACGCGACCTTGAGAACGAAAGCGAAAGCTTATGCATCCTGCGCCGCGTGATCAGTAAAGAAGGTCGTTCTAAGGCCTACATTAATGGTCGCCCTTGTACTTTGGCCGATTTAAAGGAAGCAGGCAGTTTCCTAGTCGACATTCATGGTCAACACGAACACCAATCCCTGTTAAAACGCAGCGCTCAACGCCAACAATTAGATGAGTACGGCCAACTGACCGACCTCACCCGCCAAGTGCGCGAAGAATACAACGCTTGGCGCAAGCTCAAGGAAGAATTACACGCCAAGCAAAACCGCAGTGCGGAACTGGAAGCCAAGGTTCAGCTACTGTCTTATCAAGCCGAAGAGCTGGCCCAGCTAGATTTGAAAGCGGATGAGCTAGAATCCCTAGAAAAGGAACAGGCGTTTCTATCCAACATCGCCGACGCGCAATACAAAGCGTACGCCGCCAGTGGCATTCTGCGTGACAGTGACGAAGGCAACGTTTGCTCGTTATTACATCAAGCGATTCAGCAAGCCAGCGCCATTCATCCGCCGACCAAAGAACTGGAAAATGCACTGGAAATGATGAACCAGGCACTGATTCAAGCCGAAGAAGCGTCCGCTAGCTTAAATCATTACCAAGACACTCTGGAGCAGGATCCAGGTCGCCTACAGGATGTGGAGCAGCGCTTAAGCGATATTTACGATACCGCCCGTAAGCACAAGGTTTTACCGGAAGGCCTCATCCCCTTGCGCAAAGATGTGGAAGCTGAGTTAAACAACCTATCCGGCGGCGAAGAAAGCCTGGAAGCGTTGAAGTTAAAAGAGGAAAAGGCTTACCAGCAGCTCACCACTAGCGCGACTCTACTAACAGAGAAACGCATGCACGCCAAAGAACAGCTAGCGCAACGTGTCGAAGAACAAATTCATGGCTTAGGCATGCCCCATGCACGCTTCTACATTCACTGCGATCCGCTCGAGCAAATCAGCGCCAATGGCTATGAAGAAATCGAGTACATGATCGCCTCCAACCCTGGTCAGCCAGCGCAGCCGCTGCGCAAAGTAGCCTCGGGGGGTGAATTATCACGTATCAGTTTGGGGATTCAGGTAGTCACCGCCCATACGTCTGTGATCCCAACATTGGTGTTTGACGAAGTGGATGTGGGTATCAGTGGTGGCACCGCCGAAGTGGTCGGTCGCATGTTGCGCGCGGTCGGCAATCGTGGCCAGGTATTTTGTGTCACGCACTTGGCCCAAGTAGCAGCGCAAGGCCATCAGCACTTCCGCGTCAGCAAGGAAGTGTTAAATGAAGCCACGGTATCGAAAGTGGAATCGTTGGCGCAAACCAACCGTACGCAAGAAATCGCACGTTTATTAGGTGGGATCGAACTTACCGAACAAACCCTTGCTCATGCGCAAGAGATGCTCGGCAATGTCCAACTTCAGTAGCCTGGCTACTGAAGTGGTTTAGCTCTTCTTTGGACGAACGTAGATGATCAGGTTGTGATCTTCGATGTCGTAGCCATGCTCTTCAGCAATCTGATGCTGACGCTGCTCAATCACGTCGTCCACAAACTCAATTACCTTGCCCGTCTCTAGACAAATCATGTGGTCGTGATGCTCACCTTTCGCTAGCTCAAATACCGCTGTGCCTGCTTCAAAGTGGTGACGAGAAACCAAACCTGCAGTTTCAAATTGCGTCAATACACGGTATACCGTGGCCAGACCTACGTCTTCGCCTTGATCTAACAGTGTGCGGTATACATCATCTGCGCTCATGTGGTGATCGCCAGCATTTTCTAGAATCTGTAAGATTTTCACACGTGGAAGTGTTACTTTCAGTCCAGCTTTTTTAAGTTCTTGATTTTCACTGCTCATGAGTCATTCTCTATTTCGATCTCGTTAATAATTACTTTATCATTGACCTAACCAACATAGGATAAGACCAATGAAAAAAACGATTCTCCTACTCTCTACACTGTTCACACTTAGCGCGTGTAGTCTGCTCCCTTCACCTTATAAGCCGACTGTTGAACAAGGCAACGTCATTAAAACAGAACAAGTACAACAACTCCAACTTGGCATGACCGAATCTCAAGTCATGTTCGTACTGGGTACGCCTATGGTACAAAGTACGTTCAAATCCAACCAATGGCATTACTTGTTCACTAGCCTATACACTCAGCAAGAAAACCAAGCGAGTGAAGTGAAGCATCTTGTCCTGACCTTCCAAAATGGTGTCCTACAAGATATTCAGCAGAAGTAAGTTATTCTTTGTCGGCTTTTGCAGCGCGGTTGGCCCGAGCTTGTTTCGGGTCAACTTTTAACTCTCGGTAAATCTCCACTCGCTCACCGGCACGCAATGCTTGCTCTTCAGGTTTACGAACCGCCTTACCAAAAATACCCAACTTAGGATTGCTTAAATCCAAGTCTGGAAAAAACGCATCAATATTCGACAGACGCACGGCTTCCATCACGGTACAGCCTTCGTCGACATCCAATGCAACAATCTTTTGTTTTTCTGGCAGCGCATAGGCCACCTCTACTCGAATCTTAGCCATACACTACTTTCGCTCGTTCACTAAAGGCTTCAACCATCGCGTTGGCCACTTGGCCAAACACGCCGCCAAAGGCGAATTTGAGCATACCACTTAACTCAAAATCGATACTTAAAGCGATTTTACACGTTGTTTCCGACAATGGCTCGAACGTCCACACACCGTGTAGCTTTTTAAACGGCCCTTGCACCAAGTTCATTTCCACTCGGCTTGGCTCAGTAAGCACATTACGGGTGGTAAAAGACTGATGCACTGGCCCCTTGCCCACATCCAATGTCGCCACAATCTCACGATCCGTACGAGATAAAGTACGAGCGCCTAAACAGCCCGGTAAAAAAGCAGGATATTGCTCAAAATCGTTTACTAAGTCGTACATCTGTTTTTGACTATAGTTCACATGAGCAAACTTCTGAATATGACTCAAACTAAACTCCTATCCATCCAGCGACAGTGATCAACACCGTGGCAGGGATGCTGACGTATTTCAGCGTAAGGTACCACCAGCGAAAATGGCTGGGGGTCTTCACAATCAACTCGTTCTTCAACATCGGCTCAGGCAGAACCCAAGCCACCAAAACAGACAACGCCACCGCAGCGATCGGCAGCATAATGAAGGATGTCACATTATCGACTAACTCAAACAGGTTCATACCAAACAGAATTTTGGCATCCCAATGGTTAAACGACAGCACGATCCCAATACCGAAAAACCATACGCCAAGTCCCAAACGAAAGGCTGCTTTTAAACGACCAATATAGAAGCGTTCATGCAACCAAGAGACAAATAGCTCCATCATGGCGATGGCGGACGTCAGCGCCACCAGTACCAGCAGTACAAAGAACACTGGTCCAATCACCTGCCCACCAGGCAGCACATCAAAAATAATCGGCAAGGTGACAAAGGTCAGACTTGGGCCGGAGTCGGTATCAATGCCGAAGGCAAACATCAGTGGGAAGATGATCAGCGCCACCAAAATCGACACTAACAAGTCCAAGCCCACAACAATGGTACAGGCCTTGGCAATGGACATGCGCTTACTCATATACGCCGCGTAAGCAAACAAAGCGCCAAGCCCTGCGCCCAAACTAAACAAAGCATGACCGATGGCAGATAACGCCACTTCAAAGGTCACCTGCTGCCAATCGAAACGAAACATAAAGCTTAAGGCATCAGCACTGTTTCCCACCGTGAGGGCATAAATCGCCAGCCCCAACATAACGACCAACAAGGAAGGGATCAGCAGCTGCACCACGCTGGACAAGCCACGGGTCACGGATTGCCCAACCACAATGACCGCGAACACCATAAAAATGGTATGCCAGAAAATCATCTCTACCGGTGCATTCAACAGACTCTGAAATAAGCCTTCCGACTGCATTTTATCCAAGCCGCTTAACTCACCCATGACCGAGTGCCGTGAGTACGCAAAGGCCCAACCACCGATCACACTGTAATAGGTCAAAATCAGCAGGGCTGTGATGCCTGACAAATATGGCACCGCCACCCAAAATTTGGACACCACATGACGCTCGGCTAAATCATTGACCGTATCAATTGGGTTGGAGCGTACCGTTCGCCCCAGCGCCACTTCGGCCATCAACACAGGCAATCCAACCAACACCAAACAGAGGAAGTAGATCAGCAGAAAGGCACCGCCACCGTTGGACCCCAACATGTACGGGAACTTCCACATATTTCCCAAGCCAATAGCTGAACCTGTGGCAGCACAAATAAATATCCAAGGGCTTGACCAAATCCCTTGTAAACAGCGACTCTCGGGCATACATTAAGCTCTCTAATGAGTTAAGCGAATTTAAAACATACAGCAAAACAGCTGCCTGCACCGAATTTACTTAAAGTTCCGAATTTTCTTATATTAGGGCGCATACCTCAAGAAAAGCATAGGATTTTCGCCCTATCGACCGTATAATTTTTACCTATGAGTAAAGCAAAGAAAAAACCAAACAGTTCCGGCACGATTGCCTTAAACAAACGCGCGCGCCACGATTACTTTGTTGACCAGAAATTTGAAGCCGGTGTTGCGCTGACTGGCTGGGAAGTCAAAAGTCTTCGTGAAGGCAAAGCACAGTTGGTGGACAGCTACGTCATCATCCATCAAAACGAAGCTTACCTAATTGGCGCACGCATTACGCCGCTGATGAGCGCCTCAACACATGTTGTGTGTGAACCTACGCGCCAACGCAAACTGCTGCTTAACCGTCGCGAACTGGATCGTATTATCCAGACCATCGAGCAAAAAGGTAAAACTTGTGCTGCGATGGCGCTATACTGGAAAGGTAACAAAGTAAAATGTGAGATCGCCTTGGTAACGGGTAAAAAAGACCACGACAAGCGTGATACCGCGAAAGAACGCGATTGGGCACGTGATAAAGAACGCCTAATGAAATCAAAAGTTTAACATCCACACTGTGGAAACAGAGCGACCGACTAGCGTAATCCATAAGGATTGGTTAGAATGGCCTCAACTTCGGGGATGACATGGTTTCGACGCCGGTTACAAAACCTGAGGTGCATGTCGAGAGTGATACGTGATCTCGTAAATCCACATGTATCAATTATATAGTCGCAAACGACGAAAACTACGCTCTAGCAGCTTAATAACCTGCTAGTGTGCTGCCCCCAGGTTGCTTGTAGCCCGGGATTCCGCAGTATCATAAATTACGAGATGCTATCCGATGCCCTGCCTGGGGATAAGGATCTAAGATCAAACAGGCTCGCTGGTTACACCCTGTCCTTCGGGCGGTAAACAGTCAAAAAGTAGAAGTGACTAAACATGTAGATCCGATGGCAGAGGACTGGCGGACGGGGGTTCGACTCCCCCCATCTCCACCAGACGTCTAAAAAAGGCCGCTTAGCAATAAGCGGCCTTTTTTGTGCCTGCTAAAAATAGCCAACACCCGTCTTTCCGTATCAATTGCAACTCCGTAAAAGTTACCCCACACTTGTTTAATATTTGACTAAGTTTGAGGTTGCCATGCGCACATCAATTCGGAAAATCAACAATGAACATCTTGTCATCATCCCCGATCACATAATCAAATCATTGCAGATCGAAGATGATGTAGAGATCAACATTAAACATGGCAGCTTGGTTTTAACCCCTAAGAAAAAGCTGCGCCAAGGTTGGTTTGATTCCTACAACATCAAGAAAGATGACGAGGCGCTCAACACTCTGCGTTACACTCACTCAGAGTTACAAGATTGGGATTGGTAAGACCGGTCGACAGTCAATAGCAAAACTCAAACTGTGGATAAAAAGCGCCTTAAATCACAGCTTGGTACAATCGACTTAGAAGAATGGCACGATACGCTTTTGCAAATGTTGGCTTAAAGATTAATAAGGATATGGACACTATGACCAATGACGGCGGGATATATGCCATCAACTACGACGGCGAACTATTTGTTAAACGAGTACAAAAGCAACTCAATGGAACTGTGGTGATCGCATCAACAGACCTCAACACAATAAAGATCATAGGCCGCGTTATCTGGTCTGGTCATCTGATGATTTAGAGCAACTATTAGCATGGAGAAGCTAATGAGAAAATTAAACATTTGCACATGGAAATCATGTAAAGCCATTAAGAGTAATTTGGGTCTTTCTATTGCATTCGCTCTATCTGCAGTTTGGTCATTTGGCGCTGTATTAATTTTGCTAATCAATTTTAGATATGCAGAAGGCACTAAAACCTTAGGTTTAAATGAGATTGGAGATTATCTAGCTGGAGTTTTCAGCCCCTTAGCTTTTGGTTGGCTTATTTATGGATACATCATACAGAACAAAGAACTAAAGTTAAGCCGAGACACACAAGAACTTCAGCTAAAAGAATATATAAAATCTGTGAATAAATTCGAAAAACAGACATCAGCCCTAGTTGAGCAGAATATATTACTTGAACAAAAAGAGAGTCATGTTCGAAAATCAAAAAACTCAATATTTATACAGCCATCAATTTCAACAATTATATCTGGAGATCCTATTTCATACACCAGATTGAGAAAAAATAGTTCTCTCAAAGAATGAGTAAACGGGTTCGCTGAAACCAACACCCTAAATCTATACATCCATAACTCAGGAAAAGAATCAAAATCGGCAATTTTAAAAGCTATAAAAGAAACAAAAGATTTAACACCTATAGCTTCTACCAATCCACAAAACATAAAAAGCGGTGAAACTACAACATTAACAATTAAAACAAATATAGACCTAAGCGAAATAAACTTCTTAATTATCACATATTACAACGAAGATAACATAAAGCTTGAATATTTATATAAGGTTGAAATAAGTACAAACCCAATTAAATCAGAAAGACTAAATACTATTGAAGCTTTACAAGCAAATGTAGAGAAAGTATAAAATGGGTATCCAAAAAATTGCTACAGGATGCGAAGTCCGCTTCCGGTTTGCTGGCCACGGTAGCCGCTCTTATCGTAAGACATTCCCAACCAAAGGCGAGTGTGAGCGCTTTATGCATTACGCCATTGCCCAGCTTTAAACCCAATCGGGTGATATGCCTTGGTTAGCTTGCAACGGGCCCTAGCGGATGCCTTTTTGAATTGCTATGACGGCAAAAGCCCAGCCGTGTTCCAGCAGGCCGCGCAACACTTTCTCGCCTCGCTACCACAACAGGCTTTATCAGAGGATGATATAGAGCTTATTCGTGGCAGTGTTGAGCGCATTGCTCTGTCTTTGAATCGCTCCGCCAGCGCCATTGCCGTAGAGCGCAGCCAAGCCCCTGCACTTCCCTAGACAACTTGGGGTAATTTACGCGAACTTTCATCCATAGCCGCTTTTCTCATGCTAGCGATTCAACTACCGTGAATAGATAGCTTGATGGGAGAAGACTATGAAAACCTTGTTTTACGCCCTGCTTTTCGTGTTTATCACGGGGTGCTCGTCAAATGTGGTGATGGTGGGACGCCAAGTCAGTCAAGTGGACCCTGATGTGCAAATAAGCCAGGACGCGCGAATCCAAGTCCGTGCCTCGGCGTCAGGAGACCCGCTGACCAATAAACGCTATTTAGATCAGCTCATCGAAGCCTTTCGAAGTAAGGGCATACAACAGGTGGGCAGCCACTTAGACGCGGCAGACTTCATTGCCCAATACAATCTCAGTAGCCAAACGCAAATCCGCGAGCAGCAACGGCCGATCTATGAGCACCACCGTTTCAGTCAAGGCAGCGTTTGTCATAGAGGAACGGATGGACGTCGTTATTGCGATCGCGACTACCACATCATGCCCTATCTGGTTGGTTATGAAACCACTCAGACCTCGGTACTCGAAGCCGTGCTAGATCTGGAGCTCCTCACCCCCGCTGGTGAGGTCGTCCTGCGCAGCCACAGCTCTGTAGAGCACCCAAGCTGCTCACGCTGGAAGCTGTATGAGTTTTTAATTGCGCGCACCATTGCTCAGCTCGACTTCACAGAACCGCTGGATCGGCCTTATCGCATCGAAATGCCCGAGGCCTATCAATGTTCGGATGAGGCTTAGACAAGCAGAAGAGTCTGGTTTTCGCCAGACTCTTTATAGAACACATCTCTCTAAGAGCCTTCATTAATATAAAAAATCGTTATCATCCAGCCACGCCACTTTTCCGTACCCATCTATACTGAACAGTGTGAAAAGTGTTTTAAAGCGAATAAAAACATTCACAAGAACCTTAATTCAGAAGTCGGAAGTGAGGAGGACAGCATGATTAATCATGTATGGGGTCTATTACACCATCCTGATCGAGAATGGCGTGAAATCAATAAGGAGCATGAGTCGGTTAGCCACATGTACGCGCACCACGTACTGATTTTGGCGGCGATTCCTGTTGTCAGTAGTTTTATTGGTACCACCCAAGTTGGCTGGACACTAAACGGAGAGGAAGGGATCAAACTTAGTGTCATGACAGCGCTTGGCTTAGGTGTAGTGTTCTATGCATTGATTCTGCTTGCAGTGGCAGGTGTTGGTTCTGCGATCCACGCCCTATCGCGACAGTACTCACATCGCCCTAGTCGCTCAGAAAGCATTATCTTTGCCGGGTACATCGCAACGCCAATGTTTTTAAGTGGCCTGTTCGCTATCTACCCGATTGCTTGGTTGTGTATGTTAGCCGTTTGTTTGGGTGTGGTGTATTCCGCCTACCTACTTTACAAAGGCACACCTCGCTTCTTAGGGATCAGTCACAAGGAAGGTTTCATTTTGTCCACCGGTACGCTTGGTATCGGCGTATTAATCCTAGAGTTTTTACTGGCCGTGGTAGTACTCCTATGGAGTATGGGGTCTGAACACAGCCCTCTGTGGGCGTTCTTTGGCTAGACCTCATTTCGCTTACTATTAAATCAAGATGACAGCCTGCCCCAAGCGTTTGACTTGGGGCAGGCTTTTGTTTGATGCAAGGCAAGATGTTACAAATCTTATACAGTGTAACGATAAATAACTTTTATCTCACCGGCAATCAGCTCACAATTGAACCACACACTAAGGTCAGCCCTTCATTTCAGCGACTGCGGAGCACGGTTAATGTTTTTTTCTTCTAATAAAAATCGCATCAGCGAACTTGAGCAGCAATTACAATCAGAGCGTGAACAGCATCAGCAGCGTATGATGGTTCTTGAATCACAGTTAGCTGAGGCCAGAGCCGATGCTCAGATGTCGCAAACGGACGACAGCTGTGGCGAGCTGCTAAGTTACCAATTACGCGGTGGCGATATGCTCAACTCGATTCGCCATGGCTTGGCCGAAAACGCCGAATCCTTGATTCAAGAGCGTGAGCAATTAAAAGAAGTCGATACGCTATTCAGTGATACCCGTTCGGCCCTGCAACGCCTCAACCAACGCGCCACCATCATCAATGAGCAAGCCAGCTCGAGTATGGAAGCCGCGCAAATTCTGGATAAAACGGCCAGCGGCATTAGCCAATTGGTTTCCAGCATTCAGGAAATTTCAGATCAAACAAACTTATTAGCCCTCAACGCAGCCATTGAGGCCGCCCGCGCCGGTGAAGCAGGACGCGGCTTTGCGGTGGTAGCCGATGAAGTACGTAACCTTGCCAGTAAAACCCACTCTGCCAGCGAACAAGTCGAAGAGCTGGTACGTAAGGTATTGGATCAAACCCACGCCATCAAAGAGATGGTGGATAAGAACCAAACCAGTGCGGAAGATGTGGCCACGTCAGCGAACCAAATCGACAGCATTGTCGAGAACGTGATCGAGACGTCACAGAGCATGCAGGCCGCTATCAAGTTAGCCGCAACACAATCCTTCCTCGACACTGTGAAGCTGGATCACGCGGTGTGGAAAAATGAAGTGTACCGCCGTATTGATAACCAAGATTTCCACTCTGAGGTCAACGCTCATACTGAGTGCCGTTTGGGGAAATGGTACTACCAAGGCTACGGTGCTAAACATTATCAGCAATCACGCAACTTTAAGGCCATTGAAGCGCCACACAAAACTGTGCACGAATCTGGCCGTGCTGCAGTGAAGGCAGCACAAGCACAAAACCCTAAAGAAATGCTAAGCTACTTGGACAAAATGGAAACCGCGAGTTTACAAGTGGTCGTTAGCATCGAATCCTTACTGGAAGAAATCCGATCAAGCTGAACTTAATGGTTCCCATTGGGTCTATCATAAAGCGCTGACTTATCCTCAGCGCTTTTTTTTGGCTGCGGTGCAACACATTATTTTTGTTACTTTTTTACAACTAATTTTTGAAGAAAATATGTGCTCATCACGCTATTCTTACGAATCACTGTCAAACAAGCAGTACTATGTCGTTCATGACTGCTAAAAAAATGGAAACGGTTGGTATTCTATTAGACCATTTGATACCCCGTTGAAAATGCTATGAAGGAGCAGATCCGTTGAATACTCTACTATGCATTCCCCTATTAGTATTACTGGGCACACTCGTCCCCTTATGTAGTACACGCTATAGCCGAACCGCATGTGCTTTTTTAACGGCTGCATTGCCTGCCATTGCACTGTTCTTAATGTTGCAGCTAGCGCCCGCCGTACTCGATGGCCAGCGCTTTCAGACCTCGCTCGCTTGGGTTCCTAGCCTCGGGTTAAACCTCGCATTCCGCCTCGATGGACTCACCCTGCTGTTTAGCATACTGATCCTCGGCATCGGTCTGTTGGTCATACTCTATGCGCGCTACTATCTGTCCAACAATGACAATATTGGCAAATTTTTCTGTTATTTGATCCTATTTATGTTCGCCATGCTTGGCGTGGTCATGTCAGATAACTTGATCCAGATTTGGGTATTTTGGGAGCTGACCAGTATTAGCTCTTTCCTGCTGATCAGCTTCTGGAGCAGTAAGAGTGAAGCCCGTAAAGGCGCGCGTATGGCACTGACCATTACTGGCGCGGGCGGTTTATTCCTTTTGGCTGGCCTATTGATGCTGGGCAATGTGGTGGGCAGTTTTGATCTGCAAACCGTGTTGGACAGTGGTGATTTGATCCGAGCACACAGTGCTTACCCAGTAATTACGGTGCTCATTCTAGTGGGTGCCTTTACCAAATCGGCGCAGTTTCCATTCCACTTCTGGCTACCCAATGCCATGGCGGCGCCGACACCTGTCAGTTCCTACTTACACTCAGCGACCATGGTAAAAGCCGGTATCTTCTTGATGGCACGCTTTTACCCGTCCCTTGCGGGTACCGATTTGTGGTTCTTGATCGTTAGCATGACAGGCCTTGCCACCTTCCTATTGGGGGGTTACCTAGCACTGTTCCAACACGATTTAAAAGGCTTGTTGGCGAACTCCACCATCAGTCACTTGGGTTTGATTACACTGCTATTAGGTATGGGCTCTGACCTTGCCTTGGTGGCCGCGATTTTCCACATTATTAACCACGCCACGTTTAAAGCGTCGTTGTTTATGGCGGCGGGCATTATCGACCATGAGTCCGGCTCTCGGGATATGCGTCAACTCAATGGTCTGTGGAAGTACATGCCGTACACGGCAACTTTAGCGATGGTGGCTTCCTCAGCCATGGCTGGTGTGCCGCTACTGAACGGTTTCTTATCAAAAGAAATGTTCTTTAACGAAACACTGCATCAGGATTCCCTTGGTTCCTTGTCTTGGATGGTTCCCGTGATGGCTACCCTAGGGGGTGTCTTATCGGTGGCTTACTCAACCCGTTTTGTACACGACGTATTCTTTAATGGTGAGCCAATCAACCTACCGAAAACGCCCCATGAACCACCGCGTTACATGCGTGTACCGGTCGAGATCCTAGTAGCACTGTGTTTGTTAGTGGGTATTTTCCCGGGTTGGATCGTCGGTGATTTGCTCTACAGTGCGTCTTTCTCGGCCTTGAACGCGCCAGTACCGGAATACAGTTTGGCCATTTGGCACGGCTTTAATATCCCACTGTTGATGAGTGTGATCGCTTTGTTAGGTGGTTTGTTTGTGTATTACAACCGCCAGCACTTATTTAAGTTCCAAGCACAATTCCCAAGCAATGACCCTAAAATCTTGTTTGAGCGTGCGATTCAGCAACTAGTGGCGAAGGCTGCTTGGTTTATCGGCTTGTTTGAAAACGGTTCGCTACAACGCTACATGTACTTCCTGTTCATGTTTACCATTATCGTCAGTGCCTATCCGTTATTGGACCTAGACACCACTGCGGGCCGCCGTCCAGAAATCCCTCTGGATGCGCTATCCATTACCGGTGCGGTGTTGTTGTCGATTGCTTCATTGGCTACCGTGATTTGGCACCGCCGTCGTATGGTGGCGCTGTTGACCGTCTCTGTGGTGGGCTTGATCGTCACTCTAGCGTTCGTACGTTTCTCTGCCCCAGACTTAGCATTGACGCAATTGTCGGTGGAAGTGGTCACCATGATCCTGCTAATGCTGGCGCTGTTCTTCTTACCGCAAAAGACCCCGAAAGAATCGAGCCCACGTCGCGTGGTACGCGACTTGGGCATCTCGGCGATGATTGGCGGTATTGTCGGTACGGTGATTTATGCCTTGATGACCCGCCCACTGGATACCATCTCGGACTTCTTTACCGAAAACAGTAAGACCGGCGGTGGTGGTACCAACGTGGTTAACGTGATTCTGGTGGACTTCCGTGGTTTTGATACCTTAGGCGAGATCACCGTATTGGGAATCGCAGCATTGGGTATCTTTAAGCTGATTGCCCGTATGCGTTTGTACATGCCGTCCAGTAACGAACAAGGTCGTCCTTGGTCATCGGATCGTCACCCACTCATGCTTGCCGTGGTGTCACAGAGTCTACTGCCGCTGGCGTTATTAGTATCAGCTTACATCTTCCTACGAGGTCACAACATGCCTGGTGGCGGCTTTATTGCGGGCTTGATTACTTCGGTCGCCGTAATTCAGCTGTATGTGGCACACGGGGTGGACTGGATCAAAGACCGTTTGAAACTGGACTACCAAATCATGATTGGCTCGGGTATCGGTATTGCCGCACTGACTGGCCTGGGTAGCTGGTTCTTTGGTCGTCCGTTCCTGACTTCGTGGTTCGACTATTTCTACTTACCAGTGATCGGCAAATTTGAGCTGGCCAGCGCCATGCTGTTCGATCTTGGTGTTTATTTAACGGTGGTGGGCGCAACCATGTTGATCTTGGCCAACCTAGGTCAGTTGACCACCAGTGAGCGTGCTGTTTTTGAGGAGGAAGAATAATGGAAGGCATCTATGCTTTTTGCGTAGGCTTGATGACGGCCTGCGGGATTTTCTTAACCTTACGTGGTCGGACTTTCTCAGTGGTCGTTGGCCTGACCCTGCTGTCTTATGCGGTTAACCTATTTCTATTTGCCAGCGGTCGTCTGAAATTAGACGGCGCTGCGGTACTGGGTATGTCAGAAGAGTACGGTGATCCCTTGCCTCAGGCCTTGGTGTTAACCGCCATTGTGATCGGCTTTGCCATGACCGCCTTTGCCGTGATCTTGGCCATGCGCGCCCGCGCTGACTTGGGTAATGACCATGTCGATGGTCGTATCCCACAAACGAAGGAACAAGTTCGTCAGAAGTCTGGAGGACAGCGCTAAATGCAACATCTAAGTATTTTACCGATTCTGTTGCCACTGTTTAGCGGCGCGCTATTACTGCTGCCACCGTTTTCCAAAACACTGAAACGCCAGCGTCTATTAGCCGTCCTATCTATGCTGTTACAGGTGGTCATCGGCTTTGCTTTGGTGGCTTCGGTACAGTTCGACGGCGTCACCCAGTACATTCTTGGCGACTGGCGTCCGCCATATGGGATTGTCTTGGTGGCAGACCCTATGTCGAGCGTAATGGTGTGTGTAACCAACTTCTTAGCCTTCGGTGCACTCTGTTACGCCACCGGCTATCATGATCGTACCGGTGGTTACTTCTACCCATTGTTTATGTTCCAAGTCATGGGTATCAATGGCGCCTTCCTGACCGGAGACGTGTTTAACCTATTCGTGTTCTTTGAAGTCTTGCTGATTGCCTCGTATGCTCTGCTGATTCATGGCGGCGGTAAGCACAAGACCCAAGCGACCACCCATTATGTGATCTTGAACCTCGCCGGTTCGAGTGTCTTCCTGTTTGGCTTGGGCATCTTATACGGCACATTAGGTACGCTAAACATCGCAGATATGGCGCAGAAAGTTGGCGATCTTGAAGGCAGTGTCGCCATTCTTGCGAAGATCGGCGCCTTGCTATTAATGGTCGTGTTTGGCATGAAAGCCGCGCTACTGCCATTGCACTTCTGGCTACCAAAAACCTACTCAAGTGCCAGTGCGCCCGTGGCCGCCATCTTCGCCGTCATGACCAAGGTGGGTATCTACAGCATCTTGCGCATTCACGGTGTGGTGTTTGGCGATGACGCAGGCGAGTTAGCCAATGTTGCGCAATCTTGGCTGTGGCCACTGGCACTGTTGACAGTGGTCATTGGTACCATTGGTGCGTTGGCCAGCCCGACTCTGAAACTGCTGACGGCCAACCTAGTGGTGTTATCAGCCGGTACCTTGATGGTGTGTGCGGCCTTAGGCAACGAAGCGGCCACCAGTGCGGCACTGTATTACATGGTGCACAGTACCCTAGTCGCCGGCGGCATGTTCTTGTTAGCGGATATGATTGCCCGTCAACGGGGCAAAGCGGAAGATCGCTTTGTCGTTGCTAAGACCATGGATAACCCGATCTTCTTAGGCATTCTGTTTGCGATCGCGGCCATTGCCGTGATTGGTATGCCGCCGTTTTCCGGTTTCTTAGGTAAGGTAATGATCTTGCAAGCAGCGCATTCCACCGCCGAGCAACTTTGGGTGTGGCCTATTCTGCTACTGAGCAGCTTAGGTGCCTTGATTGCCTTGTCCCGTGCCGGTACCACCTTGTTCTGGCGCCACTCGTCCAGCAAGCAAGCCTCTGATGAAAAACAAACCATTCACCTAGGGGAATGGCTAGGCATTGTGCTGCTGCTAGGCGCATCGCCTTTGCTCGCCTTATTTGGTGGCCCTATCTCTGAATTGACGATCGATGCGGCGGTATTCCTACATGACCCAAGCTTATCAGTGGATGCATTGTTAACTAGCCCATTGGCTGACGGAGGCTTCTAATGCGAATTTTACCTATGCCATCCCACAGCTTATTGCTGTTTTCCGTGTGGCTGTTTATGAATAACTCCATCAGCCCAGGGCATATTCTATTAGCGCTATTCTTTGCCATTGGCATTCCCTTGCTGGTCAACAGCATGCGTGACGAACACCCCAAGATCCGCAAACCTTGGCTGGCGTTCCGTTATTTGTTGCTGGTGTTGAAAGATATTTTGGTGGCCAACATGCAAGTAGCGCTATTGGTACTAGGGCCTGTACGTAAATTGCAGCCGGCCTTTGTGGCGATCCCATTGGATGTGACCTCGGATGTCGGCATTACCGTATTGGCCAGCACGGTGTCACTGACACCAGGAACTGTCAGTGTAGAGATATCAGAAGATAAGCAATGGCTGTATGTACACGCGTTACACTTGGACAATGAACAAGAACTGATTGATGAGATTAAACAGCGCTACGAGCGCCCGATTAAGGAGATCTTAGGATGCTAAGCTGGGCGTTATTCTTCGTCACTATTTGTATTTGTATCGCTTTGTTCCTGAACTTATGGCGATTATTAGTAGGACCACATATGTCTGACCGCATTATGGCCCTAGACACCATGTACATTAACGCCATCGCGTTGTTGGTACTGTACGGCATCTATATGGAGACCAGCTTGTATTTTGAGGCGGCTCTATTGATAGCCATGCTAGGTTTTGTCAGTACCTCAGCCTTATGTAAGTACTTGCTTCGCGGCGATATCATCGAGTAACAGGAGAGCCATATGTCATTTTATACGGAACTATTGATCTGCTTTCTGCTGGTGGTCGGCGGTGTCTTTTTGTTGATTGGCTCGATTGGCTTGGCACGTTTACCGGACGTGTTTACCCGCCTGCACGGTCCGACCAAGGCCACTACTCTTGGTATTACCGGTGTGCTGTTGTCGTCCATGATTTATCAGACGATTAACCAAGGCAGCTTTTCCGTGTCAGAAGTTTTGATCACGCTGTTCTTGCTGATCACAGCGCCGGTAGCAGCCAATATGATCGCCAAGGCGACGCTACATCGCGAAAACCCAAGCATCCCACGCACTAAGGGCCAGTCGCTATTGCATAACATCCGTCACCGTAAAGCGGCGGATGCTGAGCAGTCCGATTAAACCACGCTGGTCCCTAGCGCAGTCCGCTGCCCTTGCTGCAACAGCCGCAGGGCAGCGCTTTCCGACAGCGGCCGATCATAGAAATAGCCTTGATGCAGATGACAGCCAAGCACATTTAAGACATTCGCTTGCTCCTGTGTTTCCACCCCTTCCGCAATCACTTTCAAATCGAGATTCTGCGCCAGCTGAATAATGGCTTCGCAAATCTTATCGCCTTCCGCTTGATCGCCAATACCGCTGACAAAGGATTTATCAATTTTCAAAATATCCAGTGGCAGCTCTTTTAAATAATGCAGCGATGAATAGCCGGTACCAAAGTCGTCGACGGAAATTTCCACGCCCATCCCTTTGAGCGCAGCCATGATATCAATGCACTGACTCATATCGTGCAGAAACACCCCTTCAGTAATTTCTATCTTGAGTAGGCTGCCATCGACTTGATGCTGCTGAAGCAAACTGGCAATCGTGTCGATAAAACCTTCTGCGACAAACTGTCGACCGGAAATATTGACGGCAATCGGCAGCACAGCCACACCGGCTGTTTGCCATGCGGACAATAAGGCGATGCTTTGTTGCAGTACCCAATCGCCGATATGACAGATCAAGTTGGACTCTTCGGCAATGGGAATAAACTCCACTGGCGAAATCATGCCTTTGTCTGGATGTTGCCAACGAATCAAGGCCTCAAAGCCCATCACCGACTGCGACAAGGTGTCTATTTGCGGTTGATACAGCAAATGGAATTGTTGCTGAGCCAACGCCTGTTTGATTTGCTGTTCATACTGGAAGCGGCTTGAGACTTCATTGGCCATAAAGGCTTCGAAGAATTTAGCGTTATCGCGGCCATTTTGTTTGGCCCAATACATGGCCATATCTGCCTGCTGTATCAGTTGCTCAACATCGTATAAGTGCTCAGTCATGGCAATGCCAATACTGGTGCCGACTTTGACCGGGTTGCCCGCCAACAGCACAGGCTCGCGCATTTGCTGTAGGATTTTCTGTGACAACTGTTCAGCGCGCTGCACCGATACCTCTTCTGTCAGCATGATCAAGAACTCATCCCCACCCCAGCGGGCAATAATATCGGATTCCAACACCACATCAGTGAGCCGCGAGGACACCTCACAAAGTAACTCGTCCCCCGCTTTGTGACCCAGGGTATCGTTGATAATCTTAAACTTATCCAGGTCTAGAAACAGCAAAGCCACTGCTTGATGGCATTCCTTAGCTTGCTGTAAGGCATGCTCCAGCTGTTCCGTCATATAGGTACGGTTATAGAGACTGGTCAAGGGATCACTGTAGGCGAGAAAACGTAAGCGTTGTTGCAGTTTCACATGACGTGTCATATCACGGATATGCAAGGTGAACTCCTGAAAGCCGCCCTGGTCATTGACCACTTTGGTAATGGCGATCTCAACAGGGAAGGGTTCATTATCGCCACGCTGCAGTTGAAAGTGATTGCGGCGGTTAATCAACCAACCACCGGAGCTGGAAAAGCCTGTTGCCAAGCTGGTTAAAATGCTTTCACGGTCGGCTTGCGGCACAAAGGTGGCGATGAAGCTTTTGCCTTTGACTTGGCGCTTGAGCACACCGAAGGTCCGCTCTGCCGCAGGGTTGTATTCAATAATATGGCCACTGCCATTGATGGTGACGATACAGTCCATCGATGAATCGAGAATCGCGGATTTGCGCATTTCACTTTCTTTAAACCAGTACAAGGCTTGGTCCCGCTCGGAGATTTCCTTGTGCACGCGATCAATTACCTGATTGTATTGCTTCGCGATTTGGCCGACTTCAGTAAACGGCTCCTCTGGCACATGTTTGGAAAAGTCCGCCTGATCTTCTTGATAATGCATCGACGTCAGCAAATCGATTAACTCCGTAGTGGCCCGATGCTCGGCTATGTTCAGCCCCTGCTCTTCTTGCTCGCGGGTGACACGCAAGGCAACAAACTGGCGCAGTATAGACAGGGCGATATAGACCACTAGCAGGCAATAGGCACCTATTGCCACAATGCCTAGCAGTTGAACCTGTAACTGCTGCCAACGACTTAGGCCGGTACCGAGCGCGTTTAAATCCCCAAACAGGGCCACCGCCAAGGTTCCCCAAATCCCAGCGAACAAATGCGCCGGCACAACATCCAGCGCATCATCCAAACGCCAGCGCTCCATTAAGAGGGAACCCACGATGGTAATCATGCCACTGAGCAGACCGATTAAGATCGAAGCCGACGCGGACACCACATGACAGCCAGCGGTGATGCCGACTAGCCCAGCAATCACGCCATTTAACACCTGCGACACATTGATATAGCGGTGGAGGGCATAAAACAGTAGCGAGGCCCCAATGCCACCCCAGATTGCCGAAACAAAGGTGTTCAACAATATCGCTGGCACACTGTTGTTGAAGCTCAAGGTACTGCCGCCGTTAAAGCCAATCCAGCCTAACCAGATCAGCAATAAGCCTAGCCCTGATAACGGAAGGTTGCTGCCCTGGGGTAACAAGATCCCCTGCTCGAAGCGGCGTAAGCGTGGCCCGATCAGCCAGACCGCCACCAACGCTACCCATCCACCCACCGAGTGCACAATCGTTGAGCCAGCGAAATCAACAAACCCCAATGCTTCCAACCAACCCTGACTGTCGCTTTGGTAGACACCATTCCATGCCCAATGGCCGACAATCGGATAAATCAAAGCGCTCAGCATAATGGTCATCAGCAAGTAGCCCACGAACGTCATACGCTCCGCGACCGCCCCTGATACCAAGGTCGCGGCGGTGCCACAAAACATCATTTGAAATAAAAAGAAGGCAATCGAAGTCGAGGAGGCTTGATCACCAAACAGAAATTCGGAAGTACCGAGCATGCCCTGATAGGAGGCACCGAACATCAAACCAAAGCCGACTAAGTTAAAAACAGCGGATGAGAGAATAAAATCAGAAATATTTTTAGCCGCGACATTGATGCTGTTTTTACTGCGTATACGACCACTTTCAAGACAAAGAAAGCCAGCTTGCATCATAAAAACCAGCGTAGCCGACAGCAAAAGCCACACAACATCTATCATATAAGCTCCAAAGTGATACATACGATAAAAGCACGCACCAATTAAGCGCTAAACAGTGGGCTAAAAAGGTGAGCTTGGCCTAACGCGCGGAAATCCCCCGAGCACCTTTACGCCATACAAGAGTTAGGCCAACCTTGTGATTTCCTCACAAATGAAAACAGGCACCGAAGTGCCTGTTTTGCATGATGTTTAAGTGCCTAAAACCAGCTGCGCCAAGGCTACCGAAGCGATGTAACCTAATGAGTAGACAATTAATAGGACCAAACAGTAGCGAGCATAGGAGGCAAAGGTGAGCCCATTAACCTTACTCATCGCCACGATCCCTGCAGCCGAACCGATCACCAACAAGGACCCCCCCACACCGACGGCATAGGTGAGCCCGAGCCAATCCGCATCACTCATCACGATGCCAGCTTTTAATAGCGCGGCAGTAAGCGGTACGTTATCAATCATGGCCGATAAAACGCCCATCAAGAAGTTGGCAACAAACGGTGGCAGAATCTCGTACATACGTACAATCGAATCCAATACCTCGATCTCTTTTAGCATTCCCACCAAGAGTAGAATGCCTAAGAAGAACAGCAAGGTTTCAAACTCGATCACACGGATGTATTCCAAGATCGACTGTTCCTCTTCTTTATCGTCATTAAAGAAGCGGGCAATTAAGAACATGGTAGCCATACCCATTAAGAACATCAGTACCGGTGGGATACCAAACAGAACGTTTGCCGCAATGGTCGAAATGATGGTGCATAAAAATGCTCCGGCTATCATTAAATCCACTGAACGCACTTCGTTGTGACGAATATTGATCTCAACCGTTTCATTCATACCGTGACTGAGCAACAGCGCTAGCACCATCACCGCGGAGAACGCCGGTAATGACAGCATCAACAGCTCTAGGATATGCACTTTGCCTTCCAAGAAGATCATCAGGGTGGTCACATCACCAGTGATCAAGGACACCCCGCCCGAGTTGACGGCAAACACCACTAAGGTGGCAAAGCGGACAGTCTTTTTCGTCGATAGATTCAGCGACAGAATCAAAGTCACTGATACCAAGGTCGCGGTAATGTTGTCAGCTAAAGAGGAGAAGATAAAACAGAAAATCGCCGTTAAAAACAGCAACGAGCGCTCTTTGATCCGCTTGGGTAAGAAC
Organism: Marinomonas aquimarina; assembly: GCF_900089755.1. Classification (GTDB taxonomy): domain Bacteria; phylum Pseudomonadota; class Gammaproteobacteria; order Pseudomonadales; family Marinomonadaceae; genus Marinomonas; species Marinomonas aquimarina. The sequence continues at coordinate 1,199 of NZ_FLOC01000026.1, read as the reverse complement.
AGCAAAATCACGTTTTCGATCATGCCCTTCTTGTTGAGATAGGCAACGAAGGTCATCGCCGCCACCAAGAACAACCATAAACTGGCAATCTCAGAGACGTTTTCCTCAAAACCAAGCCCTATGGCTTGTGACTCATCAGGGGAGTCGGAATGAAACACATACAATAAAAACCATGAAAAGGTCCCTAGGAATAGGGTTACCTTGGCTTTATTGACGTGTATGACATCCTCGAGCACCACGCCAAGCAACGCGATCACCGCGAGCCCAACGAGCACCATTTGCAGTATTTCTGACATGTATAACAACCTCAAAAGTGAATTTAAAAGCCCAAAAGTTTGATTCAGAAATTTTATACCTCCTACTGAGAAGGGCCTACTCATTTACTGCTCGATTTTGAAAAAAAATTACATACAGACTATTTAGCAAAATGATAACGTTTAAAAAATCGCCGCTAATAGGCATAAAGACATCTATAAAAGTCTTAAATGAAACACTGTTAAATTAAGACTTTTACAAAAGCTTCAAAAGCCAATCAAAATCGTAATTTTTGAGGTGGTTTAAAGGGGACGCTGAGCAGGTTATCAACACAGGTGTTTCAAACGACCACTTGTAACCTTGCGCGGGAGTGATATATGAGTGGTAAAAGGTGTGAAGGGCTGACGGTAAGCCATAAATGTTTCAAATCTCGGGGACAGCCCGATAGACAAACACAGTGTCTCAGGGGTCAGATCCCTGCACGTATATCAGCTTCCAACTACTGCGGTCTGCTTAGGAATCTGACCCCTTTGCTAATAAATTCTGCAGTCTTTCATGTCCCTTCCCTGTTTAAGGGGAAGGTTAGGATGGGGTTACGGTAATTCGAGAGACCCGCTCGTACGACCCGACTTCGTTCGGGGAGCAAAAGCTTTATCACGGAGTAATTTCCTTCGCACAGCGAAGTCCTACAAAGCCAACACCGCATTGTAGGACCGCGATTCCCGCGGGAAGGGGTCTGTTCTGGCGGGCCAGATGACCTTTCCTATGTCCCAAACGCAAAAAAGCCCTGACAGCGTTAGCTATCAGGGCTTCTTTAAATTAAAAGCTTGACGACGACCTACTCTCACATGGGATCTCCCACACTACCATCGGCGATGGCGCTTTTCACTTCTGAGTTCGGGATGGGATCAGGTGGTTCAACGCCTCTATGATCGTCAAGCAAA
>NZ_FLOC01000025.1 GCF_900089755.1 Marinomonas aquimarina | reverse complement strand
ACCAGCTACCTAAAGAGTGAAGCAAAACGTAAAGACGCACCGAGTGAGTGGGTTTACGTCAATAACTTTAAAGACTACCGTTCACCCAAAGCTATTGAATTTCAACCTGGCCAATCAAAAGAATTTGAGCAAGATATTCGAGCTTTGATTGATGGCTTAATGGGCACTTTTCCTGCGGCCTTTGAGAACCCGAACTACCAACAGCAAAAAAGCGCCATTGACCGTGCTTTCAATGACCAATATGAGTCAGCGATTAACCTGGTAGAGCGTCATGCTTCGAAAATTGGCGTGGCGATGTTCCGTGATGCGACATCGGTTAGCTTTGCGCCTATGCGCGATGGTAAGGCATTAGAAGAGGCGGATTTTGCTAGCCTGACGGATGAAGAACGTGATGCCTTCCAAGCCGGCGTATCTGAGCTTGAAGGTATGCTAAACGATGAGCTGCTCAGTCTGCCAACCTGGAAGCGTATTTCTTACGAGCAGTTGCGAGAGCTAAACCTTGAAACGGTAAAAGAAGCATTGGATCCATTGATGGCACCCATGTTTGAAAAATATGCCGAAGAGGAGGTCATCACTAAGTTTCTTAAGGAAATGCGCGAAGACTTGGATAAGGTCATTATTGACCAATTTGTTGACGATAAAAGCTCTGACAGCCGTGACGAGACTAGCCGTCGAACTATGTACGAAGAGATGTATTTGCCTAATGTGGCCGTCACCCATACCTCCGATGGCGGTCAGCCAGTGGTGTATGAACCGCATCCAACCTATCGTAATTTATTTGGCCAAGTGGAATACAGCTCTGATCAAGGTATGTTGATCACCAGCTATCGTTTGATTCGCTCTGGCAGCCTGCACGCAGCGAACGGTGGTTATCTGATTCTAGATGCGGAAAAACTGCTAACGGACCATTACCTTTGGGAAGCTCTTAAGCGTGCGCTCAAGAGCAAAACGCTGAAAATCGAGCATCCCTATGCGGATATGGGCCTGATGAACACGACTACCTTGTCGCCAGAAGACCTGCCGTTGCAAGTGAAGGTGATCTTGATCGGTTCTCGTGAAATTTACTACTTGTTGCAAGATGCGGATCCTGATTTCCAGGAAATGTTCCGTGTCTTGGTCGACTTTGATGATTCTTTGAAACGTAACGATGATACCGAGCTGGCGTTTGCCCGTTTGTTAAAAGATCGTGTCGCCAAAGAAGGTTATGCCGATGTGACCGATAAAGGTGTGGCTGAGCTAATTGAATACAGTAGCCGTCTGGCTGAGCATCAAAAAGAAATGGCCGCCAAGATTGGTGATGTGTTCGAGTTGCTTGGGGAAGCGGACTTTAACCGTCAGCTGGCGAAAGACGAAGTGATCACGGATATTCACGTTAAACGTGCTCTGGCGGCCAAGAAACATCGTACTGGCCGTGTTGCGGAGAGGATCATCGAAGAAATCGTCGATGGTACCATCTTGCTAGAAAGTGAAGGGCAAGCCATTGGTAACATCAACGGTCTGACTGTAATGCAGATCGGTGACAGCAGCTTTGGTGCACCAGCGCGTATTTCGACCACGGTTTACCCTGGTGGTAAAGGTATTGTCGACATCGAGCGTGAGTCGAACTTGGGGCAAAACATTCACTCCAAAGGTGTCTTGATCCTGTCCGGTTACCTAGGCCATCGTTATGCGCAACAGTTCCCACTCGACATCAGTGCTTCCATTGCCATGGAACAAAGCTATGGTTACGTGGATGGTGACAGTGCCTCGACCGCAGAGCTGTGCTGTTTGCTATCGGCGTTGATTAATGTGCCGTTGCGTCAGGATCTGGCGATCACTGGCTCTTTGAACCAATACGGTCAAGTACAGGCGATCGGCGGTGTCAACGAAAAAATTGAAGGCTTCTTCAATGTGTGTAATGCCCGTGGCCTAACCGGCACACAGGGTGTGATCATTCCGAAATCGAACGTCATCAACCTAATGCTAAATGATGAAGTGATTGAGGCAGTGGAAGCGGGTAAATTCCATGTTTATGCGGTGGAGAAAGCCGATGAGGCGCTGCATTTGCTAACAGGCATTGAGCCTGGTGTGGCGGACAAAGAGGGTAACTACCCAGAAGGGACCTTGTCTGCACGCATCCTGAAACGCTTGGAAGAGATCTCCAAGCTGGGTCATGAGGATGACGAAGACGAAAACAAAGATGACAAGGAAGGTAAATCTAAGTCTGATGCTGACAAAGCAAAAGACAAAGATAAAAAAGACTAATACTTGCCTCGGGTGCGTTTGATAAAGGCGGCTTGGCAGTTATCGGACACAATCCAATAAAGTGTGAAATAGAGGTCGCCACTTTCAAAGTAAGTGGCGACCTCTTTGCGTTTACTGGGGTGGTGCCTTTTTAGCACTTGAGGGCGTCTAAAGCTGTCGCTGCTCATCAATCTTTCTGAGGCGTCCATCGCTGCAGTCATGGCACTGCGATCGTCGCACTCTTGTGCTTGGCTGGTTGAGCTGATAGCCAAAGCAATCGTGGAAAAAAAGGTTAATAGCGCAAGATGCTTACATTTGTTCATATGCAAATCAGAGTATTTCTTAAAATGATTGAGCCATGTTAGGTAAAACCAATTTGCCGAAGCAAGTTTTTGCCTTAGGAAATGCCGAATAACCTTAAAAATTATGGCAAATTACCCGTTTTCAGGGAACTCAGCTGACAGGTAAGCAGTCAGTAGGTTAGAGTTCGGAGATTAATGTATTAAAGGAGAGAGTAATGATTAATCCTAAAATGATTTTAGGTGGAGTGCTGCTGACTGCAAGTGCAGGTGTCTTTGCCCACGGGCACTGCGGTGACACAGCGCTGCATGAAGACATGGAAACGTTAAAGACAGAAATGAAGAGTCTGTCATTTGAGGTTAAGAAAGGAAATTTTGAAGCGGCGGATGCACGCATTGATACCATCATTGCGACATTGCGTGAATCCCGTGAAGAAACCCCTTACCTGTTCAAAGAGAAAGAGCTTGCGGGTGGTGAGCTGGCTGAACGTCAAGCGGATTACCAGTCTGTGATCGATGACACCATCACGGCATTTGAAGCATTAGATGCTGCCGTAATGGCTAAAGATGCAGGGGCAGCACGCACAGCTTTGGGCGAAGTGGGTAACCTGCGTAAAAAAGGTCACCGTGCTTTTAAGGCAGATTGTTAATCTTTGAGCGATCAGCGTGACCTCATTGATGTAGATTGATACAATACATGTCTTGTTAGAGAGGTTAATTATGTCTCGTTTGAAGAAATCCCGTAGCATGAAAGGGAAGCTTGGTAAAACTGGTACCAAGGAAATGCTTAAAGAGCAGAAGAAAGCCCGTAAAGCGGCTACTCCTTCTCGTTTCGATGCTAAAAAAGCGAAGCAACGTAAAGAGCAGGCTCATAAAAAGCTTGATCGTTTAGGGCTACTTCCTGAGAAAGAAGTAGCACAACCTAAAGTGCGCCCAAAGCGCTTTACTTTCACTCCTAAAGTGGAAGACGCTGCCAGCCAGCAAGTAGAGCAAGCGAAGTCGGAAGACTTAGTGAAAAGTGATCTACTCGATTCGTTGACAGAGCAAAATTAATAATAAAACTAAAAGGCTGCATAACATTATGCAGCCTTTTTTTGTGCCTATATTTTTAGGGTAATTGTTGAGGGGGCTTGATTGCATGGAGTCTAAAGCGACTGTTCCAGCTCAGAGTGTACGTTATCTTTTAAGCGCAGTAGAAAGACAGGGGTGTGACATTAATCCACTTCTGGATGAAGTTGGCATTAGTCGCAGTGATGTAGAGGCAGAGCAGGGGCTTTCAGTCTATCGCTATGGCCTATTGTATCAGCGCATCATGCAAATGATGGACGACGAGTCCTTTTGCATTTTAAGTGGCGGAAAAATGCCGAAAGGCTCCTTCCGTATGATGTGTCTTTGTATATTGCATTCAAAAAATTTGGCGCAAGCGTTAAAACGTTGCAGCGATTTCTATGAAATCTGCCGTGGCCCCACCATTAAACCAATTGTCGTCAAAAAAGGCCGCTTTGCCAAAGTCACCTTTGCGCCAATTGAATCCCTTGAAGCCAATGCCGATATCTCCCTTGATAAAGCGTTTGAGTCCCGTGAGCGGGTGCGTACCACCTTGTCCATGTGGCATCACTTTATCAGCTGGTTAATTGGTCGACGCCTAGTGCTGAAAGCGGCTTATTTTACCGCATCTCGCCCTGATGATGTGGAGTACTATCAAACCTTGTTTCAGTCGGATGTGAAATTTTCGCAACATGGCAATGCCTTGGTATTTCCGTCTTCTTATCTGGAAATGCCCCTAGTGCAGAATGAAGACAGCTTACGCAGCTTCTTAAAAACCGCACCCTATCAGCTCTTGGTCATGGTCGATAATGACAACAGTTTGAAGTCTCGAATCATTTCTATTTTAGGGAAGGATTTCTCTCAGGAAATGCTGTCTGCCGAAGAAGTAGCGTCTATGCTCAATGTGAGTGTGTCGACTATGCGTCGTCGTTTAACGGATGAAGGGACGTCATTCCAGCAAATCAAAGATGAGTGTCGTAAAGAAGCTGCGATCACCTATATCAATGCCCCACAGCTGTCATTCAATGAAATTGCCGCGTTAATGGGCTTTGAGGAACCGAGTGCCTTTTATCGTTCCTTTAAGAAATGGACCGGTATGACGCCAGGGGAGTATCGTAAGCATGCGGATTACCAGCCTTTAAAGTAATGGCATTGGTTTGCCTGAGCGCCGCACCTGAGCATATTTGTCAGCAAATTAGCGATCATTTGCCATTGTCGAATATGCTCTAATTGACCACTCTTTCTATTAACAACGACAATAGAAAAATAAGAATTCATAAGGAGTCGATCAATGAGTGGTTATCGTTATCCCGCAAAAGACATTCAATTCTGTTTGGAGCATATTGCTGACATCGCGCGCCTTGAGCCGCACTTCCCAAACTATGGTGCGGACCTTGTTGAGCCGATTCTGTCTGAGGCCGCGAAATTCTCTGAGCAATGTGTGGCGCCAACCAACCGTTTGGGCGATAAAACACCGCCGAAAATGGTCGCCCGTTGCGTGCAAGAGACTCCTGATTTCAAGCATGTTTATGAGTTGTTGCAAGAAGCCGCTTGGACCACCTTAGCGGCACCGGAAGAGTTTGGTGGGCAAGGTTTGCCAAGAGCGCTTGAAGTGGCTTTCAATGAAGGTATTCAATCTGCCAACTTATCTTTCTCACTTTGTCCTTTGCTCACCCAAGGGGCCGTGGATGCCATCGAAACCCACGCTAGCCAAGCGTTAAAAGAAGCCTACTTGCCAAATATGGTGTCGGGCAAATGGACCGGTACCATGAACCTGACGGAGCCTGCGGCGGGTACGGATTTGGCAGCGATCAAAACCAAAGCGGTGCCAGACGGTGATCAATACCGACTTTATGGGCAGAAAATCTTTATTACTTGGGGTGACCATTTGATGAGCGAAAACATCATTCATTTGGTGTTGGCACGTCTTCCTGATGCGCCGGAAGGGGTAAAGGGGATTTCTCTGTTTCTAGTGCCGAAGTACCTGTTGGATGAAAATGGCCATGCTGGCCGCCGTAACGATGTGTTTCCGCTGTCTCTTGAGCACAAGATGGGGATTCACGGCTCGCCAACCTGTGTCATGCAATATGGTGAAACCGAGGGGGCGATTGGCTATTTGGTCGGTGAGGAAAACAAAGGCCTTGCAGCCATGTTTACCATGATGAACAACGCTCGCCAAAGTGTTGGCTTGCAAGGATTGGCGGTTGCAGAAGCGGCTTATCAGATGGCGTTGGACTATGCCCATGAGCGCAAGCAAGGCTCTGTGAAGGGCAGCAAAGAAAAAGCCGTGATTGCTGAGCATGGGGACGTGAAGCGCATGTTATGGCAAATGGCCAGTACACTGGCGGCCATGCGTGCTCTGATGTACACCGCGTCGGTAGAAAATGATTTATCAAACACCGATGCCAAGCATATGACGCGTACTGAGCTGTATACGCCGATTGTTAAAGGTTGGCTAACGGAAATGGCTCAAGAGATCACCTCCCTTGCAGTGCAGGTGCACGGGGGTATGGGCTACATCGAAGAGACCGGTGTGGCGCAATTGCTGCGCGATGCTCGCATCTTACCGATCTACGAAGGCACCAATGGGGTCCAAGCACTGGATTTGGTAGGGCGTAAATTGGCCGCTGATCAAGGTATGGCTATGTCGGCACTGATTGACGAGATGCAAACGGATGCGGCGAGTTTTACCCAGCACATCGATTTGGTGGTGTCATTGAAAAGTCAGATCCGTTTGCTAAGCGATGCCAAGCAAGCCATGTTGGATGGCGATGTGGAGTCTAGTGAAGCAGCGTATGACTTTATGATGCTGTCTGGCTACGTGATTGGCGGCTGGTTGCTTTTAAAAGGGGCGCAATCCGATCAAGCGGATCAAGCATGGCTGGCCAAAGCAAACTTCTACTTTGATCATATCGCGGTACGAAGCGATGCTTTGTTCGCCTCAGTGAAGCGTTTCAGTAAGGATCAGGCTATCCCATCGACGGAGCTGCTTAAATAATACAAAAGATAAATTTAATATTATTTTTATTAATTATGGTGAACTTGCTCTGCTTTCAGGTTCGCCATAATTGAAAATAATATGTTTTTGTCTTGCTGCTTCATTCCGCCTATAGCCAAACGACCCATGACTCGCAATAATGGAACTCTGATTTAAGGAGCTTTCAATGCAAATCTGGGTCGACGCCGATGCGTGTCCAAATGCCATCAAACCAATTCTTTTTAAAGCCGCTGAGCGCTGTGAGGTGACCTGTATTTTTGTCGCTAACGTGGCCATTGCCTTACCTAATAGTAAATGGTTAACGCGCAAAGTCGTGCCGAGCGGTTTTGATGAAGCCGATTTATACATTGAACAAAATGTTGCCGCGGGCGATTTGGTCATCACCTCGGACATCCCGCTTGCCTCCGATTGCATTGAGCGCGGTGCTTTAGTGATGACTTCAAAAGGTGAGCAATACACCCGCGAAAACATCAAGCAGAAATTACAGATGCGTGATTTTATGGACCAAATGCGCTCCAGTGGCTTTGAAACCGGTGGCTCGGCCCCCTTTGGTGACCGTGACAAAGCGGCATTTGCCAACGCCTTAGACCGCCTTCTTGCCAAGCGACCTCGTTAACCTTCTATTGTTAACGTGCGCTTCGCTCCTCCTGTTGAGGAGTGATTTGCTAAGCAATGCCAGTGTTTAGCAAATCATTCACAGTTTGGGGATTTATATGAAAAAAATCGTAGTGCTCGGCGGTGGCGCCGGCGGCTTAGAGCTTGTGACCCGCTTAGGCCACAGTTTAGGTAAGCGTAAACACGCTGAAGTGACCTTAATCGACCGCTCACAAACCCACATTTGGAAACCTCTGTTGCACGAAGTCGCAACGGGCTCATTGGATATCAATACTGACGGTATCAACTACCGTGCTCACTCGACCAAGCATCACTACAAGTTCAAGCTTGGCACCGCTTACGATATTGACCCGGAAAATAAAGTCATTCGCTTAGAGTCTATATGCGATGACAAAGGCCACGAAGTATTACCCACCCGCGAAGTCAGTTACGACACTCTAGTGCTGGCTGTAGGCAGTGTGAGTAATGATTTTGGTACCCCTGGCGTGTCCGATCACTGTTATTTCCTCGACTCCCACCGCCAAGCGGAACGCTTCCAACAAGCGCTCCTGCAACAGTTTATGCGTGTGCACCAATTAGGTGGCGATGAAAAGCTGCATATTTCCATCGTCGGTGGTGGTGCCACGGGCGTTGAGTTATCCGCGGAGCTGTTCCACGTTGCGGATCTATTGAAGACGTATGGCATGACCGAAATGTCAAAAGATAAGGTGAAGGTGGAGTTGATCGAAGCGGGTCCGCGCCTGTTGCCAGCTCTGCCGGATCGCATCGCCAACAATGCCAAGCAAGAATTGGAGAGACTGGGTGTCCATGTACACGAAGCGACACGTATTACAGAGGCTCGTGAAGAGGGCTTAGTGACAGCGGAAGGCAAAGTGATTACCTCTGATTTGATGATTTGGGCTGCGGGCGTGAAAGCGCCAGAGTTTATTAAAAACATCGAGGGTCTTGAAACCACACGCAACAACCAAGTGATGGTGAAGGGGACTTTGCAAAGCACCTTGCACGATGACTTGTATGTGATCGGTGACTGCTGTGCTTGTCAGCAAGCCAACGGTAACTTTGTGCCACCGCGCGCCCAGTCGGCGCACCAGATGGCTTCCTTGGTACACGAGAATATCTTAGCCAGCTTTAAAAACGAGCCGCTCAAAGATTACCAATACAAAGACTACGGTTCCTTGGTCAACCTAAGCCGTTACAGCACGGTGGGGAGCTTGATGGGTAACCTGATGAAAGGCTCTATGTTTGTCGAAGGGCGCTTGGCGCGCTTTGTCTATGTATCCTTGTACCGTTTACACCTGATCGCTATTCACGGCTGGTTCAAAGCTATGATCATTTTGGCGGCCCAGCGTATCGGTAAGGTGGTCAAGCCGAAGCTGAAGCTGCACTAATTCGCTTAAATACTGCTCAATGGTCAACAAAAAGGGCTTTTCACCTAAGTGGAAAGCCCTTTTTAGTGGGGGGTTTGTTGCAACTGTATGGATATACAGTTATTTGTCGGCTACAGAGATTTGACCACAGTGCCAATGTAGACCGAGTTCGATGGCAATATCATTTTATGGTTTTCATATTCGCCAATTCTTAGCCCTTCGGGCATGACAATGTCCTTCACCTCATAGTTCAGCGGAGGGGTAAAGTGCGCCTGATCACCTGCATTAATGCCAATGATCAAGGTTTCTTCTGCGTGACTGCGCGTGAATATTAGGATGTCTTGATCACTGCACAAAAACTCAATCTCCCCTGAGATCAGAGCCGGGTGGTGTTTACGAAAATGCAAGAAATCACGGTAGGCATGTAATACGGAGTGACGATCTCCTTGTTGCTCAGAAACCGCTAGCGGGAGGTGTGTTTCACTGACCGGTAGCCAAGGGGTTTCGCTGCTGGAAAAGCCGCCTTTGCTGTCGTTGCTCCAAGGGAAGGGGGTACGACAGCCATCTCGGCCTTTAAACTCGGGCCAGAAGTTAATGCCAAAGGGGTCCACCAATTGCTCAAAGGTGAGTTCCGCTTCGGGCAAGCCAAGTTCTTCCCCTTGATACAAGCACACGCTACCACGTAGGGAGAGCAGCATGGCCATATACACCTTGCTTTTGGCTGGGCAGGCTTTGCCCTGGTTCCAGCGCGAGGCGACACGTTCCACATCATGATTGCTCATGGACCAGCAGGGCCAGCCGGAGCCAAGGCCTTCCTCGATGGTGCTCATGGTCTTATGGATATGGGTCATAGAGTTATCGTGGGTCAGTAAATCAAACGAGTAACACATGTGCAGCTTGTCTTGGCCTTGGGTGTATTGCGCCATGGTTTTCAAGGAGAAATCACAACCCACTTCGCCCACGGTTGTGGTACCTGGGTATTCGTTCAATAAAGAGCGCAGTCGTTCCAAAAAGGCCAGATTTTCAGGGCGGGACTTATCGTATAGGTGAAGTTGGTAACCATAGGGGTTGTCCAAGCTGACCCCGATACTGCCTTCAATGATTTCTTTTTTCGGCGGGTTATCGCGCAGTAACAGGTCGTGATAGAAATAGTTAGCGGTATCCAAACGGAAACCATCGACACCGCGATCCAGCCAAAAGCGAACACTGGCTAACAGGGCTTCCACCACTTCAGTGTTGTGGAAGTTCAGATCTGGTTGGCTATCGAGAAAGTTGTGCAGATAGTACTGACGGCGGCGGCTGTCCCAATGCCAAGCAGGGCCACCGAATACTGACAGCCAGTTGTTGGGCACCGTACCATCGGGTTTGGCATCGACCCAGACATACCAGTCGGACTTGTCATTGTCGCGGCTGGCGCGTGATTCTTTAAACCAAGAGTGCTGATCAGAGGTATGGTTCAGCACTTGGTCGATAATGACTTTGATATTGTGCTGATGAGCGCTGTCGATTAGAGCGTCGAAGTCGGCTAGGTCGCCAAAGATGGGGTCCACATCACAATAGTCCGATACGTCGTAACCAAAGTCTTTCATCGGTGAGGTAAAAAAAGGAGACAGCCAAATGGCATCGACACCTAGTGAGGCAATATAGGGCATTTTCTCAGTGATGCCTTTGAGGTCGCCAATGCCATCTCCATTAGAGTCCATAAAACTGCGTGGGTAAATTTGATAAATTACGGCACCACGCCACCAATCCGTCGTCTGCTTGCTCATCTCTTACTCCTAAAAAGTAGACATCTACCTCTTACACTAGCATTAAATTGTGCTAACGCATTGGTGTTTTGAGGGTTATTGCGCTTCCTTGGCTAATTTTTGTAGTAGTTCGATAAAGGCCGTGGCCGCGCGACTCAAGGTGCGCTGTTTATGGTGAATTACACCGAGTTTTCGCTCTACGTTTAATGCCGGTAAGTTCACCACGGCTAGCTGATCGTTTACCACGGTCGAGGGCACCAAAGACCAGCCCCAGCCAATGCTGACCAACATGGCAAGGGTTTCTAAATTGTTGGTGTTCATTTTGACCTGTGGCCGTACGCCGTTCACGGCAAACACCTTCTCGGCAATTTGACGGGTAAAGGTGTTTTCATGGGGCAGGACGCACGGGTACTTGGACAGTTCCACGACGTCGACTTTATCCATCTGTGCCAGCGGATGATCCAAGCTCACTACACACTGCAATGGATCCGACCAGATCGGAATGGCGTTCAGCATCTGCTCCGATTGCGCCGACAGGGTAATGATGCCGATTTCCGCTTCCCCCTTTAAAATCTGTCGATGGGCGTCTTCTGATTGGGTGAAGTCGATCTTGATTTCCGCTTGCGGGTATTCTAATTGGAATTGCTTTAATGTTTTAGGAAGACGGTGTAAGCCAATATGGTGACTCGTGGCAATCAAAAGCTCACCCGAGACATCTTCCATCTGCAAAGACATGCTGCGTTTGATATCGTTCAGGTCCTCAGCCAAGCGCTTGGCCTTAGGCAACAGGCGATGACCGGCTTCCGTGAGATGCACTTGGCGGCCAATACGGTCAAACAGGCGCACATTAAGGTTGCTTTCTAAGGCGGCAATGCGTTTACTCACCGCCGGTTGTGTAACGAAGAGGGCGTCCGCTGCCTCAGAAAACGACTGGGTTTCAGCGACCTTGATAAAGGTTAATAGCTCTTGAATGTCCATGATTCCAAAAAATTATCCAAAACATGAAAAATATGAATTGGAGTAATTTAAGTTCAGCCAGTACTATAAAGCAATGCTTATGTAGGAGAGAAAGCAATGGCAGGTAAAACTCTTTATGACAAGTTGTGGGATAGCCACCTTGTTCAACAACGTGACGATGGTAGTGCCTTAATCTACATCGATCTACAACTACTACACGAAGTAACGTCTCCACAGGCGTTCGAAGGTCTGCGTTTGCACGGCCGTAAGCCATGGCGCTTGACTTCAAGCCTTGCGACACCTGACCACAACGTTCCAACTACGGTTGAAGAACGTAAGAGCGGTGTAAACGGTATCGCCGATCCAGTATCGAAAATCCAAGTAACAACATTGGACGATAACTGTGACGAATTCGGCATCACAGAGTTCAAAATGACCGATATCCGCCAAGGTATCGTTCACGTAGTGGGCCCAGAGCAGGGCGCAACACTACCAGGCATGACTGTGGTTTGTGGTGACTCGCATACTTCTACTCACGGTGCGTTTGGTGCGTTAGCACACGGTATCGGTACATCAGAAGTTGAGCACGTTCTAGCGACTCAATGTCTAGTACAAAAGAAAATGAAAAACATGCTTGTGCGCGTTGACGGCCAATTGTCGCCATACGTAACAGCAAAAGACGTCGTACTAGCGATCATCGGTGAAATCGGTACAGCTGGCGGTACAGGCTTTGCGATCGAATTCGGTGGTGAAGCAATCCAGTCGCTATCAATGGAAGGTCGTATGACCGTTTGTAACATGGCCATCGAAGCAGGCGCACGCGTTGGCTTGATCGCAGTTGACCAAACAACCATCGACTACGTTGCCAACCGTCCTTACGCACCAAAAGGTGATCACTGGGATATGGCAGTAGAAGCTTGGTCTGACCTTGTTTCTGATGCAGATGCTCAGTTTGACGAAGTGGTTGTGCTAAATGGCGCAGACATCAAACCACAAGTAACTTGGGGTACGTCGCCTGAGATGGTGATTGCCATCGACCAAGACATCCCTCGTCCAGAAGATCAAACAGATGCTGTAACACGTGAAGGTTACGCACGTGCATGGAAATACATGGGTCTAGAAGGCAAGAAAACACTTGCTGACATCACCCTAGATCGCGTGTTTATCGGTTCTTGTACGAACTCTCGTATCGAAGACCTACGTTCTGCAGCGGAAGTGGTAAAAGGCCGCAAAGTGGCGGAATCATTGAAGCAAGCGATCGTGGTACCAGGTTCTGGTTTGGTTAAAGCGCAAGCGGAAGAGGAAGGTTTGGACAAAATCTTCACTGAAGCAGGCCTTGAATGGCGCGAGCCAGGCTGTTCAATGTGTCTAGCCATGAACGCTGACAAACTAGGTCAAGGCGAGCACTGTGCTTCAACGTCTAACCGTAACTTTGAAGGTCGCCAAGGTTTTGGCGGTCGTACGCACTTGGTTAGCCCAGCCATGGCGGCTGCCGCTGCGATTGCCGGTCACTTTGTTGACGTAAACGAATTGGTTAAACACTAGGAGTTAGCGATGCGCCCATTTACAAAACACACAGGTATCGCAGCGCCATTAGACTTGGCCAACGTTGATACCGACATGATCATTCCAAAACAGTTCTTGAAATCGATCAAGCGTACTGGCTTTGGTAAAAACCTTTTTGACGAATTGCGTTACGAAGACGAAGGTCAGCCAGACCAAGAATGTACGGGCCGTCCGCTACGCGAAGACTTCGTACTAAACCAAGAGCGTTACCAAGGTAGCAGCATCTTATTGGCACGCAAAAACTTTGGTTGTGGTTCAAGCCGTGAGCACGCGCCTTGGGCACTAGACGATTACGGCATGCGTTCAGTAATCGCACCAAGTTTTGCCGATATCTTCTACAATAACTGTTTTAAAAACGGTCTATTGCCGATCGTTCTAACAGAAGAAGAAGTGGATCAGCTTTTCAAAGAAGTGGAAGCGAACCCAGGTTACGAGCTAACCATCGACCTAGAAGCACAAAAAGTCATCGCGCCTTCTGGTGCTGAGTTCAGCTTCGAAGTGGATGCTTTCCGTAAGCACTGCCTATTGAACGGCCTAGATGACATCGGTTTGACACTACAAGAGTCCGATGCGATCAAAGCTTACGAAGAAAAACGTATTCAAACAGCGCCTTGGTTATTCGAAGCGCGCTCATTGTAAGGAAAGAACATGTCTAAGAAAGTATTAGTATTGCCGGGTGACGGCATTGGTCCAGAGATCGTAGAACAAGCGGTGCGCGTACTTGACGCCGTAAACTCATCTTTTGACCTAGGTATCGAGCACGAGTCTGCTTTGGTGGGTGGTTCTGCTTACGACGAAACGGGTTCTCCGCTTCCAGAGACAACACTGACGAAAGCAAAAGCAGCGGATGCGATCCTGCTTGGCGCGGTAGGTGGTCCTAAGTGGGACGGTCTGGATATGTCTGTTCGTCCAGAAAAAGGTCTACTAGGTCTACGTTCTAACCTAGAGCTATTTGCCAATTTGCGACCTGCGATTCTTTACCCGCAACTAGCGGAAGCATCAAGCTTGAAACCAGAAATCGTTGCCGGTCTAGACATCCTAATCGTGCGCGAACTAACCGGTGGTATTTACTTCGGTCAGCCACGTGGTATTCGTACTCTAGAAAACGGTGAGCGCGAAGGTTTCAACACTTACGTTTACAACGAGTCTGAAATCCGCCGTATCGCACGTTCTGCCTTCGAAGCAGCGCGTCAGCGTAACAAACGCGTATGTTCTATCGACAAGTCAAACGTACTAGAAGTGACGGTTCTATGGAAAGAAATCATGGAAGAAGTCTCTAAAGAGTACCCAGATGTTGAATTGTCACACATGCTAGTCGACAACGCAGCGATGCAGCTTGTGCGTGCGCCGAAGCAATTTGACGTGATGGTAACCGGCAACATGTTCGGTGACATTTTGTCAGATGCGGCAGCCATGTTGACAGGCTCTATCGGTATGCTACCTTCTGCTTCTCTAAACGCAGAAGGTCGTGGTATGTACGAGCCATGTCATGGTTCGGCGCCAGATATTGCAGGCAAAGGTGTTGCAAACCCATTGGCTACCATCCTTTCTGTTGCTATGATGTTGCGCTATTCGCTTGACGCAAAAGACGCGGCGGATGCGATCGAAGCTGCGGTAAGCAAAGTGCTTGACCAAGGTCTTCGTACAGCAGATATCGCTTCACAAGGAAGCGAAACAGTAAGTACATCACAAATGGGTGATGCTGTACTTGCTGCATTGAAAGCTTAATTCATAAAATTTAAGCATTAACTCGGGATACTGCTCTTGGTATGAGTAGGCCCACACTAAAAAAGGTAAAGAAAACATGTCAAAACAAACTGTAGGTTTAGTCGGCTGGCGCGGAATGGTTGGTTCTGTGCTGATGAAGCGTATGCGTGATGAGAACGACTTCGATCATATCGATCCAGTGTTCTTCTCTACGTCCCAAACGGGCCAAGCGGGTCCAGATATTGGTAAGGATATTCCACTTCTACAAGACGCAATGGATATTGAGTCGTTGAAAAAGATGGATGTCATTATTACGTGTCAAGGTGGTGACTACACTAAAGCGGTCTTCCCACAGTTGCGTGAGGCAGGTTGGAATGGTTACTGGATCGACGCAGCGTCTTCGCTACGTATGGACAAAGACGCAATCATCGTTCTTGATCCAGTAAACCAAAACGTTATCAAGCAAGGTCTAAAAGATGGCGTTAAAACCTTTGTAGGTGGTAACTGTACTGTATCTTTGATGCTTCTAGCACTGGGCGGTCTTTTCGAAAAAGGTCACATCGAGTGGATGACATCAATGACATACCAAGCAGCGTCTGGTGGCGGTGCACGTCACATGCGCGAGCTACTAAACCAATTTGGTCTGCTAAACGCAGAAGTAGCGAACGAGCTTGCTGACCCAGCCAGTGCGATCCTAGACATCGACCGTAAAGTGGCAGAGAAAATGCGCTCTGGTACACTTCCGACTGATCAGTTCGGCGTACCACTAGCAGGCTCTTTGATCCCTTACATCGACAGCCAACTTGATAACGGCCAAAGCCGTGAAGAGTGGAAAGCACAGGCTGAATGTAACAAGATCCTAGGCATCGACGGCAAGCCAATCCCAGTGGACGGCCTATGTGTACGTATCGGCGCGATGCGTTGTCACAGTCAGGCTTACACAATCAAGCTAAACAAAGATATCCCAGTAGCGGACATCGAAGGCTTGCTTGCTGAGCACAACCAATGGGTAGACGTAGTACCAAACGACAAAGAAGCAACAATGCAGCGTCTAACGCCAACTGTTGCCACTGGTACGCTAAACATCCCAGTCGGTCGTATCCGTAAACTGAACATGGGCCCTGAATACATCAGTGCTTTCTCAGTGGGTGACCAACTACTTTGGGGTGCAGCAGAGCCACTACGTCGTATGTTGCGTATTTTGATCGAAGACTAAGGTCTTTAGGTTAGTGTTAGATTGAGTTAGAAAGACCCGCTGCTGGAAAGTAGCGGGTTTTTTGTATAGCACATAATTTAAGGATGGAATCGAAATGAAGAAATGGATCTTCTCACTCACCGTATCTCTTCTGCTAGCTAGTTCCACTTTAGCTACAAATGTCACCACCTCTTTAAAGACAGAACAAGTTGCCGTAATCGAAGGCTATAAATCAGGTCTATTCCTAGCCCCGCAGCAATTTAAATCAGACAAAGATAAAAGCACAAATAAGAAGTGTCGTACAGTTCATACAGAGAACCTAACGCAAGACGAAACTGAACAGCTGATCGTGGCCATAGTAACCACAGAAGTAGAATCAGGCTACCAAGGCGCGCACTTCAATCTACCGCGAAAACTGCACATTGAGAAAGACACCATCCAACCGGAGGAGCGCCAATACACCCTATACAACGGCGAGATCCAAACAGTCGGCATGTAGCAAATACTAACTATTAGAAATTCGTCGCGTGCTGATCATCGCAGTACAGACAAGGGTTAGAGAGATTAAGAAATTTATTGAGGCGTTTTAAGTATGTTAATCAAACATGTAATTATTCATGTCGTTATGCGAAACGAAAAAACGGGTGAGCTTGATAAAACGCTACGCCAAAAAGAAAACTATAGCTTTGTGGATGACGGCCAAAGCAACGATTTAACTGAACAGCTAACCAATGATTTGGGTGAACTATTTGGTTCTGCCAGCTTGAGTGTGGGTGAGTTTGGTGTTGGAGGGAATGCTGACCTTGATCCCCCTTTTGAGCAAACCTTAAAAAAATACTTTGGGAATGGTACCGAATGCTCCAACTTTACAGAGATGACTCATAGCCTAGCCAATCAGTATTATAACATTCTGATAGAGGGTAGCTTGACCTCAGTAAAAGGCGGATATTTGGTCTTTTATCAATACGAATCTAGGAAGTGTGATTGGCTTGCGGTGGCAATAGTAAATAAAACAGCAGGCATGAACATTCAGGATCAATCTTTGAGCGTGGTTGCTAGCGAAATTCTTGACTTAAAGACGCTTCACTTAGCTGCGGCAATCAACTTAACTAAATGGTCTGTAGAAATTGATTCGCGATACATTCGTTTTAAAGCTGGTCGAGCAGCGCAAATAAGGGACTATTTCCAAAAGTTTATCGGTTGCCAGCAAGATAAGCACGCTGCAAGAGTTGAAACACAGACTTTAAAAAACGCCATACAAGAATTTGGACGACTTAAAGGGTATGATCCAGAAAAAATCGACTATAAGGTTGCTAAGGCTCATGAGCAGATTACCTATACTCAGAAGCCTCCAGAGCCCCAGCCTGTAATGTTGGGGCATGTTGCAAATGCCGCTTTCCCTGATGTGGCTGATGAGTTCGCTCGGTATGCTCGTGAACAACATAATCTACCAGAAGAACTTTCTATTCATAACCCTTCACTAAGGCAATATGTACGTATTTCAGTGCAAAGCAAATCATTAACCATGAGTTTTGATAGGGCAATGGTTGGCAAAAGTATCAATCTAGATGAGAATGGCAACGTAACGATATCGACACCACCTGATGTTTTAGTTAAAGAAATTAAGAAAGAACTGGCTGACCGTGAAAAAGACAATGATGAACCAACTACATCCTCTTGAGGCTTACTCAATTGTTTTCAATATGCTTGAAGACAGAGAACTTGAGGATGATGTGTTCAAAGGTTGGCTTTGCTTAGATGAAGAAAAAAAGGAAATGCTTGATCTTTTAGTTCAGCACGAGCTTTCATCTGGCTCCTACCAGTGTAACTTTAACGGTGCAGCCCTTGATCCTATCGATATTAGAAAAATCGCCGATAAGCATTTAAATGAGTCATTTAAATTTAGGGTTACTCTAGTCCAGCGGTCTCAGAGAAAAGCCACACCTATTTTTAGAGATTGGAATGACTTGCTTGGTTATCCTAACAATCTTAAAAATCCATTGCAGCAAGCATTTTTCACATCTTCCGCTCTAATGATTAGTGAGAATTCCGACGACCCTATTTTTCAGAACTACCAAAGGGTTGCAGGGCTTATTGAAGTTGTAGAGTTACTTATTGAAAGCAATGAAGGTAGTGGTCAAACGCTATTTTATCAAAGGCCCATTAAGTTCGATTTTGTTTTAGAGGCTGAGGATTTAGAGCATTCGATAGATATAGACGCCATCAATAACCTTCTTGAGAAAGACACTCATAAAGAAGCAGTAAAGAATCTAATTAGTGCACAAATTGTTAGTCGTGTGAAAGATATTCCTGTTGGTAGGCGGTTTGCGGAGCTGGTCAGAATTAATACTTACCTTGTGGCTGATGTGCTTCTCGATTATCAAGGTTACGTCGAAAACTATAGTTTTGATAAGGTAAGAAAAGAGTACTTAGAAAAGAAAACAGACTATATCAGTAAGATTGAAAACAGATTTGATGAAATATCGTTAAAGCTACTGTCGTTACCAGCAGGGATTGGGTTGGCAACTACCCAAATTGAAGCTGGCATGATTGGGGATTTGGCATTTGTCAAAAATGTTACTGTTGTGGCCACAGTCTTTGTGCTAGTTATGCTGCTTTGCATGAATATATATGGGCAGTTCTCTGTTATTAAGTCTATTAAGCTAGATTATGAAAGCGCCTTTGAGGCGCTTGAAAAGAAGTTTTCTGAAGAAAGTTCTGCGATTTCTACAAGTAAAAACGAAATAGACGAGAAATGCTTTTTTACCTGGTTAAAACTCTGGGTGGCAATCGCAGCATCCTTAGCGTTATTTGTAATTACTTTCATCATGCTAATCTATTCATATCGTTAATTTTAGTCTGATTAATTGAGACACCCATCTAAAAACGGTTTAATTGAGACACCCACCTTAAAAAGTGACTCGCAACTCAGTTCTAACCAGCACCAAACAACTAGCCAGTTTCAGCCGAAACTGGCTTTTTTATGCGTGTTAGTTGGGAAATTGGTTGCGTGTAAGTTAATTGAGACACCCACCTTAAAAAGTGACTAGCAGCTCAGTTCTAACTAGCGTCAAGCATCTAGCCAGTTTCAGTCGAAACCGGCTTTTTTGTGCTTATCTGTTGGGGAAGTGGCTCTATTTGAGCTGTTTTGGTGAGTTTCAGGCGAGCGGGGGCCTTACCGGTTTAATTGAGACACCCACCTTAAAACGGGTAAATCAAGACACCCACCTTAAAAAGTGACTCGCAACTCAGTTCTAACCAGCACCAAACAACTAGCCAGTTTCAGCCGAAACTGGCTTTTTTATGCGTGTTAGTTGGGACGGTTTAATTGAGACACCCACCTTAAAAAGTGACTCGCAACTCAGTTCTAACCAGCACCAAACAACTAGCCAGTTTCAGCCGAAACTGGCTTTTTTATGCGTGTTAGTTGGGAAATTGGTTGTATCTGCGCTGTTTTGGGTTTTTACAGGCGAGCGGGGGCCTTACCAGTGAGGTAATGGTAAAGTGCGGAGGGGAATGGCTAGTTTAGGCCAGTAGCTGTTTGGTTTTGTTGATCTTGGGCCTTCGTTTATAGCCAGCGTTTTGGTAGTAGTTGGAGAGAATGATTTCGGTGCCGACGGCAGCGAAGGTATGTTGTTCAAATTGGATGGCGATGGTGAGCCAGTTTTCTGATGGGATATTGAGACGTTGCAGTATGGGGGCAAAGGATAGGTCAATGCTGCCGCGTTTATCTTGGCGCACAATTCGGCCAGTGAGATCGACAAGTTCTAGGTAGTCTTCGAGTTTAAAGGGCAGACCTTTTGGTTGGTTTTCTCGTGGATTACCCACAAATGGATGCAGTACTTTTGGCTGTTGGTTTTGCTTGGCGCTGTGGATGCGCTTTTTGATGCTGGTGTAGTCCGAGGTTTCAGGCGTGTCGGCCATCTTGGCACGCACTGGGTTTAAATCGACATAGGCCATGCAAGCCATCAGTGCGGCTTCGTCCAGTAAGGCTTGGGATTTGAATCTGCCTTCCCAAAACCTACCACTACATTGATCCTCAAAGTTGGCTTGTCGTGCAATGTTTTCATTCAGTTCACGCAGAAACCAGCTGATATCCATTAGCCGTTGTCGATAGGCTTTGACGGTTGTATTCAGTAATGGCTGTAAGTACTCCGGCACCTGGCCTTGTAACATGTATTGCTGGGTGATCATGGTGCCTTTATGGATTGCGTGCCAGCGGGTTAACACTTCTTCGGTTGTCCAGCTTTCCGCGGTTTCATGATCGATAAATAGCACCAGGTGAGTGTGGTTGCTCATTACCGCATAAGCGCAAACCTTGATAGCAAAGATACGGCTAAGAAACAGTAATCGCTGTTCGATCCAATCTCTTCGATGTTCATAGCTTTTCCCAGTCATTGGATCTTGACCGCAGAGAAACGCTCTACGTACGCAGCGGGAAACGCAGTGGTAGTAGGGAGTATCGCTTAGACTGATGAGTTGTTTTCTGGGTTTTGGCATACACAAATACTCGTTCCTTGAGGTATTTGTGTAAGTTTAGCCTATAGCTGTATAAATATACAGTTATAGGCCTGATGGTTTCTTTTGGGGGAGTGTCAATATAGATCAATAAAAGCGTGATATGGGGTTGCTGTCGTATCGAGCGGTCTATACTCATAGCTTGGCATGTTCGTGTAGAGGTAAGGATGTCAGGCGTCTGGTGGTGGGTAAAGAGCAGGGCTCTGTTTGCATTGATGGTGTTGCTGCTGGTTCCGTCTGTTACGGCTGCTGGTCTAACGGTGGACGATCTGGTGCAGCATATGGATTCCCTCTGGCGTGGCAAAACCTCCAAAGCGGTGATGTCCATGCAAGTCAAAACCGAGCGCTATGAACGCACCATGAGCATGGCGTCTTGGTCGCTGGGGCAGGATTACTCGCTCGTGGTGATTCGTGAGCCGATCAAAGATAAAGGCATCGCCACCCTTAAAGTTGAGCAAAATATCTGGAATTACCTCCCTAAAATCAATCGCGTGACCAAAGTGCCTGCGAGCATGATGTCTGGCTCCTGGATGGGCAGTCACTTTACCAATGATGATTTGGTAAAAGAGAGTAGCTACGCTGAAGACTACGAATCTGCCATTTCTTTTACGGGGCTACGTGATGGAACGGATGTTTATGAAGTCACCTCTGTACCGCGTCCTGACAGTGCCGTGGTGTGGGGCAAAATCGTGATGATCCTTCGTCAGCAAGACTTATTGCCAGTTGAGGTGCGCTACTTTGATGAACAAGAAATTTTGGTGCGTACCCTGACGTTTGCCGATGAGAAACAGCTTGATGGGCGCTTGGTGCCGATGCGTATGACCTTGCAGCCAGTCGATAAGTCAGACGAATCCACTACGATTTTATATGAAGATATTGAGTTTAATGTGCCGATAGCGCCGTCCTTTTTCTCTCTGCAAAATCTGAAGCGCATGCGCTAGGTAGGGATAATGTCAGCCGTCTTTGCCCGTTTAAACATGTTGATGTTCATTGCTTGGCGCAATGTTTGGCGCAACCCTATTCGTAGTGTGCTAACGGTGTCAGCGTTGGCGGGTGGGGTGATCATGCTCATTCTGTATTACTCGTTAATGGCGGGTATTTCCCAGCAAATGATTCGCTTTGCCACAGAAATTTCCACCGGTCGCATCCAGATTCAGCGGCAGGCTTTTATCCAAGATCAAGATTTGTACGCGACGATCCCGTGGCAGTATCTCACCCAGCTTGAGCAGCAAAATCCGTCACTGCAGTTTGCACCACGTTTGTATGCAGCGGCGTTGGCAAGCCATCAAGAAAGCTCAACCGGTGTGCAGATTATGGCCGTAGATAGCCAGCGTGAACGACCAGTAACAAAGCTGCTCACCCATGTACGCCAAGGACAAATGAATCTCGAGCAGGGCATTGAACAAGACGGCATGACTTACGCTCCGGTGGTGCTCGGTTATCAGTTGGCACGCAATATGGGCGTGACCCTGGGGGATGAGTTAGTGCTGGTGTCGCAAGCAGCGGATGGCAGCATTGGCAACGACCTATTTCGAGTTGCGGGCATTTTAAAGCCCATTAACCCGACCTTTGATCGTATGGGCGTATTGATGTCCATCGAGTCTTATAAGGCGTTGATGTACTTAGAGACGGGTATCCATGAAATCATAGTCAACTTTGAGATTGAGCCATTACAAACATCCAATAGTGAAGACTGGTTGTCGACAATCCAACAGCAATTAATGACTCAAATTACGGCTCAGGAGCAAGCGCAGCCACTAGACAAACTGGGCGGAAAAGTACAGGTTCGCAACTGGCGCGAAGTTTCACCGTCATTGTCGCAAATGCTCGCGTTAAGTCATTCCATGATGTTGATGACTGGTGTGGTGGTGATGAGTTTAGCGTCATTGGGGATGCTGAATACCATGTTGATGGCGGTTCATGAGCGTCGTCAGGAGTTTGCCATTTTACGCGCTATCGGTATGAAGCGGCGCTGGCTATTGTTGATGGTCTCCTTGGAATCCTTGTTTTTGGCGCTGATCTCAGCTGTGATGGGGAGCTTATTAGGCACTTGGATGAGTCTACGTTTTGAACATCAAGGCATCGATTTTAGCGCTTCCATGCCAGATGGTTATGATTGGGCAGGGATGGTGTTTGAGCCTGTGATGCACGGCTTGCTATTGCCTGAGCATATTTATCAATCTTGTTTGATGATGCTAGTGATTAGTATGTTGGCGTCCTTGTTCCCAGCGTGGCTAAGCACGCGTCATCGTCCAGCGGAGAGTATGCGATGAACGCTCACAGCCATCTACCGTTTGTGATGTTGGTGCGTTTGGCATGGCGCAATTTGTGGCGCTATCCACGGCGCACCATTATCACCCTTTCATCCATTGCGCTTGGTTTTGGTTTGGCGGTGTTTTCCATTGGCTTGGGGGATGGCAGCCACAATTCGATGATTCGTAATGCCATCAAGTTGGGTAATGGACATATCACCATTCAGCTAGAGGGCTATCAACAAGCACCGGCCAATCATAAATTTCTGGCGCAGGGCATTTTGGCGCAAATGCAGTTGGAGCAACTATTGCCGCAGGATGTCATCGCCCCGCGTGTGTCTTTACAGGTGTTGGCGTCAACCGCGGCGAACTCGCTCGGCACAGCGATGATAAGCGTACAAGGGGAACATGACCCTCTGGTAGGTATACTGATACCTATGCTGCAGCAAGGTCAGTGGCTGGAAGAAGAGGATGAACGTGGTGTCTGGATCGGCTCGGGCATGGCGCGGCGATTAAAACTCAAACTCGGTGGCAAGCTGGTCATTATGGCGGGCACCCAGTCTGGGGATACTCAAGCGCAACTGGCGCGTGTGCGGGGTATTTATCACTCTGGAGTGGATGAAGTGGATAATTTCTTAGTGGTATCCCATCTCAATCTGGGGCAAAAATTTCTCGTCACCGAAGGCGGTGTAGACAGTGCCGAGCCGATGACGTCACTGGCGATTTATTTAACTGAGCCTAGTCAGCTGATTGAGAAACAGCAACATATTCAATCCGTCTTTTCAGGTCAGGCCATAGAAGTGCTGACCTGGCAGCAGGTGATGCCAGAGTTAGTACAGTTTATAGCCATTGACGATGCGGGTAATTATGTCTTTCTGCTGCTGATTTTGGTGATGGTGACGTTTGGCATCATTAATACGGTGTTGATGAGTGTGTTGGAGCGCACGCGGGAATTTGGCTTATTGCGTGCGCTCGGTCTAAGTCGCAAACAATTGATGTTGTTGGTGATGGTGGAATCACTCTTACTCAGCGTGGTGTCACTCGGCGCGGGCTGGTTGGTAGGTGGCGGGGCGCATTGGTGGTTTTCTCACCATGGGATTGATATGGCGTCGCTGATGGAGGGTGGTAATGCCATGATGGGCACCTTTATGGATTCGACTATTTACACTGAGTTATCTGCGGACCGAGTTTGGCAATTAAGCGCCATTGTCTTTGCGACCACCTTGGCCTCTGGACTTTACCCCGCCTATAAAGCGGCGCGTGTGCCGCCGGTTGAAGCACTGCGAACCTGAAGGAAAAGAGCGATGTCATTATTGAAACTACAGAATGTCAGTAAGGTTTACCAACAAGGGCAAATTCAGGTTCAAGCGCTTAAAGATATTCAACTTGAAGTACAGGAAGGCGAGTTCTTGGCTCTGGTTGGCCCATCCGGTTCAGGCAAAACCACTTTGCTCAATATTATTGGCGGTTTGGATGATAGCAGCACGGGCTCAGTCATCTTGAATAACATCGAGTTAACCTGCTTGAAAGAAAGTGAGTTATCCGATTTTCGTTTGTTTCAACTGGGCTTTATTTTTCAAGCCTATAATCTGGTACCTGTGCTTAGCGCGTTGGAGAATGTCGAGTTGGTCACTCTGCTACAAGGACGGCCTGCCAAAGAATGTCGCGAGCGCGCAGAACATTACCTGAACTTGGTTGGCTTGAAGGCAATGAAAGACCGCCGCCCCTCGGCACTCAGTGGTGGGCAACAACAACGGGTGGCGGTGGCGCGAGCCCTTGCCGCTGAGCCGCGTTTGGTGCTGGCCGATGAACCCACCGCTAACTTAGATTCTGAAAATGCCACGGCATTATTGGATATCATGCACCGGCTTTCCCATGAAGAAAAAACCACCTTTATCTTTTCTACCCATGATCAGCGAGTGATGGAGCGAGCAGAGCGGATTGTCAGCTTGCGTGATGGTCAAATTTACCAAGATCAGGTTAAAGGCGAATGATGTTGTCTCCTTGCTGGCAATATTGGTTTGTTGCGCTGGCACTGGTTAGCGGCTCTGCCAATGCACTAGACATAACAGGGCGAGCTGCATTTTTTTCCAGTCTACATGATGCGGATGTCAGTGATTATGGCTACTTAGCTGATGAAGCGATAACACAGGCGCATCAACAAAGTTTGCGTCTGATGCTGGCAGAGCACACCAATCAAAGTGAATGGCAAGCGCATATCAAGTTGCGCTCGCGCTATCAAAGCGTGCCGGTTGCGACTTATGGCAATGCCTTTCGCTATCAGGACTTATCCGATAACGTGCTCAACGATTGTGACGCTGATGGTGATCACTGCTACGGCTTGGGCTACGAAGTCGATCGATTGTTGTATCAACATCAATTTAGGCATTGGACGTTAACCGCGGGGAGGCAAGCCATCGACTGGGGCGCTGGGCGACTCTGGCAGCCGCTGAATGTCTTTGGTGCGTTTGCGCCGACGGATTTGGACACGGACTATAAAGCGGGAATCGATGCGGTTACGGCCGAGTGGTATCCATCCGCATTTAGTTCACTCAACGGTGCTTATGTGCTGGCGCCCAAAGGCTCAGGTTTGAATGACAGTGGTGCGGTGTATTACCGTCGTCAAACCGGCAATTTGGCGGAGTTATCACTTCTTGGAGGTAGCATTGTTGGTAATCCGGTGGTTGGTGCGGCTTGGGAAAGCAGCACCGATGCAGGGTTAGGTTGGCGTGTAGAAGGCACCGTTTTTTATCGCCAGGATAGCGATAACACCGGGTTATTTGCTGTTGCGGGGATAGATTACCAATTTCCTGACAGTACCTTGTTGGTGGTTGAAGCTTATCTCAATACTGAAGGCGCGCGCTTAGAAAGCGACTTGGATGCGTTGAGTGAAAATGTGCTAATCCGTTATGGCCTTGCGCCACAGCTTGGGCGGCAGTTATTGGGACTTAGTCTGCAACGGGATATTACTGGGCTTTGGCGTGGCAGTTACACCTTGCTTGGTGCTTCACTGAAAGATGTGCAACAAAGCACACGTTATTCCTTTTTACAGCAATTGGCCGTGACGTATTCGCTTAGCAATGAATCGGATTTGATGATGGCGTATGTGTATGGCTCCGGCAAAGGTTTGGATGCTAGTGACAATCCGCAATCTGAATTTGGTTATCTGGCTGACGCTTTTAACATGCGCCTGCGTCTTTATTTTTAGATCGGCTAGGGAATTAGTATGTCTATTTAAGGTCTGTATAAATATACAGTGTTCTGCATTTGCTATGCTTAGTGGTATGAAGTCTTGATCACTCGGCGTCGTTTTCTCAACTGTAGGCGTCCAACAAGGAGTACCCAATGCAACCTAAGTTTAAAGTTCAAATTGATTCGTTCAAAAAAATTAGCCAGATCGATAATGCTTGGTCAGATTCTGATTTCAAAGCCATGCTAGCGCTGATGGGCTTTGCTGACGATGTGGAAGAGATGGACTCGTCGGAGCTTAAAGAGATGTGCATGATGTCCTTTAACGATCTGCCTCATTCCGAAGCGGCCGCAATCGTATTAACCCATTTATTCCCAGATTTGACAGAGGGGCAAGTGGATCAACTCAGCCATGACATGCTCAACGAGCCGGCTTGGGAGCAGTATCCAGACTGTTTGTACCATGAGTCGTTATTTAGCGCTTATGCACTCTTACGAGCAGCGTTCAATGGCACGTTTGCACAGCCAACGGGGGTCAAGTTAGAACTGACCGTGACGGCTGACAATGAAGGCGACATGGCCATTTTTGATACATCGCCACATTCTGCGATAGTGCGCTTATTGGCAAACGGTCAAAGCGACAATGCGTTGATTCATCGTCTGTACGAAGATCAGATTCAAGGTGAAGCGTTCCCAGAAGCACCAGGCAT
The DNA here is from genome assembly GCF_900089755.1 of Marinomonas aquimarina. Classification (GTDB taxonomy): domain Bacteria; phylum Pseudomonadota; class Gammaproteobacteria; order Pseudomonadales; family Marinomonadaceae; genus Marinomonas; species Marinomonas aquimarina. Next base: position 10,534 of record NZ_FLOC01000025.1, on the reverse strand, counting down.
CGTTTGGCAATTGCAGCAAGTGTCTGATAACGGCGCCACGCGCCAATTTACATTGTTAAGCTCACAATTTTGGTTTGGTGATTTTGCAGATGTGAGCACGTTCGAAGCGTCGTCCCATGCAGACTCTGATGTTTAAATTATTGTCGCTCGAAACACATATGGATTGGTGTAGCTTGTCTAATAAGATAAAATTATCAAACATTCATATTTATTTAGGTCGATGTTTTGGGTTTTTTTAATAACTGGAAGACGGCTGGTTACCTTGGTTATGTCATGCATGAGTTAGCGCTGGAGCAGGGTGCCTCGATTAAAAAGGGTGCCTGTCACTCTATTGTGAAGGCCTATGGCTGGAAACAATCTACATTGTTGCTAGAGGAGCTTAAGCAACGACTGGATGAGCCCGAAGCGTTCCGTGTCGTTGCTAAAATGATTGCATATTATGTGTTTGGCAGAGACTTAGGTGACCAGCACGATCAAACGGCGGCTTATGAATTTCTGAAGCAAACTGGTGCCTTGAAGGATTTAGACTGGTCAGATGTGAACGATCCGGTCGTGTCCAAATTGTTAGATCAGCAAACCCAAGTGGGTTAATTCAACTGAGGCAGTTAGTTATTGACACATTTACCTTAAAGGTGACTTATCACTCATTTCTAACGAGCTTCAAAGAACTTGCCAGTTTCAGTTGAAACTGGCTTTTTTGTGCATGTTTAGAGCCAGTTTAGCCATAACTTGATACTAATCGACTTCAGCTGTAGTTTGTGACAGCGGAAATATCCAGCTGTGATTGATTAGACTTTTTGTACTAAACGTTGATCGATACGAAAGGCTTCTCTTTGTGCGAGCGAAGTAAATTCTTTACAGCGAGGGTGGTTGGGATTCAATAGTGCACAGTAGTCACCAGAAATGACGCTGGGCACTAATAAGATAAGGCTCGCTTGGCTGTCTAACCATTCAGCGCCTAAATCCGCCAGTTCCTGGGGCGCTGGGTAAGCTTGCCAACTCTTTGGCAGAGCATCTTCTGGAAACTTCAGAATCAAATCATCCGGCACTTCTATGGAAAGCATGGCAAATTGATCGAGTGCACTGGCATCATGCAAATGAACGACCGTTTCAAGCAGACAAACCGATTTTGATTCACCAAGGTAGACGCAGCTGGAGCCTTTTGGATTCCAACGACCGCCATAAGTGCGCGCCCCGTAACCATCAAATGCTGTGTCCGCAAATTCCGTCCTGCACAAACGAAACAGCTTCATTAGCTCATCACACCATGTTTGATACGGCCGATAAGATCGAGCACGGCTTCTTGCCCTAAAGGATTCTTTGCATAGTCAGAAGGGGAAACGTTGCCTAAAGCAATCGCCGGTGTATTCAGCCATTGCTCCGCTTTTTGCGGATCTTGGTTAAATAAGTCCAACGCCGCATCTAAGACGCGTGCGCCATTATAGACTTTGGTGGCTGTGGCCCCTTGCCATTTGGAGTGTGATTTTTTATGGCGGCTTAACGTCGCTCGGTCGATACCGACCACTTTGACCACAGTCGCTTGCGCCAATTTTGAGTTTTGGACAATTTTATCCAAGAACGAAGCATCAAAGCCTTCTTCTAATTGCATTGAAGCGCTGATTGGATCACTCGACAACGATAAGGTTGCCATTAGCCCATCTCTTGCTTTGCCGCTTGGTTTGAAGCTTCTAATTGACATACACACCTCATTGCGCCTGTTTCATCTGCAACAAATATTGTAGCACCTGCATCGTTTTTAGCCTAGTAATCAGTGTCTGCTGATTCCGCATCGTGCTTCACTTTGTCTGCTGCCTCATCGGTCACCAAGTTGAGAGACAGAGCGTGTTCAACGGCATCACCGGCGTCTTGTATAAAGGCGAAGGGCACTTTGTAGTGGTCAAACTCTGCTACGGCAGACATCATTTTCTCAGAGCGTGCATCGGGTTTTAGATCACGAATGTAAACCGCTAAGATTCGATCTGGAAAGTCTTTGGCGACTTTTAAGTAGGCATAAACATCCTTTTGCCCGGAATCACCGATCAATACCAGCTTTAAATCCGGATAAGTGTTGAGGATGGTTTCTATACGATCCGTTTTATAGCTCTCATGGCCACTTTTAAACCAGCGATCTTCACGCAAACCGAAATCCTTCAGCAGCACTGGCCCCTTCGGTAGTTGATGGATATGAATAAAATCGGCAATTAGGTCATAAATATTCCAAGGACTACTGGAGACATAGAAGAAGGGATTATTCGCTTTGCCAGAAGTGCCTTTGTGTAGAGCGTTATAAAATTCGGATGTTCCCGGCATCAACTCTCGGGTATGGGCATTATTAAGCAGTACCGTTTGAGTGTGTCGAAACAGGTTGCTAGCGCCAGTATGCATGATGGTGTCGTCAACGTCGCTCACTACGCCAAACTCTGTGTGATGGCCGGGTATGGATACCTCAGCAACACTGTGTTTTTCGGCTTTAGGAAGCTTTGGATCCGTCGGTTGTAAAATCAGTTTGGTCCAAGGCTGATGAATGTGTTGACTGGTGGGTGTACGCCAGCAGTATTGAAAATAACCATGGGCGTCGGTCTTCACCGAACGCACTTCCGTGCCCAATATAAGGTTGATATCGGTGAAGGGGATTTCCTCACTTTGATAGCGACGAATCATATGCAGCATTTTTTTCCAGGGGCTGTCTTCAAGTTTACCTTCTACGCCTTTGGCTTCTAGAAGCCTTCCGGCAATCCACAGTTCATCTGGTGTGCCGTAGGTCATGTAAGGTTGCACAATGACGGGCGAGTAGCCGCGCCATCGTTTATAGCGATGCTTAAGTTTGTCGCAGCGCCGGCCAAAGCGATATACCCATTTTCTAGTGGTTTTTTGCATGGTAAGTCCTTGAATAACAGGTATTAACGATTGAGTTTACAAAATTCTTGATGAGGCTAACAGATAAGCCCGCTACAGTAAAAAACATTGCCAATGGGGCGCATGACAAGCGGTCAGTCAGAAAATGTCTAAGTGAATATTTCCCCTTATTGAGGAAACGACTGCTTTTAAATCTCGCTTGAAATAAGAGGTTCGAATAAGGTATAGAGCCTATGTCATGTTTAGTGCGTCTTAATTTTCTCAGCCGTTGCGCTTAATCCTATAAACTGTCACGGATTAGGCCGTAAAGTATCCTTCCAGAAAAATAGTAATGTAAATGGAATTCTGATGAACATTAAACCTCTTGCCATCGCTATGTCCCAGCGATATACAAAATCAGCCCGAAAGAACCTTGGTGTAAAATTAGCCACAACAGCTTTTTTAAGCCTGACCTTAGCCGGATGCTTGGGGACACAAACCAAGATCAATCCTGAGGTGGCTTACCAATACCAGCCGCTGCACAGTCCGGCACTTAACTTGATGCTTGCCTCAGGTACCATGGTTGAGGACGGTGAAGTGGTTGATATTGAGGTTCAACGCCCTGAAGGTGCGGGAGAACAGGCGATCACTTATCACAGTAATAGAGAATCAGCGGACAACTTTCATGACACCCTTAGTATGATTAGTGGTGGCATGGTGTTGTCAGGGGCTTGGGCGCCACCAATTGGCGTTAGTAGTGGTTTTCACGGAAGTATGATGCTGCTGTCTCTGCTGGATTCGCCTTATGTCCCTTCGTTTCTTCAGAATCACTTTGTGGCCTTTATGCCAAGTGATTTAGCGCCTTCGGAGAAAGAGGCTGCCATCCGCCTTAATTATATGTTGAGCGATGCGCTAACTCAGTCGCTGCCACAGGGTTTTGGCTATGAAATGTTTGCGCATGATTGGAAACCGACATTTGGTAGCGAAACAACCTCTTACATTGGCGTCTTAACTGGCGGTGAATGCAGTAAAAGTCAGGTTGAATTCACTGGACCTGGGGAGCAACCTATATATAGCGGCTGTGAGCTTACTTTTACCGCGAAGAGTGACCCTGTCATGATAAAAGCCCCTGATTGGATGGAGACGGAGCAGGCTTATCTGTTTCATCCTGATCTATATAAGGATCGCGGTAGCAATAAAGGCCTGATTCAATATGGTTTGAGTGCTGAGCCGGTAGGTGTGGATGGCATTCTTGCCTCGATTGAAGCGGAGAAACAAATTAAGAATAATTTAGGTGATCAGTTTGGTGAGCAATTACTGCTTAAAGTGACTGAACAGATGCCTGCTTGGTTCTATGTCTACATTGCGCCAACAAAGCAAGATCCGGTACCAAAGATTTATCAGCAGGGGCAGGTTTTGTATTTTGCAAAATATGCTGAATAAGGCTAAATGTTGGCTTTGCCAATAAAAAACCGAGAATGCCATGACAGCATTCTCGGAATGAAAGAAAACTCGATTTTCTAGATATCTCCCTCTCCAGGGGAGTGAAGGGGAGATATCCATGAAAGGAACGGTATGATTGTTTAGAAGCTGAATTTCGCTGTGTACATTAAGCGTGTTGCGTCGGCATCGCTGCCATCGAAGTAATCGCTTTTGAAGTAGCCCAATTCTACGCCCATTGTTACGTTATCAACTGGGTACCAGATGTAGTTCACAAATGCGTTAGAGTTGGCTTCGTGATTGCCGCCGACATTACCTAGGTCGCTGTTCATGTCGTCTAGGTCCATTTTGACTTTACCGTAAACGATGTTGAAGTCGCCTTCGCCGATTTTAGTCGATAGACCGATTGAACCGCCCCATGCAGAAACAGTTTCTAGATTACCGTTGGATAGGTAGGCATCTGTACCTGTATAGTCAGAGCCTGAGCGGTATAGGTAGCTGTTGGCGCCGTCAGAATAGTTAACAACGGCATGCAGAGTCACTGCTCCCATGTTGACATCAACACCGGTAAAAGCACCGAAACCAACCGCTGATTCATCGGTCGTACCGTCATCTAATGTTAGAACGCGACCCATACCAGCAACTACAAAATTCACGCCTTCAGCTGCTGAACCTTCGTAGCGTGCTGTGAAAACGGGTAGGCCAGTTTTTGTGTTAGCACTCCAGTCGGAAGTGCCATCGTTAACATTTGGAAAGTACTCTTTTTCCAGTGCGAAAGATAAGCCGCCATCTGTGTATCGGATTTGCTCAATACGGTCCTGTACACCGGCAATACCAGCGCTAGAGTCGATATCTACCGTAGGAGTCCAGCCTGTCCAGCTGTTGTAGTTTGACCAAGTGCGACCAACCGTCCAGTTTTTGTAAGTACCGTACGCTTTACGAATATTGAAAGTACCACCACGGAAGTGACCTTCAACATTGACGCTCACGCCATCTTTGTGATTTGCAGTAATACCAATAACGGATTGCTGATCTGCGTCGAAGTGGCCTTCTGCAACGTTTGCATCCGTTAGTTTAGCGAATGAGCCAGACTGGGTGGCAACACCAATGTCTTCGTTAATATCGTACACGGTGTTGAGCTGGGCGTAGCCATATACATTGGCTTGAACGTCTCCAGCATTGATATCAAACGCTAGGGCGGATTGTGAAAGCCCCATTGCTCCCATGCCAGATAAAACACTTAGAACCAAAAGCTTCTTGGTTTTGATCATTAATTTTTTCCTCTTGTTTACTGTCAAGTAAGTATCAGTTACTTCCACATATTGGGTTTGGGAATGTAACAAATACGTAAAACAACATAGCACGCTTAAAATATGCCCGACAAACGGCCTCAATCGAAAAAATGGTCAAAATAGAGTGTTTCAAGAGCGACTTATATGGGAAGGTTTAGTTATTTAGGGAAAGCTTGATTTACTCCGATAAGTTGAGCTTATGTTTCTATAAAGTATTGAAGTATATATGAAATTTAACGACTTATAGTGTTCTTGTTAGCCGTTGGAGAGGCTAAAATAGGAGGTTTTTGCATGAATTAAAAACGACATTTTGTGCAAATAACGACATTACTATTTTTATTAAAAAACCATTTAATAAAAAACTTTGCTTCATGATTTTGTGCTTTGTGTTGTTCTAATAGCGACTTAAGGCATGTCTTTGGCGACATGTGTTAAGTGGGTGGTTTTATCTATCTAGTGGGATAATTTCTATTGAGTTGCCATGTTATGCCGTCATTTTGAGTGATATTTAATCGATTAATATCTCTTCTTTTTGATTGTTTCTGGCGCCTATTGCTCGTTAGTAGGGCTTGATAAAAGGGAGAGAGGCAGACTTTTGTACATCATAATCAAGGTATTTTCTCAGTGTGGAGTGTGACTATCCTGCACAATAACTGCTTTTATATGCTGTCGCCCTGGCTGCACTTGGGGTGTGTTCTTGAATGAAAGGTGAGTTATGAATGAATTACAAGCTCAAGTTTTGGATCAATTTGAGTGCTTAATTGAGCACATGAAAGCGGTTGGTTACGATGATCTGGTATTGGATTACCAAGCGCCGACAGAATTACTGGCAGATGAGGGGTGGGTGTTACCTGTGATTGCCTTTAATGCCGACTTTTTATGGGCCACTCAATTAAGCCAATTGATCAGTCAAACGCGTGATTCATTCAATACACTGAATCTCTCTTGGTGTGTGACTGCGCACTATATTGAGCGTGGCAGTATGTCGTGGCGCTTATCTATTTCGGGTCCAGCTTATGACAATGCGCAAGCCTTTTGTAACGCGTTGCGCTCAGATTTGAGTCAGTTAATTGCCGATTTAGGTGGCAGCCAATCTGAGAGCTTTCAATACGCTGAAGCCGTATAAAGTGTGACTGTATAAATATACAGATATCTACTATGGTAGACTTGGCCTTATTGAGGTCAAGTGTTGTGCGGCTGATTGTTTACGGGGTAAGCTGGCAGCTTATACCTTTAGCAAGGATGGTGTTCTATGATTGCTCCGTTTTATGCGGCATTGCTGGCATTGCTGTATGTTTTTCTGAGTGCTCGAGTTATTAAGTTGCGCTTGAAATATCAAGTAGGGCTTGGTGATGGGGAGCATGTATTGCTGGCTCGTGCTATTCGTGTGCAAGCCAATTTTAGTGAGTACATCCCGTTTGCTCTGTTGTTGGTGTGGATGTATGAAGCCATGCAAGGTGCGTCCTGGCTAGTGCATATGTTTGGCGTGCTTTTGTGTGCTGGCCGAATATTACATGCCTATGGCGTCAGTCAACAAAAAGAGGTCTTGCTGTATCGACAGGGCGGTATGGTCATGACTTTCACGGTCATAGTAGTGTGTTCACTGTCTATTATCTTAAGCTACTTGGTTTAACCATAAGAGGAAATAGGGGGCGGGTTAGCGCCCCTGTTAATATGTTAGCGTAATTATTCGCTGTCGGCGGTGAGTGCGCCAAGAGAAAAACCGGCTACTTCTGATACTCGGCCTCGCCACCACACGCCACGGTTTTCTGGGATAGGGGTGCCTGAGGTGTGAAAAAAGTGAGCATTCTTTAAGTGAACATAATTAGGCAGCATGGCAGGGCTGCTGGCTTCACTGTAGACCTGGCCATTTTTAGCAAATGCTGTTCTGACTTTTTCCGCGGCTTCGCTCTCTAGGCCAAAAGAAAATTCCTCGCCAAAGCCTTCGAAGTATTCTTTGCCGCCAATCAGGGTTCCTGACACTAGGAAGCCAGCGACTGTCAGGGTGACATCGAAGGTCATCTTGCCGCCATTAACGATTTCGATCAGTTCCTGCAAAAACCAATCCTTGCCATCCACGTTTACCACTTCAGTAAGAGCTACTTTGTTTTCCTTCATGCGATCCCTACACGTTAACGTCAAAAACTATAGAATGAGATTAATAACATAGCTCAACTTTTAATGAGTTTAAAAGTGTATTAAGCCAACCAGTTAAAAAATTAAACAGTATTTTTGGGGCTGGCCAATGCTAAAAAGCCTTGCTTGTCAGTAAGGCTTTGCGAACACCTTTAAAAACCAGTGAGGTTTAAGTGGTTTCTTGGTCCAAGAACTCCTGATCGAGATACTCAATCGCGTCCTGCAGTGCTCTATTCACCTTGATATCCATTCTCGCCCGCTCCGCACGGGTGAGGAAAAATGCCGTATCGACGTCATGGCGGACATACTTGGTTGGCAGGTGGTTAAGCGTGATACAGCAAAGGTCTGCTAGATAGTCCTCGTCTTTTTCAAGTAGATCATTTGCTTCTAAATGCTCGAACAGCACTTTCTCGTAATAGTTGTGAAACTCACCTTCGATGGTCATGTTTGCCTCTCCAAAGTTATTGTTTGACCATTTAAAGATAGCAGGGGCGTTGGGAATTGAGACACGGCTTTTGAAAAGTTATGACTTCGGTGCTCAGTTAGCGAAATAAAACTTTGTCTCGTGATTATCTGGTGTCGTTGGTGGCTCAATGACCTTTGCTAAATTAATGGGGTAGTTCACTGGCTCAACTCGTGAGTGTGTGCTCAGCTGGCAAAATTAGGATATGTTTCTATGCTAGAATTTATAATTGAAACAACAGAATGGTAGATAAATTGCTTAACTAAGGTGCTGCTACTGATGCATCGCATAGTATCCGTTAGGTGACTCAATCTCAGTAATGCTAGGGCGTAATGGCCCCTTCTTGTGAGGTGATGCCTACTAGTCGAGGTGAGCTGTGGATTTAGATAGTTTGATTACAGTTGCTGCTATCTTTGTTGCTGTGTATGCAGTGATCCCAAGGATAAGAAGGCTTGAAATATCCCTGAGATTGGGGATGTTTGGCTGGTTGTTTCTGTTTGCCTCCATCGCTTTAATTGTTTTTTTACAGTTCTACGAAACCTTTCGGGCGCTCGGTGTGGCGCCTGAGTGGAATCTTTCTCGCTGGGCGCTTACCCCTTCCAAATTATCTTTTCTAGTCTGTCTCACCGTCTTTATTGTTTTGTCCCTTTACCTTTATTTAGGAGTGAAACGTCTATCTCGCTCCAATGTTTACCACTTTAAAGAGTACGTTTTTGAATTATCAAGAGAGAAAAAATATCATGAGCTGTTCACTCTGATCGAAACTAATGTAAAGACGTTGACACGTATTTATCATTCCAAATACCCGCTCTCGAGACTGAAAAAAAAGCTCGATGCCTTTGCTTCTGCTGAAGTGGATTTGCAGTCTGTATTGAGCCGCTTTAATAGCCGTGATTTAGAGGATGATAGCGTTTCCAGTAGTCCTACGACTGGTAATCAGAAGTTGGCGCGATTGCTGTCGAGTGTGCTGCCGTCCTACGCAGAAAGCTCGGAAGCGGCGAAAGAAATTGTTCATGAAATTATCATGAACAAAGCCACGGTGGCTTCCATTTCAGAAATGAGACCGTATTTCGCGCTCCGGTTAATTAAAGAGAACTTTGAAGAGAACGGAGAGTTTGTCGATTTGTATTTGCGTGATTTAATCGAAAACAAAAACAGCATTCTCTACCTTGAGCTACTCAACAACCAAAACCTTTCAAACCGATGTAATTACCTGCTGCCCCCAAGTAACAAGCTGATCCATTTCTTGTTTTCGGACTGCAACATAGCTAAGCAGCATTCTGTCTATCGGCCTGTCGGCGAGTTTGTGATTTCACATTTGGATAAGCTGTACATCCAGTCCTATGCTGACCCTTACAATGAACCCATGGGGGAGTTTAGCAAGGAGGGGAAGTGGGATTCTGAGTTGTTTATAGGGGTTCGCTTCTTTGACATCATGGTCTCAAAGGCGCTGTATCAGGATATAAAATGGCACATGTGGTTGTATTATTACTCTTATTTCGCCAATCGAATTATTCGCAACCTCTCGCCCAATGAAAAGCTGGTCGATCACTTCTCTGAATGGCCAACCCGATATCATTATATAATTTATGAAATGGTCTCAAATCTTTGTAACTGGATTGAGTCAGTCGATCATATTCCGCTTAAGCAGGAGAATGTGAGGCTGGAGAGTACCTCTCATGCCATTGAGGATGGCAATATCCCCAAAAGCAGCATGTTGGCGCTCAGCCAAATTGTAAAAGACATACTATTGAGCGATAAGTTTTCGTTTAAATTTAAGCTTTATATTATGGATATGGTGTATCGAGTCTATTTCTATTTGCGAGTGTTTGAAGCAAGTAAGCCTTATGCGGAGGCGCTGAGAAACTGTTTGAGAAATGCCGATTCCAAAGTGGGTAGGGATTCCTCCACTTACTCAAAGCTACTGTTTGATACGTTCCTCAAGTTTGATGCGTTTAAATATGGCGCTGAGCTCCAACAAGAGATGCATCGAATTTTGGAAGATGACTGTCTGCACTCCAAGAAGCTATAAGCGCGCATAGCGCCTAGTGAGATTATTACTTCAAATCTGCTATGCAGCCAACCTAGGGCGACTCTAGATACTGTATTTCCCCATCCTGCGTTGTATCTTTACGGTTTGTTTCTATGAAGGCTATATCTAAGTGTCTGAAGGACGTATGGCTTATTGTAAGTTGCTGAACAATGTTGAGAGAGGGTGAGCAAGGCAATGTAAGGCTGTGGTTGTAGTGGTCAACTAATTCCGGACAGTAAATTAGGTTGATTCTCTGCCTGAGCAGGTGGCATCCCGTTATTAAATTGATGCGGCCTGCGCCAGTTATAATAATTCATAAGATAAAAACTGAGATCT
>NZ_FLOC01000024.1 GCF_900089755.1 Marinomonas aquimarina | reverse complement strand
CGATATCTTTAATGAAGGCGTCGATATCCCAGAGGTCGATACCTTGCTGTTTTTACGACCTACAGAAAGTCTCACGATCTTCTTGCAGCAACTCGGTCGAGGCCTACGCTTGGCGGAAGGTAAAGAGTGCTGTACGGTGTTGGATTTTGTTGGTAATTCCAAGCCAGAGTACGATTTTGCTAATAAATTCAGAGCATTAGTGGGGCGAAGCCCGAAAGCGATCAGCGATGAAATCAAGCAAGGTTTTCCTCATGCGCCACTTGGCTGTCGTATTGAGCTGACCAAACGTACCCAGGACATGGTGCTCAGTAATATTCGCCAAGCAACGCTTACTAAAAGCCGCCTGACGGCCATGATCCGTCAATTCCCACAGCATTCCACGCAGCCTTTGACGCTGGCGAACTTTATCGCACAGCATCCACACATCGACTTAAACGAACTGTACAAACGCGGCAGTTGGGCTGAGTTGGTGGCGAACGCCAAAGATGAAATCAAAGAAGATTCGCGAATAGGGGGCGCCTTTAAAATAGTGCGTAAAGCGATTCATAACCGCATCCTTACCTGTGACGATCATGGCTATTTAAACTTTCTTGGGCAGCTATGTGAGGCTGACTTCACTGATGTTCGCGTCGACGATCGCCGCGCGGTGATGTGCCATTATGACTTCTGGCAAAAGTCGGGTCCCGACGCAGGTTTTGTGTCGTTAGCGCAGAGTATTAAACAGCTCAGTCACCTAGATTTATCACAGGAGCTTGCCGATGTGATTCGCTGGCAAATTGCGCAGATCAAACACGAATTACTGGATATGATCGATCTGCCACACGTACCGCTTAAAGTGCATGCTCACTATGCCAGAGATCAGATATTGGCGGCATTTGGTGCAACAACGTTTGAGCTACAACCTCCAGCGCGAGAGGGTGTGTTTGTCATCAAAGAACAAAATATCGAGCTGCTGTTTGTTACCTTAGATAAGAACGAAAAGCAGTTTTCACCGACGACTATGTATCACGACTACGCCATCAACGAGCAGTTGTTCCACTGGCAATCACAGAATAGCGCACGACCAGACCGAGGACGGGGAAAGGACTACATACATCATCGAGAAATCGGCAAACGCCTGTTTCTATTTGTCCGAGAGCAAACCAAAGATGAATACGGCCGCACTATGGGCTTCGTGAATTATGGGGAAGTGGAATACGTCTCGCACACTGGCTCACAACCGATGAGCATCACATGGCAGTTGAACACGCCGATACCAAACTTTATGTGGCAACAAGCAGCGAAGTTGGCAGTGGGTTAAGCTTCTAATTCCTTTACAGAAGCAATGAAGTCTTCAAAATCAGACAGTTTATTTTCTACCACATGCTTCACTATTTCTAAGTTAAGCGTTTGATAGTCATGGACTGCGACATTGCGAAGGCCGACCATTTTCTGCAGATTTAGAGCAAGTGGGGAAGAGATTAGCCCTGCTTTTTTGAGTAGTTCAAAGCTGTCACGGCTACTTTGCGGAATACCTGTGTTGTGCTGCTTGTTAAGTATATTGACGGCATCTATGCTGGCTTCGCAGGCACGCTGAAGATTGAGAATAATCGAATCTTGGCTGGTGTAATCGGTATCGAACTGTTCTTTTGCGAGGTCGTAAACTTCTCGAATACGTTTCAAACAGCGATCAATGGTCGCGAGCTTATTAAGAAACCGAGTCATTCATTTCAAATGTATTCTGCCTGTTCTCACTACTGAAAGCGTGCTACTGGATCTAATTTCCTCTCCAGTAGCACGGCAACATCAATGTCGCTTGAAGGCGTAGCACTGCCATCTGCTTGAGAGCCAAACAGATAAATTAAACGAACATCTGGCATCAGGTGCTGGATTGATTGGATTAGACTCTATCGAAAAGAAACCGCTCAACATGCCTGTTTGCCCACCACTTGCCTATGGCTTTTACTAATTCTTAGTGGTTAGCAATGGAAAAACAGTGCCGTTTTTATGCCGCTGTGAGGACTCGAAAATAGCAGTTTTGAAGGGCTTTATCGAGTAATTTTTCAATACCTCATTCGTCGTTGGATACAATAGTGTCCGTTTTCTGTTTTATTTCGCTATAATAGATACAACTGTGTCCAATAGGCTGTTGATGATGAACTTTACCTTACTTGATGATACCGATGTGAGCCAAGCCTATGCGGCGTACTTACGTGAGTTACGCCAACAAGCAAAGCTGTCACGAGCCGCACTGGCAGAGCGCAGCTGCGTACCTGCGGCCACTATTAAGAAGTTTGAGTTGACTGGGCAAATTTCATTCCGCCAGTTGTTGTTGCTTTGGCAGACACTTGATTCACTAGATAGGCTCTATCAACTTACACAACCCAGCAAAGAGCATGCTGCTATGCCTACTAGCATTGATGAGGTGATAAAAGATGAGTTTTAAACCGATTCAGAAGCTTAATGTCACTCGTACGTTAAGCTCAGGTGAGCAGGTTGCTGTAGGTGTCTTGGCGCAGAATCGGCAAGGCGTTTTTTTCCAGTATGCAGACAGCTATTTGCAGCAGTTTGGCAATTTATCACCTTTTACCTTGCAAGCGAACACGCAAGTTCAAGCCGCACCTAAAGAGCCGCACCAGGGTGTACATGGCATATTTGGAGATTGTTTACCTGATGGCTGGGGTATGTTGTTACAAGATCGTATTTTCCGTCAAAAGGGAATTTTGCCAAATCAAGTAACGGCGATGGATAGATTGGCTTTTGTGGGTGATAAAGGCATGGGAGCATTGTCTTTTTCTCCGGTGTCTGGGTTTTCAGCCACGACACACGCGGATATTGAATTAGCCACCTTGGGTTTAGAGGCGCAAACGCTGTTCGATTCTTCAATGTCAGATTATATAGACGACAACCTCGATGAGTTAGATGGGCATACGCAACAGGTGTTGGCCGCATTAGTCGCTGGGGGGAGTTCGGGTGGAGCAAGACCCAAGGCGCAGATTTATATGCCTGCTGGGGAAACTCAGCATTGTCGAACCTTGGCACAACCCAACGATGAAGCGTGGCTGATTAAGTTTACCTCGAAAAATCTCGCGCTCGGGCATGAAGAAGGTTTGTGCGAGGCGGTTTATTTGCAAATGGCTGAGCAAGCGAAGTGTCAACCACCAGTCTGGCAACTCATTGAAGCACCGCATACCAGCGGTGCGCCTGCCTGGTTGGCGCTCAAGCGTTTTGATTATGTCACTGAACAGACCGATTTAGGCTGTCAGCGTAGTGCGGGTCGCTTGCATATGCACAGCGCTTGCGGGCTACTGGATGCAGACTTTCGAACGCCAAGTTTAGATTACATTGACTTGATCAAAGCCAGCCGTCAGTTGTGTAAATCGCCAGCTGCTGGACAACTGCAATTTCGCCGCGTCATTTTTAACCTGCTGTCGTCCAATCAAGACGACCACAGTAAAAACTGGGCGTTTTTGCAAGCGGATGACGGCCAATGGAATCCTGCACCTTTTTACGATGTTACCTACAGCCCACATCCATTCAACGAACACGCCACTGCGTTCGGAGGTTATGGCAAAGCGCCACCGCTTAAGGTGATGCAAAAACTAGCAACTAGTGCCGGCTATGGGAGTTGGCATGAGGCAAAGCAAGTCATTGAAGAAGTCGCAGAAGCCATCAGCCAATTTACGTATCTTACTCAGCAACAAGGGATCAGTAAAACAACAGTGGCTGCGATTGCTAAGACATTGGATCAGCGCAAACAGGAAAATGCGGCGCTTTTTCTATAACAATAAGAAGGGACAACAATGAAGCTCGGTCGTAACGATCCTTGCCATTGTGGCAGTGGTAAAAAATTTAAACGTTGTTGTATGAGTAGCGTTTCCAAGCAACATGCCCAAGTTTTCGATGATGTTGAAGCTATGTTGGCAATGAACCCAAATTTGAGCCTTGATGAAATCAACGCAGTCTTGCAGCATAAAGTGCAAGATCGCAATAATCAACCTCATCCCGACTTTTGTGGCGTGACGCCAACGCAAATGGCCAATTGGCTTTATGCGCCTTTTGATGAATTACAGTGGGTGACAATCAGCACCCCCGACTCTCTTTCTGCAAGCCCTGTGATGCGCTATTTAGCCCTCATTCTTGATGAAGCTATGGCGCAAGAAGGCTCCCTCAAAGCCACAAGTAAAGGCAACTTACCGACTAAACTAGTCAAACACGCCAGTGAGTTATTGCCTGAGTTTGCCGTTGCTCAATTCGAACGTGATATCAGCATCAGCGAGTTTACGGGCAGTAATGAAGACAAGTTTAATGCCTTGCACTACACCCGAGTGCTTGCCGAAATTAGCGGCATTATTTATCGGCACAGTGGTCGCTACCATGTTAAAAAATCAGCGCAAAAACGGTATCGGGCGTTAGGTATACAAGCATTTTTTAAACCTATGTTAGAAGCCGCCATCAGCAAATATAACTGGGGCTATTTGGACGGTTTTGAGTTTGATGTCGACTTGCGAACCTTTTGGCTGTTTATGTTGTGGCGCATTCAAAGCCACAACGGCATGGAGCAGCTTATTAAAGAGGTGATGACAGCTTTCCCAGATTTATTGCTGGTATTCCCTACGGATGATTACTTCTCGCCAGAAAGAAACTTAAGCATGCTCATCGAATCTCGATTTATTGAGCGATTTTTGCAGTTTTGGGGATTTGTGACCATTGACCCAAGACGTTATATAAACGCTGAACCCGTCGTCAGAGTAGTGCAGGTGCAGCCTTTGTTAAAGCAAACCTTCCAATTCACCATTAGCACATAGAAAGTGATGATTGCGGGTAAGTGGATAGCATCGCTACCCACTTACCAATCGAAACTATTCGATGTTTTGAATCTGCTCGCGCATTTGCTCAATCAAGACTTTCAATTCCACCGCGCTATTGGTCGTCTCAACCACAATCGATTTAGAAGATAGCGTATTCGCTTCGCGGTTGAGCTCTTGCATTAGAAAGTCTAGGCGGCGGCCGATGGGGCCTTTTTCTTTGAGCTGACGGCGCACTTCTTTGGTGTGTGTCGCTAGGCGATCCACTTCTTCGGCGACGTCGGCTTTTTGTGCCAGAATGACGATTTCCGCTTCGACGCGCATTGGGTCGAGGTCAACTTTGGCGGCTTCTAGCTTATCTTGTAGGTTTTGTTTTTGGGCAGCGATGATGGTCGGTAGCTTGTCTTTCACATCGGCGACGATGGCATCAATGCTATCAAGACGATCTTCGATGATGGCGTTAAGCTGCTCGCCCTCACGCTGACGTAGGCTGATCATGTCGTCTAAGGCTTTGTTAAACAAAGCAATCACGGCTTTTTTCATTTCGTCTGCATCGGCGCTTTCATCGCTTAGGATGCCAGGCCATTGTAGGATTTGCAGTGGTGACGGTGTTTTGATGCCATCAAACCAAGTGCCCAGCTCTTTCACCGCGTTGGCCAGTGCTTGGGCGTTTTCTGCATTGATATTGAGGCCTTTCGCGGCCGTGTCTTCTGCGTAGAAACGTAGCTGGCATTCTACTTTACCGCGGTTGAGCTTTTTACGTAGGCTGTCGCGGAAGCCGAATTCCAACTCACGGAATTGCTCCGGCAGGCGGAAGTGTGGCTCTAGGTAACGTTGGTTTACTGAGCGGATTTCCCAGCTGATGGTGCCCCAGTCGTATACGGCTTCTTGGCGCGAAAAAGCGGTCATGCTTGCAGTCATATCAATTCCTAGCAGCTAAATAAAAGATGCAGCTAGTGTAACCTAAGTCTGACTTTCCCGTCAGGATGGGCAGTCATTTTTGCTAAGGTTCGTTATAATCCCCCCTTTAGAAACGAATAACAGTGAGACTTTTATGCGTCCAAGCGGTAGAGCAGCAGATCAATTACGTTCAATGAAGTTTACGCGTAACTTTACAAAGCACGCGGAAGGTTCCGTATTAGTGGAATGCGGTGATACCAAGGTGATTTGTACCGCAACGGTTGTGCAAGGCGTACCACGTTTCTTGAAAGGTAAAGGCCAAGGTTGGATCACTGCAGAATACGGCATGTTACCACGTTCGACTCACAGCCGAGTGGACCGTGAAGCGGCACGTGGTAAGCAAACGGGTCGTACCGTGGAAATCCAACGTCTGATCGGCCGTTCACTGCGTGCTGCGGTAGACCTAAGCAAGCTGGGTGAGTACACCATCACGATTGACTGTGATGTGATTCAAGCGGACGGCGGCACCCGTACGGCGTCGATTTCTGGTGGTTTTGTGGCGCTAGCGGATGCGATGAAAACACTGGTCGCGAACAAAAAAGTCAAAGAAAACCCAATTGTATCGCAAATCGCGGCGATCTCTGTGGGCGTTTACCAAGGTACACCCGTATTGGATTTGGATTACCCAGAAGACTCTAGCGCGGAAACCGATATGAACGTGATCATGAACGATAAAGGCGGCTTTATCGAGATCCAAGGCACCGCTGAAGGCGAAGCGTTCAGTGATGAGCACATGATGGGAATGCTAGCCGTGGCACGCAAAGGCATCAACGAAATCATGGAAATGCAGCGCGAAGCCTTGTTCCAAGACGCTTAATCTATCACTCGGTAGAGACTAAAAAGGGAGCGAACGTCGCTCCCTTTTTATGCACTGGTGCTTATTGCTACTTTTTCATTTTGCAGGTATTGATGCCAAGTAGGGCGTACAAGCCACAGAAATTAAACACCCCAGTCGCCAACGGCACGATGCCGATGTAACCCCATGCGCCAATGACGCCAAAGAGTGCCAGAGCGATTAGCAGCACACCGATGACAATTCGTAAGATCTTATCTATCCCGCCTACATTTGCTTTCATAACGCCATCCTCATACAAGCTTGTTTGATAGGCTTAGTATAGAAAGGTTTTTAACATTAGAAAGTGCTAAATATATAAGAATGAGATATGGATCAACAAATGCCAAAGGGGCAGCCCCTTTGGCATGTTATTGGAGGACGCTAACGGCTTAGCGAATCACGGCGCCAGTGGGCTTGAAGTTGCTGATCAGAATAGGCGAGTAGTCTTTGATGTACTCCACTAACACGTCCGCATCCACGTAGCCGGTATTGACGTAGTTTTTATGACCGCTTACTTTCGGGTAGCCATCGCCACCGCTGGCGGTGTAGCTGTTCATAGCGATACGGTAGGTTTTGTCTGCTGCTAAGGCTTTGCCGCCCACTTTGATATGGGTGGCTTTACCATCTTGCATGACTAATGACACGCCACGGGTTTGCGCAAACGCCCCAGTGCCCGCTTCTTTTCCCACCACCGCTGACAAGTACTCAGCCAACTCAGCGCCAGTGAGATCCACGTACGACAGAGCATTGGCAAACGGTTGCACCAGCAAGACGGACTTGTAGGTGATTTGGCCTGCTGAGATGCCATCGCGAATACCGCCTGAGTTCATCACGGCCACATCCGCATGTACCTTTTTCATCATGGCCGAGGTGATCAGGTTGCCTAGGTTGGTTTCTTGGGCGCGGACCGTGTTGCGATCGCCTATAAAGGGTCCATCACTGAAGCCGATTTCGACATTGAGTTTATCTTGGCCGATGTTTTGGTAGGGTTGCAGCATGGCCAACATGCTTGGGTCTTGGGCAATTTCTTGATCGATAAAGACCCGTGTGCTGGAACCGTCCGCTTGCGTCACTTTTTTCTTCAGATTGACGGGGATGAGCGCATAGTCGGACGCGACGATTTGGCCGTCCTTGATGGTCATGTCTAAACGACCCACGTATTTACCCCACTCATCCGCCTGTAGGATCAGGGTGCCACTTTGCACATCGGGTTCAAACAAAGGGTCTTGCGAGTGCCCGCCGACAATGACATCAATGCCGGGCACGGTACGAGCAAGGGTGACGTCCCCTGGCGCATTACCGCCATGATTCGCATCGTCGTAATGGCCCATATGGGTAAGCGCGACGATCAGGTCGGCTTTCTGTTTCAGCACAGGGATCAAATCCTGCGCCACTTCAATGGGGGATTGGATGGTGAGGCCGCCTAAGAACTCAGGGTTACCGATCTTCGCCGTGTCATCCGTGGTCAAGCCGACGACCGCAATACGAAGGTCATCGACGGTGAAAATTTTGTAGGCCTCAAACAGCGGCTGACCGGTGTTATTATCGATGATGTTAGCGGATAAGAAGGGGAAGCCTGCCCACTCATGTTGCTGCCTCAATACTTCAATCGGGTTATCAAACTCGTGATTCCCTAACGCCATGGCATCGTATTGCAGCAGCTTCATGCCTTTGAAATCTGGCTCAGCATCTTGCAAATCGGACTCAGGGACGCCGGTATTGATATCGCCACCGGAGAGCAGCAGGGTATGACCCTCTTCAAGCAGCACTTGTTCACGAATATTGTCGATCAGGGTTTTACGAGCGGCCATGCCGTACTCACCATGGCGGTTTTGCCAGAAACGACCGTGGTGGTCATTGGTGTGCAAAATGGTCAGTTGATATTCCTTACCGGCTTGCCACATCGCTGTGCTTTGCGCGTTATCTGTACTGCTGACACTGGCACAGCCTGCTAAGGCGATCACTACACCCGACAGTGCACATTGGGCGATCAAGCGATTTGCGTTCATTTCGTTGTCCTTCTTTGTGAAATCGAGTGCATTCAGAGAAGCCAGGCTTCATGGCTCCAGTGTGAGACGAGTGCTCACTTGTTAAACAATGTACCCCAAGCAGAGCCTAACTTCGAGGCTAAATCTGACCTTTTGTTCAGACAATAGGCAAAAAAATGCCGACCCAAAGGCCGGCGTAAAAGCTACCGAAATAACGGCTAAACGTTAGTTGTCGATACGTTTTCCAGAGTCTTTATCAAAGGCAACGGCTTTTGACGTATCAAACATCATGGCAATGGTTTCGTCCGCTTTGGCGGGGTAAGCAGGGTTGCAGCGACAGTTCACTTCAGCCTCGGAAATGCGCGTCAGTACCATGGTGTCGGCCCCCATTGGTTCCGTCACCTCGACGTCAATATCGGCGGTCACGACGAACTCTTTGCCTTCTTTATGTGGCTGAGGTTCGGTGATCATTTCAGGACGCAGACCCAATAGAATTTCTTTACCCGCATAGGCTTTTAAGCTTTCTGGTTTCGGGAACGGTACAACCGTTGGTTTACTGGCTTGCAGTTCCAGAGCGTACGAACCATTTTGCTCCACCACTTTTGCAGGAATAAAGTTCATTGCCGGTGAGCCCATGAAACCTGCAACGAATAAGTTAGTTGGGTTGTCGTAGATTTCCTGCGGCGTGCCCAGCTGCTGTACTTCCCCGTCTTTCATCACCGCGATGCGATCGGCCAAAGTCATGGCTTCGATCTGATCGTGGGTAACGTAGACGATGGTGGTGCCCAGTTTTTGGTGTAACTTTTTGATTTCTGTACGCATTTCCACGCGAAGCTTGGCATCCAGGTTGGATAACGGCTCATCGAATAGGTACATCTTAGGACGGCGTGCTAAGGCGCGACCCATGGCCACACGCTGACGTTGACCACCAGACAGTTGCCCTGGTTTACGCTTTAGCAAATGACCGATTTGTAGCATGTCCGCTACACGCTGAACTTCCGCTTCACGCTCGGCTTTTGGCACCTTACGCATCTCCAAACCAAACGAGATGTTCTCGGCCACCGTCATGTTTGGGTACAGGGCGTAAGACTGGAACACCATGGCGATGTCACGGTCTTTTGGGCTGGCGTAGGTGACGTCGTTATCACCGATTAGGATGCGACCTTCAGACACGTCTTCAAGACCGGCAATCGAGTTCATCAGCGTCGATTTACCGCAACCTGATGGACCGACAAGGATTAGGAATTCACCGGCTTCAATCGAGATGTCGATACCTTTTAGGATTTCTGTTTGGCCGTAGCGCTTTTTTACATTATCAATCGTTAAACTTGCCATGATTCTTTCTCCAAATTCTTTCACTGGCCAGCGGATGTCGTCGCTGGCCGTCAACCTTATTAAATAAACCTTTAAGCCTTAGCCTTTCACCGCACCAGCGGTTAGGCCGCGCACGAAGTACTTGCCCGCTAAGATGTACACCACAAGCGTGGGTAGGGCGGCGATGATGGCGGCAGCCATATCGACGTTGTATTCCTTACCACCGAAGCTGGTGTTGACTAGGTTGTTAAGAGCTACCGTCACAGGTTGTGTGTCGAAGCCAGAGAATGCCACGCCAAATAGGAAATCGTTCCAAATTTGCGTGAACTGCCAAATAACCGTTACGACGATGATGGGTGTCGAGACCGGCAAGATAATACGGTAGAAGATGGTGAAGAAGCCGGCGCCGTCTAGGCGTGCTGCTTTCACTAGCTCTACAGGGATAGACTGGTAGAAGTTACGGAAGAACAGCGTGGTGAACGCCACACCGTAGACCACGTGCACCATCACCAAGCCTGTGGTGGTGTTAGCAATCCCCAACCAACCCAGTGTACGGGCCATCGGCAATAGGATGACTTGGAATGGGATGAAACAGCCCACTAGCAGTGCCGCGAAGAACACATCACTGCCCTTAAATTTCCAGTGGGAAATCACGTAACCGTTCAGTGCACCCAACAAAGTTGAGATGGCTACGGCAGGGAGAACGATCTGGAATGAGTTCAAGAAGTATGGCGCCATGCCTTCACATTGGCTACCAGTACAGGCACCGCTCCATGCTTTTGACCAAGCATCAAAATTCAATGAACCCGGTAACGATAGCAGCGTACCGGAACGGATTTCTTCCACGTCTTTTAAAGAGGTGAGCAACATTACGATAAAGGGCGCCAAGTACACGGCGGCCATAGCAAGCAGCGCTGCGTACAGCACCACGCGTAACACTTTATCTAGGGTTGAGGTTTGGCGTTTTGCTGCATTACTCATGGCGCTCACCTCGTAATTCTGAGTACAAGTAAGGGATCAAGATAGCTAATACACAGCCCAACATCACCATCGCAGACGCGGCACCTAGGCCGATCTGGCTACGCGTAAAGGCGTGTGCGTACATGAAGTTTGCGGGTAGATCGGATGAGTAACCTGGACCACCGTTGGTCAAGGCCGCTACCAAGTCGAAACTCTTGATCGCAATGTGCGATAGGATCACCAACGCACTGAAGAAAACCGGTTTTAGGGAAGGCAAAATGATGCGACGGTAAGTAGTAAAGATGCTTGCACCGTCAAGCTGAGCCGCTTTGATCATTTCGCTGTCAACGCCACGAAGACCTGCTAGGAATAATGCCATCACGAAGCCAGATGCTTGCCATACCGCCGCGATCACCAAACAGTACACCACCATATCTGGATCGGATAACCAGTTGAAACGGAAATCTTCGAAGCCCAATTCGATCATCATCTTCTCGATACCGTTGGTTGGGTTCAGTAACCACTTCCAGGCGGTACCCGTCACGATGAATGAGATCGCCATTGGGTAAAGGTAAATGGTACGAATCGCCCCTTCGGCGCGAATTTTCTGATCAAGGAAAATCGCCAGCATCACGCCCAAGAACAAACAAGTTAGGATGAATAAGCCGCCGAACACGCCCAAGTTGGAGAGGGCCACTAACCAGCGGTCGTTCATAAACAAACGCTCGTATTGATCGAGGCCAACGAAGTTATATGTCGGCAGCATACGAGAGTTGGTAAAAGAGAGTACGGCAGTCCATATCATATAGCCGTAGATACACACGATCGCTGCAACAGCGGTTGGTGCCATGACGATTTTGGGCATCCAATCGGCCAAACTTAGGCGCGCAGGACGACCAGCTTGAGTCGCTCCAGACCCAGCTTTGGCGGCATTATTATTCATATTAGAGCGCTTCTACTTTAGAGGAGAGAAGAGGCCTACCAAGAGGTAGGCCTTGCACGGTAACGGGTATTACATGCTGGCCTTAATGGCACGCGCTAGACGATCTACTGCTTCTTCAGCAGTCATCGACTCGTTGTTGTAGAAGTTCGTTACAACATCGTAGATCGCGCCTTGTACCATTGAGCTAACGGCCATGCCGTGCGCCATACTGGGTACTAGGTCACCAGTTGAAGAGCCTGCTAGGAAGGCATCCATCGAGGCGTGGGCACAGGTATCGAACTTATCGCGTGGCATGTTTAGACGAGCAGGGATCGAGCCTTTGTTTAGGTTGAAGGTTTCTTGGAACGTTGGTTCCAGCATCAACTTAGCCAGATCCTGTTGTGCGCCTTGAGCGTTTTCATCGTCCACTTGGAACATGGCGAGCGAGTCGATGTTAAAGGTGAACTGACCACTGGTGCCTGGTGCCGCGTAACAAACGTAATCGATGCCGGCTTTTTTGCCTGCTGCAGTAAACTCGCCTTTGGCCCAGTCACCCATGATTTGCATCGCCGCGTCACCGTTGATTACCATCGACGTGGCAATGTTCCAGTCACGGCCAGAGAAGCCAGAGTCTACGTAGTCACGGGTTTTCTTGAAGGTTTTGAAGACATCGATCATGTCGTCACCACGCAGTGTCGCGTCGTCTAGACCCACAAATGCTGCGCTGTAGAATTGCGAGCCTTTAGATAGGGCAATGGCTTCGAATAGAGTGGCGTCTTGCCAAGCTTGACCACCGTGTGCCAGTGGTGTGAAACCTGCGGCTTTGATTTTGTCAGCGGCTTCGAAGAACTGATCCCAAGTGGTTGGGATAGAAGCGCCGGCTTTTTTGAAGATTTCTGGGTTGGCCCACATCCAGTTGACGCGGTGAACGTTAACTGGCGCTGCGACGTAGTGACCATCGTATTTCATCACGTCGCTGACGACTTGAGGAAGTACCACGTCCCACTGGCCTTGTTCAGCCACAGCATCTAGGTTGGTTAGGAAACCTAAGTCACCCCATTCTTGAATCGTAGGGCCCTTGATTTGAGCCGCTGCTGGTGGGTTACCAGCGATGGCGCGAGATTTTAGCACGGTCATTGCAGATTCACCGCCGCCACCAGCAACAGCGAAGTCTTTCCAAGTGTGGCCTTCTTCTGTCATCAAGTCTTTTAGAACATTGATCGAAGCGGCTTCACCACCGGATGTCCACCAGTGTAGCACTTCTACTTCACCTGCGTGTGCCGTCGCTGCGGCCACAGAAATGGCAAGACTGGATAAACCTAATGCAATTTTCTTCATGGTCAGTAACCCTTTTTATTGTTATGGATCTCTGTAACTAACGTTTGTTGTTATTAATCTAGAACAAGCGCATAAAAAATGCTCAGCTAGACAAAGCAAATGTAGCAAACCTTATGCACGGCAGTGGTAAAGTAGAGCAACCAAATGTATCAAAGTCTTGCACGGAGGCTGTTTGCGCCATTCGCTCACCTACCGGAGCAAAAACTTTCAGCAAAGTTCTGCACACATAGTTAATTTTCATTAACTATACTGGGTAAGGCTTAAGGTGTATGGGATCGCCAAGGAGGCGCCATGGAGGCACATGTTTTTTCGCTACTTGATCCGCTCTTTTTGATTAGCGTAGCCATAGTGCTGCTGCTCATGGGGCTGCTGTGTTCATGGCGTGAGCGCAGTCGATCGCAGCACTTACGTGACAGCAACCAGCGTTTGCAAGATGAAATCCAGCGTCGTCAAACGGTGGAAGAAGAGTTACGCCGTTTGTCTAACTCACTCGAAAATGAAGTGCAGCAGCGTACCCGCGAATTACAGGACATTAAAACCAAGCTGGAACAAGAAATTCATGCGTCGGCCCAAGCGCAAAAGCGTATGAGCAGCATTTTTGAATCGGCTCCTAATGGCATGTTGGTGGTGAACCGTGAGGGGAAAATCACGCAAGCGAACAGCATGGTGGCGGCTATTTTCCGTTGCCAAGTGGACGAGTTAATCGGCCAGTCAGTGGAAAGTTTGGTGCCTTCGGAATTTCGTGAACGCCATGAGGTGGATCGTTCGGAATTTCAGGCACATCCGGCGAAGCGTAAAATGGGCGCCCGTCGTGATTTATATGGTGCGCGCTTTGACGGCTCGTATGTGCCGCTAGAGGTAGGGCTACATCCGGTTGAATTAGAAAGTGGCACGGAAATCGTCGCCGCCGTGGTCGATATCAGTGAGCGTAAAGCCTATGAGAAGAGTATTCATAAACGCAATGAGGCGTTAGAGCTGTCGAACCGTGAGTTACAAGAGTTTGCCTTCATCGCCTCGCACGACTTACGTGAGCCGCTGCGTAAAATCATCTCCTTTTCTACCCTGTTACAAGAGGGCGAGTACGGTGAGTTCAATGAAGAGGGGAAAGTGTTCTCGGGCTACATTGTCAACGCCGCCCAGCGTATGCGAGATTTATTATCGGATTTGCTAGCTTACAGTCGTGTCACTTCAAAAGCGAACCCGTTCAAATCGTTACGTTTGATTCCCCTGTTAGAAGAAGTCATCGAGGATTTAGAGCTGCGCATAGAAGAATCTCAAGCGGACATTCAAATCGCCGACTCCCTGCCGGATGTGAACGCTGACCCAGTGCAGATACGCCAGTTATTTCAGAACTTAATTGGCAACAGTTTGAAGTACCGTCATCCCGAGCGTACGCCAGTGATCAGCATTACGGGTAATCAAGACGAAGATTTCGTGTACCTTAAGATACAAGACAATGGTATCGGCTTTGCGCAAGAGCACGCTGAGCAAATATTCGATGTGTTTAAGCGCTTACATGACAGACAGGCCTATACAGGGACGGGGATGGGGCTGGCCATTTGCCGCAAAATCGTGGTTCGTCACGGTGGTGCGATTACTGCCCGCTCAGAGGAAGGCGTCGGTACCACTATGATTATTGAACTGCCAAAGAAGGTGCCTGTGTATGACGGAAGTTAATGCTGTCACAGCGCATTTGTTGATGCTCGATGATGATCCTGAAGATGCGTTTTTGGTTCAAACCGCCTTGAAACGCTTGGATCTAGACTGGTCCTTCCAGCATTTTCAGACCTGTCAGGCGTTTAGAGACTATCTCAACACTGACTATGCACTTCAGGTGCAGCAATCGCGTCTACTGTTGCTGCTGGATTTGAATATGCCCACTAAGACGGGTTGGGAATGGTTGCAGGAACTGCGCGCGGATCATCGCTTTGATGAGTTGGTCATCATAGTGTTGTCGACTTCGGATATGGCGGAAGAGCAAGCGAGAAGTTTAGCGCTGGGGGCAAATGCCCACATTGGTAAACCCGACAGCGTCAATGATTTGGCGCGTTGGTTGAAGAGTTTGTATGGACGTTGGATCGATAAAAAGGGTTAGGGATCAATGGATAAGACACACTTATCAGTGCTGGTGATCGAAGATGACTACGAAGATTTTATTCTTCTACGGACCTATATGGCCCATGCATCGCGTACGCACTTCGAGTTGACCCATGTTGGGCACTTTGAGGACGCCACTAAAGCCTTAGTAGAGCATTCCTTCGATGCGATTGTATGTGACTATTTCTTGAATGGTCACACGGCCACTGATTTATTTAAACATGTGAAATTGATTGGCGTGGAAACACCGATTGTGGTGCTTACTGGGGTCGCGGCGTCAGAGTTAGACGATGTGTTAATGCAGTTGGGGGCGTCAGACTTTATCCCCAAAGACGAGCTGACCACGGCCTTGCTGGAACGTAGTATCCGCCACGCCATTGAACGCAAAAAAGCCGAGCAACAGATTTCTCAACTGATTAAGCGTGATCCGCTGACGGGCTTGGGTAATCGCTTGATTTTTGAAGAGCACGCCGAGCTGGCGATTGCTCGTGCCAAGCGTAATCAGTCGTGTCTGGCGATTGCCTTCCTAGACTTGGATCGTTTTAAAAACGTTAACGATACCTTAGGTCACCATGTGGGGGATTTGTTGTTGACGCTGGTGGGGAAGCGTATTAAGGAGACCATTCGTGGCAGTGATTTTGTGGCTCGGGTGGGTGGGGATGAGTTCACCCTCTTGCTTGATAACATCCAACACATCGAAGATTTGAATCTGATTGCCAGTAAAGTACTGGCCCAAGTATCGCGTCACGCGGTGCTGGATTGTAAGCACCTAGAAGTCTCCGCCAGTATGGGGATTGCCTTGTATCCGGAGCAAGGGAGTACGGTATCGGAACTGATGCGTAAGGCGGATATGGCGCTTTATGAGTGCAAGAAACAAGAGAGCCTACGCCACTTCATGGTCTTCAGTGACAGCTTGCAGGCACGTTTGCAGAAGGAAACTCGGGTTGAAAATGGCCTCCATCGCGCCTTAGCAAACAACGAGTTCGAATTGCATTATCAGCCCATCATTGCTCTAGATAGCCATAAAATACACGGTGTGGAAGCCTTGATTCGTTGGCGCTTACCGGATGGCAGCCTGCTGATGCCAGGGGATTTTATTGAAGAAGCCAATCGCGTTGGATTGATTGGTGATCTTGGTGTGTGGGTATTAGAGACGGCCTGTCGGCAGTTACGCGATTGGTTAGATCAGGGCTTTATGCTGAGTATGTCGGTCAATGTGTCGCCGCGGCATTTGCGCCAAGCGGGGTTCGAAGAGATTGTCCACAACGTGATTCGCAAGTATCAAATTCCCGCCAATAGTCTGATGCTGGAGCTCACCGAAGAAGTGTTTGTGGACAGTGGCATTACCAGCCTGTATGCCCTTAACGAAATTCGCAAAGCGGGGGTGGGCGTGGCCATTGACGATTTTGGCACTGGCTATTCATCGATGCGCTATCTCAAGAGTTTGCCCATTGATCGTATTAAGATCGATCGCTGCTTTGTCTCGGCTCACAACGAAGGCTCTTTGTCCGATCCTATGATTACCCAAGCCATCGTATTTTTAGCGGAAGGCTTGGGCTTGGACCTGGTGGCAGAAGGCATTGAAACGCAGGAGCAGGCGGCCGAGCTGAGACAGCAGGGCTGCTATAAAGGACAAGGCTATCTGTATGCCAAAGCGCAACCGAGTGATCGTATGACAGAGTTGCTCAGACAGCAGGTCGTCCTAGTGGCGGGGTAGCCAGAGGCGCACTTCTAAGCCACCTTGCTCACGGTTTTTAAGGGTCACTTCACCGCCATGGGCGCGGGCAATGTTGCGCGCAATGCTTAAGCCCAATCCGACACTGCCGCTACGGCCACCATTGCTGCTAGGCAATTGCGTATAGGGTTGGAAAACGTCGTCCATTTTAGTGTCGGGAATGCCTGGGCCCTGATCACAAATACGAATACAAAGCTCGTCGCGGTTGTCTTCCAGAATGATCTCGGCACTGTGGCCATAGTAGAGGGCATTATCGATCAAGTTGCCGAGACAACGTCGGATCGCCAAGGGCTTGCCGATATAAGGGGCTTCGAGGGTACCTTGAATAGTCACGCTATGGGCTGTTCTATTGGCACTTTGCTGAATGTCCTTGAAAAAACGCATTAAGTCGATTTCGACGCGATTTTCATGAATATCGGTTTCTTTTACACTCTGAATCGCACCTTTTACCAACAAGTCTAAGTCTTCTAAATCACGAATCATGGCCTCACGCACGTCTTCCTCGTCGAGCATTTCGGCGCGTAAGCGTAAGCGTGTGATGGGGGTTTTTAGGTCATGGGAAATAGCGGCGAACAGCTTCTCGCGATCGTTCAGGTAACGCTGAATACGTGCTTGCATGTCGTTAAAGGCGTGCGCGGTGTGACGTACTTCCAAGGCGCCTTCTTCGCGTAGGGGTTTGAAATCCCCTTGGCCGAAGCGTTCGGCCGCGCGTGCCAAAATTGCCAAGGGGCGTGTGGTACGGCGCAGAATCAGCAAGGTCAACAAGAGCACCGTGGTCACGGAAATGACCAAGGAAAAGATGCGGTCACGACTGAGCGGCGAGGTTTCCTCAAGGAAATAAGGATCCGGCATCAAACTGGCCAGATACAACCAATTGGAGTCATTGATCGGAATCTGAATGACAATGATGGGGGGCGTCAGGGGCTTTACTAACAAACTGTGATGGCCCCAGCGCTCGGGTAAATCCACCAAGCGGGTGTGGTTGTTGATCACATGCAGATCGTCTGGGCTGGAGAAAGCAATCTTGGCATTGCTGATGCCAAGCTGATTCATCAAGGTGCCTTGCACCTCTTGTTTGACGATGTCTTTTAGCGGTGAATCAGGGATCGGGTTGATGCGGATTTCTTCGCGGTTGAGGGTCACAAAAAAGCGCGTGCCACCCATGTCCTGCAGCTGATCAATCACGATGTGGCGGTAGTTTTGTGGTAACGAGGTAAAGTAACTGACCGTGGCGGCAATGCGAAACGCCATGTGTTTTGACACTTCACGCACGTTTTCTCGAGTATCGGCTTCGACCTGATGCAGCCAAATGGAAGAGCCAATCAGCTGCATAGTCGCGACACCAAAGGTCATAATAATAATGATCTGGCCGGTGAGTGATTGCAGCCAGTGTTGCAGTCTACGCACCGTCGTCATGATCACTAGCGGCCACTTGTGCGGTGAGAATGTAGCCCTGACCACGTACGGTTTTGATCAATTGCGGCTGACGTGCGTCTTCCCGTAGTCGCTGACGCAAGCGACTGACGTGGACATCGATAAAGCGGTCCAATGGCGTCGTATCTCGGCCACGGGTGTTTTCGGCAATGTAATCGCGCGACAGCACGTTGCCAGGGTTACTGACAAACAGCATCAGCAGATTGTAATCGGCGCCGCTTAACGACTCTTTGACACCATCGACCCAGAGTTCACGGGTCAGGGTATCAAGCTTAAACTGGGCGAAGCGGTAGTAGCGATAGGTTTCTTGAGGCGCTTCAATGGCTTGCTCGGGGAGATCTTGGATTTGCTCCATGCGGCGGTGGATCGCTTTAATGCGTGCCAGCAATTCACGAGGGTTAAATGGCTTCGCAAGGTAGTCGTCAGCGCCGATCTCAAGGCCGATGATGCGGTCCATTTCATCTGAATTAGCGGTTAGCATGATCACTGGCACGTTGGATTGTGTCCGCAGAGTGCGGCATACGGAAAAACCGTCTGCGCCGGGTAAGCGGACGTCCAGAATCACCAAATCAACGCCTAAGTCGGGGCTAAATGCGGCCAAAAAGGATTCTCCAGAATCTGCGGTCAGTACCTGATACTGGTTTTTCTCTAGATAAGATTGCAGTAGAGAGCGAATCTCATTGTCGTCATCGACAACGAAGACGCATTTAGTTTTTGTCATAAAAACCTATTTGGCTAATAAATAAGCAGATAAGGAAAAGAGTCTAGCAAGAAACCGTTTGTTAACCAACGTCCTTGATAATAGAGTCGGTAACGGTCTGTAAGCACAATAGTAACATGTATTACCGCATGGCGTTTTAAGCATATTTGCCGCGCGAACCTGCTAGGCTGATAGTAACAATAACCGAGAGATAACACGATGATGACAAAAGTAATGGCGTTTGGTGAGGCCCTAATTGATTTTCTTTCAAATGGTGAAACGAGTCTGGATGGTCAGGAGTCGTTTACCAAGTTTCCAGGGGGTGCACCCGCCAATGTTGCGGTCGCGGTGGCACGTTTAGGTGGCAACAGCCATTTTGCTGGCCAGGTGGGCGATGATGCTTTTGGACATTTTTTAAAAGACTCTTTAGAAAGCTACGGCGTTAAAACCGACAGCATGTTGATGACCAAAGAAGCCAAAACCGCGTTGGCATTTGTCAGCTTGGACAGCACGGGAGAGCGCAGTTTTGAGTTTTACCGTAACCCATCTGCGGACATGCTGTTCCGTCGTGAAGACTTTAAAAGCGAGTGGTTTTATGCCCCGCAAGGCGTTTTCCATACCTGCTCAAACACGCTCACGGATGCCGACATCACGGCGGCGACCATGGCGGGCATCCTCATGGCGAAGGCGGCGGGTTGGATCGTGAGTATTGATGTCAATCTGCGCATGAATTTATGGCCCAATCATCAAGTGGACAACGCGCGTGTGCTGAATTGGATGCGTCAAGGGGATGTGATTAAAGCCAGCCTAGAAGAATTGGAAGTGCTGAGCCAAGATCCATTGGCCTTGATCGAGCAATTGTTGGCGGATGGCGTGTCCTTGTTTGTTCTTACCGATGGCGGTAATCCAGTACGTTACTTTAGTGCCAATGGCCAAGGTGAAATTGTCGCGCCAACAGTAGCAGTGAAAGATACCACGGCGGCGGGGGATGCGTTTGTCGGCGGTTTGTTGTATCAATTAGCGCAATGCGGCGGTGATCGCGAAGCCTTAAAATCCTTCAGCGACGCGGAACTGGCAGACTGCATTCGCTTCGCAGTGGCCTGTGGCGCGGAGTCGGTCACCAAAGCGGGGGCTTATCCCTCTTTGCCAAACCTTGAGCAAGCAGAGGCTCGCTTGGCAACATTTTAAACGGTAATCATGGCACAGCAGGGCTGTGTACTAAGCAAGGGAGAAGAGCGATGTCGTTGAACTGGTGGCAAGGTGGAATCATCTATCAGATTTATCCACGTAGCTTTATGGACGCCAATGGTGATGGCATTGGCGATTTGGCGGGCATTACTGATAAGCTGGACTATGTTGCGTCCCTTGGGGTAAATGCCATCTGGCTGTCGCCGATTTTCACTTCGCCAATGAAAGACTTTGGTTACGATGTCAGCGACTACCGCGACATTGATCCCATGTTTGGTAGCTTGGCCGACTTCAAGCGCTTGATTGCTCGTGCCCATGAACTGGATTTGAAGGTCATGGTCGACCAAGTCATTAGTCACTCTTCCGATCTACATCCCTGGTTTGAGGAAAGCCGCCAAGACCGGACGAATGCGAAAGCGGATTGGTACGTCTGGGCGGATCCCAAGCCGGACGGCACCCCGCCGAATAACTGGCTGTCGATTTTTGGTGGCAGTGCTTGGAAGTGGGACAGTCGTCGACTGCAGTATTATCTGCATAACTTTTTAGAGTCACAGCCTGACTTTAATTTCCATCACCCTGAGGTGCGCAAAGTGCACCTGGACAATATGCGTTTTTGGCTCGAGTTAGGTGTGGATGGCTTCCGTTTGGACACAGTGAACTTTTATTTCCATAGCCAAGGCTTGGAAGATAATCCTCCAGTGCCACCTGGTGAGCCAAAAACCAAGGGCGCACCAGAGGATAATCCCTATACTTATCAACGCCACGTGTATGATTTAAGTCGTCCGGAGAATTTGGTTTTTCTACAACAGCTACGTGCTTTGATGGACGAGTTTCCTGGTGCCACCACGGTGGGGGAAATCGGCGATGATTTTCCCCTTAAGCGGATGGCAGAGTACACCGATGGTGGTGATAAGCTGCACATGGCCTACACCTTTGAATTGCTGAATAAGCCACACTCGCCGCAGTTTTTGCGCGAGGTGATTCAAACTACCAATGACAGCGTCCGTGATGGTTGGCCTTGTTGGGCGGTATCGAATCATGATGTGGTTCGCATGCGTACTCGTTGGGGCGCAGAAGAAGACCCAGTGCAATACCCATTGGCTGTGTTGGCATTGATGGTGTCGGTACGTGGCAGTGTCTGCTTATATCAGGGTGAAGAGCTTGGCTTACCGGAAGCGGACGTTCCGTTTGAGCGTATTCAAGACCCTTATGGCATTCCACTTTGGCCGGTATTCAAAGGTCGTGATGGTTGCCGTACGCCGATGGTGTGGAGTGATCAGGCGTTTGGCGGATTCTCGACCATTGAGCCTTGGTTGCCAGTGGATGTCGCGCATTTACCGCTTAGTGTGGTACGCCAAGAGGCGCAAGCGGATTCTATGCTGCAGCATACACGTCGCTTGATCCAATGGCGTCAGCAACAGCGCGCCTTGGTATTAGGGGATATGGTGTTTGTCGACGTGCAAAACGACGACTTGCTAGCCTTTACCCGCTGCTACGCCGAGGAGCGACTGTTGGTGGTGATCAATCTCACCGCTGTGACGCAAACGGCTATCTTACCGGCAGCGGTTGAGCATGAACTGACTGGGCACGGCTTTAGCGCGACCTTAGCCGGCTTGACGCTGATCGTGCCAGCGTACCAAGCCTTTTACGGTAAGTTAGCCTAGAGCACAAAGGGCACTCTAACAGTCATAGTACGAGGTAGGGTGCTCTTTATTTAAGTGGTGCGACGCTTGAGCTTGAAACAGTTCGGCGCACGAAACGGCATCCATTAGTGCCTGATGTGCACGATAACGCGGTAAGTTATAGCGCTGGCGGCAAGCATCCAAA
The DNA here is from genome assembly GCF_900089755.1 of Marinomonas aquimarina. Taxonomy (GTDB): domain Bacteria; phylum Pseudomonadota; class Gammaproteobacteria; order Pseudomonadales; family Marinomonadaceae; genus Marinomonas; species Marinomonas aquimarina. Next base: position 18,462 of record NZ_FLOC01000024.1, on the reverse strand, counting down.
CGCAGAGACGGTTGACGGCCAAAGCGCTGCCACCAAGGTTTATGGGTAATGGAAGCTTCAATGCCCATGGTGTCTAATACGGGAAACATCAGGGGTTCGCCGTAATGTTCCAGTGCCGCTTCGAACAGAAAAGGGCGCTCAATCGCGGCACAGTGCACCACCACGATTTTGCCGGCGATGGCATCCAATACTTCATCCAAAAAACTCGATAAACGCGGCGCGTCTTGAATCTCTGAGTGCGTAATCTCGTGAATGGTCACCGATTCCGACGTGAGTGGGCCGTGTGGTTTTGCCAACCAATAACGGGCACTGCTTAAGCGAATCAGTTCTAGGTTAAAGTCTACCAAGCCAATGCTGATGACATCGTCTTTGCTAGGGTCAAGCCCCGTGGTTTCAATGTCTAATGAAACCAGCGGTGTTTCTGCTAAGGGCTTATCTAGACCTGGCACGCCGGCTTCGTAAAAGCGGCGCAGCGCCGGCGATTGGCACTCCTGTGCCATTCGCGCGTACGCTTCTTGCCAATTTTCCGGTACATTCTTTGGAGTCATGAACTGCAATTAGCCTTTTCCAGGGTAGCGGTATTTTAGGAATTCCTGCTGACGCGAAACAATGTTGAACGCATCACGCAAGTGGCGACGTTCAAACTCAGACAGGGTTTCAGGGTCAACATTGTTGTTTGGCGTGTCACCGTTTTCGATCTGGTTCATCTGGTTTTTGATACGTACCATGCCGATCATTTCCAGTGCCAAGATCAAGTCGCGAGCACGGCCATCCGGCATCACTCCGGCCTCTTCGATGTCTTCCAGACGTTCGAAGGTATTCAGCTTACTCGAACCCAGTGCCAAGGCATGGACACGCACCAAATCGGCGATCGGTGCAATACCACGTGACTTCAAGTTAAAGGTACGCGATTGCTTACCTTCACCATCCAATACGAATTGGCGGAAGAAGCCCAATGGTGGCGTACGCTGGTTGGCGTTGCGTGCCAAGGCTGACAAGAAGCCTTTGTTGGTTTTCGCCAATTGGCGAATATGGCTGTTAAGTTGGCGAGCCAAGGTCTTATCGCCGTAGATACCCCGAAGATCAAAGAAGATCGACACATGTAGCAGGGCTTCGGCCTTCGGCTTTTCAATCCACTCAGCGAAGGTTTTCTTCCATTCGGACAGTGGGATGCGCCAACGTGGGTTCATCGCCATGATGTCGCCGGTGCACAAGGGGTAACCGCAACGATCTAGGTTTTGACAGACGTATTCACTTAACTCACGGAAGTAGTCACCGTGCAGGTTCTTGTCATAGCTGTCATGCAGAATCAAAGCGTTGTCTTGGTCGGTACTGATGGTCTGCTCTTCACGGGCTTGTGAGCCTAGGGCTAAGAAACAGTACGGAATCGGCGCCGGGCCGAATTCACGCTCAGCCAATTGCAGTAGGCGTTTCACAAAGGCCACACCAATGTGCGACATGGCGTTACCAATCATCTGTGTGTTGGCATCGGCATTGACCAGCTGGGTGAAGACGTGATCCATCTTCTTGCTGATTTGCACCAAGCCTTCGACATCTTCTTGTTTGAAAATGTCACTGATGACGTAGACCGAGCCGTGGCTTTCACGCTGTACCAAGTCACCGGTACTGATCACGCCGACCGGACGTTCATTTTTCACCACTGGTAAATGGTGAATGTTGGTGGCCATCATTTTCAGTACGGCTTCCGAGGCAAAGTCGCCCGCATCCACTGTGATCGGATCTTGGGTCATGATCATGTCGACACGTACGTCTAGCGGTAGGCCTTTGGCCACCACGCGGTTACGTAAGTCACGATCGGTCAAGATGCCTACCAAGGAATCATTTTCCGTGATCAGCAGTGATGAGACGCGCTCATTCGACATGATGTTGGCGGCGGTTTTGATGTCCACATCATGGTTCGCCGTGATCGGTGGTCGACGCAGCAGAGAATGAACCGGGCAGGTCATCAGAGATAAATCGGATGACTGGTTGTCCATCGCGGTCTTTAAGCGTACTTCTTTGGATAATTCAAAGAAGTCGGAGAAAGAGTCGAACTCGCTGTAAAATTGAATAAACCAGCGCGCAGGGATGCGATACAGCAAGGAATCTTCCAGTGCTCGCATGGTATGTGATGAGCGACCACCACGCAGCAGTGAAGACGAGCCAAACACATCGCCTTCATGCATGCGGCGCAGTAGTTTGCCACTTTTGTTTTTTGTTTCAATCGCACCAGAGCGAATAAAGAATAAGTTATCGTTACGCGCTTCTGGCGCGATGGCCCATTCCCCGACACGCAGGTATTGGATCTCGATATCTTTCACCATCTCTTGCAAGATAGGCTCATCTTTTAAGTCCGCAAATGGGGCGTACTCACACAGGGTATCCAAAATTTCTGAGAGTTCGACGTCCATAAGTGTCCTCGCTTAAACGGCTGGGTAAAGAATGGCTGCTATCCCCATTACAACAAATAAAACACATGCCGCGATACGTGTTTTCTTGGGGTCAATTCGTTGCATAAGCCATTGTCCAGCGTATACAACAGGTACGTTAGCGATCAGCATACCAATCGTCGAACCGACGGTTACCCATAGCACCGAATGATAGTTAGCACCTAATAATACGGTAGCAATCTGGGTCTTGTCGCCCACTTCCGCAATGAAAAATAATATAAATGTGGCGATAAAAGCACCAGACTTCATGAATTGGCTGTCTTCACTGTCATCCTTATCTGGAATCAGGATCCACAAGCCCACAGCAATAAAGCTAGCACCAATCAACCAGTTTACCCAAGCGTCGGGTACCCAGTTGGCAATCTGCACGCCAAGCCAAGCAGAGATTAAATGGTTAATGATGGTGGCGGCAATGATGCCAAGCACGATTTGGAACTTTGAGGCGAAACGGGCCGCAAGAAAAAGCGCCAAAAGTTGGGTTTTATCGCCCATTTCAGCAAGCGCAACAGTAGAGATAGAAGTAAGGACGGCTTCCATAAGTCGAATCCAACGGTGGGCGATTAAACATAAGACGAACGGCCTGTGCCCACCTGAGACAAGCGTACGTCTTAAGTCTCATCAATCCAGAGTTGGTAACAATGGACTCCTTTGCCATGAGCGTGAGGCTCAATTATGTTGACAAAGGATCTTCGTCAAAGAAGAAGATTACTCCCTTAAGAGGAGCGCCAGTATAAAACAGGTGGTAGGCCAAAAACAACAAAGGCGAGCATGAGCTCGCCTTTGTTTAGTGATGGTTTGTCCAGCGTGTTACTGGACAAACTTAAGATCAGACTTAAGACCTTTGTACAGGCCAAGACACATAATCAGCATCAATAAGGTGAACGGTAGACCGATGGTAATCGCTGCGGCTTGAATGGCCGTTAGGGCTTCAGAGCCACCACCAACCAGCAGGGCCACGGCAATGATACCTTCCAAGACCGCCCAGAAAATACGTTGTGTCACTGGCGCGTCGGTTTTACCACCTGCGGTGATACCATCGATGACCAATGAACCTGAGTCCGCTGATGTGACAAAGAATACCAACACCAAAATGATAGAGATCAGTGAGATAATGGATGTCAGTGGCAGTTGCTCGAACATTTGGAACATGGCCAGAGACACTTCACCGATACCATCGGATAATGCACCAGTACCTTGCTGTACTTGCTCAATGGCAGACCCACCAAAGATCGACATCCAGAAAATCGAGATCACGGTTGGCACTAGTAGTACGGCAATCACGAATTCACGTACCGTACGGCCACGCGAAACGCGGGCGATAAACATGCCGACGAATGGTGACCAGCTGATCCACCAAGCCCAGTAGAACACTGTCCAGCCGTGGTAGAAGGTTTGGTCATCACGGCCTACCATGTTACTCAACGGAATAATGTTCTCAACGTAACCTACAATTGTCGTCGCCATGACGCCAAAGAGTGCGCCCGTGTGGCCCACGATCAATACAAAGGCTGCCAATAGCGCAGCAATGATCATATTCAGGTTTGATAGAATTTTGACGCCGCCTTCAAGGCCGCGGGCCACCGAAATCATAGTGACGCCTGTTACTACGGCAATGACTACGATCTGACTGATCAATGTGTTGGGTACGCCAAACAAAAAGTTCAAGCCACTGGTGGCTTGCTGAGCACCAAAGCCCAGTGAAGTGGCCAGACCAAAGATGGTCGCGATCACGGCAAGAATATCAACGAAATGTCCTAAAACGCCCCAAACTCGTTCACCAAACAGTGGGTAAAAAGCCGAGCGCATGGTCAAAGGTAAGCCTTTATTGTAAGAGAAGAAGGCTAGCGCTAAGGCCACCACGGCATAAATCGCCCAAGGGTGTAGTCCCCAGTGGAACATGGTCGCGCCCATGGCCAAAGATTCGGCTTCGGGGGTGCGTGCTTCGACATTTAATGGGGTGCCATACCAGCCAGTGTAATAAGCCACTGGCTCTGCCACACTCCAGAACATCAAACCGATGCCCATGCCGGCGGCGAACAGCATACAGAACCAAGCGTAAGTAGAGTGTTCAGGTCGAGCATTGGTACCGCCTAAGCGGATTTTACCCATTGGCAAGAAGATAAATGCCAAACAGAACAAGACAAAGATGTTGCCGGAGATCATGAAGAACCAATCGAAGTTATCGATGGACCAGCCGCGCGCGGTCATGAGTATGTCTCTAGCATTTTCAGGGAAGGCAATGGAGCCGATCACGAATGCAAAAATAATGAAAGCGGTGATGCCAAACACAGGGTTATGCACATCTAATCCGAGAAATTGTACGTTGTCTTGGCCTACTTTATAGTCCGTCGCGTACACTTCTCGGCCCATTGACGAGGGGCCTTTATTCATATTGTTTCTCCCAAGAGGTCTTTCAGGTAACAATTGGAATGAAGACCGAAGGCCAGCTAAGGTGAAAAACACAACTTCGTAAGCAGCCATTCCAATTGTCGCACTACGATTTGCGAAACCGTGATCTGTGCAAATCGCATTTTTTATAATCAGCCCAAATGCCTGGACTGGCGGCTTTGGAGTGTGCCATGACGCATGTCAAAAGAAATGCAGATGCCACAGCGAGCGCGAGAATGGCAGTTCATTAATTAGAAGTCAAACAATTGTAAGGGCCGTGCTTACTCGTCCAAGAAGAGCTCTAGCAGCTCATTAAGAAACAGTTTCCCTTTGTCACTGGTGCTTACAACGCCATTCAGCCAGCGCGCATTGTCCAGTAAACCGAGCTTAACTGCTTGCTCACAAGCGTCATAAAGCTCTACCGGAATAGCACGATAGGCGTAGGTTTCGTAGTCTTTTAAGGCAAAGTCTTCAAACAGTCGCAAACGGTTCATCATAAACTCAAGCGGCAGATCTTTGCTGGCGATCGCTTCCTTTATCGACAGTGCTTCGGGCAGGTTACTGAGGTAGTGATTGGGGTGACGAGTCTTTCGTGTACGAAATATTTCCCCATTTCTGAGGGTGATTTTACCATGGGCACCAGCGCCAATACCGAGGTAATCACCAAAGCGCCAGTAGTTTAAATTATGTTGGGCTTGGCGACCTTGTTTGGCATTGGCGGAGATTTCGTATTGCTGATAACCGCTTTGTTCCAATAGCGCGAGACCCTCGTCTTGGATTTTCCAAAGGGTGTTATCTTCTGGCAGTGGTGGCGGGCGACGGTAGAATTCCGTGTTCGGTTCAATCGTAAGTTGATACCAAGACAAGTGTTCAGGGTTCAATGCGATGGCCAGTTTTAGGTCTTCTAAGGCCATTTCGACGCTTTGCTCAGGTAGGCCATGCATCAAATCTAAGTTGATATTGTCGAAGCCTGCCAGACGAGACTTATCCACAGCGGCGATCGCTTCTTCGCGATTGTGGATTCTTCCTAGGGTTTTCAACAGGTTTGGCTGAAAACTTTGGATGCCAATCGAGAGTCGGTTAATGCCCGCTTGGCGAAAATGAGCGAATTTGTCTTGCTCAAAGGTACCAGGGTTGGCTTCCATGGTGATTTCAGCGTTCTCGACCCAGTTCAGTTTGTCGCGTAGGCGATCAAACAGTTGGTAGTAGAAGTCCGCACTCATCAAGCTCGGGGTGCCGCCGCCAATAAAGGCCGTTTCAATGGGACGGCCTGCGACATAGGGCAAATCCACTTCCAAGTCCGCCATCAGCTGATCAAGGTAGGCTTGCTCTGGCAGCTTACCGTGCTCTTCAAAACGGTCCGCTTGGTGTGAGTTAAAGTCACAATAAGGGCATTTACGCACACACCAAGGCACATGAATGTAGAGGCTTAACGGCGGTAATTGGCTCATAGTATTTGACGGGCTTTAAACGCCTCAACCAGTTCTGTGAGGGCTTGAGCGCGATGGCTCAGCTGATTCTTGACTTCTTTTGGCAAGCTGGCCGAGCTGCAGCCTTTTTCTGGCACATAGAAAATCGGGTCGTAACCAAAGCCTTCTACGCCTTCCGCTGACTCTAAAATACGGCCTTCCCAAGTGCCATGGGCAATGATTGGCGTTGGGTCGTCTTTGTGGCGCATAAACGCGAGTACGCAGTGAAAACGCGCACTACGTTGCGCTTCTGGTACCCCAGCAAGTTTTTCTAACAGTAGAGCGTTGTTGGCTTCATTATCACCGTGCTCACCGGCAAAGCGTGCCGAGTAAATGCCAGGGGCGCCATTTAAATAATCCACTTCGATGCCCGAGTCGTCCGCTAGGGCAGGTAAGCCAGTCTCTGCGCAGGCGTGACGCGCTTTGAGAATGGCGTTTTCAACAAACGTCAGACCGGTTTCATCGGCGTCAGCGACTTGGAAGTCGCCTTGTGGCTTCACTTCGAAATTAAATTGGCTTAATAGGGCGTTAAATTCTTTGATCTTGCCAGCATTGTTGCTAGCGAGCACGATGGTTTGGCTCATGGTCATACCTTTAGTCCACGTAAAAGTGGCGTTGGAAATTCACTGTCATCGGCGTGCTGTCGGCACTGGTCTTGGCTTCTACAGTGAATTTTAAGATTTCATCATCGGTTTTGGTGAAAGGCGCAAGATAGTAGATCGAGTCCCCTTCTTCGATGGTAATAAAGGAAAGCGTAACGATCTGCCCCAATAGGTTAGTGACCTGAGCAGAGACGATGGCACGCTGGGGTTGGGGCAGCTCGCCTGCGGCTTGCGTGGTAACGGCCACGTTTAACAAGGCCTGACCCTTGGTGCGGGTCAGGCCATATTGGTGTGCGATCTCAGGGGTTAAGAAGGTCGACTCAAAGGTATTGTAGTGCAGTTGATACTGACCAAATTGCGTGACTTGGTCGGCCTGTACCGCTGACATCAGCAACGCACTCACGATTGCGCATAACCATTTCATAACCTGACTCCTAATTTAGCGACTAACTTTGAAAATGGCCGTCTCGCTAAATAGGTTTGGCATTAAACGAGTCCACCAGTGATCATGTAATTGTCCGTCAACTGCCGCCCAACGTTGTACTTTTAAGCCTTTTGACTGACATAAGTCGCGAAAATCTTTAAAAGTACAGAAATGGATGTTTGGCGTGTCGTACCAGTTATACGGCAAGAACTCGGACACCGGCATATGACCCTTGATGCCTAGATGGACACGGTTGCGCCAATGGCCGAAGTTCGGAAAGGTAATAATGGCTTCTTTACCGATGCGCAGCATTTCGTCTAGTAGTAGGTCAGGGCGGCGGAATTGCTGTAATGCGTGCGCCATCACCACTACATCAAAACCTTGCTCATCGAAATTCGTTAGACCCTGGTCGATGTCTTGTTCCAGTACCGGAATACCTTTCTCAATACATTGGGTAATGTTGTCGGCATCGATCTCGAGACCGTAGCCGGTTACCTGTTTGTGTTCTTGTAAATGCTCCAGTAAGGCACCGTTTCCACAGCCAAGGTCGAGCACACGAGAGTTGGGGGCGACCCAGTCGCTGATTAATTCAAGATCCGCGCGCATTTAGGCATTCTCCTTTGGCAAATGTTTACTCACTCGGCCAAGGAAACCACGTAGGGCGGCCATGTAGCGTGGCAGTGGGAATAGGAAGGCGTCGTGGCCTTCAATCGCTTCAATCTTGGTGTAGCTGACATGTTTACCGGAACGCACCAGGGCATCGACGATTTCTTCACTGCGCTCAGGCGAAAAGCGCCAGTCGGTGGTAAAGGACACCACGAGGAATTCACATTGTGCCTTGCTCAAGACTTTTGCCAAGTCGCCGCCTTCGCGGGCTGCTGGGTCAAAGTAATCCAAGGCTTTGGTCATCAGCATATAGGTGTTGGCATCAAAACGCTTGGTAAAGGCTTCGCCCTGATAGCGCAGGTAGCTCTCCACTTCGAATTCGACTTCGTAGTTGTATTGGTAGGTGTCATGACGCATCTGGCGGCCAAACTTATTGCCCATGGAATCATCGGACAGGTAAGTGATGTGTCCGAGCATGCGCGCTAAGCCTAGACCATTGCGCGGAATCGTGTCTTGGGCTTGGTAGTTGCCATCGAAGAACTCTGGATCGCGACGAATCGACTGTCGCGCCACTTCGTTAAAGGCAATGTTCTGAGTCGACAGTTTCGGTGCTGAAGCGATGATGGCTGCCGCGGATAGGCGTTCAGGGAAGCGCACACTCCATTCTAGGACCTGCATTCCGCCTAAACTGCCACCGATCACCGCAGCGAACGTTTGAATACCGAAGCGGTCGGCTAGGCGAGCTTGCGTTTCAACCCAGTCTTCCACCGTCACCATTGGGAACTCAGCGCCCCATACCTTACCCGTTTCTGGGTTAACGGTGGTCGGCCCCGTACTGCCGCCACAACCCCCTAGGTTATTTAAGCTAATTACGAAGAAGGTATTGGTATCAATCGGTTTACCCGGTCCAATCGCCGTGTCCCACCAACCAGGCTTGCGGTCCTCCATGCTGTGGTATCCGGCAGCATGATGGTCACCACTGAGCGCATGACAAATTAAGATGGCATTGCTCGCATCAGCGTTCAGTTGACCATAGGTTTCATAGACCAGCTGATAGGTCGGCAGTGTCTGCCCACAAGCAAGCACTAATGGTGTATCGAATTGTGCTACCTGTGGCGTGACAAGCCCCACAGAATCGACAGGAATGGTATCCGGCATAGGTTGTGCGTTTCCTGATGAAAGTAAGCGAAATACCGCGAAATCGGCGGCCTATAGAATTCTTTTAAATGGAAGCACAGTCTAGCGGTTGCGCCAAAGCGCATCAAGAGAATGGAGGAAAACCCGACCACAACAGGTGTTGGTCGGGTTGTTTTAGGCATATTAGGCCAAAGTAAACACGCGTGTCTTATCGGCCAGGGTGTCGGCCATACCATGAATTTGCTGGGCACTGTTGACGATACGCTCGATGGAGTCGCTGTCTTCACTCAGCTGTCGTGCGATTTGATCCATCTCGGTGCTCATCTGGATCGCAGTGCTGGCCACGTCTTGAATTGAGGCGGCCATATGATCAGAGGCTTGCGAGCTGGTTTGCGCATTGTTTTCGATGATGCGAATGGCTTCTTCCGCTTCGCCACCATTGTGCTCGATCACGCGCAGACGTTCTTGGCCTTGTTCCATGGTGCTGATGGCCGTTTGTGTGGAGTTTTGAATGGTGCCAACGATGTCGGTGATTTTTGACGTGGCATCAACGGTTTTCTCTGCGAGAGAGCGCACCTCATCGGCCACCACGGAGAAGCCTCGACCCGCTTCACCAGCGCGGGCCGCTTCGATGGCGGCGTTGAGCGCCAATAAGTTGGTTTGGTTGGCGAGGTCATTGATCATGCCAATGACGTTATCGATGTCCGATGACAGACGGCCTAATTCATCTAGCTGTTGGCCGGTTAAGTTGACCGCATCCACCGTACCTTTTAGGTTATCGAGCACTACGCGAATGGTTTTCGCGCCGGCCTTAGCAGACTGGTAAGTTTCATTCGAATGCTCGCGCAGCTCGTCAGTGGTGGACGACAAGCTGGTAATACGTCCAGAAATATCATCTGTTGCCACCGCCAAAGAGCTGGTGCGTTGCGTCACGGAGCGGTTGTTGTCAGCGATATTAGAAATGGCACCGTTTAGGTCGTTGATCATATGGCTGACATTTGACGTGGTGCTGACCACTTCAGATAGGACATTGCCTAGGCCACCAGTCATTTCGTTCAAAGACTTGCTCAAGGCATCAAATTCATCATTACGCTTGCTGTTAATCGAAGCTTTGGCGGTCATATCGCCGTCTTTGACTTTAACCAAGTCATTGATCACCTGCATCAGGGTGTTACGGGCGCTGCGGCCAATGCTCATCATTAACAGGATAGATGCAATGGCGACGGCGATGCTGACGGCGATCAGAGTGTAAAGTGACTGGTTGGACTGTCGGTCGGCAGCCACTTCCGCTTGTTGGACTAGGGCTTCGATTTGGTTGGCCAACTGCAACTGACCGTTGGCAAATGCCAGTTTTTGGCTATCAAAGCCGCTTTCGGCTTGTTGCAAAGCAGTAAACGCTGGCCCGTAAGCCTGCAGACTATTGTAGTAGTCGTTCGCGATCGGTCCTAGGCTGTCTTTAAAGCCAAAGTCGTTGACCTTCGAGTTGAAGCGTTCAAAGCTATTCTCCAGCTCGGCCATCACTTCAGGGCTTGGGTTACTTAGATAAGTGGCTTCGAACTTGCGCACGTTAACAAAGTCACGGCGCAACAGGCTTAAGCGTTCGACACTGGTGGCGATTTCATTACCAAGCTGAGTGATTTTACCTTTTAGGCCGGAGTCATTATCAAAACCAATGGTGCTGCGTTGACTGGCCAGTGCCAGTAAGGCATCGGCATAGCGTACTAAGGTATCTTTAGCGTTCTCTAGGCTGTCTTTTAGTTCCGCACGCTGAGTCGCATTGATGTTCGTTTGGAGGATTTCAATATCCGCCTCTTTGCGTTGCGTCAGTTCACTTTGGTAAGCGCTGTAGTTTGACTCATTGAGATTACGCAATTGGTCTGCGGCTTCAAGAATGCCAAGACTGATCTTGTCGACGCTTGAGCCAATATCACCATAGGTTCGTAGTTGTTGGTTGGCATTTTGTTGGGCACTCATGCCATGGATCGCCACCCAAGTCACTAAAACAAAACCAACAATGGCGCAGGCCAACAACAGTATCAGCTTGGCCCGGAAGGACAGGTTATTTAACATACAGCACCCTTAACCATTTTATTTACAAGTTTGTGCAAAAATAGAGCATTTAAGGGATAATATGCAAGTATCGTGCACGATTTTATGTTGGGTTTTTGTACATCGCTTGGTAAAGGGTGAAGGTCAGCTGGCCAGCGCGCTTTTCTTTTACCAGTTGCCAGTGCTCTGGCAGGCCATCTAAAGCCGCTTCAGTTTCCCGTTCAATGTAGATGTAGCCGCCTGGTTTGAGCCAATGATCCGAGAGCTTAGGCATGACCTGCTCTAGCAAGCCTTTGCGAAATGGCGGATCGAGAAAGATGACATCAAAGCTGTGCGGCGCTGTATTCAGATAAGTCAAAGCATCGCTGTTGACCACTGTGCCATCATTCGATTGCAGCGTGGCAAGGTTCTGTTTGATTTGCTGTGCCACATTGCGATTGAGTTCTACAAAGGTGCAGTCTTTTGCACCACGAGAGAGCGCTTCGAACCCTAATGCCCCAGAACCGCTAAACAAATCCAAACAGCTGGCCCCAGGGATATCGAAGTTGAGCCAGTTAAAGACGGTTTCTCGAACTCGGTCAGTCGTAGGGCGCAAGCCTTCAATGTCTAGGATTGGCAACTGACGCGAACGCCACTCACCGCCAATAATGCGTAATTTTGAAGAGGATTTGCCGCCAGACTTAGGCGTACGCGGATGGGTCTTTCTCATAGTTTTATCAATACTTCTTGGCGAGAGGATGGGATCAGCAGCTGATCGATTCGTTGTTGGTACTGTTCCATTGTAAAAGAGTTCGCGGCCTCACTGTAGGTATTTGCAAAATCTTCTAGGGGCAATGGTGCGTTTGGCAAGGCGACACTGCTAGCAATGGCACGCCACCAGCTAGGGTTTTGGCTTAAGCCTTGCAGTTGCGTTAAGAGTTGCTGTTTGAGTGCCTTGAAGGCCGCTTGGTCTTGATAACTTGGCAGAGTGGACGGAACGATCCAGCCAGTGCGTGCCGCGGCCGTTATCGCGTCACTTTGCAGAACTGCTTGTGGGACTTGCAGCTGCCACGTGACAAAGGCTTGCGGCGGCGCTAAGTGCAGCTGCCATTGGCCTGTTTGACTGGCCAGTTGGCGCTTCTGTGCTTCCAAGGTGTCTTTGGCCCAAATCTGCAAGGCCAGCCAATCTTCTGTCGACGTTAGGGGGTGCAGGCCGATGGCACCATATAGGGCCTGTAGCGACTGTTTGCCCAATTCTGACACGCCCACTTGGTGCGCCAACATGGGTCGTTCGCTTGGTGTGGCAGTTTGCATCGTTTGGGTTAGGACGTCTAAGCCTTGTGTCAGTTGCTGTTGTGCCGTGTCATCGAGTGCCCCGCTAATGACGATGTGTGACACCTTCTGTTTCAGGCGCTTGAGGTGCGTGCTGAGCTGGTCAATGCTGACGGCAGACAAGTCGCTCGGAGGGCTTGAGAACAGTTGCAACATTAACTGTGTTTGCCCGAGGTCCGGTTTGGCTGTTTGCTGGTAACGCTGCAAGGCATTGCGTTTGAATTGTGTGTCATTCAACCAAGTGTCCAGCAGCGCTAGGGTGGCACTGAGAAACTGCGGACGATTACTAAAGGTGACATTGATCTGTTGCTGCTGCGCTGAGTAATGGGTGTTGACCTGAGCGGCGATCGGGGTCAAACGCTGATTGATGGTCGCGGTACTTAATGGCAACGTAGGGCCAGTTAATAAAGCCAAAGTCGTTTGTGTCAGCGGCGCGTCGGCATATGGTGTGTTCAGCACGATGGCCAGCTCCACTTTGTCACTGCCTTGCCAAGCATCTTGTGACAGCCAATATACGGGAATGCCCGAGTTGGTTCTCCACGCTTCAATATTCGGTGTCTCGAGCTCGATGTTGGGGCTGGTGAGGTTGAGCAGCCACACGGCCAACGTGGACAATACAATAATGACCGCGAGCGTAGGACGGCTAAATAACGGCTTATCGCGTTTAAACATAGTAAATGTCGCTTAATGAATGAGATAAGGTGCATTTTTCCACGAAAGTGGGGCTTTTTGCCAATAGGAATGATGCTAAAATCACCGTTTTTAACGCACCTACGCCCAGCATGGCTTCGCCGAATTGGCGCGTCGCGACTCAGTTAGCCCTCCATTGGGATCAATTCAGAGAGATGTGAATGGAATTTGTAGATCAGATTATTGCCTATTTAACGCCGTACTTCGGTGAATACGCCCGCTTTGCTCCAATTGGCTTGGGGCTTTTGTTGGCCATTCTTGCCTTCTTCATCAAGCGTGCCTTTATGAAGAGTATGGATGCCGACATTGAGGCGGCAAAACAAAAGTCTGTCGAGTCTGAACAGGACGAGCCAGAGCCGCAGGATGAGTCGGCACCACAGCCGGAGGCTGCAGACGCCGAGGAGCAGGCTGAAAAGCCCGCTGCGGACGCGGTATCTAAATCTGAGGCTAACGCTGAAGCGGCACCGGCTGCAAAAGAAGTTGCGCCAGCAGAACCTGTGGCACAGCCGAAAGAGAAAGCGCCAGCGCAACCTGAGCCAGCCCCTGCGCCGACATTGTCTTGGTCACAGCGTATCAAAGCGGGCCTCGCTCGTACTCGTGGTGGATTCGGTCTATCGTCACTGCTCATGGGTGGCAAGAAGATCGATGATGATCTGCTAGAAGAGCTGGAAACGCAGCTATTGATGGCCGATGTAGGCGTGGATGCGACCCAGTCTTTGATTGATTCGTTGACGGAAAAGCTGAACCGCAAAGAGCTGAAAGACACCGATGCGCTAATGAAAACGCTCAAAGGTGAGCTAAAAGACATCTTGGTGAACTCGGAAGAGCCGCTTGATCCGGTTGTGAAGCCTGGCCCATTCGTGATTTTAATGGTGGGTGTAAACGGTGTTGGTAAAACCACCACCATTGGTAAGCTAGCGAAGAAATACCAAGCCGAAGGCAAGAGCGTCATGTTGGCGGCAGGGGATACCTTCCGTGCGGCCGCGGTTGAGCAGCTGCAAGTTTGGGGCGAGCGTAACAATGTACCCGTAGTGGCACAGCACACCGGCGCGGATTCTGCGTCAGTCATTTACGATGCCATTGAGTCGGCCAAATCTCGTGGTGTTGATATCGTCATCGCCGATACCGCAGGGCGCCTGCAGAACAAAGCTAATCTGATGGCCGAGCTTGAAAAAGTCGTGCGCGTGATGAAAAAACTAGACGTCGAAGCGCCCCATGAGGTGATGTTGGTGTTGGATGCGGCCACGGGGCAAAACGCCTTGAGCCAAGCCAAGCTGTTTACCGAGGCGGTCGGCGTATCGGGTATTACACTGACCAAGCTAGATGGTACGGCGAAAGGCGGTATCATCTTTGCGATTGCGAAACAGTTCGGTTTACCGATCCGCTACATCGGGGTCGGTGAGCAAGCAGACGACTTACGCCCATTCAAATCGCAAGAGTTTGTTGACGCTTTATTTGATAGTGAGTAACAGGTAGATTTAACCAGTCAACAACAGAGGATGTCGGCGTGGAAATTGAGTTTCAGCGAGTTGGTAAGAAATACGAGAGCGGTCACGATGCCCTATCTCAGGTGAGCTTTCACCTGCGTCAGGGGGAAATGGCGTTTCTGACAGGCCACTCAGGGGCTGGTAAAAGTACCCTGATGAAACTCATTATGATGATTGAACGTCAAACCACTGGCCAGATCCTCGTGGATGGCGTGGACTTACGTACTCTGGGTAAGCACGCCATCCCTTATCATCGCCGCCGCGTCGGTGTGGTATTTCAGAACCACCAATTGCTGTTTGATCGCAGTGTCTTTCATAATGTGGCATTACCGTTACAAGTGAGTGGCGCGGACGATGATCAAACCGGCAAACGGGTGCGTGCGGCCTTAGATAAAGTAGGTTTGCTTGGCAAAGAAAAGCTCAACCCGATGGCGCTTTCCGGCGGTGAGCAGCAGCGTATCGGTATCGCTCGGGCCGTGGTCAATAAACCACAGTTATTATTGGCGGATGAGCCAACCGGTAACCTCGATCCGCGCCTATCTTCGGAAATCATGAACTTATTCCAAGAGTTTAATCGTGTTGGCGTCACCGTCTTGGTCGCCAGTCACGATTTGGCTCTAGTCGCGCGCATGCGTCACCGTGTCTTGACCCTGAATCAAGGTCGCATGGTGAATGATGGAGGGTTTGCTTAAATGGCAAGACCTCCACAACCCCCGCCACGTCCAGCGCAACGCGGTGCGACGCGACAATCCCAAAATGGTCCCAAAAAACCAGCATGGCGTACGCAAGGGTTTGATTTCAAACTTTACCTACGCCAGCACCAAGCCTTCTTGGTTGAGAGCTTTACACGCTTAATCGGCCACCCGCTGGCCAGCATCATGACCATTATGGTGATCGCCATTTCGCTGTCACTGCCAGGTGGTTTGTTTGTATTGCTGAAAAATGTGCAATCGGTCACGGACCAATGGGAACAGCAATCGATTATTAGCCTGTACTTATTCCCCAACCTAGAAGACACCGAAGCCTTATCCTTGTCCCATCAGCTCGCCAGTCGTGCCGATGTGGCCTCGGTGGAGTACATCTCCAAAGAAGAAGGTCTGCGTTACTTCGAGCAATCCAGTGGCTATGAGCAAATCATGTCCACCTTGCCGGAAAACCCGCTGCCGATTGTTCTGAAAGTGATCCCCAAAGCCATTGTCGATTTAAATACCTTGCCAGAACTGCAGGGGCTACGAGATCAATTGCAAGGTTTGCCACAGGTGGAGCACGCGCAGCTTGATGCGGAGTGGTTGCAGCGCTTGGCAACCATGATCAGTTTCGGCCAACGCTTTGTTTATGCGATCTCTGCGCTGTTGGTGATCGCGGTGTTATTGATTGTCGGCAACACCATTCGTATGGCGGTAGAAAGTCGTCGTGATGAAGTCTTGGTGATGAAGCTGGTAGGCGCGACCAATAGCTATATTCGACGCCCATTTTTGTACATGGGCTTCTGGTTTGGTGTGCTTGGGGGGTTGTGCGCCTGTTTGTGCATCCTGCTGTTGTCTTGGTGGGTGAGCTCACCGGCGGCACGTTTAATCGAGCTTTACCATGCAGGATTTGAGCTACAAAGTTTTAATGCAGTCGAAATTATTTTATGTTTAACTATCAGCGCAATGATTGGTGTGATCGGCTCTTGGGTAGCCGTTAGCCGTCATATTCGCGATATAGAATTACAGTAACTGGGGAAGAAAAGGCGCGTCAGAGTTGACGATTTTAGGCAAATTCTCCTCATTTACCGCACACACAGTGTGAACTTTGTTGCTAGTATTTGCTCATACTCAGTATGAACACGAAGAGGTGAAATAGAAATGGGAAAAGCTCTCCAGCCAATTGACATGATGACTCCGGGACAAAATCTTGAGTCGTATGTTCAGGCCGTTAGTACCATTCCGATTTTGTCAGCGGAAGAGGAACACGAGTTAGCAGAACGTCTTTACTACCAAGGCGATCTTGAAGCTGCGCGCTCGTTGGTTATGTCTCATCTGCGTTTTGTCGTACATATTGCAAAAAGCTACTCCGGCTACGGCTTGAACCAAGGTGATCTGATCCAAGAGGGTAACGTTGGCCTGATGAAGGCGGTTAAGCGTTTTAACCCTGAAGTCGGTGTGCGCCTAGTGTCTTTTGCTGTGCACTGGATCAAAGCGGAAATCCACGAGTTCATTCTAAAAAACTGGCGTATCGTCAAAGTAGCGACCACTAAAGCTCAGCGTAAAATGTTCTTTAACCTACGCAGTGCTAAGAAAAGCCTAACCTGGTTGAGTAACTCGGAAGTGGAATCTGTGGCAAGCGATCTTGGTGTGACCCCTGAAGTGGTACGTCAAATGGAAGGTCGTATGAGTTCTACTGATATGGCATTTGATGCCGGCAGTGACGATGACGATGACAATGCCTACCAAGCACCAGCGAACTTCCTTGAAGATTCCAGCTACGACCCTGCACTAGTGCTTGAGCACGGTAACTGGGAAGCCGATTCTAACCGTCGCCTAGAAAGCGCGATGATGGACCTAGATGACCGTAGCCGTGATATTCTGATTAAGCGTTGGTTGAACGAAGACAAAGCGACTTTGCATGACCTAGCCGATGAATACGGTGTTTCTGCAGAGCGTATTCGCCAGCTTGAGAAAAACGCCATGAAGAAGATTCGCTTGGCCATGGGCGAAGCGGAATTCCACTAAGCGCCCAACACCCCAAATACTGAGAAAGCCCTCCAATGTGAGGGCTTTTTTGTTGGTATCCACCACAAGAGCTTTTAGAACGATACACAGCGTCCGATGAGCGCTGACGCGTCGGTGTCGAAGAATGAGACGAGACAAGCGCAAGCGAATGGGATTGCTGTGTTGAGATCAGCTAAATCACTGGCTACGCAGCTGGTTGCCCGGTACAAACTGCCAAGTGCGGATGATTTCCAGCTTGTCGACTTCTTTCTTTAGTTCAGCAGGAAAGGCATCGAATGGCTCGGCAAGACGCACGATGCGCATGGCGGCATCGTCTAATACGCGAATGCCAGAGGAGTGCAGTACTTCAATACTGTCCACATAGCCATTAGGCATAATGGAAACGGCGAGGCGCAGCTGGCCATATAGATGGTTTTGCTTCGCTTCAGAAGGGTAATGGATATTACCGATACGCTCGATTTTACGGCGCCAATCATCAAGGTATTTCGCATCGATGGCGGATTTTGCCGAGACTGATGTGAGGCGACGAATACGCGGGCGCTTGGCGTAGGATTGGCGCTGCTGATCGAGTAAGGCCTCAAGTGTGGCAATATCACTGGACAGGCGGCTTGGTACTTGGGTTTTACCGAGGAATTGCTCTTCTAGGGTTTTGTTTTGTTGTTCGGGATCGTCAAGTACTCGGAATACATCGCTTTGATTGCGGCTAGCAATCAGCTCGGGGTCTTTGACGGGTTCGGCCGACGCCAATTCTGGTTGAACTGGCGGGGTAATGTCCTGGATCTCATCGGCACGAAACTGCGCCGTTTCTGTGGTGGTAAGCTTTTGCTTGCGCAGCTCAGTGCCACTGGCCTGTTGGTTGGCTTGGGCAATAAAGTCGGCTTCCTTGGGGGCTTGCGATTTATGCTGAACCAAGGTCACTTCGAGCGCCTTCCTAGGTGCGGCTTGTCCCATGGAAAAGTCAAAATTGACCAAGGTGATTGCCATCAGGTGCAAGCTGATGGCAATAAACAAGGTGATAGAAAAGCGGTCGATCGTGCGCATGAACAGAGATTAGCGAGCGTTTAGGCGAGCTTCAATCGAATCCATCAAGGTCATGCCAATATTTAAGCCAAATTGATCGTCCAGCTGTCGGATG
>NZ_FLOC01000023.1 GCF_900089755.1 Marinomonas aquimarina | reverse complement strand
TACTTAGGCAATGTAATGATGACTCCCCGAGCCAACGGCAGAAGCTAAAAAGAGCTACTTGGAGCGATGATTATCGTGCTCAATTATTGTTTGGTTAAAAAGAGAACAAAGTATGCTCGAGCCCTGGATTAGAACTGGGTCGGCATCTTGATCTGGTAAATGATCAGCTAGTTCATTATAAGCAGCCCAATCTTCTGGAGTTGCCTGTTCCAGGTCATGCCTAAGACTGAGAAGAAACTCAAGCGTCTTAAGATCTTCTTTGCCAGCTTCAACATATTCCCTACATTCAGAAATATGCTTATCTAATAATTCTAACGTTAGCAAATTACTCTCCGAAAAATTTCATAACTTAATAGTCCGCATGCGCGTTTACGCGATGCTTATTGGCTCTATTACATCTTACTAACCTTATGGTTTAAAGCTATTTTCAAGCTTATCCAAGACGCTTTCTCAGATAAAAACGAGGATGCTAGATCGCTTCCCCGAGCGGAGCCGGGTTGTACAAGAGAAAGCTATTCCTACTGCATTTCCAACAACTTCGGACATTACAGAGATTCCATGCGTTTAATTCGCGCGCTCTTTATGATGAATTACATGGAAACTCACTAGACTGCAAAGCTGGGGTTAAGACTTACTACCGATGAGGATGCAAAAAGGTTCCCGCGCACAGCGCGGTCCTACTAAGGCCGGAGTTAATACTGATTGTTTCTGAGGTTGCGAGATCGCCTTCCCCGGACGGAGCCGGGTCGTACATGGGGATTGCCAGCGGAGGATGCGAGGTCGCTTCCCCGAGCGGAGTCGGGTCGTACATGGGAACCGGACTTGAAAAAGCTTCCATGCGTTTGATTCGCGCTGACGGTCGAAGGGAGGTACGACCGAAGATGTGCGCAAGCGAATTGAATTGCATGGAAGATTCCTAGCCTACAAAAGCTGGGGTTAAGACTTACTACCGATGAGGATGCAAGAAGGTTCCCGCGCACAGCGCGGTCCTACAGAGGTTGTGGTTAAATCTGATTATCGTTGGGGATGCAGGATCGCGTCCCCGGACGGAGCCGGGTCGTACAGGGGATTGCCAGCGGAGGATGCGAGATCGCCTTCCCCGAACGGAGTCGGGTCGTACATGGACAATAGCAGCGGAAGATCGCCGATGGTATCGGGTCGTGCAAGTTGTTAAGATCGTGGAAAATTCATTTCGAGGCGTTTAGTTGGCCTCAGCAGGAACGCTTATGGCTAAGAAGAAACGTAAACCTTGTCCCTATTGTATGAAAGTACGTTGGATGATTTTATACCTTGTGTGCATGGGTATGATCGGCTTACTTTTCCTGCAAGAATTCATCAATAAGTGATTTTATAAACTTGTTGAAAAGCCCCCTAGTTATACACAGTTAAATGCAATCTAAGCGTTTTTCGCGCGCTGTTGAAAACTTTTCGTTCAATATCCAATTTTCTGAAAACATAAAAAAAGCGCCATGGTTCGCACCATGACGCTTTAAGCACGTTCGGCTCAGTTTATAGCAAACCAACCGCCAATGCTGGGAACAGGATAATCAGTCCTAGACGTACCACATCGGAAATCACGAATGGTAAAACGCCTTTGTACATGGCACCGATGGAGATATGCGGGGCCACGGATTTGATCACGAAGACGTTCATCCCCACCGGTGGGGTAATCAAGCCAAGTTCTACTGTGATCACGGCGATGATACCGAACCAAATTGGATCGAAACCGGCCGCTTCGACCAATGGGTACACCACAGGTACAGTCAGTAGCAGCATGGCGATACTGTCCATGACACAGCCTAGTAGGACAAACAGGATCAGGATGCAGAACAGTACCATGTAAGGTGACAACTGCAGTGCGTCGACCCACTCCACTAGGGTGAAGGAAATACGCGATACCGATAGGAAGTAACCAAAGATCTCAGCACCAATGATCATAAAGAAGATCATCGCTGACATCACCAACGTCTCTTGGATGGCTTCTAGGAATTGCTCAAAGTTCATGCCACGCACTTGGGCAATGATCCAAGTGGCTGCTGCACCCACTGCCGCCGCTTCCGTTGGCGTAAACCAACCTGAGTAGATACCACCAATAATAAAGACAAAGACACCGGTAAAAGGAATCAAGCCTTTTAAGCCGACCAGCTTTTGCTTCAGCGTGGTGGCTTCGCCCGGTTGAGCGATGTTGGGGTACAAGATAACTAAAACTGCGACCGTTAACCCGTAGAGTACCAACCCAAGAATGCCTGGGATAACGCCCGCAATAAACATATCACCGACCGACTGTTCAGTGATCAGTGCATAAAGTAGTAAGGCAATTGACGGTGGGATCATGATGCCCAAAGTACCGCCAGCCGCCAAAGTGCCTGTCGCCAAGGTAGGCGCGTAACCGTTCTTTTCCATCTCTGGTAGCGCGACACGAGACATACTTGCCGCCGTCGCCATGGACGAACCAGAAATCGCTGAGAAGATGCCACAAGAGGTCACGGCCGCCAGGCCCATACCACCGCGCCAACTACCAAATAAGGTCCGCGCGCCGGTAAAGAGTTCTTGCGACATGCCCGCCTTGGAGGCAAACACCCCCATTAGAATAAACATAGGAATCGGGCTGAAACTGTAGTTAGACAAGGTTTCAAATGGCCCAGAGCCCAGAATCGAAATCGCTGGCTCAAACGCTACAATGGAGCCGAAGCCGATAAAGCCCATGGCTGCCATACTGAGTGCAATTGGGGCACGAAAGGCGATCATCACCAGCATGACCGCAATACAAGTTAAACCGATAGCTGTGGTACTCATGCGTCATCACCTTTCTTTTTCGTAAACACTAATGAAAACGCATTCAACAGGGCAGATAGGAACAGCATCGCCGTTGCAAAGGTCGCAACGCCGTAGAAATACGTCATAGGAATCAGTAAGTCTTGAGTGGTCTCGTAGCTCATCGCCGCTTCATCAATCAGGTGATAGAAGCTGTAGCTCATGGCGCCACCAAGGAACGCGAAACACAACATGTAGAAGGCTTCAAACAGTTGCTTTTTGCGCTCACTGAAGTGATCGGTAAATAAGTCCACAATCACCTGAGAACGGCTCACAGAATGTGGCAAGATAAACAGCACGGTGAACAGCAGGAAGTATTTCACCAGCTCCACACCGCCAATAAAGGTCCAGTCGACGGCTCCATCCGTAAGGGAGAACAACCCTCGTGTGATAACGTCTAACAAGGTTGAGAACATCATCCCAATCAAGAATACGCCACCAATCCAGTGCATTAGTAGCGTCAGCTTGCCAAATACACGAGAAAGTGAATTCATAACTAACTCCGAAGAAATACAACGGCCAGCCCTTCGCCAAGGGGATAGAGCTGGCTATTGATAAGGACAGTGCCTAGAACCGGCACTGTCGGGACACGCAGGAAAGATTATTTACAAGTCGTTTGGCTCAATTCCATCGCACGCGCGTAGACTTTATGCGCAGGCAGACGTTTCTTCTCAAGCTCAGCTAGGTAATCTTCCGTTGCTTGGTACAACACAGGTTTCCAGCGAGGGTTTTCCGCGCCGCCTTCGATCACGTTGATTTTGTGACCCATTTCTAAGGCTTGCTTACGACCCTCAGCATCTAGGCGATCAAATGATGCCGCGGCAATCTTCGCCCAATCCATACCTGAGTTATCGTCGATGACTTTTTTCAGATCCGCTGGTAGCTTGTTGTAAAAGGATTTGTTCATCGTTGCCACAAACGACAGCGTGTACAGACCACCTACTTCAGTGTGGTGTGGTGTTAGCTCGTTTAGACGGAATGTGTACTGACCTTCCCAAGGCAGCGACACACCATCGATCACGCCACGCTGTGCAGATTGGTAAGAATCTGGTGCCGGCATACCCACAGGCTGAGCGCCTAGGCCTTCTAGAATCTTCGCGACCACTGCCGTAGGACGACGAATGCGCAAACCTTCTAAGTCTTCAGGTGAGTTGATTTCTTTGTCTACTGTGTGGATACCACCTGGTCCGTGTGTGAAGAGGAACAGAGGCTTGGTATCACGGTATTCCTTATCTAGGAAACCTTCATCATAGATGCTTTGTAGGACACAAGAGCCCTGTGCGGCACTTTGCACCACCCCTGGCAGCTCAACGATTTGTGTCAGCGGAAAGCGGTTCGCGGTGTAACCCTGTACCGTTACCACAACGTCGGCAATACGGTGTTTCGCCGCATCGTATAACGCAGGTGGCTTCGCCAGGGTCGATGAAGGGTACATTTCCACTTCAATACGGCCGTTGGATTGTGTTTCAATCGCTTCCGCCCATTTGTCGAAAATGTCTTTTTGCTGACCTGCTACCGCAGGAAAGAAGTGTGCGAAACGCAACGTGTAATCCGCTGCTTGAACATTCGCTTGCATTAACGCAGTCGTAGCAACGGCCACAACGGCTGTTTGCTTTATTATTTTTTTCATAATGACGCCCCTAATCTATTTCTTATTACTGTTCTAATCAATTCATCATTGGCGGTCTAAAACTAGCAACCTAGGACAAGCATTGAAAATTAGTTATTGGGGTTAAGTATTTGAAAATTTGATAGTAGGAATACTAAACAATTATATTTAAAACAAATAATGCATATCTCATAGAATGCAGCATTCTAGAATGTTACAGGAATAAAAAAGGCCACCTATAAAAGGTGGCCTTTATCAAAAGCGAATAAAATAAATGTCTTATTTAACGTCTTCGTAAGGCAAGCCTACATACTGCATTGCGATCACACGACGACCTTGCTCGTTGTCGGTGTAGAAGTTCAGCTCCGACTCCATAAAGCGCGAGAACGTCTGAGAATCCGTGCCGTTTACTTCCACATCACCGAAGTCGTGCATCATGTTAGTCATCCACCAAGAGAAACGCTCACCGTGCCATACACGACGTAGACAGATCTCTGAATATTGCGTCACGCAGTCTTTATCGCCGTCTTTGTACACACGGGTCATAATTTTGTACAGAGTCGCCACATCCGATGCCGCTAGGTTCAATCCTTTAGCGCCGGTTGGCGGTACAATGTGTGCCGCATCGCCCACTAGGAACATGTTGCCGTACTGCATTGGCTCACACACGAAAGAGCGCAATGGAGCAATGCTTTTCTCAATGCTTGGACCCGTTTCCATGGTAGCTGCCACATCCGCTGGCAAACGGCGTTTTAGCTCGGTCCAGAAAGCATCATCGCTCCACTCTTCCACTTTATCCGTTAGCGGCACCTGGATGTAGTAACGTGAACGGGTGGGAGAACGCATACTCGCCAAGGCAAAGCCGCGGTCGGTTTTACAGTAGATCAGCTCGTCATGGCAGGGTTTGGTGTCTGACAGCAGACCTAACCAGCCGAACGGGTAAACACGCTCGTGTTCTGTTTTGATCTCATCTGGAATGGTTTTACGTGATACACCGTGGAAACCGTCACAGCCAGCAATGTAGTCGCAATCTAGACGCACTTGCTCACCCTCTTTTTCAAAGGTGACGTATGGCGCATCGGTTTTCACATCATGCAGTTGTACATTGGACGCCTCATACACGGTCGTCAGACCGGCTTCTTGACGAGCATCCATCAAATCACGAGTCACTTCGGTTTGGCCATAAACCATGACCGTATCGCCGCCAGTTAGCTCATCCAGTGCAATGCGTACGCGCTTGTCATTGAACGCTAGCTCCACACCAGTGTGCACTTCACCTTCACGATCCATACGCTCTGCCACGCCAGCTTCGCGCAATAGGTCAACCATGCCCTGCTCTAGAACGCCGGCACGAATACGACCCAATACGTAGTCACCTGATACACGCTCAATAATGACGTTATCAATGCCTTGTTTTGCTAGAAGTTGACCAAGCAATAAACCTGATGGGCCTGCGCCGATAATCGCTACTTGTGTTCTCATTGTTATGTACCTGTCTTATTTTTGTTCGATATCACGTTTTGATCACCTAATAGTGGCTAAGCTGGCGACAAAAAAGCAGGAACTTTTAGGACATAAAATTGTACTTTTCGGACAGGGTAAGATTTAATAAAAATATACTTATAAAAGCATTTTATAGACAAAAAGTTGGATTTTTATCAATTTAACTTATTTTTATGCGCATTATTTATTTTTCGCATAAGCATTCATTTTTTAGAAAAGTTAAAAAAAACATTATGAAACACACTATTCCGCAGTTTGCTCTGTACGGTGAAGGACGCTGGATCGATAATCCAGACTTCGTTCATATCGAAGACATTGAGGCACGCAGTAGTGACTTAGGTTGGCATATCAAGGCACACCAACACACTCAGTTATTGCAAATACTGTTGCTTAAGAGTGGTTCGGTACAGCTGCAAATGGACACCGACAAACGCTTTTTAGAAGGCTGTTGGGGCATCATTATTCCACCTGGGACGGTCCATAGTTTTCGCTTTGCCCCACAGACAGATGGTCGCGTGCTGTCGATTTCAGATGCCATGCTGAGCACCGACTTCGCCAATGCCGCCTTTTTAAGGGCTGCCGATTGTATTGACCTGAATCATGAGCAAGAAGACTTTCAGCATCTATGGCAATTATTGAACCTGATGGAATATGAGTTCCAGCGTGTAAAGAGCCATAAAACGCAGCTGATAGAGCACCTATTAAAAGCCATCTTAGTGTTTATTGAGCGTCACCACTCAACACGACACGCACAACATCAAAGTCACGACGACCTCACTTTGCAGCGTTTGAAAAGCTTGGTGAATCAGCATTTGGCCGAGCACTGGAAGCTCAGCGCCTACGCTAGCGCGTTAAATGTCTCGGAGAAAAAGCTCAATCGCCTGACGCTACAGGCCTACGGCAAAACGGTGATTCAGCTGGTGCATGAGCATTTGTTACTGGAAGCGAAGCGCAATTTGATCTATACGCAAAAGTCTGTGGAAGAGATTGCCTACGATCTCGGCTTTAAAGACCCTGGCTATTTCTCAAGATTTTTTAAACGATGTGAAAAAATCACCCCTGGGCAGTACCGACAAGCCCTAGAAAGACAAAATTAAAAAACACAAAAAATTGATTTATATGAACTTTATCGAGTTAGTTTAGTTTTTCTCAAGTATCTACTGAAATTTGATCGTTTGTCTATTTTGTGGTCGATACGTACCATACAAATCATCGAAACACAGTTAATTTTTTGGAGAACATTATGAACAACATCGATAACTTAGACACTGAATTCTACGTTGAACGCGCTTACGAACTACGTCGTAACTACATTGCCGCTGCGGTTAAATCTCTAACAGCACGTATCAAAGCTGCGCTAACTTCTGGTAACCGTACGACTTCTGCTCCACTACAAGGCAACCCAGCGCACTAATCTTCGGGTCTCCCTTGCTTGGCAAGTCATTGCCAGCCTTCGTTACTGATCACAGAGTAAAAACAACAAACGATCAGCATAACGAGCGCCCTCCTCAGACGCCATACTCAGTGCGAACATCACACGCTAAACCAGCAAATGAAAACCACCTGATTCTCATTTCTCTCACTCTATTTGTCATATAACTGTCATCATTTGTTCATACCATACCGCTCATATCCCTTGGCGAATGGTAGCGATACGGAAATGCAACGAGACAATGCTGAGTTACTAAATCAGATTTTAGAGGACGGTTTAATCACCCCTCTATTCCAGCCGATTTATGATTTAACCAGTGGCCACACTTATGGCTACGAGGCATTATCACGTGGTCCAGAAGGTACCGAGCTGCACCGACCGGACGTTTTATTTCCCTTTGCTCAAGCACAAGGTCGCCTGCACGAATTAGAACTTTTGTGCCGTGCCCGCGCCATTTCCCGTTTTGTGGAACTTCAGCTTCCGGGGCAATTGTTCCTCAATGTCAGTGCCTCCCTACTGAGTTCACCCGATCATCAAAAAGGCATGACCCTGTCGATTCTCAATGAACTGGGGATTAGTCAAAGCAATATTGTCATCGAACTGTCCGAGCAACATCCGTACGATCAAAATGGCCTGACGCATCAAAGCGTTGAGCACTATCGCGAAATGGGCTTCCAAGTCGCTATTGATGATCTAGGCGCTGGCTACTCTGGCCTGCGTCTATGGTCTGAAGTACGCCCTAATATCGTCAAACTCGACAAACACTTTATTGAAGGCATTGATCGCGATGAGGTGAAGCGTGAGTTTGTGCGCTCGATCATTAATATCGCGCAACGCTTACGCTGTTCGTTAGTCGCTGAAGGCATTGAGCGTCAGCAAGAGCTGGATCAATTATTAGAATTGGGCGTGCGCTACGGCCAAGGCTTCTACTTACATTACCCTAGCGCTCAGCCAGATACGGCCCCGAATGATTACCTGATCAATCAGGCCAGCCAACGTCGCCGTTTTCATGCTGAACATGGGGAAACGGTACAGACCCTGTGCCAGCAATCGATTTATGTGGACAGCACACGACCGCTGAGTGATGTGGCGCAACTGTTCAAACACAACAAAGACATCTTTGCGCTGCCCGTGTTAAAACACGGCAAACCGATCGGTTTGATTCGTCGTCATGCCCTGCATGAGCTGTTCTCCACGCCCTATGGTCGTGCGCTGTACGAAAACAAACCCGCGCTGGCCGTGACCTCCACGGATGTGCTGATCGTGGAAAGCACCATATCTTTAGCCAGTGTGTCGACCATGTTTACTGAGCAGGAAACCGACCTGCTGAACAATGAAATCTTGATCGTACGAGATGGCCTGTATTTGGGTATTGGTCATTTAAAGGATCTTCTCAAGCGTATCACTGAGTTGAAGATTCAGAATGCCACCTACTCCAATCCATTAACCCTGTTACCCGGTAACGTGCCCATTAACCACGAGATCAATCGCCGCTTGTTGGCCGAACACGATTTCTATGTGGCCTACTTTGACCTCAATAACTTTAAGCCGTTTAACGATTATTACGGTTACGCCAAGGGGGATGCCATCATTCAACTGCTGGGCAGCATTTTGCGCAGCGTGGTCACGCCTGACTTTAATTTCATTGGTCATGTGGGCGGCGATGACTTCGTGGTGATCTTTAACGATGACAATTGGTGCCAACAGTGTCAGGCGATCTTGGATCGCTTTGCTCACGAAGTGGTGCAATTCTACGCGCCCGCTGAGCTGGAGGCCGGCGGTATTTGGACCAAAGGGCGCGACGGTGAGTATCAGCTTTTTGATATTCTCAGCCTCGCCGTCGGCGTGGTGAACCCTAATCCTAAAGTGTGTGACAGTCATCACTTTGTTGCCGAGTTAGCGGCCCAAGCGAAGAAGTCTGCCAAAGAGCGTGGCGGCAACCGCATCTATCAGCAACCTTATCAATACCACTATGAAGAAGACGAGAGCGACCAACGTAACCGTTGCTGCGGCTAGTCTCATCATTTCGACACCAAGACTTCACGAAAGCGTCATGTTTGCCCTCTAGCCTAAAACTATCCGCTAGAGAGGCCTGAAAATATGAACACTCAATTTCGCGCAGTTTTTATTTCCGATGTCCATCTTGGTACCAAGTCATGCCAAGCAGAGCATTTACTCGACTTTCTTCACAACATTGATACCGAAACCCTGTATTTAGTGGGTGATATTGTCGACCTGATCGAAATGCGCAAACGTGCGTATTTTAGTGATGTGCAACAGCAGGTCGTGCAGCGTATTTTGAGCTTGGCGAAACAAGGCACGAAAGTGGTCTACATTCCCGGTAACCACGATGCTTTCTTCCGTCAATTTTGTGGCCAAACGCTCTCTGGCGTCGCCTTGCAACAACAGGCGATTCACACCACCGCAGACGGTCGCCGCTTTTTGGTCAGCCATGGCGACGAGTTCGATCAGATGGTAAAAATCAGCCCAATTATGCTCGCCATTGGCGATAAGGCTCATGGTTTAATGCTGGCATTAAATCGCCATATCAACCGTATCAGACGACTCTTTGGGCGCCCCTACTGGTCGCTAGCGGGCTATTTAAAACAGCATGTCGGCAAGGCTCAGGAATTTATCACACGCTTTGAAAGTGCCGCGATTAAGACTGCGCGCAATAAGAAACTGGACGGCTACATTGGCGGCCATATTCATTTTGCTCGCTTCCAACGTCAAGAGGATGTGCTGTATTGCAATGATGGGGATTGGGTGGAACATTGTACCGCGCTCGTAGAGCACGAGAGTGGTGAATTACAGCTGCTGCATTGGTCCGAGCAACCTTGCTTTTTAGCGTCCGAGCCGGCTCATGAGACCCTAGAGTCATCGCCGTCCTTGGCGTAATCCTTTATTGTGATTTGTTATTTGATGATAAGCGCATGCGGCCACCGCCCATGCGCACCAATTCCTGCAAACTGGGTTCATGACCATTAAAGTGTGCCACCTGCGCTAAGAGCAGCTCAGCTGTGGCCATGGCATCGGTGAGCGCATCATGGCCAGGATAGTCCGGTAAGCCGTAGCGCTCACGACAAGGGCCTAAGCGATAGCCCCCTTCAGCGATCACTTCTTGGGCACGGCTTCGGCGTTGCATCTCTAGCTGCATGGTATCGATCCAGTCAAATGCCAACGCCGGCATTGGCTGGGTCTGCCACAGGGACTTTAAGAATCCCAGCTCCAGCGGTGAGTAATGCACCACCAACACCTTATCTTTCATAATCTGGCGCAGATAGCGCAACACACTGGCATGGCGACGCCCTTGCTCCATAACGTCGGATTCGGTGATCATATGAATGCCGACACTGATATCGTCAATTTGCGCCGAGTCGAGCAATAAGTGCTGTGCTGTATCCAACTGAATGGCGCCGTTTTCCACTAACACCCAGCCCAAACTGATCACCTGATTTTGCTTAGGATCCAGCCCTGTGGTTTCCATATCCAGCACAAAGTAGGAATGCTCGTGCCAAGGCTTGGTTTTAATATCACGATGCTCGCGCCAACGATCAAAGGCTTGAAAAAAGCGTTTTGGCATTACGCATACCCTCGTGCATAACGCTGTAGTGCGGCGGTTTGGCCATCGGCAATGATGGCAAAGGTGGACTTCAAATGTTTGCGCTCTAGCGAACTCAGCTCACTGGGGTCAAGGTAGGCACTGGGCTCCCCCGTGTTTTGCCAGTGCTGGCGTTGCGCTTGCAAACGCAGCTCATTCAGCTCATCCCAAGCATCCATGAGGTTGCGTGCCACATCGAGTCCCATCAGTTTCTCTCGAGCGGCCTGCTCCAGACGCTCTTTGGTGCCCACATGATAGCGCTTGCAGCCTAAGCCATAGATGCGCGCCAGATCGTTGATCAACGCCAAACCTTGATGCTTTAAATCCAACTGATGTTTGTGCTCGCCAGAGGACTCCAACAAGAAATTACGGAAAAAGCCAATCGGCGGCTTGGTCACGGTCGCGGCGCGGGTCAAGGTGGCAAGGAACAAAGAGGACTTAGCGACCCGTGCTTGCATGTTTTGCAGCAACTGTTGTACGCCATCATCCTCGCCATAGACACAGCGAATATCAAAGAAGATACTAGCGTTAAGCAACGACGATGGCGAGCTGGCTTCGATCCAGTTGGCGAAGGCCTGTTGCCAGCCCTCTTGAGTCATACGCCATTTGGGATTCGAGGCCATAATGTCCCCAGGGCAAGAGCGAATGCCACATTGCGCCAGGCCGTCACAGACAAATTGTGCCAACTTCGCAAAATACTCGGCTTCGTCTGCGTTCGGTTGACGCGACAACATCATGCCATTGTCCTGATCGCTGCCAAGGGATTGATCTTTACGCGCTTGAGAACCGAATACTAAGAACTGAAACGGCAGCGGCGCGGGACCATAGCGATCCATGCCCAGCTCAATAATACGTCGCGTTAAGCTGTCACTGATGGCGGCGATCACATTGCCCAGATCGGTGGTTTTCATATCCGTTAGGATTAAGTTCACAATCAAGGTATTCAGCTGCTGACAGACTTCTCGTAGGCTGGTGATATCGGTTTGGCGGTTAATCTGGTTGATCAAGAGTAATGGGCTCAACTCCTGATGGCGTAACAAATCCGCGGCGGTGACCATGCCCACGGGCACCCCATCGCCTTCAGTCACGGGTAAGTGGTGAATGTTTTTCTCACTCATCAAGGTCTGGGCGTGCATCACCAAACTTTTGGCATCGATCGATGTGGGTGAGCAGGTCATGATCTCAGATAAGGGTAAGTCTGCCGAGGCGCCAATGGCCAGTACCCGCGAGCGCAAGTCACGGTCGGTGACAATGCCGACCAAGCGTTGCTCCTGCAACACTAAGATAGAACTGACGCGCGCCTCGGTCATGATCGCAGCGGCTTGTTGAACCGTGTCCTGCACCCCAGCACTGATCAAATTACGCGACATAATCTGACTGATGGCCGTCGACAGCTGTAATGCTGGTGCCGCCAAGTCGGTGGCATGGGCACGGGACAGCTTGCGCAAGCGACTGCTGCGGGCGTGAGCAAAGAATAAGGCAAATTCTTCGCTTTCTTGGAGCAACTGTTGAAAGCCTTCTTTTTGAAAGCGGTAGATAAGGCTGTCTTCTAATACCAGCACTTGTAGCCCATCAGGGTTCTGCTCTAGCACCGTGGAAATACCAAAACAGTCGCCATCGGCCAGCTTATCCACTAAACCGCCTTTTGCGGAACGGATCTCGCAGGCGCCACGGCGAATCAAGTGCAAGGTGGCCTGGTTGCCTTCCAAGTTCATCTTTTCACCTTGGCGGGCGTAGGTCATCTCAACCCCAGATAGGAGCTGCTTTTGCTGGGTATGGGTTAATCCCGAAAAAGGAGGGGTACTGTCAATAAATTTTAGGACTTCTGGGATATCAATCGCCGCCATAAAATACTACCTAGTGTTATTTTTATGGCTTAAAGATACGACGGGAAGGCGCTGCTTGCCAGCTTGGTGACGTAATTAATACTAAGGTATAGGCATTCGAAGCAAGAACTGACGTGATTGGTCGCGCACTGGCTCGCTAACCAATCACGAATCGATCACGACCTGAATTTTTGGCTTTATACAGGGCATTGTCGGCCCGGGTAATCAGGCTATCAATGCTGTCGTCGGCTTGATAATGGGACATACCGATACTGATTGTGGTGCGAATATCATAGGCCTCGCCATTGTCAAAATGTGCCTCGCGAATCACCTTGGTCAGGTGACGCAAACACTGCTCGACCTGAGCTTGCTCGACCTGCGAAAAAATCACTAAGAACTCTTCACCGCCCCAGCGGGAAATATGCCCCAATTCGCCCACGGTTCGCTCGATTAAGTTCCCCACCGACACCAATACATCGTCGCCAACTAAGTGGCCATAGGCATCGTTAATGGTCTTAAAGTGATCGATGTCGATCATCGCCAAACAAATCCCTTGGCGGCACATTTCAAATTCGCTTTTCAAGCGACGCAGCATCTTGCGGCGGTTCGGCAAGCCAGTCAGGGCATCGGCATAAGAGGCCTGCTCCAGCTCAAGATTGGCCTCACGCAGTGCGGTTTGATAGCGATCCGAGATGCGGGTGATTTTTTCCAGTTGACGCAAATGTTTATCAAAGCGCTCGCCGAGCGTTTTTTCCCGTTGGATGATCATATCCTGATAGGAATCCGACAAACGGATCATATGCTCCATACGTGCCCATTGGCTTTGGTTATAGTCCCAAAGCTCATTCAACACATCATGTAATGGGTGACCTTGGTAGGCTTCGTTAGCCAGCACATCAATCACCTTTTGCTCGAGCGCTTTAATATCGGGTTTCATTCTTGGCCTATTATATTGAAGGCAAAGCTACAGTCTTCTTTGAATTCTTCCGCCAGCTCAGCCACGCGTTCATTGTCCACATCGTAACGCCAGTTCACTGTCACGTCGCGCCCCTTTTGATGCGCTTCTTCTAACTCGTCGAAGATGTCCATCATGACCTTGATACTACTGGTATTGAGATACAGTAACGCCAGCTCCATCACTAACGGGCGATTATGGTCACTCAAGTAACTGCTCACCCAAGCCACCAACTCAGAGTAAAACTCAAATGAGTTCTCTGGGTAGGAATCCCCTTCCATATAAATCACGCCACGAGTGTTATCGGTTTCAATCAATGGCGTAGACTGGGTGGATACGATTTTCAGGTCATTCATACTAGCTTACTCAAATTTGTACACTCAGGCTAAAATAGCCGGTGCCATTTTCCAAAGTTTTAAGAGATGGCATGACAGGCGCACTGGCTTTGCGTGCGATGTCAATTAAGCCAAGTCCGGCACCGCTTGTGGCATGCTCATCTCTGGGTTTACGTAATTGTTCTTTGTAGACTTTTTTCAACTCTACTTTGTCTAATCCGGCCAAGTCTGTGACTTGTTTTAGCACCGCTTCACCGTCTTCTAGACGCACCAAGTTACCGGCAGAGACGTTGTAATGCCCATCTCGGTAACTGACCACCACGGTGGCGGTGTCGGCCCCTGCGAGGCCCGAACGCTGCGCGTAATGACGAATGTTTTGCGTCAGCTCGATGTATACAGCAAACACATCCAACGCCGCTGCAGGAGAGGCTTGCTCACTTTTCAAGTAATTGCGTAACGCATTGCCGATTTCTTCGATCAGACTTCGTGAGATGGGACCGTTGAAGCACAACAGTATTTTTTCATCGTCGAAGCGCTGACGTAATTCGTATAAATCTGGCACCAACATATTACTTATCCTCTTCACTTGATAACGGCTCAAAGCGGAAAGACAGCAGCGTGATGTCATCACGTTGTGGCAAATCGCCCATATATTCGTCCAACGCTTCAGCAAAGCGTGCCGTTTGTTGTTTCAGCGGTCGTTGTGCGTTTTCCACCAATAACCGCTCAAAACGCTTATTACCAAAGCCAAACATCTTCTCACCGCCGGCTTGGTCTAAATAACCATCCGTTGTCATATAGTAAGTGCGTCCCGCCAGAGGCAAGTCGGTATTCTCATACTCCCCCTGCTTACGGTCCCCTAGGGCCCGACGACTGGCGGCGTATTTCTCTACCGTTTCACCATCGCTGGCGTACAAAGCAATCTTGGCGCCACTGAAACGCAGCTGATC
Source organism: Marinomonas aquimarina (assembly GCF_900089755.1). Taxonomy (GTDB): domain Bacteria; phylum Pseudomonadota; class Gammaproteobacteria; order Pseudomonadales; family Marinomonadaceae; genus Marinomonas; species Marinomonas aquimarina. The sequence continues at coordinate 32,215 of NZ_FLOC01000023.1, read as the reverse complement.
ACCGGCGTGACGAATATACACCAAGCCGACATCCGCATTGGTGGCCACCTGATTCACGCTGGTGTCTTCATGCAGCATTGCGCGAACCGTTTGATCTATAGCATATAGCAGTTTGGCTGGATCAGCGATTCCTAATTCATTGATTGCTTTATCAATCGCTGCGCGCAGCAACATGGTCATCAGAGCCCCTGGGACGCCGTGTCCAGCACAATCAACAATGCCCAACAAACAACCTTCGTCATTATTGTGGAACACATAAAAATCGCCACCGACAATATCACGAGGTCGCCACACCACACTATGATGCTCGCCAAGGAATTGCTGCAATTGTCGATCCGGTAGGATGGCGCGCTGAATCAAACTGGCGTAATCAATGGAATCACCAATTTTGCGATTGGCCGCTTGAATCTGAGCATTGCTTTGCTCCAATTCTTGGGTGCGCTCTTTGACTCGGGACTCCAACTCCGCAGTATGGCTCTTAACCTGTTGTGCCATGAGGTTGAAGGTGCGGCTCAAGTCACCAATTTCATCATCGTATTTCACCGGCAAGCGGACTTCATAGGAACCTTGAGAAATGGCTTTGGCAGACATCTGCAGCTGGCGTAATGGCTGCAAGACTAAACGGTCCACGGCAAAGCCAAACAACACCAAAACAATCGCTAGGAGCAGGGCAAATACGATACCCACGCCCATGATCAAGTCGGTATTCAACAGACGCACTTCATCCAAATTCACACTGGTGGTGATTAGCCAGTTCAAGTCTGGCATATAACGGAACGAGAGAATGTAGTCCTGCTTGGCAATGCGCACTCGGATGGTTTCGACATTGGCGGATTGCTTCGCTTGTTGGACGGTTTGCTTGAGTAGCGCCAGCGACTCAGGGTCATCAATTAAGTCGTATAGGGTTAGATCATTATCATTGCCGGCAATGCCATCAATGGCCACCAGATCAATATTGGAATGGGCTTCGATTTTGAAGTTTTCCGCATTCACCACGAACGGCTGAACCCCAGGTTGCGGCGAGGAGGCAAAATCTTCGATAAAGCGCCCCAGTTCAAACCCAGTCCCGGCAATGCCAAGAAACTCATCACCATCACGCACCAGCACGTTGACCCAAATTTTGGCTTTGTGGAGATACTCATTCAAATCCACATTGATGTCATAGGGCTCAGACTGCTGACGGGTCAGGACGTACCATTTGTTCTCTTCAAGGGATTCATCAATGTAATAGCGTTGGTCGCCATCGACCGGTAACTGCTCGTCATAGTAGTAATAGGCCAAACTTTTATCGGAAACGAAGAAAATAGAAGCGTTTTCGAAGCTTGATTTAAAACCTTCCACGTCGCGCATGGCCAACGCTTTAAGGGATTCATTTTGCGGTGCTTTAAACCAATCCTGCAGCGAGCTTAACTCGGCAAAACGGCGTGCCAGCGCCAACTCACGGGTCATGGGCGTGAGGATCTTCTGATAATTTAGTTCGGTGTAACTTTCTGAATAGGCTTTGGCCGAATATTGGCGCCCTTCCGCCACCACATACCAACCCAGTGTCAACGCGATAATGCTGGCAATCAGCCCTGCTAGCACCAACACTAACAGCGATTTCCATCTCAATCCCCAACGAGCCACGTGTCTGTCCTTCTGTAAATTATGACGTTTGAACGTCTTGGTATTGTCTCAATAAGTCTGTCATAGGCATAGGCTTGGCTAAGCCAAAACCTTGGAACAAGTCACACTCCTGCGCCGCCAACCAATCAAACTGTGCCTTGGTTTCCACGCCTTCGGCAATAACCTCCATCCCTAGGTTGTGCCCCAAACTGATGATGGATTCGGCCAAGGAAGCATTTTTCTCACCGTGCTCAATGTTCGCCACAAACGACTGATCGATCTTTAATTGATCGATCGGCAGACGATGCAAATAACTGAGTGAAGAATAGCCAGTGCCAAAATCGTCCAACGAAATCAGCACACCCAGCGCCTTCAAGGCACTCATTTTGCTGATGATATCCTGTTGATCATGGGCCAGCATGCTCTCCGTCAATTCCAGCTGTAACGCCCCTGCAGGGACCTTAAATTGTTGCAAAATAGACTGCACTTGGCCGACAAAGTTTTCTTGCGAGAACTGCACCGCACTGACGTTCACGGACATCACAAAGCCCTGCATTTGCCCATGTTTGCACCAGTGCGATAACCACTGACAAGCACTGCGCAACACCCACTCACCGATGGGCAAAATCAAACGTGTTTCTTCCGCTAAAGGAATAAAGGCCGCCGGTGACACCATGCCACGCTCTGGATGCTGCCAGCGCAGCAAGGCTTCCGCCCCGACCATTTTTTGTTGTGCGTCCCACTGCGGTTGGAAATGCAGCAGCAACTCATCATTATCCAAGGCTTGGCGCAGATCGGTTTCTAATTGCACTCGCTCTAGGACACGCTCTTGCATGCCGGTTTCATAGAAACAATGGCGTGAGCGTCCAGCAGATTTAGCCTCGTACATGGCCAGCTCCGCTTGCTTAATGATATCTAACGGCTCATGGCAATCCTCATCAAACACCGTGATGCCTATGCTGGCCGCCAGTTGGTAATCGACGCCATTAAGACTGAAGGCCCGCCCCAACACTTTTAATAATTTATCGGCCACATGGCTGGCGCGATAGATAGCGCGGTCAGCATTAATACTGGTATCCGTTGGCTCCATTAACACTAGGAACTCATCACCACCAAAACGCGCCACCAAATCTTTCGAGCGAGTGGTGTCGACCAAGCGCGTCGCCACTTGCTGCAATAGCTGGTCGCCAATGTTATGTCCCCAGACATCGTTCACGTCTTTGAAATGGTCCAAATCAATAAACAGTACCGCACTTTGTTTGTTACGCAGTGCTTTGTCCTCAAGTAAGAAGGCCATTTCCTCGAGCAACAGGGTACGATTGGCGAGACGCGTGAGGCTGTCATAGTAATGCAATTGACGAATCTGTCGTTCAGAGGCTTTGCGCTCAGAGATGTCCTTAAAGTTCGCCACATAATGGCTGATCGCCCCCTGATGATCGCGCACCGTCGAAATGCTTAACCACTCAGGATACACCTCGCCATCTTTGCGCCGATTCCAGACTTCACCCGCCCATGTGCCTTTGCTCAGTAATTGCTCAAACATATGCTGGTAGAAGGCACTATCGTGCTTACCAGATTGCAGAATCGCGGGAGTCTGCCCGATCACTTCCGCTTCACTGTAGCCCGATAGTTTTTGGAACGCCTTGTTGACGCGAATAATGTGATTATTGTGATCGCTGATTAAAATGCCATCCTGAGTTTCAAACGCCGTGGCGGCAATACGCTGCTGCTGTTCCGCTTCTTGTCGCGCCGTCACATCACGTAACAGAACGATAAAACGACCATTGGCCAGATCATCTTCTTGAGTGCGGCGAAACACCACGGACAACTCAAACCACAGTACCTTAGCGGCGCTGATGTTGAGACTAAATAACGCCCCACGGTGGCTAAAATTAGGAGAGCTCAGGGTTTCTTGGAAGACATGCTCCAGCACCTGCCCCACTGCATAAGGCAATGCCTTATTATAGTGCTGACCGGGAATGAAGAATTGCTCTAATTCCAGCTCATCATTGGGCATATGCAGGTCCAACACGGTGCCATCTTGGTCCAGCTCGAGCAGTGGATCAGGAATCGCCTGCAGCGTACTTAAAAAGCGTTTATCGGTTTGGTTAGCGTGTTCGGTTTGCAAGGATAACAGCTCTGTCAGCTGCTCTTTTTGCGTACTTATTTTTAAGGTCATGTAGACAAAGCGCGCCACCACGGCCGCTAACAAAAAGCACAACACAGCATACAAGGCGATCATGTAAGGCGGTAACCATCCCTTCGCAGGCGCCACTTGCAGACGCCACTTCACACCAGGAAGGCTCATTTCCACCTGAACCGGATCCGACAGGGGGCCCTCGCTCACGGTGGCGATTAACTGTGCTTGTTCAGTGTCGATGCGCTCTAACCGATAGGCATAGCCCTGATCGACCAGAGCTTGTAAGTTGATGTTCTCCAGCAGAGCGTCTAAGCGGATCACCACATTGCTAAAGCCCCAAAACTGCTCCGCACCACCGCTGCGGCGCTCAAGCGTCACCGGCAAACGCCCGACAAAGCCTTGTCCACCCTGCACTAAATCTACCGGCCCCGCTAGCGTCATACGCTGCTGTTTCAATGCGTCCCACGCATCACTGCCCTGTTCCACATCCATTAATTGATTGAAGCCAATGACCCGTTCATTACCCCGTAATGGATACACCTGTTTGACGATGCCGTTCGGGGACAAAGCAAAATTATTTACTTCTGAATACACCTGCAGCAGGGAATCGGCCACTTGCGGAAACCAGCGCGTAAAACCGCCAAATTCATGTACCAATGCCGCCAGTGTGTAATTGCCTGACAGGTTATGGTCAAGCAGGCTCTTGAGTTGAAATGAGTAGGATTGGGCCTGCGAGAGTGCCTGTGCCCGCTTTATCTTTAACTGCTGCGACTCCCATGTAAAAGAAGCGTACAGGCCAACCACGAAGATAATGAGAAAGGCTAAGGCACTGTAGCTATAGGAGCCCCGACCAGACTTATGTGGAACAGAATCACTCATACGATAAATGTGTTCACTATGGGTTCATTAGTATCCTGACACCTTAGATGTAAAGTGACAGTATTGAGTCTACTCGCGCGGATAGCGCATCAGAGCACCTAACTTTCCATGATAGCCAGCGATTCCAGTCTGTTCGCGATCAGTGCGCCACCTTTATAATGCCAATGAATCGCAGATGTTAACAATGCTGATTTACGCTTACTTACGAAAAACATTCACAGACAGTAATGATTTGTATTAAATATCAACGCCTTACGCATAAAGTAAGGCGTTAATCAATATTAATGGCGCGGGGGGTGAGAAGCGATTTGTGGGGCAACGAGCCATTCATGCCCTTTAAGCATGCCTTCCCAATAGACCCACGGTAGGCTCTTCTCTTTTAATAACCAAGCAAGGTAAGACGGCTGGGTACCATCGATAAACCATTTCGGGAACGACGGCTTGACCTTACCGCCATAGACGAACTCCGCCAACACGATTTTGCCGCGCTCAACCGTTAAAGGACAAGAACCGTAACCATCGTACACCGCCCGTGGCGCTTGCTTAACCAGTACAGACAAAATGTTTTCTGCCACCACTGGCGCTTGGGCACGTACCGCCGCGGCCGTTTTCGCATTCGGGGTATTGGTACCATCTCCCAAACCAAATATATCGTCGTAGTGTTTGTGCTGTAAGGTATCTGGGTAGACATCAAACCAACCCGCGTCATCGGATAAAGGACTGTCTTTAATAAAGTCTAACGGACACTGTGGCGGGCACACATGCAGCATATCGAAGTCTTTTTCAATGCGTTCTTTTTCGCCTGCACTATTGCTGACCTCAAAGGTGGCCACTTGGCGTTCACCATCCACCGCAACGAGAGTCTGACCAAGATTCAAATTGATATCGTATTTTTCAATGTAGCCCATCAAGGCAGGCACATAATCGGCCACGCCAAACAACACACCACCGGCGTTACAGAATTCCACATCGATGTCTTTTAATACTCCTTTAGACAACCATTCGCTGCAGGCAAGGTACATGGCTTTCTGTGGTGCGCCAGCACATTTAATTGGCATCGGCGGCTGGGTAAAGATCGCTTTGCCTTTTTTAAGCTGCTGTACGTTTTGCCAAGTGTACGGCGCGGTTTCCCACTGGTAGTTCGAGGTCACGCCATTTTTGCCAAGGGTTTCTTTTAAGCCTGGGATCGCGTCCCAATTTAACTTAAGCCCTGGTGAGACCACCAAAACACTGTAATGCAGACGTTCACCATTAGACATTTCAATACTTTGCGACTCTGGTTGAAAGCTCACCACCGCTTCTTGGTAACGCTGCACTTTCTTCGGAATCACCGCTGACATCTGACGGCGCGTTTGCTCGCGTTTAAAGACGCCGCCGCCCACTAGCGTCCAACCTGGCTGGTAAGAGTGCTCGGAAGCTGGGTCCACAACCGCGATGTCTAAATCTGGACGTCGTTTTAACAGGCTCGCCGCTACCGCTAGGCCACCGGCGCCAGCTCCCACAATCAGAACTTCGTGATGGTTTTTATACTGAGTATTCATTGGGCATTCCTCCTTATTGTTATTGTGCGACACGATCGATCAAATCAGACATGTTGTAGCCAGCGTGCTCAGCAAGACTCAGCAGTACATCACGGGATTTATGCTCTGGATTGGCCAACGTCCACAGAGATAAGCTACGGGTACCGGTGCGGCAAAAAGCCAAGGTTTTACCCTCCCGTCCAGCCATCAATGCAGCGAACTGCTTTACCAACTCCGCATCAAACTGTCCTGGCGCTGTGGGGAGAAAATCAAACGTCATGCCCTGCTGTTCCGCGCTCGCTTTTAACACCGCACTGTCGGTCTGCGCCTCGCCCTCATGATCCGGTCGATTGCAAATGAGGTGACGTATACCCGCCTCGGCTAGACTTGTCATATGACTCGGTGTGAGCTGTTCAGCCACATAGAAGTTTGGGGTAATCTGTTTCATGTTCACTCCAGCATGTTCTCTCTGAGAGCTTTCCCTATGGCAAAGCAAACACTAATAACCATATGGAATAAGCTTATAATATTAGTATTTCATAATAATACATCCGCTTCAGAAAGGACAGACAGCGCTACAAAAATCCTCAAACGCCCTAGCGCAGACACCGAACGCAGTGCGTAAACCACGCCATCGCCGCCGCACCTTGTTGACTAATTGGTTATTTATCAAGCGGCCATAGCAAGCACCTTGTCATGGCCGCTCACCGCAAGATTTGAGCTGCTAGAACAAGAGCTTGGATCAACAAAGAATGCGCCTATAAGTCGCTAAAGCGCCGCTAACATGCACATAAAACGCTCTTTTCGAGCTGGTCACGGGTTGTCCTTTCTACTAGAATACCGCCTTTTATAATTTTGGGGCTGGCGGCCATGCTACAGACACCTTACTACCTCATTGATAAAGCCAAACTTCTGAAAAACTTAGAGAAGATTGCTTATGTTCGCGAACACTCTGGCGCGAAGTCTTTGTTGGCACTGAAATGTTTTGCGACTTGGTCGGTATTCGACCTGATGCAAGAATACATGGACGGCACCACTTCCTCTTCGTTGTACGAAGTACGCCTGGGCAAAGAGAAATTTGCTGGCGAAACCCACGCTTACAGCGTGGCTTATGCGGACAATGAAATCGAAGAAGTACTGGCCCACAGCGACAAAATTATCTTCAACACCATTGGCCAATTTGAACGCTTTAAAGAAGCGAGCAAAGACAAAACTCGTGGCCTACGTGTGAACCCACAGGTCAGTACCTCTGAATTCATCATCGCCGATCCAGCACGTCCATTTAGCCGTCTTGGTGAATGGGACCCAGAACGCATTGCAAGCGTGATCGATGAGATCTCTGGTTTTATGTTCCACAACAACTGTGAGAACAACAACTTCGATCGTTTTGATGAAATGCTGACGCTCATCGAGGAGCGTTTTGGTCACTTAATCGAGAAAATGCAGTGGATCAGCTTAGGTGGCGGTATTCACTTCACGGGCGACGATTACCCAATCGACAAGTTCTGTGCGCGACTAAAAGCCTTCTCGGACAAATACGGTGTTCAGGTGTACTTGGAGCCAGGCGAAGCGTCTATTACCAAGAGTACCACGCTGGAAGTGACGGTATTGGACACCCTGTACAACGGCAAAAATCTAGCCATCGTTGACAGCTCGATTGAAGCCCATATGCTGGACCTGCTGATCTACCGTGAAAATGCCCGCATGACCCCATGCGATGGTGAACACGAATACATGATCTGCGGTAAATCTTGTCTAGCAGGCGATATCTTTGGTGAATTTAACTTCAACCATGAATTAAAGGTCGGTGATCGCATTTCCATTGAAGATGCTGCAGGCTACACCATGGTGAAGAAAAACTGGTTCAACGGCGTCAAAATGCCATCCATTGCAGTGAAACAATTAGACGGCACAATTGAACTGGTTCGCGAATTTGATTACGACGACTTTATGCATAACCTTTCTTAAGGTTGTGGCATCACTTGTAAACTGGAGATAGTAATACCATGAAAAAGAACGTACTGATTATTGGTGGCGGAGGGGTAGCCCGCGTAGTGGCTCACAAATGCGCCCAACACAATGACACACTGGGCGATATCGCCATTGCCTCACGCAGCGTTGCGAAATGCGAAGATATCGTTGCCAGTGTCCTCGACAAAGGCGCTATGAAAGTTGAGGGCCGCATTCAGGCATATGCTCTTGACGCTCTGGATGTTGCCGCTACGGTTAAACTGATCAAAGACACCAACTCTGAGATCGTCATCAACGTGGGTTCTGCGTTCATTAACATGTCTGTGCTTGAAGCCTGTATGGAAGCAGGTGTGGCTTACCTAGACACTGCCATCCACGAAGATCCAGCGAAAATCTGTGAAACACCACCATGGTACGCAAACTACGAGTGGAAACGCCGTGAAGCATGTAAAGAGAAAGGCATCACCGCTATTCTTGGCGTAGGTTTTGATCCAGGCGTGGTAAATGCATACGCATCCCTTGCCTACAACCACTACTTCGACAGCGTAAGTGACATCGACATCATCGATATCAATGCTGGTAGCCATGGCAAGTACTTCGCGACTAACTTCGACCCAGAAATCAACTTCCGTGAATTTACCGGTGTTGTGTACTCTTGGCAGAATCGCGAATGGAACGTCAACAAGATGTTTGAAGTAAGCCGTACTGACGACCTACCTGTTGTCGGTAAGCAAACGTCTTACATGAGTGGCCACGACGAAGTGCACTCGATTTCACAAAACCTAGACGTGCCAAACGTACGTTTCTGGATGGGCTTTGGTGAACACTACATCAACGTTTTCACTGTCCTACAGAGCCTAGGCCTACTGTCTGAGCAGCCAGTTAAGACGGCTGAAGGCCTAGAAGTCGTTCCGCTTAAAGTGGTGAAAGCCGTGCTTCCTGACCCATCGTCACTAGCACCTGACTACACTGGTAAGACTTGTATCGGTGATAAAGTGAAGGGCATCAAAGACGGCGTAGAAAAAGAAGTCTTCATCTACAACGTTGCTGACCACAAAGACGCGTACAACGAAGTAGGTAGCCAAGGTATTTCTTACACGGCGGGTGTACCACCTGTTGCAGCAGCGATCCTAGTTGCTAACGGCACTTGGGACTGCGCAGAAATGCGTAACGTTGAACAACTAGACTCTCGTCCATTCCTAGGTCTATTGAACGAGATGGGTCTACCAACTCGCATCAAAGACGAAGACGGCGACCGTCCATTCGAGTACAACGCGTAATCGTCTCTAACTAATTAGAGCAGCGTTATCGAATACTTTGCAAAGCCCAGCATCCGCTGGGCTTTTTTATGGTTTGATCGAGTGCAGCACGTTGCAACTTAATCCGTATCAGCGCCCCCCCCCCGTAACTTAAGCACACTCTAAACTTACACTTCTCTAACATTATTTCAGCATTGCATAAGATACATTAAAGGCCTATTTTCGAGACTGCTCTATCTTTTTAGATCGTTACTAAAGGAATTTCAACTCATGCTTTGGATAGTGGGTGCGCTGGCCATTGGCTATATCTCCATCTATGCAGCCTTCCGAGAGCTCACCAGTGATGCGGCACAGTCAAGTGTAAGCCGTGCTTTGCGCAGTTCAATCGCTATGACGATTGGCCTTTGTAGTACTTCGCTCATTAGCCACAACACGCTGTTTAGCCACCAATCCCATACGTTTCAGCCTATTCCCATCATCATCTGGTTAGCAATATCCCTGCTGACCTTATATTGGTTGTTCCAACGCTCCCGTTTCGATTGCAAGGAAACCGCCTCGTTACTCAATCTGAACAGTGCCGTCATCGCCACTCTCCTAACGGTTCTAACCAGCGCGATTTTGATGGGCAATGGCAAAAGTCTATTAGATGCCTTAACGCATCTAAATTTCTGGCTACTGATTGCGGCAACCTTTGTTATTACCACCTTTGCTTTCTATGCCTGCAACCTTGTGAGTAGCTTACTGCGTCGTCCTTCGATGCTCGATTACCGCTACTTTACTCGCCCTCTGATGCTGACTTTCTGCGTTGGTATGATCCAAGTACTGGGGGGGTATTTATACCCACAGCTACGTGAGTTTAGTGAATTTGATCGTCATGCCATCACTGTTTCTCGAGAGCAATTCCTACTGACCGTTGCGGTCTTAAGTAGTTTGCTCAGTACGGTGCTATTAGGGTCGAACTTCTACACTCGATACCTAGGAAATGAGCTAAAAGATGTTCAGAATCAGCTCTTTAGCCGTTCCTCTTCACATACATTTTGGCAAGCCTTTATCGCACTATTTTCCTTAGCATTATTGCTCTTAACGCTTATGTTTTGGCTGCAATGGAACTCCTCCATGCGACAACACAATAGTGTCACCGCGGTCAGCATCCGTAATGCGACGAGCGCCATCCACAATGAGTTGGATCGACTGACTCGTGATCTACACAGTGTCCAAAAATCGCTAAAGATGACACCTGAGTTAATCTTAAACAGCGTCAGTTATCGTAAGCGCCTGCAGAACTTTTTTGAGGGTTATAATTTATCCTCCGAGCGTTTTAGTCATATATCGGTACTTAACGAAGAAGGCCTAGAAGTGGCTCGTGTTGATAACGGTCGCAAGACGCAAGTATTCGTCACAGGGGATCATTTAGGCAATATAAACTACACCTTGGAGCACCGCTTAGGACAATCTTTAGACCCGAATGAGTTCTTCATCTCTCAGGTGTCTTTGGCGCGTAAAGACTCTAGCGTTGTCTATCCGATTAAACCCATTCTTAACATTGGTGAACCGATTTTCGATGACAACCAGCATCGCGTCGGCCTCCTGGTATTCACTTATCGCTTTGATTACTTAATCGATGTGATAAAACAGTTCTTTCCGCACAACGACAAAGTCTTCCTGCTCAATGAAGCCAACCGTATATTGATCGACTTAAGCTCACCAGACTCATGGGAGCACTTACTGTCCGTTACCCGTTTCCGTTTCTTGGACTTGGAGCGAGATTACTTTGAAGAAGGCGCGGTCTATTCCCAAGAGCGTCAAACGCATATTTTAAACAGCGCAGCACTGCCGGACACCATTAAGCGTTCGACGCAATCTTATGTGCCTGCTTGGCACTTTGCAGTTAAGTCAGACTATCCACAGGTGCATATCGGCGGCTGGGAAATTGGCATTATCAGTTTCTTGCTCATCTCGAGCTTGTTACTGGCCAAATTAATCAGTAAAGCGGTGCTGAGTAACCTGATTAATAAAACTAAGATTGCTGAGCTACTTAACGAAGTGGGCTATCAGAAACAAGCGCTAGACGAACACGCGATTGTCAGCATGACGGACCAGCATGGCAATATCACATACGTTAACGATAAATTCTGTGAGATTTCTGGCTACAGTCGTGAAGAGCTGATCGGACAGAACCATCGCCTGCTCAAATCGGATGAGCATTCGCAAGACTTCTTCCGTCAACTTTGGCGCACCATCGCCAACGGCAAGGTATGGTCTGGTGAAATTAAAAACTTCCGCAAAAACGGCAGTATTTATTGGGTAAACGCAACGATTCTGCCGATTAAAGGCACTTCTGGTAAGGTTGAACGCTATATCGCCATTCGTACCGACATCACCGAAAGTCGTGTGATTGCCAGCATTTTGGAAGAAGCGTTAAAAGAAGCACACCAAGCCGCCGAAGCCAAGAATCGCTTTATTGCCAACATCAGCCACGAAATTCGCACCCCCATGAATGCCATCATTGGTCTGACCGATGCCTGCTTAACCTCGCCAGATAAGGCAAATCAGCAAGACTTGATGCGTAAGGTAAACAGCTCAGCCAATAATTTGCTGCGTATTATCAACGACATCCTCGACTTCTCGAAAATGGAAGCGGGCCGCCTTGATGTAGAGGAAATCCCCTTCACCCTAGAGCGCGTCGTCGAAGAATACGCTTACGTTCACCAAAGCGTCGCCAAAGCTAAGCGCATTCACTTGCTGACTGGAATCGAAAGCAATGTGCCAGAGCATTTTATTGGCGACCCATTGCGTATTGGCCAGATCCTCAGCAACTTGGTTAGTAATGCCTTAAAATTCACCAGTGCCGGTGAAGTCATTGTCTACGTCAAGCTGTTACGAACCAAAGGCGAGTTCGTTGAGCTGGAGTTTTCAGTGCATGACACGGGTGTTGGCATGACAGAAGAGCAAGTAAGCAAGCTGTTCTCGCCCTTCACTCAAGCAGACGTGTCCACCACACGTAAATACGGCGGTACTGGCTTAGGGTTATCCATCTGTAAAAGCTTGGTGGGCCTCATGGGCGGCGAGATCAGCGTTGAGAGCAAGCCTGGCGAAGGTTCTAGTTTCCGCTTCACGCTGTCATTAAAAGTCGACCGTGAAGAAGTGGAGCAATTGCCTAGCGCCGTCAAAGAGTCTCTCAACCAACGCCGCGTGTTGTTGATTGACTACGTCGGTGTCAGTCGCCAAAACTATATTCGTTACGCCAATGCCTTCCAGATGCAGTTGAACGTGGCCACCACCCGCGACGAAGCCTACAGTTTGCTAACCAGCCAACACAGCTTCGATTACCTGATCGTTGATTGCTACAAAATCTCTCAGGATTTAAGCGATTTAATGGATCGACTGAGCCAATTCCCGAGCAGTCAGCAACTGAAAAGCGTGATTGTCATCGATCATGGTGAAGACCTGAGCCGCACACAACCATGGCACTCTACGATCGAGCTACTCGCGCCACCTATTACCCAGTCCTCTCTGCTCGAGAGCATGGTCCCTTTCCAGGCAGCCAGCGCCGCTCAGACAGAGGAGCAGGATGTCAGCTTGGACGAATGGTCCGAACTGAATATCTTGATTGCAGAAGACAACGAGATTAACCAACTGGTGATCAGTGAGATTTTTAACCACTGGGGCATCCCGTTCCAGTTAGTCGATAATGGCCGTGATGCGATCAAAGCGGTGCAGCATCAGCAGTTTGATCTGGTACTGATGGATATTCAAATGCCGATTATGGATGGCTATGAGGCTTGTAAAGGCATTCGCGCTTTAGGCGGTGTCTATGCGCATCTGCCTATCATTGCCGTCACCGCCAACACCGCGCACCAGGACATACAACGTGCGCTGCAAGCGGGTATGAACGATCACGTGTCCAAGCCGATCAAGCGACAACAGCTGAAAGACGTGATTCAAAAGCAGCTGCAGCTTGGCCAGCAAACAGAGCAAAGCGACGCACAGGCTGAGCATTCCAGCGCATCAGATGACCTTGCTCAAAAACTGATTGAAGCCCTGCCAAATATCGCCGTTGAGCAAGCACTGGAGCGCTTAGGTGTGGAAGCCAGCTTCTATTTGCAGCTGCTCAAATCGTTCAAAGACAGCGCCGAGCAACATATTAGCGAAGCCCAGGACAGTCTACAGCGAGGAGACTTTAATACTCTATTGCGCATCATGCATACCATTAAAGGCGTTGCTGGTAACCTTGGCGCTCAGTCACTATTTGAGCAGGCGACACAGCTGGAACTGGATGCGAAACAGCAAACCATGACGTCAGACGCTCTGCATCAAATGGCCGAAGATATTCGTCTAATTTGCCAAGCCACTGCGGCTTTGGTGCCAGAAAGCCCTGAGCGTAAGACGGCCAATCACGACTCTAACCTAGTGCCGCACACGCTCTCACGAACGGAGTGTGAAGACTTGATGGCGCTCATTGATGCCTTTGATACCAAAGCGAACGCAAAAATTCGTCAGTTAATCATTGAGCAAAAAGACACCAACGTATATAACGACTTAGTTCACATCGAAGCGCAGCTAAACGACTATAATTTTGAAGAGGCTGGGTTGATATTAAGTAAACTATTGGACTCCATGACATGAGCGCGCAAGCTAAAAGAGCCACCATTCTCGTCGTCGACGACATTGCCGATAATATAGACGTGGTCAGTAATATATTGAATGGTCACTATGATATTAAAGCCGCCAACCAGGGCCCATTAGCGCTTAAGATCCTCGAACGCTTCGATGTCGATCTAATTTTGCTCGACATCATGATGCCGAATATGGATGGCTATGAAGTCTGCCAACGCATCAAGGACAACCCGAAACTGCGTAATATTCCGATCATTTTTTTAACCGCGATGGACTCCCACGAAGATGAGCAGCGTGGTTTTGATCTGGGCGCGGTCGACTTTATTTCGAAGCCCTTTAGCGCTTCGATTCTAAAGGCGCGTGTATCGGCGCAGCTTAAGCTTGCCAATTATGCCAAAGAATTGGAGCGACAAGTCCAAGAACGCACCCAAGAATTGGCGCTTAGCCGCTTAGAGATTATTGAACGTTTAGCGTTAGCCGCGGAGTTTCGTGATAACGAGACCGGCAATCACGTCATTCGTGTGGGCGAGTATTGCCGCCGCATAGCTCGTCATATGGGACTCGCAGAACCGGAATGCGAGCTCATCGCCCTGACCGCTCCCCTGCATGATCTAGGTAAAATCGCCATCTCGGATACCATTCTCCTGAAACCAGGGCGGCTGACGGATGAAGAATTTGTCATCATGAAGAGTCATGCTGAGGCGGGGGCGCAAATCCTCGCTGGTAGCCAATCAGAATTGTTGAAAGCTGCCGGTATTATTGCCCTCAGTCACCACGAAAAATGGGATGGCAGTGTTTACCCGCATGGTTTAAAAGGTGAAGACATCCCGTTGTACGGTCGTATTGTGACCCTGTGTGATGTGTATGATGCCTTGTCTTCGGTACGCCCCTACAAGGACGCCTGGAGCAAAGAACAAGTAGAAGCCTATATTAACGAACTCAGTGGCAGCCAGTTTGACCCTACCTTGGTGCAACACTTTAACCAAGTGAAAGATGACTTCTACCAAATCTTGCAAGAATACCAAGACGAACAACCAAGTGCCTAAGGCACTTGGTCAAACATGTCTTTGATCGTATTGATGTGCTGCTGTTTGCTGTCGTGATCTAGCCAACTCCCCTCAAAAGCATTACATGCCAAGATCAATAACTCATCGCGAGTAAGCCCCATCTGGGTGACCAGCGCATGAAAATTATCATTCATATAGCCGCCAAAGTAAGCGGGATCATCCGAATTCACCGTCGCATTTAAGCCTAAGCGAAGCATGCTACGGATCGGGTGATCTTCCAGTGAATCCACCACGCACAATTTCAAGTTCGACAACGGACAGACCGTCAGCGTCAGTCCTTTGTGTTTAATCGTGGTGACTAGGTCAATGTCTTCCAGTGCACGGTTACCATGATCGATACGGTCGACACCGATCACATCAATAGCTTGCCAAACATACTCTGGTGGCCCCTCTTCGCCGGCGTGCGCGGTGACGGGTAAGCCAAGTGCCTTACACTCACGAAACACATTTTCAAATTTGATCGGGGGATGCCCTACTTCCGAACTGTCTAAGCCCACACCATCGATCCATGCTAAATACGGCTTGGCCAATTCCAACGTTTCAAACGCGCTGGCTTCATCCAAGTGACGTAGGAATGACATGATCAACTTAAAGGTGATCCCTAGGTCACGCTGGGCATCTCTTAAAGCACCATAGATGCCTTTAATTTGCGTCTCAAAACTAACCCCACGACTCAGGTGCCCCTGCGGATCAAAAAAGATCTCCACGTGTACGACATTGTCTTCATGGACACGCTTCAAGTAGGCCATGGTCAGGTCGTAAAAGTCCTGCTCTTTAAGCAGCACCGACATGCCTTGGTAATACAGGTCCAAAAAGTCCTGCAGATTTTCAAATTGGTAGGCGGCTTTGAGCGCTTCGACGGAATCGTACTTAAGCGCCACTTGGTTACGTTGGGCAATGGCGAACATCTGCTCTGGCTCGAAGGTGCCTTCGATGTGCAAATGCAGCTCCGCCTTTGGCATTCTCATCGCCAAATCTAGTAATGCTTCAGAGCTGGTCATGTCTCTCCCCTTACTCAATGCTTCTCTCAATGGAACGAATTTTTTTACTTATGAGTCTCTAAAACTTAGCAAGGCTTTGCCATTTTAGAAAACTTAACTCTTTGGTCAGCTTGTATTTTAAAGCAAAAACCATGCTAACGAGAGAAAAAACCAACCCTGAAGACATCATGTGCTAACATTTGTCAGACAAACTTCTGATGAGGCCAAGTTATGGAAACACGTATTCAATTTCGCGTGGACGAGGAAACTAAGCGCTTAGCCCAAATGATGGCAGAAAGCCAAGGCACCACACTGAGCGGAGCTTGCCGCGCACTTGCAGAGCAGCTAGCAGAGCAACAACGGAAGCG
This sequence comes from Marinomonas aquimarina, assembly GCF_900089755.1. Taxonomy (GTDB): domain Bacteria; phylum Pseudomonadota; class Gammaproteobacteria; order Pseudomonadales; family Marinomonadaceae; genus Marinomonas; species Marinomonas aquimarina. The sequence continues at coordinate 15,809 of NZ_FLOC01000023.1, read as the reverse complement.
TTTATCGCACGATCAATGGCTAGCGGAACAAGTTGAACGCGCATTTGAAAAGCTTGAATCACAGCAAGCCGAATTTGTGGAAGCTGACCAAGCAGACGCTGAAATGAAGGCTTTCAAAGCCGCCCTTAAGGCTAGGGGGTAAGTATGATTTTATGGGAAAAGGACGCCCTAGAGGATCGTAAACGGCTCTACGAATTCTTATACGAATTTAATCCCATCGCAGCAGATAAAACCGATGATCTACTGGTTGAGAAGATCAAACTGCTTATCGAGCAACCTAATATGGGTGCGATGAAGCCAAATCAAAAAGGTAGGATGCTGATTATTCCCGATGTGTCGCTGTTGGTGCTTTATCACCTTGATCAAGCCAACATCAAGATTCTGCGAATCCTACATATGAAGCAGAAGTTTCCAGAATAAAAGGAAGAATTATATGAATGGAATTTCATTGTATCGATTTGAGCCAGCAGACATCCGCCGTATTACCTTTTTAAAAGATAACAAACTTTGGTTTTCCGACCCTGAACGTTTTAACGACCCACTGGATTTTGATCTTCCAATTAAAGACCTAACAGATCGATCAGGCATCGATGAAAAAGCACTTAGAAAGGCTGCATTTGAATTAGTTGATAGCATCGACTTTGAAAAAGAAAGCCACAGGGCTTACAGTGCGAAAGCTTTAAAATTTATAAAAGAGTGGGCTAAACATCCTAAATCTCGAACACAAGAACAAGTCATTGCCGAATTCAAGTTATATTTCAAGACTTTCGGCGTTCAGTGTTTTATGAAGAATTTGGACAATACTCTTGCGTGGTCGCACTATGCATCACAGCATCAAGGTTTTTGTATTGAATACAACTTCTACCCAATGTGCTTCGCCAGAGAAAATGTAAAAAACTTAGCCCAGTTTCCGATCACATATTCCACAGCTATTCCTGAAATCTGTCTATCAGAGCTTATCTTCTCTCCACATCAAGCGTTAAAAAAGTTTATTGCGACAAAATCCATTGAATGGAGCTATGAGCAGGAGGTCCGATTGGTCAATTATGAGCAAAAAGGCTGTGCCATTGAAATGCCTCGCGGGATTAAGATGAAAAGGCTAATTGCTGGAGCAAAAATGTGCCCTGCATATAAAGCTAATCTAAGGGAAGTTGGAGAGCACTTAGGTATCGAGGTGTGTGAAATGGAAATATCACACAGTAGCCCTTATAAAAATAAGTGGCTTGCTCTTAAGAACAGTGATTAATAGCCTTGATTTAATAACATCAAGGCTTCTTAGTTAGAAGCCTTGATAGACAGTATTACATCTGAAAAAGGAAGTTCTTAATCAGATCGCGACCACCTTCGGTGGCGAAGGATTCTGGGTGGAACTGAATGCCTTGGATCGGGTAGTCCTTATGGCGTACGCCCATGATTTCGTAATCACCGCCTTGGTGAATCACAGCATGGTTATCGAAGTCTTCCACTTTCAGATCGCCCACCACAGCACTGACTTCTAAGCATTCCGGCAAGCTCTCTGGCTCCGCCATCAAAGAGTGGTAACGCATGATCTCTAATTGATCAGGGATATCGTGGAAGATACCTTCACAGTTGTGGGCAATTGGGCTCACCTTGCCGTGCATTGGTACGTGAGCTTTCACCACCTTACCGCCAAAGACGTGACAAATGCCCTGCATACCTAGACAAACGCCCATCAATGGGATGGTTTTGCCTAGCTCACGAATCACCTCAGCACAGACACCAAAGTAAGCTTCATCGTCTGGAGAGCCCGGTCCTGGGGAAATAATAATGCGATCCGGCTGCATCGCTTGGATATCCGCTAAGCTCACTTCGTTGTTACGCTTTACCACGACATCGAATTTTTCTAGTTTACCTTGGCTTTGTGCCGCCATCAGAATTTCACCGATGTATTGGTACAGGTTGTAAGTAAACGAGTCGTAGTTATCGATAATTAACACTTTCATCTGCTAAGCCCTTACTGCGCTGGTGCGAATTGATCTAGCACGCGCTTGGTGCCAGCGAATTTACGTTGAATCTCTTCGTACTCACCAGCAGCATTGGAGTCATAGACGTTGCCGCCACAGGTTTGTACGTAAGCTTTATTGCCTTTCGCGAACACGGTACGGATCGGAATGGCAAAGTTACAGTCACCATTAAAGGAGAACTGCCCCACTGCGCCACCGTAAGGACCGCGACCATCGCCTTCCATATCATCGATGATTTTCATGGCTTCGATCTTCGGTGCACCGGTCAAGGTACCCGCAGGGAAGTTGCTGGCTAAGGCGGAGAACATATCCTGATCGTCGGCGATAATGCCAACAATTTCACTGGAAATATGTTGTACGTGACTAAAACGCTTAATGTCCATCAAAGAGCGTACTTTGACCGTACCAAAGCGCGCCACACGACCGATGTCATTACGGTGCAGATCGACAATCATATTGTGCTCGGCGATCTCTTTTGGATCGTTCAACAAAGCACGTGCCAGTGCCACGTCTTCTTTCTCATCCGCGCCACGCTTCGCCGTGCCCGCCAGTGGGAAGGTTTCCATTTCCCCTTGGCGTAAGCGGAATAGTAGCTCAGGGCTCGCGCCAATGACTTTTTGCTCACCAAACTTGATGTAGTACATCTGTGGCGATGGGTTAACGATGCGCATCTGTTCGTAGATAGCGATGGTGTCGCCTTCTAGGTCGAACCACTTTTTAAAGCCGACTTCGGTTTGGAAGATCTTACCGTCGATGATGTCCTGCTTCACTTTCGCGACCGCTTGCGCGTGCTCGTCGCGGGTCATGGACTCACCCGTAGGTGTCACCACTAATGAGCCATTTTCTGGGATCGGTGCATCCAGCAAAGATTGCACTAGCTCTGAGCGATCTTGGTCGTAGTAGAAGTAGAACACCTGCCCAGTCATCTTGTCCAAAATCAGACCGTCTTTGTACAGACCAAAGCGGAAGCCATCAAACATATCACTGGTTTGTAGGTCTAGCGTCGGCTCGAAGTAGTTCATGGCATCGTAGCCAATGTAGCCCGTCAGACCGCCTGCATAACCGCGTGAGATAATGTTTTGCGGCACAATGCTACGCAGCAGATAATATGGGTTATCCGATTCGTAGGACGCCGTATCACCGTCACGCTCTTGGATAAACAGGGTATTGCCTTCCGCCCACAGCAATTTCTCTGGATCAAAGCCAATGATGGAGTGGCGTGAGATGTAGCTCTCTTCACCTAAGGATTCCAACATAAAACAGTTGGCAAATTGCTTTTCGACTTTCTTAAACATGCCGAAAAAGTCACAGTCCGAGCTGATGGTCACGTATTTAGGCTTACGTGGCAGCTCGATGCGTGGCGGAAGGTTACTCATGATCTTTTAATTCCTTTAGTGCGCGGGAACCACGGGTTACAGTCGCGATCCCCACACCTAGCTGTTTGGCAATTTCTCGTTGTGACACACCGTCTTCCAGCAGCGCAAAAATCTGTAAACGGCGCTGCATCTCGCTGATCTCATTCGGCGTGAGCAAAGCATTAAGCTTCTGCTCCATCGCCGCCGCATCAGGGGTGTCTAAAAAGTAATGAATCAAATTCTGCACTAAGGCGTACCTTGATGTATCAGTGTACTAGTACAATATAGATTTTATACCTTGTTTGCAATGAGAAATTGCCGACCTTAAGGCTTAACACAAGCTGTCAAAATGCTCCGATATAGATTACTTTTAATGCAAAGACGCCCAAAGGAAATAGGCCACCTATACGATTAATCGCGCTTGGTTAATTCCGCTGACTGTGGGCAAACATGGAGTTCACTATGACTGTAAACCGCTTTAAACCCTCAAAAATAGCTCTGCTTAGCCTAGCGGCGGCCACTTTGGTAAGCCTTTCTGCCTGCTCGGCAACGCAAACCCATCGCGCCGTAGAGTCGGAAACCGTCGCCACCTACCGCACTGATTACACGGGGATGAAAACCACACTGGTGGTGGGCAATTTCCAAAACCGTTCCTCTTATATGCAGGGACTATTCTCCAGCGATATCGATAAACTGGGCAACCAAGCCAAAACCATTCTGAAAACCCATTTGCAGCAAACCAATCGCTTTAAAGTGGTCGACCGTGAAAATCTCGACACACTGCAGCGCGAAGCGGAGTTAAACGGTATGGCGCAACAGCTGACTGGCGCGCGCTATACCATCAGTGGTGACGTCACCGAGTTTGGCCGTAAGGTGACGGGGGATAAGCAACTGTTTGGTATCCTGGGATCCGGTAAAACGCAAACCGCTTACGCTAAAGTCAGCATCAATATTGTTGATGTGCTGAACGGTGAAATCGTCTACGCCACCCAAGCGGCGGGCGAGTATGAGCTCAGCAACCGTGAAGTCGTCGGCTTTGGTTCAAGTGCCGGCTACGACGCCACGCTGAACGGTAAAGTATTGAACTTCGCTATTACCGAGGCGGTTAATAATATGGTACGCGATCTTGAAAGCGGCCTATGGCAAGTCCAGTAACGAGGCGATCACACCTTATGATGCGTATGGCGATGACGGCAAAAGTGCTCGGTGGGGTAGCCCTTACTCTGCTTGTTAGTGGCTGCAGTAGCACTCAGCCGACCTTTTATTGGGGCAATTATGAGCCCCTCATTTATAGCATGTATATGGAGCCCGGCCGAGCCGACAGCGGCACTCAAATAGCGTTATTGACGGAGGATATTGAGCGCGCCGCTGCCAAGGGTATTCGCATCGCCCCGGGGATTCATGCTCACTTAGGCTATATGTACGCTTTGCAAGGCAATATGGCGCAAGCCAAGTCTGAGTTTTTGATTGAGAAGAGTCTGTTCCCAGAGTCGAGCGTGCTGGTTGATGGCATGCTGCAACGTTTACAAGGAGCCAAGCGATGATGAAGTGGTTACGCAAACCTTGGTCCCTATTGGCACTCTGTTTAAGCTTCTGGCTAACAGGCTGTGCCACGCCGCCTGCCTATAACTATGATGCGCTGATGGCGGCCAGTCCCCGCTCCATTGTGGTGATCCCGCCAAAGAACAACTCCCTCGAAGTGCATGCCCCCTATATTTACTTATCGACTATTTCGCGGCCCTTAGGCAATAAAGGCTATTACGTCTTTCCAGTCGCCGTCATTGACACCTTTATGAAAGAAAATGGCTTGCCGACCCCAGAAGAAATGAACTTGGTGCCACTGGATAAAATTCATCAGCATATTGGGGCGGATGCTGTGCTGTATACGGAAATTCTCGATTGGGGCCAGAAATACAACATCATTTCTTCCAGTACCGTCGTCAGAGTGAGCATGCGCTTGGTCGATGCTCGAACCGGCACTCAACTATGGGACGCCAGCATCAGTGCGGTGCGCAGTTCGGATGCCAACAGCAATAACGTTATTGGCAGCTTGTTGTCCGCAGTGGCCAGCCAAATCGCCAATTCGATTTCTGATCAAACCGAAGAAGTGTCGCGCATGGCGACCAATCAAGCCATTTACCATCCACAAAAAGGCTTATTAGAAGGCCCCTACGCCCTACCAAAACAATAGGCGCTCGCCCTTGTGAGGCCGACGGGCCTCCTAGGCGGGTAGAGTCTCGCCTAGCCAGCCATAATTTTTGCTTATAATAGAGATTCACTATTCTCGCACATTCATTGCAGATATCTGGAGCAAAGCCGCTCGACAGATGCTCCTATCTCCTCTATAAAATAAGTTCTCATGGATTTAGAGAGAGGATGATGACATGGAGATTACCGTTGCGGCGCAAATCAAAGCGCCACTCGAAAAAGTATGGGAAGCTTGGACCACTCCCGCGATCGTTCAACAATGGAATTCAGGAGCGTTTGATTGGGTATGTCCTAAAGCTGAAGTGGATCTTCACGAAGGGGGCAGCTTTTTCTACCGCATCGAGCGCCTAGACGGCAGTGAAGTCTTAGATTTCAGTGGTATTTTTAGACGTTTGAAGCTACTGCGTCTTATTGAACTGAATTTCAATGATGGCCGCCGCGTCAGCATGCACTTCCACGAGAATTCAGATGGTACTCAAGTGAATGGCACAATCGAGTTATGCCATAAGGAATGCTTCGAGCACCAAGCACAAAACTTTGAGGAGCTCATGATCTATTTCAAAAAGATCATTGAGACCAACCAGTTACTAAACTGAAGGTTATGCCCAGAGCACAATGCCAAAGGTAATCATGGTCAATACAATTACCTTTACAGCGATTAAAACGATCAATTTTTGTGGCGACAAATTCATAGCACTCTCCTGTGAAAGTACCACTATAAGCGAACGTTGAGCAAAACGATGTGACAAAACCTCTTCTGTCGATTCATATCAATGTTTTACGGCTACTATATCGCGCATCCAGTCCCCACCCTGTTCTCACCCGTGACACGACCATTTGCTAATACATTTGGATTTTGTTTGCCTATACTCTGTACTCTAAGAGCGTGGATGCTCTTACCAAGTTCTCTGATATAACAACAATATTGATAGGAAACACACAATGAAGATGAGCAGACATACATTAGTAAAAGCAATGAGTGCCGCACTAGTTATGGGTTCAGCTGTAAGTTCTGTGGGTCTAGCGCACGCCGCTGACGACCGCTCTTACGTGCTAGCGACTGCATCAACTGGTGGTACGTTTTACCCTGTCGGCGTGGCTTTGGCGACTCTTACCAAGGTGAAGTTAGAACCCACCACAGGTATGTCGATCTCAGCAATCAACTCGGCAGGTTCAGGTGAGAACATCAAATTGATGCGTGAGAACGAAGCTCAGCTTTCCATCCTACAAGGTTTGTATGGTGCTTGGGCTTGGGATGGTACCGGCCGTATGGAAAAAGAAGGGCCACAGAAAAACCTACGTTCAATCTCCATGCTATGGCAAAACGTCGAACAATTTGTCGTGCGCTCTGAGTACGTCACCTCCGGCACCATCAGCGATATCAACAACCTGACCAGTGAAAAATTCTCCATCGGCACTAAGAACTCAGGTACAGAGGGCTCAGGTCTGACCATTCTGAATAATTTGCAGCTACCTGTTGGCGAACTCGACATGGCTTACATGGGGTACGCGGCGTCTGCAGATGCCATGCAAAACGGCACCATTGATGGTATGAACATCCCTTCTGGTGTACCAACCAGCGCCATCACTCGCGCTTACGCAGCCCTAGGGGATGACATTAAGGTGTTGGATTTTAGCGATGAGCAGATTAAACAAGCCAACGGTAACTTCCAACTATGGACCCGTTTTGAGATCCCAGCCAATACCTACCCAGGTCAAACAGAAGCTATCCAGACCATGGCGCAGCCTAACTTCCTAGCCGTGAATGCGGATTTATCTGAAGAAGACGTGTATCAGCTGACCAAAACCATCTACGAAAACCTACCTTTCCTAAACGGGATTCACAAAGCGACTAAAGCCATGTCCCTTGAAAAAGCCATTGATGGGTTACCGGTACCACTTCACCCTGGTGCCGCTCGCTACTACCAAGAAGCAGGCCTCACCGTGCCAGCCCACTTGATCGCCGAGTAATCACATGACTTAGCACTATGAGAGAGCAGCCTGCGCTGCTCTCTACCGCATTTGTTTTCCAACATCGATGCGCAAGTACGCGCCTCAAGATGACGTTATAGGCTGTACATTATGTCTGAGAGTCAGGTTCACCAAGACCAGGAAATGCAGGATAAGCTGAAAAGTCTCGAGCTTGAGCAGCGAGACGAACACTCGCACACTGGACGCTTAATTTATTGGGTCGGAGTGTTGTTTGCTTTGGCTCATATTTACTTTAACACCCTAGGTACCCTGTCAGAGCTGTGGGTGTCCGCCATTCACTTCAGTGGCTTTGCCCTGATTTGTGCCTTGATGGTGCCCGCCTTTAAATCGTCCTCTGCCAGAGGCCGCCGCTGGGCGCTGACATTGGATCTGGCCATCGGTGTAGTCGCTATTGCCTGCACCATTTATCTGATTCTATTTGAGGATGCCCTGTACGATCGCGGGGTAAACTTTATCACCAGTGATTGGATCGTCTCTTTTGTTGCCATTGCTATTGCCCTAGAGCTGACTCGACGTACCACGGGCTGGTTTATTCCAAGCTTGATCTTGGTCGCGCTCACCTATGTCTTCTGGTGGGGCCCTTATATCGACGGCATCTTTGGCTTTGCCGGACTCAGCCTTGAGACGGTGATGTTCCGCTCCTATTTCTCTTCTGAAGGCATGTTTGGCTCCATTGCCCGCATTTCATGGACTTATGTGTTCATGTTTATTCTGTTTGGTGCCTTCCTAGTGAAATCCGGCGCGGGGGATTTCATTATCGAATTATCGCGTTGTGCTGCCGGTCGTTTCGTTGGTGGACCTGGTTTTGTTGCCGTATTGGGCTCTGGCTTGATGGGCTCGGTCTCGGGTTCTTCGGTTGCCAACACCGTATCCACTGGCGTGATTACCATTCCCATGATGCGTAAGGCGGGCTTTCCGGCACGCTTCTCCGCTGGTGTCGAAGCCGCCGCGTCGACCGGTGGCCAGTTGATGCCGCCAGTCATGGGGGCAGGTGCCTTTATCATGGCATCTTACACACAGATTCCCTATGTGGAAATCATCGCTGTCTCGACTCTGCCGGCCTTGCTGTACTTTATGTCGGTGGGCTTCTATGTCCGTGTTGAAGCCATGCGCTCCCATGCCCATGCGATTGAACTGGATACTCGAAGCTTTGGCGAAGTATTTAAAGAAGGCTGGCACTTCCTATTACCGCTAGCGGTCTTGGTAGCCCTATTGATTTATGGCTTTACCCCCACTTATGCTGCAGGGATTTCCATCCTCGCCGTGATCGTCTCTTCTTGGTTGTCAAAACATCCCATGAAGTTCAGAGACATCCTCGACGCTTTGGCGCAGGGCTCACGTAATATGGCGACGACAGCCATTCTGCTGGTCGCTGTTGGCTTGGTGGTCAACGTGGTCGCCATGACAGGTATTGGCAATACCTTTTCCCTGATGATCTCGGAGTGGTCTGGCGGTAGCTTGTTTATCATGCTGGCGTTGGTGGCATTGGCATCGTTAATTCTGGGGATGGGGCTTCCCGTCACTGCGGCGTACATTGTCTTGGCCACACTCTCGGCACCAGCACTGTACAACTTGATCGCTGAATCACACTTGATCGATTTGATCATGGCAGGCAATTTGCCAGAGCAGGCCAAGGTGATCTTTATGCTGATTGATCCAGAGAAGTACGCTTTGCTGTCAGCCCCCATGAGCCAAGCGGATGCCACTGCATTGATAGCCCAAGTACCAGGAGATTTTAAAGGTCAGTTACTGGAACAAGCCTTGAATCCAACGGTATTAAGCGCTGCCCTGCTATCTGCACATATGATTATCTTCTGGTTATCACAGGACTCCAACGTCACCCCACCCGTCTGTCTGACCGCCTTTGCTGCGGCGGCCATTGCCAAGACACCACCGATGTCGACGGGGTTTATGGCATGGAAACTGGCGAAGGGCTTATACATAGTGCCGCTACTGTTGGCCTACACCAATTTTATCGGTGGTGAGACAACAGATGTGTTACGTATCTTTGTCTTTGCCCTATTCGGCTTGTACGCCTTTGTCGGCTTTATGGAAGGTTATCTGGAAGGGCCACTGAACATTGCCTTACGTATCTTATCCGGCGTGGCGGCTCTGCTGATGCTCTGGCCACATCATAATATACTGATCGACAGCGCAGGCTTGGTGCTGTTTATCGGTCTGTTTATTTACTCACGTAAGGCGCGCGCGAGCTCTCTGTCAGTCGCCTAAGGCAAAACGGCTTAGGCGCACTTGCGCCTAAGCTTGTTGTTACATGCTGTCTTCAATGATATTGCGCACATCCTTCAAAATGGCAAACGCGTCTTCTGGAATCAGTGTTAGCGGTAAAAACTCAGTTGATCCAGTATTTCGCATTAACAGGTCGCGCATGACTTGGTTGTTTTGCAAATACCCCATGTTCCAGTTCTCGAACTCACGTTGATCTGTATATCGATAACAAATGATTTCTGCATGATCATGGCGTGGGTCGCGCAAAATACGCTCAAAGGTGCGGTTGACATCAGAGCGCTTACCTTCGAGGCACTGCAGAAAGCCGAGCTGATTAAAACACAGCACGCCAGTGACACCATTTTGGCTATTGTTTCTTCGGGCGGCTTGAAGGATCGACTGAATGGACGACGGTTGGAACGCTGCAGTCGCTCTACTCGCATAAATTAAACGAACAAAACTCATCACTCCCTCCGTACATTAGATGATGCTGGAGTAATGAGTGTATGGTCATCAGCAAAGGCAAAACATTACAAAACCGTTCCAAACCGTTTCTATTGGTTAGAGAGTGTAAGCTTATGAAATCACAATTTCATGATCGCTTTTAAATGACTGAATACCGCACGCCCTAAGGCATCTGTGTTGTAGCCACCTTCTAACACCGAGACCACACGCCCTTGACAATGACGCTCCGCCACATCCATCAGTTTCTCTGTGACCCAGACAATATCGTCCTCACGCAAACGTAGTTGTCCCATAGGATCTTCGGCTAATGCATCAAAGCCGGCTGAGATCATCAATAACTGTGGTTTGAATTCATCTAAAGCAGGGAACAATTCCGACTCATAGGCCGCGCGAAAGTCTTCGCCTTTTGAGCCTTTCTCCAACGGCATATGTACGATGTTGTCGTGGGAAGCCCCTGGATCGGGATAAGGAAACAACGGATGCTGATAGCTAGAAGCGTACAACACCTGCGGATCATTTTTAAAGATATCCTCTGTGCCATTACCATGGTGCACATCAAAGTCAACGATGGCAATGCGCTCAATGCCATGCTGGTTTAGGGCATGGCGGGCACCAACGGCAATGTTATTGAATAAGCAGAAGCCCATGGCTTTATCGTATTCGGCGTGGTGACCCGGTGGCCGCACGGCACAGAAAGCATTTTGCACTTCACCACTCATAATCATATCGACCGCCTGCACCACGGCGCCAGAAGCACGCAATGCGGCGTCCAATGTGTGCGGCATCATCAGCGTTTCTTGATCCAGTTCCACATGACCTTGCTCTGGGGCTTTGGCAAAAATCGACGCCACATAGTTCGGATCATGAGTGGCATTGAGCTGCTCTACGGTGACCTCATTCGCCTCGCGCCAACGCATAAAGTCCATCAATTGTCCGGCTATTAAGCGATTTTGAATGGCTTCTAGCCGTTGTGGAGACTCAGGGTGATCTTCCCCAAGCTTATGTTCTTCACACAAAGGGTGCGTCAGGTAAGCTGTGCTCATATTGGTATCCGTAAAATTCTGTACCCACATCAAGGGGCGCTATTATTGTTATTCATCGAGTCGCCATCTAAGGCTACTATAAGGTGATCATACGTGAACTGCCTTATATCAAGCCATAGTTTGCACTAGGCAGCCTATCCGACATTGGTCTAGACTGCTATTCATCGATGCATTCTCTGTTGTTGAGCGAGGGCATTTGCCAGGACGTTCGCTACAGGTCAGTCAGGGAGATTTTTGCATGCACGCACTTCAGCCACTGTTAGCCCCCAGCTCAATATTGGTCTTCACCGGACAAGACCGGCTTAACCCTATTCTGCATGCGGTTCTGCACGCCCTGTCATACGGAGGCCGACGCAGCAAGACGTCTTTATTTGGAGTAGAACCGGACGAAAGTGTCGGCGTGTTGCCTTTTACCCAATTGGCATCATTAGACGAATTAAGCAAAGCACCTGACCTCGCTATTCTCGCTGGTGAAGACCCACGCCTGTTAACTCACATCATTGAACAATGTGGCCAACTGTCGATCCCTGCTCTACTGGTTTTTATGGGCTCAGAGGAAAGCCCTGAGGACATTTTAAAAGCGGCACGACAGCATAACGTGCGCTTAATCGGGCCCAACAGCTTTGGCATGTGTCGCCCCAAGCAAGGCTTCTCAGCATGGCTCGGTCTCACCCAACCCATCCCAGGCCGCTTGGCGCTACTGTCGCAATCAGGCACCGTGGCCAGCGCTCTAGTAGATTGGGCAACATGGCAGGGCATTGGCTTTTCTCAAGTGGTCAGTATGGGCAGCCCGATTGATGTCATGCCATCGCAAGTACTCGACTATTTATCCAATGATTTTGAAAGCCAATCGATCTTGATGTACCTACAAAAGATTGGCTCGACGACTCGCTTTCTCAGTAGCCTTCGTGCCGCCAGCCGCTCCAAACCCGTGGCCGTGGTAACGGAACACGATGTCGGCGCTGATCCGCGCGTACTGGATGCCGCCTTAAGTCGTACTGGCGCTGTACGAGGCCACCGCTTGAATGACTTAGTTGCCGCCGCCTCGGTCATGACCAATGCCCGTCGCGTGAAAGATGGCTCTTTGATGATTATCGGTAATGGTTCAGGCCCAGGGGAATTAGCCGCGCAGCGAGCAGCCGAAGTAAACATTAACTTACTGACACCTAATGATGAATTAAGGGACAAGCTCGAAGCTATTATGGCGGGCCGAGGTAGCGTTGGCAGTGTCACTACCGCTTGGGCCAGCTGTGAGGCAAACCTGTTTGTCGACCTTGCGGAAACGGCCCTTGCAGACAAAGAGTGTGGCGCAGTGCTACTCATGCTCAGCCCCACCGCTTTGATCAATATGGTGTCTTTGTACGATCAGGTGCTACAACTGCATAAGAAGCAGAAGAAGCTGGTGATGGTATGTATGCTCGGCGGCGGCAACATGGTGGCACTGCGGACACGCATTAACGAAGCAGGCATTCCAACTTTTCGAACGCCTGAAGCCGCCATCGAAGGCTTCCAGTTCCTCGTCCAGTTCCATCGCAACCAGATGCTGGCCAAACAAATGCCGGACAGCCATGCATTTCGTTTTAATATCGATGTCGCCGCCGCGCGCACTAAGTTAAAAGAATTGATCAAAGGCGGTAATAAAAAACCCACTGCCGAGGATTTAAAAGAGGTTTTTGACCTGTTTAACTTCCGTTTGATCAGTCGCCGACAAACCAATTTCTTACTGCAGGCACCGATCCATCTGCGCGCATTTCGCGACCCAGTGTTTGGGCCTGCTATTGGTCTTTCGCTTGAAGGGGCTAACCAATGGCACCATCAAACCGAAGCCGTGGCACTACCACCACTCAATACTATTTTGTCCAAAGATTTAATCCATCGCGCTTTCCCGAATGTGGAATCGTTTGAGTTAGAAGACCTGCTGCGTAGCTTTTCAACCATGGTCTGTGAGCTCCCAGAGTTTGAATACTTAGAGCTGGCCGATGTACGGATTCATGAAAGTGGCAGTATCTTTGCGGACGTCACCGCGCGGCTCAAAGGTTGTGGCAAGCTAAGGCGCTATGAGCACTTATCGATTCAACCCTACCCAAGACAATGGGTGAAGCAAGCAACCCTACGTGATGGCCAAGAGGTGACCATACGTCCGATTTTACCTCGTGATGCCGATATGATGGCTGACTTCGTGAAAAACTTGTCCCATGAAAGTCGTTACTTCCGTTTCATTGCTAACATTTCAGAACTCACCCCGCGCATGGTCGCGAGCCTGTCACACATCGACTATGACCGTGAAATGGCGTTGATTGTGGTGGGGGAAAAGGACGGCCAGCAAGTGATGATGGGCGCTGCGCGCTTTAGTGACAACTTTGATGATCAGAGCTGTGAATTCGCGGTCGTGATTGGGGACGACTACCAAGGCCATGGCTTAGCGGCCTTACTCATGCGCCGACTGATCCTGGTGGCGAATTTCAAAGGCATTAAAGAGATGAAAGGCACCGTATTGGCGGAGAACAAGCGCATGATCGACTTCTGTCGTCGCATCGGCTTCACCATTAAACGCGACCCTGATGACATCAGCCTAGTAACCGCCTACGTGCGTCTCACGCCTAAGTTTATTGACAGCGTAAAAGAAAAGCTGGGGATGGCTCCAAAAGAAGTATTAGAAAATAAAAAAGCCGACTGATTTCTCAGTCGGCTTACTATCGAGTTGCATGGTTAGGCTTATTTGCGCAACTCTTCTAATACCATCTCAAAGAATGTTCGCACTTTGCCCCACTGTACAGGGGTCCACTCCGGACTCAATCGGATGCCCTCAACTTCTTCATGCTGAATCTCCGAATCACGCTTTTCTAACTCGGCTCGAATCTCATGAATATGCTGTTCTGTTTCATTCAGGATCGTTCTAAGCTCTTCCTTCGACATACGTTCTAAATCAGACATAGTTCAGATTCCTTCTGTTGTGGACGCCTACAAGGCCATACTTGCAGCAATCATTAAAAGAGGCACAGCAATAAAGACACCCAATACCCATGCAGCAGCAAAGACTTTTCGCTCAGCGGCAATGCCTGCTAACCACTCCGCGCCGATAATGGGAAGATTGCGCAGTAACGGCAAACCAAAAATCACGCACACAGCAAACACATTAAATAAGAAATGCACCAAGGCAATTTCCAACGCCGCTACTGCCAGCGCACCAGAAATCGCTGTCGCAGCCAATAACGCCGTTACCGTTGTACCAATATTAGCCCCTAACATGAATGGGTAGATTTGCTTCAAGCTGAATGTACCTGATCCTGCAAGTGGCACCATAAGACTGGTCGTCGTTGAAGAGGATTGCACAAAAGTCGTGACTAAAGCCCCTGAAGCAATACCGGTGACAGGGCCACGGCCAATAGCGGAATGCAGCACTTCTTTGGCTTTACCAACCATCAATACTTTTAACAGTTTGCCAATGTAAGTAATCGCAGCGAAAATAAACAAAAGACCGACAATAATCAGAGCCACACTGCCCAACACGCCAGGTAAAACACTGGTCACATCCCCCATCGCATTCACGAAAGGCTTAGTCAGCATCTTAATGACATTGATATCAGACATAGAATAGCTGTCAGAGCCGATTAAGAACGTTGATAGCCACAGTGCCACCTGCTCCAGAAAACCAAACATGATTTCCAATGGTAAGAAGATTGCCACTGCGATTAGGTTAAAGAAATCATGCACCGTCGCTGCAGAGAAAGCGCGACGGAACTCATTCTTATCGCGTACATGACCTAAGCTGACTAGGGTATTCGTTACCGTGGTCCCCACGTTGGATCCCATAATCATTGGGATAGCAATCGTTACTGGTAAACCACCTGCGACCATACCAACGATAAGAGAAGTTACGGTTGAAGAAGATTGAATCAGGGCCGTAGCCACAATACCAATGACTAGGCCTACATATGGGTTCGAGGCAAATTCAAACAGTTCCTGCGCCTGACCACCCGTTGCCGCTTTAAAACCGGAACCAATCATACTGACCGCACTGATCAACACATATACCAGCACAACCACTGCTAACCATTGCGGCCAACGACTCCCCGTTGAAACCTTAGGGGCTTGTAACACCTCAGAACTATTCATAGCAACCACCTCCATTTGAAAAAGCTCATGCTATAAACGATAAATGACCATAATATTACTGCAGGGTAGGATGCATAATTGATTAAATATTGGTGAGCGCGACGGGATTTTCTTGAGATATTTCTCTTTCTTTTTCTGAAGAGGAAGAGTTAGTTTTTATTTCTGCAGTATTTCATGTCCCTTCCCCTTTGTAAGGGGAAAGTTAGGATGGGGCTACGATATAGCTAGGATTCTATCGAGGATGCAAATCTGAATCGGGGTAAGATACCCCTCCCACACCATGCACAAATCTTGTGGGAAATAAGATGGACTCGCCCTCCTAACCATGTGCCATGCTTAATGTGTAAACAAAAGCCTGTCCGGCATCCAAGTTAAAAGGAGCGAGCCCTATGAAGAACATTAGCATCTTAAGCATCGAT
>NZ_FLOC01000022.1 GCF_900089755.1 Marinomonas aquimarina | reverse complement strand
TGGAAAACGAGCCGTTATGACTCGTTTCGAGATATCAAAAAATGAATGGCGGGACGGCATCAGGCAGTTGCTCCAACAGCTGGAGAAAAGAGTCTGATCATGAGTAAATTTGTGGGGATACCTCAGGATCTGACCCCTTTTATACCGTTAAAGCAGCGATTAGCTTAAACCGCTTCAGCAATACGACCTTTGGCGCTAGTGAAGGCTTTTTCGCCATCTTCACCCAATGCTTGGCCGCCCGCTACGAAAGCGTCTTTAACGTTCAAACCGATGAAGTTCAGGAAGGTCTTCACGTATGGTAGTTGGTGATCGTATGGTGTGTTTTCTAGGAAACTGCCGCTTGCCAAGAATACATATGCGTCTTTTTTGACCAAGCCAACTGGGCCTTCTTCTGTGTATTTGAAGGTACGACCCGCACGGGCTACGTAGTCAAAGTAAGACTTCAAAGTCGATGGAATGCTGAAGTTGTAAGTTGGCGCGCTGATCGCAACCACATCAGCGACTTCTAGCTCTTCGATCAATTCATCACCGATCGCTACGATCGCTTGTTGCTCTGCTGTGCGGTCTTGTTCTGGAGTGAACAAAGCGCCCAATGTTTCGCTGGTGAAGTGTGGCAGTGGCTTAGCGTTCACATCGCGCACTACCACTTGACCGTCTGGGTTCTTTGCAAGCCACTGTGCGACGAAAGCATCCGCGAGTTGACGAGATTTAGAGTTGTCACCTGATGCACTTGAATCGATACGTAATAGAGTTGCCATGATTAATCTCCTAATATTCTTTGGGAAGCGCTGCTTTAGCGTCATTCGATAGACTCATATTAAAACCAGTTTTTTTGATATAAAAGCGGAAGTTTTTGACGATTTAGATCAAAAAATACGATATAAAAGACATCACACACCAAAACAGCGGAAGATTCTGATGAAAGCACCTCGAGTGACCTTAGAGCAGTGGCGCGTCCTACAAGCCGTGGTAGACAAAGGCGGTTTCGCACAAGCCGCTGAAGCACTTCACAAAAGTCAGTCCTCCATCAGCTACACGGTGGCTAAACTACAAGAACAGCTAGGCTACCCTTTGCTGACCATCGATGGTCGTAAAGCCAAGCTCACTGAGCGTGGTGAAGTATTGCTAAGGCGCTCTCGTCATCTGCTCAAAGAAGCCGTTGAATTAGAAGAATTGGCGCATACCCTAGGCCAAGGCTGGGAGCCAGAAATCGAGCTAGTCGTCGACGAAGCTTTCCCGACGCCGGCATTACTTCGCGCACTGCGCGCGTTTGAACCGCAAAGCCAAGGCACTCAAGTGCAACTTAAAGAAGTGGTGCTCAGCGGCGCACTGGATACACTCAGCAGCGGCTCTCCCGACCTAGTACTCAGTGGCATTGTACCCAAGGGCTATCTGGCCGATCCCATTGTCGAAGTGGATATGATTGCCGTGGCCGCCCCCGATCACCCGCTGTTCCAAGAACAAGGTAAGATCAGCAACGAACGTTTGAAGCAAGAGCTACAAGTGGTGATTCGCGACTCTGGACGGGAAACATCGGTCGATGAAGGTTGGCTTGG
Source organism: Marinomonas aquimarina (assembly GCF_900089755.1). Lineage (GTDB taxonomy): Bacteria > Pseudomonadota > Gammaproteobacteria > Pseudomonadales > Marinomonadaceae > Marinomonas > Marinomonas aquimarina. The sequence goes on along the minus strand of NZ_FLOC01000022.1, from coordinate 61,108 downwards.
CGCGGATCGTCGTTGGACAGTATCCAGTGTGCAATCGGCTTTAGAAGTGGTCGCTTCAGGGATCGGCTTTGCCTGGCTACCGATCGCAGATTTGCGCGATGCCTTGGAAACAGGTCGCTTGCAAAGGTTGTCATTGGAGTCTGGCAGCGAACGCAACTTTCATATGTACGCCATATTTGGCAAAGGCGAGCGCACCGGCCCAGCGACACGCTTGTTTGTGGAGCTATTGCAGCAATCCTGCGCGCAATGTAATGCCATTCGCAAGTAAGCTAGCTTCCTTTGTAGGACCGCGGTTCCCGCGGGATTAAGTCTGCATTTGCAATGCATGTTCCCGCGCGCAGCGCGGTCCTATAAAAATGTGCAATCCCAATGGCTATATTGGCCGACGTGATTAACCATCGTTGCTCGCTTTGGGTTGGCAATAATGTATCTTGCTGTTTCGATCATTTCTTCATCTGACCGCATTCCTCGATCATAGAAGTTTCGTTGCCATCTAATTTGATAATGTTTAAAGGTAAACTCTTTTACGACCCTTACAAGCTCGGATATATCTTTGAAAGCGGGTTGAACTAGCCAATGAATGTGGTCTGGCATTACAACGAAAGCAACAGTTTTAGACCATCCTTTATCGTCACAGTGTTTCAAAGCTTTTATCATTGCTCTCGAGCGATAAAAGTTTTCAAAATATGGAATACGTTTATCAGTGGCAAACGTTAAATGGTAGACCGTTGAGGAGTTCGACATACGGCCTTTGCGTAGTTGCGAATAGCCCTTCATATTACCTCCATGTAATTTGAAGTTGTTTTTCAAGCCTAGCATATTAGACGTATTGTAGGACCGCGGTTTCCGCGGGATTAAGTCTGCATTTGCAAGTATGTTCCCTCGCACAGCGAGGTCCTACAAAATACAAGGTATTGTAGGACCGCGGTTTCCGCGGGATTAAGTTTGCATTTACAAGTACGTTCCCTCGCGCAGCGAGGTCCTACAAAATACAAGGAATTGCAGGACCGCGGTTCCCGCGGGATTAAGTCTGCATTTGTAATGCATGTTCCCGCGCGCAGCGAGGTCCTACAAAATACAAGGAATTGCAGGACCGCGGTTCCCGCGGGATTAAGTCTGCATTTGTAATGCATGTTCCCGCGCGCAGCGCAGTCCTACAATATCTGTTTTCACGCGCCGCCGCGCTGCTACAAAATTCGTTTTAAACCAATACGCTTGCGTTTAGCATCCACTTCCAGCACTTGCACCTTGACCACTTCGCCAATGCGCACTTCATCACGGGGGTCTTTAACAAAGCGATCCGCTAGCTGTGATATATGGATCAAGCCATCTTGGTGAACCCCTAAATCGACAAAGGCACCAAACGCCGCCACATTGGTGACGACCCCTTCTAGGGTCATGCCTTCTTGCAGATCCTCGATGCTGCTAATGGCATCATCGAAGCTGGCGTATTGAAACTCAGGTCGCGGATCGCGTCCTGGTTTGGCCAATTCTTGCAGAATGTCTTGCAAGGTAAAGCGATTCTCCGCACTGGCTAAGGTCGCGGTTTTCAGGGTGGCCACAGCTTCAGGGTTGCCAATCATCTGGACTAACTCTTGTTTTACCGCACGAGCCATGTCTTTGACCAAGCCATAGGACTCTGGGTGCACCGCCGAAGCGTCTAACGGTTCATCCCCACCCCGAATACGTAAAAAGCCCGCACATTGCTCAAACGCCTTATCGCCGATGCCTTTTACCTTTTTAAGCTGATTGCGATTAGAAAAGCCGCCGAGTTGCTCCCTTAGCTCAATAATATTTTGTGCCAAACGCTGTGTTAGTCCCGAGACATAGGTCAATAAGGATGCCGAGGCCAAATTCAAATCCACACCCACGGCGTTCACACAGTCCTCCACCACGGTTCCTAGCGCTTCACTGAGGCGATTGGCTTTAACATCGTGCTGGTATTGGCCCACACCGATAGCTTGCGGGTCGATTTTGACCAACTCGGCCAACGGATCTTGAAAACGACGAGCAATGGAAATCGCACCACGGATGGTCACATCAAGATCAGGGAACTCTTCGATCGCTACGGGCGATGCGGAGTAAACCGAGGCGCCGGCCTCTGACACAATCACACAACGACAGTTCAGCTGATATTGCTGAATCATCTGCTTGGCAAACGCTTCTGTCTCACGAGAGGCGGTACCATTACCAATCACCAACCAATCAATATTCTGGTTTTGAATCACTTTGGCTAATACGGCTTCAGCCTCAGCCGATTTATTTTGTGGCGGATGTGGATAAATCACGCCGTTATTCAATAATTGGCCGTATTCATCCACAGCGGCCCATTTGACGCCATTTCTAAAACCGGGGTCTAGAGCAAGCGTTCTTTTCGCCCCTGCAGGAGCCGCCATTAATAAGTCTTTTAAATTGGCCTGAAATACTTCAATGGCCGATGCCTCGGCCTGCTCTTTTAGTTCTGCCAATACATCCGCCTCTAGTTTAGACAGGATCTTTTCTTGCCAAGCTTTGGTTAGCCATGCCAGTTTTTCCTTACTTGATGTACGGTCTTTGACTTCAGGAAAACCAAAAGGCGTGACATAGAGTGAATGATTCAGGGAATAAGGTAGCTCACCTTCTAATTCAATTGACAGTTTTAAGAAGCCTTCTTTCTTGCCTCTAAATAATGCCAATAAGCGATGTGCTGGACATTTTTTGACTGGCTCACGGTAATCAAAGTAATCTCGAAATTTTTCACCCGCTTCTTTTTTACCGCGTAACACTCGGCTGCATAAAATTCCCTCTTGCTGTAAACACAGCTTACCTTGCTGCAAGGTAGCGATATTTTGTGCCAGACGCTCAATAATAATATCCGACGCCCCTGATATGGCTGTGTCAAACTCTAGCGGTTCTTTCAGCTGCTCTTTTAAAGCTAAGAAATGCTTTTCCCCTTGCCCTTGACCATCGCGCCAAAGGGCAATAGCAAAGGGCAGTAAACCTAACTCTATGGCAAGATCGGCCTTGCTTTTTCGGTTCTTTTTAAAAGGCGCATAGATATCTTCTAACTCTGTTTTACTGCTGGCTTTTTGAATCGCGCTAAAAACAGAGGGAGGAATATCCGGCAGTTCCTTGAGCAATTCAATAATTGCCACACGGCGCTTTTCCAATTCCACCAGGTATTGCCAACGCCCATGAAAGCTACGCAGCTGCTCATCAGACATACCGCCTGTTGCTTCCTTACGGTAGCGTGCAACAAAAGGCACCGTAGCGCCCTCTTCAAATAACTTAATGATATTGGTTACAATACTTTCAGAGACTGAGTATTCTTTCGACAAAGCAATTAACATAGTATTCAATAAAGTCGCCATATTATTTACAGAAAGCTTAAAAGAGCTTTTTTATTAAGAAGTTTTTATTTAATTTTTTTGCTCAGCATAGATTAAAATTAATTAAATGAATGCTATTCTTAGTCATACAGACTTTGTGTAAGTTTTGGATTTAAGCTTACCTGTTTAGATAAACAAAGAGAAACACAGTTTTGGATGGATTTCTGCTCTGTGTTCGCGTTAATAAATGCGTTTCAGATAATTAGGGGAAATCATGAGCTTACTAGCAGAGCTAGCTGGAAACAAAGCCAAAGCACGTGCTGCGGCAAAAGACCTTACTATTGCACAACTAGAAAACCTAATTGAAGGTTTGAACAATGCTTTGGTAAAAATGCAAGAAGACGAGCAAGCTCGCCAAGCAGAGATTGAAGAGAAAGCTCGTCAAGCGTCTGATATTGCGAAGATGATCGAAGCAAGTGGTCTAACATTAGAAGAGATCGCAGCATTAAGCGGTACGCGTTCTAACCCGACTAAGGGCAAAACAGTTAAACCTAAATACCGTATCGAATGGAATGGTGAAACAATTGAGTGGAGTGGCCGTGGCCGCACACCAAAAGCATTCCAAGAGTACTTCGATGCAGGTAACTCTCGCGCATCGGCTGAAATCCAAGATTAATCGATCGCTGAATCAAAAAAACCGACGCTAGCGTCGGTTTTTTTATGTCTGCGGCACGTTAAGAGACAGATCCAACCCGCCTCTTAACTGGGCGCCCTATTTAGCCACTGATTTTAGTGTACATAAGATCCCAAACACCGTGGCCTAAACGCTCACCACGTTGTTCAAATTTCGTTAATGGACGCGCTTCTGGGCGTGGGTGGTAATTACCTTTACCCGCTGCGTTTTCATAGTTCTCTTGAACTTCCATTACTTCCATCATGTGTTCTGCATACGGTTCCCAGTCGGTTGCCATATGGAATACACCACCGATTTTCAACACGTTTGCGACTTGCTGCGCAAACAACGGCTGAACAATACGGCGTTTGTTGTGCTTCTTCTTATGCCATGGATCTGGGAAGAATAGTTGGAAAGTAGACGCTTGCGCTTGTGGCAAACAATCGGCCATGACTTCGATCGCATCGTGGCAGTAAACACGAATGTTGTTGATACCCGCTTCTGCCGCGAGCATCATCAGCTTGGCCACACCCGGTGGGTGCACTTCGATACCAATAAAGTCTTTCTCAGGCGCATTTTTGGCCATTTCCACCAAAGACGCCCCCATGCCAAAGCCTACTTCAAGTACGACGTCAGACGTACGACCAAATACCTCTTCATAAGAAATACGACCGTCGGCAACTTCCAAGCCATACACTTCCCAGTTGGCGTCGTAAGCTTTTTGTTGGCCTTCCGTCATACGACCACCTCGTACAACGAAACTGCGAATTCTGCGATGTTTAATGTCTGGATTAGTTGGGTTCTGTTCGTCTTGCATGGAGTTGACAGTCTCAAATTCAAATTTAGGCGCGTATGGTACTAAAATCGAATAAAAATGTCTGTTAATTCACCGCTTTCTTAGGACTTAGAAGGCACAGAAGTGTGTAGAAAGCCTTTCAACATCACTAGCCAACCAGCCAAGTACAAGACGCCACCGATCGGTGTCACCGCTCCTAGGATGCGAATATCCGTTAACGTCATCAGCGCCAACGACCCTGCGAACAATATATTACCGCAGGTAAATAAACGCACCGACCAAAGAAACTTCACACTCATAGAGGCCAATAGAACGGCCAACACACTGCCAAGACTGTGGTACATCAAATACTGGCAAGCGGTTTGCCACCACTCTAAGTTGTGTGCGGCGACCATATTTTTTAAACCGTGGGCACCAAATGCCCCCGCCGCCACAGAAAGAAACGCTTGAAAGGCCGCAATTGCGCCCCAGCGTTGTTGAGATGAAGATAATTGCATCGTGAAGTTAGACTTTATTGAAGGACATTGAGATAGCCATTACTACCAATGGCGTAATAGGTATTACCGGCACCAAATGCTAACGCCAACACCGCCGCCCCAGTGGGCCGCAGAGTGTCTTTAAGATGCAAATCCCAAGAGCGCGTGACATCCCCACTCATGACTTCCACCAGATTCACTCGGCGATTCTGTTGCCCTAACAGCAACAAACGATTGGAGTTGGAGAACACGGCTTGGCTAATGGTGACATTGCGCGACTGCAGTGCCCCAGTATCCACTTGGCTGACTTGTGCCCCAGTTAAGGCCGACCAAACCTTGGCATCGCCAAGCTGAGCCGCAGCAAATACATAGGCGCCATCGTTGGACAGTTTCACCGTTGCAATATTGTTGTCCAGTTGCCAGCGCTGTTTGATTTCACCGGTGCTTAAGTCCCATAGGATCACTTGATAGAGATCATCGCCCGTTAGGCCATAGCGCCCATCTGGGGTCACATCCACGGAACGAACAATAGAACCCGTACGAAGAGTTTGGCGAATACCACCATTTTTGATATCGAAGTAACGTGCCGTTTGATCGTCCATACCGACCAAAGCATAGTCGCCGTTGCGGGTGAGTTTAAGCGAACGCACATCACCTGGGGTGTTCCAGAAGCCGAGAGATTGTCCCGTTATTGTGCTCCACAACACCATGGTACGCGCCCCACCCGTCGCCGCAAAGTCACCGCTCGGGTCAATATCGACTGAGATCAAAGGGGTGGCTTCACCTGCGGCATGATTCCAGTTATAGAGGCGCTGGGACGGCGTATTTTTCCAATAACTGCCGCCATGCTGTATGGAGCCTATTAAGGATCCTGCACCATTATCACTCAGCGCTGCAGAATATAGACCTTGCACCGCCATTGAGCTGGTAACAACAGGATCGTCAGCTGAGCAGGCGCTTAGCAGGGCGATGGACAGCCCCGCTATTAAGCCACGACTAAGCACTCTGTTCGCTGTGGGCCTCATGCAGTTCTTCAATGAGCTGGTCTTCATAGACAAATCGTTCTTCCATCAATACACCAACGGCTTGCAACGAGAACGGCAGATCTGCCAACTGCTTATTACAATGCTCTTTGGTGTCGTACTTATCATTAAACTCCAGCAAAATGCTGGTGTTGACGGCTATTTCTGGCATCAATTTATGCAAGCACGCTAGCGCAGTGTCATCGTGAAACTCTTTCGCCTCTAATGCCAACTGTTCGTAGACTTCAAAATGACCGGTTGAAACATAGTCCACTAGCAATTCACAAAATGCCTGAACTTTTGGCGTGTCCGTTGGGGTGTATTCACCGACCTCGCGTAACGCAACGAAGGCCTCAACTAACGCCTTGCGGTAACGTAACCAGCGGTCAATGATTTCATGAACTCCCCCCCATCGCTCTTGCGCAGTTTTACAACGTTCTAACATGACATGTCTCCTAACTACGTTCTTATTTTGATGGCGTCTCGTGCGTCAATGCCACACACCGTGACTATCCTTGTGTACCTGTTTTACCCGTATTTCATGTTTTTAGCATATTCTCATCTCACAGCCCCTGCAAGACAGGGGCAACAAGCTTTTGTTAACAACTGCTAGCTTTATGTAACCAGATCAAACATCGCAACGGTCATTTTGCTTTCCAAGCAATGACTAAATTCACCAGTGCCATGGCGATAAAGGCCACCAAGGTCCAACCAGGAATACTCAAGCCAAGAAAGGTCCATAACACATCACCGCACTCCCCAGTGCCCATGATCATGGCCTGCATGATCTCTTGCCAAGGGAACACTTCAAACATGTAACTCAACCCCGGTAGACAGGCAGGTAGCTCTTCCATAGGAAGGTTTTGCAAATACAGATGACGCACCGCCAATCCGGCCCCTAACACAGAGAGCACAACAATGGGCCAAGCCAGTTTTCTGTGCCATGCGGCCTGAGCGCGACAAGCGGAGATCAGAGAGAACACACCTATTAGGAAAAATGCGATACGCTGCAACATACACAATGGGCAAGGCTCCAAGCCCATTTGGTACTCCATATAAAATGCTACGCCTAACAAAGCGAATGCAGCAAAGGCGACTAGAGCGTGAAAACGACGCGCGGACAACAACGCAACCATAACGGAAAGTTCCTTTTATCAATACTTAACAGTGACCAGTGAAAATCTAGACAGTAGAATAAAGAGAAAGTGCAATGAACTACTGCCATCTATACTGGTTGAGGGGTAGTATAACGAGTAATGACGTGAATTCGAGAGAGGAACTATGAAGCACATCGCGCAGCTAGGCAAAAAGCACCTAATGATCGCTTTAACTTGCCTTATGGCTTTTTTGGCTAGCCCCATTGCATTGGCGGAGGACGAAGCCGCAACCGCTATGCCAAGCTATATTGAGCTAAACCCCGATTTTATCGTGAACTACAATGCTTCTGGCCCACGCTTGCATTACATCAAAACCAAAATCAGTTTACGTACCGACAGCAGCCAAGAAGGCATTATTTTGGCCAATATGCCATTAGTACGCGATGCTATCGTCATGTTTTTAAGTGCTCGTACAAAAGATCAAGTCACTGGCGCCATTGCCCGTGAGCAAACTCGCGCGGACGCCAAAGTCGCCATCAATGAGATACTTAAAGAAGAAACTGGGGCGGAACCTGTGATGGACGTACTGTTCGCTAGTTTTGTGACTCAGTAAATGTACGACCCGACTCCGTTCGGGGAAGCAGCCTTTCAATCGCGGGATACAACCCGCTCGTACGACCCGACTCCGTTCGGGGAGACAGCCTTTCAATCGCGGGATAAAACCCGCTCGTACGACCCGACTCCGTTCGGGGAGACAGCCTTTCAATCGCGGGATACAACCCGCTCGTACGACCCGACTCCGTTCGGGGAGACAGCCTTTCAATCGCGGGATACAACCCGCTCGTACGACCCGACTCCGTTCGGGGAAGCAGCCTTTCAATCGCGGGATACAACCCGCTCGTACGACCCGACTCCTTTCGGGGAGACAGCCTTTCAATCGCGGGATACAACCCGCTCGTACGACCCGACTCCGTTCGGGGAGACAGCCTTTCAATCGCGGGATACAACCCGCTCGTACGACCCGACTCCGTTCGGGGAAGCAGCCTTTCAATCGCGGGATACAACCCGCTCGTACGACCCGACTCCTTTCGGGGAGACAGCCTTTCAATCGCGGGATACAACCCGCTCGTACGACCCGACTCCTTTCGGGGAGACAGCCTTTCAATCGCGGGATACAACCCGCTCGTACGGCCCGACTCTGTTCGGGGAAGCAAGTCTTGCAATCGCGGGGTACAACCCGCTCGTACGACTCGACTCCGTTCGGGGAAGCGACCTTTCAATCGCGGGGTACAAACCGCTCGTACGACCCGATTCCATCGAGGAAGCAGGACCTTATCGGGGCGGGACGCCCCACAAGATTCCATCAGGGATAGCATTAAAAAAACCGCTAGCAGAGAGCCTGCTAGCGGCTTTTTTAATTGATAAGAGCGTGCGATTAAAGCTCTTGGATATCACCTGGATCCACGTACCCCTGTAAGCGATCGGTTTCTTCGTTGTTGAAGAATTTATCCATTTGCTCCAACAAGTACTTACGTGTATCAGGTTGCATTAGGTTTAAATGCTTTTCATTGATGATCATGGTTTGTAGCGCTTGCCACTCTAGCCATGCTTGCTTCGATACGTTTTCCAGCACTTCCTGGCCTTTTGCGCCTGGAAGTGGTGCACGTTCTAAACCTTCCATCTCTTGCTGATATTTTTTGCAGAATACAGTGTTCGCCATGCTGATCTCTCAATTCTTCGTTTATTTCTAGTTATATGGGCGCTCACGTTACAGGTTTCAAGCGCTTAGAACAACGCCGTTACCACACCGCCTAGCACAAACACACTGACTAATTGCCAAATCGCGGGCTTTTTCCAACGCAACCACGTAAAGGCTAAGATCACCACTAGCGCTTGCCAAATACCGGTCACACTGCTCGGCAAAATAGGGATCAATAAAGTCGCCACTAACAAGCCCACCACGGCGGCATTAATCGCCACCACTGCGCCCTGCACGCGCGGGTAGTGGGATAAGCCTTGCCAAAAGTGTTGTCCCACCAACATCAGCAGTAACCCAGGTAAGAAAATCGCTAAAGTGGCCAACAGGGCCCAAACAATCATCTGTCCAGCTGGTGCCGATACAGCGCCGACATAAGTCGCTAGGGTAAACATCGGTCCTGGCACCGCCTGCGCCGCCGCATAACCGGTCAGCAAGTTCGACGTGGACACAAGATCAGCCAACAGCTCCGACATCAGTGGCAGCACCACATGACCACCGCCAAACACTAGGCTGCCGACTTGGAACAACTGAGCGGATAACGCCAACCAGCCACTGCCTTCGATAAAGGCCGTGACAATGAAAAGCAATGCGAAAAGCCCCAAAGCGCTAAACGCAACCAGTGATGACATACGGCTCTTAAAGGCTTTGGTTTGGCTATCCTTAAGCCATAGCGCACCGCCCACTCCGGCCAGCAACACCAGTAGTAAACTGCCTAAGCCTAAGGGCCAAAGTAAAATAAACAGCATACTGAGAATCGCGATTAAACGCGTACGCTTGCTTTGGCAAAACGAATTCCCCATGCCCCAGATCGCATCCGCCACCACGACGACTGCCATCAGTTTCAAGGCGCTCAAAATACCGAGAAAGACATCATGCTCGGCAAACTGGCTACCTAATGCAGCAAACACGCACATTAAAATAACGGAAGGCAGGGTAAACCCCATAAAAGCAGCTAAGGCGCCACTAATACCACCACGATGATAGCCAAGCGCGAAGCCTACTTGGCTGGAACCTGGCCCTGGCATAATTTGACTCAGCGCCACCCATTGAGCGTATTCCGCTTCCGTGGCCCACCCCAAACGCTCGACAAATTCTTTGCGAAAATAACCGATATGGGCCGCAGGTCCACCAAAGCTGGTACAGCCGAGCAGCAAAAATTTCCAGAAAATCGTCAGAAACATACGCCTATCCTTTATTACTCTTCGATCATCCAATCAAGGGCTTAGATTAGCTGCCGTCTTTGTTCATGGGTTTCCAGCAAAGTACGCACCGGCGCAGGCAGACCAAGCTGTAATGCTTGTTGCAGCTCGAACCATTGATACTTTGTTTGCTCAGCCACCATAGCCGTGTTCTTAACCGCTAATTCAGACGGCACAATGTCCAAATGATAATGGCTAAAGGTATGACGAAACGGTGACAAGCTTATGACATGCTGCACATTAACGCTCAAACGCTGTTCGGCGGCTTGCACAACATCATCCTCTTGTGCCACTTCAGGCAAACTCCATAAACCGCCCCAAATGCCTGTCGCTGGGCGCTTTTCAAGCAGCACTTGATCACCGTCCCGCAACACCAGCATTTGTGTCGTGCGCACGGGTTTAGGCGCTTTTTTAGGCTTCGACTTAGGAAAATCTGTCGGCGTCCCCGTTGCCAGCCCGTCACAATCAGCTTGTAATGGGCACTCACCACAGCGCGGCTTGGAGCGCGTACAAAGCGTCGCCCCAAGATCCATCATGGCTTGGGTGTATTCACCACAGCGCTCGCTCGGCATATAGCTTTCCGCTAATTGCCACATGGCCGCTTCGGTTTTGCGCTCACCCGGCCAAACCGGCACCGCATGGTAACGCGCTAAGACTCGCTTGACGTTGCCATCTAAGATCGCCAGCGATTCATTACGGGAGATAGATAAGATTGCCGCGGCGGTAGAGCGACCAATCCCAGGCAATTCACACACGCCCTCTTGGCTCATGGGGAACTCCCCTTGCCAATCGTCTACCAGCTTCTGTGCGGCTTTATGCATATTGCGCGCACGGGCGTAATAGCCAAGGCCACTCCAATGTGACAGCACTTCATCTTGCGGCGCACGAGCGAGCGCATACACATCCGGAAAAGACTGCATAAAGCGTTCGTAATAGGGAATCACGGTCGTCACTTGGGTCTGCTGCAACATAATTTCAGAGATCCAAACACGGTAAGGGGTTTTGTTTTGTTGCCAAGGGAGGTGTTTGCGCCCGTGCTGGTCAAACCACTCCAGTACACGGGGCGCAAAGTTTTGTTTTGGGGTCATCTACTGCCGTTAGTTAAATAAGTTATTAAGTTTGCCTTTCAGCTTATCTTGTAGCTCCTGCTTCGCTTCGTCCTTTTTCTCTTCTAAGCGCGCTTTCTCCGCATCCAGCTTGGCTTGAGCGGCGGCTTTTTCTGCATCCAATTTCGCCTTGGCCGCGGCTTTGGCTTGGTCCAGCTCTTGGTCGGCAAAGGCTTTAACAAAGCCTTTTACATCAGGACGACATAAGCCTGCCGCATCATCCATGAAATTACCTTCACAGACAATTGGGAACTGCACATTGGCCACATCTTCATTAACCACACAGCTCTCATCCAAACCACTGCCTACCAGCGCCACTCGCGTTTCGTATTTCAACGTATTCGTTGGCAATGAAATCACACCGTCGCCAGTCACACCAAGGGTTAACGACTGCATGCGAAGCCCAGGGGTGGAAACCTGACCATTGACGATTTTCGCAGGTATACGCATGGTTTCAAAGGGCGTGTCCTCATTAAACGACTCTTCGTTAAGCGATTCGGTACGCACCAGTGCGATGCCTTTACACACCATTTCGGTGTAATTGGTACCGATCAAAGCACCGTCGTTAATATTGACTAATAGATCACCGTTTAGATTGGCGATCAGGTCCTCAGTACGGTTGCCTCGGGTACTCAGATCACCCGTTAGGTTGGTCGCACCGCGGATTTTCTCCAGTGCCATAAAGTCTTTCATCAATGGCAATATCTGCACACTGTCGATGCTTGGCGAGACATTGATACGCGGCGTACTACCGGTCACATCCAACTGAGCTTGCAGTTTGGCCACGCCATCGTACAAGGTTACTTGCGCTGGCGCGATACGTACCTTGCCATTGGTTTGCGTCGAATCCAACTCCAGCTTATCCAGCTGCAAGTTCTTCACTTTGACATTATCAAAGGCGATGCCAACGTGACCATTCAATGAACGAACCAAGTCTACCGGTATCAAATCTTGTGCCGCGGTATCCGCAGATTGTTGTGCGCTACCTGAATCTGTCGTCGTGGCCGCTTGCTCACCTTCTTGCACAGGGGGGAGATAACGGTCCAAGTCTAGATTTTTACCGGCGATGGCAATATCCCAATTCAGTGGCGATAGGTTCAGTAAAGCATTCGCTTCAATGGTGGTGTCATCAAAATTGATCGAAATGGGCTGGGCTTTGATGCTATCCGTCGAACCTTCCGCCGCGATGCTCACACTGGCCTTTTCTAACACCGAATCGTCCGCCATCTCTGGCAAAGCGACATTTAATTGAGACAACACTTTTTTCGGTGAGAATTCGGCCACATCTAGTACCGCCGTAAACTCAGGCGCCGTTAATACTTGAAACGCATTCACTTGGCCTTTGATGTTCATGCCTAAGGTATTAATCGTTAGACCTTCTAACGCGGCATTTTCTTGTGGTAAGTCGAAGTCCAGCTGCGCGACATTGACCTTCATATTCAAAGGCGATGCCGGCAAAGACGCTCCGCTAACCGAGCCATTCAAGGCTAAATTAGCAAGCGAAACACTCTGACGTTCGGCAAATAAAGTAAAGTCCGCGCCAAAATCCACGTTAGCCGTCAATGGATTAGAGCCATCTAGATTCGATTGGGTAATCTTGGCATCCAGCTTCATCGGCCAAGCTTCGTCTAAGCGAACATCATTGAAGGTGACATTAGACACCACGTCCGATCGCATACCGGTACGCGCATCTTCATAAACAATATGAGCATTGACTAGTGCTAGCTCATCCAATGCGATATCAGGGATGGTAAAGCTGTTATCAGCCGCGGCATCCGTCGCTGGTGCTTCTGCGCTTGGCGTCGTGCCTGCTGTTTGTACTTGCCAGTTTGGGTTACCGTTTTTATCCACTTTCAAATTAGCGGTTAGATCCACTAAACGCACCGTATCCACGGCAATACGCTGCTGAAACAGTGGCAGCAGTTGCACACCAAACTCTGCTTTGGAAAAGCTCATCAGCTCTGGATCATTGCCCAAGGAGACACCGAAGTTTTCCAAACTTAAGCCAATTTGTGGGTAAATCGACCAGGCGATATCACCGTCCATCCGCAGACTCACATTGGCTTTTTCCTTGGCAATTTTCTGCAGTTCACCCTTGAATTGATTAGGGTCGACAAACACTACAACATAAATAATGGCGGCGACGATCAGTACCACAAGTGCCGCAAGCAACAAACCTAAACGTTTTACCCAAACCATATTAATTTCCCACCTTGAAATAAGAGGATTTGATCACTTCTCAAATCATAGCACCTTAATTAGTTTTTTCGATCACGCTAATAGGCATGAAAAGCATAGATGCAAAGCCCTGCACGTTTTATAATAGTATTCATATAGATTATTTACTGGGTTGAAAACCTGATTTCAAAGCGGAGAGCTCTTTACATGTCCAACCGGATTGCAACCGTCGAACGCAATACGCTCGAAACGCAAATTAAAGTCACTGTGAACCTAGATGGCACAGGTAAATTTAACTGCGAAACTGGCGTTCCTTTCCTTGATCACATGTTGGATCAAGTGGCACGTCATGGCCTTATAGACCTTGATATTCATGCCGTTGGCGATCTTCATATCGACGCACACCATACGGTTGAAGACTTGGGTATCACGCTGGGTCAGGCGTTTGATCAAGCGGTTGGTGACAAGAAAGGCATCCGCCGTTACGGCCACGCTTATGTACCACTAGATGAAGCCCTGTCACGCGTAGTGATCGACTTCTCTGGCCGCCCTGGTCTAGAGATGCATGTGCCTTTCACACGTGCCTCTGTAGGTGGTTTTGATGTTGACCTATTTTCAGAGTTTTTCCACGGTTTCATTAACCATGCAAAGGTAACTTTACACTTGGATAACCTGCGCGGGAAAAACACTCACCACCAAGCAGAAACTATCTTTAAAGCTTTCGGCCGCGCTTTGCGTATGGCATTGGAAGTAGATGAGCGTATGGCGGGACAAATGCCATCGACTAAAGGCTGCTTGTAATAGGATCGATCTCACTCATGAGTACACAAACTAAGTCTACCGTTGCTGTCATCGACTACGGCATGGGTAACCTTCACTCTGTTGCCAAAGCCCTTGAGCACGCAGCAGATGAAAACACTGAAATTGTTGTGACCAGCGACCCTGCCGTGATTGATGCGGCGGATCGTGTGCTACTGCCTGGCGTTGGCGCCATCCGTGACTGTATCGCCGAAATCAAAGCGCAAGGCCTGATCCCAGTGATTCAAAAAGCCATGGCGGAGAAGCCATTCTTAGCGATCTGTGTTGGTATTCAATCTTTGATGGCCCACAGTGAAGAAAACGGCGGCGTGGATTGTTTGAACCACTTTGAAGGTAATGCCCTGTTCTTTGGCAATGACCACAAAGACGTTGATGGCACTAAACTGAAAGTGCCACACATGGGCTGGAACCAAGTGACGCAAACGATGAACCACCCACTTTGGGAAGGCATCGAAAGCGGCGCACGTTTCTACTTTGTGCACAGCTACTACATCGTAGCGACCAACAAAGACGAAGTAGCAGGTACTTGTAACTACGGCCACGACTTCTGCGTTGCCCTAGCACGCGATAACGTCTTTGCGGTGCAATTCCACCCAGAGAAAAGCCACAAAGATGGCCTACAGCTATACAAGAACTTCATCCATTGGGATGGCAAGCCTTAGTCCACTGAATAGGAAATAACAATGGGATTAGCTAAACGTATTATTCCGTGCCTAGACGTGGACAATGGCCGCGTTGTAAAAGGTGTTCAATTCGTTGATATCCGTGACGCCGGTGACCCAGTTGAGGTAGCTAAGCGCTACAACGAACAAGGCGCTGACGAAATCACCTTCTTGGACATCACGGCAAGTTCTGATGACCGCGAAACCACTGTACACATGGTAGAAGCGATTGCAGCGGAAGTCTTTATTCCGCTAACCGTAGGCGGCGGCATTCGTACCTGTGAAGACATTCGTCGCATGCTGAATGCCGGCGCAGACAAAGTGGGCATCAATACCGCTGCGGTATTTAACCCTGAGTTTGTTCGTGAAGCCGCAGAGCGCTTTGGCTCACAATGTATCGTTGTGGCGATTGATGCCAAGAAAGTCAGCGCCGAAGGCGAGCCAGACAAATGGGAAATCTTTACCCACGGCGGTCGTAAGCCTACTGGTCTAGACGCGGTCGAATGGGCTAAGAAAATGGTTGATTTGGGCGCAGGTGAAATCTTGCTGACCAGTATGGACCGTGATGGCACGAAAAACGGCTTTGATCTAGGCGTTACTCGCGCCATCAGTGAAGCCGTGCATGTGCCTGTGATTGCTTCTGGCGGTGTCGGCAACCTACAACACTTGGTTGACGGCGTGACCGAAGGCAAAGCCGACGCAGTCTTGGCAGCGAGTATCTTCCACTTTGGTGAATACTCGATCCAAGAAGCAAAAGAAACCATGCAAGCGGCCGGCATTGAAATGCGCCTCTAAGCTATAAGCTGTTTCTGTTTGCATAAAAAATGGCCGCATCATGCGGCCATTTTTATTCTTAGCGTCGTACTACCCTTAGAACTTCGCTGTCACACTCAACCAAACATTGCGTGCTTTCGCTTTCAGGTTGTAGTCATCGATGTAGTTCGATTCCCAGGTCGCACCACCGTCTTCGGTTGTGTAAACCGTTTGATAGCTGGTGAAGTCTTCATCCAATAAGTTGTTCACACGCGCATTAAAGGTAAAGGTGTCATTCAGCTCATACGCAGCGCCTAAGTGGAAAATGGTGTAGGCCTTGTAGTATTCAGGGTATTCAACATTTGAATCCCAGCCACGACCTGGGCTACCACGGTAACGCTTAGAGCGCATTTCCGCCGTTAGATACGTATTAAACTGCTCATTCACTTGCCAATCCAAGGTCGCATTCGCCATATGCTTAGCCGTGTCGTTTAATGGTTTCCCAGCATTAGAGCCAGACTTCTGCTCTGAGTCAGTGTAGGTATAGTTGGCACGCAACGACCAGGCCTCGTTAAAGCGGTAACGACCCGCCAGCTCAATCCCCTTAATATCAACACGATCGATATTGGTCTTTTGCGATAGGCTCGTCGCGCCCCAGGTATCACAAACATAAGCTAATTCGCCGGTCTGTGCGGCACAATCTAGGCCATCACCACGGGCAATCTTGTCTTTAAACTGGTTGCTAAAGATGGTGGCATTGAAGTTATGGCCTTCAGGGTGCTCAAAGTAAGCGGCGATTTCAGTATTGACACTGGTTTCAGGCTGAAGCTCCGGCGAGCCCACAAAAGGACGTGTTCCCTGACCACCAAAGCCAGTAATCCCTGGGAATAAGTCACTGGCTTTGGGCGCTTTATAGCCCGTGCTGACACCACCTTTAATGGTCCAAGCAGGATTCACACGCCAGTTCGCATAAGCACGAGGGCTAACATTACCACCAAAGACTTCATGATCATCGTAACGAAGACCACCTGTTAAGGTCACATCTTCAGTGATATCCCAGTTATCCTCGGCGAACAAAGACCATTGATTATGGGGTTGTACCTTACCCGCCTGTTGACCACCGCTGCTGTCCATGCCAAACACGCCGTCTTCCATTTCGGATTCCATGATCTGACCGCCGTATACCAATAGATGGTCACCGACTAGGCTGTCAAATTTAGCATCCAGAGTGGTTTGGCGGGTTTCCATGACACGCTGTGGTCGTGGCAGAAAGGTCGACTCAAGCTGATCTTCAATGCCATCTTTGACGCCGCCATTATCCGCAATCATTTGATCATAAAGCAGTTTCTCATCACCGGTTAACGGCAATGTACGGCCGTTATTGCTCGTCTCAATATGATGCAAGGTGATATCGCTGTTACCAAAGCCCCATTTGCCTTCATGGCGAATCGAGAATTGATCACGCACAAATTCTTGGTCTAGGGCATAACCAGAACGTGGTAGGCGATCGACACTGTCGGTGGTGCCAAGCGGGTTATTACCATCTTGTGGCGTGTTGTCGTATTCTTGGTTTGAGGTTTCGTAGTCGAAGGTAACCGTTTGGCGCTCATCGATCAGGTAATCCAGACGAAGCCCTAAGTTAGTGTTCTCGTTGTCTACGGTACGACCGCCACGACCATAGCCAAGTGAGCGATTATGCTCGACACCATTTGGGTCATAGTCGGCCGCGTATTGTGGGTTAGAGCCATCACGGTTATATAGGCTACCGCGGATGCCCAGACCTAGTTTGTCTTCGATAATAGGACCACTGAAAGCAAACTCGGTGGTGTCATCGTTGCCATAATCAGCGTTCGATTCAAAGGTACGGCTGTGCGTCACTGAGCCGGCCCATTCGCTGCCCACCTTCTTAGTAATGATGTTAATCACGCCACCCATAGCGTCGGCACCGTACAAGGTGGAAGCTGGGCCACGGATAATTTCAATACGCTCCACCATTTCCTTGGGTGGAATATGGTTGAATTGGTTACCACCAAAATTATTCGGGTACAGATCACCAATGTTATTTTGACGGCGGCCGTCGATTAAGATCAACGTATAGTCTGCCCCCATACCACGGATGCTCACACCACCTTGACCGGTTTTATCACGAGTTTCACCCACATCAACACCTTCGATATCCGATACTGCATCAAGCAACGTCATGTAAGGCTTTTTATCGAGGTCTTCTTTCGTGATGACCGA
This sequence comes from Marinomonas aquimarina, assembly GCF_900089755.1. Taxonomy (GTDB): domain Bacteria; phylum Pseudomonadota; class Gammaproteobacteria; order Pseudomonadales; family Marinomonadaceae; genus Marinomonas; species Marinomonas aquimarina. The sequence continues at coordinate 43,019 of NZ_FLOC01000022.1, read as the reverse complement.
CACACTCGCCGGTGCATCGGTCAATTTTTGCTCCACCCCTGCTGCCGATTCAACAGTAATGGTCGGTAAGGCAATGTCATTCGCCATGGTGTATCCGGAAGCCACAATCAAACTGATCGAAGCTGCTAGAGGGCGCAAACGCATCCGCAATCTCCTTAATTTTAACATTTATATTTCAAGGGGTTAGTAACTTAGTCGCGATCGTATAACTGGTCATGGTAGTTGCGTTTTTGAGCACAAATCGCAAGAACCAGTCATAGAGATGGCGTTAAAAATGCACAATTGCGGGAGATGATAGAGCATTTACAAAGATAATGAAAACAATTCTCATAATCTTTTGCATTATTTTTAGCTAATAGTATCAATATGGCTAATTAGCTGTCGTTTTGAGTCAGGTTGAAAGCAAAAAAAGCGGCTGTGTCGTTGCTACAACAGCCGCTTTGCATAGGTAGATGAGAGACTAACGCTTTAAGAAGGCTGAAGTAGCTTCTTAATCGCCGCGGCAATCTCTTCTGACGAGGAGTCGTGATACAGGTACTGCTTAATCTGGTTATCTTTACCAATCAAATAAACACGCGCACTGTGGCTCACGGTGTAGTTCTTTGCGTCACCTTCTTCGATGCGGTAAAAAGCACCGTACTGGCGTACCACTTGATCAATCTGCTCTTTTGTTCCCGTTAAACCGACGAAACTCGGATCAAAGAAACTCACGTATTGCTCTAAATGGTCGAAGGTATCACGCTCTGGATCAACACTCACGAAGATGGTTTTGACTTGGTTACGCAGCGCTTCTGGCAACTGCTTCAGACCTACTTTGACATTCGCTAGGGTCAACGGACACACGTCTGGACAATGGGTGTAGCCAAAGAACAGTAATTTGGCTTGGCCTTCAAAGTCGCTCAGCGATACCGCTCCGTTCGCACTTGATAGAGTGAAGTCCCCACCCACTTTGCTAGGGCTAGCATTCGAGCCCTCGGTTTTTTGTAAGGCTAGCAAGGTGCCTACGACCGCTAAGGTCAGCAACATGGCCAGCAATACAATCGGTTTTAATTTCATCTTTAATTCCTACGGTTGACTCATCAAAAATTCATACGTCACTGTCGACTCAGATCCATCACTGGGGGCTAACACGAGTCGCCACGCCATGTTTTGTGTGGTGCACATCGGGATCCGCAATTGCCCCTGATACTGATTGCTTTTAGCAGAAGCGGATAATGTCACAGGTGTGACTCCCATATACATATCCCGTCCTTCCAAACGCCCTTGCCAGGATGACGTTTGAGACAGTGATTCAGGCACTGTCAAGGTGAGCGTCAGCTCTTTATTGACCACAATAGGGCCAGAAAAGTTTAATGCCCACCCCTCATTCTCTTCACAAACACCTGTCGCTACCTCACAGGTTAGCGCGCTGGCGGTGAGCGAATGCTGATTTTGCCAAGCACTGTAAGCTAATACCCCAGCCAGCGCCGCCCCCAAGATAGCTACGCTCATCCAAGACGATTGTTTCACGCTTATTTCCTAAGCAACTAGATACAGGGCTATGATGCCACAGATGGCTAAATCTGTAATCTTTGCGCAACTGCTTTGTGCTTTTCTTGCCGTGCTTCTAAATTGCCTTGTACAATTCAAATATCTTTATTTTCCTGATTTAGGATGACTCTCATTGTTGCGTAATATACATGACGCTCTGACAAAGCTTGATCAGTGCATGAATCAAAGTGGCGATCTGTCCGCTGTTACCTTTCATCGTGGTGTAGAACGCGAAGCGCTACGTGTTTCACGGACGACTGGAAAAATCTCACAAGCGGCTCACCCTAAGGCCTTGGGGTCTGCCCTTACCCACCCATCGATTACCACCGACTATTCAGAAGCCTTGATGGAGTTTATCACCGGCGTACATGATTCCGTTGAGGGGGTGATCAGCGAATTACGTGATATCCATCTGATGACCAACCGCGTGCTGGACAATATGGATGAATGTCTTTGGCCTGGCAGCATGCCGTGTGCTTTAAAAGACAATGCCGAAGTGCCGATTGCTTACTATGGCGAATCCAATTCAGGCAAATTAAAACGTGTATACCGCGAAGGCCTCTCTAACCGTTACGGTCGCATCATGCAGTGTATTGCCGGTATGCACTACAACTTCTCATTCAGCGACAGCTTCTGGACTTTCCTAGCTGATTTCCGCGGTGCCGATATCAGCACCCCAGAAGCGCTGCAAGAGTTTAAGTCGCAACAGTACTTTGCCTTGATTCGTAATTTCCGTCGCAAGTCGTGGTTACTTTCATTGCTGTTCGGCGCGTCACCTGCCATTGATGTCAGTTTCTTACCTAAGAAGCCTGCAAAACTCGTTGCACTAGGCGACCACACTTGGGCTGGCACCAGCGCCACCTCGTTGCGTATGAGTGACATCGGCTACCAGAACAAGGCCCAAGACGGCCTGTTCGTGTGTTACAACGAAGTCGATACCTACATCAATACGATTAAGGGCGCCCTGCAAACACCTTATCCGGCGTATCAAAACATCGGTGTAAAAGTAGACGGTGAATACAAGCAGCTGAGCCACAACATTTTGCAAATCGAAAACGAATATTACAGCGATATTCGTCCAAAGCGTGTCACCGAGTCTGGTGAACATCCAAGTGCGGCACTGCAAAAGCGCGGTGTTGAATACATCGAAGTACGCATTATGGACCTGGACCCAACCTCACCGATTGGTATGAAGCCTGAGACCCTGTACTTCTTAGACACCTTCTTAATGTGCTGTATGTTACACAGTGACGATCGCCTAGGGGCGGACGAATGCCAGCAACTGCGCAAGACGCAACAGGAAATTGCCACCCATGGTCGCGATCTAGACGACCACTTTGATTTTGGCTTTGGCCCGCTGCCACTGCGTGACAAAGCGTCTGAACTGTTGACCCACATGGAAGAGATTGCCCAATTCCTAACAGAACAAACTGGCAACTTTGCCTACACCGACAGTTTGGCACTGCAGCGTAACAAGCTGGACAACCTAGATACGCTACCGGCGGCACAAGTGCTGAAACAATGTGAGCAATATGGCAGCTACCAAGAAGCCATGCTAGCGATTGGTAAAGCACAACAGCAAGCCTGGTTGGCACAAGAAGTCAGTCCAGAGCTAGAGCAACAATTCAAAGACTGGGCGGAGCAATCGATCGCCCAGCAGGCGGATATTGAAGCCAATGAAACTGTCGACTTTGATACCTTCTTAAAACACTACATGCAGCCACAGTAAGGCGGCTTAGAGTGAGCACAAAAAAGGGCTTCTGTATCAGAAGCCCTTTTTTTATATCGCGCGTTTTCGCTAACGGCTATAGATTCACAGGAATCTCATTCGGATTTTCCAGCTCTAGCCAGCCAGCCAGCTTGTTACGTAGCTCGTCCACACCGTCACCATTTAAGCCAGAGAAGGTTTGTGCTGAGGCATCTACACCACGAGCTTTCATCTCTTTCTTCACTTTTAGCATGGTCGACTGGGCTGGACCGCGTTTTAGCTTGTCCGACTTGGTCAGCAAAGCATGTACTTTAACGCCATTGGCTGCGGCCCACTCCAACATCATTTCATCGAACTCTTTCATTGGATGACGGATGTCCATGACTAATACAACCCCAACCAATGAGCGGCGGTTCATCAGATAGTCTTGCATGTGCGCCTGCCAGTTTTCCTTCATGGCAACAGGAACTTTGGCAAAACCGTAACCTGGCAAATCCACCAAGCGACGATCGTCTACACTCAGACCAAAGCAGTTAATCAACTGAGTTCGGCCCGGTGTTTTCGAAGTACGTGCCAGCTTGCGCTGGTTAGCCAATGTGTTTAGCGAGGTAGATTTACCTGCGTTTGAGCGTCCCGCAAACGCCACTTCAAGACCTTGGTCAAGTGGACATTGGGACAGTTTTTCAGCACTTTTAATAAAATAAGCTGATTGAAAGATTGGGTCGAATGGCGTCATAGATTGATATCAGTCAATGAGAAATTGTATCGCGTTATAAGTTTTTGCACAGTTGTATATAATGCGAGCCATTCTGCTTACTGGCTCAATGTGGCTGTGCCCTAATTCATACTGGTAAGCATAACAGAAAACGAAACATCTTTATGCCAGAAATGAGATGTTCATTATCTTCGGCTTAAGCACATCAGAGGCAGCGAATGAAAAAAGTTCTTATCGGTTTGTTAGTAACAGTCGGAGCAACCTCCGTTGCGATCGCTGAAGGCAACCCTGACGCAGGTAAACCGCTCACCGCCGTGTGTAGTGCCTGTCACGGAGCCGATGGCAACAGCTTGGCACCGACTTGGCCAAAGCTAGCAGGCCAAAACGAGTCATACCTACTAAAACAAATGAATGATATTAAGTCTGGGGCACGCCCAGTGGCTCAGATGGCTGGCCTATTAGACGGCTTATCCGATCAAAATATGGCCGACATCGCCGCTTACTTCGCCAGCCAAAGTGTGGTTGTGGGCCAAGCGGATGCAGATTTGGTGGCGGCGGGTGAAAGCCTATACCGTGATGGCAACCCAGCGACAGGTGTGCCAGCTTGTATGTCATGTCACGGCCCTGCTGGTAAAGGTCTAAACTCGGCACGCTTCCCACAATTGAGCGGTCAACATGCCGACTATACAGCTTCTCAGTTGAAACTGTTCCAGTCTGGTGAGCGTAACAATGATGCGGCGAAAATCATGCAGAACATCGCATTTAAAATGAACGAGCGCGAAATCCAAGCGGTTTCAAGCTACATTCAAGGCCTATACTAGCCTCCAGCTTTGCGTATTCTTGATACAAAATCCTCCTTCACGGGGGATTTTTGCTGTAGGGACAAGGTAAACTTGCTCGACTATACGAACTTTTTGTAAGTTTAAGCATCCTATAGGAATTATCCCCCTGTGGATGTTATTGTCTCACCACTCTAGGAGCATTACATGAAAAAGCTGCTTACGGCATTATTTGTCACCTTGCTACTACCGATCACCAGTGCTTGGGCACAGGATTACAGTGACGGTAATGGTTACACTACTATTAGTAATCCGGTTCGTACCGCTGACCCGAGCAAAATCGAAGTGGTTGAAATCTTCTGGTATGGTTGCCCACATTGCTACGCGCTAGAGCCGTTTACACAAGCTTGGAAAAAGAACCTAGCGGACGACGTCGACTTTAAATACCTGCCTGCGGTATTTGGCCGTAACTGGTTAGCCCATGCCAAAGCGTTCCATGTGGCGGATATCTTAGGGGTTGAAGAACAGCTGCACTCAGACATGTTCAATGCCATTCACCAAGACCGTAAGCGCATGACCAGCGAAGACGAATTGGCAGAGTTTTTCACCCAATACGGTGTGTCTGAGGACGAGTTTACAAAACAATACAACTCTTTCGCCGTAAATAGCCGACTATCACAAGCAGATGCTAAAATAAGAGCCTACGGCGCCCGTGGTGTACCTGGCTTGATTGTTAACGGAAAATACCTTGTCACGGCAGCAACCGCAGGTGGCAACGATAACATTTACTCAGTGGTTGATTACTTGATCGAGCAAGAGCGCCAAGCGAGTAAATAGCAATGATATAGGATGTATTAATGGACCCAGTTCAGGACAAAGCAGTTGAAAGTTTACTTAAGGCCATCTCACGTATCAGTATGCTGGCTGAAGGTAATGATCCTGAACTGGATACCACTTTGCAAAGCGTGCGCGCTAACCTTGGCCGTTCACAAAGCACCGAAGTCCTCAATGCGTCTCTGCAAACCCTCGAACCACTGGTTTTAAAGTACGACGAAGAGCGCTTGGCGCGTGCGCAATCCTTTCGCAGTCAGTTATTAGAACTGATTGACATGAGCGATGACCTGCCCGACGCGCAGATGTCACCGCAGGCGAAAAAAGCCTTTGAAGCGGAAATCCGCAAGCACTGGCAGTCTTCCTCAAAATGGCCTGAGCTGCTAGGGCAAGCCGTACAACTGCTCCATGGTGCCCTCAAGACGCCCAGCAAAACCACTAAAAACAACTCCATCATCGGCCGTTTGTTTCGCCGCAAGAATGACCACATTCCGGCTTCAGCAAGCAACGTAGAGATCATGACCCATGTGAGTCATACTCTAGCCGCCTTGCTGACCAACATTACGCTCCCAGATATCTATCGTGATCAGCTGGTGGACATAAAGAACGCCCTAACCGCGAGCAACAACATTAACCACTTGCCTGCGCTACTAGACGAAGTCATTACCCTTATCATGGTCGCGGTCGGCAAGACTCAAGAAGATCTAACGCTCTATCTCAGTCAGCTCAATCAGCAACTGGCGAGCATTAATGCCTCACTGGTGGCTAACTATAAAGCGCAACGCTCCATTACCAGTCACCGTAAAGAGTTTGGTGACACCTTCCAAAATCACGTCAACAGCACCAAAAGTGATGTGCATAACGCCACCGACTTAAATGCGCTGAAACAGCTGATTAATGATCGTATGCACACCATTACGGAAGCCATGTCGCTGTTCCAAGACAAGATGCAGGAGCAAGAAAAGCAAGCGGCCCAATCCATTACTCACCTTAAGAACAAGGTCAATCGCATGGAGCAAGATGCCTCGCACTTACGCTCCAGCATGCAAGAAAAGATTGCCCAGGCCTTGTCCGACGCACTGACGGGATTACCTAATCGCGCCGCCTATCAGGATGCCATTTTCCCACTGTTAACCTCGGCGGCGAAAAACCAACACGCGCTGTGCATTGCCGTGTGTGATGTGGACTACTTTAAGAAGATCAACGACACATGGGGCCACTTGGCGGGTGACAAAGTGCTACGCCTAGTACCACGTCAAATCCAAAGTGTGTTGAAGAAAGAGCATCTAGTCTTTCGCTATGGTGGCGAAGAATTCGTGGTGATCTTTCCTATGACCTCTTTAGAACAAGCCTACGAGCACTGCCAGAACATTCGCAAAGTAGTCGAAAGCACGCCTTTCAATATGAATGGCGACCCCGTTTCCATCACTATTTCCATTGGTGTGAGCCTGTTTAATGGTAAAGAGAGCCATGATGAACTCTTTAGCCGCGCGGATAAAAACCTCTATCAAGCCAAAGAGCAAGGTCGGAATAAAGTAATTCGCGACAATTAACATGCTTTATCGTGCAACCGAGATAGAGACACGGTTACAATAGCCCTTATTGCCGATTTTATTATTCGCCTCCCTAAAGGTGTATTAGGAACGAGATTTTATGCAAGACAAAGACAACACCACCCATTTTGGTTTTAAAGAAATCCCGACTGATCAGAAAGTAGACGCGGTTGCGCAAGTCTTCCACTCTGTCGCAGCAAAGTACGACATCATGAACGATTTGATGTCCGGTGGCATCCACCGTCTTTGGAAACGTCACACCATTAGCCAATCTGGCGTGCGTGCGGGACAAAAGGTACTCGACATCGCGGGTGGTACTGGTGATTTAACAGCGAAATTCTCACGCCTAGTGGGCCAATCTGGCCAAGTGATTCTCGCTGACATCAACGACTCTATGCTAAAAGTCGGTCGTGACAAGCTGGCTAATATGGGCGTAGTGGGGAACGTACAATGCGTGCAAGCCAACGCTGAGGAACTGCCCTTCCCAGATAACACCTTTGACTGCATTACCATTGCCTTTGGTCTGCGTAACGTCACCGACAAGTCTAAAGCGCTTGCGTCGATGCAACGCGTTCTGAAACCCGGTGGCCGTCTGTTGGTATTGGAGTTCTCCAAGCCGGAAACGGAATGCCTAAGCACGATTTACGATCAGTACTCTTTCCGTCTATTGCCTTTTATGGGCAAGATCATTGCCAACGACTCAGAGAGCTACCGCTACCTAGCGGAGTCCATCCGTATGCACCCAGATCAGGAAACGCTGAAGGGCATGATGGAAGAAGTCGGCTTTGAACGTGTCACTTACCAAAATATGACTGGCGGCATTGTCGCTCTTCACAAGGGATTTAAGTTTTAGTCATGTGGAAAAGCGCCACTCGTTTTCTGCGGATCGTAACCACAGTGTTACGATACCGCCTCGACACCTTTATTCCGATTCATTTACTGCCTTGGTACCTAAAATACACCGTCGGAGCACTGCTCTCGATTGGCAGAAAAAAAGCTGAGCGTAATCGTGGTGAGCGCTTACGCCTAGCACTGGAATCGCTCGGTCCCATTTTTGTCAAATTTGGGCAAATCCTATCAACACGTCGCGACTTATTGCCCGATGACATTGCCGACCAACTGGCACGTCTGCAAGACCGTGTACCGGCATTTCCAGGTGATGTGGCCTGCAAGATCATCGAAAAAGAACTTGGCGCAAACGTGGAAGACATCTTCCAAGAATTCGATCGTACGCCATTGGCTTCTGCCTCCATTGCCCAAGTGCACACGGCAACGCTGAAGAGCGGTGAAAGTGTGGTGGTAAAAGTCATCCGCCCAAATATCGAAAAGACTATTCGCCAAGACATCAAGCTGCTGTACATGTTGGCCCACTTCGTTGCCAAGGCCAGCGCCGACGGTCGACGCCTGCGCCCTGTAGAAGTGGTACAAGACTACGAGTACACCATTCTTGATGAATTGGATCTGGCCAAAGAAGCGGCTAATACTGGCTTATTGCAACGCAACTTCACCGACTCTGACCTGCTCTATGTGCCGCAGATTTATTGGGATTACAGCCGTCGCAATGTGATGGTGATGGAGCGTATTTCTGGCATCCCGGTGGCCGACATTCCGGCTCTGCGTCGTCAGAATGTCAATATGAAAGTGCTGGCGGAGCGTGGTGTTGAGATCTTCTTTACACAGGTGTTCTCACACAGTTTCTTCCATGCGGACATGCACCCTGGCAACATCTTCGTTGACCCATCGAATCCAGAGCGCCCGAAATACATCGCCATCGACTGCGCCATCATGGGCAGCCTAGATGAAGCCGACAAGAACTACTTGGCACGCAACCTACTGGCTTTCTTTAAGCGTGATTACCGCATGGTGGCGGAGTTACACGTAGAAAGTGGTTGGGTGCCAAAAGGGACGCCGGTACATGCTTTTGAATCTGCGATTCGCAGTGTCTGTGAACCCATGTTTGCTAAGCCATTGAAAGAGATTTCCTTTGGCCAAGTACTGCTCGGCTTATTCCAAACCGCACGTCGCTTCAACATGGAAGTGCAGCCACAGCTGGTGCTGCTTGAGAAAACGTTACTTAACATCGAAGGCTTAGGCCGTCAGCTGTACCCAGATTTAGACCTTTGGGTCACGGCGAAACCCTTCCTTGAGCGCTGGATGAACGAACAAGTAGGCCCACGTCGCCTATTTGATGAAGTGAAAAAGCAAGCCCCAGACTGGGCCGCCCATTTACCGCAGATTCCAAACCTAGTGTTCTCCACCATGACGCACCTGTCACAACAGGAAGCGCGCATGCGAGAACAAACCGAAGCAATGGATCATCTACGCAAAGAAATGCGCCGCTCACGTCGCAATATGCCCTTTAAACTCCTTGGTTTACTGGCCATGGGCGCAGCGTGGATTACTACCGATAACATTGCGCTAGCGCATCTTGCTGAGGCGGATATATTGAGCTTGGCTCTGTTTCTGGGCGGCATTTACCTGCTAGTATTAAAACCGTAACATTTGAGAGACTATAATGAATATTGATGTTTTGGCACAACTTGCCACTACGTTAGAAGAACGCAAAGCTGCTTCCGCTGACTCCTCTTATGTAGCAAGCCTACATGCAAAAGGCCTCAATAAAATCCTTGAGAAAGTTGGCGAGGAAAGCGTCGAAACCATTATTGCGGCGAAAGACGCCGTTGTATCGGGTGATAAACAAGACGTTATCTACGAAACTGCAGACCTTTGGTTCCATACACTTGTGATGCTGTCTCATCTAGACTTGGGTCCACAGGACATTATCGATGAGCTAGCACGCCGTTTTAATTTGTCTGGCTTAGAAGAAAAAGCCAACCGCAACAAGTAGGAGTACCACAAATGGGTGGCATCAGTATTTGGCAATTATTAATCGTCCTAGCAATCCTAATTTTGATCTTTGGTACAAAGAAGTTGAAAGGATTAGGCTCTGACTTAGGCGGCGCTGTGAAGGGCTTTAAAGAAGCCGTGAACAACGACGAAGAAGAAGAGAAAAAGGATGGCCAAAATCAAACTAAGGCGATCCAAGACGATCAGAAAAAAGACGACAAGAGCGCTTAATCCGTGTTCGACATCGGCTTTTCAGAATTACTGGTTGTTTTCGTTGTCGGCCTAATCATCTTAGGTCCCGAGCGCTTGCCTATGGCAGCGAAAACAGCCGGTTTATGGATTCGTAAAATTCGTCGTAGTATCCAGTCTGTTCAGCGCGAAATCAACGCACAGCTTGATCAAGAAGAGCTACAGCGCTCAATCAAAGAAACCAATGAGCGCATCATGCGTGAAACAGCCAAGTTTGAGCAGGATGCTCAAGCACAGCCCACTCCTAAGCCACAGCCAGAAGCCCAAAGCGCTTCGACTGCGACGAATGAGTCCGCTGAAGCAACGGTTGCTCAACCACAGACAACTACCCCGAAAGCTAACGAAGACGCACAATCTCGAGCTTAATCTGCATTGGGAACGCCCAACATGAGTCACGAAGAATCTTCTCAAGCGCCACTGGTGACACACCTCGTTGAGCTGCGTAACCGCCTACTAAAATCGGTATTGATCGTTTTAGTATTGTTTGGTGGCCTTTACTCATTAGCCAATGAGTTATACCTGTTTATTTCCGAGCCCTTGCGCGCACTGCTTCCAGAAGGCAGCTCATTGATCGCGACCGAAGTGGCCTCGCCCTTTATGGCGCCATTGAAACTGACCTTTGCCTTAGCGGTATTAGTGGCCGTACCTTACATTCTCTATCAAGCTTGGTCGTTTATTGCCCCAGCCTTGTATAAAGAAGAGAAGAGCATTGCCATCCCACTGCTGATTTCCAGTGTCATTCTGTTTTACTGCGGCATTGCGTTTGCCTACTTTGTGGTACTGCCATTGATCTTTGGCTTCTTTACCTCAGTAGGTCCTGGCGAAGTGGCCGTCATGACCGACATTAACAACTACTTGGATTTCGTGCTCAAGCTGTTCTTTGCCTTTGGCGTAACCTTTGAAATCCCTGTGGCGACTTACCTGCTGATTAAAGCCGGAGTGACCACAGTCGCCAGCTTATCTAAGAAACGCCCGTATGTGTTCCTAGGCTGCTTTGTAGTCGGCATGTTGATCACACCACCTGATATCTTCTCGCAGACACTATTAGCGATCCCAATGTGGTTGCTGTTTGAGTTAGGTTTGCTGGCTGGTCGTAGCGTGCCAGTCGAGGAAGAAGACGAAGAAGAAACTGAGGCGAGTAAGGCCTCGTAAGCCTGTTTGGCAAAAGCAGCTATCTCGCCGCTCAAACGGGCCATCCATGGCCCCATTTCGATCAAGCAATCATCCTGATTGCAGCTTGATAGCTTTGCTTTTGCCTTAGACCTCAATAGTACGAGCGGGTTGTACCCCGCGATACAGCCTTTCTTTCCCCGGACAAAGCCGGGTCGTACGAGCGAGTTGTCCCCCGCGATAAAGCCTTTGCTTCCCCGGACAAAGCCGGGTCGTACGAGCGGGTTGCACCCCGCGATACAGCCTTTCTTTCCCCAGACGAAACCGGGTCGTACGAGCGAGTTGTCCCCCGCGATAAAGCCTTTGCTTCCCCGGACAAAGCCGGGTCGTACGAGCGGGTTGCACCCCGCGATACAGCCTTTCTTTCCCCGGACGAAACCGGATCGTACGAGCGAGTTGTCCCCCTCGATAAAGCCTTTGCTTCCCCGAACGGAGTCGGGTCGTACGAGCGAGTTGTCCCCCGCGATAAAGCCTTTGCTTCCCCGGACGGAGCCGAGTCGTGTTAGTCCAACATAAAGGTCACTGGGCCATCGTTGGTAAATTGAATCTTCATATCCGCACCAAACTGCCCTGTTGCGACCTTGTCATATTGCGCGCGCACTTTCGCAACAAAGTCATTAAATAGGCGCTCACCTTCAGCAGGCTCTGCGGCATAGGAAAAGCCAGGACGCAGGCCTTTTTTCGTCTCTGCCGCCAAAGTGAACTGAGACACCAGCAATACACCACCGCCCACTTGTTGCACGTTGAGATTCATCTTGCCGTCTGCATCGGTGAACATGCGGTACTTTAAAAGCTTATCGGCAAGGCGCTGCGTATCCGCTTCCGTATCCCCACGTTCGATGCCTACTAATACCATTTGCCCATGATCAATGGCACCCACCACTTCACCGTCCACTTCAACTTTAGCGGCTAATGAACGCTGTACTAAGACTTTCATCTGTTTACTCCTATTACTTCAAGCGCAGACTGTTCTACACAAATCGCAGGCAAAATAAAAGCGCCCTAAGGCGCTTTCATTCCGCTCAAGACCTTGCGGTCTATTTGCTGCTGCTCGATAACGTATTAGCGACCTGCGCGTTTACGCTCGTTCTCAGTCAACAATTTCTTACGTAGACGGATGCTTTCTGGCGTTACTTCTACCAATTCATCGTCTTCGATAAACTCAAGCGCTTGCTCAAGTGTGTGGCGAACAGGTGGTGTTAGCGTCAACGCTTCGTCCGTACCAGAAGCACGTACGTTCGTTAGCTGTTTCGCTTTCGTCGGGTTAACCGTTAGGTCGTTAGCACGTGAGTGCAGACCGATGATTTGACCTTCGTATACTTCTTCACCGTGACCTTTAAATAGGCGACCACGATCTTGAAGGTTGAATAGACCGTAAGACAATGTCTTACCTTTCACCATACTGATCAATACACCGTTTTGACGACCAGACATGTCACCTTCTTTCACTGGACCGTAGTGATCGAAGATAGAAGTCATGATACCTGAACCAGACGTCAGCGTTAGGAACAGACCACGGAAACCGATCAAGCCACGAGAAGGCACCATGAACTCAAGACGTACACGGCCTTTACCATCTGGCTCCATGTTCGTTAGCTCAGCTTTACGTAGGCCAAGCTCTTCCATGATTGCACCTTGGTGCTGCTCTTCGACGTCAATAACCACTTGCTCGTAAGGTTCTTGGATAACGCCGTCGATCTCTTTCTGAACTACTTCAGGACGAGACACACCTAGCTCAAAACCTTCACGACGCATGTTCTCGATCAATACCGACAAGTGAAGCTCACCACGGCCTGATACGATAAATTTGTCTGGAGAATCACCTTGAACAACACGTAGTGCTACGTTGTGGATCAACTCTTGATCTAGACGGTCTTTGATATTACGTGACGTAACAAATTTACCTTCTTTACCAGCAAACGGTGAATCATTCACAAGGAAGGTCATGCTTACTGTTGGCTCATCAACCGTCAATGCTGGTAGCGCTTCAACACAGTCTGGGTTACACAGTGTGTCAGAGATACTTAGACCATCGATACCAGTGATACATACGATATCACCCGCTGCCGCTTGCTCAGTGTCTACACGCTGTAGGCCATGGTAGCCCTTCACATTTAGGACTTTACCTTTACGCTCTTTACCATCACGTGATTTAACTACCACTTGTTGGTTTGGAGACAGGGTACCACGCGTGATACGGCCGATACCGATAACGCCTACGTAGCTATCGTAGTCCAATGCAGAAACCTGCATTTGGAACGGTGCTTCTGGGTCAACTTCTGGCACAGGCACGTTGTCTACGATCATTTGGTATAGAGGTTCCATGCTGTCCTCTAGCGCTTCTGGATCGTTACCAGACAAGCCGTTCAATGCTGAAGCGTAGATAACAGGGAAGTCTAGCTGCTCTTCTGTCGCACCAAGAGAGTCAAATAGGTCAAATACCTGATCCATTACCCAATCAGGACGTGAGCCTGGACGGTCGATCTTGTTGATAACAACGATTGGTTTTAGGCCACGCTCGAATGCTTTAGAAGTTACGAAGCGAGTTTGTGGCATTGGGCCATCAACCGCGTCAACCAATAGCAAAACAGAGTCAACCATCGACATTACACGCTCTACTTCACCACCGAAGTCGGCGTGCCCAGGTGTGTCCACGATGTTGATGCGGTAATCATTCCACTTAATAGCGGTGTTTTTCGCTAGGATGGTGATACCACGCTCTTTTTCTTGGTCATTTGAGTCCATGATACGCTCTGAACCCATTTCTTTACGGTCCAGTGTACCTGACTGACTTAGAAGCTGGTCAACCAGCGTTGTTTTACCATGGTCAACGTGCGCGATGATCGCGACGTTACGTAACTTACTGATATCAATAGACATTAATATTTCTCTGCATTATGCGACAGGGAATGAGGGGGATCGAAACTAAGCGGGAACGGTGCGCTTAAAATCAGTTTCGTTCTTCATTCGGAGTAAAATTCGCGCAATTGTACCCTTATCTTTATGAACTTCCTATGAAGTTCCCGAAAAAATACAAAAAAAGTATCTGCGCAAACTTTAACCGATCCGTATGGGATTAATTTTTAGGACGTGTCACCTGACGCCAGAATTGCTGGGCAAGGCCTTCCATTTTTTCCGACAAATCATATAACTCATCACAAGCGCCTGAGTTATCGCGACACTTCTCAACGATGCCTGCGGTGACAGTGACTGCGTTAGCGATTCGTTGATTAATCTGCATCGCTGCGGCGCTTTGCTGGTTCATCGCCGCCGCCGTCTGCATCGCGTTTTGGTGGATCTGATCCAAACCTTCACGCACTTCAGTGACCGCATGCTCAACACTGATGGACTCTTCGTGAGTACGCTCTACTGCCGTGACGGCTGAAGCCATTTTCTCACACGCTGCAAAGGAGCCCAGCTGCACACGCTCAATGGCCCCGATAATGGCTTCGGTGGACTTATAAGTACGTGTCGCAAGGCTACGTACTTCATCAGCGACCACAGCAAAACCACGACCCTGCTCTCCTGCACGGGCTGCTTCGATGGCGGCATTTAAGGCCAACAAATTGGTTTGCTCAGCCACTTCTTGAATCACACCGACCACCGAGCTGATGGCTTCACTGTCTGCATGCAGGCGCTCTAATTCATCATTGGCTTGGTTGATGTGCGCGCGCACCGCATCCATCGCTTCGCGAGCTGTGCTAATCGCCTGCTGACCATTACTCATGGTCGCAAAAGCGGCTTCGGTCACCGTCGTACCATCCTGTGTGGCTTGTGCCACTTCTTCAACCGCGGCCACCATATCGTCTGTAGCCTGCTCAATCGAGCTAAAATCCTTCGACAGTTCGTCTAACGCGCGCTCGCTGGCCAACACACTGGCACACACCTCGTTTTGTTTTTCTCTTAATAACAGAGAGAAATTGGTGATACGACCGACCACCGCTGCGGTCTCTCCACGCAGGCGCGTCAAGGCAAGACGAATAAAGCCGGCTTCATCGGTACGCCCGGTGTACACATAGGCTGCCAAATTGGAGTCCGAGACATTTTTAGCTCGCTGAATGGCCAAGTTTAAAGGCTGATAACACCACCACAATAGTGCCAGTAGGAAAGTGAAACACACGGCATTGGCGCCCCACAGCAAGCCCCCATCCAATTGGCTGGCCATCACGTTTGAAGCAACAAAATAACTAATCAGCGCTAATACACAACGTATAGGGAAACTGAGCAGCGGCTTTTTAGGCAGCTTTTTACTTGGCTCAGAGCCGCTATTGAGGGCTTGATAAAGGTTTTCCGCACGCTGCTGAACGGCTTGGCTGGGCGCACGTCGCACCGATTGATACTCCACCACCTTATCATCCACCACCACCGGGCTAGCGTAAGCATCGACCCAATAGTAGCCACCGTCTTTGCAACGGTTTTTCACCACTCCCATCCAAGATTGCTTGGCTTGTAAGTGTTGCCACATATCGGCAAAAGCCGCCTTGGGCATATCTGGGTGACGAATGATGTTGTGATACTGATTCAGCACCTCTTCGGAGTCGAAGCCACTGATGCTTTCAAACTCTTTATTGACGTATGTGATAGTACTGTCAGGGGTGGTAATCGATAAAATGTTGGATTCTTTATCTAACTTTCGCTCTGTTCCTTGCTGCTGAAATGACATATCCCTACCCACTATCAAGCAAAAAATAAGGACTACGAGTGTATCCTGAGAGTAAAGCGCGACCATGACTAAAATCATAATGAGTGCATTTAACTCATACAATTTGCTGACCTACACGAACGGTTAATAATTTTGCGCTATATGAACGCTGCCGCGAAGAAGGGTTCGATGGGGAATTAGGGGGGTGTTCAGAAAAGCAGGGGTAAACTCTAAACGAGGATAAAAAGCGCACCGCTGAGTGTGCGCTTTTTTGGTGCATCGAAATATTACGGCAGGTACACACCGACGTTTTCATTGCCTTTCGACATCAAGTGCGAAGCGTGAATACGGCTCATCACCCCTTTGCCACAGTACAGCAAGTAGGTCGCCTCTTGATCCAAGCTCGACCATTTATTGCCTAGGGTGAAGAATGGGATATTGATTACCTGGCGGCCTGACACTTTGACTGGATTACGCTCCACCTCATCAGGATGGCGAATATCAATGATGATTTCATCGCCTACTGGCATGCGTACAATCGGTACTTCACCCTGGTATTGCTGGTTCACATCCTCAATTACGTCTTGGATCGACATGACGCGGGCGTTGTTCACGGCATTATCTAGCACTTCGAAGTTAAATTTGCCTTCTTCGCGTTCAACACGGTGCATTTTGGCACGAGTTGTCGGCTTCACCGAAATCACGCCACAGAACTCAGGCATGCTCGCGGCAAACGGTGCTGTACCAATTTCTTTCGCTTTATCAATGATTTCCTGCTTGTTCATGGTCACAAGCGGACGAATCACCAATTCATCCGTCACTTGATCGATGACTTTTAGGTTCACTAGGGTTTGGCTTGATACCTGGGCAATACTCTCGCCAGTCACCAGTGCTTTGGCACTCACCCCTTCCATCACTCGAGATGCGGCGCGCAGCATCATGCGCTTCAAGATAACACCCATTTCAGCGTTATCGACGTTATTTAGGATCTCACCGACCACATCTTCAAACGGGATAGTGATAAATTTTACACCCAAGTTAGAACCGTATTTGTCCCATAGGAAATGAGAGACCTGCTTCACGCCAATCTCATGGGCATCGCCCCCTAGGTTGAAGAAACAGAAGTGTGTTTTCAGACCACGGCTCATGGTCATAAACGAACTTACTGTCGAGTCATAACCACCTGAAATCAAAGATAAAACCGCATCTTGAGAACCTAACGGGTATCCCCCTAGACCTTCAATACGCTGTTCGATGATCCACACGCGGTCATCGCGAATATCAATCGGCACCAACACTTCAGGGGCTTTCAAACGCACCGCTAACGCACCAGAGCGGGCTTTCAAGGTCCCACCAATATGACGCTCCGCATCCACCGATGTGAACGGGTGTTGCCCCACACGCTTCACACGCACGGCAAAAACAGAGTCTTTCAACACATCGCCATAAGAAACCAGCGCTTCTTCCACAATGCCATCTAAGTCCGTTAGCGGGAACTCGCGCACATATTGAAAATGTGCGATACCTGTAATGTTACGCAATGACTCGATAAAGGCTTCACGTTGCTCATCTAGATCTGACAGGATTTCAATAAAATCCCAGTTTCCGGCAACCGTCACATTTTCATCATGGTCACGTAATACGTGGCGGATATTTTGACGAAGCTGTTTCACAAATGCTTTTCGCACTGGACGGCTTTTAATGGTGATTTCTGGAAAGAATTTAACGATAAATTTCATTGGGTGTGTGTTTTTCGTACAGAGTGACTTGAGGGCGCACAGTATAAAGCATACAGCGCTGAAACCAACCCCAAATTAGTGCACCAAAATCATACATTGCACTATCTCGGTGCACCATATTGGTTCAAACTCTTATTAAATAAGGGTCAATTAAGTGCAAGCATTAATGCCCACACGAAAGACAGAACCATAACTTATTGAAATTCAATGATTTTAAAATACGCCCAAAATTCTGGCACAGCTTGTGCTTTACATTTTGGCAATTACGCTTCATCTTGAAGCAACATTGAATTCTGAAAGAAATTTCGTTTAGACAACACTGGAGAACAAATATGTCAAACAAGACACTTGGTTTGATCGCTGAGCACGACGTACGTTGGGTTGACCTTCGCTTCACAGACTTCAAAGGTAAAGAGCAGCACGTTACTATTCCTGCTTCTGAAGTAGATGAAGAATTCTTCGAAAACGGTCAAATGTTTGACGGTTCTTCTATCTCTGGTTGGAAAGGCATCAACGAGTCTGACATGATCATGTTGCCAGACGACGAAGCTTCTATCATGGACCCATTCACTGAAGAAGCGACTGTAATCGTTCGTTGTAACATCATCGAGCCTTCTACAATGCAAGGTTACGACCGTGACCCACGTTCTGTCGCACTACGCGCTGAAGAATTCCTAAAATCTACTGGTCTAGGTGACACTGCGTTCTTCGGTCCTGAGCCAGAATTCTTCATCTTCGACGACGTTAAATGGCACGCAGACATGTCTGGCTGTGGCGTTGAAATCAACTCTGAAGAAGCAGCTTGGTCTTCTAACAAATCTTTCGAAGGCGGTAACACGGGTCACCGTCCACGTGTTAAAGGCGGTTACTTCCCTGTACCACCAGTTGATTCTCACCACGAAATCCGTGCTGCTATGTGTAACGCAATGGAAGCAATGGGTCTTTCTGTTGAAGTACACCACCACGAAGTATCAACTGCTGGTCAG
The DNA here is from genome assembly GCF_900089755.1 of Marinomonas aquimarina. Lineage (GTDB taxonomy): Bacteria > Pseudomonadota > Gammaproteobacteria > Pseudomonadales > Marinomonadaceae > Marinomonas > Marinomonas aquimarina. The sequence goes on along the minus strand of NZ_FLOC01000022.1, from coordinate 24,270 downwards.
AACGAAATCGGTGTTAAATTCAACACACTAGTTAAGAAAGCCGACGAAGTTCAAGTACTTAAGTACTGTGTACACAACGTTGCTCACCTATACGGTAAAACTGCGACATTCATGCCTAAGCCAATCGTTGGTGACAACGGTACTGGTATGCACGTTCACCAATCTTTCTGGAAAGAAGGCGAAAACCAATTCGCTGGTGATCAGTACGCTGGCCTATCTGAAATGGCGCTTTACTACATCGGTGGTATCATCAAGCACGCTAAAGCATTGAACGCGTTCACAAACGCTTCAACTAACTCTTACAAGCGTCTTGTACCAGGCTTCGAAGCACCAGTTATGCTTGCTTACTCTGCACGTAACCGTTCTGCTTCTATCCGTATTCCATACGTTTCTTCTCCAAAAGGTAAGCGTATCGAAGCTCGTTTCCCTGATCCAACCGCTAACCCATACCTATCATTCGCAGCAATGCTAATGGCTGGTATCGACGGTATCAAAAACAAGATTCACCCTGGCGATGCTGCAGACAAAGACCTTTACGATCTTCCACCAGAAGAAGGTAAATTGATCCCGACTGTTGCAAGCAGCCTAGAAGAAGCTCTTTCTTGCCTAGATGCTGACCGTTCTTTCCTAACAGAAGGCGGCGTATTCTCTGACGACATGATCGATGCTTACATCGAGCTTAAACAAGCTGATGTTGAAAAAGTAAACATGACAACTCACCCAATCGAGTTCGATCTTTACTACAGCTGCTAATCAGCAAGTCGCTTAAACGCACACGAAAGCCCCGACCTATGTTGGGGCTTTTTTTTGCCTCATTATTAAGCAACAAAAACATTACGCACCATTTTGACGCACTTATTTGCTATAACTTACTAATAAGGCTAGATAAATAAAGGGTTTGCACTTTGCCCAATGTTGGTTCGTATTTTGCAATAACTCTAAACATAAAAGCGATATAGCCATATTACTGCTCCGAAATGGCGCGTACATGGCACCCAATTTAAAATTCCAAGAGGCACTTCTGGTGTACAGCTTACTGATCGATCACTTATCAACTGCCGTACTGCAGCTTAATCGAGAACTCTGTATTGAGTACCTCAACCCTTCTGCAGAGATGATGCTTGAGGTCAGCCGCCGACGCATCTACGGTCAGGATTTAGCGTCCGCCTTCAACGAAGACGATGCCAGTCGCAGCGCCCTATTGGCTGCGATTGAATCCGGTCATGCCTTTACCAAGCGTGAAGCCGAGATCACCCTCACTACCGGCAAGACGCTGCTGTGTGACTACAACGTCACGCCAGTCATGGGGGCACTCAATAACACCGACAGCCTGTTGATCGAATTACATCCACGCGACCGCATGAAGCGTATCTCGCAAGAGGATGAGCTCATCGCCAACCACCAAACCAGCAAAGAACTGATTCGTGGCTTAGCCCATGAAATTAAGAACCCACTAGGGGGCATTCGTGGTGCCGCTCAGCTGATCAGCCGCGTGTTTGATGATGAAGGGCTAAAAGACTACACCCAGGTCATTATTGAAGAATCAGATCGTCTACGTGATTTGGTCGACCGCCTCTTAGGCCCGCGTCAATTGCCACAGTATCAAGCACTCAATATCCACCGTGTCATTGAGCGTGTAAACCAACTGATCTCTGTGGAATCAGAGGGCCAAATCACTCTGGTACGGGATTATGACCCCAGTATCCCAGACATCATTGGCGATGAATCACAGTTAATTCAGTCTGTTCTCAATGTCATGCGCAACGCTATGCAGGCCTTGATTAATCAAACAGACAACGATCACAAACAGATCACGATTTCCACACGAACCCTACGCCAATTCACTATTGGTGCTAAGCGCCACCGCTTAGTGTGCCGACTCAGCATTGTTGATAACGGCCCAGGGATTCCAGAAAACATTATGAAAACGCTGTTCTACCCCATGGTCAGCGGACGCCCAGATGGCACCGGTTTAGGGCTTTCAATTGCCCAGTCCGTGATTCATCAGCATAACGGCATTATTGAATGCAACAGCCAACCAGAGCGTACAGAATTTAATATCCTGATTCCGATTGAAACATCGGTGACGGGCTAGGAGGAACACATGTCACAACAAGAAACGGTATGGATCGTCGACGATGACCGCTCAATTCGTTGGGTACTCGAGAAAACCTTAGAACAAGAAGGCATTCAATGCCGCCTGTTTGAATCCGCGGAAGCGTTAGCCAACATGATTGGCAAAGAACAGCCAACTGTGATCATCAGCGATATCCGCATGCCAGGAATGGATGGTCTAACCCTGCTGAGCCAACTACAGAAGGATCACCCCTACATTCCAGTGATCATTATGACGGCCCACTCAGACCTAGAGAGTGCCGTAGCCTCTTACCAAGGTGGTGCCTTCGAGTATCTCCCTAAGCCATTCGATGTGGAAGAAGCGGTCAGCTTGATTAAGCGTGCCATCTTGCACCATAACAAATCTAAGCCAGAAGTAATTCCCGAAGAGGCCGAGCCCCTGGCGCAAACAGAAATCATCGGCGAAGCACCAGCGATGCAGGAAGTATTTCGTGCCATCGGCCGTCTCGCCAATTCCAACATCACTGTCTTGATCAATGGCGAATCCGGTACTGGTAAAGAGCTGGTTGCCCAAGCACTACACCGTCACAGTCCTCGGGCGTCCAATCCTTTTATTGCGTTAAACATGGCAGCGATTCCCCATGACTTGATCGAGTCTGAGCTGTTTGGCCATGAAAAAGGCGCCTTTACCGGCGCCAATACGCAACGCCGTGGACGCTTTGAACAGGCCAATGGCGGCACCCTATTCCTCGATGAAATCGGCGATATGCCAGCGGAAACACAAACCCGCTTGCTGCGTGTACTGGCCGATGGTGAGTTCTACCGTGTTGGCGGTCATACCCCAGTAAAAGTGGATGTGCGCATCATCGCCGCGACCCACCAAGACCTTGAAGGCCTGGTCACCAAGGGCTCGTTCCGCGAAGATTTATTCCACCGCCTGAACGTCATCCGTATCCATCTGCCAAAACTGGCGGAACGTCGTGAAGACATTCCCAAGCTGGCACGTCACTTTTTAAGTCGCGCTGCAGAAGAGTTGCACGTGGAACCGAAAATACTGACCAAAGACACGGAAAACTATATGAGCCGTTTGGATTGGCCAGGCAACGTACGTCAGTTGGAGAACACCTGTCGCTGGTTGATCGTCATGGCTTCTGGTCGCGAAGTCTTGATCGAAGACCTGCCACCAGAGCTATTGAACACACCACCTTCAGAGCGCCCATTTGGCTCTTGGGAAGACGCTTTGAAAAACTGGGTCGACAGCGCTTTAAGCGGTGGCCAGAAAGGCATTCTAGAACAGGTGGTACCCAAGTTTGAACGCATCATGATCGAAACCGCACTCACCCATACCGCTGGTCGTCGCCGTGATGCTTCCTTGTTACTGGGTTGGGGACGCAACACGCTTACCCGCAAGATCAAAGAATTGGGCATTGATCATTCAGATAACGATGACGAATAAGCGTTAACCTGCCACACAAACACGTCATGGCGAGCCCCGCCATGACGTCGTTTTTAGTCAAATAGCCCCTAGTTTTACTTGCTTTTCTGGCAACAATCTCATTACATAAAGAGTCTCAACACGTCATTCACATAAGGACTTTTTTATGTTCCCAACACTCGAGTCGATGGGCATCACCAGCTTCGATAATATCGAAAAATACACCCTTCGTTACGAAGGTGGTTTTGATGTATTAAAGATCTACTATCGTCGTGAAAAAGGCTCTTTGCTACCAAAAAGTAAGAAGTTCAAGTTTGGCCGTGCAACCCGCACTGTGTTAGCGGATGGCGGTAAACAACAATACCGTGAAGTCAGTGAACCTTCTTTGGTGGTATTGCGTGCGGTAGACGAACTGAGTCGCTTACTAGGCCAAGAGTTTGAAGACAAACAAAGCAAAGAAGACCTACTCAATGAACTTGAGCACCTAGAACGAGTGGTGGCGAACAAAATCAGCGAAATCAAAGAAAAAATCGAGAAAATGTCCTAATCTTGTTGTGACGGTCATACCGCGTATGGCCGTTTTTCGAGGAAAGTTTTACACTCCGTGCATTAAAAAATAACGGAGAACACTCATGCTGATTACCTCTGATGCAGCACAAGTAGCAGACATCTTACGCCAAGGTGGAGTGGTTGCTTACCCCACTGAAGCAGTATGGGGGTTGGGCTGCGATCCATTTAACGAACAATCCGTGCAGCGCATCCTAGCGCTCAAGTCGCGCCCAGTTGAAAAAGGCCTGATCTTAATTGCTGGTGCAGCGCAACACCTTAGCCCTTGGCAAGAAATCCTCGAGCCAGCCGAATTCACACGTCTTATTTCCGTGACCGAGCGTCCGACGTCTTGGGTCGTGCCAGATACCTTAATCACCCCAGATTGGGTACGTGGGCAACACCCCGGCGTAGCGATTCGCTTAAGCCAACATGAGCCAGTACAAGATCTGTGCTGCGCCTACGATGGCGTGTTAGTCTCAACCTCAGCAAACCCAGCGGGCCTTGACCCTGCACGTTCCAAAGAAGAAGTCATAGCTTACTTTGGTGATGCCTTGGATGCCATTTTTGATGCCTCATTAGGGCAAGAGGCGCAACCATCACAGGTGCTGGACCTGTTATCCGGCAAGCAATTTCGCGCTTAAGCTAACACTCTCGCACAGGGAAATGCCTCAGCCTTTCCCTGCCCTGTCTTTTGATGAAGCGAGAGCCTTCAGCCACTGCGTGACGCCGCGCTAGCTCACTTCAGCAAGTGATCAATGGTCACTAATTGCGCCGAAAGCGGCTGATTCAGGCGCTGCTGCAAATACGCAGTGGTTTCAGGATAAGGGTGGCCAATGGCAACCGCAGAACCACGCTGATGAGCCCGCGTTAACAACTGCTGGAATTGTCGATGAATGGCTTCTTCAGTACGCACATTGTCTAAAAACACATCGCGAATCAGGGTAGGAATGCCACGTTCGCTGGCCTGAGTATGGGCGACACTTTGCGCGCTGGTGAGGCTATCAATGAAAAATAGTGAGCGCTCAGTCATAATATCCATCACCCAAGCCATATGCTGGCCCTGGGTGGTGAGTAAGGACCCCATATGGTTGTTGACCCCTTTTACATAGGGCACATTGTCGAGGTCCGCTCTGAGTGTTTGCTTAAACTCTTCTTCCTCCATACGCACATACAAACCGCCAGGCCCCAGCTTCAGTTCACGTTCGTTCTCCATGGGCGCATGCAAAATGGTAATACGCTCCTGTAAGTGCGCACGCTGAGCGGTTTTCTTGGCATAGGGAGTTTCCGGCAAGATGGCTAGGACCACTGGCAGTGGCAACGCCAGCGTTTCCTCCATACCACGGCGGTTATAGCCCACATCATCAATAATCACCGCAATCTTAGGCGGAGCGGGTAACGCGTCCATCTCTGACATCGGTGCAATGCGTTTGCTGGCAACAGGCCCCCTTGGCAGCGTCTCAGGCGCTGGTGACTTAAACAGTGGCGGCCATTGAGGGGCATCATCTGAGCGCGGAGTCAGATAGGGAAATACACTGCTCTTGTCAGAAGGTGTAGCGTCTAGAACGGGAAATGGAATCGATTCTGCATCCTCAATATCGGCATGCAGAGGAGCATGGAAGCTGGCCAGTAACAAACCGGCCAAGCCCCACCTTGAAAAGCTTTGTTGCATTACTTAACCAAAAACTGCTGGGCGCTCTGGAGAATGGAAAGCGCTTGGAATAATTGAAAATCACTCATGGCAAGCTCATTCAGCTTGCTGTCCACATCGGAACTGGTGCGTTCTTTGCCGCCAGTACCATTGCCTAAGTGGCCTTTTAGCTCGGCTTCCTTGATAAAGAAGCGGCCTTTTTCGACTTCAACCTTAGCCTCAGGAATGACCATGTCTGGCATAATGCCTTGCGCCTGAATCGAGCGACCATTCGGCGTGTAATAGAGTGCGGTGGTCAACTTCACCGCCGCACCGCTGCTCAGAGGTACCACGGTTTGCACCGAACCTTTACCGAAGGTTTCAGTGCCCAATACCAAGCCACGCTGATGATCTTGAATCGCGCCTGCCAACACCTCAGAGGCGGATGCAGAGCCCTCATTGACCAACACCACCAATGGCGCACTGGCTAACATGGTCCCTGCTTGGCTGGCTTTAAACTGGCTTTTCGAGTACTCATGACGACCATCGGTGTAAACAATCAAACCGTCATCGACCATGGTATCGACAATGCCAACGGCGCTTTGTAACACCCCGCCTGGGTTATTACGCAAATCCAAGATCAGCCCCTTGATCTCTGACTCCGCCTGTAAGGCTTCCAGTTTTTCACGGAACTCCCTAGCGGAATTGCCTAAAAATTGACTAATGCGGATGTAAGCAATGTCATTGCCCAGCCATTCGCTGCTAACACTGCTGTCTTCGATCTCGGCACGCTTAATGGAATACTGTTTAATTTGCCCATCACGATCGACATCTAGCAGCACTGAGCTGCCAATTTTTCCGCGCATCAAATTCACTACTTCTTGCAGGCTCATGCCGGACACCAGCTGCTTATCAATGCGAATGATCACATCGCCTGCTTTAATGCCCGCTTTGGCCGCTGGCGAATCGTCGATCGGCGACACCACGGTTAACTTGTGCTCGACCATTTCCACTTCGACACCAATACCTGCGTAGTTGCCCGAGGTCTGGTCGTCGAAGTCCTGGACTTCGGCTTTGGTCAGGTATTCGGAATGCGGATCGAGGGACGACACCATGCCTTTTAAAGCTTTGTTAAGGATGGCTTCATCGTTGAGCTGCTCAACATAGCCCGCACTGATGGTTTCAAAGGTTTCCACAAAGGTTTGAATTTGCGCCAAGGGAATGGGAGCACTCTCAGTGTTTGGCTCAGGAGCCGCCCACGTCTGATTCAGCAATAGAGCGCTAACCCCCAGTATTAGGTGACGCTTGATAGCAACCATATTCCATTCCTTCTTATAAAGCTTTCTAGCCTTTGCCTAACCAGTTGATCGGTGCCAAAGGCTGGCCATTGTGTCGTATCGCAAAAAACAGTCCATTCTCAGGACGGCCACCGGAACTGCCCGCTGTGGCAATGATTTCGTTAGCGTTGACCCATTCCCCGACATCTTTTAATAGGCTCTGATTATAGCCGTACAGGGACATGTAGCCACTGCCATGGTCCAAGATCAACAGAAATCCAAAACCGCGCATCCAATCCGAAAACACCACTCGACCGTGGTGCACGGCACGCACCTCTTCGCCATTTTGGGCCGCTAAGGTCACCCCACCGAGGTTAATTTGCGAATTATCCGGTAAGCGTTTAATCACTTTAAGAGGTGGAATCAACTTTCCCTTTTGCTTACTAAAAGGTGTGTCTTGGTCAGGAATACGTATATCCGCTAATGCCGCTTCCAGTTGTTTCAACAGCGCCTGCATCTGCGCTTGGTTTTTCTTAATCTGCTGAGCTCTTTGATCACCAGAATTCAAATCCGTTTCAATTTTTGCCAACAGTTTTTGACGCTGGGCTTGCTCATCTTGGATACGCGCTTGTTGTTTCTCAAGGTCGCTTTGCTCTTGCGCCATTTGCGCCCGCTGGCTGCGGATACTCTTTTCGACTAAGTTGAGGTCATCCGCTTCTGAGGCAAAGCCATTGATCAGTGATTGACGGGCGGTGGAGAAATAGCGGTTGTAGTGGATCAGACGCATGCTTTCGTCTGCCGGTAAGTCGTCCAACAGGAATTTTAAACCTTCGTCACTACCAGAACGATAAACCGCCCGAAGTTGGGCGGCTATCTGTTGGTATTGCTGTTGAATGCTTTGCTGCAAGCTGCGCTGCTGGGTTTGCAAGTTTTGCAATTGAGCAGCGCCTTTCTCTAAGCTTTGTTGTAACTCCAGAATACGCTTGGACAGGTCTTGGATCGCTTGCTCTTTGCTTTCTAGTTGTTGCTCTACATTTGAGCGCTCACTTTTCAGGTCTTTGAGCCAGCCGTTTAACTTGCTCAAATCCTGCTGCAAAGCTTGGATCTGTTGACGTGCTTCTTCTGGTGTCTGTGGCTCCGCCGCCCAGCTCACACTGGACAGCAGTACCGTGAGCATCAACAAACAGGCTTTTAAACCCATAAGGATTCCCTTCGTTTACGAACGTACAAGCAGGCTGTGGCCAGTCATTTCAGCTGGTACATCCATGCCCATCATTTCTAGGATCGTTGGCGCAATGTCACACAAAGCACCCTCTTTCAGTGACCAACTCGCTTCTGGCGTAACCATCACAAGCGGCACAGGCTCAATGGTGTGCGACGTCAGTGGCTGAGAACCATCATCGCTCAACATCTGTTCAACGTTACCATGGTCGGCGGTAATTAGACACTGACCGCCGTTGTTTTCTAGCGCAGCTAGAATACGACCAAGACATAGGTCGACGGCTTCAACCGCCTTCACCGCCGCATCGAAGATACCGCTGTGGCCAACCATGTCACCGTTAGCAAAGTTACAGATAATGGTGTCGTATTTGCCCGCTTCGATGACTTCGACCAATTTGTCAGTGACTTCGGGGGCACTCATCTCAGGTTTCAGATCGTAGGTCGCCACATCAGGAGATGGGATCAACTCACGCTCTTCGCCATCAAATACCGCTTCTTCCCCACCGTTAAAGAAGAAGGTGACGTGGGCGTATTTTTCCGTTTCCGCGATCCGCAGCTGCTTCTTACCGGTTTTCGACAGCACTTCACCAAGGGTGTTGCTTAACGCTTCTGGCGGGAAAGCTACCGCGGCGTTGATATTGGAAGCGTATTCAGTAAAGGTCACAAAGCCCGCTAACGCTGGCGTCGCTTTACGCTCAAAACCAGAGAAGTCCACATCCGTAAAAGCACGGGTCAATTGACGAGCACGGTCTGGGCGGAAGTTAGCAAACACCACGGCATCACCGTCTTCGACTTTGATCGACTCGCCAATAATCGTCGCTTTGACGAACTCATCGTTTTCATCACGATCGTAGGCGTCATCAATGGCATCAAAAGCACGGCTTGCTTGGTAAGCGCCTTCGCCTAATACAATGGCATTGTAAGCTTGCTCGACACGGTCCCAGCGATTGTCACGGTCCATGGCAAAGTAGCGGCCAATCAAGGTAGCAATGCGACCTACGCCAAGCTCTTTCAGTTTGTTCTCAAGTTGTGCAATCGGTGTATGCGCCGAACGTGGTGGCGTGTCACGACCATCGGTAAAGCCGTGTACGTAGATCGCCTTGGCGCCACGCTTCGCCGCCAATTCACACATGGCCATAATTTGTTCGTGATGAGAATGCACACCACCAGAGGAGAGTAAGCCTAAAATATGCACCGCTTTGTCTGCGGCAACGGCTTTATCGACCGCTGTCACGAGTGCTTCATTATCAAAGAAACTGCCGTCTTCAATGGCTTTGCCAATGCGCGTAAAGTTTTGGTACACCACGCGACCAGCACCTAAGTTCATATGACCGACTTCCGAGTTACCCATTTGACCGTCAGGCAAGCCCACAGCCATACCTGATGTCTTGATCAAGGTATGTGGGCGCTCACTCCAAAGCTTATCCCAGTTGGGCGTATGTGCCGCTGCGATGGCGTTTGATGTTGAGGTTTCGCTGTAGCCCCAACCGTCCAAAATAAACAATGCCGTAGTTTTTTTGTTCATAAGTGCTCATCCCGATAGGTAACTTAGACAGTTGGTTAGATACTAACATAGCCTTAACTTTCGTCACAGATAACAGACGTTGCCAGCAAGATTAATTCTCGTTCGTTACACTCGCTTGAGCCAATAACCAATCACGGAAAGTCACCACCTGCTCAAGGTCTGCTTTGTCCGCTGGGTACGACAACAGGTACTCATGAGGGGTTTCAATCGCGGCACTAAAAGGCGCAATCAATTCACCATTAGCCAAGCTTTGCGCAGCAATAATGGTCGGCATAATGGCAACTCCCATTCCGTGCTTAGCGGCTTCCAGCAACATATGGAAGTGGGCAAACGCAGGACCGGCCAAAGAGCCGCTTTCCAAATCATGGGCCGCTAGCCAATCGGGCCAAGCATGAATGCGTGACGATAGATGCAGTAACGGATAAGACAGTACATCTTCCACTTCAAGTGGGCCTTGCCCTTCGATCAGCGCTGGAGAACACACCGCAACCACGCTCTCACCGAGTAAGTGATGACTCACTGCTCGCGGCCAATGATCCCCACCGTAATGCAAGATAATGTCCACTGCTTCTGGGTTAAACTTAACCGCATCGTCTAACGAGCGCACCTTGACCTGAAACTGTGGGTGAGACTTAGCAAACTCGGCCAATTTTGGCATCAGCCAATAGGAAGCAAAGGTGGGTAAGGCGGAAATGGTTAACGTGGTCTTTTCATCTTCACGATAGAGCATACGCAAGCTAGCGTTCTCCATACTATCCAGCAGTGGCACCACTTCTTTGTAGTAGGCCGCGCCTGTGCTGGTCAGCACTAGACGTTTATTAAGCCGAATAAACAAATCGCGCGACAGAAACTCTTCAAGATTACGAATTTGTCGGCTGACCGCACTCTGGGTAAGGTGCAACTCCTGCGCAGCTCGGGTAAAGCTTAGGTGTCTAACAGAGGCTTCAAAACACTTTAAAGCCGTTGAGGATGGAATGTATCTCCGCATCGGGCGACCGTAGTTATACTTATTGGAAAAATGACTGTACATAAAATTGAAATACTCAGCCATTGTGACGCGAAAGCAAGCTGCTGTCATTCTGGGTTCCTCGCTTTTTATGTCGAAAACCTCCAAACTTTCCCATGCCATTCCGCCCTCACCTGACGCCATGCCCCCAGCCTGTCAAACCGACCAAGCATGACTTTTTCGCATCAATCGATGCGTTTTAAACTTTTGCCAAGTCGGCACAGAGCACTTACATTGAAAGAATACGAGGAGCCATCAGTAGGAGTGACTTGCCATGTCAGTCGATCAGTTTTTTGCTTCCCTGTGGGAGGTCTACACTCGCGTTACCCCACAAGCTCAGCGCATTCAAGCGTTATTCAAACAGCGCGGAGAAACTGTGATCAACGATCACATCGCCTTTCGTACCTTTGCCCATTCGCCGATTGCGTTAGAGAAATTAGAGCCCGTACTGGCGAGCCTCGGCTACTCTGCTTACGGCGCGTTTCGTTTTGAAAACAAGCACTTGAAAGCCCGTTGCTACCAACATCAAAGCCAAGCGGATGCACCAAAGATTTTCTTATCTGAGCTGCTATCAGAAGAGCTACCTGAAGACTGCCAAGCCATCATTAATAAACTGGTCGCACAGATCCCAGACGATGTGGTGCAAGGGCCGGAAATATTCTGGTCAAAATGCCTCTGGCAACCGATCGCCGAGCAAGACTACCTGACCCTGCAAAAACACAGTGAGTACGCGGCTTGGCTCAGCACCATGGGCATGCAAGCGAACCACTTTACTGTGAGTATTAACCACCTGACACAAACGCCCACCATCGAAGCAGTGAATCAGCTGTTATTGGATGAAGGCTACACCTTGAACCAAACCGGAGGCTTGATTAAAGGCTCCCCTGAGTTGTACTTGGAACAATCTTCAACCATGGCGGATAAGATCGAATTTACCTTTGCAGGCGCTGAAACGCGTATTATTCCAAGTTGTTTCTATGAGTTTGCCCTGCGCCACCAACAGCCTAACGGCGAACTGTTTGACAGCTTTATTGAAGGCAATGCCGACAAGATTTTTGATTCCACCAACACGGCGAGCTGATAGCACTATTTGACGGGAGTAGCAGAACACAGTGCCGCGCTATAAACGCGGCACTTTGGTTTGTAGTTCGATGGTCAAGGCCGCTTGTGCCAGCACCTTACCGCCGTAATAGAACACCTGAAAGACTCTTGGCGTATCCGGACTGCTCGGACTAAGGTCCTCAATATCTTGCCCTTCCATATACAACGTTCCCTGTTCGTTCCAGATCACATTCAGCCATACTTCAGCCCCTTGCTCGGACAGCAAGCGCCAGCGGCTTTGCTCGCCACGATAGAGGATCAAAGGTTCTGCCCTGTAGGTCGTTTGGCCACCGTCCTGAATCGACAGGGCCATCAACTGCGCCATATCCCCCGTTTCTGGTTGACGCTTGCGCTCCTTAAGTTCCGCGTCGAGCTTGGCCAACTCGGTGCGCACCAAGGCGATGTTATGTTGATTCTGTTGATTAATGGCGTCTTGCCCAGCTTTTGCAGTACTGATCAGTGGTGCGCCCTGTTGCAAGGTAGGAATAACATGTGCCCGCTGCCACAGCGTCTCTAATAAGCTCGCTAACTCATACTGTTGCTGATTGCGAGCGGCTTTAAATTCCTTTTTCGAGGGCGCGCCACTGCAGGCAACCAAGCTTGCGATCAAAAGAATGCAACAAAAGCCCTTTATACTCTTGTGAAACACCGCTACCACTCCATTTCTACTGTGCTGGTTTGCTAGTATGTACCCTTTTCCCTCACCGTGTATAATGCTTCGCAGTTTTTTTATAGGCTTGAATCCAAATGATGAACCAACTAATTGAATTTTCTTTAAACCATTGGGAAATGGTCGCGGTCTTCGTTTTCATCGCAGCAACACTGATTTTCGTGGAAACACGTGGTGGTGCACGCGCGTTGTCGACCAATGCTGCAACGAACTTGATCAACGATAAAGACGCCGTAGTCGTCGATATCCGTCCAGCGAACGAATTTCGCACAGGCCACCTAACCGGTTCGATCAACATTCCTTCAGCAAAACTGAAAGATTCGGCAGGTACCCTAGAAAAATACAAATCATCCCCCATCATCCTAGTATGTAAAACGGGTATGACAGCCGGCTCTAGCGCGAAAGAGCTGATCAAGTCAGGCTTTGATGTCTACAAGCTGCAAGGCGGCATCACAGAATGGCAAAATGCTGGCCTACCGCTAGTGAAGAAATAATTTAAGGGGTCCGCAATGGCTAACATCACAATTTACTCTAGCAACTACTGCCCATTTTGCTTTCGAGCAAAGCAGTTATTGCAATATAAGCAAGCGGACTTCAGCGAGATTCTAGTTGACGGCAACCACGCTTTACGCCAAGAAATGATGGAAAAAAGCGGCCGTCACACGGTACCTCAGATCTGGATTGGAGACCGTCATGTAGGTGGTTGCGACGACCTATTTGCGCTCGAAAATGCTGGCGAGCTTGATGCTCTGCTGGCCTCTAATTAAAACACCAAGGAACTATCATGGCTGAAGAAAACCAAGCTCAACCACAACTACAAATTCAACGTATCTTCCTAAAAGACGTGTCATTTGAATCACCACGCTCTCCGCTTGTATTCCAAGAAGAGTGGAAGCCTGAAGTAGGCCTTGAGTTGAACACTAAAAGCCGTCAAGTAGGTGAAAACCTATACGAAGTGGTACTAGACATCACAGTGAACGTGAAAAACAACGGCGAAGCTGCTTACCTTGTACAGGTTCAGCAAGGTGGCCTATTCACTATCTCTGGCTTCGAAGAGCGCCAACTACACCACGCACTAGGCGCATTCTGCCCAGGTACACTGTTCCCATACGCCCGTGAAACTATAGACTCAGTGATCACTAAAGGCAGCTTCAACCCAGTGATGCTTGCTCCGATCAACTTCGATGCGCTGTACCTAGAAAACCTACAGAAACAACAAAACGAGACGGCTGAAGCGACTCAATAATCGCGACGGCTTTAAGGTTTCAATAAAAAATCCGATTGGGGTAACTCAATCGGATTTTTTTGTGGGCTGTGTTTTGCCTCATGTACGACCCGACTCCGCTCGGGGAAGCGAACTATCAACTCCCACAAATGCCTTTCATGAGGTGTTTCCAATGACTTCAGTCTTGATAAAGCTTCCATGCGTTTGATTCGCGCTGATGGTCGAAGGGAGGCACGACCAAAGATGTGCGCAAGCGAATTGAATTGCATGGAAGCTCATTTGCCTACAGATGCAGGCGTTAATACTGACTGTCGCTGAAACTGCAGGTAAATTCCCGCGCACCGCGCAGCCCTACAGAGATCAGGGTTAATTGAGATTATCGCTGAGGATGTGAGATCGTTTTCCCCGATTGGAATCGGGTCGTACATAGGAAAGCTCACCATAAGTTTGGATCATTGAATGGCTCCACACATAGTGGACGGCCACTTAGCTTAGGAAGCGGCTTTTCAGACAAGGATTGCCCCAGCCAACCAAATGGCATAGACAATTTCACAGGGGCTTGAATTAGCTCCTCTGACAGTGGCGCAAAGCCTACTTTGCTGTAAAAAGCGGGATCACCATAAGTGATAGCGACCTCGACAGCGCGCTCTTTCAGTATCTCCAAGCCATGCTGAATTAAGGCCTGCCCAACCCCTTGACCTTGTTGCTCCGTCGCCACCGCCACTGGCGATAACATATACACAGAAACAGGAGACTCAAACTGCAGACGAGAAAAGAAAATTGCTCCAATAAGCGTCCCCTCTTCATACGCCCCGAAAGCCATCACCGCATCATGATCAATCAGCGCCGCTAACTGCGACGTCAGTTGCCGCAACATCGCCCCTTCCTGTTCGCCTTCTGAGGCATTAAACACTGACGAAAAGAGCTCGACCAACTCTGCTTGGTTAGAGGTACTAAGAGCTTGATACATCATAGGACACCTTTTACACCACATAGCCTTATTGAAGAGTCATTATATCTTAGCCCAACAAGCACTGACTTTATCGGTTCCCGCGCACAGCGCGGTCCTACAGAACTCAAGATCGCTTCCCCGAACGGAGTCGGATCGTACAGGACTTTGTCCCTTCAATACTTCTAATCACTTCGAACATAACAGAGGTTCCATGCGTTTGATTCGCGCTGACGGTCGAGGGAGGCACGACCGAAGATGTGCGCAAGCGAATTGAATTGCATGGAAGCTCCATAGCTTACAAAAGCTGGGGTAAAGGTTCCCGCGCACAGCGCGGTCCTACAAGGACCGGAGCTAATGATTATTGCTGAGGTTGATAGGTCGCTTCCCCGAACGGAGTCGGGTCGTACAGGGCTTTATCCCTTCAATGTTTCCAACGACTTCAGACTTGATAGAGATTCCATGCGTTTGATTCGCGCTGACGGTCGAAGGGAGGCACGACCGAAGATGTGCGCAAGCGAATTGAATTGCATGGAAGCTCCATAGCCTACAAAAGCTGGCATTAAAGGTTCCCGCGCACAGCGCGGTCCTACAGGAATCGAGAGCTAATGATGATTATTGCAGAGAATGCGAGATCACTTCCCCGTACGGAGTCGGGTCGTACAGGGCTGTATCCCTTCAATGCTTTTAATTACTTCGAACATAACAGAGATTCCATGCGTTTGATTCGCGCTGACGATCGAGGGAAGCACGACCGAAGATGTGCGCAAGCGAATTAAATTGCATGGAGGCTCATTCCCTACGTAAGCTAGCGCTAAAAGTTCCCGCGCACAGCGCGGTCCTACAAGGACCGGAGCTAATGATGATTATTGCAGAGAATGCGAGATCACTCCCCCGAGCGGAGTCGGGTCGTACAGGGTTTTATCCCTACAGTGTTTCCCATAACTTTAGACTTGATAGAGATTCCATGCGTTTGATTCGCGCTGACGGTCGAAGGGAGGCACGACCGAAGATGTGCGCAAGCGAATTGAATTGCATGGAAGCTCACTCCCTACACAAGCTGGCGTTAAAGGTTCCCGCGCACAGCGCAGTCCTACAGAATTCGAGATCGCTTCCCCGAACGGAGTCGGGTCGTACAGGGCTGTATCCCTACAGTGTTTCCCATAACTTCAGACTTGATAGAGATTCCATGCGTTTGATTCGCGCTGACGGTCGAGGGAGGCACGACCGAAGATGTGCGCAAGCGAATTGAATTGCATGGAAGCTCCATAGCTTACAAAAGCTGGGGTGAATACTTACTACCGATGAGGATGCAAAGGGGTTCCCGCGCGCAGCGCGGTCCTACAGAAATCGAGAGCTAATGAGGTTGCTAGTGTCGGGGGCGAAGAGCTGATACCATCGTGACTACATAGTCGGGGAGCAGTAATGCTGAGATCGCTTAAGCGAGACCCGTTGAACCTGATTCAGTTAGCACTGGCGTAGGGAACTATGGGGACAGCTTTATTGCGTACTGCAGTACGTCTATGCCCTGTGCATCTTGCCCCTGTTTCCCTTGCGCTCTAAGGGAAACCATATGACTCACACTCCTATTACACTCAGCATCGCAGGCTCAGACAGTGGCGGTGGTGCTGGCATCCAAGCCGATATTAAAGCCATCTCTGCCACAGGCGGTTATGCCTGCACAGTGATCACCGCAACCACGGCGCAGAATACCCTTGGGGTCACCGATGTCCATGCCATTCCTTTGCCTCATATTGAAGCTCAATTAGACGCTGTGTTCTCTGATTTGGATGTGCAAGCGGTCAAAATCGGCATGTTGGCCAACTCTGAGATCATTCAGTTAGTGGCGCGCAAACTGCGCCAGTACCAGCCGAAGCAGATTGTGCTCGACCCTGTGATGGTGGCGACCAGTGGTGATTTATTGCTGCAGCAAACGGCTATTCAAACCCTGATCGAAGAGCTACTGCCTTTGGCGACCTTGATCACGCCTAACCTTCCTGAAGCGGCGACACTGTTAAATAGCGAAGTGCCCCACACTGAACAAGCGGTACTGGATCTGATTCCAGCTTTACAACAATTGCCCACTGCGGCAGTGCTGTTAAAAGGCGGTCACCTTGCCGAATTGCCAGACAGCACGGATTGGCTATTAAGCAACAGCGATGTGCAGACCTTCACCACGGCTCGTATTTCCACTCAGAACACCCACGGCACGGGCTGTACCCTGTCGTCAGCGATTGCCTCTTACCTCGCCCAAGGGGCGGATCTGACAGCGGCGGTGCAACAGGCAAAAGACTATTTAACCGGTGCCATTGCCGCCGCGGATCAATTGCCAGTGGGTCAAGGTCACGGCCCTGTAAACCACTTTTACCAATGGCAGCGTTAAGCCTATGAGCCAAGGCTTCGCGATTTCCATTCAAGTAAATGCCCTGCGCTACCCCACCAAACAAGCGCAACCTGTTTTGCAGGACTTGGTGATGCAGCTGCCAGCGCAGCAATGGACCTGTCTATTAGGACGAAGTGGTTGTGGCAAAACTTCCATTTTAAGAAAGCTCGCTGGGCTTTTAGAGGATGCCGAGTGGCGAGGGGACATCCAGGCCGACGGCCAAGGGTTGTCTGGCAATATCGCCTATATGGCGCAGCAAGATCTCTTGCTGCCTTGGTTATCGGTGCTCGATAACGTTTGCATCGCCGAGCGTTTACAGGGGCGCTCATTGTCCCAGGACACTCGCGCTAAAGCCCTGTCACTGCTACAAAAAGTCGGCCTTAGGGAGCACGCCGAGCGATACCCCCATGCCCTTTCTGGTGGTATGCGCCAACGGGTCGCCTTAGCCAGAACCCTGCTGCAAGAGCGGCCGATTGTGTTAATGGACGAGCCGTTTTCTGCCTTAGATGCGGTCACGCGCCATAAACTACAAAGTCTGTCATTTGATCTACTAAAAGGCAAAACCGTGTTGCTGGTGACCCATGATCCACAAGAGGCGGTGCGCCTAGGTCATCAGATTTATGTGATGGAAGGGACACCGGCGAGCGCGCATCTATTGCCGGATTTACACACAGATCCCCCGCGCCAATTGGATGAGCGCAGCGCCGAACTACAAACCTATATCTTACGTCGTCTTGGAGGTGAGCATGGCTAACTGGCTACGGGGCATCACGGCGACGCTTGTTATCCTCGGTTTATGGCAAGGGGCTATCAGTCTTTGGTCGCTGCCCAGCTTTATCCTGCCCTCACCGCTAGCGGTATTGGATGTGCTGTTAACGCGCTGGCCAATGCTCTGGTCACATACTTGGGTGACCGCCCAAGAGATTCTGATCGGCTTGGCCCTTGGGGTCAGCATTGGTTTGTGCTTTGCCTTGCTGATGCTGTTGTTTCGCCCGGTTAAGCAATGGCTGCTGCCGATCCTGATCGCCAGCCAAGCGATTCCGGTGTTTGCTATTGCGCCCATCTTAATGCTCTGGCTCGACTATGGCATCGCCTCAAAAGTCGCCATGGCGGCGATTATTATTTTCTTCCCTGTGACCACCTGCTGCTTCGACGGCCTGCGCAGTACCCCAGCTGGCTATCTGGATTTAGCACGAACCCTTAACGCCAATCGCTGGCGCACCCTTTGGCATATTCAATTACCTGCCGCCTTACCAGCCTTAGGCTCAGGGCTGCGCGTCGCTGTTGTGGTTGCCCCCATTGGGGCGGTGGTCGGTGAATGGGTCGGCTCTAGCGCGGGCCTTGGTTACTTGATGCTGCAAGCCAACGCGCGCATGCGCATCGATGAAATGTTCGCCGCGCTGTTTATTCTTTCTCTGTTTTCAGTCGCCCTGTACTTCAGCGTCGACTGGTTATTAAAACGCTCTTTACCTTGGCATTCTCAATAAGGATGGATGACTTCTATGAACACCTTTACTCGTTTCAGTACTACCGCTCTGCTCGGCCTTTCAGCCAGCTCTTCCTTGTTCGCAGCCGATCATGAACTGTCGTTGATGCTCGATTGGTTTGTGAATCCAAACCACGGCCCAATCGTGATTGCCCAAGAAAAAGGCTACTTTGCTGAGCAAGGCTTAGAAGTCACCATCCAAGAGCCTGCTGACCCAAGCATGCCGCCTAAGTTGGTTGCAGCGGGCAAAGTGGATATGGCGATTTCTTACCAGCCAACGTTGACCATTGATGTGGCAGCGGGCTTGCCCTTGATTCGTTCTGCAACCTTGATCGCCACGCCGCTGAATACTTTGATGGTGATGGATGACAGCCAGATTGAGTCGCCAGCCGATTTAAAAGGCAAAAAAATCGGCATCGCCATTGCTGGCACCGAAGAAGCCACGGTCGGCACCATGTTAAAACACCATGGTGTGATGTGGGACGAAGTCGACATCATTAACGTGGGTTGGTCGTTATCGGCGTCACTAGCGTCTGGCAAGGTGGATGCGATTTGGGGTGGTTTGCGTAACTTTGAAACCAATCAGCTAAAACTTGAAAACTACGCCGCGACAGCATTCTTCCCAGAGGAACACGGCGTGCCAGCCTACGATGAGTTGGTGTTTGTGGCGAACAGCGAAACCTATGACAAGGAATCTATTCAAGCCTTTAACCGCGCCCTAGAAAAAGCCACCACCTACATCGTTAACCATCCAGAAGCCGCTTGGGAAGAATTTATCGCCTACGCGCCAGACACCCTAGATAACGAGCTGAATGCTCTCGCTTGGAAAGACACCCTAACGCGCTTTGCCTTGCGCCCAGCGGCCATTGATCTGGCGCGCTACGATGACTACGCCGAGTTTATGTTTGAGCATGGCATTATCGAGTCGTTACCAAAAGCCAAAGACTACGTGCCAAGCCTAAACTAGGAGCCTGTTATGCAGTATCAAGATCTGATCGATGCTTGCCAGCAGGAATGGCACACCTACACTGAACACGACTTTGTGCAGCAGCTAGCAACTGGAACCTTAGACAAGCAAAGCTTCCTACATTATCTGAAACAGGATTTCTTGTTTCTAAAGCATTATGTGCGAGCCTATGCCTTGGCTATTTATAAAGCCAACAGCCTAGAGGATATGCGCCAAGCCCTACCGACGGTTCATGCCCTGCTTAACAGCGAGATCGCCCACCATGTGGCATGGTGCGAGCAATGGGGTATTAGCGAACAGGACATGGAGCAAGAACCAGAGGACTTCGGCACCGTGGCCTACACACGTTTTGTCTTGGACGCTGGCATGAGTGGTGACTTGGTTAGCCTCTATTCTGCCCTCGCCCCTTGCTCCATCGGCTACGCTGCGATTGGTCGCCAGTTGGCACATCAGTCTACCACCGTTTGGGAAGGTAACCCTTACCAAACTTGGCTCAAGCTCTACAGCAGTGATGACTTTCAAACGCACGTGGCTCATGGCGCAGCGCACTTTAATAAACTGCTTGCGGATATCGATCTAAACAGCCAAAAGGGTCAGCAGCTGATTGACACGTTCCGCACCGCCACACGTATGGAAATCGCCTTCTGGCAGCAAGGCCTTAACCAATCGGGAGCCCAGCTATGAATGTAAAGGATATTGGTACAGCACTGGCGCAACTGCGTGAGCAAGCGCCTTTAGTGGTCAACATCACTAACTATGTGGTGATGAATAACTCAGCCAATGCGTTACTCGCTATTGGCGCCTCGCCGATCATGGCCCACTCCCGTGAAGAAATGGCCGAAATGATGGCCTTTGCCGGAGCCTTGGTGATCAATATCGGTACTTTAGATCGTACTTGGATTGAGCGTATGACCTTTGCCGTGGAGCAAGCCAATGACACGGGTAAAGTGGTCGTGCTCGACCCAGTCGGTTGTGGCGCAACCAGCCTTCGCACCAATAGCGCCCGCCACTTGGCCGCACTGGCTGAGCGTTTGATTATTCGCGGTAATTCCTCGGAAATCATTGCCTTAGCGGGACAGACATCGCAGGGCAAAGGCGTCGATTCACAAGACGCCAGCGATGCCGCCTTGGACGCGGCCAAACAGCTGGTTGAGCAATACCAAGCTCAAGTCGTCATTTCGGGCGCGACCGATTACATAGTCAATGCTGAGGGTATTTACACCCTTAACAATGGTCATCCGATGATGACGAGAGTAACCGGTACAGGTTGTTCTCTCAGTGCCATCACAGGGGCGTTTGCCGCGATTGGCGAAACCAGTGGTTTGGCCGCGGCCGCAGTGATGAGTGTGGCAGGCGAAATCGCCGCCGAACAGGCAAACGGCCCAGGTAGCTTACAGGCCGCCTTGCTCGATGCCTTGTATAATCTCGATGCCGAGACCCTGAGCAAGCGTTTAAAGCTGTCGCAACTGTCTTAATACTTTAAAAGGAAACACCATGTCACCCTACGAACTCTATCTCGTTACCGACGACAACCAAGATATCGACACCTTGGTACGGGTCGTCACACAAGCCGTTGCTGGCGGGGTGACCATGGTGCAACTGCGGGAAAAGCATCACGACGTGCGCGACTTTATTCGCCGTGCACGCGCCATTCAGCCCATTTTACAAGCCGCCAAAGTGCCCCTGATCATCAATGACCGGGTCGATGTTGCCTTAGCCGTAAACGCCGATGGCGTGCACCTTGGACAAACGGATATGCCAGCGCTGGACGCTAGACGCCTGCTAGGACCAGAGAAAATCTTAGGACTGTCGATTGAAAGCTGGCAGCAGCTTGAAGAAGCCAAGCAACTGCCGATTGATTACATTGGCTTAAGCGCCATCTACCCGACACCTACGAAAACCAACACCCAGTATCACTGGGGCCTAGAAGGCCTCAACGATGCCTTAGCGTTTTACGATAAGCCCATCGTCGCCATTGGTGGTCTTCGTCACGACAACCTTGCTGACATCGCCGCCACCGGCGTGCACGGTATTGCGCTGGTATCAGCGATTAGCCATGCAGACGATGTGACAAAGGCCAGTAAAATGTTGCGGGAGATTATTCAAAGCAGTCGTTGATAATCCTAAGTGATCAAGCTATCCAGCTGCGCTTCGCACGGGAACGCCTAGCCTAGCATCATCGGCAGCGGTCATTTTGACTCCAACTTTTGTAGGTTGGAAGCTGGAAATATTGAAGGGATAAAGTCCTGTACGACCCGACTCCGTTCGGGGAAGCGATCTATCAGGCTTGAAGGCAATCAGTATTAACGCCGCTTCTTGTAGGACCGCGCTGCGCGCGGGAATAATCTAGCTATCTCTGCAACAATCAGTATTAGCGCCTGCATTTGTTGGCCAAGAACATCCATGCAATTCAATTCGCTTGCGCACATCTTCGGTCGTACCTCCCTCGACCGTCAGCGCGAATCAAACGCATGGAACCGTGATCAAGTCTATGGTCACTGGAAATATTGAAGGGATAAAGTCCCGTACGACCCGACTCCGCTCGGGGAAGCTGTCTACCAGGCCTCGAGGTAATCAATTTAACGCAACCTCTTGTCGGACCGCGCTGTGCGGGAACTGCTTATCTGCCAGCTTGAACTAGAGCTTTGATCTTTACCGCCTTTTCAAAATGATCTAACTGATGGGTTCTAATCCACCACTCCGCGGCTTCCATCAGCAGCTCAGGATCGTCGTTTTTGTTTTTGAAAAACGCGTAGAACGAAATGCCAACGTTCTCACCTTTAGCGGCAATCTTTTTGTCACAGACTTCAAGGATTTTGGTTTTGAGGGTTGGGGTCATGGTGCTGTTGGCCTGTTGGTGGGTGAATAAGGAATAGAAACGGGAGCTTGAGGCTCAGAATCAGATTAGAGTAGCTTAATCGGATTTTTTATGGTTTTTTTGCCTCCTGTACGACCCGACTCCGTTCGGGGAAGCAATCTATCAGGCTTGGAAGCAATCAAGTTAACGCTGCCTCTTGTAGGACCGCGCTGTGCGCGGGAACTGGGATAGGCCTCACCAAACATTGCTAATCCGTCTTAAATGCTGCGCTATAGCGTCATATGTAGCAGCGGATAAGGCTTTCCCTGACCATCAAGAGGTGAACGTCCTGTAACTTTAAAGCCAATATGCAGGTAAAAACCTAGCGCCTGATGATTCTGCCCGTTTACATCAACCCTTGATGCCTCCTGCTCTTTGATCGCGTAGGCCACCAACTTGGAGCCAATTCCTTTGCCACGCGCATCAGGTGAGATGAACAACATCTCTATATTACCGTCATGCACTCCGCAGAATCCCTGAATCTCACCATCACCGTTTTTAACGCACCTTAAATCAACTGCGTCAAAACACTGGTCCAGAATTAACGGCTTTAACTCCTGTAGATCCTCTTCAGCCAGAAAATCATGCGTAGCCCTAACCGACGCTTCCCAGACTTCTAGCAGCTTAAGGTGATCTGCTTTTTGTACAATCTCAATATTCATTACTAAACCGGATTGGTAATGCCTGTTTAACTGGTGGGCGACACAATACCGAAGCCGCATACTACCCTGAACACTAAAACCAACGCATAGTGAAAATGCTATGCGTTGCGTCCCTCTCTTGAACAGTTTGTTAATTGCGTGCTCAACTCACTCACTAAATCCTTTATTTGAGATTGTATGTGCCAATTTATCGCTAGACGTTCACTTTCATTGACTAGGAAACCAACTAGGTCAATAGAAATATGGATTAACTCTACTAATTCATTGAACGTAAAAATGTAGAGTGATGGATGTTGATGTATGAATGTATTCCTAACTGTCTGCAAACGACTAATTTTTTCTTTTTCAAATCGCTGACTATCAATGACGTGGCTACCCATGTAAGGAAGAAAGTCTTCTTTCAGCAGTTTTTCGTAAAGCCATTCGATATTATCTAAATCACCCTTATCTCTTTTCCTAACGAGGCGTGAGTCCGATGTAATGAGAGCTAAGCACATTGCCGATTGAAGTGAGTTATGCCCGTAGACCACTGCCCATTTGAAATATGTGTTTCGCCCTCTTTCAATTTGAGACAAAGCCTCAAGTAAGCACCGCAACGATGTAACTAGATCTGTTTCGAGGTCAAAAGATACCAACTTCTCATCCATGCATTTACCTATTATTCTTAAAGCAACTAACGCCCGAATTTGCGGCTGCTTTAGAGCACAACTGAAAACCTGTCCGACAACATGCGCTTGTTACATTTTGAATGCTCGGAAATCATCGCTCTGAGATAAATCGCAGAGCCCTTTAAGCATGCCATACAGCCTCGCTATCGCACTAGTTATAGTCCGATTTTCTAGATTCTGAGCATTGGCAATCGTAGAAATAAAGCTCTTAACGCGAGGCTCTACACTTCCATAGTCAAGATTGTGTGCAAGTTTATTTCGGATGCTATTAAGTTCTTTTACTTGCCTCCAAAGCCACTCTGGTTCTTTGTTTTTGAGGCACATGCTCTCGCCTATTGCGATGCAATGAGCAGCTGTAAATGGAGTTTTCTCAAATGCTTCAGGGTTTGGAAAACGAGATAGAATAAACTTTCTAACCAGCCTCTCTATTAATAACTGCCCCTTTAAGATGATTAGAACTCAGGGCGCGAGCATACTTTGAAGAACTAGCTTCAAACCTGCCAAAACCTGTATTGTAGCGCTTATTAGTTCATCAAACAGGCTTCATTCCGTGACTCTTATCGAACATCTATCTGTCATCAAAGAA
>NZ_FLOC01000021.1 GCF_900089755.1 Marinomonas aquimarina | reverse complement strand
TTTCTTTGATGACAGATAGATGTTCGATAAGAGTCACGGAATGAAGCCTGTTTGATGAACTAATAAGCGCTACAATACAGGTTTTGGCAGGTTTGAAGCTAGTTCTTCAAAGTATGCTCGCGCCCTGGGCTGTGTCCGGGGAAGAAATCTTTCAATCGCGGGATACAACCCGCTCGTACGACCCGTCTGTGTTCGGGGAAGAAATCCTTCAATCGCGGGATATAACCCGCTCGTACGACCCGGCTGTGTCCGGGGAAGCAATGCTTCAATCACGGGATGCAACCCGCTCGTACCACCCGAACCTCGTTTGAGAAAGAAAGGCGCTTAATCGCCTTTCATATGCTCGCTGTTCACCACATGATAGATTGGGTACAACACATCGGCACCTAAGATCTTACAACGCTCTGGCGACCAACCCACGACTTCATCAGGTAGATTCTGGTTATCTTTAAATGGCATCTCTAAGGTAAGCGATAAGCAGCGGTAGGTATTCCCTACCCACTTAGAGGCCACGGTTAGCGTTTCTTCTCCGTAACGAACATTTTCATAGCCAATTTCATTTTGGAAGTCTGGGCTAACGGCGGTGAAGATTTCTTCAAAGATGGCTTCCATATCGGCCATACGTTGATCGAAGTTTGGCACCCCTTCACAGCCATCAACGAAGTTGACGGGCAGTGTTTCATCGCCATGAATGTCTAAGAACAGGTCGACGCCTGTTTCGGACATTTTCTTTTGTACCGCGAGTACTTCAGGACTGCGTTCTTGCGTTGCACGCTTCCATTCACGATTCAGGTTCACACCTTTGCTGTTAACGCGCAAATTGCCGTGCACAGCACCATCTGGGTTCATATTGGGCACAATGTAAAAACGGCATTGCTCTAAAAGGGCACGAGCGACGGGATGAGACTCATCAAAAATACGCTCCAGCAGACCTTCCATAAACCACTCCGCCATGGTTTCACCTGGATGCTGACGCGCAATGATCCAAATATTTTTCGCCAACCCTTGGGTCTTGCTCACTTCCAGCATGGTGATATCACGACCTTCCACCGTTTCACCAATATGATGGGTAATACAGTCTTCATAGCTAGCTGCCCACGCGACCATATCAAGATGACGCTCGTAGCTGTAGGGAGCAAAGTAGGCGTAGTAAACACTGTCTTGCTCAGGCGTGTGAGTGACCTCAAGCACACCGTCTAGGTATTCTGTTGGCACTCGAAACCAATGCTCACGATCATAAGAGGCCACCGCCTGGTAGTCATCCCAGCCTTCGGCAAACGCTGCATCGGCTGCATTCTCAAAGCGGATAACACACTGCTCACCCATACCGCCCTGTAAACGGAAATAGAACCATTGGAAGAAATCAGAGTTTGTATCTTTTGGTATATTTACTCTAATATTGTCCGGCTCTGTGGCGTCGATCACTTCGATATTACCGCCATCAAAGAAACTGCTGATTTTGAGTCGGCTAGTCATTCACTCTTCCTTAACGCTAGGCTGTTAAATTTCATTATGGCAAGTTTACCCATATTCATAAGCGCTGTCGCTAACTCTACCGACGAACCGCACTTTCCGTTGCTATTTACTTGGTCCACTCACGATGGCCAAATCAAAGAAGTACTGGTAACCCCTGACGACGACTGGTTGCATGAGCACGCCATCGAACCTAATTTGCAAAACTTAGACGAACAACAACTGTACGAGTTCGGCTATGAAGCACAAGACATCTTGTCTGAATGGGCCACCGAGCTGGACACAGATACACTTTACGCGGTGGATGCTGAAACCGTAGAAGCCCTTGTAGAAACCTTATACGACACCAAAGGGCTAGATCCAGCGTTTGAGATTATCTCCATTGAGCAGTGGTTTAGCGAGCGTGATATTGAACTGCATCGCGCTCGTGAAGAACAAGGTGATAACACACCGCTGCACCTATTAAGTCCTGATGAGCAAATTATGAGCTTGCTGCAGCTGGCGGCTAGCTATGACTTACTGGACTTGAGCGCTTTGGAAACGGAATAATTGCAAATGCGGCCTGAATAGCGAATATAAACGAGGTGCTATAGCACCTCGTTTCATATACTTCTAAAGTGATTGTCATATTCAACTAGTACGACCCGACTCTGTTCGGGGAAGCCATGTTTTAATCGCGGGATACAACCCGCTGGTACGACCCGACTCCATTCGGGGAAGCGATGGTTTAATCGCGGGATACAACCCGCTGGTACGACCCGACTCCGTTCGGGGAAGCGATGGTTTAATCGCGGGATGCACCCGCTCGTACGCACCGACTCCATTCGGGGAAGCTGAGCTTACATCGCCACTAGGAGATGGTTCGTACGACCAAATTACCATCAGGGACAGTCATTTTCATCACGTTGGAATTCACTATGAAAGACATTTTGCCAGACTTGTGTGACCTCTACCCTAAGCATGTACAAATCGCCGAGCCTATTTTTCAAGACTTTGGTGGCCGCGATCATTTCCATGGTGAAGTGGTCACCGTTTATTGCTTTGAAGACAATAGCCGCGTTAAAGAACTGGTGCAGACACCAGGTAAAGGCAAGGTGCTGGTCGTCGATGGTGGCGGCAGCCGTCGTCGCGCATTATTAGGCGATATGTGGGCCGAGAAAGCCGCTGAAATGGGCTGGGAAGGCATTGTTATTCATGGTGCAATTCGTGATGTCGCGGCCCAAGCCAAAGTGAACCTAGGTGTCAAAGCCCTGTGCGCGCACCCAATGCCAACCGAAAAAAAAGGGCTTGGCGAAGTAGGCAAAACCCTTAATTTTGCAGGGATCACCATTGCCAATGGTGATCACATCTATTGTGACTGCAATGGTATTTTGGTGGCGAAGCAACCGCTCGCACTGCCCTAATCCACCAAGTAGTAGGTCACCGTCGAGACAACCCGTACCTTCATTATGTGGGGGTTATTTTGATCGCGGTCGCTGATCGAAAACTGCCCCTGTGACGCTTGTTTAATTTTACCTAGGCGGCTATTTGAATCGGCGGCAAACTTCTGTGCCACTTCACGGGCATTCTGGGTCGCCTGTTCAATCATTGCTGGTTTAATGCGATTCAGGTCGGTATACAAATACTCAGTGCGCACCTGATACATGTCGCCCGATAACACGACCCCCTGCTTACCCAGATCGGACAGCTTAGTCTGTGCGTTGCGCACAGTGTCAATTTGAGTACTGTAGACGGTCACCCTTTGATTGGCGTTATAGCGAAATTCTGCTCGTCCATTACCGCCATATTGCTGCGCTAGTTTATCCACGATTGCAGGCGGACTGACGGTCACTTCGTCTGCTTCAATACCATTCTGTTCAAGGAAGGAGACGATCTTTTTGGTATTGGATTCTGTATCCGCATAGAGCTGCTCTAACTCATTAGAAGCAACAGTAAACTGGATAGGCCAAATGGCGACATTCGCTGCCACTTCATTTTCCGCTAAACCTTTAACAGTTACACTGCGCTCATAAGATTTCATCTGATTAGCGGTGGTGTTTGCAATCCAACCCAAGCCCAAAGACCCTAGCAAAATGCTGCTGCCTAAGATAGCTGCCGCGGTAGTGATTTTTTGCATGCTTTCGCTCCTAACACATCCATTTTTAACGCCCAATAAAAAAGGGAAAGCGCCTTGCTTTCCCCTTTGACTTCACTCTGAGTGAATAAGTTCTGCTTAACAGCAGACTTAACTTAAAGATAGACCAATCGGCAGGGTTTCGCCAACCAGCTTAGACAGCTCTAGATCACTAAATTCGGCGGCTTCAGACTGTAAACGCTGCAACCACTGGGCTGGGCATTTATCCTTCTTCAGCTTATCAATGACCTTTTTCCGCAAACTTTTCAGTTCCTTGCTGTCTTCACCTTTGCCCATCTGCACCATCAGTACCGCAGCAAGCCCCGCCTGTTTACGCTTTTTCCAATCTTCCTTAAGAGTTTCTTGGACCAACTTAATGGCCAATGATTCCTCCAGCATATTGTGATCTTCATCCAGCAGTAAACGGCGTGATGCCAAACGCCCCACAGACCACCAAGCCGTATCTGGCTCTGAGGATTTCTTCAAACGCTTCGTGAGCCAATCAATGGTTTCCAGTTTGCGCTCTTTTGGCAGTCGCTCTAACGCACCCACCATGCGAATCATGTCATCACTGGATTTGGTCGTGACCGCTTTTTGCTTTTCTCGCGAACGCAAACCGGCAGGCGAGAAATATTGCGCAAATTGCTTGTACAGCGTTTCTTGATTTGCGGCGGTTAAGCCTCCTGCGATTCGGCGATACAGAGTCCAATGCTGCCCCCAGACGGGGGCTTGATCGTGCTTTGGCCCCTGCTTAGTAGCATTCATCGCTTGCTCAACACGCGCCTCATCGCCTAACGCTCCGTAACCAGGTCGCAAACAGAACCCTATCAACTGTAGCCACTGACGTTCATGCTGGGGCGATTTCGTACGCCCCCCTTTGACGGCCAGCAATTTGTCCGCCAAACGGCGAGAGGTAGCGAGATTCCACTCTTCTCGATCTCCCAGTAAACGGTCTAAGTCCTGCTTTAGGGATTTAACGAGATCAGGGTATTCTTTTTGACCGGCGGCTGAGAAACACTTCACAAGGTGTTCTTCTGCTTGGCCCATATTACTATGTAAAGGACCGTCCTGATCATTTGCCGACTGCTCTTCAGAAGCTTTGGCTACCCCGAACTGTAAAACCCACTGATCATTTTGAGATTCTGCACGCAGCTCAACCTTCAAAATGCCGACTTCCGTCATGGTGGCCGTTAGGGCAACTTCAACAGTATCGCTGTCCACGTTACCATCAAGCTCGGTCACCAAGTTCGAGACAAAGTGTAGACCTGACTCACTGGCTTTTAGCTCACCTACTTCACACTCTAGGTGATCGTCACAACGATAGAGCGGAAATTGAACCTGCTCACCCATTTTGACTTTAAAGGTTTGCGTGAGCTTAATCTGTTCTTCTTTAGGCGTGCCTTTGGGCAATAAGCCTAGAAATTGACCATCTGCCAACTTTAAGAACAAACCGTGCGCCACACCACTCTCTATGCGCTCTGATTCGCCTGCCAACGAGCGTAAGTACTGCGCCGCACCTTTGGCTACCGCATCATTAGGCTCTGAAGCATCGCACACGATTAACGGCTTATCAGACCATTGATTTAATTGCCCCAGCACTCTGCCTTTGAGCAAATCACTGTTGAATAGACCGCCGTTAAAGAGCACCACATCAGGCATGTTTGAACCCGTCGCAGCCTCGATTTCAGCACGATGACAACGCAAAAACGCAGCTAAGTGACGTGTAAACGCAGCATCGCTTTCATAAGGCAAGCCGAGGGTGTGTACCGCATAATCACTTTTTTGTACCACTGCCTCAAACGATTCAAGTGGCAAAAAGCCTAACTCAACCTGCTCCACAAGCTGGGAGCGCTCTACCGTAAACTTCTGCGAACCACCAATTAGGCGACTACCGCCACCAAGGACAGTTAATGTGACAGACTCTGGGGCTGAATCCCCGAGTAAGGTCTCTTTGGCTTTACGAGTTTGTTGTACCAAAGCGGCCAAGCGTGAGGCCGACAATGCAGAAATTTGGCGGGGGTCAAGCTGATACGCTAGGGCTTGGTCGAGATTATCCCCGCCCAGCAATAAATGCTCACCAACCGCCACCCGCTTAAGACTGGTTTTGCCCTGGCTTGTGGTATCAATACGAACCAGACTAAAGTCAGTCGTACCGCCACCAATATCGACCACCAACAGCATCTTCCCTTGTGCCAGCACATCTAGGTTGTCTTGATTGCGGATAAAGTGATAACAAGCGGCCTGCGGCTCTTCGAGCAAATACAATTCCCCGAAGCCTGCTTCCTTTGCCGCCTCTAAGGTCAAGGCACGGGCTTCCTCATCAAATGAGGCTGGTAACGTCAGTGCTACGTCTTGCTTTTCAATCGGCGCGTCTGCAAAAGCATGATTCCAAGCCGCACGAATATGAGACAGGATACAAGCACTGGCTTGTAGAGGGCTCACTTTGCGTGCTGCTTCACTGCCCCAAGGCAGAATCGCTTCTCGACGGTCCACCTGGCGATGACTGAGCCAGCTTTTGGCACTTTGTACCAATTGCCCCGAGCGGCGTTGCCCTAACTCTAGAGCACCGTGACCAACGATTAAATCGGTCGCTTGTCCGCGCCATGGCAATACAGGTTCGATTTTGCCCTGCTCGTCTTTTGCCAACAGGTACACCGCACTTGGCAACTGCGTCGATGGGCGCACTGTGCCATCGGCCATAAACTGGGGAATCTCTAACAGCTTGGGCTCTGTCTCGCCCGCCGCAAGGTAAGACACCACACAATTTGTGGTGCCTAAATCAATACCAATACGATATCGAGCGTTTGCCATTAAGACTCCCTAACTTGGAATTCGATGGTCCATACCATGTCCGATTTGACATCGTGCGCTTGCAGCAAGAGCAAACCAAGCTCGGTCACTCGTGAAGATAGACACACACGAACCATATCACCTTCTGAGTATTGGCCGGCATCTAAGGCAATCGACAATGGGCTCAACTCGCTGAGTGCGGGGACTGAGAAGGATGGAATCAGTTTGCCTAGGCTGTCGACGTCTGCGCCTTGTGATTGGAAGAAACGGAATGTCACCGTTTCACCAACGACAAGGGAGAACTCGTTAGGCAACATCTGCTCATCAGAACCTTCTTCTAAACCAAAGAGGGCCACACACAAAGCGTCTACTGGCGGAGCCATGCCAGGGATCGCTGGCATTGGGCTGGCCACACCAATGTAATAGTTGGCCGCCAAACCGCTCTTAACTTTAACCCCACCTTCTTGCTGAACTTTCTCATAGAAGGCTGCACCTTGCGCCACCGCGTGGTCAAGGTGTGCAGGCGTGAGCATGGTCAATTCCGTGTGCTCGCCAAGCATTTCTTGCAAGCGTTGCTCTAGCAAATCGCGAATCGGTTTCGCGTTAAATACACCACCGTTTAAAAGTACCTTATTCGGCACCACTTCAACGGTTGCTAGAAACTCCGAAATATGACGCGTGATCGCTGGATCGGCTTCATAATCAAGGTTGATTGCGGCAAAGCCTGAGCGCTGCGCCGCTTGAGCGCGTTCACCCAAAGTAACCGCTGGGAAGAAACCTGCTAACAGCTGTTGTTGGACATCTTCCTGCGTCAGCGTCGCCTTAATGCTGTTATTAAACAAACTGCGACCACGACTTGGCACGACCACCGTCGCATCGGCTAAGTCTTGGTTGCCCAACAAACGCTCTTTCGCTTCACGACAAGCTTGCGTCAAGCCCGTAATTTGCCAAGGCTCAAGTTGCGTGCCCTGTTGCGCTAATTGACCAGCGAGATGATAAGTTAAGGTCATGTCCATGTTGTCACCACCCAAGAGGATGTGACGACCTACAGCAACACGCTCAAGACCTAGACTGCCGTCTTGATCCACCGCTTGGATCAATGACAAGTCAGTGGTACCACCACCTACGTCGACCACCAGAATGTGATCATCAACGTTTAGTGAATCGGTCCACTTTGGCTGATCGGCCAACCAAGCATAAAAAGCGGCTAGTGGCTCTTCAATTAAGCGAGCACGCAAGCCTGCTTTGTTTGCGGCACTCTCTGTAATAGCACGGGCGGCAGGGTCAAACGACGCTGGCACGGTAATGACCACTTGCTGTTCTGCCATCGGTGTATCAGGAAATTTATGGTTCCAAGCGCTGACAAGATGTTCGATGTACCATTCCGTTACCTGAGCAGGTGACACTTTTTCAACTTCTTCTAGTGCATCAACCGGTAACACTTGCTCGTCCGCATTCACGCGTGTGTGACAGAGCCAGCTTTTCGCACTTTGTGCCATACGACCTTGTGATTTACCACCAAGCTCACGGGCCAAGGCACCGACGATCACATCGACTTTACCCCAAGGCAACTGACGATCGCTTTCTAGAAATTCAGTTGCATGAGGAAAGTAGGCAAACGATGGCAACAATGCCAATTCTTCTACTCGGCCCGCGGCGGTTAGCTGAGGGATGGTTAATTGCTGAAGCGTTGCGTCTTCACCTTGCTCTGCATAAAACACTGCTGAGTGTGTGGTACCCAAATCGATACCGATAAAATACTGTGCCACTTAAACCTCTACTTCCGCAGGCGCCAAAATATGTAGGCTATCTGTGTTAGAAACTTTTGGTAGGTTGGTTGACGTTACTTGCCAACCTGGGTGAATCAAGGTGCCTGCGTATGGGCCTTCGCCCTGCACGCGACCTTCTAGTTTGATCGCTTTCGGATCGTAATCTGCAGCCACTTCAACACGACTGTTCTCAGGCGCATCATTTACTACATCTACAGTAAAGTACTGGCTCACTACCTTTGAGCAACCGGCATGAATTTGGCGCGCTGCCGCACCAACATCTGCATCACTGTAGCCGTCAATACTTTCTTTTACGAAATCGATAAAACGTGCTTCCTGCTGCAGTAACTGCAACAGTTGCAACGCACCATCTTCACTGACGGTATCAAGCTTCGGTGCTTGAACTTCGACTTCCTTTACGACTTCGACAGTTTTGGTAACAACTTCTGGTTCTACTTCGGAAGCAAATTTTTGCCCTTCACTTACTGCCGAACAGCGGGCTGCGTATTGGCCATTACCCATGTATTTAAAAAACTGGCCGAAGGCGCCAAAGAAGCGCGATACGAAGCCGATTGATTTAATTTCATCTGCCATTGTGTTTATCCGTTCTGCATTTCTTCTAGTTCAACCCAGCGCTCCATAGCATTTTCAAGTGCTTGCTCTGTTTCAGTAAGCTTCGCCAGTGTGGTTTGAACTTTTTCTTGATCACCAGTATAGAAATCTGCTGCCGAGGTCGTCTCTGTTAGCGTTTCTAACTGTGCTTCTAGGTCTGCAATGAGATCCGGCATTGCATCGAATTCGCGCTGCAGCTTGTAGCTTAGTTTGCTTTTTGCTTTAGCAGGCTCAGCGGCCTTTTTAGGCGCCTCTGTTTTCTTTTCTACTTTAACCGGTTTTTCAACCTCTGCTGTGGATTCGTCTGGGAACTGACCGCCCTGACGAATCCAATCTTCATAACCACCGACGTATTCTTGTACTTTCCCCTCACCTTCAAAAGCAATGGTGCTGGTGACCACATTATCCAAGAAAGCACGGTCGTGACTTACCAGTAGCAGGGTACCGTCGTAGTTCATCAGAAGCTCTTCAAGAAGCTCTAATGTTTCAACATCCAAATCGTTGGTCGGTTCGTCCAAGACCAATAAATTAGCGGACTTAGTAAACAATTTCGCCAGTAAGACACGGTTACGTTCACCACCTGATAGAGCTTTAACCGGTGTGCGGGCACGTTCTGGAGGGAACAAGAAATCTTGTAAGTAACCAATGATATGGCGATTCTGGCCATTGACTTCAATCGTGTCTTTGCCTTCACCGACGTTGTCAGCAACGGTTTTCTCTAGATCAAGCTGATCACGCAACTGGTCAAAGTAAGCAATCTCCAGCTTGGTGCCCTGACGTACCGTCCCTTGCTCAGGCGATAGCTGACCCAGCAAAATTTTAAGGAAGGTACTCTTACCACAGCCGTTAGGGCCAATTAGACCGATACGATCGCCACGGTTTACTACGAGATCCATTGGCTTCAGGATGACTTTATCACCAAATGAATGCGCCACTTGGGTAAACTCTGCCACCAGCTTGCCAGATTTTTCTTTGCTATCCAGCGTCATCTTCGCAGTGCCTTGACGGTTAACACGCTCTTTACGCTCTTCACGTAATGTTTTTAAAGCACGTACACGCCCTTCATTACGAGTACGACGTGCCTTGATGCCCTGACGAATCCAAGCTTCTTCTTCCGCCAGCTTTTTATCAAACAAGGCATTGGCACGCTCTTCTTCTTCCAACAATTTCTCTTTGAAATCTAAGAAAGCAGACAAATTGCCAGAGAACGACAGCATGTTGCCACGATCCAGTTCGATAATACGGTTCGCAAGATTTTCTAAGAAGCGACGGTCGTGGGTAATGAATAGGATTAAGCCGCGGAATTGCTTCAGCTGACTTTCCATCCATTCGATGGTCGGCACGTCCAAATGGTTAGTCGGTTCGTCCAATAGCAAAACATCAGGATTGGACAGCAAAGCTTGCGCTAGGATTACACGACGACGCCAGCCACCAGATAGTTCTGACATCAGTTTGTCTGCTGGCAAAGCAAGGCGCTGGATCATATGATTGACACGCTGATCCAGGTCCCAACCTTGACGCTTGTCTAGCTCATTTTGAATGCGAGCCAATTCGTCATGGTGGGCGTCATCAAAATCTGCCAACAACTCATTGTAGCGTTGCATCAGTTGGTGAATATCACCACCGCCTTCACTGACGACTTCACGAACCGTTTTATTGTTCGCTTCCGGTAACTCTTGTGGCAGCTGTGCCACACGCATACCGCCTTCGACACGGATCACACCTTCATCTGGAATGACTTCGCCGGCAATGATTTTCAGAAAGGTAGATTTACCTGCACCATTGCGGCCGATGATGGCAACACGTTCTCCGGCTTCGGCAGAGAAGCTGACTTTACTTAGCAAGGGGTGATGGCCAAACGCCACACTCACCTGATCGAGTGTTAATAAACTCATAGTATTCCGTAAAAACAGGGTCAATTTGATCAAGCAATGTTACCACTGTTGAAGCAGAAAGATTAACAAAAGCCGTCTTTTTACGTTGATTTTTAATAAATTTCCTTACCAAGACTGTCCCTTAACCCCGCCCTTCTTGACCTATTGATGCAAAGGCATCAATTTAGCCAATAAACAGGTATTCGTGCCATCCCTGTCATGCTTATAATTTACACAATAACAATTACCGCGCCTGAACGTTTTGGAGTATGACATGGAATTGAGCAACAAACTCGGCCCAGCGCTTGCCATTGGCATGGGAATCATTGCCACAGTTTGGCTATTGAGTGGTGAACAAGGCCTCGTTCAGGCGCAAGCAGAATCCTCCTCCGAAGCAACACAAAAGCAACCTGCTGCGACTGAAACGGTCAAAAAACTATTCAAAGTTCGAGCCGCACAGCTTGAAGCCCAATGGATTTCACAAACCGTGCGTCTTAGTGGCTATACCGTTGCCAATCAGACCCTGCAGATTAATAACCGCCTTGCAGGTCATGTCACCGAGGTACTGGTAAACAAGGGGGCTAACGTTACTGCAGGGCAAGCTCTGATTCGTATTGATGATCGTACATTGCAGGCCAATCGTGACCAAGCAAGGGCGTTGGTCAAACAGCGCGTACTTGAACTGGATGGGGTGCAACGACTGACCAACCAAAACTTAACCTCACAAGTAAGCGTTGCCTCAGCACAAGCAGCACTGGCCAGTGCGCAAGCCAGCCTTGCTGGGCTTGAAGTCGATTTAGAAAACAGTCAAATACGCGCCCCTTTTGCTGGCATCATTAATGAATTCTCGATCAAACCAGGGCAATGGCTAGACGTTGGAGAGTTCGTTACCACCTTAGTTGATGTGACACCGATGAAAGTAGCGGTTCAGCTACCGCAAAACTATTTGCATCAAGTTCGCTTGGGCAGCAGCGTAGACGTTTCGATTCAGGGCCTAGCTCCACAAACAGGCACCGTTAGCTTCATCAGCCGTATGGCAGACAGTCAAACGCGTTCGATTCCGTTAGAGATCACGCTTTCAGAGCAGAGCAAAGCGTTGCCGACCGACATCAGTGCTGAATTAGTATTGCACCTTGAGCAAATCAAAGCCCACCCAGTCTCCCCTGCGCTATTAAGCATTAATAATGAAGGACAGATGTCGATCAAGACGGTTAATCAAAACGTTGTCGAGCAGCACCCAGTAACCATCGTTCGCTCTGATCAAGATAAAGCATGGATATCTGGGCTAGCAGACCAAGTCACTGTGATTACTGCTGGGCAAGGTTTTGTCAAAGTTGGTGAGCAAGTTAACGTCGACATTGATACAGGAGTACAGCCATGAGAACGGTGATCGACGCAGCACTGACACGCTCCCGTACAGTATTGCTACTGTTTGCCTTAATTATCATCTCTGGCACTGTGTCCTACATCGAAATCCCCAAAGAAAGCACGCCCGATATCACCATTCCGATGGCTTATGTCTCAGTGAGCTTAGAGGGAATTTCCCCAGAGGATGCGGACAGTTTATTAGTCCATCCGCTTGAACAAGAGTTACGAGGCGTGGAAGGTCTAAAAGAAATCCGCTCTACTGCTTCGGAAGGCCACGCCTCTATCATTTTAGAGTTTCAATCTGGCACCAATATAGACCAAGCCATTATTGATGCCAAAGACAAGGTCGATCGCGCCAAAAGCGAACTGCCAAATGACGCAGATGAACCCACTGTGTCTGAAATCAATCTGTCTACGTTTCCGGTGATCCGCATCAACTTATATGGCGACGTGGAGTTTGCCACCCTCAGCCAAATTGCCAACCGCCTGCAAGATGACCTCGAAGCCATTGAAGGTGTATTAGAGGCCAATATTAATGGCGACCGTGAGCAGCAAGCTGAAATCATCATCGATCAACAGAAACTCGACAGCTACGGACTCAATCTTGCTGACGTGGCCAACCTTTTGGCCAGCAACAATCGCTTAGTAGCAGCCGGCAACTTGGATACCGGCGCGGGACGCTTTCCGATCA
The DNA here is from genome assembly GCF_900089755.1 of Marinomonas aquimarina. Taxonomy (GTDB): domain Bacteria; phylum Pseudomonadota; class Gammaproteobacteria; order Pseudomonadales; family Marinomonadaceae; genus Marinomonas; species Marinomonas aquimarina. The sequence goes on along the minus strand of NZ_FLOC01000021.1, from coordinate 56,688 downwards.
AGGTGCCAGGCTTATTGAAAACTGAGCAAGATATTATGGAACTGCCGGTCAAGGTGTCCGGCTCGGAAGTTGTTCGCGTGCAAGACATTGCCAGCGGCCAGCTGACCTTTGAAGACCCGACCAGCTTTGCGCGCTCCAATGGCCAACCAAGCATCACCCTAGCAGTCTCAAAACGGGTCGGCGCTAACATCATCGAAACCATTGATGCGGTCAAAGCCGTGGTGCGTGACAGCCAGAAAGATTGGCCTGCGGCACTCCAATTTAGCGTGACTCAAGACCAATCAGAACAAATTGAAACCTCATTAAATGATTTGTTCAACAATGTACTCGCGGCCACCCTATTAGTAATGATGGTCATCGTCTGGGCCCTTGGCGTTCGCTCAGCACTATTGGTCGGTCTCGCTATCCCCGGCGCATTTTTAACCGGCATTCTCTTTCTCAATCTGCAGGGCTTCACCATCAACATGGTGGTGTTATTTGCATTGATACTAAGTGTCGGCATGTTGGTCGACGGTGCCATCGTCGTCACCGAATACGCCGATAGAAAACTGGCAGAAGGCGCCAACAAAAAGACCGCTTACTCTGCTGCGGCACGACGCATGGCATGGCCAATCATTGCTTCAACGGCAACCACGTTAGCCGTCTTTATGCCGCTGTTGTTCTGGCCAGATATTGTCGGCGAGTTTATGCGTTATATGCCGATCACGGTCATCGCCACCTTAACCGCCTCATTGTTGATGGCGCTGATTTTATTGCCGACACTGGGCGCTTTGATCGGAAAGCGCGGCGCTTATACTGAACAAGCACTGCGCACCTTACAAGTGACTGAGCAGGGTCACTTACATGAGCTCAAAGGCTTTACTGGGCGCTATGGCCGCTTGCTCACTCGCTTGGTTGAACGCCCGATCGCGGTGTTACTAGGTGCTATCCTAATGCTGGTGAGTGTTATCGTCATGTATGCCACCTTGGGCAAAGGGGTGGAATTCTTCCCCAGTGTCGAGCCAGAAGTCGCCAATTTAGAGGTACGCGCTCGCGGGGACTATTCGCTGCTCGAAAAAGATCAATTTGTGCAGCAGGTAGAGGTGCTTATTCTCAAGCATGAGGAGTTTAAAAGCGTAACCGCTACCACTTATACCACACCTCCGGATAACGCCTCTCCTGACGCTATTGGCACCATTACCATGGAGTTTATTGAATGGCATCTAAGACGCTCCGCCAATGGCATTCTCGCCGACGTGCGCGCAGAAGCAGATCATATTCCTGGTATCAAGGTCACCACTTTGGTTGAACAAGGTGGTCCGCAATCTGGTTCTGATATTGAACTGCAGTTGAGCTCACCATTTAGCACGGTACTGGATCAGGCGGCTGACCAGATCTTAGAACGCTTGCAACAGCGCCCTGAAATAGTCTCGGTCAGCGATGATCGTTCTTTACCGGGCATCGAATGGCGCTTGCAGATAGATCGCGCCGAGGCCAGCAAATATAACGTCAATGTTGATATGTTAGGAAACGTCGTCAAACTGGTTACCACTGGTATCAAATTAGGTGATTTCTTACCCGAGGGGGCGGAAGATAAAATTGACATCATGCTGCGCTTCCCTGCTTACCAGCGAACCCTAGATCAACTGGACCACCTACACATCCCAACCAGCCAGGGCATCGTTCCAATCAGTAACTTTGTCAGTCGCTACGCCGCCCCCAAACAGGGCTACATTCATCGTGTTGATGGCAAGCAAGCCATCAAGATTTCTGCTGATGTAGAGGATGGGCTAGTAGTAGATCAAGTCATCCAAGGGATCCGAGCGGAATTGCAGCAAGCCAATCTGCCGGACAGCTTGCAATACCAATTTCGCGGTAACACTGAGGATCAGCAAAAAGCCGGCAGCTTCCTATTAAAAGCGTTTGGCGTGGCCTTTTTTATTATGGCGATCATTTTGGTGACTCAATTTAACAACTTCTTTCAGTGCTTATTGATCTTAAGTGCCGTGATTTTCTCTACCATGGGGGTCTTTATTGGCCTATTACTCAAGGGCGAGCCATTTGGCATTGTTATGAGTGGGGTGGGCACCATTGCCTTAGCCGGTGTCGTGGTAAACAACAATATTGTTTTGATCGATACCTTTAACGGCCTGCGTCATAAAGGTATGGAGATAAAGGAAGCCGCCATTCGCACAGGGGTACAGCGCCTTCGCCCCGTTATGTTGACCACCATCACCACCATCCTAGGACTAATGCCCATGGTGTTTCAGCTGAATATTGACTTTGTACACCAAGAGTTGAGCCTTGGAGCACCTTCGTCACAATGGTGGACGCAATTGTCTACGGCCATCGCCGGAGGCTTAGCCTTTGCCACGCCTTTAACCTTAATTCTCACACCCTGCTTATTGGTTTTGGGGCATCACACATTGAAACGAAGCAAAAGCGCCTGAATTGTGCACATAAGGCATACAAAAAACTTACGTTTAACTCTTGTCGTGACCAATTAGGGTCTACATAATGAGCCTTTACCCTTTTGCAAACACTAGGTAGTTGATTCGATGGATTTTGCATCATTTATAGGAATTATTTCGGGCCTCGCACTGATCGTTGGCGCTATTTTTTACGGCAGCAGCGATTTCTCTATTTTCATTAACGTTCCAGGCATCATGATTGTTATAGGGGGCACGGTTGCCGCCACGTTACTGACTTTCCAATTCAAAGATACCATGGCGGCATTGCGAGCCATGTTCATTGTGTTTGCGCAAGACAAGCAAGACCCACAAGCAATGATTACGACCATGCTGTCATTGACTAAAATTGCCCGCCGCGAAGGTTTAGTGGCACTCAGCCGTGTAGATGCAGACTCCCCCTTCCTAAAACGTGCACTGGGCATGGCATCAGACGCCTCCGATGAAGAGTACATTCGCAATACTCTTCAAGCAGACATTGATTCATTAAAAATGCGGCACTATGTCGTACAAGATGTGTTTAAAAAGATGGGCACCTATGCACCCGCTTTCGGCATGCTGGGGACGCTGATTGGTTTGATTCAAATGTTGGCACAGCTAGACGACCCAGAAACCATCGGCCCCTCGATGGCCGTCGCTCTACTGACCACCTTCTATGGCTCTTTATTGGCCACGGTCATCTTCAACCCGATTGCCGGTAAACTGAAAGCACGTACTATACTAGAAATCCAAACGCTGGAAATTATTCGTGACGGTACCGTCAGCTTGCTAGGCAGCAACAATTACCTCGCCGTATACGAACGCTTGTCGTCATATGTACCAGCGCACCAGCGTAAACCTGCTGGCATTGGCGGTGGAGACTGATTATGACAGATCCTTTTCTAGAAGATGATGAAACACCAGGTTGGATATTTACTTTTGCCGACCTGATGTCTCTGCTGCTGGTATTCTTTATCCTGCTCTATAGCCTATCCAAAATGACTGAGACGACCTTAGTCGCCGCCCTTTCCTCTATCCAGATTGCCCTCAACAGTCACGGCGCGCTCGTGCGCCAAGACCCACTAAGGTATTCAGGAGGCGGTACGGAAACCATCAAGCCAGCCGAACCGCAAATGGCCACCAATAAAGAGTTGGTGTATGCCAAAGACCCGATCGACGAAGAGGTACGAGAGGAAGTCAATGAAATTGCCAATGATGTGATGAGCAAATTTGTCGCCAACAACCTTGAAAACCAAGTGGCGGTATTTGAAGATGGCGAGAAAATCACCATTCGCATCGATGGCCACTCGTTATTTGAGTCCGGTGAAGCCGCTATTCTTTATAGCGCTGAGCCTATTTATGAAACGCTACTGGGTATTTTTAATCGCTACCCAGATTACAACATCAACATTAAAGGCCATACGGATAACATCCCAATCCACACCTCACGCTTTCCAAGTAACTGGGAATTGTCTGCCATTCGTGCCACTACTACCCTACGTTATTTCCTGGAGAACGATATTCCGCCCGAGCGTATGACGGCAACCGGTTATGCGGACAGTATCCCATTAGTACGCAACGATACAGCAGAACACCGCGCCATGAACCGACGCGTAGAGTTTGTGCTGCAGCGTGATAAGGATAAGCCGATCAATGGCAACCAATAATTTGGCATTCGTAAAAGAGGTACGCTATGTCTGATGATATGAACATTGACTACCATTCGTCTGAAAGACGTAATGCCGTTCGCGTCACACCGACTGGCCATAAGCTCTCTTTTGATCAGGGCCAGTTTAAACTCGATTGCATTGATATCAGCATGGACGGCGTCGCGCTTAAAAGTGATGCTAGCCTAGCAACGATGGATGATGAGCAAGTAGCTTTTATACACGATCAAGATGACACTATCATCGGTAAGGTAAAAGCACGTTTAATCTACAAACAAAGCAGCCGCTCTGGTTGGCAATTCACAGCGATGGCTGACGAGGTTCGTGAATTTATTGAAGAGTTAGTACTGGATACGCAAAAGCACCAGTTGCGTAAAGCGGCTAATGAACGACTTGTGGAACAAGAAAAAGAGTTGCTTCATCTACCAGATAAAGACGATCTAGCAGAGTGATCGATTTTTAGGAAACAAAAAAGCCGGCTTTTCAGCCGGCTTTTTTAGCTTACAACGGCTTAAACTTTTGCTAATGCCTGCTCTACGTCGGCAATGATATCTTCGATATCTTCTAGGCCAACAGACAGACGGACTAGACCTTCTTTGATCCCTGCTGCCAGCTTCTCTTCATCCGTTAAACGGCCATGAGTCGTTGTCGCAGGATGCGTTACCAGCGTTTTCGTGTCACCCAGGTTGCCTGTGATTGACATGAGTTTAACGTTATCAATAAAGGTCCACGCGGCTTCACGACCGCCATCAAGCTCAAATGACATTACGCCACCAAAGTCTTTTTGCTGTGCTTTAGCCAGCTCATGGTACTTATGGGACGGCAAACCACCATAGTTTACTTTGGCCACTTTAGGGTGCTGCTCAAGAAATTCAGCGAGTGCCTGAGCGTTGCCTGAATGCGCTTTCATGCGCAAGCTTAGCGTCTCAAGACCATTCAGTAATACCCAAGCATTAAATGGGCTCATCGCTGGCCCTGCACTGCGCATAAAGGCTACAAACTGACTCACAATTTCTTTAGAGGCAATCAATGCACCGCCTAAGCAACGACCTTGGCCATCGATAAACTTAGTCGCTGATTGCATGACAATGTCGGCCCCTTGTGTCAGAGGGTTCTGCAACGCAGGAGTTGCCAGCACGGTGTCGACACACAAAAGTGCCCCTTTGGCGTGAGCAAGCTCAGCTACCTTAGCGACATCAACGACCTCATACAAAGGGTTTGATGGCGTTTCAAAGTAACAAAGACGCGTATTGTCATCGATCTCACGCTCCCAAGCGTCATAGTCCGTCGCATCGACATAGGCGATTTCAACGTTATATTTAGCCATGTAAGCGTTAAAAAACTTCACCGTCGAGCCAAAGATGTTACGTGAGCAAACAACTTTATCGCCAGCTTTAAGTAACGAGTAACCCAAGGTCATCAATGCTGCCATGCCAGACGACGTGGCAATCGCAGCTTCACCCTTCTCTAACGCAGCCAAACGTTTCTCAAACATCTCAACGGTAGGGTTAGTGAAACGTGAATAGACGTTACCATCCAGCTCACCACAAAATTTACCCGCGGCTTCTGCTGCACTTGAGTAGGCAAAGCTTGAGGTCATAAAAATGGCTTCGCTGTTCTCTTGCTCTTGGGTTTGGCGAATACCCGCTCGAATGGCGAGCGTTGCATCTTTATATTCAGACATGGGTCACTCCAAGTTGACTCTTTAAAAACAACTAAGCCAGGTCAAACCTGGCTTAGCATGCAAACACGAACTTATTGCTAAGCCAACAAATTACATTGGGTGCATTAGATCGTTGTTAGATTCTTCAACAGACGCTTTGCTTGAATCACTACGGGCGTCTGCCAGTCCATCTAGGTAAGCTTGATCGATGTTACCAGCGATGTATTTGCCATCAAACACTGACGTATCAAATTCACGCACATCAGAGTGCTTCTCATCGATACACGCCGCAATAAGGTCGTCTAGATCTTGGAAAATCAAACGGTCAGCACCGATCAATTCACAAATCTCATCAACACTACGGTTGTAAGCAATCAGCTCAGTTGCCGCTGGCATATCAATACCATACACGTTCGGGTAACGAACTTCTGGTGCCGCAGACGCTAGATAGACTTTATTAGCACCGGCTTCACGAGCCATTTCAATGATTTCTTGACTCGTAGTACCACGTACAATCGAGTCATCAACCAACAGCACATTCTTGCCTTTGAATTCAAATGGCACAGGGTTTAGCTTCTGACGCACAGACTTCTTACGTACCGTTTGGCCTGGCATGATGAAAGTACGACCGATGTAACGGTTCTTCACTAGGCCTTCACGGAACGGAATGTTTAGCTCTTGAGCAATTTGCAACGCTGCTGTACGGCTGGTATCAGGAATCGGAATCACCACATCGATATCGTGGTCAGCCCATTCACGTTTGATCTTAGCCGCCAAACGGTCACCTTGGTTGATACGTGCTTTGTAAACCGAGATGTTATCAATCACGGTGTCTGGACGTGCAAAGTAAACGTACTCGAACAGACATGGACGTGGTGGACGAGCTTCAGTGCATTGGCGCTGATGAACGTTATGGTTCACATCAAAGAATAGTGCTTCACCTGGACGAATGTCGCGTTCAATTTTGAAACCCGCTGCATCCAACGCCACACTTTCTGATGCCACCATGTATTCAGTGCCATTTTCCGTTTCTTTCGAACCGTAAATAAGTGGACGAACCCCATCCGGGTCACGGAATGCCAAAATGCCGTAGCCTGTGATCAGTGCGACAACAGCGTAGCCACCTTCAATACGCTTGTAGACACGCTCAAGGGCATTAAAGATGTCTTCAGGTGTTGGCACCAGTTTACCTTCTTCATGAAGTTCATGCGCCAACACGTTGACCAACACTTCAGAGTCAGACGTTGTATTGATGTGACGAAGATCGGATTCAAACACTTCTTGCTTAAGCTTTGCAGTGTTGGTTAGGTTTCCGTTGTGCGCCAACGAAATACCGTAAGGAGAGTTCACATAAAACGGCTGAGCTTCAGCTGAACTAGACGTACCCGCCGTTGGGTAGCGCGCGTGTCCAATACCGATATTGCCGTGCAGTTTTTTCATGTGTCGTGTACGAAACACTTCACTCACAGGACCATTATCTTTGCGCAAGCATAATAATCCGTTATGGCTTGTAACCATACCAGCAGCGTCCTGACCGCGATGCTGAAGAAGCGTGAGAGCGTCAAAAATGGTTTGGTTAACCATCGAAGTGGCTACGACACCAACGATACCACACATGTATATATACCTCGTGATTTGGGGAAACGACTTCGCCGTCTATTTATAACTTCGCACAGAGTGCGATTAACTGTTTAAAGTACGCTCAATAAGAGAAGAGTCGAATGCCTCACTCCCTTTGCCTAGCATGTCACGTACCCAATCTTTTAATATAACGAGCTGCGGCACGAGCTGGGAGGATTTCCACATCTCGCTTTTCTCAATCGCGGGGCTTAGGCTCAACAAAGAGACAAATGCCACCACCACTAAAGCACCTCGTACAAAACCAAAGAGCATACCAATCACTCGATCAGTACTGCTTAAACCGGTCGCCTGTACTAGCGAACCCAGAACAAAACTCACCAGCGCACCTATGACTAAGGTGGCGATAAAGAGGGCAACAAAGGCAACAACATAGCGGATCTGATCATTTTGCACTTGATCAAGCAGCAAAGCCTGCAATGGATTGGTAAATTTGACGGCAACAATGAAGGCTACCACCCATGTCACCAACGACATTACTTCTTTAATAAAGCCGCGCTTTAAACTGATTAACGTCGAAATAACCACGACGGCAATAATAACCCAATCCAATGTAGTGATTGATTGAACTTGCTCCACGCTTACCTCTTTAATAATGCTGCGCAGTTTACCAAAAGTTCGCTGTATTCCAAGCTATCAACTTGAAACTATTACGAATTAGGAGAATATTTCACAACTATTCCGCTGAGTTTAAACTCTTTCAGAACTTTGTCTTTCATTCGCTCCGACGCTTCGCGCTTCAACTCTGGCCCAACAAACACTTTATAGAGAGAGTTTGTGCTCATTACGTAGGCGGGATAGCCTGCTTCTTGAAGCTTCTTTAAGGTTCGAGTGGCGTTATCTTGCTTACCAAAAGTGGCCACTTGCAGAGTCCAACGATCACCAACCGGAACCGGATCTTTCTTTGGCGCAACTGGCTTAGGCGCTGGCTCGGCTTTCACCGGTTCAGGCGCCTTAGTCACTTGTGGTGCTTGACGGGAAGACTCATCTTCAGAGGCTATTTCAATGAGCTCAATATCATTCACATCCAAGTCTTCTAACGCCGCTTGCTGCTCCAACTCTGCCACAGGCTGAACGGGCGCAATGGCGACTTCAGGAAAGCTCGGCCTTTCTGGAACAGAAATCTGAACATTGAGTTCTTCAGGTCGCTCACCATCCAGTAGCAATGGCAAAAGTATGGCTGACGAGACAATCAACAAGCCTGCCCCAATCAAGCGATATTTCGACTTAGCATCTAACATCATGAGCTCACCTTAGCGTTATTGAATGGACAGAAACTCTGACACAGTAACAAACGAGCCAAACACAATCACGGTTGCAGACTGATGCAGCGCAGATTGCTTCGCTGCCGCCAGCGCGGCGTTAATGTTTTCATGGCACTGTGATTGGCTGACAAACTTGGCAAGCTCTTCGGCTTTCGCCCCACGCGGACCTGGTAAGTCAATGAAATGCCATTCTGAGAATGTGTCTTGCAAAAGCGACATCACACTGCCAATGTCTTTGTCTTTTAGCATGCCACAGACGGCAATGGTCGGCGTGTTTAAGCGCGCCACTTGTTGCTTTAATTGTCCAGCGGCTTCTGGATTATGAGCCACGTCGACGTATAGCGTTGGCTCAGACGACACCTGTTGAAAGCGTCCCATTAAGGTCGCTGCTTCAAACATGGCAACCAAGCGCTCTCGAGACACTTCGACCTCAAGCTGCAACAAGGCGGCAATCACAGTCGCAGCATTCTCCATTGGTAGCTTAGGGATCGGCAATGCCGTAAAGGAATGACCAAGCCCTTGCCAGTCCCACTGGGTATCTGCAGCATTAAAGGTAAAGTCGACATGTTTTTGCAGCAATGGCGATCCGCATTCTGTCGCCACGTCAGCAATGGATTGTGGAGGATTTACCACACCACTAATGAGGGGCTTGCCAGCGCGCGCAATGCCCGCTTTCTCACGACCAATGCCTTCTATCGAATCCCCCAGCCAATCCATATGATCTAGGGCAATCGATGTGATCACAGCTAGGTCAGTATCAACCATATTGACGGAGTCAAGGCGCCCACCGAGGCCCACCTCAAGCACCCAGTAATCTAGGTCCAGGTGATCGTAGACCCAAAGGGCAGCCATGGTTGAGAACTCAAAGTAAGTTAACGGCGTATCGCCGCGTACCTGTTCGATGACTTCAAAGGCTTCGACCAATAATTCATCAGAGCACTCTTCACCATCAATCAGCACACGCTCATTGAAACGCAAAAAGTGAGGCGACGTGTAGGTGCCCACTTTAAAGCCTGCATCAACTAAATAACGCGTCAACATGGTGCAGGTAGACCCTTTACCATTGGTGCCCGCAACGGTGATAACTTTAGCCTTAGGGCGACCTAAATTGAGCTTTTCTAAAACGGAAAGGCCTCGTTCAAGGCCTAATTCGATTTCGGAAGGATGCTGGCTCTCAATGTATGAGAGCCATTCAGAAAGAGATTTTGCGGACATTCAATTACGCTGCTTTATGAGTCAAAATCGAAAGAATGCTGTGTAGACGCTCACGCATTTCGTGACGCGTAATGATCATATCAAGCGCACCTTTATCCAACAGGAACTCAGAACGCTGGAAGCCTTCAGGAAGCTTTTCACGTACGGTTTGTTCGATAACACGAGGGCCTGCGAAACCGATCAGGGCATTTGGCTCAGCAACGTTTAGATCACCCAGCATCGCCAATGACGCAGACACACCACCAAATACAGGGTCTGTCATCGCCGAGATGTAAGGAATACCTTGCTGCTTCATGCGCTCAAGTGCCGCACTGGTTTTCGCCATTTGCATCAGGGAAATCAACGCTTCTTGCATACGCGCACCGCCTGAAGCTGAGAAGCAAATCAAAGGAATGCGTTTTTCTAGACTCACATTCACTGCTTGTACAAACTTCTCACCAACGATGGAACCCATGGAGCCACCGAGGAAGTTGAACTCAAACGCTACCGCCACTACTGGCATACCGTTTAGCGTACCTTCCATTGCTACCAACGCATCTTTTTCACCGGTTGCTTTTTGAGCAGACAGCAAACGGTCTTTGTACTTCTTAGAGTCTTTAAACTTCAATTTGTCTTCTGGCTCTAGCTGCGCTGCGATTTCACTACGTGCGTCTTTGTCTAGGAAAATATCCAAACGACGACGAGCGCTTACACGCATATGGTGGTCACACTTAGGGCAAACATCTAAGTTTTTTTCAAGCTCTGGGCGATATAGCACGTTGTCGCACTTTGGACACTTTTTCCAAAGACCTTCTGGTACGCCACCTTGCTGTGCACGCTTCGACTCACTGCGCATAATCGAAGGAACAAATTTATCTAGCCAACTGCTCATTTAACTCTCCAAAATAATAACGAACTGACGCTTACGGTCTATTTATCCATTTCCGAACGCATCGGCGACAAAATAGCGCGTAATGCATCAGCAACCTGATCTTGTGTACTGTCCTTCGCTTGGGCGATGGCATTCACTAAAACACTACCGACGATAACACCGTCTGAACATTGGCTTACCGCACGCGCTGTTTGCGCATCACGAATACCGAAGCCAACACCAATCGGTAGGTCTGTAATTTTTCGCAATGATTCTACATGTGACGCCACACTGTCCACATCTAATGATGCAGAGCCAGTCACACCTTTGACAGAAACGTAATAAACATAACCTGATGCTAAGTCACAAATTTTCTTAGCACGCGCTTCTGTGGTGGTTGGCGACAAAAGGTAAATCAAATCAATGTTATTGCTACGGAAGCATTCTACTACATCTGTCGCTTCTTCAGGAGTCAAATCTACCAATAAAATGCCATCGATTCCGGCATCTTTCGCCGCATCGGAGAATGCTTGATAGCCAAAGAACTCAATTGGGTTTAAATAGCCCATTAAAACGACTGGTGTTTGTTGATTGACCGTACGAAATTCTTTAATGATCTCAAGCACTTTGCGAATACTCGTGCCAGCCTCTAGTGCACGCTCGCACGCTAACTGGATCACCGGACCATCAGCCATAGGGTCAGAGAATGGCATGCCGATTTCTAAGATATCGGCTCCTGATTCAACCAAAGCATGCATCAATTCGACCGTATGCTCTGGCGTTGGATCCCCTGCTGTAATGTAGGGAATCAGCGCCTTTTTGTTATCCGCTTTTAATTGCTCAAAACATTGTTGAATACGGCTCATGGTTACATCTCCAAACCATCAATTTCAGCAACCGTGTGGATATCTTTATCACCACGACCCGATACGTTAATGACAACGATTTTGTCTTTATCCATCGTCGCCGCCAGCTTCATACCGTAAGCCACGGCATGGCTTGACTCTAACGCTGGCATAATCCCTTCTAGGCGAGTTAGCTCACGGAAACCATGCATTGCTTCATCGTCGTTGATGGCCACGTAGTTAGCCCGACCAACGTCTTTTAGCCACGAATGTTCTGGCCCTACACCTGGGTAATCAAGCCCTGCTGAGATGGAATGGGTCCCCAAAATCTGACCATCATCATCGGCCATCACGTAAGTACGGTTACCATGAAGCACGCCTGGACGACCTGCTGTCAGTGGTGCTGCGTGGCGACCTGTATCAATGCCATCACCGCCCGCTTCAACGCCGTACATTTCGACATTCTCATCTTCAATAAATGGGTAGAACATACCAATGGCGTTCGAACCACCACCGACACAAGCCACAACGGCATCCGGTAGACGCCCTTCTTGCTCCATACATTGCGCTTTGGTTTCACGACCAATGACGGCTTGGAAATCACGTACCAGTTTTGGATATGGATGTGGACCCGCAGCGGTACCAATGATGTAGAAGGTATCATCAACATTACTTACCCAGTAACGCATGGCTTCATTCAATGCATCTTTTAGGGTTTTAGTGCCGGATTCCACAGGTATCACTTCAGCGCCCAAAAGCTTCATACGGTAAACGTTTAGCTTTTGACGACGAATATCTTCAGAGCCCATGAATACCTTACATTTAAGACCTAAACGCGCAGCAACGGTTGCTGAAGCCACACCGTGCTGACCCGCACCGGTTTCAGCAATGATATTTGGCTTGCCCATGTGTTTCGCTAGCAGGGCTTGACCGATAGTGTTGTTAATCTTATGCGCACCCGTGTGATTAAGGTCTTCACGTTTCAGGTAGATTTTCGCACCACCTACGCTTTCTGTTAAACGCTCGGCAAAATACAGTGGCGAAGGTCGGCCAACGTAATGCGCTAAGTCTTTATCAAACGCGGCTTGGAATTCAGGATCTTTAGAAAGCGTTTCATACACATCAGCCAAATCTTCTAGCGCTGACATCAAGGTTTCGGAAACAAAGACACCACCGAACTGGCCGAAGCGACCATGTTCATCTGGCAAATTTAAGGAGATTTTAGACTTATCCACGCTTAGCTCCGTTAATAAATTGAGTCACTTTTAAGGGATCTTTCTGCCCTTTTTCTTTTTCTACACCACCACTGACATCCACAGCATAAGGCTGAACACTGGACACAGCATGGCTAACATTCTCGACCGTCAAACCGCCAGCAAGAATCAGCGGTTTCGGCAAATTAGCTGGAATCAGGTGCCAATCAAAGGTTTCTCCGGTTCCACCGGGTACGCCTGGTTTGTAAGCATCTAGCAATATGGCCGTGGCATTTTCGAAACGACCAGCTTCTAACAATAGATCAACATCTGGTTTCATTCGAATGGCCTTAAAGTATGGCTGGCCATAGCGCTGACACTCTTCTGGTGTTTCATCACCATGAAATTGTAGTGTCCAACGAGTACTGCCTGCCACCACGGCTTCAACTAAGGTACTGTCAGCATTAACAAATAAAGCCACTGGCGTCACAAAGGGCGGCAACTGCGCAACAATAGCGTTGGCTTGCTCTGGTGTAATATAGCGTGGACTTTTGTCGTAAAACACAAAACCCAAAGCGTCCGCCCCCGCCTCAACCGCTTGCAGAGCATCCTCTAAATTGGTGATACCACAAATTTTAACGCGGCAATTCATAAGACGGCTCCTCTTTAAAAGGTAAAAAATGAGGACCTAATGAAGGCTTTGGCACCTCGAAATGTTCCGGGTATTCAGCATCCACAAAATACAGGCCAAATGGTGGAGCCGTAATACCCCCTTGAGCACGATCTTTGACATCCAACACTTGCTTGGCCCAAGCAACAGGCTGTTCTCCCGCGCCGATGGTCATTAACACACCCGCAAAATTTCGGATCATATGGTGCAAGAAGGCGTTTGCACGCACATCCAATACGATGTACTGACCAAATTGATCAACGGAGAAGTTTAGAATCGTTCTCACAGGACTGTTCGCCTGACACCCAACCGCACGGAAGGAGGTAAAATCATGCGTACCAATAAAATATTCACAAGCCGCTTGCATCGCCTTCACATCGAGCTGTTTATAGGTCCATGTCACCCCTTTGCCCATTACCGCAGGGCGAAATTCCGATTGGTAAATCACATATCGGTAGCGGCGACTCATGGCACTAAAACGTGCATGAAAGTCTTCGGCCACATTGGCGGCGGCTTTGACGGAAATATCAGGTGGGAGATGTGTATTAACGCCTAGGGTCCAAGCCCGCAATGGTCGCTCAGACTCAGTCTCAAAATGCACTACCTGTGCACTGGCATGTACGCCGGCATCTGTACGCCCTGCACAAATAACGTTCACAGGGTGGTTGGCAATTTTAGAAAGGGCTTTCTCGAGACACTCTTGAACGGTGGCAACGTCAAACTTCTGAGCTTGCCACCCTTTGTAGGCTGCCCCGTCGTATTCAACGACAAGGGCTACTTTTTGTTTACTCACTTGGGAACATGCGCTCCATCATACTGCTGGCTTCGGCAACCTGGCTTTCATTACCAGAATTGATTACGTCCTCTAGTATAACACGTGCACCCTCTTCATCACCCATATCCATGTAGGCACGAGCTAAATCTAATTTGGTTGCGACTTCGTCACCGCTGGCATCGAAGAAGTCGATCTCTTCTTCATCATCTTCACCTGCGTCCATGTCTTCTGCCGCTTGATCTGCACCAAATTCCGGCACATCCAAGCCACCAAAGTCATCTTCTTCCTGAGCTTCTGCCAACACTTCGTCAATACTGTCCGCTAAGGCGGTATCTGGCTCGGCATCAAAGACAGCGGCTTCGTCCACATCATCTTGGTCCTCTGCATCAGTCAGCAAGCTGTTTACAAAAGACTCTTCTTCAGAATAATCCGCACTCTCTTGCTCATCCGCCATGTCTGAATCAGAAGACACAGATTCATCAACACCATCAATTTCAGCAAGCGTATCTTCTAAGTCGAACCCAGCTTCATCCGCCGCGTCGCTTTCTGTAAAAGCGTCCTCTGCAAAGGCGTTCAAAATATCGTCTGGATCATCCGATATAGGGTCTTCTGCTACAGGCTCATCCTCAATTGGGGCATCAAACGCATCCAAGTTAGTATCTTCAACTTCAAACTCTGCAAACGGATCTTCGGACGCATCAGCGCCATCCTCATCGGCAAACTCATCCATTTCAGCGCCCAAGGCATCTTCGAAGTCATCTACCTCCGCCACTTCATCTAATTCAGGCACATCGAACTCAGCGAAGGCATCGCTTTCATCAACAGCAACTTCACTGGAGGCTACCGATTCGTCGAAGCTATCAAAGCTTTCTTGCTCAGGTACATCAACGTCAAAATCAAACGCAAACGGATCCTCTTCCTCGATCTGCTCTTCCGGCTCTTCCGCTGCGGGTGCCGCTTCTGCAACCGGTGCAGCTGCCGCTACCGCTGCTGCGGCCACTGGCGCAGCCGCTGTAGGCGCCAAATCAAACTCATCGGCACCATTATCAGCTTTGTCGTCCTTTCCCTTGTTACGGCCAGAACGCTTAATTAACATACCGATTAGCAGACCCAGTAGCAGCAATACTACGCCAGCAACCGACAAGACAATGGGGTTACCAAAGATTTTATTTGTCCAAGACGCCTCTTCTGCAGCCTGTTGTTCACGTCGCAGCTGATCAGCCTCAAGCAACTGATCAACAGTATTTTTCTGTTCCTGCATCGCTTGCTGAGCACTGCTAAACTGACGCTGCAACTCAGCCATTTGTTGATCTTTCAGTGAAATCAGACGCTCTAAAGTCGCCAACTGCTCGTTTAGCTCGCCTAATTTGTCATTTAACTCAGCTTTCTCGCGGGTCTCTTTGTCCAACAGCTCATTCGTCGCGGACAGCTCAGACTCAAGTTCACTAATGCGCTGCGCATCCGCTTCATTGGAACTGGCATTCTCTTCGGGCAAGACACTTTGACCCGCTGCCAATTGCAATTTGTCACCCGCAGGCTTTTCTGGTGCCGGCTTAACATTGCTTTGCGCTTGGGTGTTCATTTGCTCTTGTGCAACCACATTATCAATACGACCAGCTTGCTTTAATGCCATCCAAGCCGCATGTTGACGCGCAAACTCTTGCTCCGAAGTAGCCCGATTAAAAAGCTCAATTTGCTCTCGAGTGGGCAACCTTAGCACCGCACCTTCACGCAATAAATTAATATTGTTGGCGTAGAATGCATCTTGGTTAAGAGCTTGAATGGCCATCATGGTTTGATAAATAGTGAGCTGATTGCTCGGACGGTTTGAGCCAGCAATGGACCAAAGGGTGTTGCCCTTCTCCACACTAAGCTCACCCTGTGCTGCCATTTCTAAGGCTTGCTGAGTTGGGTTACGAAATACTTGATTGCTATTGGCGGGGGTTGCGGGAGTAACAGACTGAACAACTTCGGGTTGGGCTTTTTCAACCAATGCAGATTGATTTAAAGGGGTGCGATACTCTCGTACGACTTGGCCGTTGGACCATTGAGCGGCCAAGACAAAATTCAATTGATCGACGTTAAGCGGCTGTTGTGATTGGATTAACACGGCCAACTGGCCATTTTCACGCACCACATCAAAGTTCAACCGAGACAAGACACTGGTAAGAGTGACACCTGCTTGACGAAACTCACTCTCTGACCCTAACCGTATGTTGATATCGCTAGGGGTTAAGCCAGCGGCGTCAGTTAACTGGATTCGTCCACGATACGGCTCATCAAATTGCGATTGGGAAGTTAGCTCGCCGAGCTCCAAAGCATATCCGTTGGACATGTACAGAGCGCTGGAGACAGCCAAACTAATCAGCGTTTTTTTGAGCATAAGCTTCCCTTTCTTGTTTAAAACTGACGTCAAGTACTGCTCAAGTATCTAATACAGGTAATGATTTATCAATAGCTTTAGAATCAATGGTTTGGCAGATATCACGCTTTAGGGCTATTATGGCATCTTATTGATAAAATGTGGGCGATATAAAAAGCCCTGGACGTAGTCTACTTCCAATTGTTTGGCTGTTTCCAAATCCGCTTCGGTTTCAATGCCCTCCAAAACAATCTTTTTATTCGTCGCACGTGCAAACTGTATCATTTGCTTTACAAAGGTCATAAACACTTCGTTTTGGGCCATGCGCAGCACACAACGATCCAGCTTCACCCACCCTACCAACTGCAACACAGACACAGAAATCATCGAATGCGGGTGGCACATATCATCCAATGCAGTTTCAATGCCTAATGCATCAAAGGCCTCAATCATGGACAAACTCATGATGGCATCATTGATCTCGGAGTTCTCAATCAACTCAACCACAACCTTGTCCTTATCTTGGCGTCGTATCAGCTGAATAAAAGGGTTATTATGGGTTTCCACATCGGTGGCAAAAAAAGCATCTTGGTCTAAGTTAACAAACAGCTGTCCCGTTGGGCGCTCTGCCAGCTGTAACTGTTTTTGGGCATACTCCACTTGAAACAATGTAATCGGATTCTCATGCAACGAGGCATAGACAATGTCTGGACGTATAGCCTCCCCTTCGTGATTGTAAAAGCGTGACAACGCCTCATAAGCAACGACACTATTGGAGGCCAAATCGATAATCGGCTGATATTCCACACCAAACCGCTGCGCCTGAATGATTTCCAGCAATACAGACTTACTTAAACACCCCTGATTCGAATTCAACGACACTCTCCATTTGCGAAATATAACCGCCCTTATGCTAATGCGAATCAATTGCATTAGCAATATTTCAGACATAAAAAAAGCCTTGCTATGTGCAAGGCTTTTTGAATTTAAGGCTTATAAATCAGGAGCTTAATGAATCCCTTAGGATTACATCATGCCGCCCATACCGCCCATACCGCCCATGCCACCCATATCAGGCATAGCTGGCGCGCCTTCTTGTGGGATATCAGCAATCATTGCTTCAGTAGTGATCATTAGACCTGCAACCGATGCCGCTGCTTGTAGCGCTGAACGAGTTACTTTAGCTGGGTCTAGGATACCCATTTCGATCATGTCGCCGTAAATGCCAGTCGCGGCGTTGTAACCGTAGTTGCCTTCGCCTTGCTTAACTTTGTCTACAACAACAGATGCTTCATCACCAGCGTTTGAAACGATTTGACGCATTGGTGATTCCATAGCACGAAGTGCTAGAGCGATACCAACATTTTGGTCTTCGTTATCGCCTTCAAGTGCAGCAAGCTTCGACAGTGCACGAACTAGCGCAACACCACCACCTGCTACAACACCTTCTTCAACCGCTGCGCGAGTTGCGTGAAGTGCATCGTCTACACGTGCTTTCTTCTCTTTCATTGCAACTTCAGTCGCTGCACCGATCTTGATTACGCCAACACCACCAGCAAGTTTCGCAACGCGCTCTTGTAGTTTCTCTTTGTCGTAGTCAGAAGTAGAGTTCGCCATTTCCGCACGGATCTGCTCAACACGAGCGTTGATAGAAGCGTTGTCGCCAGCGCCATCAACGATGGTTGTAGACTCTTTCGTTAGCGTAACGCGCTTAGCCGTACCAAGCATATCAACCGTTGTACCTTCTAGAGATAGGCCAACTTCTTCAGAGATCACTTGCGCACCCGTTAGGATTGCGATGTCTTGAAGCATTGCTTTACGACGGTCACCGAAGCCAGGCGCTTTCGCCGCAGCCACTTTAACCACACCGCGCATAGAGTTAACAACTAGTGTTGCTAGTGCTTCGCCTTCAACGTCTTCAGAGATGATTAGAAGAGGACGTGATGCTTTTGCTGCAGCTTCTAGTGTTGGTAGAAGGTCACGGATGTTAGAGATCTTCTTATCAACCAATAGAATGAATGGGTTTTCAAGTTCCGCACTCATTGTTTCTTGGTTGTTGATGAAGTAAGGAGATAGGTAACCACGATCGAACTGCATACCCTCTACTACAGCTAGCTCGTCTTCGAAGCCAGAACCTTCTTCTACAGTGATAACGCCTTCTTTACCTACGCGTTCCATTGCCTCAGCGATGATTTTACCCACTGAAACATCAGAGTTTGCAGAAATAGTACCTACTTGCTCGATCGCACGAGTGTCTGCACATGGCGTAGAAAGTGCAGCGATTTCAGCAACAACAGCTTCTGTCGCTTTATCGATACCACGCTTAAGATCCATTGGGTTACGACCCGCTGCAACGGCTTTAAGACCTTCAGTTACGAATGCTTGCGCAAGAACTGTGGCAGTCGTAGTACCGTCACCCGCAACATCGTTTGCTTGTGAAGATACTTCTTTAACCATTTGAGCACCCATGTTCTCAAAGCGGTCATCTAGTTCGATCTCTTTCGCTACTGTTACACCGTCTTTCGTTACTAGAGGTGCACCGAAAGATTTTTCGATAACTACGTTACGACCTTTAGGGCCAAGCGTTACTTTTACCGCATCAGCTAGGACGTTAACGCCTTTAAGCATTTTTTGGCGAGCGCTGTCTGAGAATTTTACTTCTTTAGCCATTTTCTCTAATCCTAAATTTTATTAATTTGCTAATCGTTGATTAAACTGAAAAAGACTTAGGCTTCGATTACGCCGTAGATTTCGTCTTCTTTCATGATAAGTAGTTCTTCACCGCTAAGCTTAACGGCTTGACCTGAATACTGACCGAACAACACAGTGTCACCAACTTTAACGGCAAGTGCTTGAACTTCACCGTTAGATTGAATACGACCTGTGCCCACAGCCAAAACTTCACCCTGAGTTGGTTTCTCAGTTGCAGATCCTGGTAGAACGATACCAGACGCTGTAGTTGTCTCTTCTTCTTTACGGCGAACAACAACGCGATCGTGCAAAGGACGAATATTCATTGATCTATATCTCCAAAGTTAATCAATACCAGGACTCCCCTGGCCGGATTAGCCCCACTCTTCTGGTGGGATTCGTTATCGAATTCTTTAATGTGGTTGAGCCAAATTATTTCAAGGGCAATTTCTAACTATTTTTTCTCAATGTGATCATTTTTTTCCGATTCGGAACGGTATTCACCTTCAATGATGTCACCTTGAGTAAAATTGCCTTGGCTGTCACGGTGACTCCAGTGAGCACGCATGTTCATACGCTTTTTCATAAAGTCCAATGACACGCTAGACGCCACAGCTCGGCGCAGTGGAGAGATCAATAGCAAAGCCCCCACCGCATCGGTCACAAACCCTGGAATCAGCAAACATACACCAGCAAATGCCAACATAAAGCCTTCTGCCATTTCAGATGCAGGCAGTTCGCCTCGGCGCATTTTCTCTTGGGCTTTACGGGACGTTTCAAAGCCTTGATGGCGGATCAATGCCAAGCCAACAATCGCTGTGACAAACACTAGCGCAATGGTCGTCAAGCTACCTATTTTTGCCCCCACTTGGATCAGGACAGTCAGCTCAACCACAGGAATTAAAATCAACAGCAATAATGCAAAACGCATGGTAACCTTCTCAATGTCAGATTGTATCAATGACTATTTAGGGGTGTTTTTTGGCGAATCAAGAGAGCAAAGACTTTAAAGCGCGCGTTCTATTTGTTCTTGCACACTTGCCGCACGGATCTGTGATCTCATACGGCGAACTGGCAAAGCAAGCTGGCAATGCCAACTATGCTCGTCTCGTTGGGCAAATTTTAAAGCAACTGCCCCGCGACACATCTTTGCCATGGCATCGCGTGGTCAATAGCAAGCATCGTATCAGTTTTAGTGAAGGATCAGATGCGTACCAACGTCAAAAAAACCTTTTACAACAAGAGCACTGGACGGTAGTTGGCCAAAAGCTCATACAAAAAGAGACACCCTAGGTGTCTCTTTCACTGATCACTTACACATTAGTCACGGAAGTTGTTGAACTGCACTGGCAGTTCAAGGTCAGCACCGCGTAACAACTGCATCACTTGCTGCAAATCATCACGCTTTTTACCGGTGACGCGCAGCTGTTCGCCTTGAACCTGAGCTTGCACCTTGATTTTGCTGTCTTTGATCATTTTTACGATCTTTTTCGCTTCCGCTTGATCAATACCTTCTTTTAGTTTGATCTCTTGGGTAGCACGCAAATTGCCTTCAACAATCGGTCCGCGATCTAAAGTTTTCAAATCGATACCACGGTTTACCAATTTTTGGCCTAAAATATCCATCATTTGGCGCAATTGCATTTCCGCTTTTGCTTCCAATACAACCGCCTGCTTATCTTTTACAGTGAAGCTCGCATCAACACCTTTGAAGTCAAAACGTGTTGATACTTCACGGTTAGATTGATCTACAGCATTGGTAACTTCGTGCCAATTAAGCTCTGATACGATGTCAAAAGATGGCATATTCGCCTCCTCCATTCGATATTTACTCTTTGGGGCGGCATAATAGCAGGCTTACCGTTAAAAAACTTCTAATACGAGGCTTAAATGACAAAAGATGCGTGGTTAGTTGTCGGCAATGGCGCAATCGGTTTACTTTGGGCAAGCAAATTGCGCCAATTAGAACAACCGGTTACGGTTCTTTGCCGTAGCGACGTGCCAAATGGCATGCTCACAGTCGAAGACTTGGACGAAGAAGGATCTCAGCAACAAACTCAGTACGACGTTGAGTTTATTACCAAAGAGCAACTGGAAGGCAAGTACACCAAGGTTCTTTTATGCACTAAGGCGTTTGACTTGGTCGACGCCTATTTGGACATTCGCAAACACACCAAAAAGCGAGGTCTGATCGCCACACTTTGCAATGGCCTAGGCGCCCAACAGGATCTGATCCCACATCTGAAAAAGCAACAGAATCTGTGGGCCGGTATTACCAGCGAAGGCGCCCTTAAACTCGACAGTAATCGCGTCAAGAAGACCGGCAACGGTGATGCTTTCTTTGGCCTACTGGCACAGAGCGAAAGCAACCTTTATGGCGACTCATTCCCCTACCCAGATGTGCAGTGTCATAACATTGAGCGAAGGCTGCTTGAGAAATTAGCGGTAAACGCTGTGATAAATCCGTTAACGGCTATATTCTCTGTACGCAACGGTCAGGTATTAGAAGACCCGGTCAAACCGATTTTCGAAGCCGCCATTGACGAGTTGGCAAACGTCATGCAACTCGACTCCTTTAAATTCAAAACCATGGTCGGAGATATCACCAGTGAACAGCTGAACATGCGCATCGCCAATGTGGCACGCTTAACGGCGATGAACTGCTCCTCCATGTATGAAGACGTTCGTCACAACCGCCAAACCGAAAATGAATACATCTCAGGCTTCTTTCATCGTGAGGCCCCTAACGCCTCCGCCCCCTTGCAAGATGCCTTTTATGCAGCACTGAATGATCAGGCTCATTTAGAAGAGCACAAAAAAAAGCTCCTAGCGATGCACTAGGAGCTTTTTAAAATTCAACTATGAATCACATCAAGGAAGATGATTCGTACGACCTAATTCCATCAGAGAGGCAATGCTTTATCGCCATCAGGAGATGGCTCGTACGACCCGGCTCCGTCCGGGGAAGCAAGGCTTTAATCGCGGGATACAACCCGCTCGTACGACCTAATTCCATCAGAGAGGCAATGCTTTATCGCCATCAGGAGGTGGCTCGTACAACTTGATTCCAATTAGGGATACTTACTTTTTAAGTGTTGTCTTGTCTTTGCTAAGAATGACTTTTTGATCTTTGTACAAAGCACCCAAGGCTTTTTTAAAGGTTGCCTTACTGACATTAAAGGTTTTAAAGATGGTATCCGGCGCACTCTTATCGGTCAGAGGCATTTCACCACCGTTCTGTTCCATGTAGTCAATGATCTCTTCAAGCAAGCCTGTCACTTTCTTGTAGCCAGTTTGCTGCAAGCTCAGATCAATCTTACCGTCTTCACGGATACGCTTAATAAAGGCCTTTAGCTTGTCGCCTTTAAACACTCGACCGACCACATCCTGGAAGAACAACACCCCCCAGTAGCGGCTATCGATAATACACTTGTAACCGATATCAGTACGGTCACCCACAATAATGTCTACTTGCTCACCAGTGCGGTATTCGGGCTCATCACGATTGAGCAGACGATCCACTTTTGTGGTCGCCACAATACGGTTAGTCTCATGATCAAGATACACAAACAACAAATGCGTTTGACCTTCTTCAACACGATTCTTTTGTTGGCTAAATGGTACTAAAAGATCTTTTGGTAAGCCCCAATCAAAAAAGGCCCCTACTTGGTTAACCGACACTGCGCGCAGCGCAGAAAATTCCCCAACCTGAACTTTTGGCACCAGTGTTGTAGCGATCAACTCATCCTCAGAGTCAAGGTAGACAAACACCTCCAACTCATCTCCAATGCGCAGGCCATTTGGCACATAACGTTTAGGCAACAGGATTTCACCTAGCTGATCTGCATCGAGATAGACGCCGAAATCTTTTTCTTTAACTACGCGTAAGCGGTTCATGCGTCCGATATTGGTAGGCATATTGACTCCAAGGTATTCATTAAGGTCGCGCACTATACACGCACCTTTGTAAAAGTAAACTGTCTGTTAAGATTGTGCCATACACTGCTGCATTAACTTCGCTAACGCTTCATGTCCAGTGTCTTCCATCAACTTAATGTTACGCTCTGGAATGTCAGCGGTATCACCATAATAGTCAATGGCTTTCTCCAAACTGGCTTCACGCAAGATATGTAACATTGGATACGGTGAACGATTAGTGTAGTTACTGACATCGTCTTCTTCTGTACCAGAGAAGCAATATTTCGGATGAAACGTTGCTAATTGATACACCCCCTCACAGCCCTGTTCGTACATCAGGGCTTCAGAATCGTCGACAAAATCTAAATAGCCAACAAAATCATGAAACATGGTTGGGAAGATCACAAGTGTGGTTTCTACTTCGGGATGCTGATCCAAGAAATCAATTTCCGCCATCAACTCTTCTAACGCCACCGTCTCCTGACGTGAGCGCACCACTACGTAACGCACTGAGCCACGGTCCACTTCACGCTTGGCAAATGGGCAAACATTCATCGCCACAATAAAGGAACTGACCCACTTTTGGGTTTGAGCGACTACTAACTCTTCGGTTAAGTGCATGGTTTGAAACCTCTAAATTTTTTGCCATTTTATTTCATTACCTGAAATCGGTCTAACGCCTTGCAACAATTAGTGAAATTAAATGAAAGAAATCCACGCAAATAATCGGACAGTGGTACAATCGCCTTACAATTTACGTTTCAATTGAGAGCATACATGTCCTTTTCCGAATTAGATCTGGATTTCACCATTACGCAAGCCATTGAAGACATGGGGCTTAGCGAACCAACACCCATTCAAGAGCAAGCCATTCCACTTGCTATGGACGCCCAAGACATTCTAGCGTGTGCTGCGACCGGCACAGGCAAAACACTGGCTTTTGCTGCGCCAGTAGTACAGCACATCTTAGACCGTGACGAAGAGTCTAGCCTAGCACCAAAAGCTTTAGTTCTGGCTCCTAGCCGCGAGCTTGCACGCCAAATCTTCCAAGTATTCGAGCAAGTGATTGCGCACACTCGCATTAAATTACAGTTGATCGTGGGCGGTACGCCTTACGGCATGCAACAGCAGCAACTTAGTGAACCATGTGACATTTTGGTGGCAACGCCAGGTCGCTTGGTGGAGCTGGATGAAAAAGGCTGGTTGGATTTCAGTGACTGCTCCATGTTCGTCATCGACGAAGCCGATCGCATGCTAGACATGGGCTTTATTGACGCCGTTAGGCACCTAGCTAAGCAGCTACCGAAAGAACACCAAACACTAATGTTTTCAGCGACCATTGATGGCGAGAAAATGAGTCGCTTCTCACGCTCACTATTAAATGAAGACGCCGAAACCATTCAGCTAACAGATTCGCCTCGCACGGTTCCGAGCCAAATCAAGCAAGTAGCGCTTCGTGTTGATGATGATGCACACAAAGAAGCATTGCTAAAGCATTTGATCTCACAAGAACGCGTCCAGCAAGCAGTTGTCTTTGTCTCCAACCGTGACCACGTCGATGTGTGGGTGCAACGCATCCGTAAATGGGGCTTCCGCTGTGATGGCCTACACGGTGAAATGAAGCAAAGTGATCGTAACGATCACTTAAAACAGATGAAGAAAGGCCGCTTGCAAGTATTAGTTGCAACAGACGTTGCAGCACGTGGTATCGATTTACCTGAGATCAATACGGTGATCAACCTGCGCTTACCGCGCCGTGCCGACTCCTATGTACACCGCGCCGGCCGCGCATCCCGCGAAGGCAACCCTGGTGAATGCTACTCACTCGTTGATATGCATGACCTGCCAATGATTGAGAAGATTCAGCGCTACATGCAAGCGCACATTGCGTTCAGTAAGATTGAAGGTTTAGAACCTAAAACCAAAATCCGCGCCGCAAGCGCAGCTAAGACTAAGAAAAAGCCTGCAGCCAAAAAGAAAACAACAGCCGCCAAAGTGAAGAAAAAGAAATAGCCTTCTCTTACACTCAAACACGCACTAAAAAGGGAGCCACGGCTCCCTTTTTCATATCTATTTAGCGATCACACTAATCGAATTTTAAGGTGTGGTGCTTACGACGAGCCTTCGCTTCTAAATAGTTGCGGTTATGCTGATTCACATGCACCGCCGTTGGCACCAATTCTGTCACTTCAATATCGTTAACAGTCAGCTGCTCAGCCTTGTCAGGATTATTGGTTAACAAACGCACTTCATTTACCCCTAGGGCCTTCAGCATGCGCGCAGCAATACTAAAGTCGCGGCCATCATCCGGCAAATGCAGCATCTCGTTGGCTTCGTAAGTGTCATAGCCTTGGTCTTGCAATGCGTAGGCATCCAACTTGGCATATAGACCAATGCCACGCCCTTCTTGACGCAAATAGAGAATGTAACCACCCTCTTCATTAATGCGGTCGATCGCTTCGTCTAATTGCTCACCACAATCACAACGACCTGAGCCAAATACATCACCAGTCAAACACTCAGAGTGAAGACGAACCAGCGGCGTTTTATTCTTATCTGTTGTCGTTCCGGCAAAAGAAATAGCAATGTGCTCTTTACCGCTTTCATCGCCATTGAACGAAATAAACTCGGCCATGACGTCACCAGCTCGCACTGGAATCACTACGCGACGTTTAACCGTTAATTGATCCATTGATACTGCTCTCTCACAAAAAATTATGCTCTATATGCGAGCATTATAGGGTGTTTTCAACCCCTAAGTAAGGAAAACTACATTAAGTGTCCCAGAGGTAAAGACGTGTTCTCTTTTACTGAGCGTAAAAGGAAGCTAGATTGTACACCACTGACGCCAGGGATACGTGTTAATTGGCCCAACAAAAAGTCGTGATACTTTTCCATGTCTTCCACTACCACCTCAACCAAATAGTCACAGTTTTGCCCTGTCACTAGGTTACAAGAGCGTACTTCAGGGAAAGAGTTTACTTTTTCTTCGAACACACTAAAACGGTCTGGGGTGTGGCGGTCCATACTGATTTGAACAAATGCTGTGAGCTTCAAGCCCAACTCAGATCGCTTTAACAGTGTGACCTTACGATCAATAATGCCACTTTCCTCCAATGCCTTGACTCGTCTTAGACAAGGTGAAGGTGACAAACCGACTCGATCTGCAAGCTCTTGGTTGGTTAAGCTAGAATCTTGCTGTAACTCCTGCAAAATCCGCACATCAATTCTATCTAAATCCAGTTTCATAAGCACACCAGTTCAATATTTTTATTATTTTAGCAATATTATTCCAAAACACTCGCAAATTAAGTATTAAAACGCAATCATTTTCCGCTAAAATTTAGATACACTATTCCGTGTTGAAAGATGCTAACCGCATCACAATCTACAAAGGCTTACCCGCCTAACTACTATATGGAAGGAAAAGAATATGAGTTCTTTTGATCACACTAAATATCGTCCGTTCGAGCCGGTTGCGATTGCAAACCGCACTTGGCCCGATCAAGAAATCACCAAAGCTCCAATCTGGGCAAGTGTTGACCTACGTGACGGCAACCAAGCACTGGTTGAGCCTATGACAGTGGAACAAAAAAAGGAATTCTTCAAACTTCTAGTAGACGTAGGCTTTAAAGAAATCGAAGTAGGTTTCCCTGCTGCATCACAATTGGATTTTGACTTTGTTCGCTGGTTGGTGGAAGAAGACCAAGTGCCTGATGATGTTTACATCCAAGTATTGACACAAGCACGCCCAGAGTTGATCGAGCGTACTTATGAATCTTTGAAAGGCGCTAAAAAAGCCGTTGTACACGTTTACAACTCCACTTCTAAAACTCAGCGCGAACAAGTATTCCGCTTGGGCAAAGACGGCATCAAGGACATCGCTGTGCGCGGCGCACAGTGCGTAAAAGATCATGCTGAGAAAAACCCAGAAACAGAGTGGGTATTCCAGTACTCTCCTGAGAGCTTTACAGGTACAGAAACAGACTTTGCCATCGAAGTATGTGATGCAGTCATCGACGTATGGCAGCCAACGCCAGAGAAGAAATGCATCATCAACTTACCAGCAACGGTTGAAGTCGCTACTCCGAACCGTTTTGCTGACCAAATTGAATACTTCTGCCGCAACGTCAAAAACCGTGATAGCGTCATCATCAGCTTGCACACCCACAATGACCGTGGCTGTGGTGTAGCGGCAGCGGAACTAGGCATGATGGCCGGCGCTGATCGCATCGAAGGCACTTTGCTAGGCAACGGCGAGCGTACTGGTAACATGTGTGTCGTCACAATGGCTATGAACATGTACAGCCAAGGCGTTGACCCAGAATTGAACTTTGGCGACATGGACCGTGTAATCAGCGTGGTTCAGTCATGCACACAATTGCCAGTTCATCCACGTCATGCTTACGCTGGCGAGTTGGTCTTTACTGCATTCTCAGGTTCTCACCAAGACGCGATCAAGAAATGTTTGGCTAACCAAACAGAAGATAAACCTTGGGACGTAGCTTACTTGCCAATCGATCCTCGCGATATTGGCCGTAGCTACCAAGAAGTTATCCGTGTAAACAGCCAATCAGGCAAAGGCGGTGTTGCCTTCGCATTGGAACAAGAATACGGCTTGGCATTGCCACGTTGGTTGCAAGTGGAGCTTAGCCCTATCGTACAAAGATTCTCTGAAGAAGACGGTGGTGTCATCCAAGCGGCAGACATGAAACGTTTGTTTGAAGAACACTTCATGACATCGTCTGCGCCATACGCGTTGGGCAACTACGAACTTAGCAAGAAAGACTGCGATACCGTGTCTGCTGAGCTAGCCCATAACGATGGCAACATCACAGTACATGGCGAAGGTAATGGTGCATTGTCTGCCTTTACCAGCGCATTGAGCGAACACTTCAACGTCCGTGTTGACATCGTTCAGTACCAAGAACACGCATTGACTGTGGGCAGCGACTCTCAAGCGATCGCTTACATCCAAGCCAACATTGATGGCGAGCGTTACAACGGTGTGGCGATCGATAACGACATCGTGTCGGCATCGATTCAAGCGGTACTTGCGACAGTCAACCAAAAAGTCATCGCATCAGAACAAGCAAACGTTGCCTAACCCCCGCAACCTTGCTTTGAAACTGGGGTAAGCGGCAAAACCATTGCCCCAGATACGATAAAGCCGAGCATTACCCTGCTCGGCTTTTTTACGTTTGTGCGGTGAACTTTAAGATCCGTAACAGCGCCTGTTAAGCGGCATCTTTCTTTAATACCACCACACAATCACGCCCAGCATGTTTCGCCTGATACAAGGCTTGGTCAGCCCCCTTAATCAGTTCCAGCTGATCCGTTTCTGTGGTGAACCGACAAAGCCCGACACTCACGGTCAGATCAATACTGTATTCATCGTAGAGAAACGGCTTCTTGCTTAACAATTGGCGATACCGTTCACAGGCAATCAGAGCATTTTCAAGATCGGTATGCGGTAAACAAAGCCCAAATTCTTCCCCACCAATCCGGCCAAACTGATCCCCGGCACGCTTTTCGGACACTAGACGTCGAGACAGCTCTTTGAGCACAACGTCTCCCCCTTCATGGCCATACGTATCATTGACTTGCTTAAAGTGATCGATGTCGAACACCGCCACACACAAACTCTGTCCGTAACGACCAGCTTTGGCCATTTCGTCCTGTAGGTTTTTCTCAAACGCACGACGATTAGGCAAATTGGTTAAATAATCGGTAGTCGATAAGGCTTCTAGGCGGGCATTCATAGCCATCAGCTTTTGACGCATCTCATCCAAGCGCGTCATGGCCATTAATTTCGCGGCCAAGACCTTATGCTGGATTGGCTTCACTAAATAATCGTCGGCACCGGCTTCGATACAACGCAAAACATCGTCATCAGACTCGGAGCCACTGAGAATGATGATCGGCACCCAATTAGCATCGTAACTTCCTTGAAATGCACGGATTTCATTGACGGCTTGAACACCGGATTTATGCGGCATATTCAAATCTACAACCAACAAATCGACTTCTTCAGCATGACTAAAGAAAAAGCTCACCAGCTGCTCGCCGTCACTCACCTCTATGACTTGATGACCAAGTTTTTCCAGGTGAAACCTGAGTAGCATACGATCTGATGGCGCATCCTCTGCAATCAGTATCCTCAAGGAAGCCTCCCCATCCCTTTCAAATGGTCTTTTACACGAACATATTCGGCTTTAATCGCACTTATTTGGCCACTAGCATCTACCACCTCACCAGATTTAGCCTGCGCCTCTAGGGTGGCCGCTTGCTGACTTAAAGTCATCGCACCAACGTTGGCACTGACCGATTTAAGGCTGTGTGCTGGACGATGAATAGCGGCGGCGTCATTGTTACCGAGTGCCTCATCCAGCGCCACCATCACCCCATCAGCATCTTGTAAGAAGGCTAGGACGATCTCCTGAACTTGATCTCCCAAGATTTCCTCAAGACTGCTTAATACCGTTTCATCTAATGCACCTTGCAAACCGTTCGATTCCTCTACTGCTAATGAATTCATGACGTCTTTTCCATCAGTTGCCACTGGTTCTGACTGAGGTAAACAATCAGAAAGTGTTTTTAATAGTTCACCACCTTTGAAGGGTTTTGAGATATAGCCATCGCCACCAGCACGCTTAACCTCTTCCACTCGTTCAGGCTGAACATCCGCCGTTAATGCCAAGATCGGCACTCGTGTTAATGATTGTCGTTGTTCTATATGACGAATCTGTTTGATGGCTGTGATGCCATCCATTACCGGCATATGTAGATCCATTAAGATTAGATCAGGCTTAAAATGTTGCCACTTTTCAATCGCTTCTAAGCCATTTTCTGCCATTTCAAGCTGCACATCGTAGCGAGACAACAATCCTTTCACTACCGCCAAATTGGCTTTCAAATCCTCAACCACCAGAATCTTAGAGGCTGGCAGAACAACGCTGGCTTCCGTCGCCTCCCTGTCTGGCCCATGCGTGGCATCGCCGGCCAAACTGACCTTATGAACCGTAGGGTTATTCAAGCCAAGTAACCCATCGATGCCTTTTTTGAGCTCGTGAACACTGGCAGGCTTATCAATACACTTTGCTATACCCGCGGCCTTCAGCATCTGGCTCGATAAGGTTCCAGCAGACGAGATCATAAGACTGGCAGGCAATAAGTGTGGCGCCAATTGCTCATGTAATGCTTTATTAAATGTTAAGCCATCTAATTCCGGCATCAAATAGTCCAAAATCAACAGATCATAGGGTTCATTCTGCTTCGCCGCCTCGATCACTTCCCGATAGGCTGCTTTCGGGTCTTGATAGAATTCAGCCTCAACCTGGCAAAACTCTAGTTGATTCTGAAGGATCACTAGATTGGTCGCATTATCATCTACGACTAATACTTTGGAGAACTCAACCTTGTTAAATTCTCCTAACGGGTGATCTTGCGGAGGTTGTGCAATACCCAGAGGGATACGTACTGTAAAAACGGAGCCTTGCCCAACCTGACTGGTGACAGAAATCTCCCCCCCCATTAAGTCAACTAGCTGCTTGGTAATGGCTAACCCTAAACCGGTTCCACCGAATTTGCGTGTGGTTGAGTTATCAGCCTGCATAAAGGCTTGAAACAGTTTGCTTTGCGCGTCTTCTGAAATACCAATACCGCTGTCAGTCACGCTTAAGCTAACGTTTAGTTCCTGCTCAGCTTCCGCTAACTCGCCAGTCACTGCAATCAGCACCTGCCCGTGTTCGGTAAACTTAATGGCATTGCCCACTAAGTTCATCAGTATTTGGCGGATACGATAGGCGTCCCCTCGCACCAATGGAAACTCACTAATGCCATACTCCACCAGTAAGTCAATGCCTTTCGCTTCCGCTTTATTGACCAATAAACGTGATAAATCATAGACCAACCCCTCTAAGTCAAAATCAATGACCTCCAAAGACAAGTGTCCAGCTTCTATTTTAGAGAAGTCTAAAATCTCATTGATCAGCTCCAGCAAGTTTTCACCGGAGTTTTGAATAATGGCCAGCTGACTTTGTTGCTCTTTGCTTAACTCGGAGCCTGACAAAATCTCTGTCATGCCCAGCACCCCATTCAATGGGGTGCGAATCTCATGGGACATAGTGGCCAAAAAGTTACTTTTCGCTTGACTTGCCCGAATGGCTTCTTCACGAGCATGGGTCAGAATACGCTCCGTTTCATAACGCTCAGTGACATCCATATTGGTGCCAAACAAATACAAAGGGTTGCCCTCAGTATCCAAAGCGGTTCTGGCACTCGCTTTAATGTAACGAACCTTTCCGTTTGACAGTACAATTCTAAAGTCCACATCAAGATCGGTACTGTATTCAATGGCTCTCACCGTCTCTTTCTGCAGTCTCGGAATATCCTCTGGATGAATAAAGCTTGCCCACAAGGCATAATCAATACGCCCAGAAGCATTTTCCAATTCATACAGCTCGCACATGCGTTGATCCCAGATCAATTCTCGCGTTTGCAGGTCCATCTCCCAAACGCCAATACCAGCGGACTCCGTTGCAATGCTTAACCGACTTTGCGCTTTTGCAATATCCGCTTCGATCTCTAAGCGAGAGGTGATGTCGCGGCAATGAACAATAAAACCACTGATACGACCTGACTCATCGGTCATTTTACTGCGCACATTGTCGGTCACTATCTCACGGCCATCTGAGCGCTGGTAAACCATACGATACTCTTCACGCTCGGGATGATGGTCGCGATCGTAGGCTAAGCCAACGCGCTCAAAAGATTCTGCGTCGGCATAAAAAATGCGCGGACTTCGGCCTATTAATTCACTTTGCTGATAACCAAACATTTGCTCAGCAACTGGGTTAACCATCTTAATAAGGCGATTATCATCCACCACTACGATGGCTTCAGGCGCATCCATAAACAGTGATTTGAACAACTCCATTTGCTGCTGCTGTGCATTTTCGGACTCTTTTTGCACGGTTATATCTTCAAATGTGATAACGCACGACAGGCCATTCTCGACATCGTCTGTTACCGGTGAGCAGGTAAACTGAACCGGAAACAAGGAACCATCGGCACGCACAAAATGAGCGTCTGTACAGGACGATTTATAGCTCCTACGTACCGCATTAAGCAGTAAGTTTTCGCCATGACTGGGTGCTGTCTCAGTATCAAACTCCGAACGCAACAAGCGGTTAATTGCTTTACCGATAACTTCTTTTTCAGTGGTACCAAGCAATGATAAAGCGGCTGAGTTGACGAAGCTGATCTTGCCACGATTGTCCACTCCAACCACACCGTCTTTGACCGACTCTAGGATCAAACGATATTTTTGCTCAGCACGAACAATGGCATGTTTACTGTCCTCACGAGCCAGTTCACTGGATAACCATTGGCCAAACAGTTTGACAAGCTCATACTCATCTTCGCTAAAGTCTTCGTCTCGTGGATCCGGTCCAGAAAAGCACAAGGTCCCCCAAACCACCCCATTAAGCCGAATGGCGACACCAATATAGGCCTCAAATTGATGCTTGATATAACAAAGGTGATTGGCAATCTCACTGCGCCCAGCATGATAAAACCCCGTAACCTGATCACGCTCTAAAGCATGCAAGCAATAGCATTCCGACAGGTCAAAACTGGTACCATCGATTGGCTCGCCGCCCTGCAAATGGCTGTAGGCTACCTGATAATGCTGCCCCTCAATATGACTGACAATGGCCACGGGAAGGTTCAATATTTCACTGCCTAACGCTAGCATTTTCTGCGCCTTCTGCGCCAAGGACAAATGGCTTAGGGCGGTAATTTCATGGAACTTCTGTAACGCTTCGGTGATGCGCTTAAGCGGAGTTTGGTCACGCACACAAACATAGACACCTTCGACGACACCATTGACACGCTTAGGCATAAACGAACAGGCAATATAATGTTTGGCATAGCTGCCATGTTGGGTTTTATGAACAGCGGGAAAGTGCGCCTCCACCACTTCGCCAGCTAGGGCTTTTGTCAGCGCTCCTTCTACCTTATCGAATTGACCTTGGCCAATCACATCGACCACACGCTGACCAATGGTGTCCTGTCGTGAGCGATGAAACACTGCCTCATAACGCCGATTGACAAATTGATAGCAAAAATCTCGGTCGATGATGGAAACTAGGAAAGGTAAATGGTCAACCAAATCCGTCAGATCTGATGACGCATTCGGCAGTGGCTCAAGCGCTTTTTTGGGGAACAGAGCGCCAATAACCGGCAAGGCATCATGGATAAAGTTGGAGTCCACATACAAGGGAACGCCTAAATAACCTGCCTGCGGTAATTCAAACCACTCTAGTGATTTAATGGATTGAAACGACAGTGCTTTAACATGACCCTCCTCAACGTAAATCCCTTGCCCATCCGCTAATACGACCGCCCAATGAGAGATAGCGCCGGTGCACTCCAACAGGTTGGCAAGGGGTTGAAAGATTTCAAAAGGACCAGAAAAGCCCTCTGCCCATGCTATGGGCGATGGAGAATAAGGAACATGCTGCAAAGTCATATACGTCACTGTAATTGAGGTGGCCGATTTACACAGCTCACTTGGAAAAACTATCGCACTTTCTGCAAGTTATATCAGTATTGCTTACAAGCATACCACTAGTTCCTATATCTCCTATACAAAACACCATGATCAATCCCAAAAAAAAAGCGCCAGCTTTCTAATAAGCTGGCGCTTCTTTATTGAGCCTTCTTTTCTACAATAAAACTTTGGCAAACAGTGTTTCAAGTCGATTCAAATCGCTTAACGGCATAACATCTGCTACGTATTGATCAGGACGAACCACCACAATACAGCCCTGTTGACGATCAATACCGCGCATACTGTAAATGTCTTTTGCGGCATCAGAGCTCAAGGCAAACAGCTTCTCATAGTCACGCAGACCTAATTGACCTTTGATAGGTTGCAGCAAAGAATGCACTTGAGTCATGTCTACATCACGATGGCCGCAAGGCAAAATGGCACGCACATCAATGATAGAATCAATGTCCTCACCTTCTTTGGTGTAACGAACCACAGGCGAAGACGGCTCATGCTGAAGGTAATCGCACAATTGATTCAGATCGGCCAAGCCGTTTGCCAGATCCTGCTCACCGGCAAAGACAAACAGGTGCCAGCGCGCATCCGCTTCCACACAGTGTCCCATTTGCATGGGTTTGGCATCGGCAACACGGGTCACCGGTGCCGAGTGGAAACGCATACCAATGGTTTCACCACTTGCTAACTGCTGATGTTTAGCGTCCAATCCCAGTACTTCAACTTCGTAACGAATCGCAGTGCCCGCGGTAAAACGGCCAAACTGCTGGAAATATCGCTGAAACTCCGCAGGATCTACCCCGTCTGGATGGGTGTCTGACTTAGGTTTGGCACTAAACATCTTCGAAAACTCACGGTCAAAGTCGATCAACTGCTGCGCGACATGCTGACGCTCTTGCGAGTAAGTTAACAGTAGCTCAGGCGCCGCTCGACCAGTTAGCACGTGCGCCAGCTTCCAACCCAAGTTCCAAGTGTCATTCACCGAGGTATTCAAACCTTGGCCCGCTTTAGGACTGTGCGTGTGGCACGCATCGCCAGCTAGGAATACACGTGGCAATTGGCCTTCTTCTGAGTCATCAAACGCTGTCGTTAAACGCTGGCCGATCTCGTAGACACTCCACCATGCCACTTGCTTCACATTAAGCGTATACGGCTGCATGATACGATTGGCCGCTTTGATCAAATACTCTGGGGTGATGCTGTTGCGGTCAATACGCTCGTCCGGTGCTAACTTATCCAATTCAATGTAAAGACGGACCATGTACCCCCCCTCACGTGGGATAATCAGCATGTTGCCTTCATGATTGGAGTGGATTGCACTTTTCAGGCGAATATCTGGGTAGTCAGTTTCCACCAACACATCCATCACGCCCCAAGCTTGGTTAATTGAGTCGCCCACCAATTCTCGGCCAATTGATTGACGAACAGAGCTGCGTGCTCCATCACAGCCCACCGCATACTTCGCATGCACCACTTCTTGTTCGATCATGTATTGTGAGTTATTCACCACACGCTCAAACGTCAGGGTCACTGGGTATTCTTTGTTGTCTTGATTGACTTCTACGGCCACCAGCTTACGTGAGTAGTAAGGCTCAATTTTCGCAGGATTTTGTCGCATCACATCTAGGAAATGGTCATGCACACGTGCTTGGTTGATGATCACATGAGGAAACTCAGACAAGTCATCTTCAACGTCTTGAATCTTGCTACTGCGGGCAATGTGTTCGCCATTCTCCGCGCTAGGCTTCCAGAATGCCGTCTCATTTACCCAGTAGGCTTCTTGGGCAATTTGGTCAGCAAAACCGTAGGCTTGGAACATTTCCATGGTACGACAGGCAATCCCGTCTGCTTGCCCAACCAATAGGCGATCGTCTTTAAAATCAACGATGCAGGTTTTGATGTCAGCAAATTTTGACAATTGTGCCGCCAAATTCAATCCAGCAGGACCACAACCAACCACCATCACATCCACGTATTCTGGAAGCGGACGTTTTAGTGGTGGCGCTACGACGCGATCTTGAGGGTCAGCGAAACGTGGATCACCAGGGAAGAAACCATTTAGATGAAATTGCATTGTTGTATTTCCTTGTTGTTATTTTCAATCACTGTAGGTTAGATTGAATATAAAGAAAAATTGCTTTTTAAAGCCATAAACAAAGAATTTGCATACATGAACCCAAACCACCTTAAGCAACTTGCGATCATTATTAAACAAGGCTCCATTTCCGCTGCGGCGGAGCAATTGTTTATTACTCAACCTACTCTGACTCGGTCGATTCAACAGCTGGAACAGAAAGTAGGTGCCCCTCTTTTGAAGCGAACCCGCTACGGAGTGATTGCCACTGAAATCGGCGAGCGCCTTGGACAACTGGGGGAAAAAATACTCGCCGAAGCAGAGCAAGGGAATGAGATCATTCGCCAATGGCACAGCGGTTTCCATAACCAGTTTTCGGTTGGCATAGATCCCTTGTGGGAATACGCCACGGTTGACCAAACCACGCAGGCTTTCTTAGACGAGCCACGTTTTGTGTTTCATCTACGCACCGGCTCTGCGGCCACTCAAATTGAGTTGTTGAAACGAGAGCAACTGGATTTTTTGCTGGGTCCCGCCCATGTCACCGTTGCCCAGCGAGAGCTCTCCCGAGATGTATTATTTCGCGACCGGGCAGCTGTATTTGCCGGGGCTAAATCTCCTTTAATCAGACTCAACCGTCCAATTAAAAAGACCGAGTTAGAGCGCTGTAAATGGTTCATAGCTGGCGCCAGCGCCGGCTTTATGAATGCGCCAAATGATGAAATATTAAGCAATGCCGCAAAAATTTCCTTTACCGGCGGCATTCACTCAGTGATGCACTTATTGCAACACAGCGATATGTTGGTACGTCTACCGGCACGACTGGCCTTGATGTCAGGAGCATTAAAAGCGGAACAAATGCTGGCCATTGAAGAGGATCAATCGCCGAGAAGGGACATTGCGCTGTGGTCATTACAAGATGACAGTGAGCGCCCTGACAAACAAAGGGTCAGAGCACTGATTCAGGACTTTGTCAGCAATATGGATCAGCAGGTGCCTTGCTTTGGCTTGGACCTCTAAAGGGGTTGATACCAAGCAAAATCCTGTTGAATCTTCGCCATCACCTGCGCATTACGGGCGGCGACAATCATCCCTTTGCGTACCGAAGGACGGTACACTGAGCCATCCAACATAGCGACCATTCCGCCCGCTTCTTGGAAGGCTAGCAAGCCAGCGGCATGATCCCAAGAATTGGGTTTTGGACTGATAAAGAAGTCAACATTATTGCCAAGTAGCGTTCGGTACTCATGGCAGCTGCAACGCATCGACAACACCCGCGCGTACTGTGCTTGAGTGATGGCCGCTTGCTTACGTTGCTCAATATCCTTAAACAAAAAAGGTGAGTATATGCCCACCAAATTTTCATCACTTGGGGCCTCACTTAGCTGCAATTGATGGCGCACATGATTCGGTTTAACATACCAAGCCCCCTCTCCTTTGCTTGCCTCTATCCAGTCGTCATTCACCACATCGTATAGCAAACCAAAAATGGTTTCCCCTTGGAAAGACGCTGCAATCAGAACCCCAAACGTCGCTAAACCATTGGCGTAATTCCAAGTGCCATCGATTGGGTCAATGATGATCACCAGAGCACTGCTATCCAAATGCTTGAGCACACTTTCATCCGCCGCCACGGCTTCTTCCCCGACCACCAAAGCTTCTGGGATCATCTTTTTAAAATGCTCCGTCATGGCGTTTTCAGCGGCGAGGTCAGCAACGGTCACTAAGTCATCAAAGCCTGACTTAGTATCAATAGCGTCTTCAGATAGGGCCCGAAAGCGTGGCAAAATTTCTTGTTTGGCAACTTCGCGAACCGTTTCAATGATCGCCAGCTTCTTTTCTGGGGATAGCAAAATACTCTCCTTGTTAGGGTGATGGGTAAATCCAGCAATTTACCCTAGATTCGTAAAAACTATATTACAACACCTAAACAGATAATCACCCTATTTGTAAACGACACGTCTTCTAATGCGCCAGTTTCAGTACGATTACCCCTGACATAATTAGCAAGATACCCATATAACGCATTAAGGAGCTGGCATCACCGAAGAAAGCCACACCGACCATAAAGGTTCCAGCGGCACCAATCCCTGTCCATACTGCATAAGCGGTGCCCATAGGGATGCCTTTTTGCGCTAACCATAGTAGGTAGCCACTGAGTACCATAAAAGCGACCGCCATCACAATTCCTGGCCACTTGATCGCCGACGTTTGCGCCAATTTCATGCCCAATGGCCAGCCAATTTCTGTTAAGCCCGCCAAAATTAAATACAACCAACTCATACTACACCTCGTCTTCAAGCCAGATTGAACATAATTGACGGCCATACTATCGACATATAAGATGATTTAAAGTTAATAACTATCGATTATTTTCATATGCAAAACCTCGAACACATTCGCATGCTGGTACTTTCTGCTGACCTTGGTTCCTTTTCGGCCTGTGCCCGACACTTAGGAAAGGTTCAGTCCGCAGTCAGTCATGGCATCAGCACCCTTGAGATCGATCTTAATGTTGAGTTGTTTGATCGCAGCACCCGTAAACCAGTACTGACACCCGCTGGCGAAAGACTGTACCGCAGTGCCAAAGCCCTACTCGCACAATCGGATGAATTCTCCTTAATCGCAAAATCGATTAACAGACAGGAGGAAAGTGAGCTCTGTATTGTCATCGACGATGCTTTACTGACACCCAAGATCACGCAATTACTGGCCCTATTTGCCGAGAAGTTTCCACACACACAGCTGGACATTTTGACTCGTCCTTCCCCAGATATAGTACCGTTAATCCAGCAGGGAAAAGCCTCTTTTGGGCTCATGTTTACGGAGCTTGCGACCATCAAGGAAGTCGACTTTTGTTACATCGGGCACATGCCTATGCTGGCCGTGTGTCACCCCGACCACCCTCTGGCACAACGTGACCAAGTGAACGAAACCGATCTCTTTGCCCATCGCCAATTGGCCATTCGTGGCAGTCAAAAAACCGAGCCGCCAATGATGGTCAGTATGTCACCCAACGTGTGGTGGTGTTCGAGCAGTTTGAATGCACTCGCTTTGATCCAACAAAACGTTGGCTGGGGTTATTTACCTGAGTATTTAGTCACGCCAAAGATTGAAGCTAAGGCGTTAGCACAACTGCGCATGTCTTTTGACCATGTGGCATGGCAAGTTCCTATTGATCTTATCTGGCAACGGGGCAATGCGATTGGCCCTGGGGCGAAATGGTTATTCAACGAGCTAAAGCAGCGCTTTGTCACGCCATAACCAGAGCACGCCTCATTTTCCCCTGACTTGTTACGACTCTCAGCCTTTTGTAACAGCACAATTTTTTACACTTAGCTAACTTACTAATTTATCTGAATTTCTAAAAAAGCTGGTCTAACATTTCAATGTTACCGGTAAAATATTCTACAAAACCTATTGACGCCGTTTTTATGTTATCGGTAACATTGCAAACCTAGTTACCGGTAACATACATTTGTCGCCTATAACTGTATATTCCTTTAAAACAATAAATAGCGGGAAGAGATCATGAGCAAATTCGCTAAAACGCTAATCACAGCTGCTGTTGCAGGTGCCCTATCGACGACAGCTTTCGCTGCTGACTACACTTTCAAGTTCCAATCGTCTGACCCATCAGGGGACAAAAACTTCCAAATTCAAAAAGAATGGACTGAGCGCGTTGAGCTTATGTCTGGTGGTCGTATCAAGATCAACCTACTTCCGGTTGGTAGTGTCTTCAAACACACTGAGACACTTGATGGCATCAAGATGGGCATTCTTGATGGTCAAATCACCGCAACAGAATTCTTCTCTGGTAAAGATGCCGCCTTTGGCTTAATTGGTAATACAGTTGGTGCTTGGTCTGACACCACGCAACTGCTTCAGTACATCAATTACGGTGGCGGCTATGAACTGATGAACGAACTTTACGCACCTTACGGCGTGAAATTCATCGGTGGTTCAACAACAGGTGTGGAATCATTTGTATCACGTGTTCCGCTAAACGGTGTTGAAGACCTTAAAGGCCTGAAACTTCGTGCACCAGAAGGTTTGGTACAGCGTGTATTTGCCGCAGCGGGCGCAGCGCCAGTAAACCTACCAGGCTCTGAAGTATTCACAGGCTTGAGCAAAGGTGTCATCGACGCTGCAGACTACACCGTATTCTCAACCAACCAAAAAGCTGGCATGAACGACATTGCTACCCATCCAGTACAGCCTGGTTTCCACTCTCTACCATTGATCGATGTATCAATGAGCATGAAAAAATGGGAAAAACTGCCTGAAGATCTGCAAGCCATCATGACCACTTCTGTTCGTGACTTCGCTAACGACATCACGACTCAGCTACGTATCGCTGACCAAAAAGCAGTGAAAGCAGCACAAGAAGATCCAAACATCACCATCCATGATTGGTCGGCTGAAGAACGTAAGAAGTTCCGCGCTATCGCTCGTACACAGTGGGAAGAGTTTGCCAAACAATCTCCAAATGCCCAAAAAGTGTATGACTCTATTACGTCTTACCTAGAAGAAAACGGCCTTCTTTAATCTCTAAGAAAGCCACCGCCAAATCAAAGTGGGGGGCATAGGTGAACATGTAGTTGAGCATGTTCACTGCCCCTACTTTAAACTGGACCCTACCCCATGAATACCGAGACCCCAATTCCACATCCAGAAGACACAGCGGATCAACCGCGCAATCTTCTTGATAAAGCCATTGTTCGCATTGGTAACACCCTAAGCTTGCTGTTCCTTTTCACGGTCGCCATCTCGTTTTACGAAGTGGTTATGCGCTATGTATTCAACGCACCAACCATTTGGGTGCATGAATCCGCTTCCTTCATTGGTGCCTGCTTGTTTGTCTTTGGCGGCGTTTATGCGCTCGCAACCAATAAGCACGTACGCGTTGTCTTAATCTACGACGCCGTATCACACCGAACGCGCCAATACCTCAATGTGTTTCACCACATTATGGGCTTAATTTTTTCTGGTCTGCTGTCCTATGCAGCATTCCAAATGACGGAAAGTGCTGTGCTTTCGCCGTTTGGTGACATTCACTTTGAAACGTCAGGCTCTGCCTGGAACCCTGCGTTTCCAGCGTATGTGAAAATTACCATTTTCATCACTATGTGCGTGATGTTCATTCAGTTCGCGCTTCATTTCATCCAAGAAGTGCTGAATCTAAGGAAGTCATAAGATGTTTGATCTATCGAGTTTAGGCATTGGCTACGGCAGCTTATTAATGCTGGTGTCCATGATCCTACTGCTACTGACCGGTATGCAGTTGGCCATGGTGACAGGCCTGGTTGCCTTAGTTTTTGCCATTGGTTGGTTTGGTATTGATGCTTTACCCTTGGTGACTAGCCGCCTGTACAGTTTTGTCGGTGGTTATGTCTTTCTAGCCGTGCCGATGTTCGTCTTAATGGCCGCCCTATTAGACCGTTCCGGCATTGCTCGGGACTTATTCGATGCCATGAAAGTCGTTGGCCGCAAAGTACGTGGCGGTGTCGCGGTACAAACGCTGGTCGTGGCCGTTATTCTTGCTTCCATGTCAGGTGTTATTGGTGGTGAGACGGTTTTGCTGGGTATTCTTGCCTTACCGCAAATGCTGCGCCTAGGTTACAACCGTAAGCTTGCGATCGGTACCACTTGTGCTGGTGGCGCGCTGGGTACCATGTTACCGCCGAGTATCGTTTTGATCATTTATGGCTTAACCGCCAGCGTTTCAATTGGCGACCTGTTCAAATCGGCTTTCTTACCAGCATTGATCTTGGCCGCAGCCTACATGATCTATGTATTAATCATTTGTCGCCTAAACCCAGATTACGCCCCACTACCAACGGACGAAGAACTGGCCCAAGACGGTGACATTAACTACTTCAAAGCGCTGTTTTTCCCTGTGCTGTCCGTAGCCGTGGTATTGGGCAGTATCTACACCGGTGTGGCGTCTGTTACAGAAGCCTCAGCTCTGGGTGTAGTCGGCATCTTTATCAGTGCTTGGATCCGTGGTGAATTGAGCTTTGACATGCTTAAAGAAAGCGCCAAAGCCACCATGAGTACCTGTGGCATGATCATCTGGATCGGTATTGGTGCGAC
Source organism: Marinomonas aquimarina (assembly GCF_900089755.1). Taxonomy (GTDB): domain Bacteria; phylum Pseudomonadota; class Gammaproteobacteria; order Pseudomonadales; family Marinomonadaceae; genus Marinomonas; species Marinomonas aquimarina. Next base: position 14,770 of record NZ_FLOC01000021.1, on the reverse strand, counting down.
GGCCCTAGTAGGTGTTTACAACCTAATGGGCGGTATCGACTTCGTGGAAGAAACCATTCTAGCGCTGTCTGGTGGCAGTGTGATGGGTACGATCTTGATCATGATGGTCATCCTACTGGTCTTGGGTATGTTTTTGGATTGGGTCGGTGTGGCACTGCTAACCATGCCTATCTTCGTTCCTATCATTACCAACCTTGGCTTAGACCCAGTTTGGTTCGGTGTTGTGTTCTGTCTAAACATGCAGGTGTCTTTCTTATCACCGCCATTTGGACCAGCCGCTTTTTATCTGAAATCTGTGGCTCCAAAAGACATCAGCCTAGGCGAAATTTTCAGCTCATTGTTGCCATTTATCGCACTGCAAGTAACGGTGCTGGCACTGGTAATCATCTTCCCTGAGCTGGCTATTTGGTGGAAATAATTCCCCTCAGTCAAACCTACGGACATAACTAGATAGCGCTAAGTGCCAGATTGGCACTTAGCAGGAGACACAAGAAAATGATTAAAAAAATCATTGTGATGGGCGTATCTGGGTGTGGTAAGTCATCCATGGGCCAAAAAATTGCGAGCTATTATGGCTACCCTTTTTTTGATGGGGACGACTACCACAGTGAAGCGAACGTCGAGAAAATGCGCCAAGGAATCCCCCTCACCGACGAGGATCGCTTTGGTTGGTTAGAAACGCTTAATGGCATTCTCAAAGAGAATGACAGCGCTGTTGTCGCCTGCTCAAGTTTGAAGCCAAGTTACCGCGATATTTTACGTCAGGGCATTGATGACCTTGCCATTATCTACCTACAAGGTGACTTCGACACCATCTGGCAGCGTCATCAAAAACGTGCCGGTCACTACTTCAATGGTAAAGGAATGCTGGAGAGTCAGTTTGCCACTCTGGTAGAACCGGTTGACGAACCTGATGTGATTGCGGTGGACATTCGCCACTCGCTTGAAGACGTATTCGCACAAAGCGTGGCCGCTTTAGAGGCCCGTTAATCGTCTACAGCGGATGCTTAATTTACTATTAAACATCCGCTAACTTGTTCTTATCCTTTGCTTTTTTGAACATTATCCGATTCGCAGAGTCAGCTGCATGTGGTAATGTTACCGTTAACAATACAAAAAAAAGATCCATCATAATGAAGAAAAAGCGCCCAACTCTACAGGATGTGGCTGATTTAGTCGGAGTGACTAAAATGACCGTCAGCCGATTTATTCGCAATCCAGAGCAAGTCTCTGATGCATTGCGCGATAAAATCCAAACGGCGCTGGATGAATTAGGCTATATCCCTAACCGTGCTCCAGACATCTTGTCAAAATCGAAAAGCCACGCCATCGGCGTTTTGCTTCCTTCGTTGACCAACCAGGTATTTGCCGAAGTTATTCGTGGCATTGAAGCCGTATTGGAACCTGAGGGTTACCAAACCATGCTCGCTCACTTCGGTTACAGCCAAGAGCTGGAAGAACAGCGTATTGCCACCTTACTGTCTTATAATGTCGATGCCCTGATCTTGTCGGAAAGCCAACACACACCCAAAGCACAAAAAATGCTCGAAAATGCGGGTGTGCCAGTTATCGAGATCATGGACTCAACCTCGAAAAGCCCATTACATGTGATCGGTATCGATAACTGCTCTGCGGCGCGTGAAATGACGCAAACCATGATTGATCACGGCCATCGTAACATTGTTTATTTTGCCGCGCGCATGGATGAGCGTACCCTACAAAAGGTCGAAGGTTATAAGCAGGCCATGGCGGCCAATGGCCTGACCTCTGTTGTCAAAGAAACCCACAGTGCCTCATCTTTTACCCTAGGGGCAAAGTTTCTAGAAGAAGTACTGTCCGAACACCCTGACACTGATGGTATTTTTTGCACCAACGATGACCTCGCCATTGGCGCCCTGTACGCATGCCAGAAAAAAGGCTTACAAGTGCCTGAGCAAATTGGCATTGCCGGTTTCCACGGTCACGATATTGCACGAGCCATGGTGCCGCTTTTGGCGACCGTGGTTACCCCTAGAGAAGAAATGGGCCGATTAGCGGCAAAAGCGCTGTTAAAAGGCTTACAAGGGGAGTCCATCAAGAAACAAGTGATTGAACTGCCCTACCAAATTGAATGCGGCGAGAGCATCAAGGCACTTTGATGCTCGCATTGCCGACGGATGTTAGCTAGGCATACCTGGCAACTTAGTGACACCTTCCAACCCTTCATCCCAATTTGCTCTGCTGTCACAGCACAAATGCGCATCCGGCTGCACATCCACATCCGAGTCCAAGCAGCCAGCGGGAACCACCACTAGCCCTCTGCTTTTTGCATCCGTTGGCATCATAGAGCCACAGGTACGACAGAATGTGCGTGCAAAGCGCGTCTCTGGCAAATGATAAAACGTGACATGGTCTTCACCTTTAGTCCAAGTAAGAGAGGCATCCGGCGCAAATAGATTGGCACAGTGCGCTGAGCCTGACGTTTTACGACAACGGCTACAATGACAGAAAAAGAATTTGGCAAACGATCCTTCTAACTCAAAAGCAACGCTGCCGCACAAACATGAACCCGAATACAGCCCCATAAAGCATCTCCTCTTCGCACAAAATTGTGGTGTCAGAGGTCACTTTAGCGTGTTTTGAGCGAACAATAGAAGAGTAAATAGATATGAAAAATAGCGGGCATAAAAAAAGGGAAGTATGCAGGGTGTTGAAGAGTCATGCATACTTCCCTTAAAGGGTGACGTTAATCGCCTTCGGCAGAGCAAACGCACAAAAGGATGCGAAGGTTCTGCGATTACTTAGCAATCCCCCATTTATGAAAGCTAAGCAACCGTGTGAAGGCAATAAAAATAGATCACCATTCCATAGAGGACTTCGCATACAATATCGGGCAGAGCAAATATATGACGCGATGTCGAGATTAATAATAGGCGCTAATTTCATCTAATAGCTTGCTAATTGCGCCTCTGATCTCACCATTTACGACAAATCCAAGGTTTTGCGACATTTCGTTCACTATTTAGACAACTTTGGCTCGATTTACCGCTCCCCTACCCATGCAATAGATACAACAAGCTACTAATAGTGACAAATGACAGTACCGTAGTGACCATCAAGGTGCTGGCACAAAAGCTTCTCTGACCGTATTCCCCACAAATGATTGGATAAATGCTAAACATGGGCATGGCCGCAAACAGCAATACCGCTATGCGCAACTCAGTCGGCATCTGCGGGAAGAATTGTAAGCAGCCAAACACCACCATGGGGAATAACAGCAGCTTCATGCTCGCCACCAATCCTGTGCGTACCTTACTCCCCTGCACCGTCACGCCAACCAAAGAGCCACCGATCACCACCAAAGCACTCGGAGCGGCCGCCATAGCCAACAAGTCTAACGAGCTATTCATGAAATGAGGTAAATGTAGACCGAACAAGGACAGCATCACTCCCACAAACACAGAGAGGATAACCGGATTAGTCGCCACGCGCTTTGCCACATTACCGATGATTTTCTTACCGACCCCAGGCTCATGGTGATAAACCGACTCCATCAACACCAAGGCCACTGGTAAAAATAGGATGTTCTCAACCACTAAGGCCATGGCAAATGCCTGCGCTGGCGCATCGTCAAGGTACTGCAGCAAAATCGGAAAGCCAATAAAGGAGCTGTTTGGCATCATCGCGCCCATACCACTGACCGTTGCGATTACCCAGGTCTCTTTAAGGAAGATACGCGCAATCAAAAGGGTCAAGGCAAAGGCAACCAAACCGCCTACGGCGTATACCAGCATATAAGATAGATCGACAACGGCCCTAAGATCCAAAGCCGAGATCTTGGTGACCATTACCGATGGCAAAGCAAAATACAAGACAAAGCGACTCAAGGCTGGAAGCGCCTCTTTAGGCAAAAGCTGGTAACGAGTCCCTAAAAAGCCTACTAAAATGAGAAAGAAGATCGGGGCAGTAATGTTGAGCACAACGTCCAAAGCAAATCCTTATTGTTAAGAGCGATGTAAAACACTCATGCTACCGCAATCCGATGACAACTCATATAAAAGAGCAGGATCAAAATATGTCGTAGCCATTCAAAAATTCTAACAAGCTGCTTTGATAAAAAAATGCTCCCGAAGGAGCATTTTTTTGAAGCGTTATGACTGCTTGTGGTTACACCACAAAACGATCTAACAGGGATTTCTGAGAAGAGGTACTGACGCGCTGATTTTCCATCGATTCGTTAGACGATTGCGCCAGCTCTGAAACTTCCGTTGATAGGTCCTTGATCTTCACTGCATTACCACTGATGTCTTCCGCCACGTGGCTTTGCTCTTGTGCCGCCGAAGCAATTTGCACGTTCATGGTACTGATACGCTCAATCGCAGCACTGATATTCTGCAGCGACTCATCGGCAAAGCGAGCCTTTTCAACGGCATCACTCGCGGTATTTCGACTTTCATCCATTGCCGCCGCTACTGCACCAGACCCAGCTTGAAGTTGCTCAATCATATCGCGAATCTCAGTGGTCGACTCTTGTGTACGCTGGGCCAATGTTCGCACTTCATCCGCCACCACAGCAAAGCCTCGACCCGACTCCCCAGCACGCGCTGCTTCAATTGCCGCATTCAACGCCAACAGGTTAGTTTGATCGGCAATATCATTAATGACACTCAGCACTGTCTCGATGTTAGCGGTCGCCGTTTCCAGTTTTTGTACTTGCTCGACCGCCTGTTCAATGCGACCTGATAAAGCATCGATCGACAACGCCGTATCACTCACCACCTTAGAACCTTCAATGGTGTTTTTATCCACTTCCAGTGCCGCTTCTGAGGCGTGTTGAGCACTTTGGGCCACTTCGTTGGCGGACATCGCCATCTCATGGATAGCGGTTGCCAATAGGTCCAGCTCTTGCATTTGCTTACTGGTGGCTTGTGCAGATTTCTGTGAATCCAATACCGTTTCATCACCGCTGGCAACGATTTCATCGCCTAATTGCTTAAGCTGTTGAATTTGCAACTGCAGACTTTCGGTGAAGGTGTTAAAGCCTTGCGCCAGACTGGCGAATTCAGGGGTATTACTTACTTCGATACGCTTAGTCAAATCGCCTTTACCCGAGGCCACTTCTTGAATGGCACTGTTCAGACTATCTAATGGGCGCATAAGCACTTTAATTAAGAACATCAGTACAAAGACACTGATGATAACTCCAATGGTGGTGAACAGAATCGAGCTATTGCGCAGCTTGGCAAGCGCAGCCAGCGCTTTGTCTTCATCAACGATGGAAACAATATACCAATCTTCTGCTTGATAATGGCGCATAATCACCATGTAAGGAGTGCCTTCTAGGGTTACGCGCTGCGCGCTATCCTGTAAATTCACATCGGCGAAGAAGTTGCGAATCTTTTTACCGTTATTCTCAGCCTGAGGGTGGGCAATGGCGGTACCATCAGCCGCTAGAACCAGTAGGTAGCCCGCATCAAGTAAGTTGGCTGAGTTCACTAGGTTCGCTAGAGCCTCCAATTCCATATCGAAATACATGGCCCCGATAAAAGTGCCCTGCTGGTACACGGGTGTCGCAATCGACACAATGGTATTGCCTGTCGACACATCGATGTAGGGATCGGTAATAATCAAGCCGCCAGTTTGCTTAGGGCCGGTAAACCAAGGACGCGCCTGAGTCACATAACCCGCGCCTGGATCCCAATTAGGATCGTTATCAACGATGCTACCATCCGCTTCGTAGCCAAAGCCGACGGCTAAAAAGCTATCTTTAATGGCGGGTTGGTCTAACAGTTGTTTGACATACTGACGATCATTTGGATTCATCTGAACCGCTTGTGTGATCGCTAGGGCAAGAGACTTTTTATTACTTAGCTGTGCATCAATGGTGTTTAGCACACCATTTTCGATTTCATTTAAGCTGCTTAATACCAGCCCCTCGACTTCACTTTTTACCGTACTTTGTTGCTGAACACTCAATAGCCCCACAGTCAACAACAAGAGTATTGCGGATACCCCAACGATTTTATAACTGAAACGCATTTTTTTACCCTGACAGATTTTATTCAAATAGCAATCATTCTTAATTGCTATCAATTTATAAGAATAAGAGGCTTGATGTTTTTGTGATTGTCCCCTACTGGAAATGCAACAAACGCCATTGATTACATATCTTTACAATGGGAGTTTTTTTGTGATATTCCGTAAACAATAATAACTGTTTTCTAATTTAAGAAATATTACAACTCGGTCAAATTCTTACAGTTTCTTTTCAGAATCATTAATTTAACTTATAGAACTAGCCAAACACTGGCTAAGTTATTGCTTTAATTAAAATAGAAAAATCTATATTGCCGGATGCAAGAATAGCTTACACAAAATAACCTCATTAGAGGCATAGTCTAGAAATAAAAAAAGCGCGCTTATCCAGCACGCTAACATGACACAGTCCCCCTACTGTATGCCGAACAGAATCACGCTAAGCCTATATATCCTTCATAAGTCTTAAAGCGTCATAGATCGCAGCGTGGGTATTGCGCGTTGACACGGCATCGCCGATTCGAAATAGTTGAAAGCTCGCACCTAGATTGCGTTGCACCGTCTGAGATTGCCCTGTGGTTAGGTCATCATAATTCACCTCACCACCATTGCTAGACAGCGCTTTAAGGTCAAAATACAACTCGTCCATGGGCAAGATGCCGTGGTTTACCACAATTTGATCGTAATAAGCCTCTTTTAAGACACCACTAAGGTAATCACTGCTGATATAAGCTTTAAATTGATCACCCTCCTTTTCAACCGCCTGTAAACGGTAGGTGACGGTAAACCTTGTATCAAGGGTTTGCAGTGAGCGCATATAGGGAACCAGGTTCATGCCCATGACTTCAGGGGCAAACGCTCGATCGGGCGTCATGATTTCGACCTTGGCACCGGTTTTAGCTATGATCTCAGCAGCTTGTAAACCGGCATGGTCACCCGCATCGTCATATACCAAGACATTATGTTTCGGCTTCACATCGCCCATAATAATGTCCCAGCTGGAAACCAGATGCTCATTACCTTGAGCTAAGATCTCGGTATGAGGTAATCCCCCCGTCGCAATGATGACCACATCAGGATTTTCTGCCTCCACCTCTTCACGCTCAGCATAGGTGTTAAACTTGAATTGCACGCCTAAGCGTTGGCACTGCTCCATACGCCAGTCGATGATTGACATCATTTCTTTGCGACGGGGGCTCAAGGCCGTTAAGCGAATTTGGCCACCGGGCTGATCTGCCGCTTCCAAGACCACCACCTCATGGCCCCGCTCACCTGCTACCCTAGCCGCCTCCAGACCGCCTGGGCCGGCGCCAACGATCACAACTTTTTTGCGCACATCGGCTTTAGCAATTTCATGCGGCATAAACTCTTCACGGCCGGTGGCTGCGTTATGAATACAAAACGCCGCGCCACCTTGATAGATACGATCCAAGCAATAGTTGGCTCCGACACAGGGACGAATCTCGTGCTCACGCTTTTCGATGATTTTGCGCACAATGTGTGGGTCGGTCATGTGAGCACGGGTCATGCCCACCAAATCCACTTTGCCCGCCGAAATTGCGTAACGTGCCGTTGCCACATCGGGGATTTTTGCTGCATGCATAACCGGCAAATTGGTCGAGGCACGAACCTCACCCACAAACTCTAAGTGCGGATTATTGGTCATGCCCTGGATCGGAATCACATCCGTTAACGCCGCATCGGTATCGATACGACCCCGAATCACATTTAAAAAATCCACCATGCCGCTTGCTTCAAGTCGTCTGGTGATCTCCAAGCCATCTTCACTAGAGAGGCCGCGTGCCGACAGTTCATCAGCGGTGTAACGCATACCAATAATAAAATCAGGACCCACCCGTTGACGCATGGCACTCAGCACATCAAATGTAAAACGCATGCGGTTGTCCAAAGAGCCACCGTAAGGTCCGTCCAGCTCATTGGTTAACGGTGACCAAAACTGATCCATCAAATGGCCGTAAGCCTCCAACTCAATGCCATCCATGCCACCCGCTTTCATACGCTCAGCAGCATCCGCGTAATCTTTGATAATGCGCTCAATATCCCAATCTTCAATTTTCTTTGGAAAAGCGCGATGGGCAGGTTCACGATGGTGAGAAGGTGTCACCACAGGGAGCCAATGACCATTATCCCAACGGGTTCGGCGACCTAAGTGGGTCAATTGAATCATGATCGCCGCACCCTGCTCATGCACAGCGTCGGTTAAGTCTTGCAGATACGGCACCACTTCGTCTTTGTAGACTAATAGGTTATTAAAGGCTGGTGGGCTGTCCTTGGAAACCGCTGCCGAGCCCGCCGTCATAGTCATGGCAACACCGCCCTTAGCACGTTCCGCGTGGTAAGCACGATAACGGTTTTTCGGCATACCGTCTTCTGGGTAGGCCGGTTCATGGGCCGTCATAATAATACGGTTGCGTAACGTCAGATGTTTTAGTTGATAAGGCTGCAGTAACGGATCGTTGGACACAAGCGCACTCCTGTTAGCATGGTTTAGTTCACTCGACTTGTCTTTACTGTCTGTTTAATTATTCATCAAACTGAAAGCAGTCTAGAATCAACTGTACAGAGGTGTCAATTTCATTTTACAGGTATGTACATAACCTTGATTAACTTGTTTTAAGTAACAACACAGCAGTACACTTTCTTCTTAAACAAATCCGAGGTTAGGATGAAAAAAACCACACACAATGAATCTGGTTGGCGCGGCTCCCCCGAGCTATGGTTCCAAGCGGCTACTGAGATACTGCTAGAGTCAGGGGTGGATGGGGTTAAAATCGCCACACTCGCAAAACGGCTTGGACTGTCTCGTACCAGCTTCTATTGGTTTTTTAGCGATCGTGAGGCACTTCTGTCGGCGTTAGTAGAAAGCTGGAAAGAAAAGAATACAGGCAGCCTTGTTAAGCAAACCACGGCCTATGCAGACTCTCTTGCTGAGGCTACGTTAAACGTATTTGATTGCTGGATTGACCAGTCATTGTTTGATTCCAAGCTTGAGTTCGCCATCCGTAGCTGGTCACTGCAGTCAAAGAGCATCCAAGAGGAAGTACGACAGGCAGACAGCCAACGACTAACCGCCCTTGCCAATATGCTAAAGCGCTATGGCTTTAATGATATACAAGCCGATGTCCACGCTAGAACCATCTATTTGGTGCAAATCGGCTACATTTCGATGCAAACCGAAGAGTCACTGGCACAACGAATGCAACGCATATCGGAATACGTCAACACCTTTACAGGTACCTACCCCAAAGACAATGAGCTCGAGCGCTTTTACCATAAGCATGGTTATCAAGCGATTTGAGTAACTAAACTAGTCTTGTTCTTTGCATGGGGTCAAACGCTCCAACGAGTAGTTTCATAAATAAATTACTTATTTTATCAATTCATCTCTAGTTTGTGTTGCTTGCCTGCCATTTGATTATATTTTCAAACGCAACGCTGAAATACAGCTCGTAGCTGTTTTTCTCGACATAGCCAATATGGGGGGTTGCCGTCACATTATCCAGAGTCAACAGTGGCTCATTCTCTAACAGTGCCGGCTCTACATCGAACACATCGACAGCCGCCTGACGTCTTGGGTGATGACGCAGCGCCTCAAACAATGCATAAGGCTCTATCAACTCCGCACGACTGGTATTAACGAATAGCGCATCCTCTTTCATCAAGGCCAAGTCGTCCGCCGTGACGCAAGCACGTGTGACATCATTTAAACGTAGATGTAGGCTGATCACATCTGCGTGACTAAAAAAGTCTGGTTTCGAATCCGCGGCACGGTAGCCATCTTCAACCGCCTGTTGGCGCGACGCATCACTGCCCCACACCAATACATGCATATCAAAAGCTTTGGCGTAACGTGCAATCTGTTGGCCAATTTTACCGTAGCCCCAAATCCCTAAGGTAAGCCCTTTCAGCGTTCGACCCAAGCCAAGCTGTCCAGAGTCTTGCCATTGGTCTGCACGCATATTACTGGAATAAGCCGGGATATGACGTGACGCTGACATAATCAACGCCCAGGTTAGCTCTGAGGGTGCCACAGGCGAGCCAACACCTTCCAGCACCGTCACGCCGTAGCGCTGACATAATGCCACATCGATATGATTACTCACTTTACCGGTCTGGCTAATGAGTTTTAAATTAGGGAGTTTTTGCAGCAAGGATTCGGTGATCACCGTACGTTCACGAATCAGAACAATGGCTTCCACATCATGCAATTTACGAGCAAGCACATCTTCCGCATAGGTGTAATTCAATACCAGCACCTCTTGCTGCGCCAACATGCTAAAGCAGCTCAGCTCTGGTACCACATTTTGATAATCATCTAACACAGCAATCTTCATAGCACATACACCTTTAACAAAGCTTCTACTTATGATGCTAGTCGTTCTCTATCGCAAAGCACCATCACAACTGACTACTTGAAGAGTATTTAGATAAGCCCCTTCAATGGGAAGCTTGGGCACGTATGTCGTCTAGTAGAAGGGCTGCCACTTGTGCCGCATCGGATAGCTCATAATCGTCCAGTTGCTGTAACAAAAGCTTAAGACGCACTTGCAAAGGCGCTTCTAACTCATACTTACCAAGCTCAGAAATATACCCCAATGCCTCAGCATCGCCTCGTTCGGCCAGCTCAATGACTTTTTGCAATAAGGGAATTAAGCTTTTGCCATGAGTTAAGGCTGCCGTTTCGCTTTGCACCTCTCCTTGCAACTGACGTAACAACGACAGACTTTGTTCCAACTCTTCTAACTGGCCGTCCAACCTTTGTGACAGGGCTGCTAGGTATTGATCCGTTAAATGGGGACTGTTTTCAATTTCTTGAGCGGTGACCAAGAGATTGAGCGCACCGAGGTTACTGAAGATACCCCGCAGATCATGACCAATAAAACGAAGGCTTTCACGATCCTCGTTGATAAATAGCTCTTTGATTTGCGCATTTAACGCAGGGTACTTGCGTTTAAAGCGTCCCCATAAGTCAAGATACTGTGGCAAGCCACCGGGTATTCTCTGTAATGCCGCTTTCAAATCCAGTCCTGGCAATGCATCAGGCAAATTCATCGGACCTTGTTCAGAATCAGGCAGCTCTAAACGATCACGTGATGACATACACCATTTAAACAGCATCTCCTTGAGCGCGTTCGGGTCAATCGGTTTCGTCAGATGGTCATTCATGCCCGCTTTGATACTGCGATCACTATCTCCTACCATGGCATGGGCCGTGAGAGCGATAATCGGCAACTGCTGGTAATCTGGTGACTGACGAATAACTTCAGTTGCCTTAAAACCATCCATAATAGGCATCTGCAGATCCATTAGGATGAGGCTGACTTCGTTTTGCTCTAATAACTCAATCACCTCTTGGCCATTCGTTGCTGGCAATACTTCAAAACCAATTTTTTCAATGAGGCCGGTAGCAATCATCATATTGATAGGATTGTCTTCTGCCAGCAGTATTTTATGACCCGTATTGTTTATTTGTGTATCCTCTCTTGAGCGAGTAGTCACCGCTTCTTTCGAGCCAGACAGATAATTGGTGACGGCTCTAAGCAGGCCTTCCGGCGTGCATAGATTGGTTAAAAAATGCATGGGATAGGTAAATTTATCCTGCAGCCGCTGCTTTTCCTGCTGATCCGCCATGACAATGACACCAGCCTGGTTGGTTAAAGAACCAAGTTGTGACAACCAATCATCTAAACGCTCGGACGGTATCTGTCGAGCATCTACAAGGTGCAACTGGCAATCCTGCAATGCTGACATGTTAGGAAAGTGGTCATCCTGTGCCGATTGATACACTAAATCAGCTTTTAAACTGCTGTAAGAACGTGGCAATGCCTTATCTTTGGCAAATAGGCTGATTTGTTTAACCCCTTCAACGGTCAGTTTACCAAGCCTTTTTTCAGACACAGGCAAGGCCAACTGCACGGTGAAGCTGGAACCAACACCAGCTTGACTCTCTACCTTGATAGAGCCTGACATAATGTCGATCAATTGCTTACAAATAGATAAGCCCAGCCCCGTGCCGCCGTAGCTACGACTGGTCGAGGCATCCGCCTGAGTAAAAGGTTGAAAAAGCCCCTTCAGCACATCCTCAGACATGCCAATACCGCTATCCTTGACGCAAAACTCCAAGGTCACATTATTATCAAGCAGACTAAGCATGCGCACGGTGACCAAGACACTACCGTGGCGGGTAAACTTAACCGCATTATTGACCAGATTGGTCAGCACTTGAGTAATGCGTACCGAGTCCCCCAATAACACTCTGGGCAAGTCAAAATCGTAATCGATGAAAAGCTCAATGCCCTTCTTGTAGGCATTAAGATGATTCACATCGTAGACATCACGCAATACATGATCCAACAGAAACTCTTGCGGATCCATTTGCAACTGGCCCGATTCGATTTTCGAAAAGTCTAAGATGTCATTGATAATGACCAACAGGCTGTTGGCTGAAGATTGGATTTTATTTAAGCAATCCCGTTGCTGATGATCAAGCGTCGTGTCCTGAAGCAGGTGACCTAGGCCAATGATGCCGTTCATAGGGGTACGTATTTCATGGCTCATATTGGCCAAAAAATAACTTTTATGACGATTGGCATTTTCGGCGGCTTCCAGCGCCTCCTGCAATTCCATGGTACGTTCTTTGACAAGCTCCTCTTGTTTTAACACCATTTCTTGCAAGTGGTTGTTTAACTGGTATAGCTCGGTCGCTTTCTTTTCGAGCAGGTTTTCAGCTTCCAGCCGGGACCTTTTTTCCCGTTCTAAACGACGCTGTAAACGTTCCTCTTGATCCTTCATGCCACTTTTTCTATATCAAAATGTGTCTCGAACATGTCATCTGAGTCCGCATTACGATGACTGATGGTAAGTTGCTCACCAAAGTGCTCAGCGCAGCCTTTGATTAACCCTAGCGCCAATATTGAAAAGGGGCGCTTGGAACGGTACACCATCTGCAGCTTTGTGTCGGAAAGACGAATACATTTGAACTCTGGTAACTCGGCTTGTGGATAGAGTTTGTGTACTTCAACATGAATGGAGTTATCAACGGACTCTAGCATTTCCAAGGCATCGGTTTTATCCTCTGCCAGCATCGGGTATTTATCAATCAAAGCGGCAAAAAGGTGCTTACCAAAAGCTTCCACAAGATCATCAACGGGAATATCAGTTTTTTTACTTAACGCCACCACCAATTTAATAATATCGGTGTGATCATAATACCCCACCGAAGTATATGCTCCCCCCGTGCTTAATGATGGTTCATCCAATAAATCATCCAACACATCTTCTGAGAATTTTTCTTTAATCATTTCCATAAACTGAATATAAACTACGCCTAGCATAGGATCCCTCTCTTTTAGATTACATTTCGTTAACGAAAACAGTACTAATGAAGCTAACACATAGTCATAAATTTGCTATAGCATTAGGGTTAATAAACTGTTAATCGTTGTAAACGGCACTCAACACAGCGGGCTGATGCACAAGAGGAGCAAACATGAGTGAACAGGGCTTAAAAACCATCTTAGTGGTGGATGACGAACCTGCCAACATCACTGTTCTATCAGGCACGTTAAAAGATAATTACCGTGTTATTGTAGCCAAGAATGGCAAGCAAGCTATTGATCGCATTGAAAGTGTTGTAACACCAGATCTTATTCTGCTGGATATCATGATGCCAGATATGGACGGCTATGAGCTGTGCCAGATTCTAAAACGACGCCCTGAGACCAAAGACATTCCCATCATATTTGTGTCCGCTATGAGTGAATACAATGATGAAGAGAAAGGCTTACAACTGGGTGCTATCGATTATATTACCAAGCCATTCTCCCCTGCGATTGTTTTAACGCGTGTGCGCAATATTCTGCAACTAAGGGAAGCGCAGCTTTCATTAGAAAATCAGAATAAAGCATTAGAACAAACCATCGCTGAGCGCACTCGTGAAGTATATCTGACGCAAAACGTCACCATACATGCCCTTGCTTCCTTAGCGGAAACGCGAGATAACGAAACCGGCAACCATATTCGCCGTACGCAATATTATGTCAAAACACTGGCTACCAATTTGATGCGCAATGGGCACCACTTAGATGAACTCAATAAAGACAATATCGATCTTATGTTTCGTTCAGCGCCCCTGCATGACATCGGTAAAGTGGGCATCCCTGACAGCATTCTACTAAAGCCTGGTAAACTAGATCCGGAAGAGTTTGAGATCATGAAAACCCATGCTTCATTAGGTGCGATTGCCTTAAAAGCCGCACAAGAATCCGTGGGCGAAAACGAAACCTCATTTCTTCGCTATGCCCGTGAAATTTCCGAGTGTCACCACGAAAAATGGGACGGCACCGGTTATCCGAAAGGTTTAAAGGGCGAAGACATCCCCATTTCTGGTCGCATCATGGCGCTCGCGGACGTGTACGATGCTTTGATTTCAGCACGTATTTATAAGCCACCATTTAGTCACGAAAAAGCAAAAGACATTATTCTTGAGGGCTCTGGAAAACACTTTGACCCCAAAGTGGTGGATGCCTTCATTTCTTCGGAAGAGGAATTCAAAGCCATCGCGGCTGAATTTAGAGACTAACCTTCAGCAAAAAGCCGCTCTAGGGCCAGGGCGCGAGCATACTTTGAAGAACTAGCTTCAAACCTGCCAAAACCTGTATTGTAGCGCTTATTAGTTCATCAAACAGGCTTCATTCCGTGACTCTTATCGAACATCTATCTGTCATCAAAGAAA
>NZ_FLOC01000020.1 GCF_900089755.1 Marinomonas aquimarina | reverse complement strand
GAAGGTCTCTCCTTTCTACAAGAAAACCATCGGTTACGGACTGCCGGACTTCGCAGAGGAACTCAACTACGGAGTCGATCTATCAACCATCTGAGGGTGGTATCAGATTGATGGGGTGAAGGTGCCCCATCAACCATTAAATCCGTATACCCTTTTATTCAAGCTGCTGGATTAGGCTTGATTTGGGCTATTTCAGAATTAGGCTTGATATAAATAGTTAGACGTGTAACTATTTTTCAGCGTTAAAAATGCTAATAAAAGATTTTTTAAGCAAAAATTCATATTTAACTTATTAGAGATGTAAATTTTATATGGGTAGTGAAACGATCGAACTGCGTAAACCCGTCGCCGAAGATGGTATGGCTTTATTTGATCTCGTCGAACGGTGTCAGCCACTGGATACGAACTCCTCCTATTGCAACTTGCTGCAATGCAGTCATTTTGCAGACACGGGTGTAGCCGCCACCTTGGCAAATCAATTGGTTGGTTTTGTCTCAGGTTATATTAAACCGAACGAAGCTGACGTCTGGTTTGTCTGGCAGGTAGCGGTAGGTGCAGAGGCACGCGGCTGTGGCCTAGCTAAGCGTATGTTGCAAAGCGTATTAAGTCGTCCGGCGCTGCAGCAGGTGCAGTACCTAGAAACCACCATTACACCAGATAATGAGGCTTCGTGGGCTCTGTTTACCAGTCTTGCCAAAACCCTTAACGCGCCTATGGAAAAGTCTGTCTTGTTTGAACAGCAGCAGCACTTTAAGGGCCGCCATAAAACAGAATACTTAGTACGCATTGGCCCTTTTCCCCCTTCCGCTGAGTAACCCCCATTGCTCAGTGGACGCATAACAAAAATATTCCCCCCATTCCAATTCCATAATATAGAGGACATAGCATGAAAATCTTTGAGGAAATCGAATCAGAAGTACAATCTTACGCACGCTCTTTTCCGCGTATTTTTCATAAGGCCAAGGGCTGTCACTTGTACGATGAAGAGGGTAACCAGTACCTCGATTTCCTAGCCGGAGCCGGCACACTGAATTACGGTCACAACCATCCCCTGCTAAAAAAAGCCTTACTCGACTACATTCTGGACGACGGAATTACCCACGGTTTGGATTTGCATACCAAAGCAAAAGGCGAGTTTCTAGAAGCTTTTAAGCACAATATCCTAGCACCACGTGAACTCGATTATGTGATGCAGTTCACTGGGCCAACTGGAACCAACGCCATTGAGGCGGCCATGAAGCTGGCGCGTAATGTCACCGGCCGCGAAAACATTATTACCTTCACCAATGGCTTTCACGGCTGTAGCTTGGGGGCCCTATCCGCAACCGGTAATGCCCATCACCGTGGCGTGGCTGGGACCTCTTTAGGTGGCATTAGCCGAGTGCCGTTTGATGGTTATCTGGGCGATGGCATTGAGACAACGGAATATCTCGACAAGGTATTGTCTGACTCGTCTAGTGGTATTGATCACCCCGCGGCGGTGCTGGTTGAAACCGTTCAGGGTGAGGGCGGCATCAATGCAGCGTCGATGGATTGGCTGAAAAACTTAGAAGCTGTTTGTCGTAAGCACGATGTCTTGCTGATAGTCGATGACATTCAAGCTGGCTGCGGTCGTACGGGTACCTTCTTTAGCTTTGAGCCAGCCGGTATTAGCCCAGATATTGTAACCTTATCCAAGTCAATCAGTGGTTACGGTTTGCCGTTTGCCATCGTCTTATTCAAGCCAGAGCTTGATCAATGGAAACCCGGTGAGCACAACGGTACCTTCCGAGGGAATAACTTAGCGTTTGTCACGGCTAAGCATGCGCTGGATACTTTCTGGAAAGACGATCAGTTTGCCAAAGAAGTGCGTCGTAAGGGGCAGTACATCGAAGACCGTTTGAATGCCATTGTTGAAGAGGTCGGTGAGGGCAATTTCACCGTTCGTGGTCGTGGCATGATGCGCGGCATTAACTGTGTCACCGGTGAGCTAGCCAACAAAATCACCAAGGCGTGTTTCAAGCAAAACCTCATTATTGAAACCTCTGGGGCGGACGATCAGGTGGTGAAGTTTTTGTGTCCGCTGATTATCTCTGATGAAGAGCTGAAGCAGGGCATTGATATCGTTGAGCGTGCCATTCGTGAAGTCTGTGCTAAGACCGATGAAATGCCGGAAGAGAAAAGCTACTTCGATGACAACTACGACATCGCGGTATAGCCCTTACGGTGAGTGGGAGTGCTTTGGCGCTCCGACTTGCCCGATTTCTTTTTCAATCACAGTTGATAGCTTAGGAGTCTTATTATGATCGTACGTGATTTACACGAATGTGAGCAGAGTGAACGCAAAGTGGTGTCCCCTGATGGCAAATGGCAAAGCGTGCGCATGTTGTTAAAAGGTGACAACATGGGCTACTCGTTCCACATCACCACCATCTTTGCCGGTCAAGAGTGCCAATTTCATTATCAGAACCATTTTGAATCGGTGTTTTGTATGGCCGGTGAGGGGGAAATTGAAAGTCGTGAAGATGGCAAAATTTACCCGATCAAACCGGGCACCTTGTACAACTTAAACGAGCACGACCGTCACACTCTGCGCGCCTTTAGTGAGCTGAAATTGGCCTGTGTGTTTAATCCGCCAGTGACGGGGCAAGAAGTGCACAACGCAGAAGGCGCATACGAGCTGCTCGATTAACACAAGGGATTCAAATCTAGTCGGCTAGCAGCCTTCGGGTAAGTGTGCAAAATGCGTTGAAAACTATCATATTTAATTAAGATTTGTGTAATTCATGCTTAATATTTGAGCTTCCTTATGACACACTACGCGCCGGCGCTCACAATATAGGTTGAGGTTCCCTTAGGCCTACAGAAATTCGGAAAGAAAATGGGACAACATTCAGTTGATAAAATCGGCGGCACGTCCATGAGTGACTACCGTTCGGTACGAGATAACATTATTTTTAAACCAGCAGGCACAGAAGACCTGTATCAACGTATTTTCGTGGTATCGGCGTATGGCGGTATTACCGACAAACTGCTGGAACACAAAAAATCGGGTGATGCCGGTATTTACGCTCACTTTGCGAAAGACCGTAATCAAAGCGGCTGGCGCGAAGCGTTTGAAGACGTGCGTACAACCATGCTGGATATCAACCGTGACTTGTTTGGTGAGAGCGAGCTTCTAGCGGAAGCGAATGACTTTTTGGTCGCTCGTTTGGATCAAGCGCAAGAAGCATTAGAAGACCTAAGCCGTCTCTGTTCTCACGGCCATTTTTCTATTGATGAACACCTGGCGACCGTACGTGAAATGTTGGCAAGCCTAGGTGAAGCGCACAGTGCTTTCAACATGGCTCACTTGCTAAAACGTGACGGCGTTAACGCGGTATTTGTTGACCTAACTGGTTGGAATGCAAGTGTTCACATGTCATTGGATGAGCGCATTGTTGAGTCATTCAAAGACGTTGACTTGGCGACTCAGTTGCCTATCGCAACCGGTTACGCGCACAGCGAAACGGGTCTGATGACCACCTTTGACCGCGGTTACTCGGAAATGACCTTCAGCCGTATTGCCGTATTGACGCAAGCGCGCGAAGCCATCATCCACAAAGAGTTCCACTTAAGCAGTGCTGATCCTCGCCTAGTGGGTGAAGACAAAGCGGTGCCAATCGGTCGTACCAACTACGATGTAGCAGACCAGCTAGCGAACTTGGGAATGGAAGCGATCCACCCGAAAGCGGCGAAAGGTCTGCGCCAAAGCAAGATTGCTTTGCGTGTGAAAAACACCTTTGAGCCTGAGCACACTGGTACGCTTATCACGGGTGATTACATCTCGGATGCACCTTGTGTGGAAATCATCGCGGGTAGCCGTGGCGTCTACGCAGTGGAATTGTTTGACCAAGAAATGGCCGGCGAGATCGACAGCTTCGACATGGGGATCTTGAATGTGTTGAACCAGCTAGGTGCGCACATTATTGCCAAAGACATCAATGCGAACAGCATTACGCACTACTTGGCGGTTAACCTGAAAACACTGAAGCGCGTGATGCGTATGCTGGGCGAAGAATTCCCAGAAGCGGACATCAACCAGCGTAAAGTGGCCATCGTGTCAGCGATTGGTTCGGATATGAAGACCACCGGTATGCTAGCAAGTGCCGTGAAAGCGATCTCTGAGCAGAACATCAACGTCATTGCGATGCACCAGTCTATGCGTCAAGTAGACATGCAGTTCGTTGTAGATGAAGAAGATTACGAAGTGGCGATTCGCAGCTTGCACAAAGAGTTGGTGGAATCACACAACCACGGCCAAGCGATCTGCTTGGCGTCGTAAGTCGATCTGACAGAGTGACGAAACGAAGAAAAACCCAGCTAAGGCTGGGTTTTTTTTATGCTTATACGGTGACGCTTTGCAGTGCCTCGGGCACCATGGATTCTGGAAAACAGTCGAAGCCGTCTTTGGCGATCGGGCGGCTGATGTAATAGCCTTGGCCTAGGTCGCAATTGAACGAGCGTAGCATTTTGAGCTGCTCTAAGGTTTCCACCCCTTCCGCAATCACCATGATGTCGAGTTTGTGGGCCATGGCGATGATGGCTTCCACCATCATGCGGTCATCGTTATCCACCTCTAAATCGCGCACAAAACTGCGGTCGATTTTGAGTAGGTCTACCGGTAAGTTTTTCAATTGCCCCAAGGATGAGAAACCGGTACCAAAGTCATCAATGGCAATGCAGATCCCCAAAGACTTGAGTTGTTCCAGCACCTTCTGCGCGTGATCGATGTCGGTCAGTAGGGTGGTCTCGGTTAACTCAAAACCAATGTAATGCCCAGGGATTTGATACTCTTGAATCATCTGTTTGACAAAGTTCACCAAATTGAGATCGTTCAATTGCAAGGATGACAGGTTGATGTGCAGCAGGATGGGGTAAAGTCCTAGCTTTTCACGGTGCGCTAGGTATTCAAAGCTTTTACGAATGACATAGTTGCCCAGCTCTAAAATTTGCCCTGACTGTTCGGCAAGGGGGATGAAATTATCTGGGTAGACCAGGCCCTTTTCTGGATGTTGCCAGCGCACTAGGGCTTCGGCGCCGATGATCTTGTTTAACTCTAGGTCGAATTGCGGCTGGAAGTGCAGAATCAGCTGTTCTTCTTCAATGGCTTTGGCCAACGCTAACTCTTCATTATGCATGTCGATGGTGTTTTGGCGCATGCTTTCATCGAAGATCACAAATTGGTTCTTACCGCGACGCTTGGCTTCGTATAAGGCGACATCGGCGCACTGCATCAAGGCCAGTAATTGGCTGCCATGATTAGGGATGAGTGTGATGCCTAAAGAGGTGCTTTGTTTGAAGTCGCGATGTTCGATGCTAATGATTTGTTGAGTGCAGTCTAAAATAGTACGGGCTTTCTCTCGAATCTGTTCAATCGAGTCGGCCTGAGTGACGGCAATGACAAACTCATCGCCACCTAAGCGGATCACGATGTCGCTGTCCGAGGTGTGCTTGGACAAACGCTGGGCAATTTCGATCAAGACCTGGTCACCGACATCGTGGCCAATGGTGTCATTGATGGATTTAAAGTTATCGAGGTCGAAATAGATGAAGGCGCCGAGCTTTTTTTGCGCTGTAATAGTATCAATGATATCGCTGAGGTGGTCATTGAGATAGCGTCGATTCGGTAATCCGGTTAAGGGGTCTTTGAAGGCCAGCTCTTTCAGTTCCTGGGTTTTTTCTGCCACCTCTTTTTGCAGAGCAAGCGGGCGCACTAAAATGTTGTAAAGCATCAAGGCACAAATACTGGACAGCAGCAGCGAGATGGCAATCATGTTAAGGGTGCGTGTTGCGAGGTTGTTGCTGATGTCATGGGACAGGGACAAAGTCCAAGAGCCAGATGGCAGGGTGATTTCTGCTTGCACTAACGCCCTTGGGTCCAGTGGCTGCTCAGATTTGTAGAACTCAGACACTTTGTCCAAGTCAGGGTGCTGGCGCTCTAGGGAAATGGCGTAGCCTTCGGACTCCAGTTGATGAATGCCGCTGTTTTCCAGCAGCGGGGTGAGTAAGATGAGCGCCGAGGCAAAGCCCCAGAACTGATTCGCGCCGGCCCCTGTCACACTTTCAAAGATGGGCGTTCGGCTGATGACCGCGATGCCCCCTTGTACTAGCTTAACGGGCCCTACCGCGATCATACGCTTTTCTTGAATGGCCAGCTGTGCCGCTTCGCGATACTTAGGATGATTGAGAATATCCAGCCCCAGGGCGGCTTCATTACCTGCTAATGGGTGTATGTATTGAATGATGCCATTGGGCGCTAACTGAATGCTGTCGATGCCTTGAATCGACTGCATAATGTTTCTGGCATAGCTGTCAAAATACATCACTTTGTTTTTGTCTAGGGCAATTTGGTGCGCCAATATTTGCGTTGAGGTAAAGGACAGCGTCAGGCTGCGCTCGATCTCAGCTGCTTGGGAGCGAGCAATACCGCTCAACAACAAGCGTTGGTTCTGACTGAAGTTGGTGTTAGAGAGATTGATAAAGTACAGGCAGGCAGAAAAAATAACAGCGAAGATACTTGAGGATATGATAAAAGCTCGACGGTCTTTAATCCTAAACTTGAGCATTTTAAGAAAACTCCATGGTCTTAAAGGCGTTACGCACTGCCTTACCTTGTGCAGGTAATCTAGTATCGAAACAATATATAAAGCATTAATGGCTGCTAATGTACATGCCATCATAACAATTAATGTCAGTGGGCTGGAATGGATTTCCTCCAGCTTGATCTAGGTCTTAAAACGTTAGCTTATAGGAAATTAATGACACTAAGGCGAAAATAGCATAAGACGTCAGTGGCCATGCGCTTTAGACTTGATTCACATCAGGGGGCTATCTCGCCAAAGTAGTTTACAGTAGCGCCTCGCCAATCCGAGATGCTAACACCTTTCATGTGCGCTGTCGGTGTATTTAGCCATGCTGCCCTGAGAGCTCGCACCAACATTCCTTTACAGTTTTATGCAATTTAAACACAGAGCCCCACCGTTAGTTTTTTTATAATTTAGACCTCTATGTCATAATTGACATGCCTTCAAAAGCCCCCTTAAAAAGACAACACCGGTGTTATATGAAATCTAAGTTGCTGCTTGGCATGCTGCTAGTCTTGGCACTCTGTATCAGTGCTGCCGCTCTGTTTTTATTGTCCTACCAAAAAACGCTCCGTGTCAGTATACACCCTTGGCCAGGCTATGAGAGCCTGCGGTTAGCCGAACACTTCTCTTGGTTGCCGGACAAGGTTGAGGTTGTGGAGTCGGACAATGCCACCCAATCCATGGCATTGTTGCGCTCTGGAGCGGTGTCCGCGGCGACACTGACACTAGATGAAGCGATCCTGCTCAAAGGGGAAGGACTGGATGTCTCTGTGGTGGCGATCATGAATGAGTCCATTGGCGCGGATGTGGTGATTAGCCGCACTTCGTCAAACGAATTGACGAATATCAAAGGAATGCGTATTGCACTGGAAGGAAATACCGTCAGTAATATTGTACTACGGGAGCTTTTAATTGAGACTGGACTGTCAGTGCATGACGTTAGCTTAAGTTATCTGCCGCCGAATGAGCAGGTCAGACAGTGGCAAAGTGAGCGTTTTGATCTGGCCATCACCTACGAGCCGTTTGCGACCTATTTAGAACGCTTAGGTGGTACACGTGTATTTGATAGTGGCCACTTTCCTAATGTAATCTTTGATGTGCTGGTCATTCGTAACGATGCTATGTGGCTACGCGGACAAGTGTTAACGAATTTGCTTGCTGGACATTTCCGTGCACTGGAATACATTCGAGTCAATCGAGAAGATGCATTGCGCCGTATCGCAGCTTGGCGAGAGCTTACCTACGATGAGATTGGAGTGGCGTTTAATGGGTTATATTTACCGGATTTACACTTCAATAAACGTATGCTGAATGACCGAGCTCAGTTTTTTGAAGCAATGAAACAGGATCGTGATATGCAAGGAATTAAACTTTCTGAAGCTCAGCTTCATTCTCTCTTACAACCCGCTTACCTGTATCGTATTCAGTAGGCTGTAAAAGAATGTACCAATGGATTGTTTGTCTACTGCTTAGCTTAACTGTGTTGACCGCGTCGGCACAGGAGCAGCGTTCATTAAGTCTGGCCATCTTAGCCTATAGCCCAGATGTTACGACCGTTTTACGCTATCAAACGATTGTCGATGAACTGGCGCGAAAACTGCCCGATTACGAGTTAGAGCTGAAAGTGGTGGGCACGGATTCGCTTGAGCATCAGATTGATCGCTATCAATACGACCTGTTACTGCTTGACCCGGTACATTATTTGAAACTACGCAGTTCCGGCAGCCTCAGTGGCGCTTTGTTGACTCTGCGTCGTGGCTTTAAAGGGCAAACCACCAGCCTACTCGGTGGGGTGATGTTTACCCGCGAAGAAAATCAAAAAATCCGCCTTGATAACCTATACCAATACCCGGTAGCAGCCTCGGCTCCAGAGTTTCTCGAAAACTACATCGCGCAAATCTATGAACTGAAAAACCTCGGTTTTCTACTGCCTTCAAAAGAAGCCTTAGTGCGCTATGATGACGCTGAACAAGTGGTGCAGGCAGTGTTGGCTAAGGAGCAAGAGGTCGGCTTTGTGCGCACTGGTGTGTTAGAGCGTTTGGCACGAGAGGGCAAAATTAGTCTTGAGGGGGTTCGTATTCTCAACCAGCAGTACTTAGCCGGTTATCCCTACCTTGTTTCCACCCGTCTATACCCTGAGTGGGCGTTTGTTGCTAATTCACGTGTCGACTCTGATGTCACACGGGAGATCACGGCAGCCTTGTTGAACATGTCATTAAGCAGTGATGAAGCACGCCATTATGGTGTTTATGGCTTTATGCCTTCGCTCGATTATCTACCGGTTGAAAATACCCTGAAAGACTTGTCTTTGCCGCCCTACGAAGAGCGCAGTCTTGGCTGGATTGATTTCCTAAAAAGCTATGCGGTGTACTTCTTGCTGGCCAATATCATTGCCTTGTCGTTGATTTTTCTTTCTTGGAATACCTACCGCCAGAATAAATACTTGGCGCGCGTAGTACGACAAGAGAAACAAGCGCAACTGTTGCTGGCGCGCAGCAATCAACAATTGGATGCTCTGCTTAGCAGCAGTCCAACCGTCATCTACTCCCTCGATCCAGAACAATTTACGTTAAAGTTTATTAGCAGTAACTGCTTTCACCTTTATCATAAAACCGCCGAAGAAATTAAAAAGACGCGTAATTGGTGGCAGAAGTCGATCCATGACGATGATCTGACGCGCATTCTGGCAAGCTTTAGACAGTGGCGTATGGATGGCTTTATTGGCACCCTGACATTTGTCTATCGCTTAGCCCGCGGCAACGATTGGGTGTGGATCGAAGATCGCTTACAGGCGCTGCGTAATGATGACGATGAAGTAACGCTGTTAGTCGGCGCCATTTCTGATATCACTGATCGCCATTTGAACGAAGAGCAACTGGAGTTGTGGGCGAGCGTCTTTGCCAACGCGCGGGAAGGGATTGCGATCACCAATCCTAGTGGCGATATTTTAGATGTAAACTCAGCCTTCTCACGCATCACAGGTTACAGCCGTTATGAAATCATTGGCCAGAACCCACGAGTGCTCAACTCAGGGCGTCAGAGCAAAGAGTTTTATCAAGAAATGTGGCGTCAGATCGTAAGTGTTGGCTTTTGGGAAGGGGAGATCTGGAACAAACGCAAAGACGAGAGTATCTACGCGCAAAACCTAACCGTGGTCGCCGTGAAGGATGCTGAAGGGCGTGTTAGTCACTATATTTCTTTGTTTTCTGACATCACGCGTCAAAAACGCAATGAAGAGCAGTTAGAGCACATTGCCTATTTTGACTCGTTGACAGGTTTGCCAAATCGTACCAACTTGACCAATACACTGGATCAGCAAATCACTCATTCCGCACAGCATGGCACTAAGTTTGCGCTGGCCTTCTTGGATCTGGATGGTTTTAAAGAGGTCAATGATACCTTTGGTCACGATACCGGAGACTTGCTGTTAATTGATGTGGCTCAGCGCATGCTCGACACGCTTGGTGAAGACAGTACTGTGGCGCGCTTTGGTGGTGATGAGTTTGTATTGCTACTGCCGATTAAGTTCAGTCTCACTGAAGTCGAAAGCAAGCTGGAGCGCTTGCTGGTCTCGCTCGCGGAGCCGTTCCGAGTCTCTGGCGCGACGCTGCATATCAGTGCCAGTATCGGTGTCACCTATTACCCACAAAATCGCATGATTGAAGCCGATCAGTTAATTCGCCAAGCCGACCAGGCCATGTACCAAGCCAAGATCAGTGGGCGTAACCGTCTGAAGTCGTTTGATTTGAGCCAAGAAGACATTCTGGTGGAACAGCATCGTTTCTACGAAGAGTTGCAGCAAGCCTATGAACAAGAGCAGTTCTGCCTCTACTACCAGCCTAAAATCAACATGCGTACCCGCGAGGTGTTTGGCTACGAAGCCCTAATTCGTTGGCGCCATCCAACCCGTGGGGTGCTGGCGCCAGCCGCCTTTTTGCCAGCGATGACCAACCAGCCCTTGGAGCTGGAAGTGGGGCATTGGGTCATCAAGACGGCGTTACAGCAAATTGAAGCTTGGCAAAAGCAAGGCTACCGTCAGGGCATCAGTGTCAACTTAGCCGGTTATCAATTGCAGCAGCCGCACTTTATGTCGGAATTGCAAGAGATCATACTGGGCTTCACGCCTGAGGTGGTGCATGCGCTGGAACTAGAGATCTTGGAAACCAGTGCGATTGAAGATTTGGCCACTGTTTCGGGAGTGATCGATGCCTGTAAAGACATGGGCATTAAAGTGTCTCTAGACGACTTTGGTACTGGCTATTCGACCTTGAGTCATTTGAAAGAGCTGTCCGTTGATATGCTCAAAATTGACCATGGCTTTGTACGTGACATGCTTGATGATAAAAACAACTTGGCCATTATCAAAGGGGTTGTGGGGTTTGCAGACGCCTTCTCGCTTGAGGTCATTGCCGAAGGGGTGGAGACGCCAGAGCATGCTCGACGCTTACTCGAGCTTGGTTGTGAGTTAGGGCAGGGCTACAGCATTTCTCGACCGATGCCTGCACATCGAGTGTTAGAGTGGTACGATGAATGGATCCATGCTGACGTTGAGAGTGAACAATGCGCGAACTAATCGAACTAGAACAACGCTGTAAAGACTATGTGCTGGAAACAATGGACGCTGATGGCGCCCATGACTTGGCGCATATTGAGCGAGTTGTGAAGCAGGCCAAATGGCTGGCTCAACAAGAAGGCGCTAATGAGCTGGTGGTGGTGGCTGCGGCTTGGCTGCATGATTTGGTGAATTATCCGAAGGACGATCCCAAACGAGCGCAGGCGTCGTTTGATTCCGCTAGTAAAGCTGAGAGTTTCTTAAAATCACTCGGTTTAGATGGGGCAGAGATCAGTGCGATACAGCATGCGATTGTGACCCATAGTTTTAGCGCTCAGGTGACGCCGAGAACCTTGGAAGCAAAAGTGGTGCAGGACGCCGACCGTCTGGACGCTTTAGGTGCGATTGGGATTGCTCGCTGTATGATGGTCGGTGGGCGTTTGGATCGTTCTTTGTATGATACGCTCGACCCCTTTTGTGAAGAGCGTGAGCCGAATGACTTGCTGTTTACGCTGGATCACTTCTTCCAAAAGTTATTGCGCTTAGAAAACACCTTTCAAACGGATAGCGGGCAGCTGGAAGCCGCACGTCGCAGTGCTTTTATGCGTGAATTCTTGTCTCAGTTAAAAGCTGAAATTGTTAGCTAGTACGTTCAAAACGCTCTAGATTACGGCTCATTTGTATGGCGATGTCGAGAAAGGCCTGCAATTGCTGTTCTGATAAGCCTTGGGTCATGGCTTCCAAGGCTTCCATATCGCAGTTTTCTAATTGCTTAAAGCAGTCTAGTCCCACATCCGATAACTCGAGAAAGAAGCTGCGTTTATCGTCGGGGTTGGGGGTGCGTACCAAAAACTGATGCTGATCCAGTTCTTTAACCAGGCGTGTGATTTGCCCTTTGTCACGCCCTGAGCGCTCCGCAATCAGCATGGGCGTGCACTGAGGGATTTCATGGATCAGCTTCATGATCAAAAAGTACAGGGGCGATAACGGCACACCATGTTGCTGCATGGCCAAGCGCATAGCATGCTTTAAACCAGAAATAATGCCGATTAAGGCGTGCTGAATATCTCGTTCAAGTTGTGCCATAAATTCTCTTGCTACCCTTGTTTGCGCAGTGATTAAGGTTAACAGATCAGCCCTTGTGTTGAATCCTTAAACTTAGAATGATGTCGTAAGCAGATAAAACAGGCCTTGCTGTTCTGTCAATTTGTATGCTTTTAACGATTCCCCAAGGCATGGGCCGGAGACGCAGGCTCCCGATGCAGGGTTGAACTGGGCACTGTGGAATTGGCATTCAATCAGGCAAAAGCTGTCATCAAAACAGTGCATGCTGTCATTAGCCAAGCGCTTATTTAGGTGTGGGCAGAGGTTTTCATAAAAGTAGCATTGGTTATCAAGCTTCAATGCCAGAATGTGGGTGTTGTCGATAGTGAAGGTTAGATTCTGCTCATTTTTCAAAGCTTGAATCTGTGCTACTTGATGTGCGCTGAGTTGCACGGGCCGGTCTCCATGGTTTCATGTTTATGAGGGGAAAGTGTATCGACTTAGCAAAGAAACGCCTATTGTTTTGTCCCTCGATTGCCGTCCTTAAGTTGGCGTTTTATACTCCGCGCTATGACTAGAAAAAGCACCTCCACCAAGAAAACCAGTTCCAGTTCGCGCCGTAAGGGTTCCCGTAAGCGGTCATCTAAACGTCCGTCTTTGTTACGAAAACTACTAAAGTGGTTAATTCTACTTGGCCTATTGGCCAGTGTTCCATTTGCTGTTTGGATTTGGTGGCTAGACACCCAGGTGGTGGCTCGTTTTGAAGGGCAGAAGTGGCAGGTGCCCTCGGAAGTATACAGTGCGCCGATGGTGCTGCAGGATGGCTCTCCTTGGCGTAAGCAGGATCTGGAGTCGGTGCTGGCAGAGTATGGTTATCGTTTTGGCAAAAATAGCCAAAAAGTTGGCTGGGCGGCGCGCAGTCAAATAAAAGTCAGTGCCCACTTGCGCGATTATACCGATCATACTGGCTATCATCCGGCGTCGAGGCGGGTGTTCTCTTTTGCCAATGGGGTCCTGCAGATTCAAGATGTGTCAGGCAAACGTTATCGCACCGCTGTATTAGAGCCGCAAAAGATTGGCTATTTATATGGCGGTAATACGGAAAACCGAGACATCCTCGTCTATGAGCAAATCCCCTCTAGCTTGATCGACATTTTAACGATCACAGAAGATCGCGATTTCTTTCATCACTTTGGTATCTCCTTTACCGGTATTGCCCGTGCCGCTTTGGTTAATTTGAGCTCTGGCAGTCGTCGTCAAGGTGGTTCCACCTTAACTCAGCAGCTGATTAAGAATATGTTCTTAACCTCAGATAGAACCTATTCGCGTAAAGTGACTGAAGTCTTTATGGCACTTCTGCTCGAGTATCGTTACAGCAAAGAAGACATCATCACGGCTTACATCAATGAGGTGTATTTGGCGCAGGAAGGTGACAGTGCCTTGCATGGTTTCGCAGCTGCGAGTGAATATTTCTATGGTCGACCCGTTAATGAGTTAAACCTTGGTGAGCAAGCATTGCTGGTTGGGATGGTTAAAGGACCGTCTTTGTACAACCCAAGACGTAACCCAGAGCGGGCAAAGCAACGTCGTAATGTGGTGCTGG
Organism: Marinomonas aquimarina; assembly: GCF_900089755.1. Lineage (GTDB taxonomy): Bacteria > Pseudomonadota > Gammaproteobacteria > Pseudomonadales > Marinomonadaceae > Marinomonas > Marinomonas aquimarina. The sequence goes on along the minus strand of NZ_FLOC01000020.1, from coordinate 57,155 downwards.
ATTTGTTGTTTGAGCAAGGTCGCTTGACCCAACCACAAGTGGCCGCATTGAAAAAGCAACCACTGCGCTTGACCACAGAGGGCAAACGTCGCTCGGCCTATGGCGATTATTTAGATCTAGTGTCGATGCAGCTTGAGCGTGATTTTGATCAGGCTGCGTTGGCGACAAAGAACCTACGAATTTACACCGCGTTAGATGTCCGCGCTCAGAATGCGGCGTTGCAGGCCATGCAGGATCGAGTGGCGACCTTGGTAAAACAGAAGCCTGCTCTGGAAGGGCTGCAAGGTGCGATGGTGGTCACAGACCGTGAGTCAGGACAAGTGCGCGCCGTAGTCGGCTCCTCAGATAAGCTGTACAGTGGCTTTAATCGTGCGTTAGGGGCAGTGCGTCCTATTGGGTCTTTGGCTAAGCCACCGATTTATCTCACCGCGATCGCGTCAGGACGCTACACTTGGTGGGATCGTATCCAGGATGAACCTAAGCAATTTAAAGTGGGCAACTCTATTTGGGAGCCGAAGAACTACAGTCGCGATGTGCATGGCGAGGTGCCGTTATATGAGGCACTGGCAAAGTCTTATAATTTGGCTACCATTGATCTAGCGTATGCGTTGGGGTTTGATCGAGTTGCTCAGACATTGCGCGATCTTGGGGTTAAGCGCCCTTTTACTATGTATCCTTCAGTCGCACTTGGCTCATTAGAGTTGTCACCATTTGAAGTGGCACGCCTGTATCAACCATTGGCTTCAACCGGTAACAGTGCCGAGTTAGGCGTGGTGCTGTCTGTGATGGATCAAACTGGCAAGGTATTGAAGCGCTTTGATCAAAGCAGTGAGGTGCCTTTTACCCAGCAGGCCTTGTCTGTGACCCTTGCAGGCATGACGAAATCGCCTGAGATTGGCACCGCACGCGCGGCGCAAGCGCAATTACCTTGGTTACGCTTTGCGGCAAAGACTGGCACGACTAATGACCAACGAGACAGTTGGTTTGTTGGTATCACAGGAGACTACCTAAGCACCGTTTGGCTAGGGCAAGACGACAACTCTCCGATGAACATTACTGGGAGTTCTGGGGCTCAGTGGGTGTGGATCGATTTTGCCAAAACCTTGCCGCAGCGTTCCTTAGCCAAGGCTCTGCCTGAAGGGGCGAATTATTACTCGGTGACATTGGACGATTTTGAAATCGCTGCGGATCGTTGTGACGATAAAATTGAGTTGCCGTTTATCGAGGGAACTGAGCCACAGTCTTCTACTTCATGTTTCTGGTCATTCTAGAAAGTTTGAACAATAGGATAAAATACAAGTTTGTAATTTATTGATTTATATGATTATCTTTACAATATACGTAAAGTATTGTGTAGTTTTGTAAGGGCTTTTTGCAGGGTGTGAAGCCTTCAGAGTAGTAGAGTGCTGACAATGATAAAAATTTATAAGATAAAGAATGCATTAAAAGTGGCTACAGCACCGCTGATGATATTGGGCGCAGCGCTGAGCCCTTTCTCCTATGCTCATGCGAACGCGAACCAAGAGCAATCTTGCACTTCTCTTAGTGCAACGGGGAATCCTGAATACCCTCCTTTTTTATGGCAATCAGAGCAAGGCAATCAGTTGCACGGTGCGGTAGCGAACTTGATGGATAAGTTGGGCGACAAAATCGGTATCCCCATCGAAACCATTTATGTCGGCCCTTGGTCACGTTCACAACAGGAAGTGCGCAGCGGTCGTGTCGATTTAATGGCAGGCGCGTTTTATACCTCAGAGCGTGCCGATTACATGGAATACTTCAGGCCAGCGATGATGTATACCAAAAGCGTGGTCTGGCAATCTAGCCTCACGCCGTTCGAATACCGCGAGTGGGATGACCTCGTTGGCCGCTGGGGGGTGACTGTAATTAACAACAGTTTTGGCCAAGAGTTTGATACCTTCGCAAAACAAAACCTAAACCTGTTAAATGTCGCAAGCCTAGAGCAGGCGCTCTTTATGCTGGGAGCTGGTCGAGCTGACTATGTCTTGTATGAGCGTAGCCCAGGGGTCGCGTATGTGCAGAAATTAGGCTTAGAGGATGTGCGCTACATGGAGCCTTCGGTAAGCAGTGAAGGGTTGTTTTTGACCATGTCAAAAATGTCTCCTTGTAATACGCCCGAGATCAAGCAAAGCATTGCCACGGCATTACAAGACTTGGTGTCTGAAGGGGAATCGCAAGCCTCTTTAATCAGTGGCTTAATAGAATGGCGAGAGACGGCACAGGCGGCTAACTAGCGTTATTAGAGTGTTTTGATCTGATGAGCCGAGGCAAACTGCCTCGGCTTTTTTGTATCTCAAGTTAAGCAAGCAGTGACTGATATAATTGAATCCACTGCTCGGTTACACGCTCCCAGCTGTGGTCTTGCGACATCGCTTGGATTTGGAGGGTACGCCAAGTGGTTGCATTGCTGAACGCTTCTAAAGAACGTTCAATAGCGCCCTGTAAATCTTCTACTGAGGCATGTTGGAAGACAAAGCCGTTAGCATTTTCACCGCCTTCAAACACAGTGTCTGCTAATCCACCGGTATGGCGCACAATCGGCAAGGTGCCGTACTTCAGTGCATACAGTTGCGTTAGGCCACAAGGCTCAAAGCGAGATGGGATCAGCAAGGTGTCTACCCCTGCTTGCAAGCGGTGTGAGTAGGCCTCATCGTAACCAATGCGAATCGCGACCTGATCAGGGTAGCGCTCTTGTAATGCCAAGTACTGCTGCTCTAGGGATTTATCCCCTGAGCCTAGCAAAATCAACATGGCACCGCGTTTCAAAGCTGGTTCAATAGCGGCTGGAATCAAATCCAAACCTTTCTGCTCGGTCAGACGGCTGACGACGCCAAATACCGGCGCTTGCGCATTTTCCGGCAGATTGTTTTCGCGCTGTAACGCCAATTTATTCTGTAGCTTTAGGTCGAGGCTGTGCAGGTCGTAATGGGTATGGATAAAGGGATCAATGCTCGGTGACCATTCATTGTAATCTACGCCATTTAAAATACCGGATAACTTGTAGCTAGCAGCACGTAGGGTGCCGTCTAAGCCGTCCCCATATTCTGGCGTTAGGATTTCTTTCGCGTACGTTGGGCTGACGGTGGTGATGGCATTGGCATACACCAAGCCGGCCTTCAGTGACGAATAACGACCGTAAAACTCCATACCATGAATGGACAGCAAATCATGGGGTAAGCGTACGGCATCAAATTGTTCCACTGGAAAGCTACCGTTGTAGCGCAGGTTGTGTACCGTTGTCACAATGGGTGGGTGATCTAAGCGCCAAGCCGCCAAGTAGGCAGCGGCAAATCCTGTCTGCCAGTCGTTCAAGTGTAAAATGTCTGGTTGCCAGCCGATTAATCTGCCATGTTGGGTAATCATGGCGCAGACCCAAGAAAAGGCGGCGAAGCGCACATCGTTATCGCCAAAGTCATGGCTGTATTGATCAAGATAGGGGCCCGCTTCGCGCTCAAATAAGCTTTGACATTGCACCAGATAAATTGGGGTGTGGGATTCTGGTAGGTGAGTTTCCAATAGGATTAAATCACCCGTACCAAATGGATTACCTAAATTTATCGAACTTTTGACCGGTGCCATTTTTTCGAGAATACCTCGATAAGCTGGCATGATAAGTTTAACGTCAATGTCTTTTTTTCGTAGTGCAATAGGTAAGGCGCCTGCAACATCTGCAAGACCGCCGGTTTTAATGAGAGGGTGAATTTCAGATGCTGCAAACAGGACTTTCATAATTTTGTTTTCGTATTGATTTAGTAATATGACCAGAGTATACCTAATAAAAGCCTAATATAGTCTGGGACTTGGATAAAAAAATTAAGGGTGATATATGGATTTAAATGCTGCGCGTATGAGTACTCTCTCGCTTATTTTAGCTGGGGGAAGAGGGTCTCGACTGAAACAACTGACTGACCATCGTTCCAAGCCAGCGGTACCTATAGCTGGTAAGTACAAAATCATCGACTTTCCTTTGTCAAATTGCATTAATTCAGGGATGAGAAAAATTGCGGTACTGACACAGTATCGCTCTCATACATTAAATCAACATGTCCAACGCGGCTGGAACTTCTTGCGTTCCGACTTCAATGAATTTATTGAATTATGGCCAGCGCAGCAACAAACGGGTGAAGATTGGTATCGTGGTACCGCCGACGCGGTGTACCAAAACTTCAAAATGATTGATCAGCTGAACAGTGAATACATATTAATCTTGGCCGGTGATCACGTTTATCGTCAAGACTACAGTGTCATGTTACAAGAGCATATTGAAAACAAAGCCGATGTGACCGTGGCCTGTATTGAAGTGCCGGTTAAAGAAGCGGATCAATTCGGCATTATGCACGTTGACGAAGACGATAATATTATTGCCTTCGAGGAAAAGCCTTCTAATCCACCGACCATGCCTGGTAATCCAAATGTTTCCTTGGCCAGCATGGGTATTTATATTTTTAGCACCCAGTTCTTGCGCGATAATTTGATGAATGATGCGCAAGATTGCGACTCCAGCCATGACTTTGGTAAAGATTTGATTCCGTTATTTGTTGGGCGTTCTAAGATTAAGGCGCATCACTTCGCCAAGAGCTGTATTCCAAATGATAGCTACCCGGAGAAGCCTTATTGGCGTGATGTGGGTACGCTCACTGCGTATTGGGAATCCAATATGGATTTGACTAAGTTGGTGCCTGAATTGGATCTATACGATGAGTCTTGGCCGATTCGTACCACCCATTATCAGCGTCCAGCGGCGAAGTTTAACTACAACTACGAAGAGCGTATTGGTACGGCATTGAACTCTGTCGTGTCGGCGGGTTGTATCGTCTCGGGGTCGACAGTTGAGCAATCGATCTTGTTTAACAATGTACGCGTCAACTCTTATTCGTATGTGAAAAAATCAGTGGTTCTGCCACGCTGTGACATTGGTCGTTACTGCCAGTTAACCAATGTGGTGGTGGACTCGGATACCAATATTCCACCGCATACAATCATTGGTGAGGATCCTGTGGCGGATGCAGAACGCTTCTATCGCAATGAAGATGGCATTGTGTTGGTGACCCAAGCCATGATTGATGCATTGCCTAAAACAGACGTTTAATCCAGCAAGCGTCTAATAAACACTGTTGAAAGCCCTACTTGTTAGGGCTTTTTTCGTTGCTAGGGGTACTGAACAACTGCTGCACAAAGTAGCCTTTGTTTTCCAGTTCGTGAACAATGCTGTTGGGGCCGCTTAGGTGCAAAGCCCCGATCACGACAAAGGTGGTGCTTAATGCGTTTGGCGATTGGCCTAAATAAATACTGATCACATCGGCCATGCGTTGATTGCGCTGGTCAAGAAGTGCTTCCATCATAGGTTTGAGCTGCGGTGTCTCAAGCACATCTTGGTAGACAAAATGGTACAAGCCATCTGGGTCTGCTTGGCGCCAATATTCGGTCATTTGTGCCATATAATCTTCGTCATCCATTTGCTCTAAGCTGCTAGTGAGCATGGCTAGCTGGGCACTAAAGGGGGTGTCGGCAATGGCGCTGATTTGTTGCGCCAGGGTTTCAATCTCTAGGATCGGCAACTCCCTTTGTTTGGCTTGTTTCAAGAAGTGCAAGTCAATGCCATATTCTGCTTGATAGTTTGAGTCTTTTAATTGAGCTTGGGTGAGTTGCTCAACCAGCATCCAAGGGCGTATGCGAATCAGGCGCTCATAGTCGGCGTCGCTATCGTTAGCAAAATCCTTGAGTGTTTGTTGCTGGTCTGGCGTTAAATACTGATCCAAGGTGATGCCCTTTGGTAGCCACATCTTGGATTGCACGAGGCGTGAAGATTGATAAGGATCGAGGCTGTCAGGGTCCAGCTCTACGGCTAACCGGTCGGCGCTGGCAAAGGCCTCTTGGTAGGCTTCTGGCAAAGGGTAAAAGTCAGGAGTTAGCGCATGAATTGAGCCCACCAAATATACGGTGGCGCCTTGGTTTTGCACTTTCCACATGAAAGGTTGATAAGAAGAGGCGAATGCCGACGCTTGGGCTATGACAAGCAGCGTGAGAAAGATAAACTTGGGTAAGAGACTATTAAAGCGCATAGGATGAACCTACTGGATGTCACAAAACAGTGCAGGATTATCCCCGAAGCTTGTGGATAACCCCTGTAGAGACTATGTGATAACTCGCTCTAAGCCTTGAATTTACTGCTTTGAGACGGGTTAGTATATTAATTCTTCAGTCACGCAATAATCATGCTCCAAAATACGCTATTGGAGCGAAACTGATCAAACAGAGGATCGAATTATGTTTACCGGTATTGTCCAAGGTATGGCGGAAGTAGCTTCCTGTCAAGAGAATGGTCGTAACCTTATTCTTGAAGTGCAGTTTCCTCAGGGCACGATGTTGCAGCAGCAACTCGGTGCCAGTGTCGCCATTAATGGTGTGTGCCTAACGGTTGCTAAGATTGAAGGCGACCTGCTGACCTTTGATGTGATCGACACTACCTTGAACCTCACCAATATTGGTCGTTTAAAGCCAGGTGTCAAAGTGAATTTTGAACGCGCGGCGCGTATGGGAGATGAGGTCGGTGGCCACGTGATGTCGGGTCATATTATGACGATGGTGACCGTTCGTCAGGTAGAGCGTATCGATGAAAGCTTTCATATTCGCTTTGCCGTAGACCTTAATAATCCAGAAGTCGATGCGCGTCGCTATTTGTTTGATAAAGGCTATGTCGGGTTGAACGGTGCCAGCTTAACCATCAGTGCGATTGGCGATGATTGGATCGAGGTGTCATTGATTCCGGAGACCTTGCGTTTAACCACATTTGGCCTGCTGCAAACGGGGGATTTAGTGAACTTGGAAATCGATGCACACACCCAAGCGACCGTGGATACGGTGGAGCGCGTGCTGAAACAGCGCGGCATTGTTCTGCCCTAATGTAAATAACGGGGATATGGCGTGAAAACACTGAAATAAATGGAGTCTAGGACTGAATTTCGGTAGAATGCGCGCCATATTTTGCCCTGAGAACCTGTTTATAAGTCATTTATTCGCTTTTGATCGCTGCTTGCTGAGTGGATACGCTCCGTATGGCGTCATGATAGTTGGCTTATCAACAGGTACTCTTATAGAAATCGCTTTTAAAGTGTGAGTGTAACGTGTCAAACAATCTAAAGCACATCCGAAATTTCAGTATCATCGCCCACATTGACCATGGTAAATCGACCTTAGCTGATCGCTTTATCCAGAGTTGTGAAGGCTTAAGCGAACGTGAGATGGCCAACCAGGTATTGGACTCTATGGACATTGAGCGTGAGCGTGGTATCACGATCAAAGCACAGAGTGTGACGTTGGATTACGATTCAGCCGACGGTAACACTTATCAACTTAACTTTATCGATACCCCAGGGCACGTAGACTTCTCATACGAAGTGTCGCGCTCCCTTGCTGCCTGTGAAGGTGCGTTGCTGGTGGTCGATGCCGCGCAGGGTGTTGAAGCACAATCGGTGGCGAACTGTTACACCGCGATTGAGCAGGGCCTTGAAGTGATGCCGGTACTGAATAAAATCGATTTGCCGCAAGCGGATCCAGTACGTGTGGCCGAAGAGATTGAAGAAATCATCGGTATCGATGCAACCGATGCGGTGACCTGTTCTGCCAAAACCGGTATGGGTATTGAAGATGTGCTTGAGCGCTTGATCAAAACCGTGCCACCACCAGAAGGGGATACGGAAGCGCCTTTGCAGGCATTGATCATCGACTCTTGGTTTGACAATTACCTAGGTGTCGTGTCTCTGGTCCGTATCAAACAAGGTACGCTGCGCAAAAAAGACAAGATCTTCATCAAGTCGACTAAGCAAACGCATCCGGTTGATATGGTCGGTATCTTTACCCCAAAACGTACTGAAACAGGGGTTCTAAAAGCCGGTGAAGTTGGCTATGTGGTCGCGGGTATCAAGGACATCCTAGGTGCGCCGGTGGGTGATACGATCACTCATACACACACGCAAGATGTGCCAATGGTTGCGGGTTTCCAAAAAGTGAAGCCGCAGGTTTACGCCGGTCTATTCCCTGTCAGTGCCGACGACTACGAAGATTTTCGTGAGGCGCTGGGTAAGCTAACACTTAATGATGCTTCCTTGTTTTACGAGCCAGAGTCGTCTGATGCGCTAGGCTTTGGTTTCCGTTGTGGCTTCCTAGGCATGCTGCACATGGAGATTATCCAAGAGCGTCTTGAGCGTGAGTATGACTTAGACCTCATTACAACGGCGCCGACAGTGGTTTACAAGGTGGAGCTGAATAACGGCGACATCATTAATGTCGACAGCCCGTCAAAAATGCCAGACCCTGGTACCATTAAAGAAATGAGTGAGCCGATTGTTGAGGCCAACATTCTGGTACCACAGGAGTACCTAGGCAACGTGATCAACTTGTGTGTTGAGAAACGCGGTATTCAAAAAGACATGCAGTACATCGGTAGTCAAGTGCAACTGCGTTACCACTTGCCGATGAACGAAGTGGTACTGGATTTCTTCGATCGCCTGAAGTCTTGTAGTCGTGGTTTTGCGTCGTTGGATTACTCTTTCCATCATTTTGAAGCGGCGCCGCTATGCCGTTTGGATATCTTGATCAATGGTGATCGAGTGGATGCATTGGCCTTGATCATGCACCGCGACAATGTACAAACCAAAGGTCGTGCGCTGTGTGAGAAGATGAAAGAATTGATTCCTCGTCAAATGTTTGATGTGGCGATTCAAGGTGCGGTAGGCGCTAAAGTCATCGCTCGTACGACGGTTAAAGCCATGCGTAAAAACGTAACCGCGAAATGTTACGGTGGTGACGTGAGTCGTAAGAAGAAGCTGTTGCAGAAGCAAAAAGAAGGTAAGAAACGTATGAAGCAAGTAGGTAACGTTGAAGTGCCTCAAGCTGCGTTCTTAGCCGCTTTGCAAGTCGACAGCTAATGGAACGTATCAGAGCCGCAAACCTGCGGCTCTTTTTCTTGGAGATGTAGTATGGATTTTGATTTCGAGTTGATCTTGGCTGTGGCCTTTTTGGTGACCTTTGCGGCGTGGTTGTATGACCGCTTCGTATTTGCGCCAAAACGTAAACAGATTCTTGAGCAGATGGCTCCGGAAGCCGCTTTGGTATTGGATAAAAATGCCAAGCTAAGATTAGCCAACACGCCTAAGTGGTTATTGGAAGTCAAATCCTACTTTGTCATCGTTGCGGTGATTTTTGGGGTACGTTCGTTTGTTGCGGAGCCATTTCAGATTCCTTCTGGTTCCATGTTGCCAACGCTTGAGATTGGTGACTTTATTCTAGTCAACAAAATGGACTACGGTGTTCGTCTGCCAGTGTTGAACAGCACATTGATCTCAACTACGGAGCCGCAGCGTGGCGATGTGGTGGTGTTCAAATACCCTGATAATCCAAGCCTGAACTATATTAAACGCATGATTGGTTTGCCAGGTGATGTGATCAGTTACCACAATAAGCGTTTGATGGTGAATGGCCAGCTAGTGGATGAAGAGTTATTGGCAGAATTGCCCGTGTCGAAGAACCCTAGTCGTGAGCCGGTGGCAGTATTTGCCGAAAATTTAGACGGCGTGTCACATCAGATTTACAAAAGCTACCGTCGCAATCCTCTTGAAGGGGATTGGGTGGTGCCTGAAGGGCAGTATTTTGTGATGGGTGATAACCGCGATAACAGTGCGGACAGCCGTGTCTGGGGCTTTGTGCCAGAGGAAAACCTAAAAGGCCGTGCCTTTTATGTTTGGCTGCACTGGGATGAGTTTTTCAGTCTCCCAAGTTTTAAGAATAACGGTTTAATTAAATAATAATTTTTTGGAGAAATTTTGAGCTCTCTTTATGAAAAACTGTGTCGGCGCATAGGTTACTTTTTTGCCGACCTTGGGCTGCTTGAGTTGGCGCTGACGCACCGTAGTTACGGTGGCAAAAACAACGAACGATTGGAATTTTTAGGCGATTCGATCTTAAATTATGTAATTGCTGAAGATCTATTTCATCGCTTTCCAAAAGCCAAAGAAGGCGAGTTAAGCCGACTGCGTGCGTCCCTTGTGAAAGGGGATACCTTGGCCGAGTTAGCTCGTGAATTCCAGTTAGGGGACTTCCTAAAGCTGGGCGCTGGTGAGTTGAAAAGCGGAGGCTTCCGTCGTGATTCAATTCTAGCGGACGCCGTGGAAGGTATTATCGGTGCGATTTATTTAGACGCCGGTATGGATGTATGTCGTCAGCACATTTTGGAGTGGTACAAAGAGCGTCTTAATGCAACATCATTGAAAGTGGTGACCAAAGACGCTAAAACACGTTTGCAAGAGTTTCTACAGGCGCGTAAGCATTCACTGCCTCAGTATGAAGTAGTGGACATTGTCGGTGAACCTCATGCACAAACGTTTTTTGTCCACTGCCAAATTGAGTTGTTCGATGCGCCGATTGAAGGCAAAGGTAGTAGTCGACGAATTGCTGAGCAAAACGCTGCAGCGAAAGCGCTAAAAGAGCTGGAAAAGAACTAAATGCATCACGAAGAAGAGTATCAAGAGATTACGCACTGTGGTTTTGTGGCGATCGTCGGTCGTCCAAATGTGGGTAAATCCACCCTAATGAACCACATCCTCGGCCAAAAGCTGTCGATTACGTCGCGTAAACCGCAAACCACTCGCGATCAGATTTTGGGTGTGCAGACCAAAGGTCATATCCAAACTATTTACGTGGATACACCTGGGCTGCACAAAGGTCAGGATAAAGCGATCAACCGCTACATGAACCGTACCGCTAGCCAAGCGTTGAAAGATGTGGATGTGGTGCTGTTCGTGGTTGATGCGGAGCGCTGGACCGAGGAAGACGATAACGTATTAGCGAAACTGCGCTATGCGGAGTGTCCGGTGGTATTGGTCGTGAACAAGGTCGATAAGCTGGAAGAGAAAGACGAGCTTCTGCCGCGCATGATGACGCTTTCGGAAAAGATGGATTTTGCGCAAATCGTGCCGATTTCAGCGTTGCGTAATAAGAATCTAGATCGCCTTGAAAGCTTGGTTGAAAGCTACATTCCGGAAGGCGTGCAGTACTATCCAGAAGACCAGATCACTAACCGCAGCTCACGTTTCTTGGCGTCGGAAATCGTACGTGAAAAGATTACCCGTCAGCTAGGTCAGGAAGTGCCTTATGAAGTGGCGGTGCAGATTGAAGAGTTTGTCTTTGAAGGCAGTACGATTCATATTAGTGCATTGATCCTAGTGGAGCGTGATGGTCAAAAGCGCATCATCATTGGTGATAAAGGCTCCAAGATCAAATTGATTGGTAAAGAGTCGCGCATCGATATGGAAAACCTGTTCCAGCAAAAAGTGATGCTTAACCTATGGGTGAAAGTGCGCTCAGGTTGGTCAGATGATGAGCGCGCCTTGGCAAGTCTAGGTTACCAAGACGATTAATCTGTGCGTGTCCAAGGCTACGTCATACACACGCGCGCTTTTCAGGACGATAAGGTCCTAGTTGACTTATTGACGCAAGAAGCGGGTTTGGTGCGTGGCGTTTGGCGCAAGAAAGCGAAAGAGGCTCGGGTATCCCCCGGGTCTTTTTTATTGCTGGAGTTTGACTTGGTAGGGCGCTCTGAGCTGAAAACCATTCGCTCTGCAGAAGCGCTGGAAGCCCCAGTGATGTTGCAGGGCGCGGCCCTGTACAGTGCTTTTTATGTGCATGAATTGATTGAGCGGCTGTTACCGGTTGGGCTGCCGTTTGAGCCTTTGTTTGTGCTTTATCGTTGGCTGATTACGCACCTCAGTGGCGAAGCGCCCTTGGCACCTTTGTTAAGGCGCTTTGAATGGGGCTTGTTTGAAGAGCTGGGGATTCGCGTCAATATGAGTGCCACAGGGCGTGGTGACCCGCTCGAGGCCAAGCAGTTGTATCAACTGCACCATAAATTTGGTTTGCGACCGTATTATGGCGACCAGCCGAAGGTAAAGCCGATTGCTTTCTTGGACGGTGCCGCCGCGATGGCCTATGCCGCTGGGCGCTGGGACAATCGTCAGGTGTTGCTGTTGGCAAAAGAGTTGCATCGGGCTTGGCTTGATCAGGCATTAGGGGCGAAGCCATTAAAGTCGCGTTCCTTGCTTCCTGCGAAACCTTATGATGGTGAGCGTTTATGGCAGGTGCCATTGTTTAAACTATCCCATACGTTGTAAGAGTGTTTTATGATTCTAGGTATTGGCACAGACATTGTTGAAATTGAGCGCATTGCAGCCTCCATAGAGCGCTTGGGTGAGCGCTTTGTTGATCGCATTTTGACCCCATCAGAGCGCGAGCAATTTGCGCAATTGAATAATGTGCGCGCGGCTGCCTTTTTGGCTAAGCGTTTTGCCGCTAAAGAGGCGGCGGTAAAGGCATTAGGTACTGGTATTGGCTCAGGGGTCAGCTTTCAGCATTTTACGGTGGTTAATTTACCATCGGGTAAGCCAACCCTAGAGGTGGATGAGAGCATTCAAGGGACGCTGGGGCGCTCTGTGCAATGGCATCTTAGTTTGTCGGATGAGCAGCAGTTTGCGTTGGCGTTTGTGACGCTTGAGGCCATGGAATAAGTGTTTGGATGTTCTCCAAGTGTTCTAAGCTGGCCATAAAATCGTCAAACACTTCTTCCACTTCATCAAATCCCAGTTCTTTTAGGTGGGTTTCCAAAAAGTTGGCGTGCTTGGTCAGCTCAATGGTACCAGAGTATTTGCTGGCACCGTGGATACGGTGTACCGTGGCGATCAGCTTGTCTAAGTCTTGCGTTTCAAAATGGTGAATGAGTAGACGTCGATCTTCGCTCAGGGATTGCATAAGCATGTCAAACAGGTCTTTGGCTGCCGCAACACGATTACCTGCCATGGAGAGGGCTTTCTCCACATCAAACACATCAGACAGCTCTTCTTCCACTTGGCTGGTGAGGTTCTTGTTGGTGCTGCACCATTCACTTAGGGTATTAAGTAAGGTTTCTTCATTGATCGGTTTGGTCAAATAGGCGTTCATGCCACTGGCTAGAATAGACTGTTGCTCTTGTGCCAGCGCATGGGCCGTCAATGCGATGATGGGAGTCTCTTGGTAATGTTCTAGTTTACGCAGCTGCTTAGTGGCTTCCATACCATCCATATTTGGCATCTGAATGTCCATCAGAATCAAATCAAACTGTTGCTGCTGGGCCATGTCAATGGCCTGTTGGCCGGAGTAGGCCAAGCTCAGGTGAATGTTGTGCGGTTCCAGCCAGTGCCCAAGTAGTTGCAGATTGATGGCGGTGTCATCCACGGCCAGCATATGTAGCCCACTCAAATGTTGCCAAGTATCCTGCTCAGGTTGTGTCGCCGAAGGGGGAGCAATAAGCATGTCTGGCTGGGCCAGATTTTGCAGAGCGGCGTAAAGGCGCTTCAAGGAAATTGGCTTTTGCGCTAATCGAGAAGCCAGCTGGTACTGTTGTGCATGCAAAGTTAAATGGCTAGAGGGTTTGCTCAGAACCAGTGTGGGAAGCTGGAAGCGCTGCGCCAGATAATGAGTCAGCTCTGCGGCTTCCTCGGCATCTGTTTGCGTAATGCCGGTACAAATTAGGGCGGCTTGATACGCTTGCTTACTGTTGTGCAAGGACGTCATAAAGTGCTCAACCGAACTGGTGAAGTCATGGCTAACAGACAGTTGTGTCAAACAGCTGGCTAAGTACTCGCGATAATTGCTGCCTGGCTCATAGACAATGATGTGCTGGTTCAAAGGTGGCAGGGCGTCACTGCTTTTATGAGAACATTGCAGGCGGATATTAAAGTAAAAGTTGGAGCCGCGCTCTAGTTCGCTGTTGACGGCAATGCTGCCGCCCATTTGTTCAATCAATTTCTTGGTGATCACAAGTCCTAAGCCAGTACCAGCGTAACTGCGAGTATGGCTGGAGTCGACCTGTGAGAAAGGTTTAAACAGTTGGCTGAGTTTTTCGTTAGCAATGCCACAGCCGGTATCCACCACTTCAATACGCACATCTAGCTCAGTTGCTGATAGCTGGCTACTGCTCGCGAATACTTGAATGGAGCCTTTGTGGGTGAACTTTATCGCGTTGCCCACGAGATTGTTAAGGATTTGGCGCAGGCGCGTTTTATCCCCTTTTACCCAGTCAGGCAGGCTCTCATTGAAGTTGGGAATAAGATCGATGTCTTTGGCTTCACTAAAAGGGGTCGACGCTAGGGAGTGTAATACATCGTCGATGGTGTCTTTGATGTTGAAGTCTTCGCTCTCGAGTACCACCATTTTGCCTGCTTCAATCTTAGAAAAGTCGAGAATGTTGCCAATGGTGGCCAGCAAATCGTTGGTCGATTGGGCGATGGTGTCCACGTAAACTTGTTGTTGTGGGCACAAATTGTCTTTTTGTAATAGGTTGCTGTAACCCAAAATGGCGTTGAGTGGTGTGCGCACTTCATGGGAAATGTTGGCTAGGAACTGTGTTTTCAGACGATTCGATTCCATCGCTTCTTTGTTGGCGATGTGTAGCTGGGCACTTTTCTCTTCCAATAAGACTGAGTTTTCTCGTGTTTCCTTAGTAATCTGATTGATTTCGTTTTCCAGCTCAGTGCGATAGTTTTTCAGTCGTTCTGAGATGTAAGTTAGCGCTTCTCGGGTCGTGTTAAGGTAGCTGGGCAGACGGATCGCGTTGGCGGTCTCGTAATCGCCGCGCGTAATCAGTGACAGGCTCTTAGTAATGTTTAACCAAGGTTGTGAGATACGGGCTGCGTAGCGCCAGCAGAGTATGGCACAGATCAAGGTGGCGACAACCAGGTAGCCTAATGTGAGCAGAGCTATCATGATGTTGTCTAGGCTAAGGCGTTGTGTGCTGGAGCTTACCTGAATCCAGCCGAGTAATTCTTGTTGTGGCGTTTTCGACAGGCCAATGGCGTCCGCAAGCAGAGCGCTGTTAGGCTCGTTGAAAGGGTGTTCACTTAGCTGATTGTTATTGAGGTTGGCGTAGTAGATCGGCGCAATGGTGATATATTGGCTGATATCGTCTTGATAGTAACTCCGCGCTTGATTGGGAAGTGTGCCTTGTGGAGCCTCAATTTGCCCGACGCTGTCGATCAAGTCCCCTTGGCTGTTAAAGTAGCTAACGCCAACGATGTCCTGTTGGCGTAGCAGGCCGTGAATATTGCTACTGATCAGATTACGATCATTAAACAGCAGGGCGTATTCGCTGGTGTTAGCGATTTGCTCAGCTTGATAACGGTTGATGTATTCAAACTGCTCCTTGTTATCCAATGCTTCGACAACATAGAGGATGGCCGCTGAGCAGATCAGAATGCCTAATACAGGCAGAAAAATGGCTTTCCATAACTTAAAATGTAGATCTGAGCTACTGGATGAGCGCATTTTTCATTTCCTATTTCTCTACAAGAAGTTTAGTAACAAGCTATGTTACCTTTGTTCTTACGACGATCGCACTCCCGTTCATAGTTTTCGCAAGCCAGTACCTTGGTTCGAGACGGGTTGCTGATCGATTTACATTCACGCCATTTTTGACGTAGTTCGGCATCAGGGATGTCGGCAGAGGGTCCCCCGAACATATCACAGCCAGAAAGCGTAACGGCGGCGAGCAGTGCGCTGATTAAAAGGGGCTTTTGCATAGTCTGTCACTCCTAGTGCAACATAATGGGCCTAAATTTATAACAAGTTTGTATTTTATTCCTTAATGGATGTGCATTCTAATACGTTCTGGTAAAAAAGCGTAAACCATTAATTTATATAATATCTCAAGTGTCTGAGTTTATGATCGAATATCCTACTATTGAATCTATTATAGGCAATACGCCTGTAGTTAAGTTACAGCGAATTAATCCCAACCCAAGCAACACCATCTTGTTGAAGCTTGAAGGGCAAAACCCAGCGGGTTCGGTGAAGGATCGCCCAGCACTAAATATGATCGCTCAGGCCGAATTGCGTGGTGATATTAAGCCGGGTGACAGTCTTATCGAAGCGACCAGCGGTAATACAGGGATCGCCCTCGCGATGGCGGCAGCGATTAAGGGCTATGAAATGCACCTGATTATGCCGGATAACATGAGCCAAGAACGTAAATCTGCGATGTCTGCCTACGGTGCCATTTTGCACCTGGTCAGCAAAGAAGAGGGCATGGAGCGTGCTCGTGACTTGGCGTTAGAGATGGAAGCGGCTGGTAAAGGTAAGGTGCTGAATCAGTTTGGTAACCAAGACAACCCCAGTGCCCATTACGTTTCTACAGGGCCTGAGATTTGGCAACAAACTCAAGGGCAGGTGACACATTTTGTCAGTTCTATGGGGACCACAGGCACCATTATGGGGATTTCACGCTACTTAAAAGAGCAAAATCCTAAGGTCGAAATCATCGGTCTGCAGCCCTCTGAAGGCAGTAGTATTCCGGGCATCCGCCGTTGGCCGAAAGAATATCTGCCGACCATTTTCGATGAGAAGCGCGTCGATCGCGTGATGGATGTTGATCAACAAGATGCAGAAGTGATCATGCGTCGCTTGGCCACAGAAGAAGGCATTTTCTGTGGTGTGTCTTCGGGGGGCGCTGTCAGTGCTGCATTGCAGTTGTCCGAGCAAGTGAACGATGCCACCATCGTGGTGATCATTTGTGACCGTGGTGATCGTTACCTATCTACAGGCGTGTTTAACGCTGAGTAAAGTTTTGGCTTACCCTAGGTCGTCGAGTTCGAATAAGGTATTATCAACACATTATTTTTGTTGTTAGAGACGTTACCTTGAAACACCGATCGAATCGTCGAGCTCGACCCTCTCAGGATAAGCCTATCTCTTCCCCTATCCGCACTTTTACCATTGAGAATACCACCCATGAAGGGCATGGCGTTGCTCGTGAAAATGGCAAAGTGACGTTTGTCGAAGGCTCCTTGGCTGGCGAACAAGTGGAAGCGCGAGTCATCAAAGAAGGCCGCCAATTTAACCAAGCCATTCCTCTCAAACGCCTGCAGGACAGTCCGGCACGTGTACAGCCGCCTTGTCCGTATTTTGAACAATGCGGTGGCTGTCAGTTACAGCATATGGCGGTGGCGGCGCAGCGTGACCTAAAAGTGGACTGGCTCAAAGGGCAATTCCGTAAGCTATCCCTACCGGATGAAATGAGTCGCTTAGAAGGCCATGACTTTGGCTACCGTCGTCGTGCGCGCATCTCTGTGTTCGTTAAAAATGGTCAGGCGCAGATTGGCTTTCGTGCCAAGTCTTCCAACACCATTGTCGACATTGAACAGTGCCAAGTGTTGGCACCTGCTTTGCAAACAATCTATCCCGCGTTACGTGAACAATTAATAGCCACACCGTTGGTGGCCAAGCTGGGCCATATTGAGCTGTTGCATGATGAGCAAGGTGTTTGTGTGATCTTACGTCAGTCCCGTGACGTGTCGGAGTCGGATCAGCAGCCATTGGACGATTGGGCCAAAGCACAGGGGATAACGCTATTATGGCAGGTGCCAGAGCAGAAAAAAGTTGCAATCGACGCGCCACGACACTACACCATAGATAATTTAGCGTTGAACTTTCAGCCGCAAGATTTCATCCAAGTGAATGCTGAGATCAACCAAGCGATGGTGGCTCAGGCCATGTCTTGGTTGTCCTTATCAGCAGAGGATGTGGTGTTGGATCTATTTTGTGGCGCCGGTAACTTTTCCTTGCCGTTAGCAAAACGCGCTGGGCGAGTGTTGGCCGTGGAAGCAATTGAGTCCATGGTGGAAATGGGGCAAAGTAATGCGGCGCAGGCGCAGCTGGACAATCTAGAGTTCTTGGCGGCCGACCTGACACAGGCACCGCCCAATCGCTTGAAGAAAGCGAAAATCACTAAAGCCCTGTTGGATCCACCGCGGGCCGGTGCGTTTGAATTTTTACCAACGTTGGTGCGTTTGAAACCGCAGCAAATTTTGTATGTTTCTTGCAACGCTTCCACCTTAGCAAGGGATGCTGAGTACTTGGTTGAAAATGGATTTCGTGTGACCAAGGTGTGCATGATGGATATGTTTCCGCACACCTCGCACGTTGAAGCAATGATGTTGTTGCAGAAATAAGTTGTTACCAGAAGGGTAGTTATATGGTTACGGTAAGAAAGGATCACCCTGTTCTCGCAGACGGTAGTGTCGACATCGATGCATGGATGTCACAGTTTGCGGACAAAGTCGATGAAGCGAGTCGAGTGCCGCTAAGAATGGCCTGTGAATTAGCAAGGCAAGCGGAAGCTGCATCCGGTAGATCCTCTTATTGGGGGCCGCAGGCCAGTACCTTTCGTGCCGGATTAGAGATGGTCGAAATCTTAGCCGGCTTCCGTGCCGATCAGGATTCTCTGATTGCCGCTGCCCTATATCGCGTCGTGCGCGAAGACCAGTTGGTGTTGTCCAAAGTCAGTGATATGTTTGGTCGCAAAGTGGCGTCACTGATTGAAGGCGTGATTCGCATGGGCGAGGTGTCTAAAAACCTGTCCAAAGATACTACCGCGGAAGTGCTCGGTAGCCATGAAAACCAGCTTGAATCCTTGCGTAAAATGCTGGTGTCGATTATTGACGACGTACGTGTGGTCTTGATCAAGTTGGCGGAGCGTGCCTGCGCCATCAAAGAAGCCAAGCATCAGAGTGATGCCCGTAAAGAAGCGGTGGCTTTGGAGGTGCAGAGTGTTTATGCACCATTGGCGCACCGCTTAGGCATTGGTCATATCAAGTGGGAGCTTGAGGACCTGTCGTTCCGCTATTTGTATCCAGGTGAGTACAAGCGCATTGCGAAACTGTTGGATGAGAAACGTCTCGATCGCCAGCAGTTTATCGACGATGTGATTAGTGTGCTTAGAGAGCGCATGGAAGCCATCAATATTCATGCTGACATCAATGGGCGAGCGAAGCACATTTATAGTATCTGGCGTAAGATGCGCCGCAAGAATATTCCTTTTGATGAAGTCTATGACGTGCGTGCGGTGCGCATTCTCGTGGACGAGCCGATGCAGTGTTATGGCGTTCTCGGGATCGTACATAACCTCTGGAAGCCCATTCCACAGGAATTTGATGACTATGTCAGTAACCCCAAATCGAATGGCTACCAATCCTTGCATACTGCGGTCGTTGGGCCTGAAGGCCGGGTGCTAGAAATTCAAATTCGTACTCATAAGATGCATGAAGATGCGGAGCTTGGGGTGTGTGCCCATTGGAAATACAAAGGCACGGATTTGAGTTCGAACAGCTCAAGCTACGAAGAAAAATTGCAATGGCTGCGTACCATCCTCGATTTTCATGAAGTGCAGGGCGATCTCGAGTCGCTCAGCGAGCAGGTCATGAATGATATTGAGCAGGATCGTATCTATGTGTTTACGCCAGATGGCCACGTAGTTGACTTGCCAGTGAATGCCACGCCGGTGGATTTTGCCTACCGTGTGCATACGGAAATTGGTCACCGTTGTCGCGGTGCTAAAGTGAATGGCAAAATTATCTCCTTGGTCACGCACTTGAAGACCGGTGACAAGGTAGAAATTTTGACCACCAAAGAGGGTGGCCCTAGCCGTGATTGGCTGCATCCCACCCTTGGTTACGTCAACACTAACCGTGCGCGCGCGAAAATTCAGAGCTGGTTCCGTCGCGAAGATCGTGAGAAAAACCTCGAAGCAGGCCGCAGTGTGTTAGATAAACAGCTGAAACGTTTGGGTATCGAAGAAAATAAATTGGACTACGGTGCCATTGCCGAGCGTTTTAATTTCACCAGTGGTGAAGATGTCTATGTCTCACTCGGGGCGGGGGACATTCAACTGTCTCGCGTGCTGCGTGCGATCGATGATCTACATGGCTTAGACGGGGAACCGGCACCACGTCCAATCCGTCTGAAGAAAAGTCGTCATAAAACGTCGGATAATGACATCCATATCCAGGGTGTGGGCAAGTTATTGACGCAAATGGCAAAGTGCTGTTCGCCTATTCCGGGTGATGATATCGTCGGTTACATCACCCAAGGTCGCGGTGTTTCGATTCACCGTCAAGACTGTATCAACGCGGCACAACTGCAGTTGGAAGAGCCTGAACGCATGGTGCAAGTAAGCTGGGGTGAAGAGGTAGATAACCTCTACCCAGTGAACATTCGGGTACAAGCTTACGACCGTACTGGACTGCTGAATGACATTACCTCATTGCTGGCCAATGAGAAGGTCAACTTGTTATCAATGAATACCTTATCGGCAAAAGCGGATCATACGGCTGCTATTCGCTTCACCATTGAAGTCAGTGAAATCAGTTCGTTATCGCGCTTATTACATCGTATTAATCAGTTGCCTAACGTGCTGGATGTGTTCCGGGAGCGCGATCAGTGAAATACAGCCTAAATGACCTGCTGGCATTAATGACCATGTTGCGTGATAAGGAATATGGTTGCCCTTGGGATCAAAAGCAAAGCTTTGCCACGATTGCGCCTTACACCATCGAAGAAGCTTATGAGGTGATGGACGCCATCATTCGCGGCGACCGTAGTGACTTGAAAGACGAACTGGGCGATCTATTATTCCAGGTGGTGTTTCATGCGCAAATGGCCAGTGAGGAGAATCAGTTTAACTTCTCTGATGTGGTGCATGGCATCGTTGAAAAGATGCTGCGTCGTCATCCACATGTGTTTCCTGATGGCACCTTTGACAGTTACGCCACGCCCAATCCGCTTTCGGAGCAAGAGATTGGTGAACAATGGCAACAGATTAAGGCTCAGGAAAAGCACGCTAAAGGGCGTCACCAGCAGGGCTTACTGGATTCAGTGCCGAGCAGTATGTCGGTGCTTAGCCAAGCGGTGAAATTGCAAAAGCAAGCGGGCAAAGTAGGCTTTGATTGGCAGAATGTGAAACCGGTCTTCGCTAAGATTCGTGAAGAGCTTGACGAACTAGAAGAGGCCATAGAGCAGCTGTCTCAGGCTGAGGCGGAAGCAGAGATAGGCGACATCTTGTTTGCGGTCGCCAATCTTGCCCGTCATCTGTCGATCTCTCCAGAACAGGCGTTGATGCAAACCAATGTGAAGTTCCGTCGACGTTTTGCGTACATTGAAAACGCATTGTCAGAACAACAGAAGCCCCTGACAGATTGCTCGTTATCTGAGCTTGATCTGTTGTGGGAACAAGCAAAAGCCAACGGCTTATAAAAGTTAGACTCGCATAGCGGGCTTATTTAGAGAACTAAGGAGACGTATTGTGACCGATCGTCAAGCCTCGTTACGAGAAAACGTACGGTTGTTAGGGGATTGCTTAGGGGAAACCATGAGCAATCATTTGGGCGAACGATTCCTAGACACGGTCGAAAACATCCGCCGTTTGTCGAAAGAGGGCCGTCAAACTGGTGACTCCAGTGCTTTGATTGAAGCGTTAGAAGCGCTTGATGATCAGGATATTGTTCCGGTTGCTCGCGCGTTTAACCAGTTTTTGAACCTATCTAACATTGCCGAGCAGTACCACCGCGTACACCGTCGTCGTTCCAATGAAAGTAAAGGTATCTACAAAAACCCAATCGGGGATTTGTTGACTCGTCTTAAAGCGCAGAACTTTAGTGCTGAGCAAATGGTTGAAGCATTGCGTGATCAAGCGATTGACCTCGTCTTGACCGCTCACCCAACCGAAGTGGTACGCCGCTCGCTGATTCGTAAGTACGACAACATTTCTACTGAGTTAGAAGCGTTAGACAAAGACAATATTCTGCCGCTTGAGCAGCAGAAGCATGTGCGTCGTTTGAATGAAATCATCACTCAAGCATGGCATACCGACGAAATCCGTGAAGAACGCCCAACGCCAGTAGATGAAGCGAAATGGGGCTTTGCCGTGATTGAACAATCACTGTGGCAAGCACTACCACAATTCTTCCGTCAGTTAGATAAACAATTTAAAGAGCATACGGGTGAAGAGCGTTTACCGCTTGATCTAGCACCGATTCGTTTTGCCACTTGGATGGGCGGTGACCGTGACGGTAACCCGAATGTGACCCATAAAGTGACCGAAGAAGTGGTGATCCTAGCGCGCTGGAAAGCGGCTGATTTGTACCTAAAAGATTTGGTTGAATTGCGCGCTGAGTTTTCCATGACGGACTGCAACGCCGCGTTACGTGAGCGCGTTGGTGACAGCCAACAGCCTTACCGTGAAATCATTCGCAACCTAGAGCGTAAGATCGAGAAGACCAAAGCGTGGGCCAAAGCGAAGCTTGACGGTGAACGTGTGAGCGATGCAGGCGTTATGCTCGACAGTAAAGAGTTGATGGATGATTTGGTGCTTTGCTACCAGTCATTACTAGACTGCGGCATGAAAGTGATTGCCAATGGTTCGGTATTGGATTTGATTCGTCGCGTGGCAACCTTTGGCATGACCTTGGTGCGTCTAGATGTGCGTCAAGATTCGTCCAAACACATTGAAGCGCTATCTGCGATCACTCGTTTCTACGGCTTAGGCGATTACGCTGAGTGGGACGAAGCCTCTCGTCAGGCGTTCTTGCTAGCCGAGCTAAACTCGAAACGTCCATTGATCCCGACCAATGATTGGCAACCAGAGCCTATGGTGGCTGAGGTATTGAGTACCTTTAAAACCATCGCTAGTGGTTACCAAAACTCATTTGGTTCCTATGTCATTTCCATGGCGAGCTCGCCATCAGATGTATTGGCGGTAGCATTGCTACTAAAAGAGTCTGGCGTTAATTTCAACATGCGCATCGTGCCATTGTTTGAAACCCTAGCGGACTTGGATAATGCTGAGCCAACCATTGAGCAGCTGTTCTCGCTGCCTTGGTACAAGTCGTACATCAATGGTCACCAAGAAGTGATGATTGGTTACTCTGACTCGGCCAAAGATGCCGGTCAAATCGCGGCCACTTGGGGCCAGTACCGTGCCCAAGAAGCGTTAACGAATCTATGTAACAAGCACGGTGTTCACCTGACCTTGTTCCATGGTCGTGGTGGTACGGTGGGTCGTGGCGGCGGTCCTGCTCACGTAGCGATCTTGTCGCAACCTCCAGGTTCGGTGCAAGGTTCGATCCGTGTCACAGAGCAAGGCGAGATGATCCGCTTTAAGTTCGGTATTCCTGACATCGCGGTCCGCTCCCTAGAGCTTTACTGCTCTGCGGTATTGGAATCGTCTATGATTCCGGCACAAGGTCCGAATGAAGATTGGCGTGCCTTGATGGATGAGATGGCTGAAGAGGGGATGAATCAATACCGTTCGATCGTGCGCGGTCATGAAGACTTCGTTCCTTACTTCCGTACCATCACACCTGAACAGGAGCTGGCCAAGCTGCCGCTTGGTTCTCGTCCAGCGCGTCGTCGTTCTGACGGTGGTGTGGAGAGCTTGCGTGCGATTCCTTGGATCTTTGCTTGGATGCAGATTCGTATGATGTTGCCAGCTTGGTTGGGTGCGGAAAGTGCACTGCAACAGAGCATTGAATCAGGCAACCTTGAGAAACTGCGTGAAATGCATAAGAACTGGCCGTTCTTCAGCGCTTACCTAGACATGTTAGACATGGTATTGGCAAAAGCTGAGCCAGAAATCGCCGAATACTACGAGAAGCGTCTGGTACCAGCAGAGCTGCAAGGCTTAGGTCATTTGCTACGTCGCAAGTTGGATCAAGTGCGTGAGTTGGTGAAACAAATCAAACAGCAAGAACGCCTAATCGAAGACAATAAGACTATTCGTCAGTCGATCGATGTGCGTAACCCTTACATTGATCCATTGCATTACTTGCAAGCAGAGCTGTTGCATCGCAGTCGTCTCGATGGTGACAATGTGGCGGTCAATAAAGCGCTGATGATTACCATGGCAGGTATTGCCAGCGGGATGCAAAATACAGGCTAAACAAGGAACGAACGCCAGATATACCAAATATAGCCTGCCCAAACGGCACAAAACGACAAGTTTGTTTGCAAAGTTTGGGCAGGCTTCGGTATTCTAGCGGCCTCAAAAATTATAATTAGCGGGTGAAGCGATATAAATTCGCTCTATGTTGTGCACGTT
Organism: Marinomonas aquimarina; assembly: GCF_900089755.1. Classification (GTDB taxonomy): domain Bacteria; phylum Pseudomonadota; class Gammaproteobacteria; order Pseudomonadales; family Marinomonadaceae; genus Marinomonas; species Marinomonas aquimarina. The sequence continues at coordinate 33,184 of NZ_FLOC01000020.1, read as the reverse complement.
TTAATCTAGTTTAAGAGCGTGCTTCACCCGTCTTGCCGATTTTACGCAGACTATTGGAGATAAATTATGCGAGTTATTTTGTTAGGAGCGCCAGGCGCAGGTAAGGGCACACAAGCTCAGTTTATTACTGAAGAGTTTGGTATTCCGCAAATTTCAACTGGCGACATGCTACGTGCAGCGGTGAAAGCGGGCACTGAGCTTGGCTTGAAAGCGAAAGCCGTAATGGATGCGGGTCAGCTAGTATCTGACGACATCATCATTGGCTTGGTAAAAGAGCGTCTTCAAGAAGCAGACTGTGCAAACGGTGCTTTGTTTGATGGTTTCCCACGCACTATTCCACAAGCGGATGCTTTGAAAGAAGCTGGCGTGGCAATCGATTACGTGGTTGAAATTGACGTAGCTGACGAAGAAATCGTACAGCGTATGAGCGGTCGTCGTGTTCACGAAGCGTCTGGTCGTACTTACCATGTGGTATACAACCCACCTAAAGTAGAAGGCAAAGACGACGAAACTGGTGAAGACCTAATTCAACGTGCCGACGACACAGAAGAAACCGTACGTAAACGTCTATCTATCTACCACGATCAAACAGCGCCTTTGATCGGCTACTACCAAGCTTGGCAACAAGAAGATGCGGCCACTGCCCCTCAGTTCGTTAAAGTGAACGGTGTCGGCGATCTAAATGAAATCAAACAAGGCTTGCTAGCAGCGCTTAAGGCTTAATGTCGCAATGACCGCTATTCTTGCTTTGGATACCTCAACGCCAGCCTGCTCGGTGGCGTTGATTCAAGATGGAGCCGTGCTGGAAGATTTCCGCATGGCGCCACGTCAGCATAACGATCTGATTCTGCCAATGGTGGATCAGATTTTGTCACAAGCAGGGTTAACCCTGGCGCAGCTCGATGCGATTGCCTTTGGTCGTGGACCGGGCTCTTTTACGGGGTTGCGTATCAGTGCCGGAGTCGTCCAAGGTTTGGCGTACGGCGCCGATTTACCTGTAGTACCAGTCTCGACCCTAGCCGCGATGGCGCTTGAGGCGCATCAAACGAGCTACCATGAAAATTGGTTGGCAGCGCTGGATGCACGCATGGGTGAAATCTACGTCGGTGGTTACCAGATCGCAAAACAAGACGATTTTTGGGTCGCCACAGAAACCTTTACTGAGCGAGTGATTGCCCCTGAGAATCTGACAACTATTGAGCAGGCCTATCAAGGGGTTGGCTCTGGCTGGATTTACCAAGAGCGCCTCAATGAGGTATTGCCTACGCCTGCGACTGAGGTATTGGCTGAGATTGCGCCTCGAGCGGCTTGTATTGCCCAGCTAGCGGCGTATGACTTTGCTCAACACAAAGTCGTCAGTGCCGATCAGGCATTACCGGTTTACTTACGTGATGAGATTACGTGGGAAAAACAACCTGCCCGTATCGGTAAGCGCTAATCAATGCTTTGGTATCACGTTGTTTTTCTAGCACTGATTCAAGGCCTCACTGAATTTCTCCCTATCTCAAGCTCTGCCCATTTGATCCTGCCTTCACAAGTGTTGAATTGGCCGGATCAAGGGCTAGCATTTGATGTGGCGGTGCATGTGGGGACCCTGATCGCTGTGGTGGGGTATTTCTGGCGTGATATCTACGGCATAGTCAAAGACTGGTTTGCGGCATTAGCGGGTGGTCAAAGCACTCAAAATAGCCGCTTAGGCTGGTGGGTGCTGATCGCGACCGTACCGGCCATGGTGGCTGGGTTGTGCTTCAATCACGCTATTGAAGCGCATCTGCGTTCCATTGAAGTGATTGCCTATACCACCATTGGCTTTGGCATACTGCTGTGGACTTCAGATCGCTTTTTTGCCAACCTCAAAGCGATCCATCAGTTAAACTTACCCAGTGTGCTGGTGATTGGTATCGCCCAAGCGTTCGCATTGATTCCTGGTACTTCACGTTCTGGGGTGACCATGACGGCGGCGCGTTTTATGGGTTTTAGCCGTGATGCCGCGGCACGCTTTTCTTTTTTATTGTCGATCCCCATTATCGTGGCGGCAGGCGGTTTGAAACTGATTGAGTTGTGCTCAGGGCAACAGGAATTCGCAGTCGATTGGCAGGCCCTGTTATGGGGAGTTGTACTCTCGGCCATTAGTGCTTATCTTTGTATTCATCTATTTTTAAAGTGGTTGAGTCAAATTGGCTTCTTGCCGTTTATGTTGTACCGCTTAGCGCTGGGCGCGCTTTTACTATGGTTGGTGAAGGTGAGTTAACAAATGAAGATTGGTGGTAATTTTCCTGCTATTCCTCAGGGCGGCTCGGATTACAGTCATCGTGCAAAAGTGCCGGCTGTGGTCAACCAGGAGCAACAGAGCGCGAGCAGCTCTATGCCCAGTCCCGTACAAAGTTTTGAGCAAGCTTCCAGTGCGCAATCCGCTCGATTTTTCAAAGTCGATGGGCTGAGTGCCTTGGCGCAGCAGGCCGTCGATGCTTACCAGTCAACAGAAGCGTTGTCTCCCAATAACCCCGTCATCAATTAATAGGTATCGATGTTTACGCCTAATGCTCTTGCGGTGGCCTATCGCAATTCTGACAGCCATGTCCGTGACTTGGCAGAACGTTTAGCACTGCCCAAATTCCGCTTAACCAGCGAACTCAAGTTTGCCACGCAATACGATTATCTACTGATGCATCAGGATGACGCCTTGGTGATCGCCAAAACAGGTAAAGGTGCACCCAAACCAGTGAGTGTTGAGTTGGCCAGTGGTGCCGTGGACCATCGGCGTAAATTTGGTGGCGGCAAGGGCCAAGACATTGCCAAGGCCTGTGGCCTGAATAAGCGCTCAAACCTAAGTGTCTACGATGCGACTGCGGGGCTTGGGCGTGATAGCTTTGTACTGGCCAGCCTTGGTTGTGAAGTGACCTTATTTGAGCGGGTTGGCTTTGTCCGCGAACTGTTATTTGACGGTCTTGAGCGGGCGCGTATGGTGGTGGATATCGAAGATATTATGGCGCGTATGACCTTGGCGAAGGGCACCATATTCGATATTGATGACGAAGAGTGTGTCGATGTGGTGTATTTAGACCCCATGTATCCACATAACGATAAATCTTCCGCCGCGGTGAAAAAGGAAATGGCATTTTTTCGCGACCTGGTGGGCCATGATGAGGATGCCGACGCCTTATTGCCACAAGCACAGCAATTAGCGCGTTATCGTGTCGTGGTCAAACGTCCAAAAGGCGCGCCTTACCTAAATGGTGAAGAACCCAGTTACCGTTTGGACGGTAAGTCTGGGCGCTTTGATGTTTACGTGAAACGCTCTTTGGATAATGACTCAGACTAATGGTTAATAGTGTGGTGGCTTTTCTATTGTACCGTTAATCCCAGAACTGGAATTGTCGCGTTGATCTTCTAAGCGTTTTGCGAGCAGCTTGATTTGTTCTTTGAGTAATAAAATATCCTGCTGTTGGTGGGTCAGCGCGCTGTTTAAAGCGTCGATGGTTTCTTCTTGAAACTGGCTGCGGATTTCCAGTTCGTCAATTCGGTTTAACAAGTCTGAGGTATTCATAAATGGCTGCTATATGGTAGTCTTCTTATGTGCTAAGTACTTAATTTCGCGCATCAATTAAACATCAACTAAACTTTTCATAGTGTTTAGCTGGCGCGATTTTTGCTGACATTATGTACGTTCTATTCAGTTCTTTAATGGTGGTTAGCGCTGCTTTTTCAATGGTGGGGTTTTTCTTTTTGAATATTGATCCAACGGTTGGAAGAAGTGCGGGGCGCACAACTAAACTGGTAGACGTGTATATTGGGAACAAATAACAAGAAAATCTTTAAACATATTCAAGGAACTCCAATGTTTTTATCAGTACGTGCATTTATCGTTAGTCTTATTTTTGCTTTGGTGACACCTCTTATTATTGCTCCTTTAGTGCAAGTTGAAATTGGTGAGCACTACCTAGTGTATTTTTTAGTTACCTTAGTCACAGTGTATCTTGGTGCTGTGCTGTCACGCTCAGAGGCTTCTGCTGAGGCGACGTCTACTGCGGATTCAGGTAATGATGAGACAGAAGTCGAAGAAGAGAATGATGACCGTGAAGTTGGTACGGTGAAATGGTTCAATTCTTCTAAAGGATTTGGTTTTCTAACGATGGACAATGGTGATGATGTGTTTGTGCATTACCGTGCGATTCGTGGACGCGGCCGCCGCTTCTTAATTGAAGGTCAAAAAGTTCGCTTTAATGTTACCGAAGGCGAAAAAGGCAAGCAGGCGGAAAACGTATCCATTGTCAAAAGTTAAAACAACGGGGGCAGCACTGATTGCCCCCATCATATAAAGAGAGGACATTATGGCTACTGTTACTTTGCAAGGTAATCCTTTGGAAACAGCTGGTGAATTGCCAGCAGTGGGTTCAAAAGCACCTAACTTTGAGTTGGTGAAAACGGATCTATCGACGACTGCATTGTCGGATTACGCAGGTAAGAAACTGGTTTTAAATATCTTTCCTTCAGTAGACACTGGTGTGTGTGCCGCGTCTGTGCGTAAGTTCAACGAAGCGCTGTCTAGCCTAGATAACACAGTGGTACTTTGTGTGTCAGCTGACCTACCGTTTGCGGCGGCGCGTTTCTGCGGTGCTGAGGGTCTAGAGAACGTTGTTTCTGGTTCGAGCTTCCGTGCCAGCTTTGGTCAAGATTACGGTGTGGAATTCTTCACAGGCCCGCTAACGGGTCTACTGTCTCGCTCTGTAGTGGTGATCAATGAGCAAGGCGAAGTGGTGTACACAGAGCAAGTGTCGGAAACCGCGGAAGAGCCTAACTACGACGCAGCGTTAGCCGCAGCGAACTAATCGATTCGAACGTTAGATAAACAAAAAGGTCGCCTAGGCGACCTTTTTTAATGTTTGTGGCTATCGCTAAGACGTTAGTCTACTTGCACTGGAATCGTGTTCGCTGTGCGTTCAACGGTATTGTCTTTGTTGCAGTACACCAGTTTGGGTTCAAAATGGCTCGCTTCTGCTTCATCCATTTGCGCGTAGGCGGCAATGATCACACGGTCACCTACTTGAACTTTACGTGCTGCAGCGCCGTTCATGGAAATCGTACCCGAGCCAGCCTCCGCTAGGATCACGTAAGTGTGGAAGCGTTCGCCGTTGTCGACATTGTAGATGTCGATTTGCTCGAATTCACGCAGACCGGCAAGCTTCACAAGATCGCTGTCGATGGCACAAGAGCCGTCATACCATAGCTCAGCTTGAGTGACGGAGGCCATATGAAGTTTGCCTTTCAGCATTGTAATTTGCATAGTATTTCTCTTACTCTTGATGTTTTCCAAGGAGGTGGCGTTGGTGTTATCGCCAGATATAGGGACCTTCGCCGTTAGCGTTGATACGCCACCAGAGATCTGGGTCTTCCTGCCCATCTTCTTGCCACCCTTGATAATTACAACGAACCTCGCACTGTAACGCTTCAAACGCACGCTTAGCGCATTCCATGTCGCTCTCCCAAGGGGTTTGCTCAGAGTCAAACCAAACGGAGGTGAAACGTTTACCTGCAGCTTGTTCCAGAATCGTCACGGGTATGTCACGCCCATTCCAATCTAAGTGCAGCTTGGTGGCGATGTCGCTCGGTTTACGCATATCTAGAACTGAGAAGTCTTGCTCCAGCCAACTGATGATACGCTCTGTCGGACACGACAAGAGATAGATTTCGATATCGGGCTGCATCGGATTAATCCTTCTTATTTAGCATGTGGTAGATACGCAATACGCTCATGGATAAATAGCCAATCAGCGACCAGACGACACCAAGGCCGGCTGTGATAAGGCCTACAAGGGCAATCAGTTCGCGCTGAATGGAGTCAATGACTAAATTATTTGCGACAAAAATCATGAGTACGCCAAAGGCGAACAAGAGTCCGCCTTGAATCAACTTCAGCAGCGCTAACCTTGGGTTTTGCCCCAATTTAAGTGCTAATTTATGAAGTAGGGCCAGTGGCTTACTCACAGTGTGCCTATTTTGCCATCAAGTTAGTCAAAATGCGCTGATAAATTAGGGAAAGTTGATTCAAACTTTCAGCGTCAACACACTCGTTAATCTGGTGGATAGTGGCATTGATAGGACCTAATTCCACCACTTGTGTACCCATTTTGGCAATAAAGCGCCCATCTGATGTGCCGCCAGAAGTGGACAGTTCAGGAGTGATGTCCATGGTCGCTTGCACCGCTTCGACCATCGCGTCGACCAGCTCGCCGGGTTTGGTTAGGAACGGTAGGCCATTGTAGGTCCACTCGATGTCGTATTGCAGTTCGTGCTTGTCGAGAATATGTAGCACGCGCTCTTTTAGATCATCAAAGGTTAGCTCGGATGAGAAGCGGAAGTTGAACTGTGCATGCAACTTACCCGGTACCACGTTTGTAGCACCTGTGCCCGAATTTAGGTTCGAGACTTGGAAGCTGGTCGGTGGGAAGAAGTCATTGCCGTCGTCCCAATGGGTGCTGGCTAGTTCTGCTAACGCAGGGGCCGCTAAATGGATTGGGTTAACGGCTAGGTGAGGGTAGGCTACGTGACCTTGTTTACCGTAAACGGTTAAGTCACCACTGAAGGAGCCGCGACGGCCATTCTTAATGATGTCGCCCAACGTTTTAGTGCTCGATGGTTCACCGACGATACACCAGTCAACCTTTTCATCACGTTCCATTAGCGTATCCACTACGCGTGTGGTGCCATCGACAAATGGACCTTCTTCATCACTGGTGATCAGGAATGAGATTTGCCCGTCGTGGTCTGGGTGCTCGGCAACAAAGTTTTCCACTGCAGTGACCATGGCGGCAAGGCTGCCTTTCATATCGGCTGCGCCACGACCAAATAGCACACCATCAACGATTTCAGGTTCAAATGGCGGTACTTTCCACTCGCTTTCAGGGCCCGCTGGCACCACATCAGTATGGCCGGCAAAGCATAGGTTTGGTCCGCTGCTGCCGCGTTTGGCATAGAAGTTTTTCACATGGCCAAAGGGCATGCGCTCTACCACAAAGCCGATTTTTTCTAAGCGTTCAATCATCAGCTCTTGGCAGCCTTCGTCCTCAGGCGTGACAGAAGGGCGGGAAATCAGGTCTAGGGCCAATGCTAGAGTGGGCGTAAGTTGCGTCATTCTTTACCTTTGCGTTGTGTTTGGTTACCTTAACTTTTGTCGAGCAGACTTCTCTTTATAGGTGACATAATGAAATTAAGCTTAATAAGCCTCGTGGCACTGTTTCTCTCTGGGTGTGCCTTAGTAGGGGGCTCCAAATCGCAACTACAAGAAGCTTATTATGTTCCTGTGATTGTTGGAGATCGTCCCGCTAATACTTCACCAGGCGTGACTCCTGTGCATCGCTCAGACGAGCCAAGCAGAGCGGATAAAGCCTATTATGTCCCAGTTATTTCTGAGTAGTTTGATGCTTACTGCTGAAAAATAGCTTGGTATTGTTCTGGTTTGAAGCCAAGTGTAAGGGATTGCTGGTGATCCAACAATGGGCGCTTAATCATCGCTGGTTGTTCTAGCAAGACGTCTACAGCGCTGTCATTGTTCATCGCCGCTTGTGTCTCAGGGTCTAGCTTACGCCATGTAGTACCGCGTTTGTTGACCACGCTTTCCCAGCCAAGCTGCTCAATCCATTGTGATAACAATTCGCGCTCTAGACCATCTTTGCGATAATCGTGGAAGCGATATTCAATCTTGTTGTCATCGAGCCAGCGTAACGCTTTTTTCATGGTGTCGCAGTTTTTGATACCGTAAATAGTTGTCACGATATTTTCCTACCTTATAGTCCGCTATCTTCTAGTCAAAAAAATGCCGAAGCCCCATCGGGTGCTTCGGCATTGGCATAGCAACTGATTAGTTGTGTGCGTGCAATGCTTCGTTTAGGGCGATGGCAGTTTTGTTAGTCTTACACTCGATCGCACCTGTTTCAGAGTTGCGACGGAATAGTAGGTCAGACTGACCAGACAGCTCACGTGCTTTGACCACAGACACTACGTCGTTGTTTTCGTCTAGTACTGCAACTTTAGCGCCTGCTGTGATATAAAGGCCAGATTCAACGGTACAACGATCGCCAAGACCGATACCGATACCAGCGTTGGCGCCGATTAGACACTCTTCGCCGACAGAAATAACGATGTTACCGCCGCCTGATAGGGTACCCATTGTTGAACAGCCACCACCTAGGTCAGAAGCGTTACCAACCACAACACCCGCAGAGATACGACCTTCAACCATGCTAGTGCCTAGTGTACCGGCGTTGAAGTTTACGAAACCTTCGTGCATCACGGTCGTGCCTTCTGCTAGGTGAGCACCTAGACGGATACGTGCTGCATCACCGATACGAACGCCAGTTGGTACCACGAAGTTGGTCATTTTCGGGAACTTGTCTACGCTGAAGACTTCGATCGTACGGCCAGCCATACGCGCGTCTAGTTGACGGTCTGCCAGTTCGCGCACGTCAATCGGACCTTCACTTGTCCAAGCTGTGTTGACCAATAGACCGAACATGCCGTCCAGTTTTGTTTGGTGAGGCTGAACTTGGCGGTGCGAAATCAGTTGTAGCTTCAAGTACACTTCTGCTGGGTTCGCTGGCGCTTCGTCGCTTGCTAGGACACACAATACCACTGGCTGAGAAGACGCTTTTAGACGTGATGCACGCTCACCTAGTTCAATGTGGCCTGCTTTTAGCAGTGCCAGGTGAAGGCGGTTTAGATCGCTTTCGTCCAACACAAGTGTTGCGTTGCCACCTTCGTAGTTTGTGCTTTCCAGTACCGCATCAATGATGCTTTTCTCTGGAGAAACGATTGGCGAAGGGTAGAAAACTTCTAACCAAGTACCTTCTGAGTTTTTAGTGCCAATGCCTAGGCCAATTGCAAAAGTAGAGTCGCTCATTAGAGTAAGTGCTCCTGAAAATTTAATTTTAAAGGTTTTGGTGTTTTTTCATAAAACGGGCAATGCGCTGAGCGGCCTCAACACATTCAGATTCTTCTGCGACAAGGGCCATGCGCACATGGTTTTGTCCAGGGTTATGGCCATTCACTTCACGGCCTAAGTAACTGCCAGGAAGAACAAGAACGGATTCTTCTTGGTATAACTTGATGCAGAATTCTTCGTCGTTCATCGGCAGTTTCGGCCATAGGTAGAAACCGGCTTCTGGTTTTTCAACCGCCATCACTGGAGATAGGATGTCTAGGACTTGGTCGAATTTACGGCCATAGATTTCACGGTTGTTGGCAACGTGTGCTTCATCGTTCCAAGCGGTGATCGATGCCAATTGATGATGTAAAGGCATCGCACAGCCGTGGTAGGTGCGGTATTGCAAAAACGGCTTAAGCAGTTTCGCATCACCGGCAACAAAGCCAGAGCGCAGGCCTGGTAGGTTGGAACGCTTGGATAGAGATTGGAAAATCAAGCAGTGATCGTAGTCGTCGTTACCTAGCTGCACGCACGCGTCTAATAAGCCTAGAGGTTTCTCGTCAAAATAAATCTCTGAGTAACACTCGTCGGCGATAATGGCAAAGTTATGCTGCTTGGCTTTTTCCAGTAAGAAACGGTACTCATCCAGGGTGGTCACTGTACCTGCTGGGTTGTTAGGGGAGCACACAAACAGCAGTTCACAGCGCTGCCATACGTCTTCTGGTACCGCTTGGTAATTAATCTTGTAGTGATTGTCTGCGTCGCATGGCAAGTAGTGCAGTTCAGCGCCAGCTAGGATGCCCGCACCTTCATAAATTTGATAAAACGGATTTGGGCTAACCACCAGTGGGTTTTGCTTTTCGCCGACCAGTGCCTGAGTGATGGCAAACAGCGCTTCACGGGTGCCGGTGACCGGTAGGATTTCTGTGTCGGCGCTTAAGGACTTTAGGTTAAAGCGTTTGACGGCCCACTCAGAAATGGCTTCACGTAAGCTGTTCTCCCCTTTCGTTAGTGGGTACTTTGACACACCATCCAAAGCGTTCTTAAGGGTCTCAAGTACGATGCTTGGCGCGTCGTGCTGAGGTTCACCAATGGTTAGCTTGATCACTGGTAAGTCGGCATTAGGTGTCACGGATGACAATAGATCCGCCAACTTCTGGAATGGGTAGGGGTGTAAAGAATGAATCAAGGGGTTCATGTGGTTATTTATCCGTAGCTTGTGAAAAACGGTCAATGCTGTGTTTTAGGGCATCGCAAATGTGTTGCATGCGTGTATGCTCAGTAATGAGGTCGCCATTTTCCTCAGTAATATAGAAGGTATCTTCTACTCGCTCGCCCAGTGTAGCGATTTTTGCCTTATGGAGCATGATGTTATGTTCCATAAAGAATTGGCCAATCAAGGCCAGTAGACCTGGGCGATCCGGTGCGGTGACTTCCAGTGCTGACCAAACCTCTTCCGGTTGGCTGACAAAGTGGACCGTCGATGGCGCATTAAAAATCTTCAAATGTCGAGGCGTGAAGCGTTTCACCACACTTTCATACAGAGAAGGTGAGTCCAGCTGTTCTATAAGGGTCTTTTTCACTAATTCAATGCGTTCACGATCCAGATGCAGATTAGTGTCGCAATTCTCACCACTTTCCATGACCACAAAGGTATCTAGGCTGTAATGGTTAGAGGTGTTGTTGATCTTGGCATCCAAGATGGTCAAGCCCATTTGTTCAAATAGGGCCGCAGTGACGGCAAACAAATGACTGGCGATCGGCGTATAGATAAACACCTTGCTGGCGCCAGAGAAGTTGCGACCGCCAAGAGGACTGATGGCAACCAATGGCTTGGTACTTGGGCGGTGATTCAGAATGGCCTCAGTGTTCCAAGCAATCTCTTCACCACTGGAGCGAATAAAGTACTCGTCTTCAATTTCAGACCAAATATTTTCCGCTTCGATGATATCGGCATTGCGCTCGATTAAAATTTCCAGAGCGCGTTGCTTGTGTTCATCGCTTTGCATTTCCGCGTCGATAGGAAAGTCTAGACCACGACGCAGGGCGCGTTTGGTTTCTAAATACAGTTGGCGCATCAAGGACGCGCGCCAGCTGTTCCACATGCTTGGGTTAGTGGCATTGATGTCAGCCACGGTCAGCAAGAAGAGATAGTCCAAACGCTCCTGGTCTTTGACGATGCTGGCAAACTCCCAGATCACTTCTGGGTCAGAGATGTCTTTGCGCTGGGCGGTCACCGACATCAGCAGGTGGTGGCGTACTAGCCATTCGATCAGGTCGGTTTCATGCTTATTAAGACCATGGCGTTCACAGAATAAGCGCGCATCGACACAGCCCAGCTCCGAGTGATCACCGCCGCGGCCTTTGGCGATATCGTGATACAAGCCAGCAATGTAAATCAGCTCAACTTTGGCAATATGGCGAATTGCTTGTGACGAAATAGGGAACACCGAGCGGCTTTCTGGGAGTAGAAAACGGCGTAAGTTCTCCACCAGTTGTAGCGTGTGCGCATCCACTGTGTAGATGTGAAATAGGTCGTGTTGCATCTGGCCGATGATGGCGCCAAATTCAGGTAAATAGCGACCTAATAAGCCAATGTGCTTCATTGAGCGCAGAATCGTGGTCATGCGGTAGCGGCTGGCAATGATGTCTAGGAACAGGTTGGTGTTCACTGGATCGTTGCGGTAGCTTTCATCCACCAGTTCAAGATTATCACGCAGGGCGCGCATGGTGTTGGCGCGAATGCCTTTGAACTCACTGCGATCGCCCATGATCTTATAGATTTCCAGCATCGCCGAGGGGGTCTCAGAGAACACATCGGGATGTCGAATCTCTAATTGACCATTGTTGATCTGGAAGCGTTCGTTGATCACCTCAATATCTGGGTTTTCTTCGATGTGCAGGAAGGATTCTTCAAAGTGCTGTAATAACAGGTCGTTTAACTGCTGGATGGCCGCCACGCTTTGGTAGTAGCCCTGCATAAAGCGCTCAACGTTGCGCTTTAGGTCTTCATCATCAAAGCCGAATTCTTTGGCTAAGGTGCGTTGGTGGTCAAACAGTAAGCGGTCTTCTTTGCGGCCAACAATGGTGTGCAGTGCCCAGCGAATACGCCACAGATGTGAGACGGCGCCCTTGATCTGCATGTATTCGTCTTCGGATAAGAACTGTTTGTCGACGAGTGCGCTTAAGCGATGGGTGTGTAAATGGCGCTTAGCCACCCAGTCGATCACTTGCATATCGCGTAAGCCGCCAGGGCATTCCTTTAGGTTTGGCTCAAGGTTGTAAGCAGTATTCTGATACTTGGCATGGCGTTGTTGCTGCTCAAGTAGCTTGGCGCGGTAGAAGGTATGACCGTCCCACATGTGGTTGACGTCAATCTTTAGCTTTAGGTTCGCCAGCAGCTCTTTGTCGCCGTACAGGGTGCGCGATTCAATCAGGTTAGTGATCACGGTGATATCGGTTTCCGCGAGTGACGCGCAATCGCTGATGGTGCGCACCGCATGACCGACATCGAGTTTTAAGTCCCATAAGAAGGTGATAAACGACTCTATTTTGGCCGCATTGGGTTCACGGTCATCATTTAATAGAATCAGCAGGTCAATGTCGGACTTTGGGTGCAGTTCGCTGCGTCCATATCCCCCCACCGCGACCATGGCGATATCACTTTCTTCATGCAGTCCGGCGCGTACCCATGCCGCATGCATGACTTCGTCGTACAATCCAGAGAGGCCTTTTACAAGCTTTTCGATCGGGTATAAATCATGAAATAAGTCATTATACGCCTTTGTTTTTTCGCTTAAGAGCTCGCGAAAGCGCTTGGCGTTGGTTTTTGGTGACGCCAGTTCAAGCTTTTCGGCTTGGCTAAACAAAGGTGGAGCATCAGGAAATGCTGGAAAGTCCATGCAAGGCCTCTTTGGTTGTACTACAGGGCAACAAATTAGACAGTGATCGTATCGTCAGGGCGCAACGTTAAGATTTCAACACCGTCTGCTGTCACCAATAAAGTGTGCTCGTACTGGGCAGATAAACGACCATCTTTGGTTTTCGCGATCCAGTTATCGGGGCCAGTGTGTTTCACCTGCTTTTTACCCGCGTTGATCATTGGTTCGATGGTGAACGTCATGCCTTCTTCTAGTACCACACCTGTGCCTGGGCGGCCGTAGTGGGCCACTTGAGGCTCGCCATGGAAGGTCGTGCCGATGCCGTGACCGCAGTATTCTTCTACTACTGAGTAGTGATTCTTGTGGGCGAAATCGGAAATGGCTGCGCCAATATCACCAAGGCGAACCCCCGGCTTAACCATTTTGATGGCAAGGTAGAGACTTTCTTGGGTGAGTTTACAGAGGCGTTCTACGTGCGCTGGTACTTGGCCAACCGTGAACATCTTGCTGGTGTCACCGTAATAGCCGTCTTTGATAATGGTGATGTCAATGTTGACCACATCGCCTTTTTTAAGGGCCTTATCATTCGGGATACCGTGACAGATCACATCGTTAACCGAAGTACAGCAGGATTTCGGGAAACCGTGGTAGTTAAGCGGGGCAGGAATGGCGCCTTGCTCATTAACAATGTAGTTGTGCACGATGATGTCTAGCTCTTCAGTGCTGACGCCAGGTACCACGTATTGCTCCAACATAGTTAGCACTTCGCCTGCCAGCTTACCCGCTGTACGCATGCCTTCGATATCGCTTACATCTGTAAAACGTGTCGCTGCAGAGCGAGGTGTCCAGCTAGGAACCTCTGCGCGACCGTCCTTAGTTAACTCTTTTACTTTTTGCAGAATTTCGTTGCTCATAATAAAACTGTCTTAAAACTTCACTAGTCTGAGAATCCCAATATTCTACATGAGTTATTGACATTAATCGTCCTGAGATAAGAAAAAAACTTGGAGATTGGTGGGGGGTAATGGGAATATCTGCTTTTGTAAATCTGGCTTTTGTGGTATAAAACGCCGGCTTATTCTTGATCGTAAGACTAAGCTATAAACTAAACAATCTAACGACCTTGTTGCCTAGTTAAAAATAGACACTCTGGGGTGCCTGAAATTGCTTTAAATTTCAAAAGGCTGAGTGGCTAGGGCTAACAAGTTAACCTAACCCAAAATTTGAAGGATAGTAAAATGCCTACAGTTTCTATGCGCGACCTGCTACAGGTTGGTTCACACTTTGGTCACCAAACTCGTTACTGGAACCCAAAAATGAAGCCATTCATTTTCGGTGCACGTAACAAGATCCATATCATCAACCTTGAGCACACTGTACCAGCACTTAACGAAGCTCTTGAGCTAGTTAAGAAAATGGCTGAGAACAAAAACAAAGTTTTGTTCGTAGGTACTAAACGCGCTGCATCTAAAACAGTTGCTGAGCAAGCTTCTCGCGCTGCTATGCCATACGTAAACCACCGTTGGTTAGGTGGTATGTTGACTAACTACAAAACGATCCGTACGTCTATCAAGCGTCTACGTGATCTAGAAAGTCAGCAAGCAGACGGCACTTTCGAAAAACTAACTAAGAAAGAAGCCCTAATGCGCACTCGCGAACTTGAGAAACTAGAGCGCTCTCTAGGTGGTATCAAGGATATGGGTGGTCTTCCTGACGTTCTTTTCGTAATCGACGTTGACCACGAGCGTATCGCAATCAAAGAAGCTAACAAGCTAGGTATCCCTGTTATCGGTATCGTTGATACTAACAGTGATCCAGATGGCGTTGATTACGTAATTCCTGCAAACGACGACGCAATCCGCGCAGTTCAGTTGTACGTTTCTGCATTCGCTGACGCATCTCTAGAAGGTCGTGCGGCAGCTGCTGGTAGCGCTGACGAGTTTGTTGAAGTAAACGAAGCCACTGAAGCGTAATTTACGGCTCTAACGGGTCTGTTTTTATAAAAGGGGGGAGGGTTCTCTCTCCTTTTTTTAAATTTTGTTATCGTACAAGGGGAATTGACATGGCCGCAGTATCTGCAGCAATGGTAAAAGAACTACGTGACCGTACTGGCCTAGGCATGATGGAGTGTAAAAAAGCTCTGACTGCAGCTGGCGGTGACATCGAAGTAGCAATCGAAGAGCTACGTAAATCAAGTGGTATGAAAGCAGCTAAGAAAGCTGGTCGTACTGCAGCTGAGGGTACTATCATCATGCGCGTTGCAGATGATAACTCTTACGGCGTATTGGTTGAGATCAACTCTGAGACTGACTTCGCAGCACGCGACGAAGGCTTCCTAGCGTTCGCTAACAAAGTTGCTGACGCGGTATTCGCTTCTAAAGAAACTGATATGGCTGTTGTGATCTCTGGCGAAATGCTAGAAGCTCGTGAAGCGCTTGTTCAGAAGATCGGCGAAAACATCACTCCACGTCGTGCAGTCGTTGTTGAAGGCGGTCTAGTTGCTGGTTACCTACACAGCAACGGTCAAATCGCTTCTCTAGTTCAGCTAGAAGGCGGCAACGAAGAGCTTGCAAAAGATGTTGCGATGCACGTAACTGCTGTTAACCCACGTGTTGTACGTGGCGAAGACATGCCAGCTGAAGTTCTTGCTAAAGAAGAAGAAATCATCCGTGCTCAACCAGATATGGCTGGCAAGCCAGCTGAGATCGTTGACAAGATGATCGGTGGTCGTATCAAGAAATTCTTGGCTGAAAACAGCCTAAATGACCAGCCATTCGTTAAGAACCCAGAAGTAAAAGTTGCTCAACTAGCGAAAGACGCTGGTGCAACAGTATCTTCTTTCGTTCGCATCGAAGTAGGTGAAGGTATCGAAGTTGAAGAAACAGACTTCGCTGCTGAGGTTGCTGCTCAACTTAATAAAGGCTAATTGCTGATAAAGTTTTGAGTAAAATAAGGGGCAGCTAGACTGCCCCTTTTTATGAATAGCCTATTGAGGTGGCTTTGTTTCAACCTCAATAATTACTTCTCACCATTACCGGAGGTTCTAAATGCCTAAAGAAACCAATCCAAGATACAAACGCATTTTGTTGAAATTAAGTGGCGAAGCGCTACAAGGCGATGAAACCTTTGGTATTGATCCAAAAGTGTTGAGCCGTATAGCACTAGAGATCGGCCAGTTGCGCGGTATCGGTGTGGAAGTCGGGATTGTTATCGGTGGTGGTAACTTGTTCCGTGGTCAGGCACTAAGCCAAGCGGGAATGGACCGAGTGACTGGCGACCATATGGGAATGCTGGCGACGGTTATGAATGCGCTAGCGATGCGTGATGCGCTTGAACGTGCGAATATTTCGACTCGCGTTATGTCTGCGATTACGATGACGGGGATTGTTGAGCCATAC
This sequence comes from Marinomonas aquimarina, assembly GCF_900089755.1. Taxonomy (GTDB): domain Bacteria; phylum Pseudomonadota; class Gammaproteobacteria; order Pseudomonadales; family Marinomonadaceae; genus Marinomonas; species Marinomonas aquimarina. Next base: position 16,985 of record NZ_FLOC01000020.1, on the reverse strand, counting down.
GATCGTCGTCGTGCGATGCGTCACCTAAAAGACGGTGATGTGGTTATTTTCTCTGCCGGTACTGGTAACCCATTCTTTACAACTGACTCTGCTGCGTGTCTGCGTGGTATCGAGATTGATGCGGATGTCGTGCTGAAAGCGACAAAAGTGGATGGTGTTTACTCTGCGGATCCAATCAAGGACCCAAGTGCAGTGAAATATGGTACATTAAGCTACGATGAAGTTTTGGAAAAACAGTTAGGCGTCATGGATTTAACGGCTATCTGTCTAACTCGTGACCATCAAATGCCAGTGCGCGTATTTAATATGAACAAGCCAGGGGCTCTGATTAACATCATGACCGGTGGCGACGAAGGTACCGTTATTAAGTGAGGAAATAATGATTAACGAGATTATAAAAGATGCTGAAGAGCGCATGGGGAAAGCCGTTGTAGCGGTAGACAACGCGTTCAAAAAGATTCGTACAGGTCGTGCACACCCAAGCCTTTTAGATCCTATCAAAGTGAACTACTACGGTAGCGAAACTCCTCTTAACCAAGTGGCAAACGTTACAGTAGAAGACGCTCGTACTTTGGGTGTTTCGCCATGGGAAGGTAACATGGTGCCTGAAATTGAAAAGGCGATCATGAAATCCGATCTAGGTTTGAACCCATCTACAACGGGCAACTTGATTCGTATCCCACTGCCAGCTTTGACAGAAGAAACGCGTGGTAACTACTACAAGCAAGCAAAATCTGAAGCGGAAAATGGCCGTATTGCGATTCGTAACATTCGCCGTGATGCGAACAACAGTCTAAAAGACCTAGTGAAAGAAAAAGAGATTTCTGAAGACGAAGAACGTCGTGGTCAGGATCAAGTTCAAAAAGTAACAGACAAGTACATCGCTCAAATCGAAGAGCATTTGGCTGCGAAAGAAAAAGATCTAATGGAAATCTAATAAAAGAGGCAGGTGCTGTGCGCCTGCCTTTTTTCTGACTAGGTAACTCTATGTCGAACCAAACGTTGGCTGTCGACAGCCAATCTGTTCCTGCCCACGTGGCCATTATTATGGATGGTAATAATCGCTGGGCGAAAAAAAAGCACTTACCAAGTATTGCTGGCCACCGCGCAGGCGCTGCCGCCGTGCGTAAAACAGTTGAATCTGCGGCACGTAGTGGTGTTAAAGTGCTGACTCTGTTTGCTTTCTCGAGCGAGAATTGGAAGCGCCCCCAAGCGGAAGTTGACGGCTTGATGGGGTTGTTTATGCGTTCTTTGAAAAAAGAAGCAAAGCGTCTTAATGAGCACTCAATCAAATTAATGGTGGTGGGCGATAAATCCGGCTTTAGTGCAGGTTTGCAAGAGCAAATTGCCTTAGCGGAACAAGCGACTGCGGATAATCAAGGTATGGTGCTTGCCATTGCGGCAAACTATGGTGGTCGTTGGGATATTGCTCAGGCCGCGCAGGTACTAGCGCAGCAAGTGGCCGCTGGAGAGCTGACACCGAGTGACATCACGGAAGAGACCCTAGGGCAGCATGTCTGCTTGGCGGGGCTTCCTGAATTGGATTTGATCATACGCACTTCCGGCGAGGAGCGTGTGAGTAACTTCTTGCTATGGCAACTTGCCTACGCGGAATTTATTTTTATGCCAGTGCTTTGGCCTGACTTTGATGGCGCACACTTTGAAGAAGCACTGATGATTTATCAACAACGTCAACGACGATACGGTGGGCGATAGTTTTATGCTTTTACCAAGAGTTCTTAGCGCAATCGTAATGGCGCTGTTGTTTATTTATGCGGTATTTGTTTTAGGAGCCTCGGGCTTTCAGGTCGCCATGGGGGTAGTCGTACTGCTAGCAGGCTGGGAGTGGGCGCGTTTATCCGGTATTACACGCCAGCAAGGACGAATTGCCTTTGCTGGTCTAGTGGGGACCTTGTGTTACGGGGTAGCGATTTTTGATCTGCAACGTGCGATTTTATGGGTGGCCCCTATTTTGTGGTTGATGGCGCTATTCTGGGTCATCCACTATCCCACCGATAAAGGCTGGCAGTCTCGCTTTGTACGCATCGTATTTGGCTTGCTGGTCTTGGTAAGTACTTGGTCGGCCATGGTCGTGTTGCGTGACTCCAATGACTTTGTGGTTTGGGTGTTGCTATTGATGGGCTTGATCTGGGGGGCGGACTCAGGAGCCTACTTCTCAGGTAAAGCGTTTGGTAAACGTAAACTGGCCGTAAAGGTATCCCCGGGCAAGTCTTGGGAAGGGGTAATTGGTGGCGTGCTACTGACTCAAGTAGGGGTAGCGGTGTTTGCGGCAATGACCTCTCTTGAAAGTGTTGCCTGGTTGCCTTTGGCCGTGATGGCATTCATTACCGTGATGACGTCTGTGTTGGGTGATCTGACGGAAAGCCTTTTCAAACGCCATGAAGCCCTTAAGGATTCCAGTCAACTGATTCCAGGTCACGGTGGTGTAATGGATCGGGTTGACAGTTTGACGTCTGCGGCGCCAATTTATGTCTTGTTGCTGAGCTTTGTAGGTTGGGTGTAATGCAAAAGATTTGTCTTCTTGGTGCAACAGGCTCAATTGGTCGTAGTACCTTAGATGTGATTGCTCAGTACCCTGATCAGTTTGAATTGGTCAGTGTGGCAGCGAATGCCAGTGTTGAACGTATGGCAGAGATCTGTCGTACGTTCAAACCCAAACGTGCAGTGATGGGAAGTGCCCAAGCGCGTGATGAGTTAGCCGCCTTGTGTGCCGATCTGGATACGCAATTTGAATATGGCAGTGCGGCGATGGAAAGCATTGCCAGCGATGATTGTGACCAAGTGATGGCCGCTATTATGGGCTTTGCGGGTCTGCGTCCAACGCTAGCGGGGATTCGCGCTGGTAAGCGTGTGTTACTGGCGAACAAGGAGAGCTTAGTCACCGCTGGCCGCTTGTTTATGGAAGAAGTGGCCAAGCATAATGTTACCTTGATGCCGATTGACAGTGAGCACAACGCAATTTTTCAATGTTTGCCACAGAATGAGGCGGGCGCGACCAAGCGTGACGTGGACAAAATACTGTTAACCGCATCGGGTGGGCCATTTCGTACCTTCTCGCCTGAGCAGATGCGGAGCGTGACACCAGCACAAGCGTGTGCACACCCGAATTGGTCTATGGGGCAAAAAATTTCGGTGGATTCCGCCAGCTTAATGAATAAAGGCTTGGAATTGATCGAGGCTTGCTGGCTGTTTGATGTCACGCCGGCGGATGTGCAAGTGGTCGTGCATCCAGAGAGCATTGTGCATTCCATGGTGTCGTTTAAAGACGGCTCTGTGATTGCGCAAATGGGCAACCCAGATATGAAAATTCCGATTGCCTACGGTATGACTTGGCCGGCTCGCATTGAAACCGGTGTTGAAGCGTTGGATTTTTTTAAGGTTGCTCAGTTGAATTTTGAGGCGCCGGATTTGGAACGCTTCCCAAACCTTAAGCTCGCTAGCGATGCTTGGTATTTGGGCGGTACGGCAATGGCTTGCTTGAATGCAGCCAATGAAGTGGCAGTGGATGCTTTTCTCAAAGAGCAAATTTCTTTCTTAGATATTGCTCGTCTAAACCAGCGTGTACTTGAACGCTCTGAGATTAAAGCTGTCAATGATTTAGAGGCAGTGTTTGCGGCTGACCAAGCGTCGCGACTGCTGGCGCAACAATTGATCGCTTCGGAGTTTGCATAACATGTTTGAAAGTGCTTTATCTATCATCATCGCGTTGGGGGTGCTGATCACTTTCCATGAGTTTGGGCATTATTATGTCGCACGCTTATGTGGTGTGAAGGTGCTGCGTTTTTCAGTGGGTTTTGGTAAACCGATTTATAAGTACACGGCCAAGTCAGGTACGGAATTTGTATTGGCCATGATTCCACTAGGCGGCTTCGTACGCATGCTGGATAGTCGCGAAGATAAAGTACCAGAGTCCCTCAAACATCAAGCGTTTGATAATAAAAACGTTTGGCAGCGAATTGCGGTTGTGTTCGCTGGTCCCTTGGCCAATTTTATTTTGGCCATCATTATTTACGCCTTGGTTGCCGGCATGGGGCTACAAGCGCTAGCACCCAAAATAAGTGGCGTCGCTCAGAACTCGCCCTTGGCTCAGACGCAAATTGAGGCGGGAGCGGAGATTACCCAAGTCAATGGTGTGCCAACCCATTCTTGGGAAGATGTAAATTTAGCGTTAGCTGACTTGATTGGTCAGACAGGGCGCTATAGTGTTCGTTACTTGCCGGCTGACAGCAGTATTGAAGAAGAGGGCAGCTTTACCCTCAATCGTTGGTTAGTAGGGCAAGAGCCCAACACTCTGATTACCCAGTTTGGTGCACAGCCTTGGCGCCCTATGGTGGTGCCAACCGTTGCTGAAGTGGTGCCCGGCGGTGCGGCCGAGCAAGCCGGCTTTAAAATCGGCGATACCGTACTAGAGATTAATGAAGAGTCGATTTCAGGCTGGCAGAGCTTTGTTACTTGGGTGCAAAGCAACCCCGCGACAGCACTGCAAGTGCTGATTGAGCGTGATGGGCAAACACAGTTGTTAACGCTAACGCCGACTGCTCGAGAAGTAGAGGGCGCGACAACAGGTTTTGCTGGCCTTGGGGTGGCAAAACCTGTGCTATCTGAAGACGATCTGCGTGTGCGAGAATTTGGCTTTTTCGGCGCAGCAGTTTATGGTGTGCAACAGACATGGCAGATGACCTCGTTGACGCTGTCTTCGATCGGCAAAATGCTACAGGGATTAATCTCCCTTGATAATCTGTCAGGACCCATTACGATTGCCAAGGTTGCCAGCGCATCCGCTGATTCGGGTGTGCAATCGTTCTTAAAATTTATGGCTTACTTGAGTGTGAGCCTAGGTGTATTGAATTTACTGCCGATCCCCATGCTAGATGGTGGGCATTTGCTGTTTTTTGGGATAGAAGCTGTACGTCGCAAGCCCGTTTCTGAACGTGTTCAAGGGTTTGCCTACCGTATTGGCGCATCATTGCTGTTTGCGATGATGGCCGTTGCTTTATTTAATGATATTGCCCGCTTGTAGAGAGGTATATGTGAGAGTCTTTGTAGCATCAGTATTAGCGATTTGTAGTGCTCAAAGTTATGCGAAGACAGTTGCGGATGTTCGTGTTGATGGGTTGTTACAGATGACCCCCACACGTGCGTTCGAAACCATTGGTTTCCAGCAAGGTCAGGGATACGATTCCTCGCGCGTGCATGAAGCGGTTAATAACCTTTTTGCAACCGGCTATTTTAGCGACATTGAAGTTTTCGAAGAAGACGATGTGGTGATCTTTAAAGTCGTTGAACGTCCAACCATTGGTCAAATAGAGATCAATGGCAATGACATGATTTCGACGGAAGATTTGCAGCGTGGTCTACGTCTTTCCGGCTTAGAAGAAGGCGAACTGTATAAGCCTGAAACCCTTAATCAGATTCAACAAGAGTTACAACGCCAGTATTACGCGTTAGGGCGTTACAGTGCGCAAGTTGAAATGAACGTTGAAAACCTGCCCCGTAATCGTGTGGCTCTTAATATTAATATTGAAGAAGGCGTTACCGCTAAGATCGTCCATATTAATATTGTGGGCAATAAACACTTTTCAGATGAAGAGCTAACCGACAAATTTCAGTCGGCGGAAACAGGCTATTTTAACCCATTTAGCTCCGCTGATGAGTACTCTAAACAGAAGATTCAAGGTGACTTAGAAACCCTGCGTAGCTTTTATTTAGACCGTGGTTACCTAGATTACGAGCTGATTTCGAACCAAGTGAGCGTGTCTGCTGACAAGCGTGAAGTATACGTTGTCGTCAACATTGTTGAAGGTGACTCCTATGCGATTAACGACATTTCACTGAGTGGCTCTTTGCCAATCAGTGAAGACCGTATCTGGAAACACATCAATCAGAAAGCCGGCGACGCTTTTTCTCGTAAGCAGACCACAGACATCATGGAAGCAGTGTCGGGTGAGCTAGGTGACAGTGGCTATCTGTTTACCAATGTGAACATCATTCCGAATAAGTTGCCTGACCATAAGGTTGATCTGACCTACCATATTACACCCGGGCCAAAAGTGTATGTGCGCCGCATCAACTTCAGTGGTAACTCGGAAACCAAAGATGAAGTGTTACGCCGTGAGATGACCCAATTCGAAGGGGCTTTGGCAACGCACTCGAAGATTCAATCTTCTAAGCGTGCCATTGAGCGTTTAGGTTTCTTCTCAACCGTGGATCTTAAGACACGTCCGGTGCCAGGTACTGTGGACCAAGTGGATTTGGATGTGGTGGTCGAAGAGCAGCCTTCAGGTAGCATTCAAGCCAGTATTGGTTACTCTCAAGCAGAGGGTACGGTGCTGGGCTTTGGTATTTCGAAGCGTAACTTCTTGGGTACTGGTAACAAGCTTGGCTTTAACATGAGCCGCAGTAACCAAACGCAAGACTTTACCCTGTCGTATGACAATCCATACTTCACTGTCGATGGTGTCAGCCGCGGCTACAGCTTGTTCTATCAAGTCAGTGACCACGATGAAGACGATGTGGAAGACTACGACCTGGACCGTATTGGGGCATCGGTTAACTTTGGTTACCCGATTAGCGATACGCAGCGTTTGAGCTTTGGTGTGACGCTGAAGAATACTGGCGTCGATCTCGGTTCGAACCCGTCGCTGGAAACGCAGGATTACTTGGATACCTATGGTGACTCGTTTGACGATGTGATTGCTAACATTGTTTGGAGTGATAATGACATTGTCGGTGGTCTTTTGCCGACGGGTGGTATTAGTCACCGTGTGACCTTAGATGTTGCCACTCCGTTAGGTGACCAAACCTACGCCAAGATTGGTGCACTTTCTCAAGGTTATTGGAATCTAAGCGAAAATAACCTGTGGCTCTTCCACTTGAAGGGGCGTGCGGGCTATGGTGTTGGTTACGGTGATACTGATCGTCTGCCATTCTTTGAAAACTACTATGCGGGCGGTGTGTATTCTGTACGCGGTTACGGGGCTTCGTCTCTAGGACCACGTAACACCTACAATGACGATACTGAAACGGATTCTATCGGTGGCAACATGCTGTTAGCAGCCACAGCGGAAATCATTTTCCCGATGCCGATGGTTGAAGATCACAGCTCAGTGCGAACGTCGCTCTTCTTAGACGCGGGTAACGTGTTTACTGACTACTGCTTCTCGGGCAGTACCAGCTGTCAAGAAGGCTTTGATGCCGGCGAGATTCGTTACAGTGTGGGCTTCAACTGGACCTGGATCACACCGATTGCACCTTTGTCATTTAACATTGCGAAAACCTTGAATGACAAAGAAGGTGATGAGACGGATGTGTTCCAATTTCAGTTAGGTACAACCTTCTAACAGAGGTAAGGATTGAACATGAAAAAACTACTGAGTATGGCGTTTGTCGCCTTGTTAAGCGCCCATACGATGGCATCTGAAATTGCGGTACTGGATTTCCGTGCTGCGCTTCTGCAAAGTGATGCTGGGCAAGAAGCTGCGCAAGCGCCGAGACAGCAAGTTGATCAAATGAAAGCACGTTTGGATCAAGAAAATCGTACTCTGAAAGATATGGTCGAAAGCCTTAAGCGTGATGAGCTTACCTTGTCTGCTGACCAATTAGCGGAGCGTCGTGCTGAGGTCAACAAGAAACAAGCTCAGTTACGTCAGATGGTGGCGGCGATGCAGCAACAGGCTCAGCAAATGGAGCAGCAGTTGATTCAGAACCTGACACCTATGGGTGAAGCCGCACTGAAAGAGCTGATTGATGAGCGCAACCTAGACGCCGTGATTTCTCGTCAAGCCGCTATCTACACCAATGAATCTGTTGATATCACAGCAGAGCTGATCGAAAAATTGAATAAAGAGAAATAGTGGATGGGGTATACCCTTTCAGAGATCGCCGCCCACGTTGGCGGCGAATTATTTGGTGATCCAGATTATTGTGTTTCCGCACTCGGTACTTTAGATCACGCTGAAGCAGGCCAACTGAGTTTTCTGTCGAATCCTAAATATGCCGATAAGCTGTCTCGCTGTGAAGCTGGGGCGGTCTTGTTGCGCGACGTGAAAGACGCTGAATCGGTGCGCAACGCGATTATTGTGCGCAACCCCTACCTTGCTTTTGCTCAAGTCACACGTCTGTTTACCGCCGCTGAATGCGGTTGGCAAGACAGTATTCACCCTTCTGCTATTATTCATGACAGTGCTGAGTTGGCAGATAATGTCACCATAGGTCCGAATGTGACCGTTGGCGCAAATGTTCGCATTGCTGCGGGTTGCCAGCTGGGGCCAGGTTGTGTCTTAGGAGAAGGTGTCTCTTTGGGTGAACAGACACGTTTGGCGGCCAATGTGACGCTTTATGAGAAAGTAAAACTTGGCGCACGTTGTATTGTTCACAGTGGGACTGTCATTGGCGCAGATGGCTTTGGTTTTGCGCCTCATAACGGTGAATGGATTAAAATTCATCAGTTGGGCAGTGTGCTGATTGGTGATGATGTAGAAATCGGCGCGAACACGACGGTGGACTGTGGCGCGATTGAAGACACAGTGATTGGCAATGGGGTGAAAATTGATAACCTCGTACAAATTGCTCACAACGTCGTAATCGGTGATAATAGCGCGATTGCAGGTTGTGTGGGCATCGCAGGTAGTACTGTGGTTGGCAAAAACTGCACGATTGCCGGAGGTGCAGGCTTAGCGGGACATATTACCTTAGTGGACAATGTTCATATTACGGCGATGAGCTTGGTGACTCGCTCAATCGATAGCCCAGGGTCGTACTCTTCTGGAACAGCTTTGGATTCAACGCAAAAGTGGCGCAAATCGGCCGCTCGCTTGCGTCGTATTGAAAACATGGCTGCGCAAATCTCTAAATTGGAAAAACAAGTTAAAACGCTTTTAACAAAAGGTTAATGCATAAATGATGGATGTGAATGAAATTCGCCGTTACTTACCCCACCGCTACCCGTTCTTATTGGTGGATCGTGTAGTTGAATTGACTCCTGGGGAATCAGTTGTAGCGTACAAAAACGTGACGGTAAATGAACCGTTCTTTAACGGTCACTTCCCAGATCATCCAGTAATGCCTGGTGTTTTGATTATCGAAGCAATGGCTCAAGCGGCAGGCATCCTTGGTTTTAAAACCATGGACAAAACCCCACAAGATGGCTCAATCTACTACTTTGTAGGTGCTGATAATACACGTTTCAAGCGCCCTGTAGTGCCTGGTGATCGCCTTCAACTTGAAGCCAAAATCCTGACCGAACGTCGTGGTATTTGGAAATTTGAAGTGAAAGCGACGGTTGAAGGTGAGCTTGTTTGTTCTTCTACAATTCTATGTGCTGACAGGAAGCTATAAGTGTTGATACATCCAACTGCGATAGTTGATCCAAAAGCTGAACTAGACAGTGATGTTGAAATCGGCCCGTTTTGTATCGTCGGACCTGACGTGCAAATCGGTGCTGGTACTGTGTTGAAGTCCCATGTTGTGGTCAATGGTCATACGACCATTGGTCAGAACAATGAGATTTATCAGTTTGCTTCCGTTGGTGAAGTAAACCAAGACAAGAAATACAAGGGTGAGCCGACACGTTTGATCATTGGTGATCGAAATGTCATTCGAGAGAATTCAACCATTCACCGTGGAACCGTTCAGGATCAAGGTGTCACTCAAATTGGACATGGCAATTTGTTCATGGCCAGCACGCACGTCGGCCATGACTGTATGGTTGGCGATAATAATATCTTAGCGAACTATGCGGCCTTAGCTGGGCATGTCACGGTAGGGGATTCGGTTATTTTAGGTGGTTACACAGGTATCCATCAATTTTGCCAAGTGAACTCTTACAGTATGTGTGGCATGGGCTCTATGGTCACTAAGGACGTGCCGCGCTATGTTATGGTGTCGGGCGATCCTGCGAAGGCGCACGGTATGAATTTTGAGGGCATGCGTCGACGTGGCACGCCTGCCGAGGTCATTAAAGCACTTCGCTCTGCCTACAAGATGGTATACATCAAAGGTATGCCCCTTGAGCAGGCTTTGAGTGAGATTGAAGCGAGTGACATGTACCGCATTCAAGAAGTGGCTGATTTTGTCCTCTCCATTCGTCAGTCTAATCGAGGCATTGTCCGATAACGGATGACTGGCTCAAAAGAAACCCCGATCTCGTCGGGGTTTTTTTATGAAGGTAAAAGTAGATTATGCAAAAAAGATTTGTGATTGTGGCGGGCGAAGCCTCTGGTGATATCTTGGGGGCGAACTTAATTGAGCATTTAAAGCTACGCTTCCCTGATGCCATTTTTGAAGGCATTGGTGGCCCAATGATGATTGAAAAGGGCTTTCACAGTCTGTTCCCTATGGAGCGCTTGTCGGTCATGGGGTTGGTTGAGGTACTGGGCCGTTTACGTGAGCTGCTGGGCATTCGAAAGGCGATGATGAACCACTGTCTTGAGCATGAAGTCACGGCCTTTATTGGTATCGACTCGCCAGATTTTAACTTGCCTTTGGCGCGTAAACTTCGCCAGAAAGGTCTGAAGACCATCCATTATGTAAGCCCCTCAGTTTGGGCATGGCGTCAAAAACGTATTTTTAAAATCAAGCAATCTGTTGATTTAATGCTCACCCTGTTTCCATTTGAGCTGGAAATCTATCAGGAGCATGAAGTGCCTGCGGTATGCGTTGGTCATACCTTGGCCGATGAAGTGCCGCTTAGCAGTGATAAGTCCGCTGCTCGTGAGCGTTTAGGCTTGTCTCTAAATGAGGACTGGTTTGCCATTTTGCCAGGTTCCCGTGGCGGTGAAGTCAGTCGCTTGATGCCAGTGTTTGCTGAGACCATGAAAGTCATTCAGCAGCAAGTGACAACCGCAAAGTTTGTCATTCCGGCGGCCAATGCTGAGCGTCGCCTGCAAATCGAAGCCATTCTGCGTGACATTGGTGTTTCAGCGACGGTTGTCGACGGGAAATCGCGTGATGTGATGGCGGCTGGTGAAGCCATTTTGTTGGCGTCTGGTACCGCGGCATTGGAAGCGATGTTGGTGAAACGCCCCATGGTGGTCGCGTATCGTTTTACTAAGCTGACCTTTGCCATTATGAAACGCATGATCAAGGTACCGTATGTGTCGCTGCCTAACCTGTTGGCGCAAAAACGCTTGGTCCCAGAGCTGCTTCAAGATGAGGCGACTCCAGTGAAACTGGCGAATGCCTTGGTAAGTGAGTGGCGCGATTACGAACAAGATAAAGAGAGACAAAAGACGTTCTTAGATCTGCACGAAATGCTACGTAAAAATGCCGGTGAAGCGGCGGCACGTGCGATTGCTCAGGAGATTCGTAATGGCTGATTTAGAGCCGTTTGTCAGTCAGCAATACAGCGGAGTATTAGTGGCGGGAGCAGATGAAGCTGGCCGCGGCCCTCTGGCGGGTGATGTGGTAGCTGCCGCGGTGATTCTCGACCCAAACCATCCGATAGTGGGATTGAATGACTCGAAGAAGCTGTCAGAGAAAAAGCGTGAAGCTTTGTTTGACGAGATCCAAGCAAAAGCGTTAGCGTTTAGTATCGCGCGCGCCTCAGTGGCGGAAATCGATGAAATCAATATCCTTCATGCCAGCATGCTGGCCATGAAGCGTGCCATTGATGCGCTGCCAACGGCAGCGGAACATGCTTTGATTGATGGCAATCGTGTGCCCAAGGAGCTGCCTTGCCCGGCGGAAGCGGTCGTAAAAGGGGATGCGCGTCATGCGGCGATTGCGGCCGCGTCCATCTTGGCAAAAGTGACCCGAGATCGTGAAATTGTAGCGCTGGATGCCCAATATCCAGAGTACGGTTTTGCAAAGCATAAAGGTTATCCAACCGCCGTCCATTTGGCAGCGATTCAAGAGCATGGTGTATGTGATATTCATCGCCGTAGCTTTGGCCCAGTAAAACGAATCTTAGAAGGTTAAGCCCATGTCGTCCTTTATTCACCTTAGAGTGCACACCGAGTTTTCTCTGGTTGATGGCTTGGTAAAAGTCAAAGGGTTGGTGGCGCAGGCAGATAAAATGCAAATGCCTGCCGTGGCCATGTCCGATGAGAACAACCTGTGCGGTTTCGTTCGCTTCTACACAGGGGCCATGGACAAAGGTATTAAGCCTATCTGTGGCGCCGACATCATCTTGGAGGCAGAGGGCTTATTGGAGCAGCGCACGCGCATGACCTTGTTGGCCATGTCGAATAAAGGCTACAAGAACATCATTGAAGTGATCTCCAAAGGCTACCAACTAGGTCAAGTAGAAGGCCGCCCTATTATCAAGCGAGAGTGGGTCGCGCAGCATAATGAAGATGTGATTGCACTGTCTGGTGGCGTCAATGGCGATGTAGGGGTATTGCTGGCGAAAGGGCATGATGCGGAGGCGCGTGATTACTTACAGCGTTGGATGGATACGTTCCCCGATCGCTATTACGCTGAAGTCGTGCGTACTCTGCGTCCAGGCGAAGAAGATTACATTCATGCGATGGTGCCGTTAGCGGCCGAGTTTGACTGTCCGGTGGTCGCGACTAACGATGTACGTTTTATTAACCGTGGGGACTTTGAGGCGCATGAAGCACGCGTGTGTATCTACGATGGCGTCACACTAGAAGACCCGCGTCGTGAACACAAATATAGCGAAGAGCAATATTTTAAGTCTTCCGAAGAAATGGAAGAGTTGTTCTCGGACCTACCTGAAGCGATTGAAAATACGGTTGAGATTGCTAAGCGTTGTAATGTCGATGTCCTGCTAGGTACATATTTCTTACCAGACTTCCCTGTGCCAGAAGGCATGACCATGGAAGACTATTTTCGCCAGATTTCCCATGAAGGTCTGGAAGAGCGATTTGATCTCTTGGTGAAAAAATATGGCGAACGTATTGAGGCGCGTCGTCAAGAGTACATTGATCGTCTGAATTTTGAGCTCGATATCATCAATCAGATGGGATTCCCTGGTTACTTCCTGATCGTAATGGACTTTATTCAGTGGTCCAAAGATAACGATATTCCGGTCGGCCCTGGGCGGGGCTCCGGTGCCGGTTCATTGGTGGCTTACGCACTCAAAATTACCGACCTTGATCCACTTGAATACGACTTGCTGTTCGAACGTTTCTTGAACCCAGAACGTGTCTCCATGCCCGACTTTGATATCGACTTCTGCATGGATAACCGTGACCGAGTAATCGATTACGTCGCTCAGCGTTATGGCCGTAATGCGGTATCTCAGATCATTACCTTTGGTCAGATGGCCGCCAAAGCGGTTGTGCGAGACGTGGCTCGTGTCCAAGGCAAGTCTTACAGTCTTGGAGATAAGTTGTCTAAGCTGATTCCGTTTGAAATTGGCATGACACTGAAAAAAGCACTGGAAGTCGAGCCAGCCTTAGTGGAATTCATTGAAGGGGACGAGGCTGCTGCTGAAATTATGGAAATGGCGTTCTCTTTAGAGGGAACGGTTCGTAACTTCGGTAAGCACGCCGGTGGTGTGGTGATTGCACCGACGAAATTGACCGACTTTGCACCATTGTACTGTGAAGAAGACGGCACCGGCCTCGTGACCCAATACGATAAGAACGATGTGGAAGAAGCAGGCCTAGTGAAGTTTGACTTCTTGGGTTTAAAAACCCTAACGGTGGTCGACTGGGCGCTGAAAACCATTAATGATCTGCACGCCCGTGAAGGCAAAGAGCCGTTAGACATCGCTTTGATTGATTTGGAGGACAAAGCCACCTACGACTTATTGCAGCGTGCCGAAACCACTGCGGTGTTCCAGCTGGAATCCCGTGGTATGAAAGAGTTGATCAAGAAGCTGTTGCCATCACGCTTTGAGGACATCATCGCCTTGGTAGCACTTTACCGTCCTGGTCCGCTTGGTTCGGGCATGGTGGATGACTTTATTAACCGTAAGCACGGTCGTGCTGAACTGGCTTTCCCGCACCCAGATTACCAGCACGAAGACTTGATCCCTGTGTTGGAGCCGACCTACGGCATCATCTTGTACCAAGAGCAGGTAATGCAGATCGCTCAGGTATTGGCGAAATTCTCCTTAGGTGGCGCCGACTTGCTACGTCGTGCCATGGGCAAGAAAAAGCCTGAGGTTATGCAAGAGCAGCGCTTAATCTTTATGGAAGGTGCAGCGAAGAACAACATCGATAAAGACCTGGCTGGTAACATCTTCGACCTGATGGAGAAGTTCGCGGGTTACGGCTTTAACAAATCCCACTCGGCAGCCTATGCCTTGGTGTCCTACCAAACTGCATGGTTGAAGCACCACTATCCAGCGCCATTTATGGCGGCGGTATTGTCTGCCGATATGCAGAACACGGATAAGATCGTTATCTTCGTGGAAGAGTGTCGCGCCATGAATTTGGTGGTCGACCTGCCGAACGTGAACGAGTCGGTGTACAAGTTCGCCGTGAATCTGAAAGGCGCCATTGTATACGGACTTGGAGCGATCAAAGGGGTAGGGGAAGGTCCTATCGAAGCCATTGTTGAAGCCCGTAAAGAGGGTCCGTTTAAGCATATCTTTGACTTCTGTGAGCGTGTTGGTCGTAAGGTCAATAAACGTGTGATGGAAGCATTGGTGCGCTCGGGTGCGTTTGATACCATCGGGCCTAACCGAGCGACCTTGTTTGCCAGCATCGATGAAGCGTTAAAACGTGCCGATCAAAATGCCAAGAACCAAGATGCGGGGATGATGGATTTGTTTGGTATTGCGGTGGAGGAATCCACTGAAAATGCCTACGATGAAATTGGGATTGAGCCTGAGTGGCATGGCCGTAAGCGTTTGGATGGGGAAAAAGATACCTTAGGCCTGTATGTAACGGGTCACCCGATCGACGACTACGAAAAAGAAATTCGCCGTTTTGCGCGTCAGCGCATTGTTGATTTGCAGCCGAAACGTGACACCCAAGTGATGGCGGGGTTGATCGTTGAGATGCGTATTACTAAGAGTAAGCGTGGCGGTAATATTGCCTTTGTTACCTTGGACGATCGCTCGGCACGAATCGAAGTGGCGGTATTCCCAGATACTTTCGAGAGTGTGAAACAATACTTGGTCAAAGATCAGGTGGTGGTGGTCGAGGGTGAAATCAGTATTGATGAGTTCCGCGGTGGTCAAAAGGTAGCGGCGCGAAACGTATTAGATATGGCCACGGCGCGCATTCGTTATGTGGAAGCCCTGCGCATCGACTGGCTTGAGGAAGAGGTCACACAACAGAACATTGACGCCTTAGCAGGCTTTATTGCCCCATACCGCGGCGATGGCTGTGATGTGGTGATCGGTTTTGAAACAAACCAAGCCATTGGTGATGTCAAATTGGGACCGCAGTGGAAAATTCGCCCCGATGACGAATTAATTCACGAACTTGAAAAACAATACGGTAAACAAAAGGTGCAGTTAGTGTATACTTAGCGCCATTTTATCATTCTTTCACTCGCGTATCGTCAACGGAACGGCGCGATAGGATGTTCGAAGCTAGAACTTTCTGTAGAATATTAGGCAACTAAATAGCAGCGTGTAAAAAATGAATCTAGATTACTTACCTTTTGAGCAGCCAATTGCTGAGCTCGAACAAAAAATTGAAGAGTTACGTCTTGTTGGTAATGATAATGATCTGAACATCAGTGAAGAGATCAGCCGACTAGAAGATAAAAAGATCACTCTAACGCAAAGCCTATTCAGCAATCTAGGTGCGTGGGAAGTATCTCAGTTGGCACGTCACCCTAAGCGCCCTTACACACTGGACTACATTAAACATGTCTTCACTGATTTTGAAGAAATGCACGGCGACCGTCATTACGCAGACGACCGTGCGATTGTCGGTGGTGTAGCGCGTCTTGATGGTCGTCCAGTGATGGTCATTGGTCACCAAAAAGGCCGTGAAGTTAAAGAGAAAGTGATGCGTAACTTTGGTATGCCGCGTCCAGAAGGCTACCGTAAAGCGTTACGCTTAATGGAAACCGCTGAACGATTCAATATGCCAATCGTGACACTAATCGACACACCTGGAGCCTACCCTGGTATCGGTGCGGAAGAGCGAGGCCAAAGTGAAGCGATCGCTTACAACTTAGCGGTTATGTCTCGTCTAAAAACACCAATCATCTCAACCGTAATTGGTGAGGGTGGTTCTGGTGGTGCACTCGCTATCGGTGTGTGTGATGAGCTAATGATGTTGCAATACGGCACTTACTCAGTAATTTCTCCAGAAGGTTGTGCATCGATCCTTTGGAAGAGTGCGGAACGTGCTTCTGATGCAGCGAAAGCCATGGGTATCACCGCCGACCGCCTACAAGAGCTTGGCTTTGTTGATAACATCATCGAAGAGCCGCTTGGTGGTGCACACACCAGTCACTCTTTAATGGCTGAACGTTACAAAGAAAATGTGTTGGCTGCTCTGGATCGTCTAGAAGCGTTGACGACAGACGAGCTACTAGAACGTCGCTACAACCGTCTAATGTCTTACGGCCTATAATTAGCCGTCGTAAGATAAGATCTCTAAAAGCCCGCTGCTTAGTTTAAGTAGCGGGCTTTTTTTGTTTTTATACCCCCTCCCAGCCTTCCTCTTGGTAAGGGGGAGGAGCTCAGATTTGCAGTACTGCGATATATCATGTTCCCTCCCCTTTGTAGGAGGGAAGTACGACAAGCTTCACTGAAGCAGCTTTTAAATACGAGCGATAGGCTTTTTGAGCGATAAATGCCACTTTTCTAAAATTAATGCAAAAAGTGCTTGCGTTGAAAATTCTGATGCGTATTATACTCACCCACTGACACGGCAGGTCGCCATGACCTATATTGCTATCACAGCAAACAGTGTCACGCTCTTTAAAATAGATAATCAGATAATTTGTGTGGGCGCTTGCTGGAGACTTCTCAAAAACTTTGAAGTCTTAAGCAAGTGACCATGTCAATTCGCTTTACGTTCTTTAATCTTAGGGTTGAAGAATATAGTTAAAGTCAGACGTGATTCATGAGTTTGAGCAAGCTT
>NZ_FLOC01000019.1 GCF_900089755.1 Marinomonas aquimarina | reverse complement strand
AGTTTTAAAGTGTCCATAGTCTCTCTTTTGTTAAATGGTTTGTTTTTTGGTCGAAACAAAAACATTTAATGAGAGAGGGGCGCCTAATACAACGCCCTTTACTGGACACACTTCTTGGGACGGTATGAATCACTGCATACTGTTGAGGGATCTGACCCCTGAAACCTCTAGCCTTTTCTCCCCGGACGGAGTCGGGTCGTACGAGCGCATAACCATTACGTTGAGCAAGGGGAAGAGATATCATTGCCATAATTATCGTCTGATAAGTGGTAAATCGCCAAAACTGGATTATGTTTAAAGAACATTCTTTAACTCGGTGATCGTATTATGATAAGGGAATTATATAGAAAGCTAACGATGGCTTTGACAAGCTTTGTCGTGTGCGAAAAAGGCGTTACCGCGATTGAATATGCTTTGGTGACGGTTGCGATATCAGCCGTTGTCTTAGTTGTCTTTAACCCGACCATAGGCCCTTTTTACGATGCGATGATAGCAGCTAAGGATGCGATTGTTTCTGTGCTGGAAGATAGCACCTAATTATTTGTGACGAGTTAAATAATGATGGCTGTTTTTTTTGTGATCTTCTAAGAACCTCGAGTACAATCTTTGATTATTTAGAAGTGAATGGAATGTCCTAATGACTCGACTGCCATCAGATCGTTTGAAGCACCTATGGTTCGAACGTGGTGCGTACGCCAACAAGAAAGCTCGCCAATATCTTAGAAATGAATTTGATCCAGCTAGCGTGAAAAAAATCACGGTGATTCGTCACGCAGCTTTGGGCGATCAAGTGATCTTACGCCCGTTTCTCGTTGAAGCACGTAAGTTCTTTCCAAATGTCGAGATTACCCTTGCAGCGGTGTCGAATTATCAATATGGCATGCCAACTGATCTGGTTGATCATGTAAACATCATGCCTGGTTCAGACATGCGCAAGACAACTGGCACGAAAGATAAAATTGCCAGTATCAAAGCGTTAGGTGAGCAGGACATTATATTTGATCTGGCCAGTACTAACCGATCACATTGGATGATGACGTTAGGGAAAGCCAAGCTTAAGATCGGCTTTCCCTATGGCAGTTTGTTACGCAAATTGCTGTGTGATGTCGCTGTATTCCGCTCTGATCTACAGCCAGAAGTAGAAGTCATGCTGGATATGTTGCGCATCCTTGGTCATACCCCTCCGACGCGCTTGGACTTTGCTTATCCAGACCAGCGTGATATGTGTGAAAAGGAAAAGCCGTTTATTCTCTACTTCAACGGTGCTTCGATGAAAGATAAGATTTTATCGAAGCAGCAGATGCGTGAAGTCGTTGAAAAAAGTATGGCGGCATTACCGGATTATCAGCATATATACCTAGAGGGTAAAAACGATTTTGAGAAAGGCGAGTTTCTGCAAGATCTAACCGGCCAAGGCAACTTCGCGATTCAGGATTGCCTACCGCTAGATGAATTGGTTTTGAAAGTGGCCCAAGCGTCTTTGCTGGTTGCACCTGATACCGGTGTCCGCAATATCGCGATTTCGACCCACACGCCAACAGTCGGTATTTTTTACTTTACCGTTCCCTATCGCTATACGCCATTGTATGAACCGCATTATATCGTGATGCGCTCAGATGCGAGCGTGCCATCCAGTGATGAGATTGTGGCAGCGACCGTGCAAGCGCTACAGTCTTAACTCGGAAACGTAAAATGCCCAGTGAATTCGACTGGGCATTTTTTTGAGTTCTGATAGGTCAGTTAAGCTTCCATCTCATCTAGGTCAGTGTACAGCTTGGAAATGGACTGTGTACGATGCTGGGCGTTTTCGCCAATCTGGGCATAGACTCGATTACACAGCATAGAGACTAAACTCATGGGGGCGGCATAACTGTAAAAGGGGTTGTTGTTACCCAAGTGACAAACCAGCACCTGGCTGACTTGTTGGTTGTATACCTGCCCTGTCGGGTCGGTAATCAAAATGGTATTGCGGCCCTCGAGAGCCTCGACAATCTTCTTGAAGATACGGGTACGGCGACGGAAGCCAAATAGCACAATGACCTCATCGTCTAAAATATCATGAAGGTCTTCACCTAAGGTTTGTCCGGGTTGTGGCAGCAAGCGCACTGAGGGGCGAATCTGCTGTAATTGCTGACGAAAGTGTAAGGCCACAGGGTAGGAGTTGCGAAAACCGATCAAGGTTACCCGCGACGCTTGTGCCAGTTGTGTGCCGACCTCTTCGAGCACGTCCGTACGCAGCCCCTCGAAGGTCAGGGACAAATTACTGAGCTCTTCTTCAGTCTGATCAATCTCGTTGCCCTGAGTTAGCACAGGGACCCCGCTTTGACGCAGTTGCAGTTGCGCCTGTTTCGCGTCCTGTTGTGATTCAAAACCTAGCTGGCGAAAGAAACGGCTTACGGTCGCTTTTGAGGTATGTGTCTGTTCTGCAATTTCCGCCGAAGTCTGACTGACGATTGCTAAAGGGTGCTGTTGCAAGTAGTTGGCAATGGTCCGCGCGGAGGGTGACAAGCTTGGGTAATTTTGCTCGATTAAAGAGAGTACATCCTGCTTCACAGTGTTTACAGCCTTCAAATAAATCTAATGGGTATACGGTAAATGAAAGCAGTGCCCGTGCCAACTGAAACAGATGTTTCAAGCAAAATTGCTGTCTCGGTAGGCTGCCTAGCGCATCAGGCAGCCTTTTATACTAATACGCCAACCTCTTTCAAAGCTGGCTGAGCAGGGCAGGTAGAGCAGTGGGAGTCCTTATTTTAAATGACTTTTAGGGATTTCCTCGCGCAGAAACTCGACCAGCTTGGTGACCTTCGGTGAAGGATACTGGCTGTGAGGATAGACGGCCCAAATGCCATCTTCAGGCTCGCGGTAGTCATCTAATACGGTGACCAACTCACCGGACTCTAGGTGGGGCAAAACGTAGTAATCGGGTAATTGAGCCAGCCCCATTCCTTTCAGGGTTGCATCAAGCAGGGCATTGCCATTATTGCAAGAGATGGAGCCTTTGGGGTGCAGCTTATGGTGTTTGCCGTCATGACAAAAGCGCCAGTAGTCGGTGCTGCCCAGTAAACAGTTGTGATGTTGCAGCTGCGCCAGTTGGGTGGGAGTACCATGTTTGGCAAGATAGTCCGGTGACGCACACAGATGCTGTACTCGCGTATCGAGTTTACGTGCAACCATACTAGAGTCCTCTAATTTGCCGAGGCGAATGGCTAGGTCAAAGCCATCGCGCAGCAAATCAAAACGTTCATTACTGAGCACTAAGTCTACAGTGAGTTGTTCGTGCTGACGCATAAAGTCGTTCACCAAGGGGGCGATCTTCTTTTCGCCATAGTTAATGGCAGCGGTGACCTTGATGTGCCCAGTTAAGACTCCTGACATGTCAATCACCGCTTGATCGGCTTGTTCAAGACCTGCCAGCAGTTGCTTGCAATGCTGATAATAAATCACGCCCACGTCTGTGAGTGACACATGGCGTGTGGTACGCAACACCAGTTTAGTGCCGAGACGTTGTTCGAGCGCTGTGATCTTGCGGCTTACTTGCGCAGTGGAGATGTCTAAGATTTTGGCCGCGCCAGTAAAACTGGCTTCATCGGCGACGGTGACGAATTCGGCGATGCCTTCCCAATGGAACATTGTTACCTATACGGAAAAATTAATTAATAATTCGAAAGATTAGCACTCAAAATGAAATAAAAACAATGTTCGCGTGACTAAAAGTGACTTCAGTCGTTTATGGCAGTTTACTGACCTGAGGTTTGGGTTGAGTTTGGTGCGATGCCTTTGGGAAAAGCATTGATATGGTGCGTTTGGATTGGTTCGCAGTAAGCGCGTAGGAGGGTTGTACGGCATACATAGTGAGAGATTGGCAACATTTCGACCAGCTTTCGCTAGCTTAGAAACTTTTGTTTCATATTGGCATGAGGGTTGCAATATGTGTTTCACAACTATCATAAAGTCACATGAGGCAACCTAAACTATGAAAGCACTAAAGCAACTGCTTGGAAAAACACTACTGGCAACGGCCTGCCTAGGAACAGCGGTCTCCGCCATGGCGGACGTATTAACGGATATCAAGGCTCGCGATGAAATTCGTATCGCGGTCCCGCAAGACTTCCCGCCGTTTGGTTCGGTTGGGGCGGATCTGAAGCCACAAGGCATTGATGTCGACATGGCCAATTATATTGCCGAGCAAATGGGCGTGGAGCTGACGATTGTGCCTGTCACCAGTGCCAACCGTATACCTTATTTGCAGACCAATAAAGTGGATTTAGTCATTTCAAGTTTAGGTAAAAACCCAGAGCGTGAAAAAGCCATCGACTTTTCAACGTCTTACGCGCCGTTTTTCTTAGGAGTGTTTGGTGAGCAAAGCATTGCGGTAGGGGCACTACAAGACCTCTCTGGTCAGACCGTGGGGGTGACCCGTGGCTCGGTAGAAGATTTAGAGCTTGAGAAAAGCGCGCCGAGCGATGTCACCATTCAACGTTTTGAAGACAACAACACCACCTTAACCGCTTACCTCTCTGGCCAAGTGAACCTGATTGCAACGGGTAATTTGGTGGCAACGGAAATCTCTAAGCGCCGCCCAGCGCGTGCCCCAGAAGCGAAGTTTATGCTCAAAGATTCGCCTTGTTACATCGGCATGGCGAAGGGCGAAGCGGCCCTTCAGGCTGAGGTAAATGCCATCGTCGCTAAGGCCTTAGCTGAAGGCAAGCTGAATGAGATCTCATTAAAATGGTTGAAAGCGCCGCTGCCGCAAGGCTTCGGAGCGTAGGGTAAAGCCATGCTGAATTTCTCAGATCTTTTACCTTATACGGACGTGTTTCTTAGTGGTCTAATGACCACCATGGAGCTAACTGTCCTGACCACTGCTTTGGGGGTCTTAGTTGGAACCACCTGCGCAGCCATCCGACAATATGGTAATGGCACCAGCCAGCGAACGGTGGCGGCGTATGTGGAGCTGATCCGTAATACCCCCTTTATTGTGCAGTTATTCTTTATCTTTTTTGGCCTACCGGCGGTAGGGCTGATTCTGACGTCATGGCAAGCCAGCATCATCGCCCTAACCATTAACCTTGGGGCCTACAGCACCGAGATTATCCGTGCTGGCCTGAGCAATATCTCCAAGGGCCAATGGGAAGCCGCGAAGGTATTAGGCTTAAACTTCCGTCAAACCTTATTACGTGTGGTGTTTACCCCTGCCTTTGAAAAAATCTATCCGGCACTGACCAGCCAATGCATCATTGTCATGCTGGGGTCGGCGGTCTTATCTCAGATCTCAGTGCAGGATCTCACCTACGCCGCAAACTTGGTGCAATCGCGTAACTTTCGCGCTTTTGAAAGCTATGTCGTGACAGCCTTGATGTACTTAGGCTTGGCCATGTTGATGCGATATGTCTTTGTTCTTATTGGCAAGCGACTGTTCGCCTTCCGGGAGGCATCATGATTGAATTTTCTAACTGGGATATCTTGCGCAACCTGTTGCTTGCGGCCCAATGGACCCTGCTACTTTCCATCGCTGCATTTATCGGCGGCACCGTGGTAGCACTGACCCTGACAGCGATGCGTTTAACGCGCAATGTGGTCGTGATGCGTATCGTCAGGGTTTATGTGGAGCTGTTTCAAGGTACGCCGTTGTTAATGCAGATGTTTCTCTGCTTTTTTGGTTTATCCATGATCGGCTATGAGATCTCTGCGTGGGGCGCTGCGATTTTGTCTTTAACGCTGTTTACCAGTGCCTTTCTGGTGGAAATCTGGCGTGGTTGTATTGATACCCTGCCTAAGGGACAGTGGGAAGCGAGCCGTGTACTCGGACTGAATTTTCTACAAACATTACGTCATGTGATCCTGCCACAAGCGACGAAAGTCGCGTTTGCGCCGACCGTGGGCTTTTCGGTGCAAGTCGTGAAAGGCACGGCCTTAGCATCAGTGATTGGCTTTGTCGAACTGACTAAAGCCGGCACCATGCTCAACAATGCCACCTTTGAGCCATTTAAAGTGTTTGCCTTTGTGGCACTCATTTACTTTGCGTTGTGTTACCCACTGTCTTTGTGCAGTAAGTATTTGGAGAAGAAATATCATGTCGCTCGTTAAGCTTGATCAAGTCCATAAATATTATGGCGACTTCCATGTGCTCAAAGGCATTGATCTTAATATTAAAGTAGGGGAAGTGGTGTCGATCATTGGTAAGAGTGGTTCGGGAAAAAGTACCTTGCTGCGCTGTATCAATGGCTTAGAAGCCTATCAACAAGGGGGAATTGCCGTCGATGATAAAGAAGTGACTTCTGAAGACATCCAAGTTCGTCGTTTGGCTTTGAGCGTCGGCATGATTTTCCAAAGTTTTAATCTCTTTCCACACCTTACGGTAGGGGAGAACATCATGCTGGCACCGACCATCGTGTTGAAAAAATCCAAGCAAGAGGCGGAGAAAACCGCCCGTGCTATGCTGGAAAAAGTCGGCCTTGGGGATAAGTTTGATCGTTACCCAGAAAAACTGTCCGGTGGACAACAACAGCGGGTTGCGATTGCGCGGGCATTAGCGATGAACCCGAAAGTCTTGTTGTGTGATGAAATCACTTCCGCACTCGATCCAGAACTGGTTGGTGATGTGTTAAAAGTGCTGGAGCAATTGGCGGCCGAGGGCATGACATTAATCCTCGTCACCCATGAAATGAACTTTGCACGTGATGTGGGGGACCGTGTTGTGTTTATGCATCAAGGCAAGGTCTGGGAAGAAGGCAACTCGAAAAAGCTGCTGTCTGAGCCGCAGACGGAAGAGCTAAAGCAGTTTATTGGTGCTGTATTGTAAGCCCATGTAGGGTATCTGTTGTGCCCGCTAAGTCATTTATCCCAGAGCTATTTCTTTTAAGAACTCGTTTTATTGAGAGTTTCTACTATCTTAAATAAAAGGTAACTGGTTGCTTCCAGGCGGAATCTAATTGAAGACTTGATAAAGGGAATCGATATGAAGAAAGTGCTTGCTGGTGTTATTTTGACTATGACGGCTGCCAGTGTTTCAGCCGCAAACTATTACGCGCCATCCGATAACCTGATCGGTGGCTTAAGCTATGTTAGTCTGTCGGAGGATGATGTCGATGTGACCGTGGGGGCGCTGGTCGGCTCGATTGCGTCTCAGCACAATGTCACGGACCAATTCTCGTTGGTACCTGAATTGCGCTTAGGGGCTGGGGTGAAAGACGATAAAGTTGTGCTGGGCGAAGTTAAGCTTGAGTACTTTGCGGCGATATCCGTCAAGGCGCAGCTGGACGTGACCGATTCCTTCTATGTCTATGCTAGCCCTTCTTACGCCTATCGCAGCCTTGAAGCCTCATCCGGGATCGACATTGGCTCTGATTCGGACTTTGGTATTGGTGCGGGCGCTGGGTTTGAGTTCTATCCGGGGGTGGCTGCAGAGCTTTCCTATGAACGCTTCAGTAACTTTGGCGTGGCCAGCTTTGGCCTGAAGTTCCCTATGTAAATTACAGGTCACCATTAAAAAAGCTAGCCCGAGTGAGCTAGCTTTTTTAATGTCTCTTAAAGAGCCTCATTGGGGTTGTCGATGTCGAACAGATAGCCCCATTCTTTAGCACGCCCCATCGCGTCCTTCATCTTCACTTTGAGCACCCATTGCATGCGATCGTCTGTACACAGTGGTACCACGACTTGGCTGTGCCAAGTATTGTCTGGGCGTTTACTCAGAGGGTATTCATACACACCAAGGTACATATCGCGGCCTTCCAAGACGAGTGTCACCTCTTGCGCATTCTGAACCGCTTTGGGAAGCTCCAACGTGGTGCTGATGCGGCGATTAAGACGAATGCCATCCTCAAATTGGACGGTGGCGCCGTTAAACCGCTCTGGGGTTTCTTGTAAGGTGCACAAGCCGGTGTCGAGGCTGCATGGACCGAGTGCCTCTGGCAGTGGATCTTCTGAGTGGATCATTTTGACAATGGCTGCCACACCAAACACTGAGACAAATGCACCAGCGTAAAATAGCAGCTCAAATTTGCTGAAAGCTTTCATAGGTTGCGGTTCTTTTGATCGGTTTTTTTAGCTTGTACGTATTTTACCCTGTTACAGACCACGAGGGCAGGGAAGAGTTCGGAGCAATCTAGATTTTAGTCGCATAGAGAAGCGCATTTTGCCCGTCATGATGGGCATATGGGTTGCTTTTGTATATATTGAAGAGAACCAGGTGTACTCATAGGAGAAGATGTTATGACAATAAGAAGGGTACAACCAATTGATTTGGAACCGCTTGTTGAGCTTTGGGAAATGGTGTTCCCAGACGATCCTTCGCACAATGCTCCCAGATCGATGCTGCCAACCAAGCTTGATGTGGACGACTTAATTTTGGTCGCTTGGGACGAGGGGCAATTAGTCGGAGCCTGCATGCTAGGTTACGACGGCCATCGCGGCTGGTTGTATGCGGTGGCGGTGCATCCAGACCATCGCCGTAAACACATTGGCGCGGATCTGATTCAGAGCGCATTTGAAACGCTGAAGTCGCTCGGCTGTATTAAGGTCAATCTACAAGTCCGAGAAGTCAATAACCCCGAATTGGTGGCCTTTTATGAGTCACTAGGGTTTCAAGTAGAAGAGCGCATCAGCATGGGTAAGCTGCTGGACGAGTAACTCTGGCCGAGCACCTAAGCACACAGGGGCGTGCCAAGATGGCGCTTCGTTGTCCTCGTTCTATGCTTTTGTGGTCACTTTCTCTACAATAAGGCCACTCTTTTCAGCGGTAAGATCATGTCGACAACATTAGCTGCTCGTTTGCGTAAATCAGGACGCTGGGTATTATTCGCCTGGATGCTGTCCTTGCTTGGCCCTCTGGTGGTGCCGACGCAACCCGTGCTGCAAGATGATTACGTGGTCTTGCGCGTGTGCAGTTTGATGAACGGCGTCCAGTTCGTCACAGTACCACTCTCCGAATTCTCCGATAGCAACGTTAAGGATCATATTGGTCAGCTGCATGCGAGCTGCAAATGTGGTTTGAATGTTGATCACCTTTCTATTATTGCGACAGACTTTGCGCTGTCGATGACGAATTTTGCGCCAGTGCGCTGGGCAATCCCTGTTAATGGGCACGTTATGGCGACTTTCGCTGCTCATTATTCCCCCCGTGCACCGCCACTCACCTTGGCCTAACTCGACGATATAATTGAAGTTTTTGATGATCTTTTTGTTAGTAAGGTGTTTTTATGTCTATTCGTATGTTTTCCAAACTGGCGCTTACGCTGGCCGCCGCAACATCCACTCTAGCGCTGGCTGCCTCTCTTGAAGTCGTTGACCCTGCTGTGCGTGCTATGCCTCCGGGTGCCCCTGCAAGCGGTGCTTATGTCACCCTAGTCAACCATTCTGATCAAGAGCGTTTCTTGGTCGATGTTGAGAGCGCGGCGGCAGATACCGTGGAAGTCCACGTGAGTAAAATGCAGGGTGAAACCATGGTCATGAATCGTGTGGCGCAAATCGTTGTTCCGGCACATGGTCAGGCGATGTTGAAGCCGGGTGGCTACCATATTATGTTGATTGGCTTATCGAAACCGCTACAGGCGGGTGATCAAGTGGATTTCACCTTGGTGATGAAAAACGGTGAGCGCATTCCAATGCAAGCGCCAGTGCTATCCCCAGAAGAGATGGCTAAATACACGCCAATGAAGGCAATGGACCACTCAAATATGCACCACGGTGAGATGGATCACTCTAATATGGCGCACGGCAAGAAAGCCCACGGGCATGCACAAGAAAAAATGGAGAAGGGCGAACATCACGCTCACCATTAAGCGACTGCAAGGCTAGGTTACGCTAATAATCTAGCCTCCGCCCTTGCGGCACGTTATTATGGCGACTTGAAAATCATTCTTGCTTATCCCGTCTACAGGAGGGTTCATGAGTCGCCATTACATCCTTGGCTATGGCAGCCTAATCAGCTCAGAAAGTCGTGCAAAAACGGGTGAAACAGGCCGCGTCTGGCCCGTGAAACTGCATGGCTATGAACGTTCTTGGGCGGTGATGTCGAAAGCCCTCGGCATGAGCTCTGTGGCGGTGATGAAAGCCGAAGACAAAGCGTGTAATGGGGTACTGATTGAAGTGGCCGAAGACCAGTTCCCTCTTTTCGATGAGCGTGAACAGGGCTACCAACGCTCTCAAATTGCCTCACATCAGCTACAGCCTTACCTCGATGAACCCTTGCCACAAGGTACCTACTGGGTCTACCACGCGGAACAGGTGGTGGCGCCTTGTCAGGTGTACCCGATCGTCCTGAGCTACGTGGATGTGATCTTGTCTGGGTGCTTGGAGCATGGTGACCACTTTGCTCGCGATTTTGTTGAACTCACACTCGGCTGGCAGTCGCCTTTAGTGAACGATCGCCCTGCCCCTGTGTATCCAAGAGCGCAAACCGAATTATCGACTGAGCAGCTCAACCCTTGGTTGGCGCCAGTCTCGACTTTGACTTTACATGAGCTAACTCTTTCTTATGACTCTTAATCCTCCTAGCTTGTTGCTAGAGCGTAACGAAACACAATTCTCCGGCAAGGTGCTGTTTGCCAACCCTGAAGACACTTATCCTCGCGTGCTGAGTCGCGCAGCCGAGGTCTTTGCTTGGTGTCAGTCGTACGCCAGCTATGAACAACTTGGTCGGGTCGGTATGAGTGAAGACGCTCTGCATTTTGGCGCACAATGGGATGCCTCTAAGGCGTCAGATTTTGATCATGTGATTATTTATCAGCCAAAAGCCAAAGAACTGTTGGATTATTTACTCGCCGTGACCTTACCGCTGCTAAAACAAGGCGGCTCTGTTTGGTTAGTGGGTGACAACAAAAGCGGCGTCAAATCCGCTATGAAGCGCCTTGTTACACCGTTAGAAGAAGTCGGCAAAGTTGACAGCGCTAAGCACTGTTTGTTGTTTTGTGGCCGTAAGCTAGGCGAAGCAAAGCCATTTGTTTTCGAAGACTGGATTACTTCATGGCAACAAGAGGTAGCGGGGCAGACGGTCACTCTATGCAGTATTCCGGGCGTATTTGGCCACGGCAAGCTTGATAAGGGCACCGCACTACTGCTGGAACAACTAGCAAAGCATCGTTTTATGAGCGGCGTAGAAAACGCGCGCTTGCTCGATTTTGGTTGTGGTGATGGCATCATCAGTATTTGGCTGCATAAGAAAACAGGAGCCAGCATCAGTGCCTTGGACGATTCGGCGTTGGCGCTGAAGGCCACCGAATTGACCTTTGCGGCCAACCAAGCCAGTGAAGCATTAACTGCCATTGCATCCAATGGCCTGACCAATGCCAAAGGCCGTTATAACTACGTGATCACCAACCCGCCGTTCCATACTGGTATTAGCACGGATTACTCCATCGCGGAGCGCTTCTTTATTGATGTGAAAAAGCACCTAACGCTCAACGGTGAGTTGTTTGTTGTGGCGAACGATTTCCTACGCTACCCACCGCTGATGGATGCCGCCTTGGGCAAACACCAAACTTTGCTTAAAGGCAGTGGCTTTGCGGTGTATCATGCACGGCAGCAGAAGAGCTAATCATCCCCTGCAACCGCGACTGTGTCGGGTTGCAGGACTCTTGATAGTTGCCATTTTGTGGTCATGGAATGGCAGTAGTCTAAACGCTGTTAGGCATTACATGGAGTACGCCTTATGATTCAGTATTTAATGTCTAGCTACTTAGGTATCAACAAGCAAGATGAGCATTATCGACATGTCAGTCTGGTTTTGATTTATGCGATTTCTTGTGTCTGCGTTACCACCTTCTACTGCTTCTATAACACCCTAATCTTTGATTACCCAAAAATGTTCCTGATCGATTTGGCAGGGACCATTGTTGGCCTGTTGGCATTGTATGTATTGTTAGGGCTCAAGCGTATTCGATTGGCCTCGTGGATCCTTTTGTTGATGGCCGCCGGAGTCGTGTTAGCGGTCATTTTGTCTAGGGTCAATGCTAACTACAGCATGGCTTGGGCCATGATCATTCCGCTGATGAGTGTCTTCTTGCTGGGCTATCTTTGGGGCACGGTGTTCAGTTTGGGCTACCTAGCCCTCGTTGTCTGGATTGCGCGGCAAGGTCTTGAAACATGGCAGGCGGCGCCATGGGATGTTGGCTCGGCCGTCAATGTGGTCGCGATTTACCTACTGCTATTTATGCTCTCTTGTTACTTTGAAGCCAGTCGACGATCCGCCCATAAGTTATTGCAGGCCTCCAATCAAAAACTGGCCCATTTGGCGTCTACTGATGTGCTGACAGGGCTCAAAAATCGTCGCTCGATTGAAGACTACTTATTGGCTCATGACCGCCAGCCGCTGTTTCTGGCGATGATCGATGTGGACGACTTTAAGCACATTAATGACGACTTTGGTCACAATACCGGTGATGAGGTCTTGGTGGCGCTGGCCCAGTTGATGCAACAGCTGGTTGGCGATCATGGTGTCGTGGGGCGCTGGGGCGGAGAAGAGTTTGTCATTGTATTTGATGACAGCAATGTCGAAGCCTTTGAGGCGTTATTGATCCAACTGGTGCAAGGTGTGGCGGCCACTGGGTTTGGCGTTTCGCGCTCAGTTACGATCAGTGTTGGCGGCAGTCGACACACGGGCGCCGATCATAAATTGACCTTACGTGCCGCGGATGAGGCACTTTATGAAGTGAAACAGAAGGGGAAAAATGGTTACAAGATCGCAATGGCGTCAGCATGAAGAGGGCTAGGCTCTGATTCGTCATGTATTAAAGCGTTACCTTGATGTAACGCCTGCCCACAGTGACTATCGTCAGCTGAGCTTAACGTTTAGCTGTGCCTGCGTTTGTACCCTGATTGCGGCATTTTATTGTTATTACAACTCTGTGTTACGCTTTTTTCCGCCGCTTCTGATCGTTGATGCGATGGCTGTCGTGTTAGGTCTGAGTTCAGTATTTGCCTTGCTGGGTCTCAAGCGCCCTCAGTTATCCCGTTACATTTTGCTCATGCTGGTGGTGTTAGTGTGCTTTTCAGCTATGTTGATTAAGGGCAATCAGGGGTACAACCTTGCTTGGGCTTTTATCTGCCCGCCGTTAAGCATTTTCTTGCTTGGCTATCGACGTGGCGCTGTCATCAGTGGCCTCTATCTCGCTATGGTGGTGGGTTTAATGGTGGCCCAAGGCGATAGCTGGCAAGCGACGCAATGGCATGGCGGTGCGCTGGCAAATATCATCATGATTTACCTAGGTTTATTCGCCTTTGCTTGCCACTACGAAGCCAGTCGTAGAAGCTCCCATGAACATCTGCGTGAGGCGAATGCAAAGCTTGCTTTGTTAGCGATCCAAGACGATCTGACAGGGCTTTATAACCGTCGTTATATTGAAGATCTGTTGCTCAACTCAGAACAAGAGTCGATCTTTGTCGCCATGGTTGATATTGATGATTTCAAATCTATCAACGATCGCTATGGCCACCCTGTTGGAGATGAGGTCTTAAAACAGACGGCTCATATCCTGCAGGATGTGGTGGCAGAAGAGGGCATTGTTGGTCGCTGGGGCGGTGAAGAATTTATCATTGTGCATTATGCGGATCAGCCGTCAGTGTTCGTAAACTTGCTGGAAGCACTGGTGCAGCAAGTGCGCCAGCGTTCAAACCAGTATGGTCCATCGGTCACCATCAGTGTCGGTGGTAGCACCTACTATAAGCAATTCCATAAAGCTTCCCTGCATCACGTGGATCATGCCTTGTACGATGCTAAAGAGTCCGGCAAAAACGACTACCGTATTGTGCGTCATGCATACCATGGCGATCTCTTGCTTTAATAAGGCAGAAGGACGTTATGGCTAGCCATTTATTCAGGAGACGATCACTGTTCTATGGGGTTTGCTAAAGCTTCGCTCAATATAAAAACGCTCGGCGGTTATGGAGTAGCCCTTGGGTGTGGCCTGTTTTTATTGGCATTACTACCAGGTTTCAACAGCTTAACGGTGCTTTCCGCATGGGCCTATTGGTTGGTCTGTATCGGCTCTTGGCCACGTATTAATGGCCGCAATAAACGTCAAATCGCGTTCTTGATCGGGGGCGGCTTGGTCGCGTTAGCCGTAGCGCTTAAGACCAATGTAGAGATTCCTTATTTACATCTATTGGAAGGCAACTTGGCAATCGTAGCCATGCTCTCGGCGGTGTCTTTCTTGGGGCTGTTGCCAGACACCGTGAAACAGAGTCGTGCCATCCAAGGTGGCAAAGGGGTATTGAGCACCTGGGCCAGTGTGCACCTGCTCGGCTCGGTCATCAATATGTCTGCAGTATTTGTGGTTGGGGATAAGTTACAGCGCTTATCCAAAGAACTGTCCACAGCGCAGTTCTCAGTATTAATTCGAGCGTTAACGAGTGCAGCTTGGTGGTCACCATTTTTTGGCTCCATGGCGGTGGCGTTGTCGATCGCGCCACAGGCGGAGTTTCACCACTTGGCGATGATTGGTGTGCCGATTGCCTTGCTGGCGTGTTTGGTGTCTGTTTGGGAATTCAAACGTAACGGTTCGATGATTCAGTTTGTCGGCTTCCCGTTAGCGCTTAACGCACTCATCTTTCCTGCGACCTTAGCCTTATTAGTGCTTGTGGTGCATTACTTTATCTTCCCCAGTATGGCGATTTTGGCGGTGGTCACATTACTCAGTCCGCTATCAGTAGTAGTCTTGCTGCTATTGCGCTATGGGCCACGGCATACGAAACAGCGCCTATCGGAGCATGCCCATATCCGCTTGGCAAATATGGGCAATGAGCTGTCATTGTTCTTAGCGGCCGGCTTTTTAAGCACCACCGTCAGCCTCGCCTTAAAAGGTGTGCTAGGAGAGGGCTGGTCTTTATTTGCGCACTTCGGTTTTCTAGAAGCCTATCTTTGCTTCCTTGCTATTTGTGGCATTGCGCTGCTGGGCTTACACCCCATAGTAGGGATCTCGTTAATGAGTTCCATGGTGCCTTTTGACGACGCGAATAATACTCTGTTGGCGTTTGTGGCCCTGTGCGCTTGGGCGGTGGGCACAACGATCAGTCCGCTGTCCGGTATTAATCTATCGGTCGCGGGTAAATACACGGTTGATAACTTTAAGCTGGCCAAAGCTAACTTGTTGTATGGCGCTATCATGTCGCTATGCGTGGCGCTGGGCATGTGGCTCCTCAGCTGGAGCTTGCAGGCGTAAGCCTGCTAGCCTTTTCGGCGCCAGGCATGGTAGCGCGCAAGCCATGGCATCAGCCGTGCGGGAGCATGGGCTTTTTTCCATTCGCCAGCGGCGTATTTATTGGCTTCTGCCCAAGTAGGGTAGGCGTGAATGGTGCCGAGAATCTTATTTAAGCCAAGCCCATGCTTCATGGCTAAGACAAATTCCGGCAGCATTTCTCCCGCGTTTTCGGCGACGATGGTCACTCCTAAGATACGGTCCTTATTGGGCTCGGTCAGCACCTTGATGAGGCCTTTGGCGCTGCTCTCCGTGATGGCACGATCGAGATCGGAGACATCGTATTGGGTCACTTCATAAGCAATGCCTTTAGCGGTTGCCTCTGTTTCATTTAAGCCCACACGAGCGACCTGCGGATCGACAAAGGTCACCGCTGGAATCACCCGATAGTCTGCTTTAAAGCGCTTAAACTGGCCGAATAGGGCATTCACACTGGCGTACCAAGCTTGGTGCGCCGCCACGTGTGTTAGCTGGTAAGGGCCAGCCACATCACCGGCCGCAAGAATATTAGGGTAGAGGGTTTCCAAGTACTCATTGGTCTCAATGGTGCGCTGTGTCTGGATGCCTAACGCCTCAAGGCCAAACCCTTCTAAGCGAGCTTGGCGTCCAAGGGCCACTAGCACAACATCAAACTCAAGGGTGCTTGTATGGTTATCTTGTTGTTTTAAGTAGGCTTTTGAAACTCCAGCAGCGCTCTCAAAGTATTCTACCGCAGTATTAGTAAACACCTGAATGCCTTCGGCTTCGAGCGTCTCACGTACTAAAGTACTGATATCCTTATCTTCTTTCGAGAGTAAATACTCACTTTTCTCAATCAGGGTGACTTGGCTACCCAGCCGCTGCATCGCTTGTGACAACTCACAGCCAATTGGTCCGCCACCTAATACCAAGAAACGCTTTGGTGGCGTATCCAGCCTATTAAAGGTTTTCCAGAGGGTATCACTGGTGACAAAGGGGACTTGCTTTAAGCCTTTGATTTCTGGAATAAAAGGCCGCGCACCCGTGGCTATAATAATGCTTCTACTAGTGAGTGTGTGCTTACTTCCATTAGTGTCCGTCAGCTCTACGCGCCATGGATCGAGCAGTTTAGCATGGCCTTGTCGGACCTCGACGCCGAGTTGCGTGTAGCGCTCGATACTGTCATGGGGCTCGATCTGGGCAATCACCTGCTGCACCCGTGCCATCACTTGTTTAAAGGAGAACTGAGGAGTGGCGCTGGTTAAGCCATAGCGCTCAGCATGGCGCATTTGCGCGGCCACTTTGGCACTTTTGATCAAGGCTTTACTCGGTACACAACCAAAGTTGAGGCAATCGCCGCCCATATGGGCTTGTTCTATAAGGGTGACTTTGGCTTTGACGGTGGCACCAATGTAAGCGCTTACCAACCCTGCTGCACCAGCACCAATCACGATTAGATTACGATCAAAGTTCTTAGGTGGGCTGAACTTTTGGTAAACACGACGCTTTTTTATTAATGAAAGCAATAGCTTAGCAAGCCAAGGAAAGAACCCTAGCAGGGCAAAAGAGAACAATAAGCTCGGGGAAACAATCGCGCCTAAGCCATCAATCTGAGCCAGCTGAGTACCTGCATTCACATACACCGCAGTGCCTGCCAGCATGCCCACTTGTGACACCCAGTAAAAGGTCCAAGTTTTAAGCGGTGTTAACCCCATTAATAAGTTAATCAGAAAAAAGGGAAAGACGGGCACAAGACGTAGAGTGAATAAATAAAAGGCACCGTCTTGCTCAACGCCTTGGTTGATAGCTTTAAGACGTTGCTGGAAGCGGCCTTGCACCCAATCCCGCAAGAAATAGCGTGCACCAATGAAGGCGAGGGTCGCCCCTAAGGTACTGGCAAAGGAAATGATGGCCAAGCCCCAGCCTAGGCCAAACAAAGCACCACCGGCAAGAGTCATAAGTGTGGCGCCGGGGATGGATAAGGCCGTGACCAGTACATACAGCACAAAAAAAGCCAAGGTGATCAGCAGCGGCTGCTGGTCGCGCCATTGTTGAAACTGGCCTAGATTTTGTTGCATGGCGTCTAGCGTGAGGAAATCATGGAATTGCCAAAATACGAGGCTAGCGATTGCAAGCAGCACCAGCGCCAAACTGATCTTTTTCATCTATACGTCTCTTAAGTGGTTGTTTAATAAGACAAGAGTGTTCTTGTTGGTTTAGACGATTGCGCGTAAAAAATCTTACAGGAGAGTCAATTAAATTGCCTAGCTTAGGCAAGATCTTGTCTTTTATTTCTTTTTATGTAAAAAGCTCTAGGATTGCGTTTTTTAAGTTATAACGAAACGGCTTTCAAAAAGCACGTTTTGATATTGGATAAGGCGGTTATCTTTCTCTATGATGGGCGCGAACAGTGGCCAAAAGCTACGAAATTGACCAATTTATACTGGAAACAACAGTTATCATGAATAAACCAACTGCAGTGGCTTTGTTGCCACTTGTCCTGTTTTTAACGCTTTTTGTCGGCAGTGGTCTTTGGTATCAAAGCCAAGATGTTGACTTTGCCTTTTATCAAATTCAAGCCCCTGTGGCGATCTTGCCAGCGTTAGTCTTGGCCATTGTACTGGCTCGAGGCTCGTTAAATGAACGTATCGAGACCTTTATCAAGGGCGTGGGCGACCACACCATTATTACCATGGTGTTGATTTATCTTCTGGCGGGGGCCTTTGCCAGTGTGGCCAAAGCCATCGGCGGTGTCGATGCTACGGTGAACTTTGGTTTAAGCATCATCCCTGCAAGCTTTATCTTACCGGGGATTTTTATTATCACCGCGTTTGTGGCGACTTCGATGGGGACGTCCATGGGCACGATTGCCGCCATTGCTCCGATTGCCATTGGCGTGGCAGACGCCACGGACTTGCCGCTGCTTACCACCGTTGGAGCCGTCGTCGGCGGTGCCATGTTTGGTGATAACTTGTCGATCATTTCGGATACCACCATTGCCGCGACCCGTACTCAAGGTTGTGCGATGCGTGATAAATTTCGCATGAACTTTAAGATTGCTCTACCGGCTGCCTTGCTGGTCTTAGTGTGGTTGTTTTTTCAAGGTTCGCAAGCACAAGTGGGTGACCTGAAAGACTACAACATTTGGTTAGTATTGCCTTATGTGGCGGTCCTTGTGTTGGCTATTCTAGGGGTGAACGTCCTGCTGGTGTTGTTCTCCGGCATCGTCTTTGCGGGCGGGCTGGGCCTCGTCAATATGACCGATTACAGCGTCGCAAGCTTGTCGCAAGACATCTACGCTGGCTACACAGGTATGCAAGAAATCATGATCTTATCGTTGTTGATCGGTGGCTTGGGGAGTTTGATGAAAACTCAAGGCGGTTTGGCCTGGATTGTCCAAGCCATCGAATCCATTAGCCGTCGTTTGGGCGCGCAGCAAGGATCGCGTAAAGCAGGAGAGCTGAGCATCAGTGCCTCCGTCGCATTAACCAACCTGTGTACCGCCAACAATACCGTAGCGATCTTGATTAATGGTTCTGTCGCGAAAGACATCGCCACACGCTACGATGTGGACCCACGTCGCAGTGCCAGCCTGCTGGATATTTTCTCCTGTGTCATCCAAGGGCTGATCCCCTATGGAGCACAAGTTCTACTGGCGTCTTCCTTGGCCGGTATTTCCCCGCTGGCGTTGATTACGCACGTTCAATACAGCTGGATCCTTGCCTTGGTGGCCTTCTCATCGATTGCCTTGAGTTGGCCTCAAGCAAAGCGCGCTTAAACAGCGCTTTGCTACTCCGGACCCTGCCATAAAAAATCCCTGCCAGTGCAGGGATTTTTTATGTTCAGTATGAGTAGGCAAAAAATAGCCAACACCGAGGTGTTGGCTAGGAAGGGAAGTTCTCGTAGGGGAGTTAAACGATTACTTCTTCTTGCAATTGCACACCAACTAGGTAGTTGCCTGTTACCTCTGGATCTGTGTCGGACACTGCGACGTAATAGGTTTCGCTTGCAGTAGCGGTGAACGCTAACACTCCGTCCTCATCATCATCAGCGGCGAGCTCGGTGACAAATGTGCCCGTGGTATCGTAAATGGCGATGTGTGCTGTAGAGAAATCCGTACTATCGACTGCAATGTCATAGCTTTGATCGGCGACCAACGCCACTGCAAACCAATCCTCATCGCCTCCCACTTCAAGGATTCCGCTGGCTGTATCATCCACCACAACAATACCTGTGGTAGTTAGGTCCGCGGCGAAGTCATCCATGACAGTGAAACTGATATTGTATTCACCAGTGGTTTCATCAACTAGATCAGAAAGGTCTAGGTAAAACGTACCGCTTTCGCTCGCAGTGAAAGTGAAAGATGCTTCATCTTCTTCAAGCGTTTGGTAATCGCTGCCAAGACGTTCACCCTCGTCATTCAGTAACACTAGACGTGGTGCGGTTAGCTCATCGCTGGTCACGGTAAAGGTGTACTCTGAGCCTGAAATTAATTCGATTTGGTAAAGGTCCGACTCCATTGCTTCACCGATTTCGGCATCGAGATTCGAATTAACGGCTAACGCAACCGCATCACTGCCATAGCCAGTATCTTCGTCTTCGTCCTCTTCGATTTCATCGTCGCTGTGAAATGTGTCCAGTACCGAACTATCGATACCGTTCTGGGCAAAGTAACGTACGATATGACCACGAGAGCTGCCCATGATCTCCGCGACCATTTCATTACTGACTTCGTACTGCTCTAAGATCTGCATTAACAAGTCTGGTGTGCTTAAGTTGCTTTGAAGAAAAGCTCGAGCTTGTCCCAAGCTAATGTTCATATCATTTAGGTGTTTTGCAGCTTTCATGGAAGCCTCCGCGTATTCACAAGCTCTTCAACGAGCTCTCTTGGTACTAGATAACAGCTAATCTTGCTATTAAATATAGAAGAAGCACATCAAAGATGCTGTCAGTAGGGTGTGAGGATTTAGCAAACTATTGTGTAGGCAATGTGCATAGATAGGCACTAGCTATAATAGGGAAGCCGCTTATTTCTTGAGAGCATAAAAAAGGCCAACACCTAGGTGTTGGCCAAACTCAGACTTTGTTAAGGAATAAATTGAGTTGAACTTAAGCGATGGTGTCTTCGATGATTTGCTCTTGAACGCCGACTGTGATTGCGTAACTGCCGGTTGCTTCAGCATCCGTTGCTGAGGCGGTGATGTAGTAAGTGCCATCAGTCAAAGCTTCAAAGGATAAGCTGCCATCCAGATCGTCATCATTCGCTAGTTCAGTGACTACGCCGTCCACTTCAGAGACAAGGGTTAGGTTGCCGAGCGCTGGCTCTTCAATCATGAGTGCAATATCGTAAGCAGTGCCCGCTACTAGATCAACGGCAAACCAGTCTGTGTCACCTGCTTCTTCGATGGCGCTAGTGACTGTGCTGCCTACAACAACTTCACTGGTGGTAGAGCTGTCTGCAGCGACGTCTTCGATAATGATTAGGTCACTTTCTTCAGCTGTTACACTGATGTTGTAACTACCGATGGCTTCAGCGTCCAGCTCCGATAAAGTTAGGAAGAAAGTACCTGACTCAGTCGCGGTAAAGGTAAAAGTTGCTTCCGTTTCACCTTCTTCTTGAACATCACCCGTCAGTGCAGTCCCTTGTGCATCAAGCAGTGTTAGCGAAGGAGATAGCAATGTCTCGCTTGTCACCGAAAAAGAGTACTCTTGACCTGCGACCAGCTCGACTTGGTATTGGTCCTCTTCAGAACCTTCAGCAAGGCTAGTCGCCAACGAAGTATTTACCGCCAACATTACCGCATCGCTCGTTTCTTCTTCTGTTGCATCATCGTTTTCCAAAACAGAGCGATCGATGCCATTTTGAGCGAAATGCTTAACCAGCTGGCCTGGTGGCTGGCTTGAAATCGCTTCTAAGTCCATATCGCTGTAGACATCGTTTTCAGCAACAATCTGCTTCAGTAGATCCGGCGTGCTCAAATTACTTTTCAATGTTGAGCGTAGTTG
Source organism: Marinomonas aquimarina (assembly GCF_900089755.1). Classification (GTDB taxonomy): domain Bacteria; phylum Pseudomonadota; class Gammaproteobacteria; order Pseudomonadales; family Marinomonadaceae; genus Marinomonas; species Marinomonas aquimarina. The sequence continues at coordinate 73,577 of NZ_FLOC01000019.1, read as the reverse complement.
GCCAAGGCTAACTTTTGAATCATCAAGGTTCTTCGACTTTTTCATGGGAGGCTCCACTTGTGTTTTTACATAAGTTAACATTTTTACATAAGTTAACAATACAAATGTTACAGGCGTGGGTCATGATTGATGACTTCAGTCAAATAAAAGGGAGTAGGGGGTCGTAACGGGATGGTACAAAAAAGCCAACACCGAGGTGTTGGCTTTATGAAGTCAGTCATTGCTAGAAGGTTTTAAGCGATGACATCTTCTGTAGTTTGTTGTTGAACACCGATTAGGTAATCGCCCGTAGCGTCAGGGTTGGCATCCGATGCCGCAATAAAGTAAGTGCCTGACTCTTCTGCAGTAAATGACAACATGTCGTCATCGCCTTCAGCAAGACCAAAGGCCAGCTCCCCATTGCTATCCATCACCGCAAGTTGTGCCGTCTCGGAGTCACTTTCCATTGAGAAGTTGTAGGTTGTGCCCGCCTCAAGAGAAGTAGTGAACCAATCTTCATCACCCGCGAAGTCGATCGAGCTTGCCACTGTACCGTTTACATCTAACAAGCTAGTTGTCAGAACATCTGCTGAAATATCGTCTTCATTCAGCTCTGGTAGCTCAACAAGGTCTTGCGCATCGCTTGCAACGGAGATCGTGTAATCACCTGATACGGCACCAGACAAATCGCTTACGTCTAGGAAGTAAGAGCCTGCTTCCTCAGCGGTAAAGCTAAGAGTTAGGTCGTCACCTGTGATGTTGAAGTTATTTTCAACCGTTTGACCTTCTGCATCACGCAATACCATTGCTGGCGTTTGTGCATTGTCAGAAGATAGCGTCATGGTGTATTCCGTGCCCGCTTCGAAGTCCACTGCAAACCAATCAGAGTCGTTGGCCTGCTCAAAGCTACCTTCAACTTCAGAATTTGCAGCGATGGCCCCCGCTGTAGTGGTATCCGCCGCGTAGTCATCCACGACCGTCTCTTCCTCAGTAACTGCATCAGAGCTGCCTTCTGCAGCCGCGTCATCCTCAGATGCTTCAGAATCTTCCTCGGCAACTACGTCGGAACCGTCTTGGTTGCTAGTGTCGTCTTCAGAACTTTCTTCTGCAACTGTGCCTTCTTCCGCTTCAGTTGTGTCTTCAGGTGCCGTTTCTTCACCAGTTAAAGCATCAGAACCATCTTGGTTCGTTGTTTCCTCTTCAGCTACGGCCTCATCCTCAGATACCTCAGAACCTTCCTCAGCAACTACATCAGAACCGTCTTGTTGGTTAGTTGAATCGTCTTCAGTGTCCGTTGCAGGCTCTTCTTCAGATTCAGAGCTGTCCACAGCTTCTTCATCTACGGCAACATCCGTATCGTCTTCTGTGGCAGCATCTTCTTCAGAAGTTGAATCTTCACCAGAGATCACATCAGAACCATCCTGTTGGTTAGTTGAGTCATCTTCTACCGGCTCAGCATCTTCCTCTGTTACAGGAGCGCTTTCTTCTGTTTCAGTGTTGCCTTCTTCAGAAGTTGCATCTTCACCAGCAATTACATCAGAGCCATCTTGCTGATTTGTAGAGTCATCTTCTTCAGATTCAGAATCTTCTTCTGCTACAGGATCTGTGCTATCACCAGCTTCTACATCAGAGCCGTCTTCTGTTTCAGAGCCGTCGCTAGCTTCTGCATCAGAACCGTCTTCAGTAGACTCTTCTACTGTCGTTACGTTAATGCTGTAAGTGCCAGAAGCTTGATCTTCAGTGTCTGACAGGTCTAGGTAGAAAACACCGGATTGTGGTGCAGTAAAGGTGAGGGTTGCGCTTGTTTCATCGCCTTCTTGAAGTTCACTAGCAATGCGTTCGCCGTTGCTATCGCGAAGTACTAGATAAGGTGAAGAAAGTTCATCACTCGTCAAACTGAAAGAATAATTAACGCCTTCTTCTAGCTCAATGGAGTAAAGGTCACTTTCCATTCCAGCATCGATGGTTGCATCAAACGCTGTATCTAGTTCAAGTGAAGTTGCATCCTGCCCGTAGTTGTCCTCCGTTTCGTTGTCCGGCTGAGGGAAAAGAGCATCCAAGCCATTCTGTGCAAAGTAGCGCACAATCTGGCCAGGAGGTAAGTTATCCATAATTTGAGCAACCGAATCAGCAGTAAAGTTTTGTTCGCTTAGGCTGTTGAATAGGTAGTCTGGCGTGCTCATCTGTTCCTGAGATTCTGAGCGAGCTTGACCAAGCGCATTACCATTGCCCTGATTCGAGAATTGCTTATCTGATTTCATGAAGACCTCCGTCCTAAGTTTGGTTTCAGAGTGTTGGCGAGAAGTTGTTCGCTAACACGCAATCCAAGATAGGGGATTCGTCCCCAAGAAGATGTCAGGTGGTTGTGAAGGTTCAGAAAAGCCGATTAAAGAAAATTTACGCTTTGCAAGAGCGGAGTGTAAAGGTGGTTGTAATGACTTTTTTGTATTTAAGGTTATGATTTTAAAGGAAACTTAAAGGTAGAGTTGTTCTGGTTGAAAATGACAGCATAGCCTGGAGCCCTTTAAAATAGTGATGAGAACTATTTTTAATTCGGAGCGATAAGTCTAGCAATTTTGCAAGCATTACGACTTTACTCGCCGTAATGCTTGATGAAACCTTGAAGGTGGGAAGTCAGCGGCTTTATTAAGAAAATAGCATTAGCTTCATCGCGGCGACCGTCGACACTAAGCGAATGAGCCATTTGAAGTGAGAAGGTTTCACGCGTTTTAAGAAGTGATAGCCGATCACTGAACCAATCAGCAGTCCTGGCAGCGCGTAAGCACTGATGGTTAAACTTTCCTGAGTCAGCAGCCCGAGGCTCAAGTACATCGGCAGTTTCACCAAGTTAGTGAGGAAAAAGCCCCAAGCACGAGTGCTGACATAGCTGTCTTTAGTGAGCTTCTGTTCGAGCAAGAACAAGCTAAAAAGAGGGCCTGATGCGTTTGCTACCATGCTGACGAGACCGCTCGAAAACCCCATTGAATAAGCGGTAACAGGTTTTCGCATAAAAGCATTCATTGGGCGCATATCCAGATACAGGCCCAAAGCAATCATGCCGATAATGATCACACCTAATAGGGTGACAAATTGTTCTGCATTGATGCCCGCTAGTAGATAGGTACCCACGCCGACGCCTAAGAAACTCAAGGGCAGAAAACGCGCTAAGACGGACCATGAAATATGCTGACGGTAACTGTAGACCGCCATAATGTCAGTCAGAATATACAGCGGCAGTAATACACCCAATGATTCGGGTCCAGGAAAGGCAATCATTACAATGGGTAAGACAATCAGCCCCATGCCACCGATTGAAAATTTGGAAAAGCCGGTGATTAAGCCAGCGATAAACATCACCACTAACGCGGTTGTCACAATGGTCCCCCTTGTTATGAACGAGTGTTACTTGATTGGCTATAGAATAGCCTTAATAATGAAATAAAAATAATTTCATTTTTTGATTATCACGAAAGGAAAAAGTGATCATGAAACTGGATCAGTTGCGTGCTTTTATTGCCGTGGTGGAAAGTGGCAGCTTTCGCGCGGCGGCGGAGGCGATTCATAAAACCCAACCGAGTATCAGTGCCGCGGTGAAAGCCTTGGAAGCGCAATATGGTATCGTCCTTCTTGATCGTGAGAGCTACCGCCCGACGCTGACTGCCGAAGGCAAAGCCTTTTTTAAACAGAGCAAGAAGCTGCTGCTGCAGGTGAACCAACTAGAGCATCTTGGCCACCACCTAGCGCAAGGCGCGCAGCAACAGCCGTTGCGCTTATGTATCAGTCAAATGAGTTTGACCGAGCCGATCGTTAGCCTGCTAAAAGCCTTTGAGTCAGAGCACCCGCAGATTGCCATTGAACTCACCACCGATCATTTAAACGGCGTCCAGGAACAGCTGGTCAAAGATCAGTCTGAGATTGCCATTGGACCCAGTTACGGTCTGGATGATCGCCATGTGTTTGTCGAAGTGGGGAAACTGGACATGACTTGCGTGGTGCATCCTGACTTACTGTCGGGGTTGCAAGCGGGCGCTCAGAAAGTCAAACAGCAGGCGCTCTATTCGTTGCCACAAATCTTGGTCAGCCGTTCTGCTGAAGAGCAAGAGCATCGCTTTATCTTGCCCACGGGCAGGCGCTGGCATGTGAATGACTTCCAAGCCAAAAAGACCCTAGTGCAAGCGGGCATGGGCTGGGCGCGCATGCCTCACTATATGATAAAAGACTCCTTAGAGGAGGGCCGACTGGTACGCATGGACGTGGAAAACTTCACCTCTCACAGCCAGTTTCCACTGTTTATGATTCGCTTGAGAAACCAAGCGCTGAGTCATGAAGGCAATGCATTTTGGAACTTTGTTAAAACCCAACTGAAGTCCCCTTCTGGAGAGGATTAGGCCTTTGCATTGAACTGATCAGCACTATTTCTTGGTCAAAGACACAATCAAGGCGCACAATAAAAGGCATCGTTTGATTGTTGCCAAGGAATTGCTCATATGAAACTCATCATCGCCAACAAAAACTACTCGTCATGGTCGCTGCGCGGCTGGCTGGCCCTGAAAGCCTTTGATGTACCCTTTGAAGAAGTGAAACTGACGCTGTTTAGCGAACACTTCTACGAGGCGCTATCGTTGTATAGTCCGGTAAAAAAAGTCCCAGTGTTGGTGAATGATGGTGTGGTGGTATGGGATTCGTTGGCCATCGCCGAATACGTCAATGAGACATTTTTAGACGGTAAAGCCTGGCCAAGTGCTGCGGCCGATCGCGCCATGGCACGCTCGGTGGTAGCGGAAATGCACAGCGGCTACAGTGCATTGCGTAATGAAATGCCGATGAATTGCCGTGCCCGCCGCCGTATCGAGGCGAGCTCGCAAGCGCAAATGGACATCAAAAACATCCTAGCCTTATGGCAAACACTGCGTCATAAAAGCCAAGCGAAAGGCGATTTCTTATTCGGTGAGTTCAGCTTGGCGGATGCCTTCTTTGCGCCTGTGGTGTTCCGTTTTGTGACCTACGGCGTGGCCATGACAGGTTTAGCGAAGGCATACCATCAGACCATGCTGGATCACCCTGCGATGCAAGCGTGGTTGGAAGAGGCGCTAAAGGAAACCGACATCGTTGCAGAAGACGAAGCGGGTGAGCCGGTTTAACCCTGCAAAATCTCCAATAAACGCACCGACTCTTCATGGTTAATGCTGTGGGCTAGGCCATCAAAGGTGTCCAGCGTGCTACTGGCACCTAACGCCTCAAGCCAGCTGTGGCCTTGCTCGGCAAAGCGCACGGGAATCACTTGGTCGGCTTTGCCATGCAGAAAATGTACGCTGCTGCCTTCTGGCTTATGTTGTGGCTCTAGGGCAAAGCGACCTGACAATGACACCACTTGCTTGGCCAAGGCGTCGCTGATCAATTGAGTGGACGATAGCGCCATAATGGCACCTTGCGAAAAGCCGATGATGGCGGTGTTTTCTGGACCAACGTTGGCTTGTTTTTGCCAAGCATAAACACTTTCGACAAAGCGTGGCATGGCGACACTAATACGTTCCAAGCGATTGCTTTCGTTCACGCCGTGAATAGAGAACCACTGTAGGCCTTCGCCCATATCAAAGTGAAAAGGGGCGGCAACGGCCACTACCATGGCGCGATCTAGGTTGTCAGCCAGCCAACGGCCAAGCGTCATCATGCTTTCAGGGCGTGCGCCAACGCCGTGGTACAAGAGTACTAAACGTGAAGCGAGAGCAGGTTTTTGGATCACAATCGAGTCAGACATAGTAGCCTCCAGAACGTCATAGGGGCTACTGTAGAAGATCTAAATGCGTAAATAAATTGGCTGCATTTGAATGCTATGTTTCATATTCTGAAACAATGTGAAGGAAGTTGGCGTCGCATCATAAAAATGGATGATCATGCTGGGCTGGCACAAGAAACGCTTATAGAGACTCTGCTTTCAAGTCGCGTTCACAGTCGTCACTGGCGTGTAAAGAACACAGTCGTATTGATGACTATAAGGAAGGGTTGAGGTATTCGTGCTGCAGGGCTCGAGTTTTGGCCCACTGCTCCCTATGGTAAAAGCACAGTCATCAAGGAAGCTATTACTATGAGTGCAACCATTCAAAAGCTGTTTGCCAAAGCGCTGGCGCTGTTGTTTTTCGTCTTGGCCGCTATGGTCTGTGGCAGTAGCCTCGTCACCGCCGTAACCCAATTTGGGGAGGGGCAAGCACTGACACAAACACTGATTCAGGTGATCAACGCCAATATCATTGCCATTGCCGTGTTTGAATTGGCGATGGTGATCAATAAAGAGTATGGCAATAAAAATGAGCATGATGTGATCGTTATGTTGCGCCGTACCTTACCGCGATTTATCAGTACTGTCTGCGTGGCGTTAGCGCTGGAAGGTCTGATTATGGTGATCAAATACAGCCAAGCCGATATGGCGGGTAACCTCTACTACCCCGTGGCCATCGTCATCAGTGCGGCCCTGCTATTGCTGGCATTGGGGCTTTTTCTGCGCTGTGTGCCGCGCGATGCGGCGGGGAACGATGATAAATGATGGCACTTAGCAGCCTGCTTAGAATAATTGGTTATTAAATAAACAGCCTGGGCGGCCGATATACTGAGCTTAATGACATAGGGAGGTCGCCCCATGGCAGAAAGCCAATTATCTTTTCAATCCCGTTACGCGATGCAAAGCAGCACTTTTGTTGGGCAGAAACGTACGCGACTGGAGTCCGAAGAGCAGGGAAGTCGCACAGAGCTGACGCCGCGGCTCATGGCGCAGGCACAATTCTTTGAGCGCATCAGTGCGCAGCAAGAGGTCAGTTTTCAAGCGCAAACACAAAGCCCCGCGACAGAGGAGAGTGACGCGGCGGTGTCGGCCACAGAAATGCGCTTTTCCAGTATGCTCACCCTGTTGGAGCGTATGTTTGGCATCAAGATCGATGTCTTTGATGCCAGTGAATTAGATGCTGCCGACGCTGCCGAAGCGCCGCAACTACACTCGCAAGCGACACCAGCCGCTGCCCCACAAGAGAGCCCGAGAGGCCGTCGCCAAGTGATTGAAGCCATTCAAGAATACCGAGTGGTGACAGAAACGGAATCCAGTTCGGTGGCGATCGCCGGCAAGCTCGCGCTGAACGATGGTCGACAGCTGGATGTCCAGCTCAACCTAGACATGTCGCGTACACGTAAAGAAGAATATTGGGGGCAAATGACGCTCTCTGCGCGCACCGTTGACCCTTTGGTCGTCAATCTGAATGGCAATGCTGCACAGCTTACCAACCAACGCATGGCGTTTGATATCGATGCGGATGGCGAAGAGGATCAAGTAGCGTTTGCCACCGGTGATTCGGCGTTCCTAGCGCTGGATAAAAATGACAATGGATCCATCGATGATGGCAATGAACTGTTTGGCCCAAAATCAGGCAGTGGCTTTGCGGACCTTGCCAACTACGATGATAACCAAGATGGTCTGATCGACAGTCTAGATGATATTTGGCAGAAGTTGCTGCTCGTACAACGGGATGAGTCTGGTAATGAAAGCATCTTGTCACTCAAAGAGGTGGGCATTAGTGCCTTTGTACTAGAGCGTACCCGCTCGCCGTTTAGTTTATTTAACAATAACGGCGAGCAAACCGGCATCATCCGTGAAACCGGACTGTATGTACGCGACGATAACAGTGTCGACACCCTTCAGCACGTGGATTTGGTGGTGTAGATTGATGCTATGGGCTGACCATAACGCAGTTGCGACCACACTGTTTAGCGCGGTACATGGCGTCATCCACCCGTTTGAATAGGCTATCTAGGGTGTCTCCGGCCTGATAGCTGGTGACGCCTATGCTGGCGCTGATTAGGGCAATATTGCCCACTTGTAAGTTAGCAAAAGATTGTCGCAGGCGTTCGCCAATGTCAGCCGCACTTTGCTGGTCAGTACCAGGTAATATGAGCGCAAACTCTTCACCACCCCAGCGAGCAATGCTGTCTTTGTCGCGTACTTGAGAGGCCATCATGGTGGCCACTTCGGCTAGGACTTGGTCTCCTGTGCTGTGCCCATGTTCATCATTGATCATTTTAAAGTGATCAATGTCGACCAGCAGCATGGAAAACTCTTGCTGATATTCTTGCGCGTGTTGGAGCGCGCGTTTGGTGCGGTAATTGAAAGCTCGGCGGTTTAATAGGTTGGTTAATGGATCGCGCAAAATCAGTTCTTGGATGCGTTGATCCCGCTGTTTCTTTTCGGTGGTATCGCGGCAAAAGCAAATGACCAAAGGCTGACCATCCAAGGAGGTGCTGCTACTGGAAATTTCAACACTCTTAATACTTTGGTCTTTGCAGCGATGGAAGGTTTCGAAGGTGACTCCTTTGCCACTAGGGTTGTTTAGTAATTCGAGGGCAACATTCTTCTCAAGATTATCATCCCAATCCCAGAGGTGTAGTTGGTGGGTCTCTGTGCGGGTATAGCCCAGCATATCGCTAAAGGCTTGGTTAGCGTCCACCACACTGCCATAACGGTCAATCAGAACAATGGCCTCAGGGGAGTTTTCAAATAGGAAGTGCCAGACCGATTGCTCTTGCCGGATGTTGGTCTTGAGGTCGTCAATACTGTTCTCTAGGGGAGATGAGGGGGTAAAAAAGAGATGGTCTGTCATGGAGTACGTGCGGCTTCATCAAAAAAAAACGGTGTCGATACCTGACAATTTAGCTCCTCATCACTTCAGTATATCGCAGCAGACTTTCTCAAATTGACCCAATTTGACTGTTTCTCGGCACAAAGTCGACCAAACTCACCATAAAAGCCGCGGGGCAGGCTGATCGCTGCCCCGTTATCTGGGTTTAAAGCTGCACCAATGGATTATTACTGAGCAGCATTGGCGTTAACTGTAGAGCATCAATTTTTGCTTGGCTGGCGTCTACATCTGCACGCTCGTTAAACAGACCAAAACGCACTTGGAAAGTTTTGCTCGACTTGCCTCGAATAGTGGGGACCAAACCTAGGTGGCGCTGGTGCTTGCGGTTGTAGGCAAACGAAGTGCCAGGTTCGATGCCGACCACATAGCCTTGTTCGAGGGTATCGGTGTTTTTCCAAATGGTGAGTACAGGCAGGGTATTGCTGGCCCAACTCACTTCAATGCCCGCGTCTCCCGCGGCGTTTTTTAACAGTGCGTGGCTCATGCCATCTTCATCCGCTAGCGGCAACACGTTAAACACCATTTCGTCAAAGTCTTCCGTGGGCGCGGGCATTTGATTCCATTCGTGTAGACCTTGGGTTGCATAGTCATTGAAAGGGGAGACTTGGGTACCGGCGACATGCAGGGTGGCACCTTGCTCCAAAATCGGCGTACCAAAGTTGTTATGGTAGATCGCTTGGAAGGTATTGTCATAGCTCGATAGGTTGTTGAGCGTGTCCTTGATATGCACGTAGGGCTCGTCAGGGGTCAGCGATAGCTCGGTCTCTAGTTCGAAGTTGGTGGATTTAAAACGTTTTTCATCCACTCGGCCTTTAAGAGTGACACGGTAAGGCGGCTCTTGTTCAACAATCAGCACCACATCGTCAGCAGGAGTGTTTTGAATGCGGCCGTGCAAGGTTAGCATTTGCTCACGGTCTTCCCCTGGGTGGCCTGCCCATTGATAGCCACAACGGGCCAGCATTTCATTAAAGCCATCCAGCCAGCCCAAGCCACCAGAGGCCTCTTGGTTGATAAAACTCGGGTGCACCACTTCGGTAATGGGCGAATCCCAACCGTAGCGTAACGCATCGCGAGTGACGTCAAGAATGGCCATGGCGCGGGTGGGAACGACCCTTAACACCTTATCGCCAACGGTCAGGGTGATGACCTTGGAACCTTGCTGTTTGCCGCCGCGTAGAGTTTGTAATTTACACTCAATGGCGATGTCTGCAGGAAGTCCCATGTCTTCAGCGGTCAGGTGAGCGGAGCTCAGATCGGTATGCTGGGCGTGGCTCGTGAAGGTGAAACGAAACTCTGGTGTGGTGGACATAAGGACTTCCTATTAATTTAACCGGTCAACTATAACGAGTCGTGGCCGAGCTGTAAAAGACTGGTCGGATTATAAAAAGCGTTGCCATTGACACTGGTCTACACTTTGAGATGGTTGATTATTGACCCTTACACAGCGCAGTCTTAGGTAACATAAGGCTATGCTGCGTAGCCGCGTGTGGCGAGTGCTTTGCGCTCGTCACACGCATCTTACCTTCTTTGTGCACACTGCCTGTGTCTGAATTGTTATTTTTTGCAACCTGTTATCGTCACAAACCAACGAAACTTTTTATCTCTGGTGAATGATTGGCGTAAGCTAGTGGCCTAACACTAGGACAGAGGACATGATAATGAAAGTCAGTTTTTTAGGGCTCGGCACCATGGGATTTCCCATGGCAGGCCATGTCAGTCGAGCTGGACATGAGGTGGTGGTGTATAACCGTACGCAAAGTAAGGCGCAGGCATGGCTGGAGGCATATCAAGGCAGCCAAGCGTTGACGCCCATGGCTGCGGCACAGAGTGCGGATCTCGTACTGACCTGTGTCGGCAATGACGACGATTTGCGCCAGCTGTATTTAGGTGAGCAAGGCGTCTTAAGCGGCGCGCGCGCGGGCACCTTGTTTGTTGATCACACTACGGCCTCAGCAGAGGTGGCCCGTGAACTGGCGCAAGCCGCTCAGGCCAAAGGCTGTGAGTTTATTGATGCACCTGTATCCGGCGGCGAAGCAGGGGCGGTCAACGGCGTACTCACGGTCATGATTGGTGGCTCACAAACGGCCATTGATCGAGCCTTACCCGTGTTGGAGTGCTTTGCAAAAGCCTGTACTCGTATGGGAGAGGTGGGGGCAGGACAATTGAGCAAAATGGTCAACCAAGTCCTTGTCGGCGGTATTTTAACGGGCTTATCGGAAGGCATTCGTTTCGCCGAAAAAGCCGGCTTGGATATTCCCACCTTGGTCGAAACACTGAAATACGGTGCCGCCGGATCATGGCAGTTAGAGAACCGTGGTGAGAACATGGCGCAGGACAAGTTCGATTATGGCTTTGCCATTGAGTGGATGTGCAAAGACCTTGGCATGGCCATAGCGCAAGCCGAGCAGATGGGGCTAAAGCTGCCTTACACCGAAGTGATCAACGCGGATTATCATGAGTTGGTCAAGCAGGGCTATGGTCGCTGCGATACCTCGGTGTTGATTAAAGCGCTATACAATAAATAGCTTGCTTCAGCGCGGACATAAAAAAGCCCACCGAAGTGGGCTTTTTTATTAGAACGAGTACAACACCGAGGCGGTGGTTTCGGTATCCGTCGTGTCCGTATCCGATGGCACATCCGAGGTGTATTTCACCTTATACGCAAGTTTCATCGCTAGGTTGTCGACGATGCTAGCCTGAATCGATGAGATCGACTCATTGACCGTGTTGCCACCACTGGTACTGATTTCGCTGTTGAGTTCTTGGCGGAACAGAGACGTCGGCGTGAAGTGTTTTTCAAAGGTGCCGGCAAGGCGCACAAAACTGCCGCGGTCTGATTCGCCGTCGACGCTGTCTTCATCAATCGCAAAGTCGCGATAACCTACTCCAAACGAGGCTTCGAGGTAGGAGTCATCTGCCTGTTGCCAAAAGCGATTACCGTAACCGGTAGAAGTGGAGCCCTTACTGCGATAGCCCGAAAAACGGTCTTTTTCATAGGCGCCACGGACATACCAAAATTGCTCGGTGTCGAACTTGTAGTTAGCTTGTACAAAACCTGAGTAGCGCTCGGCGGTGGTTTCACTTTCGGAGCTGCTGTAGAGTGAACTTAAGCTATAATCCGTTCGCCATTGTACGGATTCTTGGGTTAAGTTGATGGCGCCGTTCAAGTTGTTGGTTTCGGTATTACCGGAAGTGGCGACCACCCCCAACTCTGCAGAGCCGGACCAATGGTCGGCGTTGCTATCAAGGTCGGTATCGGCGGCGTGGCTCAGCGGTGCGGCACAGCAAACCGCCACAAGTGGGGTAAGTAGAGCTTTTTTCATGGGCGTCCTCATAGGCTAATAGGGATAATAAAGACAAGTTATCACAGCCTAGTAAGGGGACCGGAGCCTGTAGGGAGAGGTTACATGGTTTGACCATATTTCCCCTGAATGTTTGAAAAATGCTTAAGTTAAGCTTGCAAACGATGGCTACTATTCCTTGAATTATCAGTAAGTTGGGCTATTAAAATAGCTCCTGTTAGAGAGTCTAGAGTGTCAGAAGTTAAACGCTATTTAAATGCCTACAGTGCCGATTTACAGGCACAGGTGCAAGGCCTGTTAGATGCTGAGAAAAGCGCTGCTTGGTTGCTGAAAAAGTATCCGACCGCCCATGATTTGGCGGGCGAGAAACAGCTGTATCAATACGCGCAGGAAATTAAGCAGCAATATATGCGCAGCTCCGCGCCGATTAGTAAGGTCATCTACGATGACAAAATCCATGTCATCAATAATGCCTTAGGGCTGCACACGTTTGTTTCCCGAGTACAGGGAAGTAAGCTCAAAGCCAAGAACGAGATTCGCGTCGCTTCCATGTTCCGCCGCGTACCAGAACCCATGCTACGTATGATCTTGGTGCATGAGCTGGCGCACTTGAAAGAGAAAGAGCACAACAAAGCCTTCTATAAGCTGTGCCAGCATATGGAGCCGGATTATCATCAGCTCGAGTTTGAGCTGCGTATCTACCTATGCCATAAGGATCGCTTTGGCGAGTTGTGGACGTAAGCGCTGCAGCAGTCATTGACCATGACTGCTGCGCTGACGATTAGTCGAAATCAGATGAGCTATGGCGCTCCGCCAGACCGTCTTCGCCTTGTAAGCGATTCACACGGATTCCTCGCTGCACTGCTGGACGCTCGGCAACCAACTCGGCCCAGCGTCGAACATAGGGGTATTCCTGTACATTCAAGAACTCTGCCGCATCGTATAAATTCCCCAGTACTAAGTTGCCATACCAAGGCCAAATGGCAATGTCGGCAATCGAGTACTCATCACCAGCGATGTACTTATTCTCCACCAAGTGTTTGTTTAATAAGTCTAACTGGCGTTTCACTTCCATGGTGTAGCGGTCAATCGGATATTCTTGTTTGAACGGGGCGTAAGCATAGAAGTGACCAAAGCCACCGCCAAGAAACGGTGCCGCGCCCATTTGCCACATCAACCAGTTACGACACTCGGTTTTCCCTTTGAGGTCCTTGGGGATAAAGGCATCATGCTTCTCGGCCAAGTATTGTAAAATTGAGCCTGACTCAAACACGCGCACTGGAGGTTCTGTGCTGGTGTCGACCATCGCCGGAATTTTTGAGTTTGGGTTAATCTCCACAAAGCCGGATGCAAACTGTTGCCCCGCACCAATATCCACTGGAAAGGCATCGTACTCAGCGTCTGTGATACCAAGCGCCAGCAACTCCTCTAGTAGAATCGTGACCTTCTGACCATTGGGGGTCGCTAATGAATGAAGTTGCAGAGGGTGATGGCCCTTAGGAAGCTTTTTGTCATGGGTAGGCCCTGAGTACGGGCGATTGATCTTGGACCATTTTCCTGCCTCATTTTCATTGAACTTCCAGACTTTTGGTGGGGTATATTCGTTCTGCGAACTCATCATGTCCTCCTTATCAGATTGGCTTACTTAAGGTTATATGGCGATCAGGCCATAACCTCAAGGGCGTAAAAAGGAGACTGTGTGCAAACAAAAAAGCCAGCAACTCACAGGGAGGTGCTGGCTTTTAGGAGACTGGTTAGATCGAGATTAGGCGATCTTCGTTAGCCAACCATGTGTATCAGGTGCTTTGCCCCACTGAATGTCATTCAGTGCTTGGCGCAGTTTTTGTGCCATTGGGCCGATTTCACCGTCGCCTACCTTGATGTCTTCGCCGTTGTGGATAAAGGTACCCACAGAAGTCAGTACAGCGGCCGTACCAGACAACATGGCTTCAACACCTGGCTTCTTAGCACGCTCTAGTAGCTCTTCTACAGACACTTCACGCTCAGAAACGGTCATGCCTAGGTCTTTGGCGATTTGTAGGATGCTAGAACGAGTCACGCCGTGTAGGAAGCTTGAATCCAAGGCTTTAGTGATGATCTCGTTGCCATCCACCAATAGGAAGTTCGCCGCACCGGTTTCAGTGATGTAGCCGTTCGGGCAGAACAATACTTGGTCTGCTTGGTATTGTGCTTTGGCTTCAAGCGTTGGCGCTAGGGCACTGGCGTAGTTACCACCACTCTTGATCATGCCCATGTGTGGCGCACAACGTTGACCTGTTTCGTCTAGCAATAGACGCAGTGCTCGAGCACCACCAGCGAAGTAGTCACCTACTGGAGACAGTAGTACGTACATCAGAGACGAGTCAGAAGGCGCTGCGGCTTTACCTACCGCTGCTTCGGTACCGATGTGCGTTGGACGGATGTACATAGAGCCTGGAGGCGTTGGTACGTCCGCTGCGTACTCAGCAACGATGTCAGAAATCATCTGAGTCAGCTGCTCTTTGTTCACTTCTGGAAGTGATAGCAACTTGCTGCTCTGTGCGAAACGCTCGACGTTTTGGTCCATTCGAAAGACGTGCACGCTGCCGTCTTCGTGACGGAATGCTTTCAAGCCTTCAAAACAAGTGCTTGAGTAATGCAAGACGTGCGCACCTGGGTGTAAAGAGATGCTGTCTGAGGCAACGATCTGAGACTCAGACCATTGATTGTTTTCGAATGTTGCTAATGCCATTTTCGGCATAAACACGCTACCAAAAGCCGCCATTATGAGTTCCTACTGAATGAAATTACGAAAAGGATATGTGCCATTAAGTTTGGGCAGGCGATGAGATTGGATGTCCAAGACTTAATCTCAAAATACTAAAACAGATTGGCCTTGTAAGAAAGGGAGATTGCCGTATAACGGCGTTCTTGCTCTTAATTATCAAGATTTGCGGCGGGATTTATAACATCACCACAGACCAGATAGCCTGTGGTGATGCGATCGGCTAACGATTGTTTAGAATCGCAATATAGTGATCGGTGCGATCGGTCTGATTATCAGGAGCGATTTCGCGAATTTGCTGAACCCCCTCAAAGTCCGCGCGCAGGGATTTCATCAGTGCGTACATCATCATGAACATGATAAAGGCAAACGGCAGTCCTGCGGCCAACGAGGCGGTTTGCAATGCCTTTAAGCCTCCCGCGAGCAGTAGCACAGAAGCAATGGCGCCTTGGCCTAAGCCCCAGAAAATACGGTAGCTCGATGGTGGGTTTTCATTGCCCATAGAGACAAGCGTCGTGATGACCAGCGTGCCGGAATCTGATGAGGTGATAAAGTAGGTCACGATCAGAGTAATGGCAATCAAGGTGACGACTTGTGTTAACCAACCAAGCTGAAGGTGCTCAATCACGACGAACAGGGGTTTAGAGATGTCTTCGTTTACCGCAGCGATGATGCCGCCGGTGCCAAAGCCGCCCTCGGTAAACAGTTCATAGTACATACCTGTGGAGCCAAAGATCGACATCCATAGGAAAGTCACCAAGGTCGGCACCAGCAAGACGCCCAAACAAAACTCACGAATGGTACGGCCTTTAGAGACGCGGGCGATAAACATGCCGACGAACGGTGCCCAAGCGATCCACCAGCCCCAGTAAAACACGGTCCACCAGCCTTGCCATTCGCCCTTAGGATCAGGGTCGACCCAAAATCCCATCGGAATAAAGTTCATAATGTAGTCACCCATATTGGTGACAAAAAAGCCCAGTACGAACACGGTTGGCCCCGCTAGAATAAACACCACCAGCAGGATGATCGACATCCACATATTGGCTTCAGACAAGATCTTAATACCTTTTCCGACCCCAGAGACGGCGGAAATCGTGGCTAGGATGGATACCACCGCAATGATGATGACCTGTGAAGTGGTGTCGACTTCAATACCAAACAGATAGCTAAAGCCCGCGTTAATCTGGCCTGAGCCAAAGCCAAGGGTCGTTGCCACCCCGAATAGGGTACCGAACACCGCTAGCAGGTCCGCTACGTGACCACGCCAGCCAAAAATCTTATCGCCAAAGATCGGGTACAACGCCGAGCGAATCGTCAGCGGCAGATCGTGGCGGTAGGAAAAGTACGCCAAGGCTAAGCCCACGATCACATACACGGCCCAGCCGTGTAGCCCCCAATGCAAAAAGGTGATCTGCATGGCGGTATTGGCGGCTTCGATGGTGTTGGCGGTGCCGGGGGCTAGGAACGGATTGCTTTGAATATGATAGGCCGGTTCGGCGATGGACCAAAACAATAGGCCCACGCCCATACCAGCGCCAAACAGCATGGAAAACCACGTAAAGTAACTGAATTCAGGGCGCTCAGCGTCTTTTCCCAACCGGATGGAACCGTATCGAGAGCACATCAGATAAAAGGTGAAGCCTAGAAAAATACACATGGACAGGACATAGAACCAATCCAGATTGGTTTGAATCCAATCCTGCATACCGGTAAACGTGCTGGCGGCATAGTCCACGTCAAACATAGTAAACAGCAGAAAAGCCAGGATTAGGCCTTTAGAGAAAAAGGCCATGCTTGGATTGAGGTCCCGAAACATGCCTTTGTCGGCGAGGATGACATAGTCCGTTTCGGACTGATTAAACTTAGTTCCCATTGATAAACCTTTATGAGTGTTCTCTTAATGACACGTTAGCGATCAATGGCAGAGCAGCTGGCACAGGCCCGATATAAAACAGCTGTCATATCGCAGGCGTTACCAGTACTCGTTATGTAAAAGGGCGGTCAGGAGAAGGAACTTAAGTGTTAAGAAGCGCGTAATAGAATTCATAATCCATTGATTTGAAATGAAAAATAAACAACATTTCATGCCTGTTTTATTTTGTTGTTATGCAGTCCTAGCCTAACCAATAAAACACCCTGTGCAATGATGCTAACGATGTTGCGCCATTATGGTATAAACACTCTGCTGCTGAGTACCACGGGTGCAAGATTGGCTATCTTTCCGACGTTCACGGTCAACTTAAATGGACATTTAATTAAAAAAGGCGCTCAGAGAGCGCCTTATTCGTCTAGCGGTTCTTCAGAATCGACATATAGTGTTCGGTTCGTCCGGTATGCTCTTCTGGTGCAATCTCTCTTATCTGCTGCACCCCTTCAAAATCAGCGCGCAGTGATTTGATTAAAGCGAACATCATCATAAAGATGATAAAGGCAAACGGTAAGCCTGCGGCAAGAGAAGCCGTCTGTAGCGCTTTTAGACCACCTGCAAGCAATAGCACCGCGGCAACCGCCCCTTCACTTAGTCCCCAGAAAATGCGGTAACTGGTTGGTGGGTGTTGATTACCCATAGAAACTAGGGTGGTGATCACTAATGTGCCAGAGTCAGAAGAGGTGACGAAGTAAGTCACGATCAGGATGACAGAGATAAAGGCAACGATCTGAGTAAGCCAGCCAAGATCTAATTGCTCAATGACCACAAACAATGGTTTTGAAATATCTTCATTAACCGCGGCGATGACGCCACCCGTGCCGAAGCCTCCGTCAGCGAACAGCTCCATAAATAGGCCTGTACCACCAAACACCGACATCCAAAGAAAGGTGATCACGGTCGGTACAATCAGTACCCCTAGACAGAATTCACGAATGGTACGACCTTTTGAAACACGCGCGATAAACATGCCTACGAACGGTGCCCAAGCGATCCACCAACCCCAGTAGAATACCGTCCACCAACCTTGCCATTGGCCTTCTGGATCAGGGTCGACCCAAAAGCCCATCGGGATAAAGTTGATGAGGTAATCACCGAAGTTAGTGACAAAGAAGCCCAGTACGAAAACGGTTGGCCCCGCGATAATGAAGATGGAGATCAATACGATCGACAGCCACATATTTAATTCAGACAGAATCTTGATGCCTTTGCCCACACCTGACACGGCTGAGAAGGTGGCGATGATCGTGACCACGGCAATAATGACAACCTGTTGAATGGTCCCCACCTCAATGCCGAACATATAATTCAGACCGGCATTTATCTGGCCTGCCCCCAGACCAAGGGTCGTTGCTACGCCGAACAGGGTACCGAATACGGCTAGCAAATCGGCAACGTGGCCACGCCAGCCAAAGATCTTATCGCCAAAAATCGGGTAAAGTGCCGAGCGAATGGTCAGCGGTAGATCGTGACGATAGGTGAAGTAGGCCAATGCTAGGCCAACGATCACGTAAACGCCCCAGCCATGAAGCCCCCAGTGCAAGAAGGTCACCTGCATGGCGGTATCCGCACCTTCCATAGTGTTGGCCGCGCCTGGTGCAAGGAAAGGATTGTTTTGAATATGGTAAGCCGGTTCTGCGATGGACCAGAACAACAGGCCGATGCCCATTCCTGCCCCAAACAGCATAGAAAACCAAGAGAAGTAGCTAAACTCTGGGCGGTCATCATCCTTACCTAAGCGGATGGTGCCGTATCGAGAGCACATGAGGTAAAACGTGAAACCGACGATCAAGCACATGGACAAGACGTAGAACCAATCTAGGTTTGTCTGAATCCAGTTTTGCATCATAGAAAAGATGCTGGCGGCTTTATCAACATCGATCAGCGTGAAAATCAAAAAGGCAAGAATTAGCCCTTTGGAGAAAAAAGCCATGTTTGGGTTCAAGTCCCGAAACAGGCCTTTTTTGGCGAGTATGACGTAGTCCGTATCGGACGACTTTGATTTAGTTCCCATTGTGTAAACCTTTTTAGAGTACTTGTTAATGACAAGTTAGCGGCCCCAAGAGAACCCGTAAACACCCTAAAAATTAATATATGGCATAAGTGGAGCTAATGTTAATTTTTGATAGATATTTTATGGATGCTGGCGCTCGCATCTACTTATAAAGTAGATGTGAATAGGTGTTTTTACAAAGTCACATTTTTACATATAAAAAACAGTTGGTTATAAATATTTTTTGGCTTATTCAGAGAGTTGGGAATAGTGTATTAACGTGCTTTATAGAAGATTACACGTCGATATTTCAATAATACATTGTCTGTTATTATGGTATTTGAGGATTTTATAATTTATCGAATTAGCCTTTTAAGCGGCGCTTATAGGCAACTTAGCGGGCCGTTTCACGACGCTTTGCTGACGTCTGATTGTGCTGCTGCGCTGCCATATAGAGGGTGTTTAGCTCGTCAAGGCTAATCCCCATGGAAGCAGAGTGCTGCCTTAATGCCTGCTGTAGGTCTGCCAATGCCACCCTGTCTGTAGCAGGCGGGTTGTGCTGTGTTTGACTGAACCAAAACAGTGGATAGCGCCGCCAGTGAAAAGCGTTATTGAGCAGGATGGCGAGCACTACAATCACACTGATGTTCAGCAAAAAGGCTAACCCAGTTTCTTGCAGAGGGATGCGTTCAATGCCTGTGACAAAGAAAAATGCGGTGGCGGCACCGGGTGGGTGCAAGCAGCGTAAGTAATGCATCAGTAACACCGTAGCACCCACCGCGCAGGCGGCAGCGAGAATGCCTGCACCGAACAAGCTGCCAGCCAAAATGCCAATGCCCATGGCGAGTGATTGTCCCGCCAATACAGGCCAAGGCTGAGACAGTGCGCCGTGGGGGAGCGCAAACACCAGAAAGGCGCTCGCGGCAGAGGAGGCGAAAAACAGTAAATGGGTTTCGTCTGAGAGACTCCACTGGGTCAATAGCGCCACAATGGCGATTGCCAAGCAAGTAGAGCCGCCAGCAATAAAGCGCTCCCAGTGGCTGGTTTGGTTGCGCTCTATGCCAATTGCGCGTGCTATCGCTGACCACATCGTCGTCCTACCTCCTGGCTGATTCCGCCCGTATTTGAGACAGTGGGCATAGTAGCGGCTGTTAACGAATAGATATAATGAATATTAACTGATATATAATTCAATAAAATTGCATCATGGAGCGGCTCATGGACGTTGAACTCGCCAAAACCTTTCTCGAAATCATGCAGTCCGGTACTTTTGCCAAGGCGGCGGAGCGCTTGCATGTGACACAAACAACGGTGACCGCACGAGTACAAACGCTCGAGCAGCAGCTCAACTGCACCTTGTTTATCCGCAATCGTCTCGGGGCTCGATTGACCCCAGAAGGGGAGCGTTTTGCCCGTTATGCGCGCGAGTTGATCAGTGTCTGGCAAGCGGCGCAGCATGCCTGCCAGCATCCGGATGAATCCCTGTTAACGCCGTTAGCGCTTGGCGCCGAGCACAGCCTTTGGAACCCGGTGATGGTTGAGTGGCTGGCGGCATTGCAGGCTGCGGAGCGTTTCCAGTTGAGCAGTCATGTGGCGACCACGGATGTGCTATATGAGGATATTCGTCAGCAGCGCTTAAATGCGGCCTTAGTGCACAGTGCGCGTTATTACCCTGATTTGCAGATTGAGCAGGTGGCAGAAGAGAAGCTGATTCATGTGGCCTCGACGCAACAAGCTACGCCGGATTTATACATCGATTGGGGGGAGGAATTTGACCAGCAGTTTGACCGTTGCTTGCCGTTTAGCCGCCAGACTGCCATGTACTACTCACATGGACCCTTAGCACTGCATGTTATGCTGCGCCAAGGGGGGAATGGTTACTTTCGCAGTCGTGTGGTGCAACCGCATCTTGAAACGGGGGCGCTGCGTATTATTGAGCGTTCGCCTGAATTTCACTATCCGATTTATTTGGTGTCGCGTCCAGAGCGTCAGCCGGAGGACTTCGATGAGGTCAAACAGAGCCTACATCGGGTGATAGAGCAAACCGAGCAATGGCTGATTTAACGATTTAAAAAGTGACAGGCATAAAAAAGCCCCTTCTAAGAAGGGGCTTTTAAAGGCTAAGCGATGATCAGTGCTTAAGCGCTGGCTTTGGCAGACAGACGCTGCGCTACCACTAACGCGGCTGGCTCAAACTCTGCAGTGCCCGACGCCAGTTGTTCCGCTAGGATCTTCTTCATGCGACGAGACCAGAATTTAACGATGTGGTTTTCTACCATATCGGCCACTTCTGACTCAGAACCCGCGCTCACATTGTTTTGCGCGATCTGGTTGATCATCGTTACGATGCTTTCTTCTTCAGTATGAAACATAGTTTATCTCTCAATACCTACTTATTTAACAGCACTGTGCGTAGACGCTGAGCCACGTAGGAACTCATTCTGACGCTCATGGTTGTCTTGGAAGTTCTTCTGCCATTCAGATGGCTGAGACACTTTCTCGACTTGAACCGCAGTCACCTTGTACTCAGGACAGTTCGTTGCCCAGTCTGAGTTGTTGGTGGTGATTACGTTAGCACCACTGCCAGGGTGGTGGAACGTTGTGTAAACCACGCCAGGTTGCATGCGTTCGCTGACTTTCGCACGTAGTACGGTTTGACCTGCACGGCTGGTGATACCCAACCAATCGCCTGTCTTAATACCGCGCTCTTCGGCATCGTGAGGGTGCAACTCAAGGATGTCCTCATCGTGCCAAGCTTGGTTTTCGGTACGGCGTGTTTGTGCACCTACGTTGTATTGGCTCAAGATACGGCCAGTCGTTAGCAACAGTGGGAAGCGGCTGTTCGCGCGTTCCGTTGTTGGTACGAATTCTGTTACCGCAAATTGTGCTTTACCTTCGTCACCGATTGGGAAGCTTTCTGTGTGCATGATCGGTGAGCCCATTGGGAACTCATCGTTACATGGCCACTGCAAGCTGCCGTGCTCGTCTAGTTTCGCGTAGCTTACGTTAGCGAAGCTTGGCGTCAATTGCGCGATCTCATCCATGATTTCAGATGGGTGAGAGTAGTTCATTGGGTAACCCAATGCGTTGGCAAGATCGACCGTTACTTCCCAGTCTTCTTTGCCTGCGATCGGAGCCATTACTTTACGTACGCGGTTGATACGACGTTCCGCGTTAGTGAAAGTACCGTTCTTCTCTAGGAAAGTAGAGCCTGGTAGCAATACGTGGGCGAATTTCGCCGTCTCGTTCAAGAAGATATCTTGTACGATCAAGCAATCAAGCGCTGCTAGTGCGGCTTCAACGTGCTGTGTGTTCGGGTCAGACTGAGCGATGTCTTCACCTTGTACGTACATAGCACGGAATTCACCAGACAATGCGGCATCGAACATGTTCGGGATACGTAGGCCTGGCTCGTCGTCCAGTTCAACGCCCCATACTTTCTCGAAGCGTGCACGAGCAACGGCATCGGAAACGTGCTGGTAACCTGGTAGCTCGTGTGGGAAAGAACCCATGTCACAAGAACCCTGTACGTTGTTCTGACCACGTAGTGGGTTAACACCTACACCTTCACGACCCATGTTACCGGTCGCTAGTGCAAGGTTAGCAATACCCATTACGGTTGTTGAACCTTGGCTGTGTTCTGTTACACCTAGACCGTAGTAGATCGATGCGTTTTTCGCTGTCGCGAATTTACGTGCTGCTTCACGTACTTTCTCGGCGCTAACGCCAGTGATCGCTTCTACGTTTTCTGGTGCATGGCGTTCATCGATGATGAACTCACGCCATTTCGCGTAGGCATCACCTTCACAACGCGCTGCGATGAATTCTTTGTCTTCGTAACCTTCTGTCACAACCACGTGTGCTAGGGCGTTCACCATGGCAACGTTGGTACCTGGGCGTAGTGGCAAGTGTGTTGCGTCGCCTAGGTGCGGAGTGTTCAGTAGGTCGATCTCGCGTGGGTCCGTTACGATCAAGCTTGCGCCTTCACGTAGACGACGACGCATTAGCGAGCCGAATACCGGGTGAGCGTCGGTTGGGTTAGCACCGATAACAAGGATACAGTCAGAGAACATAACTGAATCGAATGTTTGGGTACCCGCAGATTCACCTAGCGTTTGCTTCAGACCGTAACCGGTTGGGCTGTGACATACACGAGCACAAGTATCGGTGTTGTTGTTACCGAATGCCGCACGGATCAGTTTCTGAACCAAGTAAGTTTCTTCGTTGGTACAACGAGAAGACGTAATACCACCGATGCTTTCACGGCCGTATTGCGCTTGGATGTCTTTTAGGCGTTTTGCCGCGAAACCAATCGCTTCTTCCCAGCTCACTTCTTTCCAAGGCTGGTCGATCGAATCACGGATCATTGGTGCTTTGATACGGTCTTTGTGGGTTGCGTAACCGAATGCAAAACGACCTTTGACACAAGAGTGACCGTGGTTTGCATCACCGTCTTTCGCCGGCACCATGCGTACTAGCTGGTCGCCTTTCATTTCAGCGTTGAAAGAACAGCCGACACCACAGTAGGCACATGTCGTTGTGATGCTGTGCTCTGGAGTACCCATGTCGATGACAGAGTTTTCCATCAGTGTTGCGGTTGGACATGCTTGCACACACGCACCACAAGAGACACATTCAGAGTCAAGGAATTGCTCGTCTTGGCCTGCGGCCACTTTCGAGTCAAAACCACGACCATCAATGGTCAATGCAAAGGTACCTTGTACTTCAGAACAAGCACGCACACAGCGTGAACACACGATACATTTGCTCGCATCGAAGGTGAAGTACGGGTTAGATTGGTCTTTTTCAGCGTCTAGGTGGTTGTTGCCTTCGAAGCCGTAACGCACTTCACGTAGGCCCACTTCACCTGCTGTGTCTTGTAGCTCACAGTCACCGTTTGCTGGACACGTTAGACAGTCTAGCGGGTGATCAGAGATGTACAGCTCCATGATGTTACGACGTAGCTTAGCCAGCTTGTCGTTTTGCGTAGACACTTTCATGCCCGCATCAACAGGTGTTGTACAAGACGCTGGGGTGCCACGACGACCTTCGATTTGTACCGCACAGATACGGCAAGAACCGTAGGCTTCTAGGTTGTCGCTAGCACATAGTTTAGGGATGTTAATGTCATACATCGCCGCAGCGCGCATAACCGACGTACCTTCTGGTACCGTCACTTCAACACCGTCGATTTCCAGTGTCACCATCTTCTCACTCAGAGAAGCAGGTGTACCGTAATCTTTGTTAGGGTCAAAATGTTGCAACATGATCAGACCTCCTTCGCTTGGGTCGCTGAAGCTGCATTCTTAACGAAGTCCTCAGGGAAGTGTTTCACCGCACTTTGGACTGGGAATGGCGTCATACCGCCCATGGCACAAAGGGAACCGTCTAACATGGTTTCACATAGATCAGACAACAGCTCCAAATTGGCATCGACGTTTTGGCCTGCGCGAATACGGTCGATCACTTCGACACCGCGAGTTGAGCCGATACGGCAAGGTGTACACTTACCACAAGACTCAGCCACACAGAATTCCATAGAGAAACGTGCTTGCTCACTCATGTCTACTGTGTCGTCGAACATCACCACACCACCATGACCAAGCACGGCTTCTTTTTGGCTAAATTCTTCGTAACCTAGTGGTGTGTCCCACTGGCTCTCGTGTAGGTACGCGCCTAGCGGACCACCGACCTGTACGGCACGTAGTGGACGACCGCTGCGTGTACCGCCACCGAATTCGAACATCAATTCTTTGAGTGTTGGACCGAACGCGAGTTCCACCAAACCACCGAATTTTACGTTACCGGCCACTTGGAAAGGCAGAGTACCGCGTGAACGGCCAATACCTACGTCAGCGTACGCTTTAGCACCCTTATCAAGGATGAATGGTACCGCTGCTAGAGATAGCACGTTGTTGACAACGGTTGGTTGGCCAAACAAGCCCACAATCGCTGGTAGTGGTGGCTTAGCACGAACTAGACCGCGCTTGCCTTCTAAACTTTCTAGTAGAGAGGTTTCTTCACCACAGATGTAAGCACCGGCACCCATGCGAACTTCTAGATCGAAGTGTTTGCCGCTGCCTAGGATGTCCGCACCTAATAGATTGTTGTCGTACGCAGTTTGGATCGCACTGTTCAAGTTCTCAATTGAAAGAGGGTACTCAGAACGGCAGTAGATGTAACCTTGAGTTGCACCGACAGCTAGACCTGCGATAGTCATACCTTCGATCAACATGAATGGGTCACATTCCATCACCAAACGGTCAGCGAAAGTGCCAGAGTCACCTTCGTCGGCGTTACAGACGATGTACTTCTGGTTCTTTGGTGATTCCACGTCTAGTACGGTTTGCCATTTAATACCCGTTGGGAAGGCTGCACCGCCACGACCACGTAGACCAGATTCTTTCACTGCATCAACGATTTCTTGTGATGACAGTTTGATCGCGTTTTCCAGACCTTTGAAGCCATCTTTGGCTTGGTAGTCTTCTAGAGATAGCGGATCAGTGATACCTAAACGTGAGAACGTGAAACGCTCTTGACGCTTAAGGTAAGGGATTTCTTCAACCAGACCGACCGCTAGTGGGTGATCAACGTTGCCTTTGTAGAACTCAGCGGCGAACAACGACTCAATGTCGCCTTCTTTCACTGGGCCGAAGCCGTAGCGACCGGCGTCTGTGTCCACTTCCACTAGTGTTTCTAACCAGTAAAGGCCACGAGTACCGTTACGACGTACTTCAACGTCAACTTTGTGCTCTTCCGCTACGATTTCAATCAAGCGAGCGATGCGATCCGCACCACGCGCTTTAGCGGTTGTATCAGAAGGAACGTGAATGCGAAACGTCATTACAGAATCTCCACTCGATCGGTTTGTAGGCTTTCCACTAGCTCGTCGAAGCGTGCCGCATCAACGTCTGCGTGAATGTCGTCACCAACACGAATAGATGGACCACAAGAACAGTTACCCAAGCAGTAGACTGGCTCAAGGGTAATGTTACGGTCTGGTGTTGTTTGATGGTAATCCACGCCTAGAGAAGCTTTCGCATGTGCTTCAAGGGCACGGGCACCTAGTGCCTGACACGCTTCTGCACGACATACCTCAACCACGTGACGACCTGGTTGATGGGTACGGAAGTGGTGATAGAAGCTGATCACACCGTGAACTTCTGCGCGAGTCAATTTCAACGCCTGAGCAATCAGGGAAACCGCCTCGTCAGGGATGTATGAAAAGCGATCCTGAATAGCGTGCAGAATCGGTAGCAGAGCGCCTGGCTTGGACTTCAGCTCATCGATGATGGCTTGGGCAGTCACTGGCTCCCATGCAACTGCTTTCAATGTAGTCATTGTATTTCCTCCTGTCGCCCAGCTACAAAGTTGACTTCGTAATCTGGCGGAAGTGTTGCTTATTATTGTAGCGGTTAATATGCGTTAAGGCAGTGTAGTTGAGTTATGGGATTCCTGCGATCCACAACCCCATTGCCACTAACGCTGTCAAGAGTTTAAAACTGGTGCGCACCTTAGCACAGCCTAATTATCGTCATTTATCTTATTGCGACACTAATTGCGTGCTTTAAGGCATCGGCTTTTGTAAATATTAAATACGCACGATTTGTTTAAGAAATATACAAAGCAATGCTTAGAATCATATTTTTTGTTCAAAAACGCCCCACGTCCACTACTTCGTATCAAAAAAAAGTTATAGCTGACATGAAAAAGTCATGGAAAAACAAAAAATCGTCGTTATCGCGACGGGGGCTGACGCTTGTGTGCAAGATTAGACCGAGTAGCTGGTTTCTAATTGCTTACGCCCATTATGGGTGATAGTCCGCATAAGTGCCATGAATGGCACCGCTGTCGGGCGAATAAATAAATACGGCTAAAACTCGGACAAGAATAAGTACGGCATCATTATTATGAAGATTGGAATACCGAAAGAGATAGAAGACGGCGAGCTGCGGGTGGCCATGACCCCTGCGGTCGCTGAAAGGGTCAAGAAGCTAGGCTTCGACTTAGTCATTGAAAGCGGCGCGGGTGAAGCGGCGTCTTACTCTGACGAAGCATACATTGCAGCAGGCGTTGAAGTGACCAGCGATACCAAGTCGCTGTGGCACGACTCAGACATCCTGGTTAAAGTGCGTCCACCGGTAGAACACCCAGAGCTAGGCTTTTATGGCATTGAGCTACTAGGTAAAGATCAGACGCTGATTAGTACCCTCTATCCAGCACAAAACTCAGTCAAGCTTAACCAGCTAGCTGAACGAGGCACGAATGCGGTGGCGTTAGATGCCGTACCACGTATTTCGCGTGCTCAAAAGATGGACGTATTGAGCTCCATGGCCAACATCGCCGGTTACCGTGCGGTAGTCGAAGCAGCGCAACACTTTGGTCGCTTCTTCACTGGTCAAATCACCGCTGCGGGTAAAGTTCCGCCAGCGAAAGTTCTTGTAATCGGTGCGGGTGTTGCAGGTCTTGCAGCCATCGGTGCAGCGAAAAGCATGGGTGCGATCGTTCGTGCGTTCGACACGCGTCCAGAAGTAAAAGAACAAGTTGAAAGTATGGATGCCGAATTCCTTGAGCTTGATTTCGAGGAAGAAGACGGCAGTGGCGAAGGCGGTTACGCTAAAGTGATGAGCCCTGAGTTCATCGCGGCAGAAATGGCGCTATTCGCAGAACAAGCAAAAGACGTTGATATCATCATCACCACGGCACTGATCCCAGGTAAACCAGCTCCAGAGTTGATTACCGAAGAGATGGTTCGTTCGATGAAACCAGGTAGTGTGATCGTTGACTTGGCGGCAGAAACAGGCGGTAACTGTAAGCTGACCAAAGCCAATGACGTAGTTCACGCACACGGCGTAACCTTGATTGGTTACACCAACCTGCCAAGCCGTATGGCGGCGCAATCAAGCCAGCTATTCGCAACTAACATTTACCACCTTCTAACAGAATTGTGCCCTAACAAAGATGGTCAGATCGATCTGAACATGGAAGACGAAGTGATTCGTGGCGCAACTGTTGTGAAACAAGGCAACATCACTTGGCCACCACCAGCACCACGTCTGTCTGCTGCGCCTAAGAGTGATGTAAGCGAGCCTTTGCCGGAGGCAAAAGAAGCCAAGAAAGAAGAGAAGAAGCCAAGTGCCTTTGGTTTCCTAATCCCAGTCTTCATTGTTGGTGCATTACTAATGGGTGTAGGTAGCGTAGCGCCTGCCGAGTTTATGGGACACTTGACCGTCTTTGTATTGTCGTGCTTTGTCGGTTATATGGTGGTCTGGGGAGTTAGCCACTCTCTGCATACGCCACTAATGAGTGTTACCAATGCCATCAGTAGTATCATCGTGGTCGGTGCTTTGACACAGATCTCGAACGATAGTCCGATCGTTGCGATACTGGCTGCTCTGGCAATCTTTATTACCAGCATTAACATCGTCGGCGGCTTTGCCGTGACGCATCGTATGCTGAAAATGTTCCGTAAGTAGGAGACGACAATGAACTTTGGAGTAATGACGGCTGCCTACATCGGAGCCAGCGCCTTATTCATCATGGCACTGGGTGGCTTGAGCCACCAAGAAAGCGCGCGCCGCGGTAACATCTACGGCATTCTAGGTATGGCTCTAGCGATGGGTGTTACCATCGCTGGCGCGGTAACTGATAACTACGGCCTACTACTAGCAGGTCTAGTACCTGGCGGTATCATCGGTTACATCCTAGCAAAACGTGTGGAAATGACATCGATGCCAGAATTGGTAGCGATCCTACACAGCTTGGTCGGTTTGGCTGCGGTATTCGTAGGCTTCGCCAACGCTTTAGGTCACGGTGAATCCGCTTCTGTTGTAGCGCAGCGTATCCATGACGTGGAAACGTCACTAGGTATCTTTATCGGTGCGGTAACTTTCACTGGTTCTTTGGTTGCTTACTTGAAACTAAGCGGCAAAGTATCGGGTAACCCACTGCAGCTACCTGGTCGTCACATGATCAACCTTGCGATCGTATTAGTGTCTTTGTACCTAATCGTTGAATTCGCAGCGGTTGGCGCGACTGACGGTATGATCTACCTATACATCATCACACTGCTAGCGTTGGTATTCGGTGCTCACCTAGTGGTAGCGATCGGTGGTGCAGACATGCCAGTAGTAGTGTCAATGTTGAACTCTTACTCTGGTTGGGCAGCAGCGGCAATGGGCTTCATGCTAGGCAACGATCTACTAATCGTAGTGGGTGCTCTAGTAGGTAGTTCAGGTGCGATCCTGTCGTACATCATGTGTCGTGCGATGAACCGTAAGTTCTTGAACGTTATCCTTGGTGGTATCGGTTCTAAGAAGAAAAAAGCATCTCCTGCAGCGGGCGCTGCGGTAGAAGAGCAAGGCGAGATTGTTGAAATTCAATCTGAAGAAGCTGCTCACATGCTTGAGTCTGCGAAAGAAGTGATGATCATCCCAGGTTACGGTATGGCGGTAGCGCAAGCACAGCACACTGTATTTGAGATCACTAAGAAACTTCGTGAAAAAGGCGTGAACGTGCGCTTCGGTATTCACCCTGTAGCGGGTCGTATGCCTGGTCACATGAACGTATTGCTAGCAGAAGCGAAAGTGCCATACGACATCGTATACGAAATGGACGAAATCAACGAAGATTTCCCTAAAGTAGACGTATCGGTTGTTATCGGTGCCAACGACATCGTTAACCCTGCAGCGAACGAAGTAGAAGACAGCCCAATCGCGGGCATGCCAGTCCTAGAACCTTGGAAAGGCAAACATACTATCGTGCTTAAGCGTGGTATGAGCCGCGGTTACGCAGGCGTTGAAAACCCACTGTTCTTCAAAGACAACACTCGTATGTTGTTCGGCGATGCGAAACAAACGGTTGATGCCCTGTTGAAGCATTTGTCAGCTGACTAATCTTAGCTGGCGATAAAAAGAAGCCCGAGGCATCCGCTCACGCCTCGGGCTTTTTTTCGTCTGGAGAAAATGTAGTTGCTACAGAAGGGTATGTTGTGGGAGATCAGCATCAAGCTTCGAACCGCCCAGACGGCACATCCGTCACCTACAGGGATGTAGGTGTTAGGGCGAAGCATGGATGCCAGAGCCGAGTGCCGATTGGGCTACGCAGGCATCCTGCCTGCTGTTCTCAGTCTTGATATCTGATCTATTATCAAGGCTCTCAGTTATAGGGTATGTGACTTATAACTACGCCATATCTAGCGTCAGTAGCAGACGGTATTGGCCATTTTCTACGCCTGGCGAACGATGCACTATGCCGCAGCCTTCGTTGCCTTCCCAACGTTCACCTTTTAATAGGGCAACGTCGCCAACGCTGATCTGCTGGATATCGGCATCCGCTTTGATCAGGCCAGACGAGCTGTCTGGTTGACCGTTGCTGCCGCGTCCCAATTTTTGACGATTAAGGTGCTGTTCTTCCAACCACTGCGTTGCGGGACCTTGGTAAGTGGTGATCAAACGACAAGGCACCTGGTCCACATGAAAACGTGGACACATGGCACGATCGACCTGTGTCAGGCGCAGGCCTGTCGTATCTAAATCGAACAAACAGCAGTAAGCATCAACCAGTAGGGCGATATCACGAATCAGTGCCTCACGGCCCTCTGTAGCGGGCAAGCCGAGCTCAAGTGACTGGGTGACATTCTCAGGGGTGACGATCTGGTTCAAAGAGAAGTTTTGACCCGCTTGCAAGAGCGCCGCGACGGCCTGTTCGGTGTCGCTTTCTAGATCTCGTTGCCACACCATCAGGTTAACGTCGTCTTGGTAGATACCAGCAAGACCGGATAACTCTTCAGAAAAGTCCGCAATCGGTGCCTGTAGAGCACCGAAGGTTTCTTCAACTACGCTCACGCCGCTGCTCCTGGTTTCCATTCTGGGAAAGGATCTTCCAGTTCTTGCCACGCCGCTTTGCCTTGCAGAAGCTCTTCTTCCGTGAGCAATGCTGCTTCCAACGCTTGGGTCATGGCTTCCTTATCAAGGTTCTGGCCGATAAAGACGAGCTCTTGGCGCATATCGCCAAATGGCTCTACCCAACTGTCGTTGATGATGGCGAGTGACTCTTCATCTTGCGGCCAGTATTGGCGTGGCACTGCATGCCAGAACATACCAGCAAAACCGTATTGCGCGATGCCGCCCGCTTGGCTCCATTGGCCGGCAAACTCTGGGCGTGATGCCAACCAGAAGTAGCCTTTTGAACGGATCAGTTTGCCGTATTGCTCAGTGCTGTGTAGGAAAGTATGGAAGCGCTTAGGGTGGAACGGTTTACGCGCAACAAAACTAAAACTGCCGATGCCGTACTCTTCGGTTTCTGGCGTGTGCTCGCCGCGCATTTCTGCTAACCAACCTGGCGCTTGTTGAGCTTTTTCAAAGTTGAATAAGCCAGTGCCAAGCAGCTTTTCATTCGGCACTTGGCCGCGTTCCATTGGGATGATTTCCGCTAGGCTGTTGAGGCTACGCAAGATGGCTTTAAGTTCATTCAGTTCCGCTTCGCTGACCAAATCAATTTTGCTGATCAGTAGCAGGTCGGCAAACTCCACTTGGTCGACCAATAAGTCTGCGACGTTACGCTCATCGTCTTCGCCCAGTGATTGGCCTGCTTCTTTGATGCTCTTAGCCGTGTTGTAGTCTTTCAAGAAGTTCACCGCATCCACGACGGTGACCATGGTATCCAAGGTCGCGATGTCGGATAGGCTGACACCTTCTTCGTCGGCAAAGGTAAAGGTTTCCGCTACAGGTAATGGCTCAGAAATCCCCGTTGATTCAATGACGAGATAGTCAAACTTGTCTGCCTCAGCAAGTTTGCGTACCTCGATCAGTAAGTCTTCGCGCAGGGTGCAACAGATACAGCCGTTGCTCATTTCAACCAACTTTTCTTCGCCGCGGTTTAGCGATACTTCTTGTGAAACGAAGGCGGCGTCGATGTTGATTTCACTCATATCGTTAACGATCACGGCGATGCGTAGACCGTCGCGGTTATTCAATAAGTGACTAAGTAGGGTGGTTTTGCCTGCGCCCAGAAAACCCGAAAGGACGGTGACGGGAAGGCGCTTGGAAGTGGACAGTGTGCTCATGATTCTCTCCTGAGTGTTGCTTAAAATGTTATAACATAACAAGTGTTTTTGTTAAAGCCTGTTGCTTTCTTGTGTGATCCCTTAGACCTCACCGACGAATGGTTTTATTATTGATCTCTTGGTTGGGATTAACGAAATGAGGTGGCCAATGTCCGAACGCGAACAAGAGCTGATGGAAGTGATTTCCCGTGTCGATGGTGTAACGCCTGGCTCGGGCTTAAAGAAGCATTGCAAAATGGCGAGCAGCCCGTTTGTGATGTTGCGCGGCGCCTCATCGGTGTTTTATCAAGATCTTGCCAACCTCACTTTCCGTTTACCTGAGGGGATTGAATCTTGGCCGTTAACCATGGTGATGGGGGACTGCCATGTCTCAAACTTTGGCTTCTTTAGCGAAGAAGGCTCCCATGGGGATAATGTGATCTTTGCCCCGAATGACTTCGATGACGCCTGCATCGGTCATGCCGGCTGGGATTTATTGCGTTACGGCGTCAGTCTGCTGTTGTGTGCCGATCATTGCCAAGGGGCGATTGAGGGCCGTTATCAGCTAGGGGAGCCTATTGAGAAGAGTAAAGTCATCTGCAACAGCGATTCTGAACAAGCGCTAACCGCGTTTTGGCAAAGCTATCGTGCAACCTGTCAGCAGCTGGTTGAACAAGAGATCGACTACCAGCGAGTTTTACAGCAGTTTGATGACGGACATGTGCTGTATAAATTAGAGCAAAAAGCGCTGAAGCGTCAGGCCGGCGGCGAAGATTTCATGAGCAAAAGTTCGCTCGCCAAGGCTGTGGATTTGGCGATACGACCGCTGGCTTTTTTAGACTTACCAGAAAAGTTTAAGGCAGTAGATGGGGCGACCTATCGAACGATAGAGAAAAATTTTGCGCCTTATGTGGACGATCAGATTCTCGATATTGTCGAGCGTATTGGTGCCGGTACAGGTTCGGTCAATATGAAACGCTATTATTTGCTGGTGGGGCCTGAACAGGTTAGCCAAGACGAGCTTCATCTATGCCATATTGTCGAAGTGAAAAAACAACGCGCGGCAGCCCCCCTGTTTGAGTACCAAGATCTGAGTCGCATTAATCTGTTGTCGCCCGCCCATTTAACCGTGAACTGCCAACGTCGCATGCAGCGCAATCCTGACTTGGTGTTGGACGACGTACTGTGGCGTAAAAGCCATTGGCTAGTGCGTTCTCGCCACCATGCCCGAGTGGGCATTGACCCCGAAGACATTGCCTGTGGCAAGCGGGCGCTAAAAGGTGGCTTTCAGGCGTACGCTACCGCCTGCGGTGAGGCGTTAGCGTTAGCGCATGCGCGCTTTGATCGTCGCTCAAAACGTTTTGAAGCAGCTGTAATTAAAACCCCTGAGGAGACCTGGCAGGCCCTTGAAACCTTGCAAAAAGAATACGCCGAGCAGGTGATGCAAGATTGGCAGTGGTTAGCGTCTGTGGAAACGCCACTGACTACTTGAGTCAAACTGACTCAATGTTGAACCCCGCCAATTGCCATAACTGCTCTTTATCCACCGTATCGATTTGTTCCGGTTTAAGGAAGGCATTGGCGTAGGCGAGGTAGACTTCTGACTCTACAAATAGCTTAAATAAATCACCATCTAAATGATCATTTTTGACCATATTGGCGAGTATGGAGAGGGATTTCGAAAGGCTATGGCCAGCTTTATAAGGGCGGTCTGAAGCGGTTAGCGCTTCGAACACATCGGCAATCGCGAGGATTCGATCTTGCACGCTGAGTTGCGCTAAATCGAGTTTTCGGGGGTAGCCGCTACCGTTGAGTTGTTCATGATGATTCCCCGCGATGCTGGGCACATTTTTATATTCATCTGGAAAAGGCAGCGCCGACAGCATCTTAATGGTTTGCACCATATGATCCTTGATCACAAAGCGTTCCTCATCCGTCAGTGTGCCCCGCTGTATGCTGAGGTTGTAGAGCTCCCCTTTATTAACTGCTTGCTCAGGCAGCTCCATATCAAAGCCCCAAATGTTATCTGGGTTGTCAGCTTCCACAGCAGGGCGCCGCTCTCCCCAGGGTTCAATATGCTCGGCTTTGTCTGTCAGCAGAGTTTCTTGTACGGGCAAGGTTTCCTGTGTTTCAGGTAGCAGTTGCTGCTCGTCTTGCGATAAGCCCAAGCGATCGCTGAAATGACGCGTCCAAGTTTGTTGGGCGATGCGTTGTAACTGTTCTTGGTCCTCTTCGGCCATAAATTCAGCCCCGATATTGCATTGGGCGACAAAGGCAAAGTCGGACGTTAGCTGCTGTTGACACTGCTGCTTTTGTTGCGAAAGCTTGGCTTCGTCTTCTCCTGCCAATACGCCTTGCAAATACTCAATGTCTGTATCACGCCATAGTACTTCAAAGCGAGTGCGCACCTCATGAATGCGGTTATAGATGGTTTCAAGCTTGGTGGCCTTATCGACCACATGCACTGGGCTGGTGATCTTGCCGCAGTCGTGCAACCAAGCTGCAATGTGAAATTCACGGCGTTGATGATCATTCAGGTTGAATTTGGCTAGCTCACCTTTGTCTGTCTGAACAGCCGCTTCGGCGAGCATTTCAGCCAGCTCCGGCACCCGCTCACAGTGGGCGCTGGTATAGGGGGATTTTGCGTCAATGGCATCGGCGAGTAGGCGAATAATCGCATCGAGCAATTCTTGTTGCGCTTCCAGTTGCCGGCGCGTTGAAATCGCGGTGGCCGCCGCACCAGAGATCTCATCCATAAAGTGTTGGAAAGATTGGATGTTCACGTGAGAGCCTTCGGGGAGCTGCAGTAATAGAACCCCCAGAATCGAGTGATCGCGATCGACTAGCGGGGTTAAAAATAACTGTTGTTGTGTGCCG
Source organism: Marinomonas aquimarina (assembly GCF_900089755.1). GTDB lineage: Bacteria > Pseudomonadota > Gammaproteobacteria > Pseudomonadales > Marinomonadaceae > Marinomonas > Marinomonas aquimarina. Next base: position 39,009 of record NZ_FLOC01000019.1, on the reverse strand, counting down.
TCAAGGTGCTCCATTAATGTCGCGCGTAACTCTGACCACTCCGCGCTATGACAGGGAATAGTTTCTGGGCAGTCTATATATGTTTGTGTGGCGCGCTGCATTTCCTGTTTGGACTCATTGAATAAATAAACAGCACCTGCTTTAGAGGAGGTAATGGCAATCAGGTGATTGGACACCTGTTCTAGCATGCGCTCTAAGTCAGGGTCATGCGCCAAGGTGTGGGAAATAGACTGAAAGTTATGGATGGTGAGCGCCATATGATCGGTTAATGATGACAGCACATTAATTTCTTTCACTGGCGAATTCACATCAATCTTGCGGTTGAAATCAAATGAGGACAGCTTGCTAACCTCCTCAGATAGGAGATGCAGAGGGTGTGAGATCGAGCGGCCGACCAGCCAGCCGAACAGCATCAAAATCAGAATCACGGCACTGGATAGCAGCAGTTGGTTACGCAGGTTTTGATTGACGTCTTGCAGTAAGAAGGATTGTGGCACCGCGTAAAGTAATTGCCAGTTTTGGATGTTCGAACCGTCTAAGGGAGAGCGTATGCCATACCACTGTTCATCATCCGAGTAATACTTAGTGAGAGCTTGTGCGTTGTCAGGCTGGGCTTGCAACTGTGCTAAAGCATTATTTTCTAGTTGTCCGACGGTTTTTAAAGTAGGGCGGTCGGAATCAGTATAGGTGGCTAAGGTAACATCGGTTTTGTTGTAACCCAGTAAGCGCCCATCTTGATCCACAATGGCCATCTGTACCGGGCTTGATGGCGTTAGCTGATGCATATACTGCGATAAATCATGAATGGAGGCATCGACCCCGACGGTAGCCCCAACGTCTGCATTATTGATAGCAAAGGAACTACCCACTTCATCGGTGGTATAGAATAAATAGGGTTCTGTTAAGATTGAGTGAGTTTGTGTCTGGGCTCGCTGAAACCAAGGCCGCTCTCTCGGATCATAGTGATAGCCGTTTGGCTGGGTGATTTGTTGCAAGGGGCTGAGCGTTTCATCGAGAAATGTCCAGCGGGCCTTTTCGATCTCACCTGACTTATTGCGGTCGATAGCTTGTACCAGAAACTGGGCGCCTTCTGGAGCCTCTAGCCGTTCGCGAGCAACAGGGCTTTCAAGAGAACGTAATAAAAAGAAGTCGCCGTCATCGTAGCCGACATAGATGGCGCTCAGGATCCTATTCATCTTGATCATGCTTGCCAGAAAAGGCAGACGTTCAGCGCGCTCATCCATACTGTGCAGGCTTGTTATAGTGTCAAACTGCAGCAATCTCACGCTTTGTTCAGCCGTAGAGGTCACTCTTTCAATTTGTTTTTCAAGTGCCAGTGTCGTTTGCTGCGCGTTAATCTCTACTTGCTGATTAAGGGCCGAACGACCATAGAGGTAGGAAAAGATAGTGAGGCTAGCTGCTAATAACATCATGCTAATGATGATGCTGCCGCTGAATAAAACTCTGACCGAAATGCCCGATTTTTGACGGTATCTATTCATCCATGCTGACCTTCAAAACAAGAGAGATTCAATGGGGGGAATTACATCATTCAGTATCAGCAAGGATTGATAAATTATCAAGAAAGCTGAGCCGCACCGATCAGTTGCCTACACGGATCTAAAAGATTGGATGTATCGAGGTGAGATGTATCACGGTGCTGAATCGGCGAGTATGTGTCTAAGTTTGAAATGACACCTGGTACTGCCATGTTAAATGGACAGCAGATACCTTTAGATCGCTCAAGTTATAAAGCTCCTTTGAAAGTCCGTTCAAAGGAGCTTTATTGATTACTTCTCTTGCATCTGCTCCATCATTTCCGGAGTAATTTCCCCTGATAGGGCCATTTGCACGGTGTTTACTAAGCCAAGGAATCCTTCCGCGCCTTGGTACAAATCGGCACCGGAGAAGATGTAGTTTTGGCCTTCTTCGTTGGTCATGATCAATTGCGGTACGCCGCCAGAGCCGGGCAAACGGCTTAATAGTTGGCTGGCTTGTTGCACCATTTGATCGGCCTGCTGCTGCAGTGGACTGCCGTCTTGCAGTAATTCCGCTAGGGCTTGTGAATCGACTTCAATACCTTGCTCAGCGGCAACCTGTTTGGCAATGTTTGCCACTTCGGATGTATCCGATGTATCAATACCCTCTACGTAACGGCGAATCTGTGCAGTATGCAGGAGTTCACCAGCAAGGCCTAACTGTTGCGTTTCAAGGAATAGGGTCGCAAGCGTTAAGGCGCGTGATGAAAACACGCCATCCGGCTTCTGCAATACGTTTTCAAAGTAGGCGTCAGAAAATTCTTGTCCTGACAGAGATTGGATGCGCTCATCGTTGGTTTTGGCGAAGTCCGCGATGTCACTGGTTGGGCGAGGGTTGTAGAACAAGCCCACTGGTGCCATGGCAATGTTGCCAAGCTCAGCTTCACGCAGAGCTTTGATCGCAGGCGCTGCGGCGTAACACCAGCCACACAGCGGATCGAATAAGTAGGTAAAGGTCATAGTTGCCATTCCAAATGATCGTAAAGCCACACCATAGAATGAAATGCTGTGTTTGAAAAGCGCTGTGGCGCCAACAGATAAGCTATGTTGATAGTGCGCAATTTTGTCCAATACCTTTGCTATCATCAGTTGTAGTCTTCTTAGTGCAGATCAACACATACTTTGGGGTTGGAGATGTCCGACGAGAATCGTTTTACCTTTATGAACAGCCAAGGGCTTGAGGATGTCATGTTGCTGAAAGCGTCCATGACCGACTTCGCCTACAGCACTCATGCCCATGAAGAGTATTCGATTGGTGTGACGCTCAGCGGCCGTCAGGATTTCTACACCCAAGGTGCATTCCATAAAAGCCATCCTGGGCAAATCATGGTGTTTAATCCGGGGGATGCCCACGATGGTGAATCTGGCGAAGACACGGCGCTGACCTACAGCATGTTGTACATTCATCCGCAACAGTTAGCACCGTATTTAGACGCGCTCAATGTCCACTCGCCGGAGCAGTTCCGCATTCAAGATGCGGTATTTTCTGACCTAGCCGTACAAGACAAAATCCTGCGTCTGGCGCGCTTAATTGAGCTAAAAACGGGCACGTCGAGTGAGTATGAATCGCTATTATTCGAGCTCAGTGAACAGCTAGTACGTTATCAATCGAACCAGCCCTTGTTTGCGGAATCGCGCCGCCAGCAACTGTTAGAACGTACCAAAGACTGCTTACAGGATCACTATCAAGACGAAGTCTCGTTGGACGATTTGTGCCAAGTGGCCTGTATGTCCAAGTACCATTTTTTGCGCTGCTTTAAAGCCTATACCGGTATGACGCCTCATCAATATTGGCTCAACGTGCGCATTCATCGAGGCCAGCAAGCGTTGCGCTCCGGTGTGCCGGTACTCGATGTGGTGAGTGAGTTGGGCTTTAACGATCTCAGTCATTTCAATCGTCGCTTTAAGCCGGTGTTTGGCATGACGCCAAGGCAGTACCAGCAGCTGATTCTCGCCCGCTAATCTATCTCCTTTTCCATTGTTCTCGATCCGACTCACACGCCGTTGGAGGCTTTGCTATGCTCGAAATTTTTCTATTTGCCTTGGCCATGATGTACAGCCCAGGCCCTGTAAATATGCTGTCTTTGTTCGCCGGCGTGTCTGATTACGGTTGGCGGGCGTTGCGCTTCTGCGCTGGTGTTGGCGTGGCTATGTGCTTGCTGTTCATTGTTACGGGGTATCTGGGTAGCTCGTTTATGACCGAAGCGCTGCAAGGTGTTGCAGCACTGGCCGGCGGTTCATACATTGCTTACTTGGCACTAAAAATTATTAAAGCGAGTTTTCAAGTCCAGAAGGCTAACAACACGCCGCAGAACCTTACTTTTGTAGCGGGCTTTCTGATGCAATTAACCAACCCGAAAGCCATGGTGGCGGTGTTGCCCATTGTGACCGTGCAGTTTCCCAATGCCCATGTGGAAGGGGCGATGATTCTGCTTATGTCGATGATGTTGGGCGCCATGGCAGGCGGCGCTCCAGCGAGTTACTTTGTCGCTGGGAATCGACTCAAGCAGGCGGTATTGAATCCGACCATAATGAGTTGGCTACAACGAGTGATGGGTGTGATGTTGTTGTTTTTAGCCGTTGAGTTTTTGATAAGTGGTCTCTCGATGTTGGCGCAGGGCGACAACCTTCTGTCAAAACTCGCAGTAAAAGTGTAATGCCAGTGCAGTCTATTTTGTGACGTTGAAATCTCCGGCTGAGTCGTCAAATCTAACGGTGTGGTTGAGAAAAAGCTCGCCATACAAGCTCGAAGCAAGCGATGTAAACGAACGAATAACCAAGGAGAAAATTATGTTACAGCATACACCAGAGGTTAATCACATCTCAGATATCATCAAAGTGATGAACAGTGGCGTTGAGTTTTACCATGAAGCGAAAGGTAAAGTAGATCGTTCGGAATACACCAGCTTTTTCAATCGCATGATCGATGCCAAAGAGTCTGCTGTACTTGAGTTGCAGAAGTTCGCAGTGGTCGAAAAAGGGGACTTTGAAACAGGCTCCGATCGCATGACGGAAGTGCGCAAGGTGTACACCAAATTGGTTAATAAAATTTCACCCGAAAGCAGTGCCGAGCACTATGTAGACCAGCTTGAAGAAGTCGAAGATAAGGTGCTGGCGGAAATTGACCGGGCACTGGAAAAAGACCAAGCGCCCGAATGCGAAGTGACCTTACGCCGCATTTATACGCGGATGAAAGAGTGTCACGACGAAATGCGTATGTTGCAGGATGGCATCGTGCATTAAGTTATGTTTAAGTCGAAGCCGCCTCAGTAACGGGGCGGCTTTTTTGTGTGCAGACTAAAAAGTAGGTTGCTGCACGTTAAAGCCTTTTAGCGTCGATTTGCTGTCATATTTTTGGAAGTACTCGACAAAGTCTTCATCGATGACCTCTTTCTTGAACTGGCTGGCATGGCGCAAATAGAGTGTGCCAGCTTTACGAATGGCAATGGATTGATGGGTAATATTCAAATTAGTACCGATCCACTTTTTTACATCATAGTCTGGCCGTACCATGCTGATGATACTGCCGCTCGGAATGCGGTCGAGTAAGGCACGATTGATTTTCTCTCCCTGATATACGGCGCTCAGAGGGACATACGGGGTAGAGACTTGTTGCGCTTTAAAGTGCTTACCTTCTTGCTGCAACGCTTGCAGTAAGGCGCTGCGATCGATCCCATCTGGCAGGCCTTGCAGACGATTTTCTGACATGGCTTGATACCATGCTGGCTTGTCGATCAATGTGTTGGCCATCAAGGTCTGCTCTTGCCCTACCGCTTCGCTAATGTCTTCTAGCAGCCACTGATTATTAGGAATCCAATCGGCGCTGGCGAAGTGATTACGACTGACAAATGAGACGTGCCCACCCTGGTAACGGATTCTTCGCATATTGCTGGCAAAGTCATTGGCAGAAGTAGAGAGTGCGCCGGCTAAGACGGTTTCCACATAAGTGGTACAGTCGAACACATCAAAGCGATACAGTGGATCGCGGTCGTATTTGCCCTGCGTCCCTTCGCCAAGATTGCCATCCACATAAGGTGCGCCGTGGAATAGGGCACTTAGGGCGGCTATGCGCTCAGCACTGGATGCGTGGGACGCTTGTAGAGTGTCTATTTTTTCAAAGAAGCTTTCAGTATCGGTTTGTGCCAAAGCCACTGGAAGCGTCGCGCAAGCAGCGAGTAGCGTGAGTGAGCGGGAAAATTGAACAATGGCGGCAAGCATATAAAGCCCTAAGATACTTTAAAAAAACAGAGGCTCTAAGTCTGCATGACGATAGTGCAGTATGCCAGCTGATTTACACGGCCCCCTATTTGGCACAGTCAGTGGTAGTCTCGAAGTGAAAGGTGAGCACCTTATGTAGGACGGGGCACTCGCAAATAAAAAGGGGCGATACCTTGCGGTATCGCCCCTTTTTAATGTGCTGCTTTAATTAAGAATTAAAGAGCAACGATGTTCTCAGCTTGTGGGCCTTTTTGGCCTTGAGTTACAACGAACTCAACTTTTTGGCCTTCAGTCAACGTTTTGAAACCGTTACCTTCGATTGCACGGAAGTGTGCGAATACGTCAGGGCCGTTTTCTTGTTGGATGAAACCGAAACCTTTAGTTTCGTTGAACCATTTTACTGTACCAGTCGTTTTGTTAGACATAATCGATATCCTGTAGATAAAAAATAAAAGTGCCTGTAATTAGGCGGATGTAGCGGAGAAAAAGACAATATTTTAGATCTTACAAGACGAAGGACTACTTTATATAACACTACGTAACGAGGACTTAAACACGCAAACTTTCTAGCTGGTGTTTAATATATAGACAGCAGTTTACCGAGTCAACGTTTATTTGAAGAAAGACGAAAATAATTTCACTGCGCTTAAGAAAAAGGCTTTCTGTACGATCTGCAAAGTTTTCAAGACATTGCATCATTCTGCTTTCGAGCAGCTTTGACCACACTGATAACGGTTAAATCAATTGTGATTAAAGGAGCTTGATATGACATTTACTCATTACGGTGTAATTGGTGCAAACGGTAAAACAGGTAGACGTGTCTGTGAGTTGCTGACTGAACAAGGCAAATCCGTGCGTGCACTTACTCGGGCGAGTATGCCAAATTTTGATTGGCATGCACCCAGTACTTGGGCTGATGCGCTGTCTGAAATCGACGTGTTATACATTACCTATTACCCAGACCTTGCCTTGGCCAAGGCGGCCTCGGATGTGGCGCAGCTGCTTAAGGTTGCCAAACGAGCAGGTGTGCAGCATCTAGTACTCTTGTCCGGACGCGGTGAGCCTGGTGCTCAGCAAGCCGAACAGTTAGTCATGAATAGCGGACTGACTTGGAATATTGTGCGAGCCAGTTGGTTTATGCAGAACTTTAGCGAAAGTTTTATGGTCGATGGCATCGTTTCGCGAACACTGCTGTTGCCTCAGGCGCAAGCCCTTGAGCCGTTCATTGACGCCGATGATATCGCGGAGGTGGTTGCGAAAGTGATGACTACGGCCAGCTTGAACAATCAATTGTTTGAGGTCACTGGGCCTGAGCTGTTGTCCTTCCAGCAATGTGTCGAACACATCAGTGATGCGATCGACGCACCGGTGACTTATGCACCTGTCTCGGTGGCAGATTACCTAGCGGCCGCTGCGCAACAGGGAGTGCCGGATGACTTGATCACCTTACTCCAGCATCTGTTTACGGAAGTGCTCGATGGTCGCAATGCCAGCACCACCCATACGGTGGAACAGCTGCTCGGACGCCCCGCGCTGACATTCAATGAGTACGTTAAAAAAACGGCCTATACCGGGGTATGGCGTTAACCCTTAGCGTCGATTTTGCGAAGGCGGGTAGCCAAACTTGTCTTTGAAGGCGCGGCTGAAGGCTGCCTCGGATTGGTAGCCGACCGACTCTGCCACTTGTGCAATCGTATCGGTACGACTCTGCAGCAGGTTTCTGGCAAGGTTCAAGCGCCATTCAGAGACATATTGCCTGGGCGGCATGCCGACGACTTTTTTAAAGTGATTAATAAAGGCTGTGCGTGACATCGCCGCTGAGTTTGCCAGACATTCGATGCTTAAACTGTGCTCAGGGTGTTGATGGATGAGATTCATGACCTGGGCCAAACGAGGGTCGGCATGGGCGTCAAAAAAACGCTGAGGCTCAGTAACCGCTTGCTCGACCCAGGCGCGAATGCTTTGCAAAATGACAATGTCAGCCAGTCTTGCAACGACGGCACTGGTGGCGTATTGCTCTTGCAATAATTCCGCTCGAATCAGCTCTATTGCTTGACGGACGGTGTTGTAATAAGGGGACTGCGTCGACAGTAGTACAAGGTCGGGCATGGACTCTAGCATGGCCTGACTGATGCGGCTGCGAAAGATCACGGTACCGCACAAGGCGGCAGAATAAGCGCCATCTCCGCTAAGCTTTAAACGTTCATAATGATCGGAAACTGGTTCTAAGGGGAGGCTGAGTAGGTCTTGTGCCGGTGAGCGCTGCGAGTCCAGTAATGCATGACCTTTCCCCTTCGGTAACAGGATGAAATCTCCACCCTCTAGGGCTACCCTCTGATCACCGACTTCGACGATGGCTTGTCCTGCTAGCAATAAATGGAACATGGTGCTGTCGGGTATCGAAGGCAGGCTCACGCCCCACGGCTCGTTTAGTTCGGCGTGGGTGTAAAATACACTGCTCATGGATAAATACTGCAGCTGCGAAACGTCTTGTTCTGCTTGCGCTAAACGTTGCTGCAAGCGCTCAAACTCATGTTGGCCCATCTTAATTCTCAGTCGACAACCGCTATAAACTGTAACTCAGCTAGAAGGGGTTTGCCCAACTTTGATAGAGCATGCCTGCGATCAAGATAATCCCCACCCATGCGCTCAATTGAAACAGTGGCTTTTGCGTTTTGTGGCGATAACGGCGTTGACCATACAAAGCCCCTAGGCCTCCGCCAAGCAGAGCGCCTAAATGCAAAATCCGTTCAGGGATGCGCTCTTTATTGCGCTTAATGGCTTTACGCTTGTCGAGCCAGTACAGCCAAGGTAAGACGATCAGGTTTTGGCTGACCAAGAAGATGCTCAGCAGCCAAAGCGAGATAGGCTCCAGCTCCGTGAAGAGGGCAAACTGGCGATTAAGCCAAATGGCGGCGATTAGGGTGAAACCACTAAAGACAACGCTTAGCAGAAATGAAATACACAGCCATTTGCGGTAAATAGAGGACATGATCATAGCCTTAACTTAAAGTATTTCTGGCGTAACGCAGCACGCTTGTTTGGGGTTGCGTAATTTACACGGCGATGGCTAAAGCTAGCCCTACGGTGCTGGAGATCACAAGCGGTAGAGTGGCGCGTTTAAACATTTCTTGTCCGCCAATAGCCCCGGTCATACCGGCTTTGAGAAGGCCGTTCACTGCCGCAGCGATGACGATGCCCAATACCGCGGTTTCCAGTGCCAAGCCTTCGCGACTCATGCCGGAAAGTGACAGGTTGATCGGGTCCACATCGGCAACACCGGAGGCCGCTGCCAAGATCAATACCCCCGCATCCCCTAAAGTGGCTTGTAGACCGCTGCTAAGTAATAAAATACCCGTTAACAAGGCGCCGAAACCTAATGCCGACCAAAGCGATAAAGGCGATGCCGGTGGCGGCACGTTTTCCGGCACCATTCGTGTGCCGCGATACCAGAGCCAAAGCGCTGGGATATAAGTCACCACAGCCATGGTGAGTGTGGGGATGGCGAGCAGTGATAAAATTTCGGGGTTGATCACACTGGCCACCAAAAGCACACGTGGATACATGGTGCCACAGGCAAACAGGACGCCTGCTGCTAACAACGGTGCGGCCGCGGGCACTTGTTTCGCCATTTTCGAGAATTGTAGTGTCAGTGCCGTAGAGGACGCCAAACCGGCAAACAATGCAGTGCCCATGATGCCCTTGCGCGCGCCAGCGAATTTCATGGCGAAATAGCTGACAAAGGAAATACTGGAAATCAGTACCACCATCCACCAGATCTCATAAGGGTTCAGTGCGTTCCAAGGCCCCATGTCTTCATCTGGGATGACGGATAAAATCACCACGGACATAATCAGCAACTCTAAAGCCGCCCACAGCTCTTTCTTTTCAATCAGCCACAGCCAGCGGTGTAGTTCGCCTTTTAAACTGAGTAATAGGGTGGTGATGACCGACAATGAGGCCGCTTCGACCACATAGCCCACCATCACCATAGCACCGAAGCAAAAGGCCAGCAGTGAAGCAATCAACGAGGTCAGGGAGGAGTGTTCTCGAGTGCTGTTAACCACATAAGAGGCGGTTAAGGCGATCGCTAAACCAATAAAAAAAACGCCCAGCAGGAAGCTGCCCAATTGCTCAGCCAGCATGGCTGAGACCGCGCCAAGTAATGACGTAAGCCCATAGGTGCGTAGGCCCGAGACCCGTGCGCCATCTTTTTGGTCACGATATTTAAAGCCGCGCTCAACGCCAATCAGTAGCCCTAACGACAGCGCAATTCCTAGCAACATAATAGAAGAATCACCAAACTGCATAGCACCATCCTATTGTCTTGTTATCCGCTCAAGAACTTTTTCCCTTTGTTGAAGCGTAACACAGACCTTCAAAAATGGAGCAGGGTTTGATCAGCTATACGGCGCTTAATTGGTTACCGATATCAGTGGCAGTTTGCCGTAACGGCGCAGCATAATCCTTGGCAAAGGCCTCCTCACTGGCAAACAGTTTCGGCCACACCAAATTGATACAGGCGCGGACTCTTCCATCTGTGATCACTGGCACGGCCATGGCGCGTAACTCATCACCGCAGCGGCGTTCACCAAAATAGCTGGGGGCGCGAAAAGCGTAGCCTTGTTGGCGTATTTGCTCGCATAGCCTAGGCCAGGCTTGCGTAAACAGCTGTTGATCACCTCGATGACAGCTGGGTTCTTTCCAAGCTTGCTGCAGATACCGCTCGCTATCTTCTTGTACACTAAAGGCTAGCAACGCGCGGCCAGCGGCAGAACGCAGCATATCGACTTGGGTTTGAATACGGCAATGGGCGATATGCAAACGGGTCAGGGCGCGAGTGCTTTCGACCAATATCAACTGATTGCCGATTGGGATAAAAATATCCGATGGCCAAAGTACTTGGTCGGTAAGGGCTTCGGCGTGATGGCATATGATTTCAATCAGGGGCTGTTCTGCGGGAGGAATATGCACTTCGGATTGTTGTGGTAATAGCACGTTGCTGCGATAGCGCTGATCGAGCAAGTTTTGTCGTACCAGGTTTTGCTCACAAAGGCGCTTTAATAATCGATGGGTGGTACTTTTCGGAATGTCTGTGCGTTGTGAAATTTCTGAGAGCGTTAGCCCTTGAGCATTACCCAGCTCTGCTAAGATTTGGATTCCGCGATCAAGGGCTAGTGTCATATAAAACTCTCGTTAACTATTCAAATACATCCAAGTCATTTGCCAAGACTACCTTACCATCGTAGTGCTCACGAACTTGGTCAGCAGTGGATTCAACTGGCTCAGCATAGAACAGTAAGTGAGTCAGTACCAGCAAACCTGGTTGTGCGGCATTGGCCACTTTTGCCAGTTCTGCGGCTGGGGTGTGGGCCTGCGAATGGTAGTTGTGCCAAACCGGTGAGACTTTTTTCAAGGCTTCGTCATTGATCACTTCGTGGACTAAGATGTCGACCCCTTTGGCCATCTCGATCAATTTTTCACTGTAGCCAGTGTCACCAGAGATGACGACAGTTTTATCTGGCGTGGTGATCTTGTAACCGAAAGCGGGCTCGATATCGCCGTGGGGCACATCAAACGCTTCGATGGTGACATCGCCATCTTGGAATACCCAGCCACCGTGTTCGTATTCGGTCACCTTGGTTTTATAGAGTTCTGGATCTTTGACCGGTTGTAGACCATGCAGACGTAAATCCAAATCCACTTGCAGCATCTCGTAATAGCCTTCGGTCATGGCTTGAATGCCTTTTGGTCCAAATACTGAGATCTGGTTATCACGACGCCACCAAAGTGTGGACGCCAGCTCGGCATAATCCAAAATATGGTCGCTGTGCAAATGGGTGATAAAGAGGTTTTCGATCTTGGTCGGGTGCAATTGTGGCAAGCCATTGGCCGCTGCTTGAATGGTACGGTGCACGGCACCAGGACCGATATCAAACAGGTAGGCTTTATCGTTGTAAACCACTGCCGTGGCTGAGCCAACACGTTCTGGATTAGTGACTGGGGTTCCGGTTCCTAGGGTGACCACTTGGGTTTTCGCCAGCGCAGGTAAGGCTACCGCAGCAAGAGTCAGCAGGGCGCATTGAGAGAGTTGTTTGATCATCATTTGGGTCCACTCTGTTATTTTTATTGGGAAGACATCTGAGCACGGTCATTCGCCGTTCAGTGTTAAAACTGATGGTTTCATCATTGCCAGCAAGCCCGAAAAGGTAAATGAGAAAGTGCCAAGTGTTCCACTCAGTGGAACAGCATAAAGGGGGATTTGTTACTCCAAAAAAGGGTTGTAACAAGGCCGAAAGTGGCTGTTTTTAAAGGAAAATTGAAACCCTTGGGAGGAGTGACTAATGGCGAAAATAGGCGTGTTTTGGTGGGGCGATGATCGTGTGATTGGCACAAGGATCCACATTACACAGTAGACCCTTGCGAGATTGAAGGCTTATGGGAATAGGGCTCTACAAGACACAGACCAAGGTGGGCTCTCGCCCCTTAATGTGGCCATCCAATACGGCGTCGACAACCTTGTCTTGGTACACCTCATAAATCAGGCGAAGGTGTTCTGGGCGCCAATCGGAAGAGCGGAACACCTTGCCATAGTGGGCTTGGGTGATGCCCGCAGGTAGCTTGCTAAAGTCGAGATCGGTGAGTTTTTCGGCTAGCTCTGTGGCGTAGATCTCGACATTTCTCGCGGCTAGTTGGTGCAGCGAATCGCCTCGAACCATGGGCGCGGCGGTTTGGAAAATAATACCGCCACCGTCCAGTTCCGGCGTTGTTTCGTGTAGTGTCATGCCGGTCATTTGCGGCTCTAAAAAGTAACTCGGCCAAAAATGAGTAATGGTGCCACGATAGTCCGGCGACAAGCCGCCATGGGTGTTCCAGAAGGCACTGCTGACGGCCTTCATAAAGGCATCGCTTAACTTATGGCAGCCATAGCTTAACACCAGATCCGGCGAAAATTGCTTGATAAAGTCGATCGTCGCCGCACTGTTTAGATCCGCATGGGAGGTGTGCAGTGTTGGCAACTGTAACGTTTCGTATTGGAACCAGCTGTTTTCAACACTTTCTCGTAATTGAAAATGTTGATTAAACAGTACCTGTAAATCTTCGGCCAAGTGGGCTGGCGCCGTCGGTACGAAGTTTTCTCGCTGCTCTATAACCCAGGCTTTCATGTGCCCAGACTTAGCGAGCTGATAGGCCATAAAACGGTGTCTTGGGTGGTCACCGGAAATAAACACAAAGCTCATGATGTTTTCTCCAAAATACCTTTCAGAAGTAACTGTTGGACTATCGGCATGGCGTTCATCACGCTGCAATCAAGCTTTTCTACGGCCTCGACCAGCGTTCGACTGCCATCAAAAAGCGATAGCAACTGCAGTAATAGGTTGAGTTGAGCACGAGAGTCGAGAGCATTATCGCTGGACAATTTATTGGTCATGGGGCCGTTCATGGTGGGATACAGATCGTGCTTGCCCAGCATGGGTTCACCGCCCGCCACTGTCGATTGGAGAGTCATGTGACTCAGCTCGAAGCAGTCAATAAACAGACTTAATTTGTCGATCGAGTCTTCAATCGCGGCAATGGTGGTGAAGGCTTTATTGTCTAAACTGGTGTGGTATTCAGGGAACTTGCCATACGCGGTACGGGCCGCTTGGATAACAGGTAAATTCACACTGGGTGAGCAGTATTGGCGCTCATCGGAGCCGGAGGTTGGTGTAAACTCGCGTACTTCATAATGCTCGGCATCGGCCTTGGCAAATAAGCGGGCCAACTGATCGATACTAGAGCTGTCGTCTAACCAATCACGACGGCTTAATTTAAAACTGACTTTATCGTGCGGGCCACCTAAGCAAGTCAAAACGATACCGCCCACTATGTGCTCAAGATTTTGTTTCTCGGTGGTCGCGAGATAACTAATCGAGCCAATGGTTTCTGGCACGACCACGAAACGATAAGAGTAGTGACGGCTCGTTTGTTGAGCGAGTTTTTCATACAAGCCTAGCATCGCTAGCGGGCCGGATAGCTCATTGTTGCCCATGCTTGGGTGGCACAAATAAGTGCTGATCAGTACTGTTTTCTGGCTTTCCCCCGGCAGAAAATATTCCCCGTAGCGCAGTGCGCCATCGTACTTTTTCGTTTTGATTTCAACACGATAAGACTCATCTGTCAGCGTCTGCTTCAGCTCTTCAGAAACGCACAGTCCCCAGCGTGGTTTGTAATAAGACGTCACATAGGGAATGGCGTTGGGCAGATTTGGGATAGAGTGCAAATGAGCGAACAGCTCTTGTCGGGATACCACTCCGGAGAATGGCTCTGAGAAATTTAATACATGCAGATTGGAGTCTTCGCTAGAGAAGATCGCATTGCCATTCATATCGTATAACGCAGCGTGTTCCAGCGCCCACTCTTGCGGTACTTGCCAATCAAAGACTTGGCTGCCAGTTGCCACCTCTTTAATTTCTAAAGGCATATATTCCTTTAGAATATGCAGTGATTGGGTAATGCCGGGGCCAGTGATTGAGCGGCAAATGGGAAAGAGTTGATCAAAAATACGATCAAGGTTAAGCGCGGTCATGCTGCATCCTATTGATAACCAATGTGTACATTGGCTCCATAGTGACGGATTTAGCCGCGCTTGTCTTGTGTTCTGTTAGCCAGTTGAAATGACTAATCTAAATAGATCAAGCACTTGCAATCAGGCTACTAAAGGCTTTGCTGATCAGATCTTTCTTGACGGTGGGGCGTGCCACAGGCTGATCAAACCAGAAACTCATCGGCTGGTCGTAACCGATGCCGTGCATGTAGTTGTACAAGGCTTTGCGTAGGCCATTACCGAGCATTTCATGGTCGGTGCCAGTTGGGTCAAAGAAGTCCACATCGTTCTCAGCGAACAGAGTTTCAGGTCGCTCTGCCAAGGTAATGCCGTATTCTTCTGGGTTGATACCAATGGGGCTGTGAATGGTCGCGGCGAAGCGGTGCCAGTAAGCCGATTGGAAACAGCCGTGGGACATCATTTGGCGCACCATTTCCAGCGCATCGACCGTTTCCTGCTCAGTTTGTGTTGGGAAACCGTACATCAAGTAGGCATGCACCAAGACGCCGGCATCACTGAAGCCTTTGGTGACGCGTGCTACTTGCTCGACACTGACGCCTTTTTTCATCAGTTTCAGTAGACGATCTGAGGCTACTTCCAAACCGCCACTGACGGCGATACAGCCAGAGTCTGCCAGCAGTTGGCATTTCTCTGGCGTAAAGGTTTTCTCAAAACGAATATTGCCCCACCAGCTGATCACCACGCCACGCTCGATTAAGCGCTCGGCTAGGGCAAACAGTGCTTTAGGTGGCGCGGCTTCATCAACAAAGTGGAAGCCAGTTTGACCGGTTTCTTCAATCAGTTGCTCGATACGATCGACCAAAAGATCCGCGCCAGCATAATCATAGCGTTCGATGTAATCCAAGCTTACATCACAGAAGCTACACTTCTTCCAATAACAGCCGTGGGCGATGGTCAGCTTGTTCCAGCGTCCATCACTCCAAATACGATGCATTGGATTGAGCATTTCACACAAAGACAAATATTCAGTCAGTGGTAAGCCATCGTAGACCGGTGCGCCGACTTCGGTTTGCGGGATATCGTGCAGGGCTTTGTTGTCATTGAAGTACACAAACGGCTCGCCATCTTGGTCTTCGGCGAGGAAGTAGGTGCGCACCAGATCATCGACTTCGCATTGGCCATCAAAGTAATCCAGCAAGGTCATAAACGGGCGTTCGCCATCGTCGACACAGATAAAATCAACAAACTCAAACACGCGGGTGTCTTTGAGGGCGCGCAGCTCGGTATTGACAAAACCGCCGCCCAACACCACAGGGATATCGGGGTTAATCTCTTTACAGGTTTGCGCGATGCGCAGCGCACCCAGCATATTGCCTGGGAAAGGAACCGTTAGGGCAACCACGCTGGGTTGGGTGTCTTCAAGGTAGACTTCCACCAACTGCTCAAGGATTTCTGAACTAAAGCTCGATTCGCCCATTAGCGTATCGTACAGATCATCAAAGGTTGGGTTGGCTGCAGCCAAGCGCTCGCCGTATCGGCTCACTTCAAAGTAAGGATCCACCCCTTGCGTGATCACGGAGGATAAGTCATTGATAAATAAGGTCGCTAGGTACTTGGCTTGGTCTTGAACACCTAAGTTACCAAAGGCGCTTTTCAGCACGTCCCCAGACACGGCTTCCATTTGCTCGATCACATCAAAGGCTGGGCCTTCGGGTAGAAAACGGCGCGAGTTTATGCGCATGGCAAGGCTAGAGTCCTTACCTTGTAAAAAGCGAATTACCGGCTCGACGCATAAACGGTAGCGGTCAAACTCGGCGAGGAAGGTGTAAATCACATCCGGCAGCTCATCGTCATCGAAGGACTCGAAGTTCTCTTCCACATGCTGGCGCATAATGTCCAAGCCCTGTGCCGTCATCATCTCAAGGAACAGCTCAATCGCAGGATCCCGTTGCACCGCGTCGTAACCACGGGAACGTAAAAAGCCCGTGAGATACGCCGTCGCTGGGTACGGGGTATTCAACTGAGTCATAGGAGGAGTCATTAAGAGAACGGTCATGGCAGGCCTGTCTGATGTGCGAACAATTTGCGGGGATTTTAACACTAAATGGGGCGAACGCCCTTAAAAGAATGCTGTGTTTTTAAGGGTGCCAAGCAAGGTTTTTCTAGCCAATGCCAAGACGCCACGGCGCATAAAAGTGTGATCCAACTCGACAGTAGAACAAAGCCAAGAAAGGATGCCTGTGGCCACAACTGTAGCGTGCTTTGTTGCACTAAAAAGCCATAAATATAGACACCGTAGGAGTAGTCCCCAAGGCGGTTAAATTGGCGAATCCAGCCAGTTGGGCGATACGCTAATAGCAACACAGAGTAGGTCATGGCGATGGCAAAATACGCGCTAAAGAGGGCGGTTTTATCGGCCAAGGGTGCCAGTAACCACAGCACCATTGCGTAGCGATAACGCAAAATCAGTTTTGTTCGGGCACTGTAGGCCAGTGTGGCAGCGTAAAATAAACAGATAAATAACAGCATGACCGGAGCGTCATCGTCGCGATGCTGAAGAGCTGTGTGTCCGATAACGCTTAAGCCCAGCAACCCTAAGACGCCGACACTAAGTAAGACTCTTTGGTTTAGATTTGGCCAATGCTCGATACCTAACGTTATCAAGCAATAGGCCATAGCGGCCATCATATAGAGCCAAGCTTCGATCGGTAGCGTCCAAAGCGAGGTGTTGACGTTGTTGGGGTAGGGTGCGTTGGCAAACACGCCGGTGAGCTCGAATTGGGTGTGAATATTCAAAAGGTTGGCATTGAGTAAGTAATCCCAGGTGAGCTGAGAGGCGAAATAGTCATGCCTACTGAGCGTGGTGAAAAGTGGTCCGACAACCAATACGGTTATCAATAATAAGGCCAGCAAAGCGGGCAATAAACGCAATGCTCGGGCGGCAAAATAGCGTTTTAAATCGTCTGATTGCAGCAAGCTTTTACAGATCAAAAAGCCACTGATTGCAAAGAAAACGCTGACCAATAGATGGTCGATGCGAACGCCCAGTAACGACCATTCTAAGGATTGTCCGGTGAACACCAAATGACTGTGCGCCAGCAATACGCCGAGCGCACAGAGCAACCGTAAAAAATTGAAATTGTTATCGCGGGATTGGCTAACGCTATTCAGTATCATAGGGCGTGTCAGTAACCGTGCATCAGTCAAGAATTTGGCGTAAGTGGTTGCTGCCTAGCTGGCGCATTTGCAGCTCAATCCAACTGACCCGTTGCGCCAAATGATGGCTTAAACGATTCGGGTTACGCAGGCGTGGGCTGGGCAATAAGATGGCCAGGCGGGCCGCTTGATTGGGCGTTAACTGGCGCGCTGAGCGCTTGTAATAATACTGGCTCGCCGCTTCGACGCCGTAAATGCCTTGGCCAAATTCGGCAATATTCAGATACACCTCGAGAATGCGTTTCTTGCCCCAGATCGCTTCTAGACTCACCGCAAGACCCGCTTCTAAGCCCTTACGAATCAGGCTACGCCCAGGCCAGAGAAATAAATTTTTCGCGGTTTGCTGGGTGATGGTGCTGGCGCCGCGTAACCCTTCGCCATCGCCGTAATCTCTTAAGGCATTGCCGATGGCTTTAAAGTCGACACCATAGTGGTCGGGAAAGCGTTGATCTTCTGAGCCCACTACAGCGAGTGGCAGATGGGCGGGTAACTCATCAATATCGACCCAAGATTGTTCCACCGGATAAGGGCTTTGTAGCATAAAGGCGGTGGTCGGCGGGGGGACAAAGCGCAGCAGTACCAATACCAGCGCCAATAGCAGTGCTAGCTTCCAAACAATCGAATACAGCCAACGGAAAATGCCGCGCTTAGATTTTGCCATGCTGGGTCTCAAGTATCAGAGCGTACGTAGAATTTAAGCACCGCCTATGGCCGATTTAAAGGGGAATGTTGTGATTAAAGGCGACTATGCTCTGTTTGCCTGTTGCTCAAACCACTGCCCTAGTAGATCAAACACACGACGAATACGCGGACTGGTATGCAGTTCTCGGTGCGTCACCAGCCAAATCGGCAGAGTGAAGACAGGGCCATCTTCCACAAAAGCACGCTCTAGCTCGGCGCAAGCGTCACCGACGCTTTGGGGCATCAGGACCAATCCTTGCCCTTGCTTTGCCAGTGCCCATTGCAAGGCTTGGAAGTGGGTGACAATGGGGAAGTTGCGCTCACTGACTGGCCAGCCAAGCGCGACTAAACGTGTGATCAAATCCGTATTACGTTCAAAGCCAATAATTTCCAAGTCGTGCCGTTCCGCTAAGGGGGGGGCGTGGTCGTAGCGGGCTAGGTGATCGGGTGTGCCGTAAAACCAAATCTGTTCGTCATACAGTTTGCGTGTGATCAAATCGGCTTGCGTCGGGCGAAAGCTACGAATCGCGATATCGGCTTCACGTTTTTTTAATTCGCTGACTTGGTTACTGACCTGCAGCGTTAACTGGATAGCGGGGGCATGGTGCCGAAGAAACGGCACCAAATCAGAGAGATAGTGCAGCGCGTCACTTTCACTCACAGAAAGGCTGACTTCGCCATCCAGCTCGCCATGCAGCGCTAACGCGGTAAGCTGAACTTGATCGGCGGCACTGGCCATCGGGCGAGTATGCTGCAATAAACGCTGCCCTGCTTCGGTGAGGTACAAACCACTACTGCTGCGCTCAAATAAGGTGACATTCAGAGCTAACTCTAGTGTCTGAATTTGTCGACTCAGCGTGGGTTGGCTGACACCTAAGTGCTTCGCGGCTTGAGAAAATGAGCCTTGCTGAGCCGCTACCCAGAAGTACTTTAAGCTGTTCCAATCCAATTGCTGATCTCGTGTCGTCATACGTTTATGTATACCTGCTGTGCATTTTTGCGCGATTTTGACCCTTACATCTTAGTTCTATACTGCTGCTATGCAAAATTAATGGGGAGAGGGCGATGGCCTCGGACAAACATATGGTGATTATCGGTGCTTCAGGGAAGTTGGGGCGCTATTTGGTTGAAGAAGCTCTAGCCAAACATTATCGCGTGACGGCGGTCTGCCGCGCACGTAGCGTGCATAAGCTGGATATTTGGCGCGGCTTAATTGATGTCGTCCCCGCCGCCAGTGATGACTATGTGGTGTTGTCGCGCATCTTGCCAAAGGCCGATGTAGTGATCACGGTGCTGGTGCCATGGGGCGTGTCGGGCTATGCGCAAGGCACCGTGGAAACCGTACTGAACTTCTCCAAAGTAGGGGCGCGGTTACTGTTTTCTTGTGGCTGGCACATTCAATTTGATGAACGCGATCAACACTGTCCAAGGCAAACCTTGTTGATTCATTGGTTGGCAAAAGTCATGCGCTGGCTGCGCATTGCCGATTTGCAAGATCAGGTCGAGGCAGTCAATCGGATCTTCGCCTCCAGCCATGCTTGGACGGTCGTTCGGGCCAGTGATCTAGAAGAAGGGGAAAGCGAAGGTATGCCGAACAGCGCTGAATATGTTGGGGCGCCATGCATTGCCCATAACCGATTACGGCGCGTCGATTTTGCCAAATTTTTGCTGCACGCCGTGGATCAAGCCCATTGGGTTCAGCGTGCGCCCGCCATTGCGGGCCATCGATTGGCGCCGGAGCCGTGTTAACAGGCTAAAGATCATCAGACAGGATCGATTATTGAATAGCCCTTGCTAAGAATGGAATTCGTTTCGCGCACCAGTCTTGCTATGTTGATGGTACGCATAACAATAATAAGGGAGTATTCATGTCCGAAAAAGCAAACGATAGAGCCGTCAATCCGATTTTTCCGGTGCTGGGGATTACACTGGCGGCGGCTGCCAGTGCCCTGTTAGGCAGCCTCTATTTACCCTCCCTACAAGCCGCTATGTTGGGCGTGCTGGTGTTTTGTGCAGCGCTCTGGGCGACTTCATATGTGCCGGAGTTTTGGCCTGCAGTGGCCATGTTTGCCTTGATTACGGTGACACAAATAGCCCCCGGCAGCGTGGTCTTGTCAGGCTTTACCTCGTCCACGTTCTGGCTGCTGTTCAGTGGCATGGTGTTTGGTGCGGCGATTCAATATACCGGTCTAAATCATAAGGCGGCGGGGCTGCTGGTGCAGGTGTTAGGCAACAGCTATCGCAGCGTTGTGATTCGCACCACCTTGTTTGGTGTGCTGCTGGCGTTCTTGATCCCATCGGGCATTGGTCGTGCCGTGCTGTTAATCCCCATTGTTGCGGCCATCACGGAACAGCTCGGTTATGAGGAAGGCTCTACTGGGCGCTATGGCATTTTACTGGCGGCAGCGTTTGGCACCTTTTTACCCACCTTTGCCATCTTGCCGGCTAATGCCCCGAATATGCTGTTATCAGGGATCAATGAAGCGCTCTATGATGATGCTTTGTCGTACTGGGATTACCTAGTATTGCACTTTCCTGTGCTAGGCATCGTCAAAGCCATCTTAGTCATGGTAGTGATTCTGTGGCTCTTCCCTGCGCCCGATCCTATCCATCAAGCCAAAACAGTCGCGTCAGATGAAACCAAGTTATCACGCAAAGAAAAGCACTTATTGCTGATTTTAGTTCTTTGTTTTATCGCTTGGTTGAGTGACAGCCTGCACCATATTTCACCCGGTTGGATTGGCTTAGTAGCCTGTGCTGCGTGTCTGTGGCCAGCGGGTGGTCTGACCAGCCAGCAGTGCTTAAGCAAAGACCTTAATTATGGGCCTTTGTTTTTTGCCGCCGGCATTATTGGCTTGGGCGCTACCATTGCCTACACGGGGTTGGGCGAGTCCATCGTCAATGGTTTAACGCAAGTGGCCCCCTTTCGCGAAGGGGCCAACAGCTTGAACTTAGCCTTGATGACGGGCATTTCTATGCTGGTTGGGATGATCGCCAATTTGGCCGGTATTCCGGCCATTATTACCCCCCTCGCTGGGGATTTAGCGGACATTACCGGACTGTCGAGTTATGCCATTGTGATGTCACAAGTGATGGCCTTTTCCACCGTGTTGCTGCCGTATCAAGCGCCGCCACTGATCACCGCTATGGCGTTGGGCAAGTTGCCGTTAGCCTTGGTCAGTAAAGTCTGCCTGGTGACGTTTGCCATCACCATTGTGCTGTTATTACCGCTGAACTTTGTTTGGTGGCATTTCATGGGAATGCTGTGATCAGGATTTCGATAACGGGTCAGTATTCTTCAATACTCTAAACCTAAGCTGCTTCATGCTTTGCACATTGTTCAATGTGAGGTGCATGTAATGGTAGTTTCGACCCTTGTATCAATGAGTTTGTTTGCACTGGCAGCGTCGCTGTCGCCAGGTCCGGTGAATTTAGTGGGCGTCAGCAGTGGCGCCCGTTATGGTATTCGTGTTGGGCTAAAGTTTGTCACGGGTGCCACGCTTGGCTTTATCGCCCTGTTTCTACTGATTGGTTTGGGTTTACAGCAGCTTATCAAAGCTTTGCCAGAGCTGATGTGGTATCTCAAATGGGCTGGCGTCGCCTTTTTGTTGTACATCAGTTACCAACTTTGGCGAGACAGTGGCGAACTGCCCGCCGAGCAACAGCAAAATCAACCTACGCCTTGGCTCGGAGCCTTGATGCAATGGCTTAACCCGAAAGCTTGGTTAGCCTCGATTTCTGGCATTGCTGCCTATACAGCGCCGAATGATGCTCAGGGGATTTGGCTGTTTGCAGGACTTTATTTGGTGATCTGCTGGCTGTCGCTGATGGTCTGGGTGCTGTTAGGGGCATGGATGGGCGAATGGCTCAACACACCTAAGCGGATTCGGCTATTAAATCGCACCCTAGCGATGGGCTTGATCGGCAGTTGCGCTGTGATCGCTTACTAGAATTCGATATGGCTGGCGGTATATTGCTTCGGCGTTGCCGCCGCGCGTTCCTTAAACACGCGATGAAAATGGGCTTGGTCACTAAAGCCAAATTGCCCGGCAACCTCAATGATCGAAACGCCATTTTTCAGAGCAATCTGTCCTAACTGAATACGTCGATTTAAACGAAATGCATGAGGTGTCATCCGATAGTGGCGCTTAAATTGGCGTGTAAGATAGCCGCTGCTGACGCCAAATTTGGCTGCGATATCAGCGATGGCTTCGTCTTGATGAGCATTTTCAATCAGGTAATAAGCGATCCGAGAAAGTAACGTTGGAACTGGCACTGAGTTGGCTTGTTCGTCACTTTGCAAATGCTTAAAGATTTGAATAAGTGAGGTATTCAGGGCCTCCGCCTTATGCTGGTTCGCTGTATCCGATAGCAGTATATCACCTAACCCACGCAGAGCTTGAAAGGCCTCTAGTTTGCTAAGCGTATCTTGAGTGGTCGGTCGCCATGTAGCGGTGCTTTGCAAACCGGCTTGCTGGAGCAACTGTCCTAGCCAGTCACAGTCCACATGTAGCATATAGTATGACCAAGGAGAACTTGGTGCAGGGTTGCAGGCATGGACTTCATGGGCGTTCATGATGACTAGGTCTCCTTGCGCAACCTGATGTAAGCGATCACCACATAAAAACGAACTTTGCCCCGCTAGAATGGCCCCGATCGACCATTGCTCATGAGAGTGCGGAGTGTAGCGCACGCGATGGCCGTCTTCGATATAGCGTAGTTCCACAAATGGTAGTTCTGCGCTACGCCAAAAGATTGGTTGAGCAGGGTCTGACATATCGCTAGGTCTTCCTCGATTAACTGAGTGCTAGCGTCATGCTTAAGATCAGCATAAACACAGCAATGATGGCGTCCAATATACGCCAAGCCAGTGGGCGATTAAACACTGGACGCAGTAGGCGTGCGCCAAAGCCTAGAGAGCAAAACCACACCACACTGGCACTGCAAGCGCCGATAGCAAAAGTAATTTGTCCCATGCCTGGGTAGTGAGTCGATAAGCTGCCCAGCAACACCATGGTGTCTAAATAGACATGGGGGTTTAAAAAGGTAAATGCCAAGCAGGTCAGTACCACCTTGGTTAGGGACGCTTGGCCGACATTTTGCGCTGCGTGTAACGCGCCAGCGCCCGTCCAAGCGCGGTGTGCCGCTAACAGTCCATAGTAGCCCAGGAAGGCCGCGCCGCCCCATTGCAGGTACACCAGCAAAGCAGGCCATTGTTCAATCAGAAAGCCAATACCCGCCATGCCTAAAGAAATCAGCAGAATATCGCTGAGTGCAGTGATGGCGACAATGATGCCAATATGCTGACGTAGCAGACCTTGTCGTAGCACAAACGCATTTTGTGAGCCGATCGCAATGATCAGGCCTGCGCCTGTGGTAAAGCCGGATAAGAGTGCCGTCAACATAATGCTTTTCCTATAGATGAGAGAACGTCGTAATAGTGCGGCGTGAACTATATTTAGTAAAATTAATAAATATGGGCATGGTTAAGAAAATTTAATCTGGAGATAAGCATGAGTTTAGTGCATCCGCAGTTAGCCGCCTTTGCTGCGGTGATTGAAGAGGCTAGCTTTGATGGCGCGGCGCAACGTTTATGCGTCACGCCCTCGGCGATTTCGCAACGGGTCAAAGCCTTAGAGGATCGTCTTGGCCAAGTGCTGATTGTGCGCCAGCCTCCCTGTCGGCCGACTGAAGCAGGGCAAACCTTATTACGCAAAGTACTGCCCATGTTGGCTTTGGAAGCAGAAGCCTTTGCCGATTTTCAACTCGACCAGCCGGCGCAGATGGCCCAGCGGCGCCTGAAAATTGCGGTCAATGATGACTCCTTAGAAACCTGGCTCTTGCCAGCGTTGGCGGATCTTAGTCAGCAATTTGGTTATCTATTTGATGTGGTGGTGGATGACCAAGATCACTCCTTGAGCCTACTGCGTGATGGCAGTGTGATTGGTGCCGTGACGTCTGAGGGCAAAGCCGTCCAAGGCTGCGATATCCATCCGTTAGGAATCATGCGTTATCACGCCATTGCCTCCGCCCAATTTAAAGCACGCTATTTCGCTCAGGGACTGACAGCCGAGTCCTTGAAGGCTGCGCCGATGCTGGTGTTTAACCGCAAGGACGAGCTGCAAAATCGCTTTATCCAGGCGGCGGTGGGGCAGGCTTTGCAACCACCGACCCACTACATCCCCACCTCAAAAGGCTTTGTTGAGGCCGCGGCCCTCAACCTAGGTTGGTGCATGGTGCCGGAATGCATGATTCAAGATGCACTCGCCGAGCAGCGCATTGTCTTGCTAGCGCCTGACATTACCGTTGATATTGCCCTGTATTGGCAGCATGCCTCGATCCGCTCAACCACTTTGGCCAATTTAACCCGTGTGTTTAGCAAGCAAGCGCAACAAACCTTGGCCTTGAGCTGAGGCGAACTTTACTTTGATATTCAAACAATCTAGTCTCTATTTATATTTGATAATCAAAGTAGTTTATATGACCATACCAAACTGTACTAAAGTCGATCAGTTCTCCTATTTCGACGCTGAAAACGAAAAGCGTACCCTGTATGTGCTGCTGCTGACATTTGCCACCATGGTGCTGGAAATCGCTGCCGGAACCCTGTTTGGCTCCATGGCCTTGCTAGCGGATGGTTGGCATATGGGTACCCATGCGGCCGCGTTTTGTATCACTCTGTTTGTGTATCGCTATGCGCGTAAACACAAACACAGTGGTAAGTTTTCTTACGGTACCGGTAAAGTGGCGGTGTTGGGGGGCTATACCAGTGCCATCTTGCTTGGCTTGGTGGCGCTTGGCATGCTCTTTGAATCGTTTCATCGTCTGGTCAGCCCAGTGGCGATCGAGTTTAATGCGGCGATTACCGTGGCCGTTATTGGCTTAGTGGTGAACCTGCTGAGCATGCTATTGCTGGGGCATCAGCATGATCACGGCCACAGCCATGACCATCACCACGGGCATTCGCATGATCATTCTCATGGCCACGCCCACCACCATGATCATCATGACCACAATTTAAGCGCGGCTTACTTGCATGTGCTGACCGATGCCCTGACCTCAGTATTAGCGATTGTCGCCTTGCTGGTGGGGAAATGGGTCGGTTGGACTTGGCTCGATCCATTGATGGGCGTCGTGGGGAGTCTAATCATTGCTAAATGGGCTTGGGGATTAATGCAGCAAACATCGCCGATCTTGCTGGATAAAGCGATCGACCACGACTACAAACAGCAAATTGCCGTGACCCTCGAAAGTGCTGATACCACGTTGCAAGACATCCACGTTTGGAAAGTCAGTGCGGATCACTTCTGTGCCACGGTAACACTCCAAGACGAGCAGATGCGCGAGCCGGCTTTCTTCAAGCAACTCTTGATGGAGTTTGATAAAATCGATCACCTCGTTATTGAAGTGAATCCTGTATAGGTGGGTCCTTATGTCTTCTTACGCATCATTAAACAAAGTATTGATTGAGTTCTACGACAAGATGGCGTCGTGGGAAGCCTCAGTGGTGCGTGAGTCGGATTATTCATTGGCGCAAATCCATACTCTCGAAGCGCTGGGGAATTATGGCCCAATGAATATGAAGTCCTTGGCCAATCAGCTGGGTATCACCACCGGAACCTTAACCGTACAGGTGGAGAAACTGGTCAAACTTGGCTTGTTACAGCGTTTCTACAGTGAAGACGATCGTCGTTCGATTACGGTGGCGCTGACTGATGCAGGACAAGCCATCCACCAACATCACAATGCCTTACACCTGTCGTTAACGGAAGAGCTGACCAAAGACCTCAGTGAAGAGGAGCGCCACACCTTGGGGCGTCTACTGGGTAAAGTAAACCAAGAGTTCTAACGCCGGCACTGACGCTACTGGGGCAGTTGCGTGGCTACATAATGAAGTGGACTTTCTAGCGTAATTTGCTAGCTTCAGAGGGAAACCTCTTTCTAATCATCTATGGGTTTGAATCTCAATGAATGATGTCGCGACGCAGCACAATGGATTTGAAACGGTTTTCAGGGATTCGAAAGATGGCTTGGCTATTTTCAAAGATGGCTATTTTGTCGATTGTAACCAGTCGATGGTTGAGCTGGTAGGCGGCCGCTCCAAAGCGGACTTCCTAGGTTTAACACCGTTTGATTTCTCGCCAGAGTTCCAGCCTGATGGTCAACGCTCTATCGACAAAGGGATGCAGCTGATTGAGCGATGCTACAACGAAGGCAGCATGCGCTTTGAATGGATGCATACCAAGTTCAATCAAGAGCGATTCTGGTGTGAGGTGATCATTACCAAAATGACCCTTAACGGCGAGATAGTTATTCACGCTAACTGGCGTGATATATCCGAAAAGAAGCAGCTAGAAATAGAGCTCGCGCAACAAAAAGAGACGTTTGAAACCCTGTTCAACGAGTCCTTGGATAGTCTTAGCGTATTCGACGGCACGCAATACATCGACTGTAACAAAGCCTTTGTGGAGATGTTTGGTTTTGCCGCAAAAGAAGATGTCATTGGTATTCATCCGGAGTTAGTGTCCCCTGAATACCAACCCGATGGCCGTACCTCCAAAGAAGCAGCGCAAGACGTTATCCATGCGGTATTGCAGCAAGACCGCAAACAGCGCTTTGAATGGGTGCATAAGAAAATAGACGGCACTGAGTTTTGGACAGAAGTGATTTTAAGCAAGGTGACCCTCAACGGTGTCGATGCTATCTATGCGGTGATTCGCGATATTTCTGAGAAAAAGAACCTAGAGTTCAAACTGGCACAGCAAAAGCAAACTTTTGAGGCTTTGTTCAACGAATCCAAAGATGGCCTGACCATCTATGATGGCACACGATATCTAGATTGTAATAAAGCCTTTGCCAAGATGATGGGGGTTGCTTCCAAAGAGCAAATTATTGGCTTAGGTCCATTGGATATCTCACCCGAGTTTCAAGCTGATGGCCGTACGTCGGTGATCAATTCCGCCGAACTCAATCGCGAAATCGTCGAAAACGGTAAAGCTCGTTTCGAGTGGCTGCATCAGAAGGTGGATGGTACGCCAGTCTGGACGGAAATCATTGTCACCACCATTGTCCTAAATGGCGAGAAGGTGTTCTTCTCCACCACCCGTGATATTACCGAGAAAAAAGCCTTAGAGTTTAAAATCGCGGAGCAAAAGCTCACCTTTGAAACCTTGTTTAATGAGTCGGAAGACGGCTTAACATTCTATGACGGCGAACAGTATATAGACTGTAACAAGGCTTTTATGAAGCTGATGGGCTTTACCAGCAAGGAGCAAGTGATAGGCCTGAATCCACTACTCTTGTCGCCGCAGTATCAGCCTAACGGTTGCACTACCGAAGCGCTGTATGCGCAATGTCGAGCAGATCTTTATAGTAAAGGCAGCGCCCGTTGCGAGTGGCTGCATAAAAAAGTCGATGGTACCGAGTTCTGGACCGAAGTGATCATTGGCCTATTGTCACTCAATGGTAGAAAAGTAGTCTATTCCATTACCCGTGATATCAATGACAAAAAAGCCCTAGAGCTGCAAATCGTCAAGCAGAATGGAGAGCTGAATCAATCCAATGAAATCTTGGCTGACACGATTGCACACTTGCAACAAACCCAAGACAAGCTGGTTGAGTCGGAAAAAATGGCCAGCTTAGGGTCTTTGGTGGCGGGTGTGGCCCACGAAATCAATACCCCGATTGGCGTCGGTGTGATGGGCATGAGTCAGCTAATGGATGAGAGTAAAGTCATTCGTCAACACTACGATGCTGGCGCCCTGACCGAAGGCGAGTTTGAAGACTACTTGAACAGTACCAACGAGCTGTCTGAAATTGTGAAGAAAAATCTCGATAGAACCGCACACTTGGTGCGTGGCTTTAAGCAAATCGCAGTGGATCAAATGAGCGAGGATGAGCGCGAGATTAACCTCAAGGATTACCTTAATGAGGTTCTCTTCAGCCTAGGCTCCATAACCCGCAAAGCCAATGTCATGGTCCAGCTTGATTGTCCTAAGGACTTGAATGTCGTCACCAATCCTGGGTTGCTGTCACAGGTGCTGACTAACTTAATCGTCAATTCGGTGAATCATGGCTTTAGCGACAGGCCTGCAGGTCGCATCGCCATGGTGATTCGTGAACAGGGCGAAACAGCGTTTTCCCTTAATTATCAAGACGACGGCAAAGGCATCAGTCCAGCAAACTTGCCGAAAATATTTGACCCTTTCTTTACCACCAACCGCGCAGAGGGGGGCACGGGGCTCGGCCTGAATGTCACCTATAACATTATCACCAATGCGCTAGGCGGCTCTATCGAATGTCACAGCAAGGAAGGCGAGGGCGTTGAGTTTATTATTGGCTTTAATGTGAAGCAGCGGGTGTGAGTTGATTCGTTTTGGGCGCCGATCATATGCGTAAAAGATGATGTTCACATTAGTACCATATTAGAAAATTGCTCTGTTCAGTCTATCTATCATATAACCCCCCGAGATCAAAAATACTTCTATTAAAAGTAACTAATATCGAGGTGGCAAATGGACTGCAGGATACTCAGAGAAATCAGTTTAAAGTCTGACGGGCATATACATTGCGATGATAGTAATGGCTACACGATTCACCTAGGACAAGTGGGGGAATCTGCTAATTGGAATGTGAAACAGGTGCTCGAAGGCCCCATTTATCAGCATATCCGGTCGTCTTTTTTTAATAATACTCCGCCTTGGGGAGATACTTGTCGCAGCTGTGATTTATACAATGTTGGTGGTACACCTGAAGATACACTGTCCAAATCGATAAAAATACGGATCGAACCGACATTGGACTGTGACCTGGCCTGCGCTTACTGCAAGCGTAAGCGAGAAGCTCGTGTACGAGAGGGTGACTGGCATCTGTCTTTAAAGCGCTTTAACCAGCTATTACATAGTTGTCAGAAGAACCATATTGACGTTACCTTCCTTTCCTATCTGGGGTGGGGGGAACCTTTGAATCATCCTGAGTTTGGCCAGCTGGTGCTGTCTGGAAAACACTATTACCCCGATATGTTTCAAGAAGTGACCACGGTAGCTCAGCAAGATTTTCAGTCGACATTGGGCAATATTCCCATCGACTTAATCACCATTTCCTGTGATGGCGTGACACAAGAGCCTTATGAGCGCTATCGGCGTCATGGTGTGATCGAAAATGTGTTTAAGTTTATGGCGGATTCCAAACAGCACAAATCCGAGCACACGAAAGTCATTTGGAAATACATTGTCTTTAACCATAATGACACGGATGAGGAATTACTTAAGGCTCAGGAACTTGCTGATCTTTATGATATTGATGAGCTGCATTTTGTACTGACCAATACCGATAATGGCTCGAAGCGCTTTTTAGTGCATAACCTTCATGAGTTTCCGATCCGCTCCAACAAAGCCCGAGTCATCAATGCAGCGGCACTGCAGAAGATTAAGTATGACTTGAGCGACAACCTTAACAGCAGAAACCTGAAGCAAAAATCTTTGCAGGGCTGGATCGATAAACTCGCGATCACCAATGGCAATCTTTTAGTCTGTGAAGGTTGGTTGTTTGATCGCAAGTCAGAGTTAGGCAATCTTGAGGTGCGCATTAATGATGGGCGTTTCTATAAGGCGCTATCGATTAAAGAAACGAGAGTTGATGTGGCGGAGCACTTTGGCCATAACGTTTCTTCAGAGTGTGGTTTTGTTGCCCAACTGCCGATTCCGGCCGATGAGCAATCATTCGCTGTTGAGCTAAGAGCAACGGTTGGTGAGCAGCAAGTCCTGTTTCAGCTGCCAAAGATAACCTTGGAAAAAAGAATACCGATCACGATGACGTAAAAAAAGCCCCTACCGTCTGGTAGGGGCTTTTTGATTGCGGGTGAAAATCTGGTTACGCCAAGTGAGATTCGAAGAAGTTGGTCATCTTATCGAATGGAATCACATCGGTCTGATCGTATAGATCGGTATGAGTGGCACCAGGAATGATCATCAGCTCTTTTGGCTCTGCTGCCGCTTCGTAGGCTGTTTCACTAAAGTAGCGTGAGTGCGCCACTTCACCGTGAATCAACAGGATTGGGCGCGGTGCGATTTCAGCGATGTAGGTCAGAATCGGTAGATTCATAAACGACAGTGGTGTCGTCAATGACCAAGACGCATTGGAGTTAATCGCACGTGGGTGGAAACCACGTTCTTTCTTCTTGTAGTAGTCTGCGTATTCGACCACGAACTGTGGCTCGCCGCCTTGCAGTTCAAGTGACACAGGGCCGTAAGCTGGTTTGCCGCTTTCTACGTCAGCCCAACGCTGTTGGCTTAGTTGAGTCAGTGTCTGTGTGCGCTGCTCTTGCGTCATGCTGTCGTTGTAGCCTTTTGACATCACGCGAGTCATATCGTACATAGTGCTGGCAACCACGGCTTTGACACGCTTGTCTACTGCCACAGCGCTCAATGCCATACCACCAAAACCACAGATGCCGATCACACCGATACGCTCACGATCTACGTGATCTTGCATGCCGATGCAGTCTACCGCCGCGCTGAAATCTTCCACGTTGATATCTGGAGACGCTACGTTACGTGGTGCACCACCACTTTCACCGGTGAACGATGGGTCAAACGCTAGCGTCACAAAGCCACGCTCGGCCATGGTTTGTGCGTACAGGCCAGAGGACTGTTCTTTTACGGCACCAAATGGACCACTGACCACGATGGCAGCCAGTTTACCGCTGGCATTTTTAGGTACGTACAAATCACCCACTAGCGGGATACCGTAACGGTTTTGGAAAGTGACTTTCTGGTGGTTAACCTTCTCGCTTTTCGGGAAGGTTTTATCCCAGCTGCTTTCCAGTGTCAGCTCTGTGCTGTGCGCGAACGCTTGACCAGATGTCATGGCCGCAACGCCCACGGCGGCAATGCCTGCACCAGTCATTTTTAATAGATCACGACGACCTGAGTTTTCTAGGGCCTGCTCTGTTGCAAGTTGGTTTGGCTTGTCTTGGTTCATATGGACCTCCCTGATGTGCCTTGCGGCGACGTGGCAATTTGCTCTAAAGGTAATGTGGCAGTCAGAGCCACCGAATAGGGAAAGTTTTGCAGGAGGATGGCTTTTTATGTAGTGAAATAGTCCAAAGTTATTGCCTAATACTACAGGATTTGTCTTTTGCTTAGGATCGGCTTGAGCGGCCACTTAGAGGATAATGTTGGTGAAAAGTTTCAGCATTACATTAATTTGATGGGGAAAGTCTAATTTATAAAATGGTGAGTGATGCCTATAAGTCTACAAGGTTCGTAAACTTATAGGCCAGAAGAAAGGTTAAGATTGAGCGGTTTTGTTCTTCGCCGAACGCATGTGCAACTGTAAGCCTAGTAAGAAGTAGCGCAGGATCTGATCCTTACACTTACGGTATTGTCGGTTGTCTGGCTTACGGAAAAAAGCACTCAATTCGTGCGGACTTAAATTGAAGTCAGCCAAACGCATGACTTCGAGCATGTCGTCGGCTTTAAAGGCCATGGCAATGCGCAGTTTCTGTAAGATGATATTGTTGTTTAGGCGCTGTTCTGGCATCGGCTGTTCGCCGTCACGGGCACCGCGT
This sequence comes from Marinomonas aquimarina, assembly GCF_900089755.1. Lineage (GTDB taxonomy): Bacteria > Pseudomonadota > Gammaproteobacteria > Pseudomonadales > Marinomonadaceae > Marinomonas > Marinomonas aquimarina. The sequence goes on along the minus strand of NZ_FLOC01000019.1, from coordinate 7,238 downwards.
CTTAGGATGATTAAACCGTTCAAGAAGGACGCCAGTTCCACGTCTTCTAGCGCGACAAAGCCATCCACATCATCCTTCTTTAACCAAGCAGTCACTTGCTCCGTTGTTACCGTCACCTGTGCTAGAGCAAAAATCTCCACCATGGTGCTGTCTTTAAAATCGAAGGTGTAGCGCACACGGCGCAAAATATCATTATTGGTCAAAGTCGGCTCCAGTTAGCTAAAAGGGGCGCATCCCTAAGGATAGTATCAATCTTCGCGATCGCATGGGGTTGCAGAAACCGACCCTATTACGATGGATGATTGCTCGTTATGGGGGCATGGTAACAGAGAACAGCGCTGGGCTCTCGTAAACGCTCAAGAGGCGTCACCTTTTGCTCCACAGAATCTTGTCTCCGACTATTGTAGTATGCGCACACTAACGCGCTAGCTGAAGCAAAACAGGCTGTGACGCAGAGAATCGTTTTCTTTATTGTGAGATAGGATTTTGCCCCATGGCAGACTTTAAAACCCATGTGACTGTTGCGGCCGCCATCAGCGCCCCGTTGGCCGTCAGCGCTTTTATCTTTGGCATTGCCGATATCCGCGCAACCGTGCTGTATATTTTGGCGGGCACCTTGGGCGGCATGTTGCCCGATATTGATGCCGATGAATCCATTGCCATTCGCATCGTATTTCGACTGTTTGCCGCCTTATTCGCAGGACTCAGTTTAGTGGTTTGGCTCGACAAGATGATCTACTGGCATTTACTCGCATTGGCGATCGCCAGCTACTTTTTGATCCGTTTCCCAGTGCAGTGGTTGTTTGAAAAACTTACTGTACACCGTGGTGCGTTGCACAGCCTGTTGGCCAATTTGCTGTTTAGCGCTGTGGCGGTGCCGATTGCGTATCACGTGCTGGCGCTGGATGCGCAAACCGCATGGGGCATCGGCGGCTTTATCTTTCTTGGCGCGACGATCCATCTGATGTTAGATGAGATCTACAGCATTGAATTGTCAGGTTTGCGAGTGAAACGCTCTTTCGGTACGGCACTTAAAGTGACTGACTGGGGCGAACCATTGGCGACGGTCGTCTTTGTGATCGGCTGTGGAGTAGGGTATTGGTTGAGCCCAAGCCCAACGACATGGCTTGAAATCTTCGCTGCGATGGTCTCTTGAAGGAGAAATAGTTGAGCCAGATAAAGCGCTTTATCTGGCTCTACCGATGCTTTCAGTCGTCTAAATACACGACCAATAAGTCGGTTTTCACACTGTTCACCAAGGATGCTACCGAGCTGGTAATACGGCTTAGGAAGTCGTGATGATGGCCACAAACAACCAGGTCAACGTCTTCTTCTGCGACAATGTTGGCGACTTGGATATGCAGATCCCCAATTCGAGCGGTGATATCAGTAATTGGGTAGCCGCTGTCATCTGCAAGGGTCTGTAAGCGATCTTTAATGCTCTGCGTTTCCGCCGCTGTCTCGAGAACATGGTCTTTGTCCACATAGACAATCGAGAGTTTACTTAGATCAGGTGTTGCTTGGGCAATCGCTTTATTGATGAGCTGCATGCTGTCTTCGCTTAAATCCACTGCAACTAGAATATGGCCATAAGACATAATTACTCTCCTGCTTGTTGGGTGTCTAATTTCGAGTCTAACAGGTGATCTAGCATTTTGTGGAAATTATAATGATTAGTTTTGTTTTATTGATCTGCGTCAGAGCAGAGGTTATGGGTGGCTGGAAAACCAAAGCCGCTTCGACTACTGAGGTACCTATCAAATGGTAGAGGGTGCTCACGTGGCGATAAAACGGTGTCTGCGGATCACCCGCTATTCTCCCCCAATGCTCTAGCAAGCCCTTCTATTGTGTCCAGAGCTTGTGTATCCAAGGGGTTGGCATCAGTGTGATTCTGGTTAACGAAATGCTAATGTTCATCGGCATCATATTGCACTAATATCCATTCACGCTTGTGCGAAAGCCTAACAACAAGAAAGGAACCAGCATGAAATTTGAATCTCTCGCTCTGCACCACGGCTACACCTCTGAAGCCTCCACTAAAGCTGCTGCGGTGCCGATTTACCAAACCACTTCCTATACCTTTGATAACACCCAGCATGGCGCTGACTTGTTTGACTTAAAAGTGGCCGGCAACATCTATACACGCATTATGAACCCGACCAATGCTGTGCTTGAAGAGCGTGTGGCTGCCTTAGAGGGAGGCATCGGAGCCTTGGCGGTGGCATCTGGTATGGCGGCGATTACCTACTCGATTCAGTGTATAGCCGAAGCGGGCGACAATATCCTCAGTACCAGTCAGCTCTACGGCGGTACATACAACCTATTCGCGCACACCTTCCCTAAGCAGGGCATCGAAGTGCGTATGATTTCCCATGATGACTACGCAGGCTTTGAAGCGGCCATTGATGACAACACCAAAGCCATCTTCTGTGAGTCCATTGGCAACCCAGCGGGCAATATTGTCGACATCCAGCGCTTGTCTGAGATTGCGCACAAACACGGCATTCCTGTGATTGTGGACAATACGGTTGCTACGCCTTACCTATGTCGTCCGTTTGAACTGGGAGCTGATATTGTCGTGCACTCCTTGACGAAATATATGGGTGGGCATGGCAACAGTGTCGGCGGCGTGATCGTGGATTCGGGTAAGTTTGACTGGCAGGCGAACAGTAAACGCTTCCCAGCCTTGAATGAGCCAGATCCGTCTTATCATGGTGTGGTCTACACCGAAGCGCTTGGCGAAGCGGCTTACATTGGTCGTTGTCGCGTGGTGCCGCTACGTAATACGGGCGCGGCGTTGTCACCTCAAAATACTTTCTTGATCTTACAAGGTATCGAAACACTCGGTTTGCGTATGGATCGTACTTGTGAGAATGCTGAGAAAGTGGCGGCGTTTTTACAGCAGCATGACAAGGTAAACTGGGTTAACTACGCCGCTTTACCAGACAGCCCATACCATGCCACGTGCCAGAAAATTACCCAGGGTAAAGCCTCCGGTATTATCAGCTTTGGTATTAAAGGTGGACGCGAGGCGGGCGGTCGCTTTATTGATGCACTGCAGATGATCCTGCGTCTGGTGAACATTGGTGACGCCAAGTCGTTGGCTTGTCATCCAGCGTCGACCACACATCGCCAGTTAAACGCTGAAGAGCTGAAAAAAGCGGGGGCCAGTGAAGACATGATCCGCTTATCGATTGGCATCGAGCACATCGATGATATCTTGGCGGACATTGAACAGGCTCTTAACGCGGCCTAAGCGCATTGGATCAAGGTTGAAGGGATCCCTCGAGTGGCAGATGTAAAGCTTCTATCGCTTTTGCATCTGCTGCCAATTTACTGCTCAGGAATAAGGAGCCACCACCATGGCCAATCAAAAGTTAACCGCAGAAGAAATTCACACCGCCCTCGTTGAACTGAATTCGGACGCCTCCCAAGACTGGGTTATTGAAGATGGCAAACTCAGCAAAACATTTAAATTTAAAAACTTCCAGCAAGCCTTTGGCTTTATGACCACGTGTGCCTTGTATGCAGAAAGGAAAAACCATCATCCAGAATGGTCCAATGTCTACAACCGAGTCGATGTCCAGTTGGTGAGCCACGACGTGTCGGGATTGTCAGTGAAAGACTTCGATCTGGCGAAGAAAATGGATGAATTTGCGGGCAGTATTGCGTAAAAGGGGGCAGATCCCTTTCGAATCAAGGCTTGGTGATAGTCTCAACCAAATTCGGTGTATAAGGGATCTGGCCCCTGAGAGTAAGTGACGGCAAGAAAGCGTGGCAGGAAACCGAGTCAGATGGATTAATTCTCATCTGCCCCCAATTTTTAGGCTAGTCTCTCATTTCCCTAATACGCATCGGCATCCGATCTATATCGTTAAACAAGCGCTCTAGATCCAAGCCAGAAATACGTTCTTTCAAACCGCCATCCTTACCAATGAGGATGACTTCGTTGTTGCTAAGCTGATATTGGCTTTTCACACGGCTTAAAAAGTTTGGGCTGATGGCACCTTGATAGTTGGTTTGAATGTCATTGTCTGACAACACAAACCAGATCACATCCCGATCGATGATGCCGTGATTCGCTTGGCTAAAGAGATCCGTGAGCTTGTCGCTGTTTTGCTCACTATTAACCACTATGATGCGATTTTCCCAGATCAATTCTTGTAAATCCGTGAGCTCGTCATTGTTAGCTATAGCAGTTTGAGTAAGCGCTATAACGGCCAACGCGCAGGGAATTAGGGCACGCTTCATAGAAACCTCCAAGATGAACACTTAAAGGTGGTACGGGGGGGACTTGTATGCAGATCAGCTAACCGTGACTCTTTATACGAGAGAGTTTGCGAGCCTAGCGCTGGAAAGGACAGATACCATCATCTGCCTCAACTGTCCTATAGATGTATTTTTTCATCTGCTGCGAATTGTTCACCACGTCGATTCCAAATAACATGGCTATGAATAAGCAACACCAGCATTTCGGTTATTAACAGGACTTACTTAGGTTGTATAGAGAATGATTCACCTGCAAGACTACTTCGCCCGTATTAACTACCAAGGGCCAGCGACAGCAGAGCTTTCCACGCTAAAAGCCATTCATGCGCTACATCCGGCACATATTCCGTTTGAGAATATTGATGTCCTACTTGATCGCGGCATCAGTTTGGATCTAGACAGCATCCAACAAAAACTCATCGGCGATCGTCGCGGTGGTTACTGCTTTGAACACAATGCTCTGTTTATGCAGGTGCTGAAGCAGCTGGGGTTTGAGGTCGAATCGGTAATGGCGCGCAATGTTTGGCGACAACCTGATGGTATGCCTTTTGGTCCACGAACCCATCAGGTGCTAAGAGTGCGTGTCGAAGGCGAATGGTGGCTCGCGGATGTGGGCTTTGGTGGTCTCGTTCTGACCGATCCATTGAGTTTGGAAACCGATGAAGCGCAACAGGGACAACACGAAGCATTTCGTATTTTGACACACGATCACGGTTGGATGTTGCAGGTAAACGTACAGGAACAATGGGAAGACCTATACGATATTGCCAGTCAACCTCAGGAACCGATCGAGATGGAAGTGGCTAACTGGTTTACCTCGACGAGCCCCAATTCCAAATTCCGCCATAACTTAATGATGGCACGAGCCACACCGGACACACGTTATGCACTACTGAACAATCGCCTAACAGTTCGCCCACGCAACGGTATACCAGAGCAACGAGAATTAAACTCCGAGCAGTTAGCCGAGGCGTTACAGGAATGCTTCGAGCTAAAGGTCGAAAGTGAATGGATGCCACTGCTGGAAAGGATTGTTGAAAAAGCCAATTCTTAAAACGAATAAGCTTGCGATAACACCTAATTGAGCAACATATTTCTCATTCCTCGGGTTTAAGGTAACTTTTGAGAAATATATTGCTCAAAATAATAGTTTTATTTTCCTATTAGCTTCAGAGAGCTTTTACAAGGCTAAGATTTTTATTACAAACGGCTATTTCTCTCAGAAAATAGTTACGAAGCGAAACACACCTGTTCGAAAACTGTACAAATAATCAGTGTCTGTCTATAGTTTTTGCGTTGTCACTTACGGATTGAGGAGCAACGTATGTCCAAGGCAAGAAGCCAACAAATCAGCTTATCAGATACCCCTTATTATCACTGTGTTTCTCGCTGCGTCCGCCGAGCGTTTTTATGTGGCGAAGATAGCTCGACTGGTCAATGTTACGAGCATCGCCGTAGTTGGGTTGAGATGCGGCTACTTCACTTAAGTCGGATATTTGCCATCAAAGTATGTGCTTATGCTGTTATGAGTAACCATACCCATGTCGTGCTATATGTTGATGCGGACGCTGCCGCGAGCTGGTCGATAGAGGAGGTATTAAGCCGTTGGCATCAGCTTCATAAGGGGACCATGATCACTCAGCAATATATGATGAACGGTAATGTTCCTGAGTATCTACAGCCTTTGTTAAACGAAACGGTTGAAACCTATCGGCAGCGTTTAATGGATATTAGTTGGTTCATGAAAGAGCTAAATGAAAACATTGCACGCCAAGCAAATCTGGAAGACAAGTGCACTGGCAGATTTTGGGAAGGGCGCTTTAAGTCCCAAGCTCTGCTCGACGAAGCGGCGCTGATCGCTTGCATGGCTTATGTTGACCTCAATCCAGTGAGAGCCAAGATTGATCACACACCAGAAACCTCAGCCTATACCAGTATCAAAAAACGCATCAATGCTGCCAAACGCAATCAGCAACCCAAAACGCTTTACCCCTTTGTCGGAAATCCAAGAGAAAACCAGTCAAAAGGACTTCCTTTCAAACTTGAAGACTATCTTGAGCTGGTCGATCTAACAGGCCGCATTGTGCGCCAAGATAAACGCGGCAGTATCGACTTGTCTTTGGCGCCCATTCTGCAACGACTCAACATCCCTTCCGAAAACTGGCTTACCATCGCGATTGAATTTGAGAAACATACCCATGCAGCAGTTGGTACAGAGCTGATCCTATCTAACTACTACCAGAATGCTGGTTACAAACGCCGACCGAAAATAGGCAGAACTAAACAGTTACTCGCCTAGTAAGTTCTTACTCTCCTTTCATTCTGTATTGCCTGATTTGGTAAGAGTGCAGTCCGTCTAAAAATCGTAAAATCTCGATAAAATCTACGATATGGATGGTAACGAAGCAAGAAAAGCCAGCTTTAGATGAAACTGGTTTAGTTGCTAGAACTGAGTGCTAGATCATTTTTTAAGGTGGGTGGCCTGTTAATTTGGCCCCAGATAGAACCGCTGCGTCCATATTTATGGTTAATGAAAGGAACGTAGCGACGCCCGGTATGCTGCATAAACTTGCCTACATTTTCAGAGTTCTGAGCAGTAAGCAGGATATGGATGTGATTGCTCATCAAGACAAACGCATGGATGGCAATGTCATAAGCCTGAGCGGCTTCCTTCATCCAGCCAGCATAGGCTTTGTAATCCTCGTCCTCGAAGAAAACAGCATCACGTGAAGCGCCACGCTGAACGATATGGACGGGTACATTTGGCAATAATGTACGAGGTCTTCTTGGCATCTTTTCCTCCATGAATAGAAACCAAAGTAATTTAGAAAAGGGGTCAGATCCTGAGGTATCCCCACAAATTTACTCATGATCAGACTCTTTTCTCCAGCTGTTGGAGCAACTGCCTGATGCCGTCCCGCCATTCATTTTTTGATATCTCGAAACGAGTCATAACGGCTCGTTTTCCA
>NZ_FLOC01000018.1 GCF_900089755.1 Marinomonas aquimarina | reverse complement strand
TAACACTAAGTTTTACAACCTACTTTCTTAAACTAGAAAGAGTTGGCGTCCCATAGGGGGTTCGAACCCCTGTTACCGCCGTGAAAGGGCGGTGTCCTAGGCCTCTAGACGAATGGGACACATCATTTGCTTCCGTAGAAGCGTCCTCTTCTGTGAAGAGGAAATGGAGCGGGAAACGAGGCTCGAACTCGCGACCCCAACCTTGGCAAGGTTGTGCTCTACCACTGAGCTATTCCCGCATAACACTAAGTTTTACAACCTACTTTCTTAAACTAGAAAGAGTTGGCGTCCCATAGGGGGTTCGAACCCCTGTTACCGCCGTGAAAGGGCGGTGTCCTAGGCCTCTAGACGAATGGGACACATCATTGCTTCCGTAGAAGCACTCTTCTCTATCCAACTGATAAGGAGAGTAAATGGAGCGGGAAACGAGACGTTTACTAAGACCGTAAGCCGTTGTTTCCCAATCACTTTCTTCGCTGGCTTGACTAGCGAAGACCTTAATTGTAGCCTCATTTTTCACCCTCGGCAACAAGTTCGTCCAGAAACTTCCAGTAAGGTCCAAGGACACCTCCTCAGCGCATCGTCCCCACACCTCGTTCATCGCCGGCTACGGTGGTCTCGAACTCACCAATGATCACCTTTCCATATGCTTGGCTAGCTGCGTCGAAAGGCATTCGAGCACGTCACGCAAGTCCGCATAGAGGTCATGCCCGTTGGGCCGAGCCGAGCGCACCAGGCTCATCACCGAAACAGCGCGCTGACCGGCACGCAAGCTACCGACGAACAACTGGTTCGCCCTTTGAAGTGCCACTGGACGAATTTGCCTCTCGACGCGGTTGTTGTCTGGCGGCAGACGCCTGTCGTCGTTAGCGCCTCCCGGCGACCAAGGTTGGACTGCATGGCTCTCGCCGTGCCTGAGCTGTTCGGCACACCGGCTCGCTGCAGAAGCGACCACCCATACCCGTCTGCGCAAGTTGCGCGGGAAGAACCCATACGCTTGTCACTGGGACTGGATGCGCGATTCTTTATCGGTATATCAGGATACCTGGGAACGCATGACAGGCTCGGGATCAGTACGCCTGCCTTGGCATCTAGAAGCCACTGCGCGCCTATTGCGCCCTGTGAAACCGCAGGGGTATCACACCATGACAAATTGCTCTTGATGAGATTGCGGTAACGCATGACGCTGCCAGTGTGAGCGCCATTCTTCGTGTTGATCAGCGACAGGACCGATCAACCTACCACTCACGGATTCTTACACATTGAGCACATGGCGGCTACCACTGACTTGAGCTACTGAAAAGTGCTCAGGGCTCATGAAGAAGCGAGACTCGGGACTCGCTTCATCCACAGACAACTGCCCGGCCATGAGGTTGGCGCCAAAGGAGTCGGCCATGTAGTTCTCCTGGAAGGAGATGGGAGCATGAACCACAATGCACCAGCATCGAAGGTGTTCTATCGTCCGATCGAAGCCTCCCTCCGGTGGGCTGGGCTTCTGCGGTTTGAGCATGTCATCCTCACTTCGGTCTCGTCGTCAAGGAACCTGCCACAGTCGTTGGATTGCCCACGTTGGGGTGAGCTGAGGCTGTATACCGAACGCATCTACGATGGCATCCTCAATGCGGAACTTCCTTTCGGGAGGAACGGCATCACGACGCACGACACCGCGCTGATCGACTCCCCTGATCTCACTGTCCGTCACGTCGATCTGAAGCGTTGGATGCGCCAGCACTACCCCGAACAGCGCCCCGGCTTTCTCTTCTCGCGCAGCGAGCGCATCGCCCATCCCTCCATCTCTCTGGAAACCGGGCAGGCCATGCTGGTCGAGCGCTTGGCCCTCAAATCTGCCCTGGAGCAGTCCAAGCGCCAACTCCGCGAGCTGCAAGACAAGCACGACGCACTGCTCAAACAGTCCAAAATCATCCCGGCCTGCGCGCAGTACCCAATCAGTGATCGGGCCGAAGCCACCTACCTGAACATCATCGGCGGCATATTGGAGCTGATGCTCGGCCAATCGCCCTCGGGCACACCGTACTCCAGCTTCAAAACGCAAGAGGCTGTCGTAAGCGCATTGGTCGCCCATCACCACGGCGTCATGGGGATCGCCGAGCGGACGTTGAACGGCAAGTTCGCCACGGCCAGACGCCGGCTGCATAGCGCCACCCTCTGAGGATTGCCAGCTTGTATGTGCAGTCGCGGAGATTGCATTTGCAATGTCTTTCCGTAGCCATGTCTATTGAATAGAGGTCACGCCAACAAACGCCACTGAGCGTTCAGGAGTGACCACCATGTCGCAAACACCTGTTCTGCCGCCCAACGAGCGCCGCATCCTGCGCTTGGAAGAAGTCGAATCGAAGTCCGGCTTCAAGCGCGCCCACCTCTACAACCTGATGCGCGCGGGCAAGTTCCCCAAGGCGCTGCGCCTGGGTGTGCGCGCCGTCGGCTGGGATTCCATCGAAATCGATCAGTGGATCGCCGAGCGCGTCAACAACCGGGCCTGACCCATTCTCCCGCGGACCTTCCATCCTCACACGGAGAACGCCATGCAGGTTGTATCCATCATTTCAACGAAAGGTGGCGTCGGCAAGACCACCACTGCCGCGAACCTGGGCGGGCTCGTCGCCGACGCGGGGCTGCGCGTGCTGCTGCTCGATCTCGACGTGCAGCCCACCTTGTCGTCCTACTACGAACTGGGACACCGTGCGCCTGGTGGCATCTATGAGCTGCTGGCCTTCAACGAGCGCGACCTCGGCCAGCTCGTGTCCCGCACGATCATTACGGGTCTGGACCTGGTGCTGTCCAACGACCACCGGGGCGAGCTGAGCACCTTGTTGCTGCACGCGCCGGATGGGCGCCTGCGGCTGCGGCACCTGCTGCCCATGCTGGCTCCTCTCTACGACCTGGTGCTGATCGACACCCAGGGCGCGCGTTCGGTGACGCTGGAGATGGCGGTGCTCGCTTCCGATCTCGCGCTGTCACCCGTGACCCCGGAAATCCTCGCCGCCCGCGAACTGCGGCGCGGCACCATGCAGTTGCTGGAGGACATCGCTCCGTACCGGCACCTGGGCATTGAGCCGCCGCCGCTGCATCTGCTCATCAACAGGGTCCACCCGGTGTCGGCGAACGCCCGGCTGATCCAACAGGCCTTGCGCGACCTGTTCCAGGACCACGCCGGCATCCGCGTGCTGACCACCGACGTGCCGGCCATCGAAGCCTATCCGCGCGCCGCGACGCGCGGCCTGCCAGTGCATCGGGTCGAATACCGCCAGCCACCGGGCAGAGTCGCCCCCGCCGCGCTCGACACCATCCGCGGCCTCGCCGGCGAACTGTTCCCGCAATGGCAGCACCGATTTGCCACGGTGTCCGGCCGCCCGCCATTTCCTCTGGATACCGGGAGGCCCCATGGCGAGCGCACATGAACTGGCCCGAGGCCATAAGCGGCTGCGCGCCCTGATCGAATTCGCCGTCGGCGAGGGCTGGCACGTCAAGCGCACGCCGGGCGGCCACCTCAAATTCACCAAGGCCGGCTGCGCCGCGATCTACACCAGTTCGACGGCCAGTGACCACCGGGCCGCCCTCAACGCCCGCGCGCAGATCCGCCGCGCCGAGCGCGAGGCCCGGTCCCCAGTGCAGGGAGGCCGCCATGGCTGAAATGACCTCCCAGCAGATGGCCGGCAAGCTGCTCGCGGCCGGGTTCGAGCGCAGCGGCCCGTCCACCTCGGCCTTGAGCGACCCGATCGCCGACACGCCCATGGTCGTGACCCTGGACCAGTTGCGCCCCTACGACCACGATCCCAGGAAGAAGCGCAACCCGGCCTACGAGGACATCAAGGCGTCCATCCGCGAGCGCGGCCTGGACGCAGCCCCGGCGATCACCCGGCGCCCGGGCGAGGACCACTACATCATTCGCAACGGCGGCAACACGCGCCTGGCGATCCTGCGCGAACTGTGGTCGGAGACCAAGGACGAGCGGTTCTTTCGCATATCGTGCCTGTTCCGGCCGTGGCCCAGCCGCGGCGAAGTCGTCATGCTGACCGGCCACCTGGCCGAGAACGAATTGCGTGGAGGCCTGACGTTCATCGAGCGCGCCCTCGGCGTCGAGAAGGCGCGCGAGTTCTACGAGCAGGAAAGCGGCGCCGCCCTGAGCCAGTCCGAACTGGCACGCCGCCTCGCCGCCGATGGTTTCCCGGTCCAGCAGTCGCACATCAGCCGGATGAACGACGCGGTGCGCTACCTCCTGCCGGCGATCCCGACCGTGCTCTATGGCGGGCTCGGCCGCCACCAGGTCGAACGCCTGTCGGTCATGCGCAAGGCCTGCATGCTCGCGTGGGAGCGCTACGCCAAAGGCCGCACACTACTGGTACAGGACTTCGATGACTTCTTTCAGGAGGTGCTGTCGCAGTTCGACACGCAGGCCGACGAGTTCGCCCCCCAGCGCGTGCAGGACGAGCTGATCGGCCAAATGTCCGAACTGCTCGGCATCGACTACGACGTACTGGCGCTCGACCTCACCGAATCCGAAAGCCGCCATCGCGCCCTGGTCAGCGATCCGACCCCACCAACGGCACCCCCCACGCTGCCTGAGCCTGACACCATGGCACGCCCGCCCGCGGCGCCGGCCCCATCGGCCCCGACGCCGGCAACCACACCTGGGTCGCGCGAGCGCGAGGGCGGCTCAGGGTCGGACGGCTCACCCGCAGGAAGCCCCATGGCTGCTCCTGGTGATCGGCTGCAGGGGCACATCGTTTCGCCTGCACCGACGACGGAGCGGCTGCAATCCATTCAGCGGATGGTCGCCGACGAGCTGGGGGATGCGCTGCCCGATTTCTCGGCCAACGTCTTGCAGTCCATTCCCGTCCAAGCAGGCGGTCTCTACCCGATTTCCGACGTCTGGCACATCGACGCGAGCCTGGACACGCCCGAGCGCCTGCGCATCCACGTCGCGCAGTTCGCCCGCGAGATCGCGGGCGAGGCTCGCCTGGACGAGTGCATCGATGACCGTCCAGACGGCATCGGTTTCGCCTGCCGTGCCCACGCCCAAGACCTGGAGCCGCTGGGCCGTGCCGTCCTGGCGCTGCTGGCATGCATGGCCGGTCAGCAGCCCGCCGACGTCGGCTTGGATAACAGGCAATTCGTCATCGACCTGTCGGCGTTGCTGCACGGACAAGGCGACGCAACCCGGCGACTGAGCGACACCGCACTGGTCAAGCTGTTCCGGCTGCTGCGGCTGGCCCGCCGTCTGCTCGACCTGGACGCCGGCGCTGCGGACCCTGGAACGTGACCGAGGGAGACCAGCATGTCCGCACCACACCCACTCAACCAGGCCGTCATCGCCCAGGCCCTCTATGACCTGCGCAATGGGCAACTGCGCCGCTGCAAGCTGATGGGGTTTGGCGAGGAAGAGCTGGACGCCCTCAAGCATCCCGCGCTGATCAGCGTGCTGGCCAACGCCAACGTCTCGTGGTGCTCGGTGACGGTCAACCGCGAAGTGCTCCGGCGTCTGCTCAGGCAGGCGCAGGATGTGGAGAAGGAGATCGCCACGGTCGATCGCATGCTGCGCCTCGGCGCGAGCACCGAAATGGTCAGCCGCTTCTACGGCCTGACCCACCAGGAAGTGGCGCTTCGCCGCGAAATCCTCGGCCTGCCCAAGCGCAAGGGTCGCCATCCCGTGCTGGACGAGAAGCAGGACACGGAGCTGTGGCGGCAATGGAAGGCCGTGACCAGCAGCAGGAACGTCGATCTCGAAGACGAAACCTCCATCCTCGATGCCGCCATGGACCTCGCCGAAGGCATGTCGCTGCCTCTGTCGGTGGTCTGGGCTTCGATCAAGAGCTGGGTCGATCAAGGATTGGGTTAACCATGGCCGTGGACGACACCGCACCACGTCGTGGCCCCATCGCACTCGCAGACCTGTTCGACGCTGCGCTGAAAGACCTTGTGCCCAAGCCCAACGCCGACGCGCCCCCGCCCACACCTACACCTGTCGCGATGCCCACTGGTCCGGCGTCTGGCGATGCCTTCCTGTTCAGCGGCAACCGGCACGAGACCGTACCGCGACGGCTGTTCCTCGACCGCCGCCTGACGCCGCTGGAGCGCAATGCCTGGCAGGTCTTCCGGCTGATGCTCAACGACGATGGCGTGACGGCGTTCCCGACGTATGAACAGCTTCGGCCCTGGCTGGCGTCGATGCCCTGCGCCGGGCAAGCCTCGCACGAAACCGTGGCGCGAGCACTGACGCTGCTGCGGCTGACTCGATGGCTGAGCCTGGTGCGGCGACGGCGCGACGCCAAGACCGGCCGCATCCTCGGCAACCTCTATGTCCTGCACGACGAGCCGCTGACCCCCTTTGAAGCGATGCAGCTCGACCCGGACTACCTGCAACTCGTCAGCCAAGCGCTCGGCCATTCGGCCAAAGCCGTGCAGATCGTAGGCCTGCACACCCTCAAGGAAATCGGCGAAGACCCGATGCTGGCCGGGCGCACCCTGCCATCGAGGCTGCAAGTCCTGGCCGAACGCCTCGCCAGCCAGGGCGTCGGGGCGCACGAAAGTTATCCACAGGAGGACGCCACGCACGAATCCGAAGAAGGGGCGACGAGCCTTCTTCGGAATCCTGACGATCCCACTTCGGAATCCGAAGCAGGGTCGAAACCCGCGCCAGACGCCTCTCTTCGGAATCCGAAGCAGGCCCGTACAGTACGTAGTAGTCGTATTAATGAAGTACGTACTACCGCGCAGGCACAAGCGCATGCGCGCGCGCTGGGCGACCTGCAATGGCCCAAACGCTTCGCGGAACTGAAGGCAGAGCAGCAGACAGGTGCGAGGGTGGCACTACAGCAGGTCGATGCTGCGCTGAGGCAGGCCGTGCTGGACGAATGGGCTGCACGATGCAGCAACCATGGCATCCGCAATCCTGCAGGGTATCTGTTCGGCATCATCCAGCGGGCCATCCATGGCGAGTTCAACGCCTGGGCCAAGAAGGACGCGCCATCGGCGCCCGTTGCGCCGAACGAGCGGCCGCCACCACCAGCACCGCCACCATCCCAGCCGCAGGGCAAGCCTGTGCCGCCAGAAGTCGCCAGGCAGCACATCGAGCGGCTGCGCAACCTGCTCGCCAGCAAGTGAGCGGGCCTGCAAGGTGGTGAAGTGGATGCCGGTGGCTTCCAGTAGAGCTATCCCCTGGGGATAGTTCCACTGACGGCTACACGTCGAACCGCTGCACGCCAGGCCTCGATCGCCTGCAGCGGGATCGGCCTTGTTCGCGCTGATCCGGGTGTGCAGCGTTCCTTGGCGCTCCATGGCGCTATCCCCAGGGGATAGATCGCGACGCATGCACCCACCGCGCCGTGAACCGGGGACGGGCGGGTTTCGGTTTGTTGACTGACTGCCTTCCGCTACCTGCCGAAGCTGTCCGCTCTTTTCCAACAACGAGCGGACACCATGGCAACCACCAACGAACCCCTGCAACTGAATCTCGGCTCCTTGCGCAGCGCGATGTCGCTGACGCTGCACACGCACCACGCCTCGCGCATCTGGCACGGCCGCGCCGCCGCCGAAGGGCGACCGGGCATCGTCGGCCTGAACGGCTACATCGCCCAGATGAACAAGATGCGGCGCGGCTCGGAGCAGGACGACCCGTACAGCGACTTCTGGATGCTCCGCATCGAGGACAAGCTCGACCAGACCAAGGCCACGCTGCAATCGCTGCGCGAACAGGTGGACCAGGCCCTGGCGAGCGTGCCGCCGGCACTCACCCTGGGCGAAAACCTCAACGTCCAGCCGGTCAAGCTGCCGCTGTTCGTCAATGCGCAGCTCGGCTTTGCCGCCGTGTACCTGCTCGCCGACTACGACGATATCGCCCGCAAGCTGATCCTCGCGCACCACACCGCGCTGATCGATCGCTCGACGCTCGAACGCTGGCTCAACGAAGGCGCGCATGCACTGCGCAGCCTGTTCTCGCTGGCCCAGCAGTACCGCTACTCGGGCTGCACCCGCGACGACTTCGCCGCCAAGAATGCCGCAGCGCGGGCGGCGTTGGAAAAGTTCGGCGAGATGCCGCCGGACGTGCTGGAGGGCACGCGCCGCTCGAAGTTCGCGCCGCCCATCATGCGCCGTGGCCTGCAGCAGCGCGGTGACGGTCCTGCCGCAGCCGCATCGCCCAGCGACGAGGCCGCCGCCCCCGAAGCGACGGCCGGCGAGGACGCGCAGGCATGAGCGACCCAAACCGCGACACCCGCTACTTCCGCCCTCTGCAACAGACAGCCTTCATGCAGTTGGAACACGCAGCCTCTCAAAAAGGCCTTTTAAAGCCCTTTAAGGGTAAAGGGGACTTGGAGGCCTGGGCCAGCCAGTGCTTCGCCATGCGCGACGAGTTGATTGGCTTGGCGCAGCGACAGGTGCTGCAACAAGCCCTCGGGCATCCCTTCCACCTGCTCCCCATCGAACTGGCCCAGCAGACAACTGGCGCAGGCACGGCGTTTCTTCGCTGGCGCAAGCACGACCGCTCGGCCATGGGCGTGGCACTGTGGCAGGAGCTGATGGCGAGTACCAGCACGCCGGTCAACCTGCTGGCCGACTTGCACGCCATCGAGCTGCAGCGCATCACGCTGAACATGCAGATCAGCCTGTTGCACACCTTGGGCAGGCTGGCCCAGGAGTGTGCCAGCAAGGCCACCGAGGCGGAAGACGCTTACCTGCGTCGGCTCAAGTCCATCCCACCCGCACTGCGCGATCAGTGATCGCGCCGGGCAACCCAGCACGCGCTCGTCACCGACCAGGTGCGGGTATTTCAACCACCACGGAGATTGCAACATGAGTACGCATTTTTCTGGCGAGGGCAACATCGGCTCGCCCCCCGAGTACCGGGAGTTCCCCAACGGCAACGACGAGCCCAGCCGCCTTCTGCGCCTGAACGTCTATTTCGACAACCCCATTCCCAAGAAGGATGGCACCTTCGAGGATCGCGGCGGCTTCTGGGCGCCGGTGGAAATCTGGCACCGCGACGCCGCGCACTGGAAGGACCTCTACCAGAAGGGCATGCGCGTGCTGGTCGTCGGCCGGATGGAGCGCGAACCTTGGACGGACAACGAGGATCAGCCGCGCGAGACCTGGCAGATCAACGCGCGCAGCGTCGGCATCCTGCCGTTCCGCATCGAGTCCGTAGCCCTCAGCCCCAGGCAGCAAGAGGCCGCGCAGGATGCGCAGCCGAAACCCCCGGCCGCCCAGGAACCGACCGCGCCGAAGGAGCCGAAGCGCAGGAAGTGATCCGGCATGGGGCGGTGGCAGTCGTCCGTCGCCCCCATGCCCTCGCGAGCTATCCCCAGGGGATAGCTCCATCAACGTCCACCGGCGTCCGTGCGCTCCAAAAAATCGCGGCTCCCGGCCCGCACATCCCCGGCCGAACGCCACTCCCGTCCCCGCCATCCCATCCCGTAAAAGTGGTCGCCACCGCATGCGGCTTGTTTGCTGCTGCCCTTGGTGGTGTTCGGCATCCTCGATTCCCGCAACTCAATGAACCATGGAAATCGGATGGACTGACATGCGGCTGTTCTTGTGCGAGAAGCCCTCCCAGGGCAAAGACATTGGCCGGATTCTCGGCGCGACGCAGCGCGGTGAAGGCTGTCTCAGCGGCTCCGGCGTCACCGTCACCTGGTGCATTGGCCATCTCGTAGAAGCAGCAGCTCCCGAGGTCTATGACGCGGCGCTCAAGCGCTGGTCGCTGGAGCAGTTGCCCATCGTTCCCCAGCAGTGGCGGGTCGAGGTCAAACCGAAGACCGCCACGCAATTCAAGGTCGTCAAAGCGCTTCTGGCGAAGGCGACCCATTTGGTCATCGCCACCGATGCCGACCGCGAGGGAGAGCTGATCGCCCGCGAGATCATCGACCTGTGCGGTTACCGCGGCCCCATCGAACGGCTGTGGTTGTCGGCGCTCAACGATGCGTCGATCCGCACCGCGCTCGGCAAGTTGCGGCCCTCATCCGACACGCTGCCGATGTACTACTCGGCGCTTGCGCGCTCACGCGCCGACTGGCTCGTGGGCATGAACCTCAGCCGGTTGTTCACGGTGCTCGGGCGTCAGGCCGGCTACGACGGCGTGCTGTCCGTCGGGCGCGTGCAGACGCCGACCCTGAAGCTCGTCGTGGACCGCGACCGCGAGATCGCGGCCTTCAAGTCGGTGCCGTTCTGGGCCATCGACGTGTCCCTGTCTGCGGGTGGACAGGCTTTCAGCGCGCAGTGGGTTCCGCCCGATGGCTGCACCGACGACGCTGGCCGCTGCCTGCAACAGCCGGTTGCCCAGCAAGCCGCGCAACAGATCCGCGCTGCGGGTAGCGCTCAGGTGGTGTTTGTCGAGACCGAACACATGCGTGAAGGCCCGCCGCTGCTGTTCGACCTGGGCACCTTGCAGGAGGTCTGTTCCAAACAGCTTGGGCTGGATGTTCAAGAAACCCTGGAGATCGCCCAGTCCCTGTACGAGACCCACAAGGCCACTACGTACCCGCGTTCCGATTCAGGCTACCTGCCCGAAAGCATGTTTGCCGAGGTGCCCACTGTTCTGGACAGCCTGCTCAAGACCGATCCCTCGCTGCGCCCGATCATGGGCCAGCTCGACCGCTCCCAGCGCTCGCGCGCCTGGAACGACGGCAAAGTGACGGCGCACCATGGCATCATTCCCACCTTGGAACCCGCGAACCTCTCGGCCATGAGCGAGAAGGAACTGGCGGTGTACCGGCTGATCCGCGCGCACTACCTGGCGCAGTTCCTCCCTCACCACGAGTTCGACCGCACTGTCGCCAAGCTGTCCTGCGACCAGCAGAAGCTGGTGGCCACCGGAAAACAGGTGATCGTCAAGGGCTGGCGCCTGGTGCTGGCCGAGCCGCAAGCGGACGAGGACGGTGAAGCCACGGCACGCAGCCAGGTACTCCCCGTGCTGCGCGAAGGCATGGCGTGTCAGGTGACCGAGGCCGAGATCAAGGCGCTCAAGACGATGCCGCCCAAGCCTTACACGCAGGGCGAGCTGGTCAAATCCATGAAGGGGGTCGCCAAGCTGGTGACGGACCCGCGCCTGAAGCAGAAGCTCAAGGATACGGTCGGCATCGGCACAGAGGCCACGCGGGCCAACATCATCAGCGGGTTGATCGCCCGCAGCTACCTTGTGAAGAAAGGACGCTCCATTCGCGCATCGGATGCAGCGTTCACCCTGATCGACGCCGTACCCGCGGCGATTGCAGACCCCGGCACGACGGCAGTGTGGGAACAGGCGCTCGACATGATCGAGGCTGGTCAGCTCACCCTGGATGTGTTTATCGGCAAGCAGGCCGCATGGATTTCGCAACTGATCGCGCAGTACGGCAGCACCTCGCTGTCCATCAAGGTTCCCCAGGGACCCGCTTGCCCGCAGTGCGGCGCACCCACGCGCCAGCGCACCGGCAAGACCGGCCCCTTCTGGTCGTGCAGTCGCTACCCCGACTGCAAAGGTACGCTGCCGGTCGAATCCGGCGCGTCCAAACGCGGAGCCTCGCGATCTCTACGCCTTTATGGCAGTAGCGGCCGCAAAGGCTCTTGACCGACCCCGTTCCCCGAGAGCCGTGTCCGCCATCGGCGGCGTGGCCCATGTCCCGCACGCCCTGCGGGACGCCCAGCGCGCAACGCCTTCTCTTGTCCGTGTGCGCGTCCCGCCCGGCCGTCCCCGGCCGCGGGACCTGAAGGTAGCTTCTCCACGAACCATGTCCGGGGTTTCCCGGCGCGTTCTACTGATCTGCATTTTTCCGCTTCTGCGAAGGGTCCCCCGATGGCTTGCCCGCCTGCGAGCCACCCGGAGACCCTTCGTGGTCAGCGGTATTCGATGCCGTGCCCAACGGCGAAAAACTGGGCTCCTTTTGTGCGCGGATGTGCGCCAGAAGATGCCGGCGCCAACCACGACATGCGCCGGGTGCGATTGCTTGATGAGCAGCCGGTTCTAGCGACAACCGGGCCTGCAACAGCCCACGGGTGGTTCTGTCATCCCGAGCCGGAGGCCACTGGGCCTTCGGCGCCTTTCTCCTGCCGATCAACGTCCCGGCCCGGCCACACAGTCCAAGGCCACACAAACAGGAGACCCGACATGAACCCGCAACCTCGCCCCCCACGCGGTGTGCCCCAAACCGCGCCACTGCTGTACGGCAGCGTGTGCAGCGGCATTGAGGCCGTGAGCCTCGCCTGGCAACCTCTCGGCCTCGAAGCCGCATGGTTCGCCGAGATCGAGCCGTTCCCGAGCGCCGTGCTCGCCCACCGTTACCCCCGCGTGCCCAATCTGGGCGACATGACCGCGATCGCCCGCCAGGTGCGTGCCGGCACTGTGCCAGCGCCCGACATCCTGGTCGGCGGCACGCCGTGCCAGTCGTTCAGCGTTGCAGGTAGCCGTCGCGGGCTGGATGACCCGCGCGGTGCCCTTTCCCTTGCCTATGTGGAGCTTGCCAATGCCATCGACCAAACCCGCCAACAAGACAGCCGCCCGGCGGCCACGCTCGTCTGGGAAAACGTCCCAGGCGTACTCAACGACCGCAGCAATGCCTTCGGGCATTTCCTGGGCGCACTGGCCGGAGAAAGCCGTGCGCTCCAGCCGCCAGGGGAAAAATGGGCGTACGCTGGTTGTGTGTCTGGACCCCGCCGCCGCATCGCCTGGCGCGTGCTCGATGCTCAATATTTCGGTGTCGCCCAACGCCGCAAGCGTGTGTTTCTTGTGGCAAGTGGTGGAGATGACCTCGATCCCGCAGAAGTACTTTTTGAGCGCGCAGGCCTGCTCGGGGATTCTTGTGCGGGCAGCGCGCCGTGGCAAGAAGCTGCCTGCACTGCTGAACCTAGTGTTGACCCAGCAGACGGATATGCAGGACTGAAGCAGCCCTGCGGCAAGGTCACGACGACGTTTGGGTTCAGCAATGGGCGTGGCCCGACCGATCTTGCAGCCAGTTTGATGGCTGGCGGCCCGAAGCACGACATCTGCACCGAGACCTACTTGGTGCAATCCGTCGCAGGCAACATCAGCCACACCCTCGACACCGCCAACAACGGCAAGGGCAGCAGCGAGGACGGCACCGGCAAGGGTGTTCCGATCATCGCCTTCATCGCGCAGGGCAGCGGCGCCGATGCCACGCTCGACCTGACACCGACGTTGCGCGCTGGCGGCCATTGCAACAGCCATGCGAACGCCGGGGTCGTGCCCGCCATCGCGTTCGCGCAGAACAACCGCGGTGAAGTGCGCTTCGAGTCGGGCCATGGCCAGGTCGCTTGCACCGTGCTGTCCAACGGCAAGCCGGGCTACGGCGTACCTATGGTGGCCTGCGTGTCTCTGCACGGCCGCGAGCAGGGTCTTGCCGCCGAGCTGGGCGGCAGCGTAGCGGGCGCACTGCGCACCAGCGGCGGCGGCGCGGACAAGCCCTATGTCCTGGCTCCCGACTTCGAGGCGCATTTCCGCTACGACTGGAACGACCCTGGCCCCGGCGACTGGTCGCATTGGCGGGTGCGGCGGCTGATGCCCGTGGAGTGCGAGCGGCTGCAAGGCATGCCCGACGACTACACGCTGATCCCGTACCGCGGCAAGCCCGCTGCAGATGCTCCGCGCTACAAGGCGATCGGCAACTCCATGGCCGTCCCGTGCATGGCGTGGCTGGGCCAGCGCCTGGTGCAGTACCTGCACAAGACGGGCTCGACCGCTTCGGATTGATCGGCGACGCAGCCTGCGGGCCACTCCATTCTCCCTCTTGCATTGCCGATGGTTCGGCAACAGCCCGTAGCCAGGGTGTCAAGGCTGCCGCGGGTTTCACCCACGCCACCCGCCAGTTCGCCTCGGCATCTCACCGGCGAACGCTGCCCACTGGGCATCGATGCCTCATTTCTCCAACCCACGGGATGGCCGCCACGTCCCGTCAGGAGCATGTCGCCACCCGGTCGATCTCAGGACTTCCCCATGGACAACATCACCAAGCAAGACCGCATTACGCTGAAGAACCTCAAGGTGGCCGACTTCGCCAGCGAGGAAACACTGTGCTTCAACGCAACCGTCGTGTTCGACGGTACTCCCATCGCCGAGGCCCGCAACGACGGCCACGGTGGCTCGACGTTCCTCCACGCGCTCAACGGCAAGGCGGGGCTACTGGCGCAGGCCGAAGCCTTCGCCAAGGGCCTGCCGCCTGCGCCGCTTGACCTCGGCCACGAGAGTGAAGACCCTCACTACATCGACATGACGCTCGACTTCCTGGTCGATGAGCTGGCCGACGCCATGCACGCGGAACGCAAGGTGCGAGCCGCATTCAACCGCGACATCGGCAACAAGGTGCTGTTCATCAAGGAAGGCAAACTGCTGTTTATCAAGGGCATCAAGCTCAAAGCCATCGCCGACCGGAAGGCGTACTTCGCTTCGCTGCGCGCCCGGCAGGCCCAGCCCATCGTCATCCTGGCCGAGCTTCCACCCGAGCAGGCATTCGATTTGTGGAAGCAGTATGTCCTGGGCGACAAGCCCGACTGACCCAGCGTCACCGCACCCTCCTGACAGCCCCGCACTCGATGCGGGGCTTCTTTCTTTCGGTCCCCATCAATCGGGTCTGGGCTGGATGCCATTTTCCAACTGACGCAGCGCGGTCCGCGCACGAAGCTGCCCGCATGTTCGCTGATTCGTCAGCACATGCCAGCAGCCAGGGTTTTAGGCTGTCGCGGGTCTCTCCCGCGTTACCCACCAGTCCGCATCGCATCAAGTCTGCGGACGCGCGTCCTCGTGACGTCGATGCCTTTTATCAACCGCGTGCGGGAGCCGCCATCCCGTGAGGGACGAGGCCCCGCTTTTCCAAGGAGCCTATCCATGTCCCAGCAAGCCTCTTTCGGCCAAACCTTCGGGCAATTGGCCTCGACCTACTGCGGCAAGTTCCTGCCGCTCGAAGTCCTGCAAAGCGCCGCCGGCCACTACATCGGCACGCGCGATACCGAAGGCCCCGTTTCGCGGGAATCCCGCGAGTACTTCCGCAGCTATGCCGCGGCTCAACGTGCCCTCGAAAGAGGCGGCTGGTCCCAGCTCGCCGTTCCTTGATCCAAACTGGAGGAATCACGTCATGAACCAGCTACTGCCGCGGGAAGTCGTCGATCAGATCATGCGGGAAGAACAGCATTTCGCCGCCGCGCCTCAAGCCTTTTTCGAGGCATGGAAGCGTGGCGTCGAGATTGCTGGCCCCGAGTGGTTCGGCGACGGCACCCGTGAAGGTCTGAACCAGGCCAAGAGCAAGTGGGATCTGCGTCCCAACATGCTGCGGCTCAACGACGCCCTCGGCGTCCTGAGCAGCGGCGAACGCATGTTCCTGTCTGCCATGGTCAGCTTCTACAACGCGCGTGAGGGCGGTGCCATGCTCAAGCGCTGCCACTTCCACGGGCTGTCGGACTTCGACGGTCTCGACCTGCAACGCCGCAAGGTCATCGCCGACCTGCTCGTGAACTACAACGGTTGGTGAGCCGGTCTCCGGCACACCACTGTCTTTCGTTCCCCCCGAGAGGGACATGCGCCCAAAAGGCCATGTCCCTCAATTTCTTCTCCATCACCCTGCGGATGCCATCGTCCGCATGGGCTGGCTCCGCTTTCTCGAAAGGAGCCACCATGGCGAACAACTACTACGAAGGCACGGGCGTTCTCGTGCTGGAGCGTGTCACCCCCGTCATCAAGGCGCTGTTCGGCGCCTTCGCGCTGAACGAAGGCCATCCCGGCAACGGGCAGGCCTACATCGCCCAGATCGCCGAGACCAATGATCCGCGCTGGACGGATGTGCTGGACGGCCTGGAAGACCTGGCCGCACAACTCGGCATCCCCATGCCCGACGACGAAGAGTTGTCGATTCCACCTCTGCTCGAACGGCTGGCCGCGCACTTCGGTGCCGAGCAGGACGCGGAGCTGGAGAACCTGATCGAGCACCACAAGTTCGAGGACAGCGCCGACCTGGAAGCCTTGCTTCTGATCGCTTCCTGCTTCGATGACGGCCATCGCCTGACCGCCATCCAGTTCGAAGGCTGCTGGCATTGCAGCAGGCCGAGGCTGTTCGAGTTCGGCGGCAACGGCTGCTACCTGAGCCGCGAGGTCCAGGTCTTCAGAACGTCCTCGCAGGCGCTCCAACTCGGCGACCAACTGCGCAAGACGATCCTGTCCGCCGACATCGAAGAGGCCTCGGCATTGATCGCGCTGGAGGCCGCCAACCTGCTCGCAGGCATCAACGACGAGCAGTTCCGCCTGAATGTGCGCCGTCGCGTCGCCGACCGACTGGCCCAGATGCCAACGATCAGCGCCGCCTGACGCATTTTCCATTTTCAACCCACCGGGTCCAATTCCCGGTGGCGGGAATTGGCTCCATTATTCAATCTGGAGAGTTCCCAATGTCCCAGAAACCCAATCCCTTTCACCGTGGCTACTGGAATCTGAAAATCGTCCGCACGCTGTGCATCAGCTACGAGGACGGAAGCCCGCATGTCTGGCGCAACATCCACGCGAGCCAGCAACACCTCTCCGACGAGGAACTGGTTTCATCGTCCTGCATCGTCGCCAACGATTTCGCCGTGGTCAGCGATGGCCGCGAAGCCGTGAACGCCGAGGTACTGGCCGAATGCGATGCCGGTGAAGGCGTCAGCGGCGAAGGTGTGATCGGTGCCGTGGTCTATGCCATCCATGGCGAGGACTTCGACGGCCGCCCAGTCCACGTCGGTGACGCCTATTCGGCCGAGGCCGCGCGGGAAGCGATGCAGCGCCTGAGTTTCGAGACCGGCTACTACAGCCGGTGCTGGGAAATCAGCCGTGAGCACATCACGGTCGATAGCTGGCACTACCTCGCCGGCCTGGCGGACATCGCCACGCCGGAGGCCATGTTGTTCATCGCCTTCCGTGTGCCGTACAGCCCGGCGATCGGCGTCAAGCTGATTTCCACGCCCTGGACGGACCAGAACCTGGAGCACGCCGAGGGCATCACCGCCGAGCAGCTTCGACAGGAGCACCGGAACAAGGGCATGCCGGACGACCTGGCGAACATCCTTGAACTGGCTGGCCAGGCCGATGTGCGCATCCTCATCCTCGATGCAGACGCACCCGCGTTGCTGGGCCTGCCGCTGGCCGAGGGCTAGCAGCCGCGCGACACGCGGGTCTTCCTCTTTGTCCCCTCATGCCAGCCCGTCTCCCCCAAGAGTCGGGCTGGTCCATTTTCATAGGAGCAACCTCATGTTCCCCAACCTCATTTCGCGCGCACCGGACTTCGAGCACCAGCTCGGAGCCTGCGTCAACGCCATGAGCCAGGACGACGCCATCGGCCAGATCCTGGTATTCGAGCGCACGCACGGCACGCTGCACATGCGCCATATCGCCGGCGCCGACTTGGTGGACACCGACATTGACGACTACGAGATGGTCGTCTTCGACGGTGGCAACACCGGCGGCGACACGTGGAAGCATGTGTTCTTCCCGCGTCAGCGCGAACACTACTTCGTGTACCAAGCCTGATCCAACCAGCCCCTTTCGAGGGGCCTTTTTCTTGTCCCCAGCGCGGGAAACCGGGTGCGGCGCAGTGCCGTTTCATGCGGGCGGGTAGCCCGGCCCAGGGCCATCCTTGCCCCCATGTTCGTCGGCGTTGCCGACACATGCCCAGGCAGCCGAGACCTTCGAGGCTGCAAGCACGGGAAACCGCGCTGGTTGTTTCTTCCTACGGACGCACCGCGTCCATCCACCCACAAGGGACCTCTCCCTTGCGGGCGGGGAATCCCTTGTTCTTCCTCAAGGAGATTCCCATGGACCGTTCCCTCATCAAATCCATGATGCCTTCGCTTGTCGCAGGCCATGTGCCCCGCAACGTGCGGTCGTTCAAGTATCGCGTGTTCGATGATCAGCCGCAGTCCTCGACGCTGGGCTTCGCCATCGACCCCCAGCCCTTCGACGGCAAGGTGGTCGCGGCCAGCGACGACGCCATCGTCGTCAAGCTCAAGCCCAGCGAGTTCGCGGTGCTCGACCCCCACCTGGTGACCACCCTTCCCAGCGAAGGCGCCAAGGTGCATGTCCAACCGTATGCCCGCCGCCGCTTCGACGGCCTGCGCGCGGACACCCCGGAAGTAATCACCGAGAAGACCGCGGACGGTGTTCCCTACACCATCACCAGGCACATCCTCGGCTCCGCGCCTGCCAAGCTGCCCATCCCCGAGCCGCAGTGCATGGAACTGGGACAGCTCATCCAGCAGTTGGAGGAAATGCCGGCTCCCGATGGGTTCCGGCGCATCACCCACATGCTGGTCGATGCGGGTGCCCGCGACTTCACCTGGGTCGATCCGAAGCCGTCCAAGATCATCGAGACACCCCCGGCGATCAGCTTCTCGGTTTCGACCTCGAAGTTCGAGGGCCAGGTGACGATCCTCTACGACCGCGGCGGCGACACCTACGCGGTGGAACTGAGCCGCGACGGCGAACTGGTCGATCGGCACGACGAGGTGTATTTCGACATGCTCGGTGAAGTGCTGGAGCGGCTTATCGACGACGGGCACTGGCGTCTGATCGACGTGAGCGTCATCGACGCCAAGGCAACCAAGCGGCGCTACGGCTGACCGCAGCCTACCGGCGACTTGCCCCCATAGGCCTTCCATCCATTCGGGTGGAGGGCCTTTTTCTTCAGGAGATCAACCATGTCACTGCGATTCAAAGGTTCCGACCTGCGCCCCGTGCTGGCCGAGGCCGTTGCCAACCAATGCCGCGTCGTCCTCGCCAAGGACCAGGGCGTGTACTTCCTCGCCGAGCAGGGAGAGCGCCGTCCCGATGGCCGCGTGAAGCTGCTGGCCTATGCCGTCGGCTGCAACCCGGATACCGACCCGTTTGACGGCTGGTGGGAACTGGCGCGTGCCGAGCTGGGTGGCGACGACTTCGGCGAGTTCTTCGATCCGAAGGAAGGCGTCTTCGCCCGCATCCTGCGCGGCATGGACGATCTGATGCTATCCGCCACCACGACGCACCTGTCGCTGGAGGTGGTGCCATCGATGTAGTGCGAATACCACTGTCCCCTCACGGCCCCCTTCATGGGGGCTTCTTTTTTTGCGGCGCTGGCGGCATGGACAAAGGGAAGCGTCCGGATGCCGATTGATTACTGCCGCGCGCGCGAAGCCCGTCCATGCTGCCCCCATGCCTGCTGACGTTGTCAGCGACATGCCAGGCAACCATCGGTCTTCGAGGTTGCCGCGCAGTTTCCACTGCGTGACCGAGCCAGCTCGCACCGCATCCATCCGCGAGCGGCCACCAGTCCTGGTGGCGGATGCTTTCGCCTTATCAACCCACCGCGGGGTTACGCACCTTTCCCCGCATGCGTGGGGCCGGTGTGTCTCCGCTTCATCCCAATGGAGATTCACCATGAGCACCACGTCCAACGAGAAATCGTATTTCGACCTCCACACCTCGGGCATCGGCTACATCCAGCGTGTCCGCGAGGTTCCCGTCCGGGGCGGCCGCCGTGCGCAGCCCTTCCTGGCATGCACCATCGCCGCGCTGGTCGGCTCCGCCAAGGACCCCAGCTACCGCTACTTCGACGTCAAGGTCTCGGGTGCCGAGGCCAAGAAACTGGTCGAGCGCTACATCGGCGTTGACGATCCCAAGCAGCGGCCGCTGGTGCGCTTCCGCCTCGGCGACCTCTGGGGCGATGCGTACATCCGCGACAAGGGTGAGCACAAGGGCCAGGCCGCCGCGTCTCTGAAGGCGCGACTGCTGAAGGCCGAGCCGCTTGACCGGGCCGAACTGGCTTCGATCAAGCTGCACGAGCTGATCACCCGCGGCATCGGCTACCTCAGCCGCCCGAAGGACGTCTCCCCCAAGGATGGCGATCCGTTCCTGTCGTGCTGCGTCGCGGCGCTGGCCGGACCTGTCGGTGAACCGGAATATCGGTACTTCGACACCATCGTCGCCACCCCTGAAGCCGAGCACCTGGTTCGCCGGTGCGTGCAGGCCATCGAAGGGGACCGCAAGGTGCTGATCGCCTTCCGTCTGAACGACATGAAGATCGATCCGTACATCCGCACCAAGGGCGAGCGCGCCGGGGAACCGGGAGCGAGCCTGGAATCGACGCTGGTCCACATCGGTCTCATCAAGATCGACGGCACCCAGGTCTATCCGACGAGCCAGGCGCAAGCCGAGGCGCCGCAAGCCGAGGACGCACCCGCGCCCGAAGCCGAGGTTGCCGCCGACACCGCTGCCGACCAGCCTGTCGAGCCCGCCGTGCGCGAGCCCGCAGGTGAAGTCGAGGAGCAGGAGCCGGCATTGGCTGCTTCGTTCTGATCCGGCATGGCCCCTCACGGGGCCTTGCCTTTTTCCTATTCCCCAAGGAGAACCATCATGGCAGTCACATCGGCGCCCGACCAATCGGGTTCGCCCATCACCGTCCCAGGCCAACTCACGCTGCGCACGATCCGCGGAAGAAACGGCCCTTTCAACGTCGGCCGACTTGTCACCCCCATCGGCAAGTTCGCGGTGAAGGATGCGGAGCTGGAGCAGTACCCCGAAGGCAAGTACGACGGGGAGTTCGTCATCCGCTACATCTTCCCGAAGTCCTATCCCGTCGGCGACGGCATGCGGTTCGAGATCCGTGCCAACCTGGACGGGATGACGCTCAACGGCATCGACAAACTGAGCCGTGACGAGGCACGCAGCTTCACCACCCAGGAAGTCGATCCGCTCGATGAAGAACTGGGCGCGCAGCCTGCGTCAACGCCGGCCAAGCCCGCCAAGGCATCCAGACCCGCCAAGCCCGCATCCGTGCAGGCGTCCGCGGACCCGCTGATCGATACCACGCCTTTTGGTGTGGATGCCCCGCCGCCCGCTGCGGCTGCTGCCCCCGGCAGCACCGAAGATGGCGACGCCGCGCTGTTCGGGCTGCTCTGGCCGCTGGGAGAGTCCGTGAAACTGGATTCGACCATCGACCGCCGCACCCTGCGCGCGCAGATCGCCCGCCTGGGTGAACTGGGCTACGCGCTGGACTTCAAGACGCAGGAGTGGAGCCGCCAGGCCGAACTGCAACCTGCGTGATCGCAGACGCCGCATCCGCGGTGTTCTTGATCCATCCGCCGGGGTTCCTTCCCCATGCGGGGGAGGCTCCGACTTTCTTCTGGAGGTCTCCATCATGTCCACCATCGCTTGCGATGCACCTCATTGCACGCTGGACGAACCCGCGTGGCGCGCTGTCTGCAAGACGGCCGCCGAGCACGCCCAGCGTGGTTGCGGCCTGTCCTGGGATCACTGGGTCACGCTTTTCAGTTCGGAGATCGACGCGCAAGCCAGTCGGTTGCCGGAAACCCAGCGGGCTCAGGCCCTGGAAATCGCGACCCAGGAATGGGACTACGCAACCCCTGCCGAACGGCAGGAAACGCAGGAGTGGAACGCTGCGAACGGCTACTGCTCCCATGGCATCGAACTGGGCTACTGCCCAGCCGGTTGCGGCTCCTAGTCCGCACCGGACTCCATCGCCGCACGCGCGGCATTCCATCACCCGCTGGGGGCTCTCCCCCACGGGGAGGCCTCCGGCTCGATTCTTCAGGAGGCCTTTCATGGGCTGGTATTTCTCCCCCCAATCGCGGTCTGAACTGATCGCGGAACTGATCGCACCGCAAGAGACCGAGCGCGCCAGCGTCAAGGTCATCGCCCACGCGCTGCGCGGCAACGTCCTGTGGTCCGTCACGGAAGTGACGGCCAAGGTCGAAGGCGTGCATCGTCATCTGGCGCCAGGCCAATCCCTGCGCTACATCCGCTGCGATCTTCTCGAACGCAGCGGCGACCAGTGGGGCTACAAGCCACTGGACGAGTCCATGCACCCGTACTACTACACGTGCCCGCTGTCCTATCTGGACCTCGCACCAGAGCAGTCCGCCGACTGGCGTGCAGGCGTTCGCGCCTACCACGCGCGGCGGCGCACACCCACGGCACCTGCGGCACCCACCGCAGCGCTGATGGCCTGAGCCAGGAGGAACCGACATGGACCCGATCCTGGCTGCGCTTCCGCCCTCGCTGTTGAAGCTCGTTGAAGGGAGTTTGTCCAACGACGAAGTTTCTTCCGACGAGGAAATGCTGGAGTACTTCATCAGCAACGGCCTCACCGAGGCACAGGCACGGCAGGCACTGACCCACCGCGACCAGTACCTCAACAACATCTACCTGGAGGGCTTCACGCCAATCACTTCGGTAGATGAGGCGCTTCACTTCAACCCGCACACCCGGCAGTTCGAGCCGGACTGAGCGGCTTTCTTCCACCCCCTGGGGCAGTACTTGCCCCAGCGGGCGGTGCTGTTCCCGTTCATCCGAGGACACCACCATGCCCGAAAACACTTCTTCCACCACGCTGTATCGCATCGACGAATGCTCCGACGTGATGGCCGATGCTTGCGTCGGCGATGACCAGGGCAATCTGATCTTCCTGTCGATCTGGGCGCGCGACACCGCCGTCCAGCAGTTCCTCGCTCGTCTGACCCTCGGGCGCGACGAACAGGGCCTGGACCAGTTCCACGTCATCACCGACCAGGGCGGCAGCGTCCCGGTGTTCGTCAGCAACGTCGATCGTCTGGAAAAGCGCATGACCCGCGCCTACCGGCGAACGCTGTTCGGTTCGCTGTCCAACGTGTGGCTGTTCGACCGCCGCTGCGTCAAGCCCGACAAGGCCAACGCCAGCGCACTGGCATTGCTGCCCAAGGGCAGCGCCCACCGGCTTGACCGCCTGTGGATGCTGGTGCGGGACACCTGCCCACTGCCGCTGCTCGACCACTGGCGCGAAACCGTGCTGGAGCTGCTACAGACCCGCGAGATGCTGGCCCGTCTTCCGTTCGCCCTCGGGTCGCTGGAAGGCCATCGGCTCGCCATCGACGTGCCGGCGCTGACCCTGGCGCTGGGCTCCCTGATCCGCAGTGACGTGCTCACCGCCTATCCGTATCCGGCCAAGATTTGGACGCCGGAAGCGGTAGCGGCTTGACCCGCCCGCGAGAGCACGCCAAGGCGTGCTTTCGCACTTCATCCCCGCCAACCAGGAGACTTCCATGGCCCTCATGTTCCCGCGGCTCGCCCGCAATTTCTCCAAGAACGGGTACTACCCGACCGACGAACCCACGCTCGAAAGAGCCCTCAACGCACTGATGCCCAGCGATGGCCCGATGTGCATCCTCGATCCCTGCGCCGGCGAAGGCGTGGCGATCGCCGAAGCCGCTCATGCTCTCGGGCGCGAGCAAGCCAAGGCGTTCGCCGTCGAGTTCGACGCGGAGCGGGCACGCCATGCCCGCGGCCTGGTCGATCATTGCCTGCACGCGGACCTGATGGACACGATGATCTCAAAGCAGTCGTTCGGGCTGCTCTGGCTCAACCCACCGTATGGCGATCTGTCCAAGGACGTCAACGGCAACATCGGCTATCAGGGCCAGGGCCGTGCCCGCTTCGAGAAGCTCTTCTATCAGCGCAGCCTCTCGCTATTGCAGTATGGCGGCGTGCTGGTCTTCATCGTCCCTGGCTACGTGCTCGACGCCGAGCTGGTCGGCTGGCTGACACGCCACTACACGGACCTACGCATCTACCGAGCGGTGGAAACGCAGTTCAAGCAGGTGGTGATCTTCGGCCGCAGGGTGCGCCAGCGCGAGCTGGCACCCGATGGTCTCAAGGCCGTGCGCAATCTGCTGCTGCAGATCGGGCTTGGTGAAGTCGAAGCCGAGGAACTGCCGAGCGAATGGCCGTTCCTGCCGTACATCGTCCCCGCCAGTCCGGCCGAGCCGGAGCATTTCTTCCGCGTGACGATGGAGCCAGAGCAGTTCGCCGATGAAGTCGGCCGGCTGCAAGGCCTCTGGCCGTCGCAGGACACGCACCTGGGGGCCGCGCAGCAGTCGCTGCGTCCACCGGCGCGTGCCTTGTCCCACTGGCATCTCGCCCTGGCTCTGGCCGCGGGCGCGATCTCGGGGGTTGTGCGCTCCAAGACCGGGCGCGTGCTCGTCGTCAAAGGTGACACCCACAAGGACAAGACGCTCCAGCGGGAATTCACCGAACGCGAAGACGGCTCCATCGCCGAGACCCGCATCCTCACCGACAAGTTCGTGCCCGTCATCCGCGCGTGGGACATGACGCCCGGCTCCGCCACGCGGGGCGAGGTGTTGACCATCCGCTGATCGCTTCTCTACCGCTGACGGTCACCGTCGGCTTCCTCCACCCACCGGGGTCCAGTCGCCCCGAGGGGGCGCCGTGGCCCCTTCATCTTCAAGGAGCCTTTCCATGGCAGCCCAAGCACTTCCCATCGGCCAAGCATCGAGCCGGCGCTTCTTCCCTGGCGAGACCGTCGTGACCTGTGGCGTTGACGCCCTGGTCCAGCAGGGCCGGCTCAACCCGGTGCCGTATCTGCACCGCCACCTCAATGGCGACTGGGGCGACCTCGACGACTACGACAAGCGGCAGAACGATGCCGCGCTGGAGTCCGGCGAGGACCGCCTTTTCTCTTCCTACCAGGTCGCACCCGGCCTGCAGCTTTGGATTATCACCGAATGGGATCGCAGCGTGACCACGCTGCTACTGCCCAGCGAGTACTGATCTCTCCCAGACGACGGCCGCCTGCCGTCTCTTCATCCCACCACGGGGCATGCCATCGCCCCGCGGGGGTGGTGCATGCCCCATTTTCTTTGGAGCATCACCATGTCCCTCGATCTCGAAACCACTGCCGCTGAAGCCGCGCCCGTACAGGGCGAACTGCTCGATGCGGAATCTTCCCCTCTGACCCTGAGCCTTCAGGATTTCGTCGGCGAGTTCGGCGACGAACTGCTCGACGCCCTCAACAGCGCGAACCCGCCGGTCTATAACGGCCAGCCGCAGGCGCACCGGCAACTCGTCGTCGCCAGCCTCAAGCGCAAGCTGTTTCCGGCCCAGGCCGAAGTCGTCCACGCCGCCGCCGAGCTGCTGATCGACCGTGGCGAACGCGCCGCGATCGTCAATGGCGAAATGGGCTGCGGCAAGACGACCGTCGGCATCGCCACGGCCGCCGTGCTCAACGCCGAAGGCTATCGCCGCACCCTGGTTCTTTCGCCGCCGCACCTTGTTTACAAGTGGCGGCGCGAGATCCAGGAGACGGTGGCAGGCGCCAAGGTGTGGGTGCTCAACGGGCCGGACACGCTCATCAAGCTCATCAAGCTGCGCGAGCAGTTGAATGTCCAGCCCACGGGCCAGGAGTTCTTCGTCTTGGGCCGGGTCAGGATGCGGATGGGGTTCCACTGGAAGCCCGTCTTCACCCAGCGGCGCACCCGTCACGGCAACGTGGCGGCGTGCCCGGACTGCGGCACGGTCATCACCGACCTCGACGGCGAGCCGGTCAATCCGGTCGCGCTCCAAGCCGAGGAATACCGCAGGAAGTGCAGCCATTGCGCCGCCCCCCTGTGGACGCTGATCCGCCCGCGCAGCCTGTCCGGCAGCGACCAGTCCTCGGCCGTGCTGAAAGCCCTCAAGCGCATCCCGACGATCGGGGAAGTCACCGCGCAGAAGCTGATGCAGAAGTTCGGCGAAGGCTTCCTCGCGTCGATGCTGGGCGACAACATCCATGAGTTCATCAACCTCATGGACGGCAACGGCGAACTGGTCTTCTCTGACCGCCAGGCGCATCGCATGGAAAGAGCGATGGCGAACATGGAGTTCGGCTTCGGCGAAGGCGGCTACCAGCCGTCCGAGTTCATCAAGCGCTACCTGCCTCAAGGCACGTTCGACCTGTGCATCGCGGACGAGGCCCACGAGTACAAGAACGGTGGCAGTGCCCAGGGCCAGGCCATGGGCGTGCTGGCGGCGAAGGCTCGCAAGACCTTGCTGCTGACAGGCACGCTGATGGGCGGCTACGGGGACGACCTGTTCTACCTGCTGTTCCGAGCCCTGCCTGGGCGGATGATCGAAGACGGCTACCGCCCGACCACGAGCGGCAGCATGACCTCGGCGGCCATGGCGTTCATGAGGGACCACGGGGTCCTCAAGGACATCTACTCCGAAAGCACCGGCACGGCGCACAAGACGGCCAGGGGCACCAAGGTATCGGTGCGCACGGTCAAGGCTCCCGGCTTCGGGCCGAAAGGGGTCTTGCGGTGCATCCTGCCGTTCACGATCTTCCTCAAGCTCAAGGACATCGGCGGCAACGTCCTGCCGCCGTATGACGAGGAGTTCCGTGAAGTCGCAATGGACACGGCGCAAGCCGCGGCCTACCGCGACCTGGCGGGTCGGCTGACCGCGGAGCTGAAACAGGCTCTGGCGCGACGCGATACGACGCTGCTGGGTGTGGTGCTCAACGTGCTGCTGGCCTGGCCGGACTGCTGCTTCCGGTCGGAAACCGTGGTGCATCCGCGCACGCGCAACACCTTGGCGTTCGTCCCGGCTCAGTTCAACGAGTTTGAGGTGACGCCGAAAGAGCGCGAGCTGATCGACATCTGCAAAGAAGAGAAGGCGCAGGGCCGCAAGGTCCTGGCCTACACGGTCTATACCGGCACGCGCGACACCACGTCGCGCTTGAAGGTGCTGCTGGAGCAGGAAGGTTTTCGGGTGGCGGTGCTGCGCGCAAGCGTGGACGCCAGCCGCCGCGAGGACTGGATCGCCGAGCAACTGGACCGTGGCATCGACGTGCTCATCACCAACCCCGAGCTGGTCAAGACGGGCTTGGACCTGTTGGACTTCCCGACGATCGTTTTCATGCAGTCGGGCTACAACGTGTACTCGCTCCAGCAGGCGGCACGCCGCTCCTGGCGCATCGGACAGAAACAGCCGGTGCGCGTGATCTACCTCGGCTACGCCGGTTCCTCGCAGATGACCTGCCTGGAGCTGATGGCCAAGAAGATCATGGTCTCGCAGTCCACCTCGGGCGACGTGCCCGAATCGGGCCTGGATGTGCTCAACCAGGACGGTGATTCCGTCGAGGTCGCGCTGGCCCGGCAACTGGTCGCCGCCTGATCCCCACGCCAACGCCGGCCTCGCGCCGCCGGCTTTCCATTGTTCCCACCTTGCAGCCACGCCCACGGTCTCCGTGGACGTGGCTGCGCATTTTTCATTCCAAGGAGATTTCCATGAACACCCATACCCAATCCACGCCCGAAAACGTGAAGGCCCGCCTGACGCTGGACGTGACCTGTTTGCTCAACGGCGAGGCCGCGTCGGAAATACTGGCACGGCTGCAACGCATGTGGGTCCGCGCCATCGGCGAGAGGTTGCTAATCGATGAGACCGCCGCGAAGGTGGATGTTTGGTCGATCGAGGTGACCGAGTTGCCCTCGGCGACTAACAGCGATGCGCTCGAAGCCGAGATCGCCGCCTTCATGCAGCAACGCATCGGGGACGGCAACCTCTGTGCAGAGGACATTCCCTTGCGCCTGGCGAGCTATGGCCTGATGGCCCCCGAGGATTTCATCGACGAAATGCGCGAGCGCATGGGCATGGAAGACGACGCCCCCACGGGCCGAGCCGTCATCCCCTCGACCGAACCTGCCGACGGCGGTGAGATCGAGATGCAAGTCGCGGTCGTCTGCATCGGTGCCTCCGGTAGCCCCAACGTGCCGGTCTTCAAGGTCAGGATCACCCAGGAGGAATACGACCTGGGTATCCACTACGACAAGGCCAGGGACCTGGCCGAAGAGGCCCGGTACGAAGGGCCGTTCATCTGCTTCGACGCCGCCGAATATGGCCCCATCCTGTCGGCCGCCCGCGAACTTGGCCTCGTTCCGCAGGTCGTCGTGGTCGATATGACCGACGGCCAGATCCACTCCATCCGCTGCGACAGCGGCGAGATCAAGGTCATCTGCTACGACACCAGCGACACTGACGAGTATTCGGCGGCGGTGGCGAACCGGCCGCTCGGCGAGAACGGGCAGTTCGTGCGCTGCTGGTCGCACACCCAACTGGCACGGGTCGATCCCGGCCTGAAGCTGGCTCGGGATTGATCGGGCGAAGCCCGATGCGTTTTCACAGGCCCCTTCGGGGGCCTTTTCCTTTGGAGGGAGGCTGCCGGGAAATCGGGCGCTGCCTGGTTCGCATTGTTTGCTGCCGCTCGTGGCCCGAGCGGCGATGGTGAGGGCTCGATGTTTCAGGACGACGCGCCATGTGCCCCTCTCCACCTTGGTTTCACCATCCCGAACGCCGTCTGCTGGCGGGTTTTCTCGGCCTGCTTTGGTCGGTGCTGGCTGGCGGCTGCGCGACGACGAGCGCGCCGGTCGCGCCCGACACCATCGAGGAAGTCTCGGCCGCACCCGTACCCGAGGCGCCCGAATACATCCCCGTTGTGCGCTACGGCCGCTACACCCTCGTGGAACTGGCACCGACAGCAGCGCAGCGCGACCTGCTGTTGCAGACCATCGACGTGTCGATGCCCGAGGATGCACGCGCTACGGTCGGCGACGGGCTACGGCATGTGCTCAAGCGCAGCGGTTACGGCTTGTGCCAGACGACGCACGCGGTGATCGAGCTGTACGCACTGCCGCTGCCGGCGGCCCACCTGCACCTCGGCCCCATGACCCTGCGGGATGCGCTGCTCACCCTGGCTGGTTCGGCCTGGGAACTGCACGCGGATGACCGCGCGCGGCAAATCTGCTTCGAGCGGCCCGGCGACAGCATGACCGCCGACAACGTACCCGCGCCGCCTGCCACCGAGGCGGTGCAGACGTTCCCGCTGGCGCCCGCGGCATCGGGAGGCCAGCCATGAACGCCCCGCAGCCCGCCCATCGTTCAACGGCCGCCGTGGTGGTGCAGAGCCTGATGTGGCTCTGGCTGATCGGCCTCAGTGTCCTCGTTGCCCTCGGCTACCAGACGATGAACGACCAGGCCGACCAGGAGCGCCTCGATTCCCGCCTGCAACGCCTCGAAGCGCAGGCAACAGGCCTGGCCGAGACCGTCGAGGCCATCCAGCAGCGTCCAGCCGTCGCCACGGCGGCAGACCTCAAAGACACCCGCCAAATCCTGGAAGCACGCGCGGCCCAGGTCGAGAAATCGCTGAGCGCCTATGCCTCCGCCGACGACCTTCAGGCACTGCGCGCCGAAGTCGAGCAAATCAAGGCGCGGCAGACCGCTGCGCGCGCCGCTGCACCCGCCCAGCCGCGCACCAGGAACAAGCCCACCGCCAAGCCCGAACCGACGCCGCTCCCGTTCCGCATCGTCGGTGCCGAACTGCGTGCCGGCGAGCGCAGCGTGTCCGTCGCGCCGAGCAATGGCGACTTCACGCCCGACCAGCTTCAGGTGCTGCTACCCGGCGATGCGGTCGGCCCGTGGCGCTTGCAGGCCGTCGAGGGCAGCACTGCGGTGTTCCAGGCCGGCGACCAGACCCGCCACGTGGCGATCCCCTGAACGGAGCACACCACATGAAGCCGTCGATCATCCTTTCCGCGCTTCTGCTGGCGTCCACCCAGTTGCCCGCGTGGGCGCAGCAATCCGCCACGGCTCCCGCCCGCAATGCGCAGAGTCAGGAACGCCCGCTGGTCGCCCGCATTCTGGACGACCGGGTGGCGAGCGACTGGGGCCTTCAACCTCAGGAGTGGGCGCGCTATCGCGAACTGATGGACGGTCCACTGGGCATCTATTCGCCCAACCTGGACCCGCTGTCGGCCCTGGGCATCGAGGCGCGTACCGAAGAGGAACGGCGACGCTACGCCGAGCTGCAGGTGCAGGTCGAAGCGCGCCGCGTGGAGAAACTGCTCGCTTATCAGCGGGCCTATGACGAGGCCTGGCAGCGCCTGAACCCCGGGATGCAGCGGGTGAACCTGCCGGACGACAAGCCGGTCGCCGGGGCCACGCGCGGCTCCGGCCGCACGGCAGTGTTCGTGAAAGATAACTGCGTGGCCTGCGGCCAGCTCGTGCAGCGCCTGCAATCCTCGGGCGCCGAATTCGACCTGTACATGGTCGGCAGCCGCCAGGACGACGCGCGCATCCGCGATTGGGCCAAGCGCGCGAACGTCGATCCGGCGCGCGTGCGCAGCGGCAGCATCACGCTCAACCACGACGGCGGCCGCTGGTTGACCTTGGGGGTACCCGGCGACCTGCCGGCGGTCGTGCGCGAGGTGAACGGCCAATGGCAGCGCCAGCCATAGCCGCCCCCCTGCGCACACTGGTGCTCGCCGCTGGCCTATGCGCCTGCGTCGCCCAAGCCCAGGAGGTTCCGCCACCGGCCTACCAGCTCGCCGCGCAGCGCGCAGGCATCCCCTCGACGGTGCTCTACGCCGTGGCCTTGCAGGAGAGTGGCATCCGCCGTAACGGACGCATCGTCCCGTGGCCGTGGTCCCTCAACGTCGCCGGCCAATCACGCCGCTATGCGACCCGCGCCGATGCCTGCGCGGGTTTGCAGCAGGCGATGCGCTCCACGCCGCACACGCGCATCGACGCGGGCCTGGGCCAGATCAACCTCGGCTACCACCAGCAGCGCTACGCCAGCGCCTGCGACCTGCTCGACCCGTACCGGAATCTCGCCATCGCTGCCGAGATCCTGCGCGAGCAACACGCCCCCGGCGAGGACTGGTTGCTGGCGATGGGCCGCTACCACCGCCCCGCGGGTGGCGAGCCCGCCGCCCGCTACCGGCGCAGCGTGTCGCGCCACCTCGCCCGGGTGCAGGGCGCACGCCCAACCGCCGCGGTTCTCGCCGCACGCAAGGAGACATCCCCATGACGACATCCCATCTGGCCTTGCGTGGCCTGCTCGTACTGCTGGCGGGTCTGCCGCTGGCCTCGCTTGCCGGCGAGCCGCTGATCGTGGTCGAAGACCGCGGCGGCGCGTCGGCGCTGCCGTACTACGAAGCCCTGAACCTCCAGCCGCGCACCAACGCACCGGCCCGGCCGCCGATCCCGACGCCCCAGGTTCCCGCCACGCCGGCGGACGAGGCCGCGATGCTGCCGGTGCGCAGCGCCAAGCTCACCCCCGGCACCGTCCCGCGGCGTGTCATCGAGGCTCCGGGTCTGCGGCCTTTCGTTGTCGTCGGCGACGACGAGGCATCTCGGGCCTGGCTGCGCAGCCAGGCAGCCGCGCTGCGCGAGCGCGGCGCGGTCGGTCTGGTGGTCAACGTCGAGACCGTGCAGGGCCTGGCGCGGCTGCGCACCCTGGTGCCCGGCGTACCCCTCGCGCCCATGTCCGGCGACGACCTGGCCGAGCGCCTGGGCCTGCGGCACTACCCGGTGCTGATCACAGCCACCGGCATCGAGCAATGAAGCCATGTCGGGGAAACAGCCGGTCGAGGTACTGCTTCGCCCAGCGGTGGAGCTATACACCGTTGCCGCATGCGCGGGCGCCGCGTTTCTGTCCCTGGTGGCCCCATGGTCGCTCGCGCTGAGCCCGTCCATGGGCGTCGGCAGCGCGCTGGCGTTCGGCGCCTACGGTGCCATCCGCTACCGCGATGCCCGCGTCATCCTGCGCTACCGGCGCAACATCCGCCGCCTGCCGCGCTACGTGATGACCAGCAAGGACGTGCCGGTCAGCCAGCAGCGGCTGTTCGTGGGGCGCGGGTTCCTGTGGGAGCAGAAGCACACCCATAGGCTCATGCAAACGTACCGGCCGGAGTTCCGCCGCTACGTCGAGCCCACACCAGCCTACCGGCTGGCGCGACGGCTGGAAGAACGGCTGGAGTACGCGCCGTTCCCGCTGTCCCGGCTGTCGAAACTCACCGGCTGGGACGTACCTTTCAACCCGGTGCGGCCGTTGCCGCCTGTGGGCGGCCTGCCGCGCCTGCACGGCATCGAACCCGAGGAGATGGACGTCAGCCTGCCGCTGGGCGAGCGCGTCGGCCACTCGCTGGTGCTGGGCACGACGCGCGTCGGCAAGACCCGGCTGGCCGAACTATTCGTGACCCAGGACATCCGGCGCGTGAACGCCGCGGGCGAGCACGAGGTGGTGATCGTCATTGACCCCAAGGGCGATGCCGATCTCCTGAAGCGGATGTACGTCGAGGCTAAGCGCGCCGGCCGCGAAGGCGAGTTCTACGTCTTCCACCTGGGATGGCCGGACATCTCCGCGCGCTACAACGCCGTGGGGCGATTCGGGCGTATATCGGAAGTCGCCACCCGCGTTGCGGGGCAGCTTTCCGGTGAAGGCAACTCGGCCGCCTTCCGAGAGTTTGCGTGGCGGTTCGTCAACATCATTGCCCGCGCCCTGGTGGAGCTGGGACAGCGGCCCGACTACATGCTGATCCAACGGCACGTCATCAACATCGACGCGCTGTTCATCGAGTACGCCCAGCATTACTTCGCCAAGACCGAGCCCAGGGCCTGGGAGGTGATCGTCCAGATCGAGGCCAAGCTCAACGAGAAGAACATCCCGCGCAACATGATCGGGCGCGAGAAGCGCGTGGTGGCGCTGGAGCAGTACCTCTCGCAGGCGCGCAACTACGACCCGGTGCTGGATGGCCTGCGCTCGGCGGTTCGCTACGACAAGACGTACTTCGACAAGATCGTCGCATCGCTGCTGCCGCTGCTGGAGAAGCTCACTAGCGGCAAGATCGCGCAGCTCCTGGCCCCGAACTACTCCGACCTGGCCGACCCGCGCCCGATCTTCGACTGGATGCAGATCATCCGTAAGAGGGCCATCGTCTATGTGGGCCTGGATGCGCTCTCCGACGCCGAGGTCGCCACCGCGGTCGGCAACTCGATGTTCAGCGATCTCGTGTCGGTCGCCGGGCATATCTACAAGCATGGGATCGACGATGGCCTGCCGGGCGCATCGGCCGGTGCGCGCGTGCCGATCAACGTCCATGCCGACGAGTTCAACGAATTGATGGGCGACGAGTTCATCCCGCTGATCAACAAGGGCGGCGGTGCCGGCCTGCAAGTCACTGCGTACACGCAGACCCTGTCGGACATCGAGGCCCGCATCGGCAACCGCGCGAAGGCAGGCCAGGTGATCGGGAATTTCAACAACCTGTTCATGCTGCGCGTGCGCGAGACCGCGACCGCCGAACTGCTGACCCGGCAATTGCCGAAGGTCGAGGTCTATACGACCACCATCGTCAGCGGCGCGACCGACAGCTCGGACATTCGCGGGGCGACGGATTTCACGTCGAACACTCAGGACCGCATCAGCATGTCCAGCGTGCCGATGATCGAGCCGTCGCACGTCGTCGGCCTGCCGAAAGGCCAGTGCTTCGCGTTGCTGCAGGGCGGCCAGCTTTGGAAAGTGCGCATGCCGCTGCCGGCGCCGGACCCGGACGAAGTGATGCCGGCAGACTTGCAGCAACTGGCCGGGTACATGCGCCAGAGCTACAGCGAAGCGACGCAGTGGTGGGAGTTCACCAGTTCCCCCGCCTTGCAGGACACGGGCCTGCCCGACGACCTGCTGGATGACGCCGCTGCGGCCGAACCTCCCGCGGTGGCCATTGCCACCGACGAGGACACCGGCAACAAGGCCTCGCCATGAAGGACGCCGCCTCGACTGCACAACGGGAGCAGAACCAGCGCCAGGGCCTGATCGTCGGCACCATCACCTTGCCGTTCCGGCTGCTCGGGGTGCTGATCGGCTCGCTGCTGTTCTCGATCGTCGTGGAGTGCGTCGGCATGCACCTGTTCTGGAAGGACCAGGGCTGGCGGCACTCGCAGCAGATGTTGCAGTACGAACTGGGGCACCTGTCCAGCCACTTCACGCGCAGCGTCGTCGTGCAGGAGCCGGGGCGCACCGCGCACGAACTGGTGGATACCGGCTACGAATGGGTATTCGTTCGCTCCGGGCTGCTGGAGCGCATGAGCCAGACCGCCGAGCGCGCCCGCGCGCCGAGCCACGGGAGGATCCAGGACGGGGGGCGCAACTTTCGCTACTACATCAGCCAGGTCTATGTCTGGACCGAGAACTACCTGATTGCCGCGGCCTTCACCACCCTCACGTTTCTGGTGCGCCTGCTGGTTCTGGTGCTCACGTTGCCGCTGATCTGCACCGCGGCGTTCGTCGGCCTGATCGACGGTCTTGTGCGGCGGGACGTGCGCCGGTTCGGCGCAGGCCGGGAATCCGGCTTCATCTACCACCGCGCGAAGGCGAGCCTGATGCCGCTGGCCGTGCTGCCGTGGGTCACGTACCTGGCCTTGCCGATCTCTGTGCATCCACTGCTGATCCTGCTGCCCAGCGCAGCCTTGCTGGGACTGGCCGTGAGCCTGACTGCGGGCAGCTTCAAAAAATACTTGTGATGACAGAGAAACCAGATCATTAGGCAACTCATTCAGTATTTCTTATTTATTGAATTTGCTGACCAAGGATTTTCTCGCGATACATATTGGCCAAATGGCGCGCCCTCATGCTCCACTGCTCTGTAATCTTTGGGAAATCTGTTGCGCCGCGCCCATCCATTCCTTGCAATGTAACGTAGCCCTGCCCATCCTGTCCGCGTACAAAAGCTATGTAGTTATATATTGAATCTCGAAATTCAGTGAGAGCATAAAAGAAGGCATCGCCAGCCGGAAGCGCACGAGATAAGTCAATGCGACCTTGGGCATATAAAAAATCATTGACACCCTTCATTCCCCATCCTACCCGATCCAACTCAATGTAAAGATTGTCCACGGCGTCATAATGCACAGATGGAATGTAACCACATGAAAAGTCCCATGTTTCGAGCCAGTCGAGAAAGTCAGACCTGAAATATGAAGGAACAATATTTTGAAGTGTGGCTATGGAATCCGCCATCTGCTGAGGCGTTAATGCGCTCCTGGCAACTTGAAATGCTGATGGGAAAATTCTCTTACAGACATCTTGTGGGATAAAACTAATATCAGAAATTTCACCCCAATAGACCACGTGAACCGGAAAAATCGATCCATCCAGCCTTTTGTGTTGAGTGCCATGGAACTGATGATGATTTATGCTGGTATGGCGATTTGCCGTTGTGAAAATCACATAACAACCAATCGGCTCAGGGAAGGAATCGGTCTTACTCAACTCAGCCGTAACGTCTGTAGAGTTTAGTTGATTAACAAATTTTGCCTGCCCAAACACTGAGTAGCCGCCAACGGCAGGAAAAATGTCAATGCCATGCTGCCTTTGCCCATTTCCGCCGTATCTTCTGAATTGCACGTCATACCTCATATTCCGCGCGACCCAGTCCCTCATGAGGTAGCAGCAAATTTCCTCAAAATCTTGATCAGTTCTAAAGGTCAGTCCTTGCATTTTTATCCTGGATCTTTGTAAGAGCGTTGATATTTTGCCACGCGGCCGGTGGAAATTCCCTTCTTGAATTCTGGCCTGACGACCACTCCCTGAGCGAACTGGACGCACGCTGCCAATCAAACCGATCAGCGCAGTTTCCTATTGTTTGCTGCCTGCAGTCACCCTGAACTCCACCATCGCACTATTCTGATCACACAGGAATGGCGCGATGTTGGCTCCGATCTGGCAGCGCGCCGCGCATCGCGGCGTGCCCATTTTTCTCGTGACGGCCCTGCTGCTGGGTCAGTCCCCGATGGCGTTGGCCGAGTCCCCCGCACAGCGCCAGGAGCTGGTCGCCGCGCTGCGCCAACTCGACGCGCTGGAGCGCACCGTCGCCGACAGCGCCGCGCGTGCCCCCATCCAGCCGGGCGAGCGCTACCACTTCGATTACCCGCGGTTGCTGGCTGACTTGGCGCGCGTGCGCGCCGGCATCCAGGCCCATCTCACACCGTCGCGTGCCCAGCCGCGCGACCCCTCCGAACTGGCCAGCGACTACCGCACCGAGCGGTCCGCTTCGCCATCGCCGACGACTACGGAAGCCAAGCCATGAACGGCGCCCAGGTCTCGGCATTTCAAGCCAACAGCGGCATCGCGCCTTCGGCGATGGCGACCGTCCTGGTCGGCGCCGTGTTCGCGGTGCTCCTCGTCTGGGGCGTCTGGGCCATCCGAACGGCCTACGTGGGGTGGTCCGAGAGCCGCCTCAACCAGCGCCAGTTCCTCGGCGTCTGCATCCGCTTCGTCGCGATGTACCTCGTCCTGAGCTTCTTCCTCCTCTCCTGACCTGAAAGGCACGACCATGCAAAACCGCATCCTCCATTCCCGCCTTGCCCAGCGCGCCGCTGTGGCACTGGGCTCCGCCGCGCTGCCCGCGCTGTCGTTCGCGCAAGGCTTGCCGCAGTTGGAAAACCCGACCCGCGGCACCGGCAACGGCATCATGGAAACGATCAGGAACTACGGCTACGACATCATCATG
Organism: Marinomonas aquimarina; assembly: GCF_900089755.1. GTDB lineage: Bacteria > Pseudomonadota > Gammaproteobacteria > Pseudomonadales > Marinomonadaceae > Marinomonas > Marinomonas aquimarina. Next base: position 60,114 of record NZ_FLOC01000018.1, on the reverse strand, counting down.
CTCGTAGCCCTCCTGGTCGTGGCGTCGATGTTCATCGGCGTCTGCTACCACGCCTACGGCACCTACGCGGAAATCCACACCGGCCGCAAGACCTGGGGCCAGTTTGGCCTCACCGTCGCGATCGGTGCCGTGCTGCTCGTGATCGGCATCTGGCTGCTCACCGAAGCCACCGGCATCCTGTAAGGCGAGGCCGGTATGTCCGAGCAGCAGCACGTCCGTGCGGACGGGACGGTCACGTTCCTTCCGCATCGGCTCAACCGCCACCCTGTTGTCGTGCGCGGCCTCACCGCCGACGAACTGTGGATCTGCTGCGGCCTGTCCGGCGCCGCCGGCCTGCTGGTCGGCGCGCCGCTGTCCTGGGTGTTCCGCACGATCGCCATCGCGCCGACGTTCGTCGTCCTGGGCGTGGCCCTGGGCGTCTTCATCGGCGGCGGCATCCTGCGCCGGCTCAAGCGCGGGCGCCCCGACACCTGGCTGTACCGGCAACTGCAATGGCGCATCGCCACGCGCCATCCACTGATGGCGGGATGGGTAGGCGGCCACGTGCTGATCTCGCGCTCCGGCTTCTGGTCCACCCGAAGGTCCGTTGCAAGGGGGGCACGATGAGCCGCTTCAAGAACGAGATCACCCACCTGCAGGCGCACATCAAGACGCTTCGCCTGGGTGCTGGTGCGCTGGTCATCGTCGCCCTGGTCATGGGCGGTGGCTGGTGGAGCGCGCCGCGCGACCTGACCATCCACGTCCCGCCCGACCTGCGCTCGGGCAGTACCCGCAAGTGGTGGGAAGTGCCGCCCGAATCGGTCTATGCGTTCACGTTCTACGTGTTCCAGACCCTCAACCGCTGGCCGACGAACGGCGAAGAGGACTATCCGCGCAACCTCCACACGCTCTCGCCGTACCTTACCCCGTCCTGCCAGGCCTTCCTGCGCGCGGACTACGACTACCGCCGTTCCACGGGCGAGCTGCGCCAGCGCGTGCGCGGGATTTATGAGATCCCCGGCCGCGGCTACGGCGACGACCCCACGGCGCGCGTGCGCGTGGTCTCCGACCGCGACTGGGTGGTGACGCTCGACATCACCGCCGACGAGTACTACGGCGCCGAGCAGGTCAAGCGCGCGCTCGTGCGCTACCCGGTGAAGGTCACGCGGGTGGACGTCGATCCCGCCCGCAACCCCTTCGGCCTGGCGCTGGACTGCTACGACGGCGCGCCCCAGCGCATCAGCGCACCGGAGCCGACTCGCCCGGCACCTGGCGGCCTGTCTCCGCAAGCGCCCCAAGGAGGAAACACCCCATGAAGCATCCTGTACTCGTGCTGCTGGGGCTGCTGGCCGTGGCCGCGGCACCCGTCTCCCATGCTGTGGAGATTCTGCGGTGGGAACGCATGCCGCTGGCGGTGCCGCTGAAGGTCGGCCAGGAGCGCATCGTGTTCATCGACCGGAACGTCCGCGTGGGCGTGCCCGCAGGCGTGGGCGAACGCCTGCGCGTGCAGAGCGCAGGTGGCGCGGTGTACCTGCGCGCCAGCGAGCCGATCGAGCCCACGCGGCTGCAATTGCAGGACGCCGACACGGGCGCGCTGATCCTGCTCGACATTGCGGCCGAGCCGCCCAAAGACGGCGAAGCCGAGCTGGAGCCGGTGCGCATCGTCGAGGGCAGCAGCACCCCTGCGCGCTACGGCGATCAGCCAGGCGGTGCCGATGAGGCCCCGGCACGCGCCCAGGACCAAGCAGGTACGCGGGCGACCCGGCGCGAAACCCCGGTTCCGGTCGTCCTGACGCGCTTCGCCGCGCAGAACCTCTACGCGCCGCTGCGCACTGTGGAGTCGCTGCCTGGCGTCATGCGGGTGAACCTGCGCCGTGACCTCGACCTCGGCACGCTGATGCCGACGCTGCCGGTGCGCGCGGTCGCGCTCGCGTCGTGGCGTCTGGAAGACCAGTGGGTCACGGCCGTGCGCCTGACCAACAGCAGCAGCGGCTGGGTCACGCTCGACCCGCGCGTGCTGCAAGGCGATTTCCTCACCGCCACCTTCCAGCACGAAGCGCTCGGACCGCGCGGGACGCCCGAGGACACGACCGTCCTGTACCTGGTGACGCGCGGGCACGGCCTCGCGCAATCGCTGCTGCCGGCGATCCACCGCTTCGACCCGGCCGTGCATCTGCCGCAGCGGGAAGCTGAAGCCGACGATGGCAAGGAGGCCCGCCATGCGCAGTAACGGCTTGCTCAAGTGGCTGATGATCCCGGTCGCCTTGCTGGTGCTGTTCGTTGCCATCCGGCTGTTCTCCGGTGGAAGCACGTCGGCACCGCCCGCCGCGGATGCTGGCTCCAAGCTCACGCCCGAGGAAATGAAGGCGTTGGGCATCGAAGGCGATACCCCGCGCGATACCGTGGCAACGCTCGTCGCCCAGGTGAAACAGTTGCGCACCGAGCTTCAGACCGCGCTGACCGACAACAAGTCGCAGCGCGAGGAAAACCAGCGGCTGCGCCAGCGGGAGAACTCCATTGATCAGCGCATCAATTCGGCCCTCGAATCCGAGCGCTCCAACCTGCGCCGCGACCAGGAACAGGCGGCCAGCGCGCGCCAGCAGACCGAGGGGCTGCTCGCCGACCTGCAGCGGCGCCTGGACAGCATTGGCGGGCGCGGCGGCGGTCACGCTGATCTGCCGGTGGGCCTGGGGCTGCGCGGCGGCGACGAGGCCGGCATGGAAGGCGGCATGCGCTGGGTCGAACCGGACGACGCGAAGAAGGCCGAGGGCCGCAATGGCAGTCGTGGCGCAGGCAGCGGCATGAGCTTCCCGACGAGCTTCGGCCCGGCACAAAGCACACTGGAAACCACCGCGGAAACCGTGGCGAACGCCGGCGCAGGTGCGGCAGGCGTCAAGAGCGCCAAGCCGGTCTATACCGTGCCGACCAACTCGACACTGATGGGCTCCGTGGCGATGACGGCGCTGATTGGGCGCGTGCCGATCGACGGGACGGTGAACGATCCGTACCCCTTCAAGGTGCTGGTCGGGCCGGACAATCTGACTGCCAACGGCATCGACATTCCCGACGTGGCCGGCGCGGTGTTCTCCGGAACCGCATCGGGCGACTGGACGCTCTCGTGCGTGCGCGGCCAGGTTCGCAGCATCACCTTCGTCTTCAACGACGGCACGATCCGCACGATTCCCGAAGACCGCGAAGGCAACCAGCAGAACAACCAGCAGCGCGACGGCCTGGGCTGGATCAGCGACCCGCACGGCATCCCGTGCGTCAGCGGCGAACGGCGCAGCAACGCCCAGCAGTACCTCGGGTCGCAAGCTCTGATCACCGCGGCCGGAGCCGGCGTGGCCTCGCTCATCGAGAGCGACAGCGGCCGCATGTCCTACGTCGGCTCGGACGGCGCCATCGGCACCGTGGGCATCAGCGGCAAGGAAGCAGTCGGCCAGATCCTCGCGGGCGGCGTCCGGGACATGTCGACCTGGGTCAACAAGCTCTACGGACAGGCTTTCGCCGCCGTCTATGTGCAGCCAGGCGCCAAGGTCGCCGTCCACCTCGAAAAGCCGCTGGCCATCGATCACGACCCCGAAGGCCGGCGCGTCGATCACCGTGCAGGAGAAAGCCATGCGCTCGAACTCGATTAAGGGCCTCGCGCTGGCCGCGGCCGTCGCCGTGCTCAGCGGTTGCGCCACCAGCAAGGAAGAACTGCTGACCCATAGCGACCGCACCATGATGGACATCTGGCAGCAGGAAACGGGTGGCGGCGGCAGTGGCACCGGCCAGGTCGCGCGCCGGCAGTTGCTCGACGCGCGCCAGAGCCTGCGCCGGCCGCTGACCGACGCCGATGTGCAGGCTGCGCCCGTCGAGCAGATGCGCTACACGCGCACGGCGCGCAACGAGGTTTATCGCCAGTTCCAGCGCCTGCCCAACCCCGATCTCGTCATGTATGTGTACCCGCACCTGGCGGGCACGGACCCCGTGCCGGTTCCGGGCTACACGACGGTCTTCCCCCTGTACCAGCGCGTGCAGTACGCCATGCCCGGTGAACGGCTGGAGGACTATTGATGCGCTGGGAACTTCCCTGGCCGAAGCTGGCCGCATCCGGCACCGGCGACGAAGAGAAGCCGGACGGCTGGCAGCGCCACGTCGAGGCCTTGCGCCAGGCCGGCGTCCCTGAACCCGGCGCAGCGGTCCAGGGCCGCAGGCCGGCGACGGTAGCCGACGAGCAGGCGCTGTACGACGTCGCGCCGTCGTTCGCGGAACTGCTGCCTTGGGTGGAGTTCTTGCCGCAGTCGAAGTCCATGCTGCTGGAGGATGGGCAGTCGGTCGCTGCCTTCTACGAGCTGGTGCCGCTGGGCACCGAGGGGCGGGAGCCCGGCTGGCTCGCGCATGCCCGCGATGCCTTGGAGAACGCGCTCCAGGACTCGTTCGATGAGCTGGACGAAAACCCCTGGGTACTCCAGCTCTATGCCCAGGACGAGCCCAGCTTCGACCAGTACATGCAGACCCTGCGCGACTACGTGCAGCCGCGTGCCCGCGGCACCGCTTTCACCGAGTTCTACTTGCGCTTCTTCGGCCACCACCTGCGCGCGGTCGCCAAGCCGGGCGGCCTGTTCGAGGACACGGTGGTCACGCGGCTGCGCTGGCGCGGCCAGACGCGGCGGGTGCGCATGGTGATCTATCGCCGTGCAACTGGGCAGGCAAGCCGCCGCGGCCAGACGCCCGAGCAGATGCTGAACATCGTCTGCGACCGCCTGTGCGGCGGCCTGGCGAACGCCGGCATCCAGGCACGGCGCATGGTCGCAGCCGACGTCCACGACTGGCTGCTGCGGTGGTTCAATCCGCGCCCGGCGATGCTTGGACCGAGTGCAGAGGACCGGGAGCGCTTCTACGCGCTGGCGCGCTACCCCGACAGCACCGAAGAAAGCGAGGCCGGCGAAATCGAGCTGGCGAGCGGGCGGGATTTCAGCCAGCGGCTGTTCTTCGGCCAGCCACGCTCCGACGTGGAGCACGGCACCTGGTATTTCGACGGCATGCCGCACCGCGTGCTGATCACCGACCGGCTGCGCATGCCGCCCGGCACCGGACACCTGACCGGCGAGACCCGCAAAGGGGATGCCATCAACACGCTGTTCGACCAGATGCCGGAAGACACCTTGCTGTGTCTCACGATGGTCGCCACGCCGCAGGATGTCCTGGAAGCGGATCTCAACCACCTGGCGAAGAAGGCCGTGGGCGAGACGCTGGCGTCGGAGCAGACGTTGAAGGACGTGCAGGAAGCCCGCTCCCTCATCGGCAGCGCACACAAGCTCTACCGGGGGACGCTGGCATTCTACCTGCGCGGACGCGACGAAGCGGAACTGGACCGGCGCGGCCTGGACCTGGCGAACGTGATGCTCAATGCTGGCTTGCAGCCGGTGCGCGAGGACGACGAGGTGGCGCCGCTCAACAGCTACTTGCGGTGGCTGCCATGCTGCTACAACCCCGGCCAGGATCGGCGCAAGTGGTACACCCAACTGATGTTCGCTCAGCACGCGGCGAACCTGTCGCCGGTGTGGGGCCGCGCTCAAGGTACGGGGCACCCGGGCATCACGATGTTCAACCGCGGTGGCGGGCCGATCACCTTCGACCCGCTCAGCCGCCTGGATCGGCAGATGAACGCCCATCTGTTCCTGTTCGGCCCCACCGGCTCCGGCAAGAGCGCCACGCTCAACAACCTCTTGAATCAGGTCACGGCCATCTACCGACCGCGGCTGTTCATCGTGGAGGCTGGCAACAGCTTCGGCCTGTTCAGCGACTTCGCACGCATGCTCGGGCTGACGGTAAACCGGGTCAAGCTGGCCCCAGGTTCGGGCATCAGCCTCGCGCCATTCGCAGACGCGCGTCGGCTGATCGAGACGCCCAGCGACGTGCAGACGCTCGACGCCGACGCGCTGGATGAAGACCCGCCACCAGATGCCTCGGCCATGGAGGCGGACGAGCAGCGCGACGTGCTCGGCGAACTGGAGATCACGGCGCGGCTGATGATCACGGGCGGAGAGGACAAGGAGGAAGCCCGGATGACGCGGGCTGACCGCTCGCTGATCCGTCAGTGCATCCTCGACGCCGCCGAGCACTGCGTGGCCGACAAACGCACGGTGCTTACGCGCGACGTGCGCAACGCGTTGCGCGCCCGCGGCCAGGACCCGACGCTGCCCGAAATGCGCCGCGTGCGGCTGCTGGAGATGGCGGATGCGATGGACATGTTCTGTCAAGGCACGGACGGCGAAATGTTCGACCGCGACGGCACGCCGTGGCCCGAAGCCGACATCACCTTGGTTGACCTCGCGACATACGCCCGCGAGGGCTACAACGCGCAGCTCTCCATCGCTTACATCAGCCTGATCAGCACGGTGAACAACATCGCCGAGCGCGACCAATACCTGGGACGCCCGATCATCAACGTCACCGACGAAGGCCACATCATCACGAAGAACCCGCTGCTCGCGCCCTACGTCGTGAAAATTACAAAGATGTGGAGGAAATTGGGGGCCTGGTTCTGGCTCGCGACGCAGAACATCGACGACCTGCCGCGCGCCGCGGAGCCCATGCTCAACATGATCGAGTGGTGGATCTGTCTCAGCATGCCGCCCGATGAAGTTGAGAAGATCGCGCGGTTCCGCGAACTCTCGCCCGCGCAGAAGGCGCTGATGCTTTCGGCGCGCAAGGAAGCGGGGAAATTCACCGAAGGCGTCATCCTCTCCAAGAGCATGGAAGTGCTGTTCCGCGCCGTGCCGCCGTCCCTGTACCTCGCCCTCGCGCAGACAGAACCCGAGGAGAAGGCCGAACGCTACCAGCTCATGCAGCAGTACGGCTGCACCGAACTGGAAGCGGCTTTCAAGGTGGCCGAGAAGATCGACCAGGCCCGCGGCATCGAGTCGCCGGCCCTGGAACTGTCGTAAACCGGAGAACGCCATGGAACAGAAACGTCCTTCCATTCCGATGCAGGTCCAGGCGTTCCGCCGTCGCCGCTGGCGGCCTCGCTGGCCCTGGGTATTGGCTGCTGCGCTGGTCGCGCTGCTGCTGATCTGGCTGGTGTCCCGGACGCCCGGCGAATCCTCAGCGCCGTCGCGCGCGCCGGTCAGCACGGCGCAGGTCGCTGGGCCACCCTGGCAGATGGGCAACCCGGAAGGCCGTTTCACGCTGACGCTCTATGCCGACCTGGAATGCCCGTTCTGCCGGGAGTATTTCCCGCAGCTCAAGCGCTGGGTCGGCAACAACACCGACGTGGCGCTGCAATGGCATCACCAGCCGCTGGCCGCGCACGAGCCTGCCGCGTCGGCCGAGGCACGTCTGGCCGAGTGCGCCGCCGAAGCGGGCGGGCATGCGGCGTTCTGGCAGGCGGTCGAATGGGTCTATGCCCACACGCGCAGCGACGGCCAGGGCTTGCCCGATGGCTTGCGTTACCCCGAAACAACGTCAGCCATCGAACAGTGCATGGCTAGCGAGCGCCCCAACGTGGCCATCCGCGCGCAGGCCGCGGAAGCCACCAAGAGCGGCGTGACCGCCACGCCGTCGCTGCGACTGCTCGATCGCCAGACGGGCCAGGCCATCCTGTTGCAGGGGCCGATCGAGGGCGATGCCTTGCTCTCGGCCATGGACCTGCTGGCGGCCGGGGAAATGGCCAGCGACGCGCCGGGTTCGCCCGCCACCCCCACATCCGAAATGCCTGCCGACGTTGTCGGCGACATGCCCAGGTAGCCCTCGGTCTTGAAGGCTACGGCGCGGCTCGCCGCGCTGACCGCTACCCGTTCGCTTTCGCATCCTGGCCGCGAACAATCACCGCCGCGCGGTGATGGATGCACCTTGTTCCGCTGTTTCCATCCCCAGGAGGGCTTGCCCTCCCAGGGTGGCGCCCTCCGCTCACTTTCTGGAGGTCCGCCATGTCTCTCGTCGCCAACGACTCCTGCGTGGAGCCACGTTTTGCCCCCATGTCCCAATCCGATGACTGGATCATCCGGCAAGCCATCGCGCTGCTGGAGCAGCGGGTCTTCAAGAAGGGGCCATCCCTGGAGAGGCCTGCCGCCGTCAAGGACTACCTGCGCCTGAAACTGGCCGCCGAGCCCAATGAAGTCTTCGCCATCGTGTTCCTCAACAGCATGCACGAGGTGCTGGCCTACGAGCCGATGTTCAGAGGCACGATCCATTCGACCTCGGTGCATGCGCGTCCGATCGTGCAGCGTGCCTTGGAACTGAATGCGGCAGCGGTCATTTTTTCTCACCAACACCCTTCGGGCTGCACGGAGCCGTCGAGCGCGGACCGTGCGTTGACCCAAACGCTGAGGGCCGCGTTGTCGCTGATCGACGTGAGGGTGCTGGATCACCTCATCGTCGGCCAGGGCACGCCGTACTCGTTCGCGGAATCCGGCCTGCTGTAGCGACGGCATCGGCTCCCTGATCCACGCGGAGGCTTCGGCCTCCGCTTTTTCATGGGCGCGAGACAAGCAGGTATGCGGGCAGTGCGCGATGCGCATTGTTTGTTGGGGCCGCGTCGGCTTCGCGTTTGACTACTGCTCTGATCAACTTCAAGGGCACGCGACATGACAGCATCCCTTTCCAGGTTCGCGCCGGGCTGGCGAACCCTCGGCCGGGCCGTGGCGCTGCCGGCAGCCCTGGCCGTTTTCAGCCCGGCCACCTTCGCCGCCGACGTGGTGGTCGTCACCGACAGCCGCCACCCGGTCAAGACCATGGGCGGCGAGCGGCTGATCGAGCTGGACGAAGCCCACAGGATTGAAGCGGAGCTTTCCGCGGGACTGCCCACCGACCCCGAACAGGCGACGGCCATCGTCAAGCGCCGGCTGAATGGCGGCGGTGCCGATCTGCAGCGACGCATCGCTTCCGCATACCAAGGCGTTACCGACGCATGGAGCCTCGGCATCACCAGCCTCCCGGCCGTGGTGGTGGACAGGCGCTATGTGGTCTATGGCGAGCCGGATGTGGCTCGCGCTGTCGCGCGCATCGAGCAGCACCGGAGGACCCAGCCGTGACCCGACCATTCGACCTGATGCGCCGCCTGCGCGCTGGCGTGGCTTCGTTGCTGCTGCTCAGCGCCACGGGCAGCTACGCCCTCAATACAGCGACCATCATCGGCTCGGTGGCATCGCCCGATTGCCTCGAATACCGCGTCGTCGGCATCTGCTACTGGCTCTACTGCACATGGACGGGCTGCACCGTGCGCACGTCGATCAAGGTGCGCCACTACATCCCCGATGCAGTGGTGTCGTCGTACTCGAATACCGGAGAAAACCCCTGGGTCGAAGTCCAGGCAATGAGCACGCCCAACCCGTCCGCCCAAGCTGGCGGCGACGGAACGACGAACGAGGATCACGAAAACAGCCTCGCCAAATTCAAGAACGCGGATGTCATCGGTCACCCCGGCGCAGAGGTGTTCAACCAGTTCGTCTCTTCGTCAGGCTACTTCTGTGAGGGCGCGGGCACGGCGTTTATGCCGTACTTGCTCAGCACCCTGGATACGCTGGCCTGGCGCTACAACGTGCCCGAGATGGCCTACCCGGAAGCGCTGATTCCGGGCCGGCGCGAAGTCGGTGCCCGTACCACGATGAATCTCTGGGGCAACGTGTATCCCCGTGGCGGCTTCCTGCACCAGACCGACGACTTCAAGGCCGGCGCAGTGGTGGCCCAGCGTGCGGGCGATGTGGTCACGCGCCGCGGGCAGATCCACGTCTATCAGCCGTTGCTTGCCAACTCCCGTGACGGCTACTGGCCGGCCGGCGCGCTGATGGAGGGCGAGGCCTCGACCGGCAAGTGGCAAGAACTCACGCCCGTCCTGTCCTCGTCCTGCACGGTCTTCCCGCGCAGCGGCTTCCTTACCCAGGCCCAGCAAGGCGACTACGCATGGGCGCTGTGGCGGCCGTATGCCTGCTGCGAGCGCCGGGGCCAGGTGTTCCTGGGCAGCGTCGATTTCCTCTGAGGGGGTGCCATGAAGTTCCGTCCTGCATTCAATCCGTTCTCCCGCCGGGTACGTCGCACGGAGATCGTCCTGGCACTGGCCGGCGCGCTCGCGCTGGGCAGCGGCGTGGCCTGGGGTCAACTGGGATACCAGACCAGCGGCAGCGTCATCGGCGATGACGTCATGTACTCGATCGGTGGCGGCAACGCCGTGTCGATGGGACGTGCAGCCGGCATGCGCTCCATCGGTGTCGGCGTGGGTTGGAACAGCAACTTGATCTGCGGCGACATGAGCATCCAGACCACGTTGAAGAACCAACTTAACGGCATTACCAACGGCTTCCAGCAAATCATGTCGTCGGTGATCCAGAGTGCCACCAGTGCGGTGGCATCGTTGCCCGCACTGATCATCCAGCGGGCCGATCCCGGTCTGTACAACCTGCTCACCAATGGCGTGCTGCAGGCGCGGCTGGATTTCGACCGCAGCAAGCTGACGTGCCGTGCCATGGCCGAGAAGATGGCCGAAACGGCGGGCGGCCAACTCGGCTGGAGCCAGATGGCCGAAGGGCTGGCGCTGCGCGATGCCGTGTCGAGCACGGATGCGGTCTCGGCCATCGAGCAGGCCGAGACGCGCCGCGGCAATGACGGCGTGCCGTGGGTCGGGGGCAGCAACGCGGGCGGCTCCGGCCAGCCCGCGATCAAGGTCGTCGGCGATGTCACCCGCGCTGGCTACAACCTGGTCAACGGCCGCGGCGTGACCGACACCTCGTCCATTGCGCCGGCCAGTTGCAGCAGTCTCTCGTGCCAGACCTGGACCTCGCCGCAGGCTGCCGTCGAGTGGGCCACGCGCGTGCTCGGCGAGAAGGAGCAGCGCACGTGCGATGCCTGCACCAAGACCGAGACGACGCCGGGCGTCGGGCTCACGCCGCTGATCCAGGAGGAGTACGACGCCAAGCTGCAGGCGCTCCAGGACCTGGTAACCAAGGCCAAGAACACGACGCCGGAGAACCTGCGCGAAGCTGGCAGTGCGTCGCTGCCGATCACGCGCGGCGTGATCGAGGCGCTGCGCGACGAGCCCGACCAGCACCTGCTGTCGCAGCGCCTCGCGTCCGAGGTCGCGCTGGCATCCGTGCTGGAGAAAGCGCTGCTGCTGCAGCGCACGCTGCTCACGGGCAAGAAGGAGCCCAACGTCGCGGCGAACGAACTTGCCGTGGAGGCGGTGAACCACGAGAGCGACACGCTCGACCGTGAGATTCGCAACCTCAAGACCGAACTGGAGCTGCGGCGCGAACTGGCGAACAACTCGCCCATGGCGATCATCCAGCGCCACGGCGCGCGCGCGGCCGGTTCGCGCGGCATCTACGAGGGCGATCCTGTGCCGGACCGTCTCGACCAGCTCCAGAAGGGCAATCCGGGGAGTCGGCCATGAGCCCGGCGCGCATGGCCTGGCGGCCGCTGCGCTGGTTGTTCAGCCGGCGCGCGGCGAAGACGCTGCTGTGGCTGGTGCTTATCGTTGCCGCCGCAGTGGGGGCGAACGTCGCGGGCATCAACCTGGTCGGCAGCGTTGCAGGCTGGGAACGGTGGCTGGCGGCCTCCGCAGGGTATTTCTTCATCTGGCGGCTGTGCGTGTACGCGGCAACGGCCTATGGATGGTTCTGGATGCGCCGCCGGGTGCTGGCCCGCGAAGACCAAAGCGGGACAGATGGGCAGGCGCGGCGCCGGCTGATCCGTACCGAGGTCGCCGGCGTCGTCGCCATCGTCGCGCTGGAAGCCAGCCTGTTGATGCAGGCCGCTTGAGGGGAGATCGGGGCCATGACGCTCTTCACGACCGACTATCTGGAGTACTACCTCACCCTCGTGTCCTGGATCGTCAACAACGGTATCTGGGCCGTGCTGGTGTCCAGCGGGGTGTTCGCGCTGCCTTTCGTCGCCATCGTCGTGCAGGAGTGGCTGAAGGCCCGCGCGGAAGGCGCTGACGAGGGCAACAAAGGCGTTCTGAGTGCCGCCCGTATCGAGAACCGGGTGTTCGTCGCGATCGTGGTGGTGATGTTCGCGGGCATTCCGTTCATCGACGTGGACCTCAGCACCATCCAGTACGACAGCTCGCGCTCGGCGCAGTGCCAGGTCAGCGTGCCGCAGCCCACGGAAACCGGCTGGTCGCAGTCCTTCAGCACCATCAACAACCAGTCGGCGAAGGTGCCGGTCTGGTGGGCTTTCATGCACGCGCTCTCGCGCGCCGTCACGAGCGCCTCGGTAGCGGCGATCCCGTGCGGTACGGACCTGCGGCAGATGAGGATGGAGATCGACGCGACCCGCATTGACGACCCGGTACTGGCTCAGGAGGTCGCGGACTTCTCGCGGGATTGCTATGGGCCTGCGCGGGCCAAATTGTTCATGCAGCGCCCGGATCTCGATGAGCAGCAGATGCACGACGTAACCTGGATCGGCTCGCGCTTTTTCACGGACACGGGTGGCTACTACGACAGCTACCGCTCCAGCACGGCGCGCGAGGCATGGCCCTATGACGACACCCGCGATGCAGGCCTCGCGCAGGTTGCCAATGGTGGCGGCTACCCGACCTGCAGGCAGTGGTGGTCAGACGGCAGCAACGGCCTGCGCGCGCGGCTGCTGGGGCAAGTGGCCCCGACCCTGCTGAATCGCCTGGCGGGCTGGGCCGGGTTCCTCAGCCGGGCCGAGGTGGACGATTCGGTGATCCGCGCCATCGCGTCACCGCGGCAGCAGAAACTGAACCAGGGCAGCGTCTATACGGACTACGGCGGCCAGATCGACAAGACCCTGCCGAACATCGTGACGCGCGCCACGGGCGACGTGGGGATGGCAGTCGGCGCGATTGCCGCGTTTCCTGCCATGGATGTCGTGCGCCAATCCCTGCCCATGATCCTCGCCTTACTGAAGATGGCGCTGGTCATCTGCATCCCGCTCGTGCTGGTTGTGGGCACCTACGACCTGAAGACGGTCGTCACCGTCAGCGTCGTGCAGTTCGCGCTGTTCTTCACGGACTTCTGGTTCCAGCTCGCACGCTGGATCGATTCAACGATTCTGGACGCGCTTTATGGCTGGGGCTTTGGCTGGAACCGGCCGCACACCAACTTTGACCCGCTGGTAGGGTTGAACAACGCCTTCGGCGACATGCTCCTGATGTTCGTCATGGGCACGATGTTCCTGGTTCTGCCGGGATTCTGGCTGGCGAGCCTTACCTGGGTTGGGATTCGGGCCGGGCACGTCATCCAGGGACTTTCCGATGGCAGCAAGAGCGCCGGCCAAGCTGGCGGCAAGGGTGCCGGGGCGCTCACCGGAGGAAAACTGAAATAGCGCGAGGCCGGTCAGTCGTCGGTGTACAACTCGTGCGACGTGTCGTTGTACAGGTTGGGATCGTAGCCCGGCGTCTTGCGCAGCTCGGTGAGGTCGGTGAAAGGCCACTCGTCCTCATCCGAAGTATTTGCAGCAGCAGCCCATCCCGCCGCCGCAACGCCCAGCATCACGAGTGCAAACCAAAACGCAACGTAGAGCAGCACCCCCAGTACAGCCAGCTTGGCTACCCACACGAGCGCGGTAGCGCCAGCTCGCGGCATGCCCTTGGACACCAACCAGTTCGACGCCCGCCGTTCGCGTCGCGCATAGGCACGCCATCCGCGGCCAAAGGCGCGGCCGAGGCGTTCTGCGGTGCTGGTGCGGGTCGTCGTGTTCATGGTCGTCTCCTGCTGTTGAGGAATGCCTATTCCAGTTTGCTCCACTTCATTCGGTTTGCGGCTTCAATGTGTTTTCTTGCTGCTTCAGGACGCTTCGTCATCCGGCCCCACCGGGCCGGGGTCGGGTTCAACGCCGATGCGGTAGGTAACAACGAAACGCGGCCAGTCCACATGGTCCACCAGGTCGATGTCCTCGATGACGCCAACCTTCGCTCCCGCACGCTCGAACAGGGCGATGCTCTTGGCGGGATAGTTGTTGCGCGACGGATAGAGCACCCCGTCGAACAGCGCCTGGCCATCATCTCCGAGCATCGCATGCACCTGGGCGGACACCCGCTGCGTGTGCGTGTAGTCGCGGCTGGCCAACTGCTCCAGGTTCAGGCCGAAGTAGCCCGCCATGACGCCCTGCGCCGTGAGATCGGCCAGAAACACGTCGTCCATCACGCCTACTGCGCGCACCATCCGGGCTTGGACTTCTTTCAGCGCGATCGAGCGTTGCGTGTCCGCAAGCCACTGGTGCTTGTGAAACACCGACTCCATCAGCGCCGTGGGCAGGTCGCGCCCCAGGTAGAGCACGCCGTAGGCCCCCGCTGGGTCATCGTAGCGATTCGTGCTGCTGCGGCCATAGTACAGCGGGCTGCCCCGATAGACGACGCGGCTCACATGCTGGAGCAGTTCACCGGCATCGATCAGGAACGAAGGCAGCTCGTGGCTCATGGCGGTCTCGCTTCAATGCACCTGGACGCCCAGCACGTTGAACACGGCCTCGGCCACGTCATCGATCGTGCCATGCGTCACCGCATCCACGGGCGAGCGACCACCCAGGCCTTCGAGGGGTTCGGACAGCGCGCGGTAGATCGTCCAGTGGTCGATGCCCTCGACCTCCTGGAGCACGGTTTGGGTCAACTGCTGCTTCACCGGGTCGAGCTGCCAGTCGGGCAGCTTCTGGCCGCGCGGCCCCACGTTCAGCGCCAGCAGCCGACGGGCGAGGATGTCCTTGTAGATTTGCTGGCGCGACTTGTCCGCCAGCTTGGCGAACTCGGCAGGCGGCAGGTTGTCCGGCTGGTTGAAGGCTTCCAGCAGCAAGGCGCGGCCTCGCTGGACATCGGTTTCAGCCGGTGTCCAGCGCGTGTCGGAGCGCAACGCGGCCGCCTTGCGCTGCAAGGCCTGCGCCACCGTTTCACCTTCCAGGTTGGCGGGCAGCGTCACCGCCTCCACGCGCTCGTGGATGAACGCCTGCAACTCAGCCGCGAACGCCGGTGCATCCCGGATTTCGACGGTATCGGCGAAGCGTCGCACATCCTCCACCGTGACTCGCGGCAGCCGGTCGGCAATGAATTCGATCGCAGTGGGCATGGTCAGCTCCCAGGTAGGTTTGAGACAGGATTCACTCTAGTCTCCTTTGTCGCATTTGTCAACTTAGTCGCCCGGGTGGGAGCCTACCTGGCGGTGTAGCGCCCCGGCAGCATAGGCCGGGGCCCAGCGCCAGGTCGCCGTCTAATCCATTCGTGCGGGTTCCGCATTGACGCTGGAGCCGCAGCCCAGGCCCCGCTATACCGAAACGGTTAAAGGCCAAAGGGTCGAAACGGCAAGGGAATGGGGTGCAAGGGGAAAGGCCCTACCTTGAAAAGGCCAAAAGGCCTCCCGCCCGGCCCGCCATCAGGACACCGACATGCTCTCCCTGTTCCAGCGAAAACGGCCCCCGGTCGCTGCCGCGCCGTCGCCAGCACCCGCCACCGACCTCCCGAAAGGGTTGATGCGGCCGGAGTCGGCCGCATCGTTGCTCGCCACCCCGCGCCGGCAGAAGCTGCTGGAACACATCTGGCAGCGCACCTCGCTTTCGCGCAAGCAGTTCGCCTCCCTGTACCGCGCGCCGCTGGAGCGCTACGCCGAGCTGGTCCAGGCCTTCCCGGCTTCCGAAGCGCATCACCATGCCTACCCGGGCGGCATGCTCGACCATGGCCTCGAAATCGTCGCCTACAGCCTAAAGCTGCGGCAGTCCCATCTGCTGCCCATCGGGGCCAGCCCCGAAGACCAGGCGGCGCAGGCCGAAGCCTGGACTGCGGCCGTCGCCTATGCCGCACTGCTCCATGACATCGGCAAGGTGGCCGTCGATCTGCACGTCGAGCTGGCCGACGGCAGCACCTGGCACCCATGGCACGGCCCGCTGCGCCAACCGTACCGCTTCCGCTACCGCGACGACCGCGAGTACCGGCTTCATAGCGCCGCGACAGGCTTGCTGTACCAGCAATTGCTCAATCGCGATCTGCTGGACTGGCTCAGTGGCTATCCATCCTTGTGGGCGCCGCTGCTCTACGTCTTGGCTGGGCAGTACGAGCACGCCGGGGTTCTGGGCGAGCTTGTCGTGCAGGCCGACCGCGCCTCCGTCGCCCAGGAGCTGGGCGGCGATCCCGCGCGCGCCATGGCCGCGCCCAAGCACTCGCTCCAACGCAAGCTGGTCAACGGGCTGCGCTACCTGCTCAAGGAAGAGCTGAAACTGAACCAGCCGGAGGCCTCCGATGGCTGGCTCACCGAGGACGCGCTGTGGCTGGTGAGCAAGACAGTCTCGGACAAGCTGCGCGCGCACCTGCTGTCCCAGGGGGTCGATGGCATCCCCGCGAACAACACGGCCGTGTTCAACGTGCTACAGGATCATGCCATGTTGCAGCCCACCGCCTCCGGCAAGGCCATCTGGCGCGCAACTATTACCAGTGAGAGTGGCTGGTCCCATGCCTTCACGCTCCTGCGCCTGGCCCCGGCGCTGATCTGGGAGCCCTCGGAGCGACCCAGCCCATTTGCGGGAACCGTGACCGTGGACAACGCCGGCGAGGCCGAGGACGGGCCGCGCCCGTCCGCACCCGACGCTGCATTGCTACCTGGAGCAGCGGTGGCAACGGAGAAGGAGCCCGCAGCAAGCAGCCGTCCAGATCAGTCGGGCGGAAGTCACGCCATACCTCCCAGCACGCAGCGCAATCCGGCCGACCCACTGGAAAGCATGCTGGCGATGTTCGAGACAACGCCTGAGCCGGAGCAGTCCGTCGAAGCCCCGCCAGAGGGTGCCGACGATGCAGCGGTGCCGCTCGACCCTCCCGCATCGGCCCCAGGTCCTTCGGCGCCGACCGCCGCGCCTGCGCCGCACGATTTCGCCTCATTTACCGGGCGGCCATCGGGCGAGCATTTCATGGCCTGGCTGAAACAGGCCGTCCAGACCCGCAAGCTCATCATCAATGACGCCAAGGCCCTGGTACATACCGTGTCCGACACGGTTTACCTGATCAGCCCTGGTGTTTTCCAGCGCTACGCACAAGAGCATCCAACCATTGGGCCGCTTGCGAAGGACGCGGCCCTGCAGGACTGGCAGTGGGTGCAGAAGCGCTTTGAAAAACTCGGACTCCACAGGAAACAGCCATCGGGTCTGAACATCAGGACGTGCGAGGTCATGGGACCGCGCAAAACGCGCCAGGTGCATGGCTATTTGCTCGAAGACCCATCGCACATATTCGATGCCGTTCCACCGAACAATCCTTATCTGTCGCTCAAATAGCCGACTAAGAGGGGAAGTGCCACACGTTCTGTTTGAACGGGTGGCAGGCTTCAGTCGATCCGAAGAGGCTCGAACGACTTGACGAGTTGGTCCACCGCCTTGACCTGCCGCAGCAGCGGTTCGAGCGTGTCCAGTGGCAGAGCGCTGGGTCCGTCACAACGTGCATGCGCCGGGTCGGCGTGTGCTTCGAGGAACAAACCGCCAATGCCGACCGCCATGCCGGCCCGCGCGAGTTCGGGCAACTGTTGGCGACGCCCACCCGAAGCCAACGCATCCGCTTCTCGCCGCTGCAGGCTATGGGTTACGTCGAACACCAGTGGCAGGCCACTGCTGGCAACGCTCATTTCGCGGAAGCCCAACATGTCCACGACGAGATTGTCGTAGCCGAACTGCGTGCCACGCTCGCACAGCAGGACGCGCGGGTTGCCAGCCTCGTGCAGTTTGTGGACGACATGCCTGATCTGGCCCGGGCTGAGGAACTGCGGCTTCTTGACATTCACTACCCGACCGGTGCGGGCAATGGCGGCCACCAGATCGGTCTGCCGGGCCAGGAAGGCCGGAACTTGCAGTACGTCGGCAACGGCAGCGACCTGCATGGCCTGCTCAACCTCATGCACGTCGGTCAAGACTGGGCATCCGAACCGCGACTTGACCGCATCGAGGACCCGCAGCCCTTCCTCCAGGCCGACACCTCGGAAAGAATGGATCGACGAGCGATTGGCCTTGTCGAACGACGCCTTGAAAACGAAGGGTATCCCCAGCTTGCGCGTCACCTCCGCGAAGTGCTCAGCCGCAGCCAGGGTCGTATCGAGATCCTCGATGACGTTGATGCCGCCGAACAGCACGAACGGCAGGTCGTTGGCGACTGTGATGCCCTCGGAAATGGCGACGTGCAGGGAGGTGGCTGATGATGTCGATCGCATAAAAATTCCTCTCGTGATGTCAACGACCGCAGGCGAAAGCGCCGAGCGTCGTCGGCGAAGAATGCCTCACGGTCTTGAGCTTTGCGTGCAGACGCGTCCACAACAGCGCTTACAGGGTCCGACCGGGGTCCGCACCGGCGACTCCGCCCGTGACCACGGTCTTCCTTCAGCGGCTCACTGAAGACCGAGCGCCTTCATCAGCCTCGGCTTCTGGCTCGCGAAGGTGCCATAGAAGACCTCGTCGCCGACGATCGTGATCGGGGCCACGCGCACGCCGGTTCGTGACTTGGCCTCCGCGGAAATCTTCGGGTCGGTCAGGTCGCGCTCTTCAAACGCGATGCCCTGCTGGGACAACCACTCCTTTAGTGCCCGGCAGTCCGGGCAAGTTGGAGTGCTATAGATGAGGATGCGCGGGGTGTTGGCTTGGTTCATGGTCGTGCCTTCACTTGCCCCGAGCGACAAGCCAACTCTTCATCATGGCGATCTCGCCTTCCTGCGCGGAGATGACCTCCTGAGCCAACTTGCGGACCTCCGGGTTCTTGCCGTACTGCAGCGCCACCTTGGCCATGTCGATCGCACCCTGGTGGTGCGGGATCATGCCGCGCATGAAGTCCACATCGGCGTCGCCGCTGAAGTCGATCATCATGTCCGCATGCATGCGGTCGTTGCCGGCACGGTAGGCGGCCGTCGAGGCATCGCCCGAGCTGCCGGCCGCCGCCTGCTGGCCGTTGTCGCCCAGCCACTTGTTCATCATGGCGATCTCGCCTTCCTGCACGGTGATGACCTCCTGGGCCAGCTTGTGAACCTCCGGGTCCTTGCCGTACTGCAGCGCCACCTTGGCCATGTCGATCGCGCCCTGGTGGTGCGGGATCATGCCACGCATGAAATCGACGTCGGCGTTGCCAGTGAACTGCGCTCCCATCCCGGCGTGCATCTGGTCGTTCACGGCGCGATACGCGGTCGTGGAAGGACTGTCATTGGCCGAGGCGCTGGAGGGCATCGCGTGCCCTTGGTGACCTCCGCCCGCACTGGCCTGCATCGCTTCACCCGACGGGACGACCACCTTCTTCTGGACGGCCATCAGGCCGGCGGCGACCACGACGGCGCCCGCAATGAACAAGAGGCTGAACTTGTTGACCTTCATGAAAAAACTCCTTGAATGAGGTTGATGGGTTCACTGTAGGGCCTCCCATTGTTGGAAGGTCAAGCCCTTATTTCGCCCGTCACTTGGCGCTGCACGGCGGTGTGCCCATGCCCATTTCAGTTGCAAGTAATTCTCAACAAAGGTAGGATGTTAGGACGTTAATAGCGAGAGTCCAGGATCATGTCCCAGCAACCGAAAGTTCACGACACCAGCGATTTCCCCATCGTCCGCTTCGACGGCGCAAGCATCTACAACGGATACAGCAGCGCCTGGTGCGCGGAAATGGATGAACTCGTCGCCTGCGGAAAGCCCTTCGTGCTTATCTACGTCGCGGGAGGGCCAGAAGAGACTCTCGACGATCGCGCTCAGCGCGGCGTCTGGCTGAAGACTCACAAGGAGACGCTTGGCGGCACATTGCTCGCGCTCATCCACGTCGAACCGGATTCGGATAAGCGAGCCCAGTTGGAGGCCATGCTGCCAAAGCTCGTCCAGGCTTTCGGTACACCGCAGTCCACCCGGGCCACCCACGCCGATGCCGAGGCGCTGGCCCGGTATGTCCTGGCGGGTGGTCGCGTCGAAGATTCGATATGAACAGCACCGTCCGGTCGCTGTAGCGCACCAAGGGCCTATCCATGAGGACCGGCTACCGCGTGCTCTCCGGGAAACAACCCGCGTTCCGATCAACGGGGCCGGCGACCGGCTGCTCGATGGAAAGCGGCATTGCCAGCGCGGGAGTCGCGCTCGGATCAACCCGATTTCTCAAGTGCCGCAATCAGCGGAGCGACCACGTTCCGCACAGCCGCCGCAGCTGCTTCTCCATCCTGGCGCTCGATAGCATCCACGATCGCCTCATGGGTCGCGAGACCCGGCTCGGGCAGTTCCTTGTCCTTCAGCGCAGTCAGCGTGTTCATGCGGACCGAGTTCGCGAAGTAGCGGTACAGCTCAGCCAGCGCGCCGTTGCCGCACATCCCGGCGATCGCGCAGTGGAAAGCCGTATCGGCCTCGGCAAAGGCCGCGCTCGATGCGTGTTGCTCCTGCTCGCCGCGGGCCTTCAACAGTCGGCGCAGCAGCCCAACGTCCGCCTTGGACCGATGCACCGCGGCCAACCTGGCCGCCTCGGTTTCCAGCATGCAGCGCAACGCGAAGTGCTCTCGCAAGCCGGAACGCCCGACACGGCGCATGACCTCGGCCGGATCGATATTGGTTCGCACGTAGGTGCCATCACCCTGGCGGACTTCCAGGACCTGGCCGTGCGAGAGCACGCGAATGGCTTCCCGCACCGTGTTGCGGCCAACCTCCAGCATCTCGGCCAGTTCCTGCTCCCTGGGGATGCGCTCGCCGACCTTCCAGGCGCCTCCCTCGATCTGGCCGCGGATCAGCTCAATCGTCGAATCGACGAGCGAACGCCGCGGCGCCTGTGGGAGTGTGAAGCGGTTATTCATCGCGGTTCTCAAATGACGTAGAGACGGGAGCCCATCGGACCTCGATTGTAGCAACTCAGGCCTTATACATAGGATGATTCTATGTATTTGACAAAAGAGCAATTGCCGACGGCCTGTGCTTCGTTGCGCGCGACATGCGATTTTCCACCACGCCCGTGCGAGCGGGATTTTTTTCAACACCTTTTGGAGTATTTCGACCATGAACAACATGCAGCACGCCCTGTCATTCAGGCCCCTTCGTTCTTCAGACGGCTTGCGCTGCCGTCCGGTGCAGGCTTTGGGAGCGATATTCCTCGGGCTGGCTTCACTCGCCTATAGCGTCACGTCGCAGGCGGCAGATGAGCCAGAGAACGTGAAGGTGGTCCGGCAATACCTTGACGCCTGGAATGGCGGGCGAACCGACGCGATGGAAAAAGTGCTCGATTCCAACGTCGTCTATTTCAATACCAGCAATGAAGCGTCCCGCACTGGGCCTCAAGCCATTACCGAAGTCTCGCAGTTTCTGATGAAAATCCTGCCCGACCGAAAAATGAAAATCCGTTCGCAGCCGGTTGCCTCCGGCGATGGTGTGGCGATCGAGTGGGAATTCACCGCCACCAAGAACAGCAATGGCGGGACGTCGCCCTCCAGTTCGACCATCAGTTATTTCGGCGCGAGCTTCTTCCGTGTTTCGAACGGAAAGATTGTCTATGCCAGCGACTACTACAACCACAACACCATGCAGAAGCAGCTTCAGCAGTAACGTAAATCCGCAAACAGGAAATCACCGACATGTCCCGCTTCATCATGCACAAGCCCTCGGCGCCGCCAGCGCAGCGGTGAGGCAAGCGCTTTTCCTCAATCCAAGGTAATTGCGCTGGTGACTTGATGAATATCTGACACGCCGGTTATCGAGCCTTGTCTCGATGAAATAGAAATCCCGAATGAAACTACCAACCACGAAGCAGGAACTCCTTGACAAGGTTCGCGCCAGCCACCGAAAGCTCGGGGTAGAAGCTGCCACCATTCCCGCCAGCCACTACCGGCACACGGCCATGATCTGGCAGGAGCCGCGCCTGCATACCAACGCTGCGATGGTCCTGGTGGACGTCATCGTCTGGAACACGATGATCCTGCAGTTCGCGCATGATCGGACGCCTGGACCTTCGGCGTCCTTTTACTCGCCGAGTGCGATGGCGCAGCGGGCCGAGCGTCTTTCTGCCGGCTTCCAGCGCCGTTTCGCGGGCAGAGACCTTCGCGAGCTGGAAGCCATGCTCACGGAGGGACAGGACCGGGTGCTCGACTGCGTGGCGCACCATTCGAACGCCTCGCTTTTCGATCCCGCGTTGAGCCCGATGAAGACCCTCGGGCGCAAGATCCAGTTCTTCACCTCCACCGCCTACGACGACGCGCTGTCGAGGCTGCGCCAGTGGAAGCAGGTGCTGTAGCGGCCGAGGCGACCCACTGCGCGGAGCGCCTCTTGCACCGCTCCGATCAGACCGGAGCTGGCAGCGCCGGCTTTCGCGCGGCCTGCCACAGCAGCGGCACCAGGATCAGCGCCAGGGCCGGGAAGATCATCCAGTTGACCGCCTGCCAGCCCGAGCTGTGCAGGATCGATCCCGCGAGGAACGACACGGCCGCCGTGGCGGCGAAGACGAAGAAATCGTTCATGCCCTGCGCCTTGCTGCGCTCGGCCGGGGTGTGGCAATCGGTGACCATCGCCGTCGCGCCGATGAAGCTGAAGTTCCAGCCGATGCCCAGCAGCGCCAGCGAGCCCCAGAAGTGGGACAGGCCGAGCCCGCCCAGGGCCACCACCCCGGAGGCGGCGAGCAGCACCATGCCGACGGCGGTCACGCGCTCCTTGCCGTAGCGCACCATCAGTCGTCCTGTGAAAAAGCTCGGCCCGAACATCGCCAGCAGGTGCCACTGTATTCCTAGGGCGGCGTTGTCCACCGAATGCCCGTGGTTGACCATCGCCACCGGCGCGGCCGTCATCACGAACGCCATCACCCCATAGGACACCACGCCCGCAGCCACGGCCAGCAGATAGCGCGGCATCGCCAAGAGCTGCAGCACCGTCCGACCGCTATCGGCGACTGCTTCGGCCTGGGTCTGGCTCGGCGTGCGCAGCATCAGCAGGATCGGCAAGGCGATCAGCGGCAGCAGCGCCTGGCTGAGGAAGCTGCCAACGTAGGGCGTGCCCGCTACCGCATCGCGCGTGAAGATCACCAACTGCGGCCCGATGATGGCGCCCGCGAGACCGCCCACCATGACCCAGGAAATGGCCTTGGCCTTAAGCGCGTCCTCGGCGGTGACGGCGGCTGCGAAGCAGTAGCCCACAGCAGGAAATCGAACTATGAAACGAATAACCCCTTTTCTTCTGGTCGCAGTACTCGGGGGCACTGAAGCAGGCCAGCGTGTCTACTCATCGCGCATGAATTGCCTGACAACCTTTCAAATTTAGAGAAGATAAATTGAAGTTCTGACGGGAATTTCTCAGTAAAAGAATCCTATCTTTCTCGTCAACAGACTGAACGGCACCCCCTGAGTTTTTATGCATATATTCAAGATCGGCAAATTCTTTAATGATTCACCACAAAAAAGGCGGGAAGCCCATTGAGCGATCCCGCCATAGCAAAAAACTCAAACATGCTCACATCAGGAAACTTTACCCTGAAACGATCCCTTGAAATTTAAGCGCATAGTAATAATAAGATTTAGCCATTAGCCGAATCTTCCAAAGTTGGCGCACTGCTTGCTACGTTTTTAAGCGACTCCGCCATAGTGAAGTACGGAGACCACTGTTTTGCAAGTTGGTCAACCGTAAGTCCTGCGGAGATAATATAGGTTGCAGCTGCAATAACCTCTCCAGCAGATTCGCCTACCATATGAATACCCAGAATCCTTCCTGTCTCACGCTCGGATATCATCTTGATTATCCCTTTGTCGTGACGACTTACAATAGCACGTAGAACAAAGGAAACCGGAATTTCACGAACATCATAGGCAATTTGGGCCGCCTCAGCCTGCATAGGAGTCATGCCGACAGCAGCCATCTCGGGCGACGTGAAAATGACGCGGGGCAAGGCGGTGTAGTCTAGGGACCGAGGCTCGTTGCCCAGAGCATTGCTCGCGGCCACGGTCCCCTGCGCACTAGCGACATACACTAATTGAGCCATACCAGTGACATCGCCCGCTGCCCAGATGCGAGGATTTGAGGTTCGCAGATGTTCGTCCACAATTATTTCGCCTCGATCGCCCCTGGACACATTGACAGCATCCAAGTTGAGTCCTTCAGTTGCCGGACGGCGCCCCGTCGCTATGAGAATCTTATGGGCGAAAATTTGCTGAGTACGTCCTTCGGCGACGACAGTTGCAAGCACCCCGCTCTCGTGTGGTACGACGTTTGTCAGATTGGCGCCAGTATGGAACATGATGCCCTCCGCTGACAGCGCCTGCTCCAGTGCCGCAGAAATCGCGGGATCCTCGAACGGTGCAATTCGAGGAGCTATCTCGACCACTTCAACCTTGCTGCCCAGTCGAGCGAACAATTGACCTTGCTCCAGACCGATCGCATTGCCGCCGACGACCAGCATGGACTCAGGCACCTGCTCAAGGGACATGGCCGAGCCGGAAGTGAGAAAGTCCACCTCACTGAGGCCAGGAATGGAAGGAATGAATGGCGCTGCCCCACTGGCGATCAGTACCTGCTTGGCGTACACCAGGTTTGTGTTTCCGTCTGAGTCCGCGACGACGAGCGCTACGATATCTGGCTCATCTGACGCTACAAAGGTCGCCTTGCCGCGAAATACCGCAATACCTGCATCCTTGGGTGCTTGTACATGGAAAGACTGCCGGAAGTGCCCGATCATTTGATCTTTATCTCTGACAAGCAAAGACAAGTCGACAGGCCCGGCCGAGGTCGCTATACCTGGGAACTTCCCATGCGCAGCAGACATGCGAGCAGAAGCCGCCGCAAGCAACGTCTTTGAAGGAACGCATCCTACATTGAGACAGGTCCCTCCTGCCAACCCCTGTTCGATCATGGCGACTGTTTTGTCGAGCCTACGTGCTTCGTTCGCTGCGGCTCTAGCCGCCGAACCGGAACCTATCGTGACTAGATCATAGATGACGGAGGGCTGTTGTGCGGAAGCCGCTGTTGTCGTGTTCATAAAAGAAGCCTCAAGGAAATTGCAAAGAAAGAGACAGATCGGTCTCCTTGAGGGATTGTAGACAACCCTGTCTCCTTGTGTCAACATGTCGCGTATGAATCCTCACAACGATGAATAACATCATGGACAAAAAAGAACAGTTAGTCGCAACTGCCTTTAACCTTTTTTATAAGTACGGCATTCATGCTGTTGGCATCAATCGGGTACTTGAAGAGTCCGGCATTGCCAAGAAAACGCTATATAACCATTTCTCCAGCAAGGAAGATCTAATTGCTGCGACCGTCGAATATTGTGATCAGCAGTATTTCTCTTGGCTCGATTTGCGTTTGCACGAAGCGACGCCAGGTAGGGACGCCTTGTATGCCATGCTTGATGCTTTTGACGATCTGTTTCAGGGTCTCGATCAATCCAAGCCACTTTTCTTGGGTTGTTATTTCATTAATGTCAGCGCCGAATTCAGCAATCCGGATCATGATATACATAAGCTTTGCGCCCGAAACAAAGAGGCTATGCTGCGATGGATCACACACCACACTTCACTTGTCATAACGTCCAGAGAATCGATAGTTCAAATCTCTGAAACAATTGCTATGTTGCTTGAAGGGGCGATTATTCAGGCTCACGTTCTTGGAGATCTGCACGCTGCTCGCAAAGCCAAAGCCGTGGTTAAACTGCTTCTTGATAAATCTAACTAACTAACTAACTAACTAAATTCATCTGTCCATACAACTCTTTGACCATCAATAAAGGTGGAACGGCAAAGTAGCTTTCCGAAGTTTCAGCAGTGGAGACAAGTCGTGTAGTGCCGGAACGGGCCACTTATCGGCTTCCAGTCCTCGATCAATGCCCCAAGTCAAGTCAGTTGCAACCGTACCGCCCCTGCCACAGCAGCGGCACCAAGATCAGCGCCAAGGCCGGGAAGATCATCCAGTTGACCGCTTGCCAGCCCGAGCTGTGCAGGATCGACCCCGCGAGGAACGACACGGCCGCCGTGGCGGCGAAGACGAAGAAGTCGTTCATGCCCTGCGCCTTGCCCCGCTCGGCCGGGGTGTGGCAGTCGGTGACCATCGCCGTGGCGCCGATGAAACTCAAATTCCAGCCGATGCCCAACAGCGCCAGCGAGCCCCAGAAGTGGGACAGGCCGAGCCCGCCCAGGGCCACCACCCCGGAGGCGGCGAGCAGCACCATGCCGACGGCGGTCACGCGCTCCTTGCCGTAGCGCACCATCAGTCGCCCGGTGAAGAAGCTCGGCCCGAACATCGCCAGCAGGTGCCACTGTATTCCTAGGGCGGCGTTGTCCACCGAATGCCCGTGGTTGACCATCGCCACCGGCGCGGCCGTCATCACGAACGCCATCACCCCATAGGACACCACGCCCGCAGCCACGGCCAGCAGATAGCGCGGCATCGCCAAGAGCTGCAGCACCGTCCGACCGCTATCGGCGACTGCTTCGGCCTGGGTCTGGCTCGGCGTGCGCAGCATCAGCAGGATCGGCAAGGCGATCAGCGGCAGCAGCGCCTGGCTGAGGAAGCTGCCAACGTAGGGCGTGCCCGCTACCGCATCGCGCGTGAAGATCACCAACTGCGGCCCGATGATGGCGCCCGCGAGACCGCCCACCATGACCCAGGAAATGGCCTTGGCCTTAAGCGCGTCCTCGGCGGTGTCGGCGGCTGCGAAGCGGTAGCTCTGCACATACGCGCCGTAGAAGCCCGCCAGGAAGGTGCCGGCGCAGAAGATCCAGAACGAGGCCAGCATGATGCCCAACGCGGCGATCAGGCCCGAGGCCACGCCGAAGCCGACCCCCACCACGTATCCGTTGCGGCGGCCATGGCGCCGCATGATGAAGGCGGCAGGCAAGGTGCCGATGGCAAGACCCAGGCCGAACAGACTCACGGGCAAGGTGATCCAGGCCGAATTCTTGGCAAGCTGCTGGCCGACCAGCCCACCCAGCGACATCACGATGGGCGCGCTGGCGCCGCCGAGCGCCTGCGCGGCGGTGAGAACGCCGATGTTTCGGCGCGTGATGCTCTGGTCGGTCATGGGCGTCTTTCTTATTCGTTTGTCTGGCCGGAAATATTACACGCATGAATATATATTCAGTTATATGGACATGCGATGCTCACGAACCATCGCGAGCCGGTCCATCCTCGGAAGCCCCGGCGGAAGCAGCACCGTGCAGGGCCAATGCGAGCAGGTGCTCTTTCACCTGGATCAGTTGCTCCATGCGTTCCTCAACACAGGCGAGATGGCCTTGGACAGCCTGCCTTAGCAGCTCAGGTTCCAGGAACCCCTCATGTGCCCAACCCAGTAGGCGGCGCACGTCATCCAGGCCGATTCCCGAGGCACGGTAGTTGCGAATCAGGTGAAGCCGTTCGACATGGGCCGGGCCATAGCGCCGATAGTTGTTGCGTGACCGCTCCGGGGCTTGCAACAGGCCCTCCCGCTCGTAGAACCGAATGTTCTCCGGGGGGGTGCCCGTCAAGCGCGCAAGTTCACCGATCCTCATCCGGTTCTCCGTGCGCAACGATGGGGAACGCCGCCGTTGCGCATAGCCCTTATCCCGGCGACCGGGCGGATGGTTGCCCGGTGGCGCCCGATTGCACCGTGTGCTCAGTCCAGCCGCCACCCAGCGCCTTGTAGAGGTGGATGAGGTTGTTCAGCCGCGTCAGGCGCGTGCGCACCAGGGTCTGCTGCGCACCGTACTGTGTGCGTTGCGCATCGAGCAAGGTGAGGTTGTCGTCCACGCCTTCCTGGAAGCGTTGCTCGGCTAGTTGGTAGGCTTTCTGGCTAGCCGCTACCAGGAGCTGCTCCGAGCGGATCTGCTCATCAAGCGTGCGCTTGCCCGCCAAGCCGTCAGCCACCTCAGCAAAGGCCGCCTGGATAGACTTCTCGTAGTTGGCGATTTCGATCCTCTTTTGTACCTGTGCCACGTCCAGATTGGCTCGCAACGCGCCGCCGCGGAAGATGGGCAGCGTGATCTGCGGCAGGAAGCTCCAGGCCCGCGAGCCCGAATCGAACAGGCCGTCCAGCGAAGCGCTGGCCGTGCCCGCCGAGCCCGTGAGGCTAATCGTCGGGAAGAACGCGGCCCGCGCCGCGCCGATGTTGGCGTTGGCGCCGATCAGCATCTGCTCGGCGGCGCGGATGTCCGGCCGACGCGCGAGCAGTTCGGACGGCAGGCCGCTCGGCAGGTCGGTCGGCACGATGTCGTCCGGCAGCGCCACGGCCTCGTCAAGCTGCCGGGACAGCTCCGGCGTCAGCGGCTGGCCCAGCAGCAGCACCAGCGCGTTGCGGTCCTTGGCCGCCTGCCGCGTGTAGGCGGCGCGGTTGGCCTCGGCGGTGCGCAGCGCGATCTCCGCGCGGCGCAGGTCGAGCTGCGTGGAATTTCCCGCTTCCACCAGTTGGGTGGTCAGGTCATAGGAGCGCTTCTGTGTGGCGAGGGTGTCGCTCGTCAGGCGCAGCAGTTCCTGGTCGGCGCGCAGCGTGAGGTAGGCGCTGGCCACCTCGGACACCAGGCTCATCTGCGTGGCGATGCGGGTCTCGTCGAGGGCCAGGTAGGACGCCAGCGCCCGGTCGTTGAGGCTGCGGATGCGGCCCCACAGGTCCAGCTCCCAGGCGGCCGTCACCCCGGCCACGTCGTAGCGCCGGAGCACGTCGCTTTGCCCCGTGGTACTGAGGTCGGCCGGTACGCGCTCTGACGCGCCGCGGGCGGAAACGCCCAGGTTCGGCAGCATCTCGGCACGCTGGATACGGTACAGCGCCTGAGCCGCCTCCACGTTGAGCGCGGCTTTGTGCATGTCGCGGTTGTTCTCCAGCGAAATGCCGATCAACTGCTGCAGCAGCGGGTCGCGGAAGAAGTCCCGCCAACCGATCTCGGCCGTGATCGCGTCGTCGGGCGTCGCGGCCGCCAGTTCCACATAGGCCGCGCCCGAGGGATAGGCCGTGTCGATCGGCGCTGCGGGCCGGTCATACTTCGGTGCCATGGAGCAGCCAGCCAGCGCCGCCGCGAGGGCGAGCGGCGCCAGCGTCCTGGCGGGTCGTGTGAATGCGAAAGATGTTTTCATGTCGTATGTCCTCCTGGCCGTCATGCGTGCTGGTCGGTCATGCCGCCACGGGCATGGCGCGCTTCGCGGCGCAGCGCCAGCTTGCGCACCACAACGTAGAACACCGGCGTCAGCACCAGGCCGAATACCGTCACGCCCAGCATGCCGGCGAACACCGCGATGCCCATGGCGTGGCGCATCTCGGCGCCCGCACCGCTGGCCAGCACCAGCGGCACCACGCCAGCGATGAAGGCGAACGACGTCATCAAGATCGGGCGCAGCCGCAAGCGCGCGGCTTCGAGCACGGCTGCCAGCGGATCGGCCCCTTCGCTTTCCTTCGCGCGGGCGAACTCCACGATCAGGATCGCGTTCTTGGCAGCCAGGCCGACCAGCACCACGAAACCGATCTGCGTGAAGATGTTGTTGTCGCCCCCAGAGAGCCAGACGCCGGCGATCGCCGAGAGCAGCGCCATGGGTGCAATCAGCAGCACAGCGAACGGCAGCGACCAACTGTTGTACTGGGCCGCCAGGAACAGGAAGGCGAGCAGCACCGCCAGCGCGAAGATGTAGATCGCCGTGTTGCCAACCCGTTTTTCCTGGAAAGTCAGGTCCGTCCATTCGTAGGTCATACCGTCCGGCAGCGATTCGCTCACGATCTTCTCAATCGCGGCGGTGGCCTGGCCGGACGAGTAGCCCGGCGCTGGCCCGCCGCTGATGTCGGCCGAGGGAAAGCCGTTGTAATGCATCACCCGGTCGGGGCCGGAACTGCGCTCGATGGTCGCGATCGCGCTCAGCGGGATCATGTCGCCCGCTGCATTGCGCACCTTGAGCATGCCTATGTCCTCAGCCTGCATGCGGAACTGCGCATCGGCCTGGGCCATGACCCGGTAGGTGCGACCGAAGCGGTTGAAGTCGTTGACGTAGAGCGAGCCAAGGTTGACCTGCAGGGTGTCGAACACCTCGGTCAGCGATACGCCCTGCGACTTGGCCTTCACCCGGTCGATGTCCACCTGCAACTGCGGCGCATTGGTCTGGAAGCTGGCGAGCATGTTCGCCAGCTCGGGCGCCTGCATGGCCTTGCCCATGATCTGGCCCTGTGCCTGCGCAAGCGCCTCGGGACCCAGGCCCGCCCGGTCCTCGATCTGCAGCTTGAAGCCGCCCATCGAACCCAGGCCCGGCACCGGCGGCGGCGGGAAGATGCCAACGAAGCCGTCCGGGATCTGGCTGAACTTGCCCATGAGCTTGCCCTGGATGGCGAAGGCCGACAGCGACGGGTCCTTGCGCTCATCGAAGGGCTTGAGCATGGCGAACATCAGCGCGGTGTTCGGCTGGTTCACCGGTCCATTGACCGACAGGCCCGGGAAGGCCACCACGCTCTCGACGCCCGGCTCAGCCAGTGCGATCTTGGTCATCTCCTTGACGACCGCCTCGGTGCGATCCAGCGAGGCGCCGGTCGGAAGCTGGGCGATGCCCACGAGATAGTACTTGTCCTGGGCCGGCACGAAGCCCGCAGGCACCTTGTGGAAGCCCAGCCAGGTCAGGCCCAGGAAGCCGACGTAGAGCAGCAGCACGATGGCGCTGCCGCGCACCGCGCGGCGCACGCCCCCGACGTAGGAATTCGAGGCGCGATCGAAGAAGCGGTTGAAGCGGCGGAAGAAGCCGCCGAACACGCCGTCGATGATGCGCGTGAGACGATCGGGCTTGGCCGCGCCGTGGTGCGGCTTGAGCAGGATGGCGGCCAGCGCTGGCGACAGCGTAAGCGAGTTGATCGCCGACAGGATGGTCGAGAACGCGATGGTCAGCGCGAACTGGCGATAGAACTCGCCCTGCAGCCCCGACAGGAACGCCGAGGGGATGAAGACCGCTGCCAGCACCGAGGTGATGGCCAGGATCGGGCCAGTCACTTCATCCATCGCCTTGCGCGCCGCATCCTTGGGCGATTCGCCCAGCGCCATGTGGCGCTCCACGTTCTCCACCACCACGATGGCGTCATCCACCACGATGCCGATGGAGAGCACGAGGCCAAACAGCGACAGCGTGTTCAGCGAGAAGCCGAACATGTGCATCACCGCGAACGTGCCGACCAGCGAGACCGGCACGGCGATCAGTGGAATGATCGACGCGCGCCAAGATTGCAGGAACAGCACCACCACGATCACCACCAGGAGGATGGCCTCCAGCAGCGTGACGGCGACGGACTGGAGCGAGGCGCGCACGAAGACTGTGGGGTCGTAGGCGATCTTGTACTCGATGCCTTCGGGGAACTTGGCCTGCAGCCGCTCCATCGTCGCGCGCACCGCGCTGGACGTGTCCAGGGCATTGGAGCCGGGCGTCATCAGGATTTGCAGGCCGACCGCGTTCTCGCCGTCGAGCTGGCCGCGCATGGTGTAGTTGTCCGAGCCCAGTTCCAGGCGTGCGACGTCGCGCAGGCGGGTCACCTGGCCGTTGGCGCCGGCCTTGATCACGATGTCGCCGAACTGCTCTTCGGTGGTCAGGCGCCCCAGCGCATTGACGCTGACCTGGAAGGCGGCCGACGCATTCGGCTGCTGGCCGATCGAGCCGGCTGCGACCTGCACGTTCTGCTCGCGGATGGCGGCGACCACATCGCTGGCGGTCATGCCCCGCGATGCGACCTTCTCGGGGTCGAGCCAGACGCGCATTGCGTACTCGCCTTCACCGCCGATGATCACGTTGGCGATGCCCGGCAGGCGCGCCAGTTCGTCGCGCACGTTGAGCATCGCGTAGTTGGACACGTACAGCGGGTCGTAGCGGTCCCCCGGCGAGAGCATATGCACCACCATGAGAATATCGGGCGCGGTCTTGTCGGTGACCACGCCGATGCGCTGGACCTCGGGCGGCAACCGGGGCAGCGCGCGTGAGACGCGGTTCTGCACCTGGATCTGCGCGACGTCGGGGTCGATGTGCTGCTCGAACGAGATGGTCAGCACCATCCGCCCGTCCGTGGACATCTGGGACTGCATGTACATCATGCCTTCCACGCCGTTGACCGCCTGCTCCAGCGGCGATGCCACGGTGTCGGCGATCACCTGCGGGTTGGCGCCGGGATAGCTGGCGGTGACCTGCACCGTCGGCGGCGTGACCTGGGGGTACTCGCTCAGGGGGAGCTGGAAATAGCTGATCGCGCCCGCGATCAGCATCAGCACCGACAGGACGATGGCGAAGATCGGCCGGTTGATGAAGAAGCGGGGGAAATTCATTTGCGGGCCTCCGCCGAGCCGGCCGCGCCGTCAGCCTTGGCGGGGTCCGCGCCACCGGCCTTGGCAGGCGCCGCAGCGGGAGCCGGAGCGTTTGCCGCAGCCTTGGTCGCGCCGGTCGCGCCGGCGGCCGGTGCCGCGGGCGCCTGCATGGGCACCATGCGCGGCGTGACCGCCATGCCGGGGCGCACGAGGCCCTTGATGATGATCTTCTCACCGGCCTGCAGGCCGCCGTTGATGACGCGCAGCCCGTCCACCACCGGCCCCAGTTCGATGGGCCGGTACTGGGCCTGGTTGTTCTCGCCCACGACCAGCACGTAGTTGCGCCCTTGGTCGGTGCCCACGGCCTGATCGTCGATCAGGACGGCCTCGCGCGCCGCGCCGGTGGACAGCTTGGCCCGGGCGAACATGCCGGGTGCCATGCGCCCATCCGGGTTGGGCACAACGGCGCGCGCGGATCGTGCCGGTGCTTCGGTCAATGGTGTTGCCCACGAAGTCGAGCGCGCCCCTGTGCGGGAAACCCTTGTCCGTGGTCAGCCCGACCTGCACGGGCAGCGAAGCCTTGCTACCGGCGCCCGCAGCGGGCCGCGAGCGGCTGACGACGTTGAGATAGGTGGCCTCATCAATGTCGAAGTACACGTGCAACGGGTCGATGGATACGATCGTGGTCAGCAGCGTGGCCGCGCCGGCGCCGCCACCGCTGACCAAGTTGCCCTCGGTCACGAGCACGCGGTCGACGCGCCCGGCGATGGGCGCAGTGACGCGGGCGTAGGACAGGTCCAGCTGAGCCGCAGCAACGGCGGCCTTAGCCGCCTGCACCTGAGCCTGGCGCGCGTTGCGTGCGGAGGCGGCATCGTCATAGGTCTTGCGCGCGACGGCGCCGGTCGCCACCAGGCGCTCGGCGCGGTCAAAGTCGGCCTGGGCCTGGCTGGCCAGCACCTCGGCCTGACGCAGTTGCGCCACGGCCGTGTCGAGCGCAACCTGGAACGGCCTCGGGTCGATCTGGAACAGCAGTTGGCCCTTGCGCACGAGGCTACCTTCGGGAACGCTCACCGCATCGACGGCGCCGCCGACCCGCGAGCGCAGCTCGACGGTCTTGGGCGCGGCCAGGAAGCCGGTGTACTCGGCCGATGGCGCGACCGTGCGGGTAATGACCTCGGCCACGGGCACCTGCGGCGCCATCGGCGCGCCCGCCGGGGGCGCCGCGGCCTTGCCCTCGTCCTTGGCGTCGCGGGCAGCGATCGCTATCCCCCCGACGGCTGCGATGACGCCTGCCACCACAATGATTCTGATTTTTTTACGCATGGAAGTGACCCTTTCTTGGATGCAGGACTCCGGCCCTTCCGAAGCGCTCTGCAGACATTTGTGTGGAGGCTAGGCGTTACAACGACGGCAAGGTCAAGCCCTCTTGTTGCCTCAGCGGGCAGACGGCACGGACAAGGTGGTGGGACGCCCGGCGTCGTCGCCGTGGTTGGCCTCCGGCGCGCCCTTGAAGCGCAGCAGGCGCAGTGCGTTCAGCGTGACCAGGGCCGTGGCGCCGGTGTCGGCCAGCACGGCAACCCACAAGCCGGTGATACCCAACACGGTGGTGACCAGGAACAAGCCCTTGAGGCCAATGGCGAATACGACGTTTTGGTGAATGTTGGCCATCGTCGCCCGCGACAGGGCCACCAGGTGGGCCACGTCCGTGACGCGGCTCTTGAGCAGCGCGGCATCGGCGGTTTCCAGCGCCACGTCCGTGCCGCCGCCCATGGCGATACCCACGTCGGCGGTCGCCAGGGCCGGCGCGTCGTTGATGCCGTCGCCGACCATCGCCACCTTGGCATCACGCTTCATCTCGTTGACCAAGCGCAGCTTGTCCTGCGGCAGCAGCTCGGCCTCCCACTCGATGCCCAGCTTGCCGGCGATCGCCTGCGCGGTGCGGCGGTTGTCGCCGGTCAGCATGACCGAGCGCACGCCCATGGCGTTGAGCTGGGCCACGCCTTCGCGCGCGTCGCGGCGGGGCTCGTCGCGCAGGGCCAGCAGGCCCAGAACGTTCTTGCTGGCTTCGTCGAACAGGACCACCACGGTCTTGCCGCCATCCTCCAGCTTGTCGATTTCCCTGCGGTGCGCGGCTGTCAGCGTGGCCGTCTGTTCCGCATGGGCGGGCGATCCGACAGCGAGCGCACTGCCGTTCACGGTGGCGCGCACCGCCTTGCCGGCAATGGCCGATGCGCCCGTGGCCTGGGGAATCGCCACGTCCAGGCTCTTGGCATGGGCGACAATGGCCTTCGCCAAGGGATGGTTTGAGCCGGACTCGACAGCGGCGGCAAGCGCAAGGACCTGTTGATGCTTGAACAGCCCGAAGGGCAGGACCTCGGTGATGCGCGGCTTGCCCTCGGTCAGCGTGCCAGTCTTGTCGAAGGCAATGGCGCGCACGCGGCCGATGGTTTCCAACGCGTTGCCACCCTTGATCAGCAGGCCCCGTCGCGTGGCCACCGCAAGGCCCGAGGCGATGGCCGCCGGTGTGGAGAGCACCAGCGCACATGGGCAGGCAATCAACAGCAGTGCGAGGCCGCGGTACAGCCAGGTACCCCAGTCGCCACCCATGGCAAGTGGCGGAACCACCACGATCAACGCCGCGATGGCCATGACGGCAGGGGTGTAGTAGCGGCTGAACTTTTCGATGAAGCGAGCCGTGGGCGCCTTGGAGGACTGCGCCTGCTCCACCAGTTGGATGATGCGAGAAATGGTGTTGTCCGATGCCGTCTTCTCGACTTGTACTTCGAGCACGCCATCGACGTTGATGGAGCCGGCGAACACGTCGGCACCGATAGCCTTTTGACGCGGTACGGACTCGCCGGTGATAGGCGACTCGTCCAGGCTGCTTTCACCGCGGAGGATCTTGCCGTCCGCAGGCACCCGGTCACCAGGGCGCACCAGCACGCGGTCGCTCACGCGCAGGGAAGCGGCGGGCACTTCGCGCTGCCCGCCCGCGGCATCGAGCAGTACCGCCGTCTTAGGCACCAGGGAGGCCAGCGCCTTGATGCCGGCGCGCGCGCGGCCGGCGGCCACGCTTTCCAGCAGCTCGCCGATCGCGAACAGGAACACCACGGCAGCAGCTTCCTCGGCCTCGCCTATCACGAGCGCGCCCAGCGAGGCGACGACCATCAGCGTTTCGATAGAGAACGGCGAGCCTGACACAGCCAGCGCGAAGGCTTTGCGAGCGAACGGCAGCACGCCCGCGATCACCGCAGCGGCGAAGATCCATTCAGCGTAGCCAGGAACGAACTGCGCGATCGCGTAGGCCGAGCCCATCAGGCCGCCCAGGCCCAGCACGTGCTTGCCTTTCTTCGTCTGCCACCAGCGCTGATGGCGCGCCGTCGATGCTGCTGCTGGGGCCGCGGGTGCTGAGCCATCATGGCGGCGCACGTCGGAGACGCCGAAGCCCAGGCTCTTGATGGTCTTCTCGATGTGGCCGAGCTGCGTGGGGCCGCCAGACGCGAGCGTCAATTCCAGCGTTTCTGCGGTGAAGTTTATGCGGGCATCGGACACGCCATCCATGCGAGCGAGCGCCGTTTCGATCTTGCCGACGCAACTGGCGCAGTCCATGCCCTCGACGCGCATGGACACGTTGGGGGGGCGTGCTGGGTGCTCCACGGGAGGCAGAGGCCGGCGCATGGTCATGCCCGCTGCAGGCCCCGTGATCGTGACCGTGGTCATGGGCATGGGCATGGCCGTGAGCATGGCCATGCCCATGGTCATCACCGCACGCTTTGCCGTGCGAATGATCGTGCCCGTGGTCGTGGGCATGCCCATGGTCATGGTGGCCGCCGCAGCCGGCGTGGTCATGCGCGTGGGCCGCATGGCACGGTGCAGGTGCTGCGGACATTTCGGACGCGGGCAGTGCCTGCACGTCGAAGCCCAGGGACCGGATTTTCTTGGCAATGTCGCGTGCAGTATTTCGGCTACTTGTGCTGCGCGTCAACGTCAGCGTCTCATTTGTAAAATTAACCTGTACATTTGATACGCCATCAATTCGACCAAGCGCTGTTTCAATCTTGCCGACGCAACTGGCGCAATCCATACCTTCGACCCGAAAGCCCAGTTGTTCGTCCTGCGCTCCTGTGCCGTCCAATGTTTCCAAAGACATATCAATCTCCTGGTTCTCTGAGTAATCGCCGTGGCAGGACGCACAAATCAGCGATCGGAATGTTATGCAAACAAATGAACACTTGTTTGTATGTTTATTCAAAAAAAAGAAAGAATCTCTTTCTGGCTGAACCATCCGACCGCTGCTTTATGCAGCTGCCATTAAGTCATTTTTTGTTGCGCAGCATCTGGTAGGTTTCAAATGCGGTGCGGTAGGCATCACTATAGGTATCAGGCGTCTGCTCACCAGCCCAGAATCCAGCCATTCCCGCAACCTGCCAATCTGCCAAATCACTCTTTACTTGAGCACGAGTCAATGCCACCGGAGCCTTGTAAGCCGCACCCAGCTTGAGCTGGAGATAGCTCTCGTAGGCTTGTTGGTAGGCTTGGGTGTGCGAAGCGGTGGTGATTCCGCGCGAGGTGAACGCGTGCATGCCGGAGATTTTCCACAGTTCCAAATCAGCCATCACTTCAGCACGAGTCTTTCCTGCTGAGGGCGCCTGATACATATCACCTTGGGTCAATTGCAAGTAGCGCTGAAAGGCAGCCTGGTATTGAGGGCTGAACGTATCCGGGCCGCTTTCGCCGCGAGACAACGCTTCCAACCCAGATTGCCTCCAAGCAGCCAGATCCTCCTGGACCTGTTGCCGTGTCATATCTGCGGCGAACGGTTGAGCGTTTACTCCAGCAGCAAAAAGTGCGGAAAGCAGAACAGCAAAGCGAATTTTCTTGGACATGGTCAATACTCCTTGACGTTAAAAATAATGGCGTGGTCCTTACGCCTTTCGGATACCCCGTAGACAAATAATAACACACATGAAGATATGTTCAAGTGTTTATTTTTAGAGTGCTTTTTGCTTGGGGTCTTCTAGGCATTCAGCAAGGCGCGCCGGTGTCTCTCTAGATTAATAGCCAAAAAAAGCCTACCCCTTGAAGGCGTAGGCCGGCGCGCACTCACATGTTCAGTCAATCGTCGTGTCTGTCCTCCGAAATGTGAACCGCCATGTCCTGGAGTACCTGGCTGACGTGCTGGTCGGCAATGCCGTAGAAGATGTGCTTGGCTTGGCGCTCGCCGCGCACGAGGCGCGCGCCGCGCAACAGGCGCAGGTGATGGCTGACCAAGGACTGCGACAGGTCTAGCGAGCCAGCAATGTCGCCCACTGCGACCGATCCGCGCATGCACTGCAACAGGATTTTCAATCGCGATTGGTCGCCCAGCAGGCGGAAGGTCTCTGCCAGAACAGCGACGTCACTTTGCGATAGTGCGAGGACATCAGTGGTCGTGCCGTGGTTAGAGGTCGAACATTGCACAATAGCGGCGCTGGTGGTTTTGCGGGATGTCATGGATTCAAACCCTCAAGTGAACTGCGAACCGTCTAGCACGGCCTCAATGCTTGTGACCGGGAGCGGAGTGGTCATGGTCATGATTGTGCTCACTGTGGTCGTGGCCGCTGTGGTCCTGACGGCCTGTCGTGGGTTGCAGGCTGCAGATGTTCTCGTCAGCCTCCGAGTTCCAGTCGATTCCGACTGTGGCGTGTTCGATGCTGAACTGCTCTCGCAGCACCGCCTCGACGCGCTTGACCACAGCTCGCGCCTCCTCGTCCACGTTGGGTCGAACGTGTAGCGTGGCCATCGTGCGACCGGAAGTGAGTTGCCACACGTGAACATGGCTGACAGCCGCCAGGCCGGGCACAGTGCTCATCAGGCCTTGTTCCACCTTTTCCGGCGAAGCGTCCTCTGGCGCACCCTCCAACAGGATATGGATCGACTTGGCCAGGAGCTTCCAGGCGCTGCGCAGAATCAACGCCGCTACTAGAACCGACAGGATGGGGTCGATCGGAGTCCAGCCGGTGAAGTAGATGACGATCGCTGCAACGATGGCGCCGACAGAGCCGAGCAGGTCACCCATCACGTGGAGGATGGCACCTTTCACATTGACGTGATCGGTTTCGCCGCGGGTCATGATCCACAGCACGAGGACGTTGATCAGTAAGCCGAGCACGGCGACGATCATCATCGGGCCGGCGAGGATGACGGGCGGCGCCTGCAGCCGCTCCCACGCCTCGTAGGCGATCCATGCGACGATCGCGAACAGGGTCACGGCGTTCAGGAAGCCGGCGATGACCTCGAAGCGCAGGTAACCGAATGTGCGTTTGCTGTCGGCTGCGCGGCGACCGAATCGGAAGGCAGCGTAAGCCAGGGCAAGTGCCACGGCGTCGGTCAGCATGTGGCCAGCATCGGCAAGTAGGGCTAGCGAGCCCGACAGCACGCCGCCGACAGCTTCCACGAGCATGAAGCCGAAGATCAGGAAGAAGGAAACCAGAACCTTGCGCTCGTTGGCGCTCGTCACTGTGGGGGTGTGGTCGTGATCATGGTCGTGACCATGGTCATGTGCATTGGATTGGGACATGGGCGCCTCTGCTGGTTGAGTGTTTGACTATGGCGAAATATAACACATAAATATGTGTTCATGTGATATATTTTCGCTCACCCTTCTCAGCCTCCGAAGCCATGCGTTGTGATGCCGCAACGAGAAAATGTGCCTATCCTTTCGGCCAGATACGGTGCAGGTCATCCAGAATCAGCTGGTGATGGTGCCTGCCTTGGTCTGCGTGTGTGCGTAAATGAGGGTGATCCGGCGGCAAGCTGGGGTGGTCATGCGCCACGTCAGAAGGGTCGCTGGCCGGCCACAGCCAGAGCGTCAGCGCCACGCCGGCCAAGCCGACCAGGGACATGACAATGAAGGTCGATGGCAAGCCCATGACCGCGCCGAAGCGGCCGGCAAGTGGGTAGCAGATGAGCCAACAGGCGTGCGACAGCGCGAAGTGTGCCGCGAAGATCGCAGGACGGTCCTCGGCATGGGCCGAGCGGCGCAGAAGACGGCCGGATGGCGTTTGCGCCACGCTGTAGCCAAAGCCGATGATCAACCACAGCGGCAGCAACAATGCATAGCTCGGCAGCAGTGCGCCGATCCCCGTGCCCACGACCAGTACGGTAGCGCCGGTGAGCATCGCGGTTCGGTCGGCCACCTTTTCCAGTAAGGATGGCAGAACGAAGGCTGCCACCATCGAACCGCCTCCGAATGCCGCCAGTGCCGACGCCACTTCGACCTCGCCTAGGCCAAAGCGCGCCTTCACGAGAACCACCGTGTTCACGATCACCATGGCGCCCGCCGCCGAGACGGCCAAGCTGATCGCCAGCAGGCCCCGCAGGCGTGGCGTAGCGAGATAGATGCGTGTGCCGCGGGTCGTGCGATCCCAAATGCCGCGGCGCGGTCCGGGAATAGTTGTGGGCAACCGCACGCTGACCACGAGCGCGGCTGAAACGAGGAAACCGAGCACTGTTCCCGCGAACAGGTTGTGAAAGCTGATGACGGTCAGCAGCGCAGCAGCCAGCATCGGGGAAATCAGGCTTTCCAGGTCATAGGCCAGCCGGGACAGCGACAGCGCCTTCGTGTAGTCCTCTTCATCGGGAAGGATGTCCGGGATAGTGGCTTGGAAAGTCGGCGTGAAGCCGGCGGATGCCGCTTGCAGGACAAAGATCAGCAGATAGATCTGCCAGACCTCGGTGACAAAGGGCAAACAGATCGCGACAACCGCTCGTACCAGGTCCAGCGCTACGAGCAATGACCGTCGCGGGAACTGGTCGGCGAAGGCCTGTGCGACTGGAGCGACTCCCACATAGGCCAGCATCTTGATAGCCAGCGCCGACCCGAGCACCGCACCTGCATCGGCCCCGGCCAGCTCGTAGGCAAGTAGGCCGAGCGCTACCGTCATCAGGCCTGTGCCGACGAGTGCGATCACCTGCGCGGTGAACAGGTGGCGGTAGGTGCGGTTCTTTAGGACGGAGAGCATCGAGAGACCTCAGAGCAGTCTGGTTAGCGCCTTCATTTCGGCTAGAACGGAGTCCTCATCATGAGATAGGCAGTGGTCGATGTGGTCATGGATCAGGACGCGCTTGGCCGCTGTGACGGCGCTCTCCACCGCAGCGAGCTGGCGAGCGATGTCCAGGCAGGTTTCTTCTCCTTCGATCATCCCGATGACGTGTCGCAGATGACCCTCGGCGCGCTTGAGCCGTTTCACGAGATCTGGGTGGCTGGTGTGCTTGTGCATCTCTTTCATGCAGCAATCATATCCCCCCCCGGGGGATATGCTCAAGGAGTCTGCATAGCTGTTTGCGCAGTGGATTAGCCCCACCTCGCCTCTCGATGTCTTGCGCCCGACGCCCTCTCTAAGGCGATTGGTGCTCAAAGGATGTAAGGTTTTCTTTCCCATTCATATGAATAGATATACAATTGTTCATATCTAAGCCAGTGAACAGTGGCTTTTCAACGACAAGCACTTGCTCGGAAAGAGAACACCCAGCCGGGGGTAAGTACTGATGCAACACCGATGGAGAATTGAATGCTTCGCAAAGACATACGCAAGGGATGGATATGGGCGGTATCCACGCTTTGGGCCGGCACCGTGCTAGCCCAGCCAGTAGCCGCCCCTCACGTCCCATCCAGACCAGACAGCCACATGGTCGCCCAATTGTGGGAGTCAGCTTGGCAGCGGCAGCCAGAAGCCGCTGGAGAAGGCGCCTGGCAGCAGGCCGCCCAAGCACGCCAAGAGACGGCCGGCAGTTGGGTGGCAGGTCCGATGGCGCTGGAAGCCTCCACCAAAACTGATCGGTTCAACAACCGCAACGGACAGCGCGAATATGAAGTCGGGGTGGCTATTCCCCTTTGGATGCCTGGTGAGCGCGCCTCGTCGGCACGCTGGGCGGACGCGGAAAGCCTCGCGCTATCCAGCCGGATGCTGGCCGCCAAGCTACGCACGGCCGGACAGGTTCGCCAGGCATGGTGGGCATGGCAGCGTGCCCAGGCCGAATTGGTGGCGGCGCAGGATCGCACCCGCAGCGCGGACGAGTTGGCGCAAGATGTGGCTCGCCGGGTTCGCGCGGGCGACCTGGCGCAAGCCGACAGAAACCAGGCCGATGGCGCCTTGGCGTCGGCTCGTAGTGCCCTGGCCATTGCTCAGGCCGAAGAAATCACGCAGCGCGAGGCGTTGTTGGCACTGACCGGCATCGAGAGTATCCCGTCGCAGGCCGATTCCGCGCAGCCGGAGCAGTCAGGTGTCCGAGTTCAACCGGCATCGGCACAGCCGTCCGGCGCGTTGTTGGGTAACCACCCTGCGCTGCTGGAACTGCAGCACAAGGCGCTGGCGGCCCGCCGCTCTGCGGAACTGGTGTCCCATCAGAAGTACGCCAACCCCGAACTGACCCTGGCGACCACGCGGGATCGGGGCGGCTACGGCGAACGCTACAACCAGACGATCACGGTGGGTGTGCGCATTCCCTTCGGTACGGGTAGCCGTCATACCGAGCAATTGTCCAGCGCCAATGCGCAGGCACTGGAGGCTGAGTCGGCACTCGCGGCCCAGCGCACCCGGCTACTCTCGGAAATTCGAACTGCCCAATCGCGCGAACTGGCAACCAGCACCCAGATGCAGGCCGCTTCGGAGCGCCAGCGACTAGCCCAACAAACGCGCACCTTCTACCAAAAGTCGTTCGCGATGGGCGAGACGGACATGCCGACACGCCTTCGCATCGAGCAGGAGGCCACCGAGGCCGAGCGCGCGGCGCTGCTCGCCAAGGTGGAGCATGCCGCGGCCATCTCGTCCCTGTTGCAGGCACAAGGCACGCTGCCGCAGCCGACCGAGACTTTCACTGACATCTCCGGCACGCGCTGATCGGCGCGCGCTCAACCATCCTGGAACCTTAGAAATGTCGCAATCCTCTTTCTGGCGTGCAGCTGCCTTGTCCAGCCTCCTGCTTGGCAGTAGCGCAACGTGGGCCGGCGACGGCCATGACCATGGCGAAGCCGCTCCTGCCCCCGCAGCGGCCGCGCTTCCGCGCTTTGCCGCAGTTTCCGATGACTTCGAACTGGTGGGTGTGCTGAACGGCCAGCGTCTCACACTCTACCTCGACCATGCTGCCGACAACCGGCCGGTGACCGATGGCGAGCTGACCCTCGAGCTGGGTGGTCAACAGGTAAAGGTCAGCTCACACGGGGTTGGAGAGTTCGAGG
This sequence comes from Marinomonas aquimarina, assembly GCF_900089755.1. GTDB lineage: Bacteria > Pseudomonadota > Gammaproteobacteria > Pseudomonadales > Marinomonadaceae > Marinomonas > Marinomonas aquimarina. Next base: position 17,823 of record NZ_FLOC01000018.1, on the reverse strand, counting down.
CCGATCTGACTGAGCCGCTATCCGATGGCGAGACCTCAATCATGGCCACTATTACTGCGCAGGGCCAATCGGACCTGTTGACGGGCGTTCTCGATGTTCATAGCGAAGACGCCGAACACGAGCATGCCGTCGCATCCGGCCGTGTGGTCGTACTAGGTGGCGGTGCCGCAGTCCTCGGCGTCGGTGTCCTAGCGTGGGCGCTGCGCAGACGTACACGCACCAACGGTGCACTGCGAGGTGCAGCATGAAGCGCAACTTCCGTTTCCTAATGACGACGGCCATGGCGGCTGCATTGGCTCTGGCTGCTCCCGCGTTCGCTCACGACGGCCATGACCACGGCGACGAAGCGCCGGCTGCGTCTTCCAATGGCCCCCAGCGCCAGCCTGATGGCAGCGTGTTTCTTCCGAAACCGTCGCAACGTCAGATCGGTGTACGCACCCAGCTGATCAAGCAGGAGCCCTTGGCCCGCAGCCATGAACTGGCTGGCAAAGTAATCATGGACCCGACGACAGGCGGCAAGGTCCAGGCAATGGTAATGGGCCGGCTGGTGCCCGGGCCGGATGGTCTGCCGCAGATCGGCCAATCCGTGCGCAAGGGCCAGGTGCTGGCTTACATCGAACCGGCCAGCGGTGTGCTGGAGCGCTCAGGCCAGATGGCCCAGGTTGCCGAGCTGCGTGCGGGCCAAGCGCTCGCGCAGAAGCGCTTGGCCCGGCTGCGCGAGCTGTCGGAGACCGTGCCCCGCAAGGAGATCGAAGCAGCCGAAAGCGAAGTGAACAGCCTGACCGAACGCGCCCGCGCCTTGAGCGGGGGCCTCGCCGGCAGGGACGTACTGAAGGCCCCAGTCAGCGGCGTCATCGCATCCAGCCCCGCAGTTGCCGGGCAGGTCGTGGATGCGCGCGAACTGGTGTTTGAGGTGGTCGATCCGACCCAACTGCGCATCGAGGCGCTTGCCTACGATCCGGCAATGGCACAGAACCTGGCCGGTGCTGCACTCGCAGTAGGCGGTCAGAAGGTGCCGCTGAGCTTCGTCGGTGCCGCCAGCAGCCTGCGCGAGCAGGCCCTGCCCATGCTGTTCAAGGGCACCAGCGAAAGCCTCTCGCGCTTGGCGGTCGGTATGCCGGTGGTGGTCTTCGTGCAAGAGGCGACGACGGTACCTGGCTACCGCGTGCCTTCCGGTGCGCTGATGAAGAACCCTGCCAACCAGAACATCGTCTGGGTCAAAGACCAGGCCGAGCGCTTCGAGCCGCGTGTCGTGAACATCACTCCTTTGGATGGTGCATCCATCGCTGTCACTTCGGGCCTGGCGGACGGCGACCGCGTGGTTGTCGAGGGCGCGTCCCTGATCAATCAAGTTCGTTGAGGGGCACCATTCCATGTTCAAGTGGCTTCTCGAAAATAGCTTACGAAACCGGCTCCTGGTCATCATCGGGGCGCTGGTGCTGATGGCGTATGGCGCGTTCACCCTGACGCGCACGCCGGTAGATGTCTTTCCCGATCTCAACAAGCCGACCGTCACTCTCATGACGGAGGCTGGCGGCATGGCTGCCGAAGAAGTCGAGCAACTCATCACGTTCCCGCTCGAAACGGCCATGAACGGCCTGCCCAGCGTCGAAAGCGTGCGCTCGGTCTCCAGCGCCGGGCTTTCCTTCATCTACGTGACATTTGACTGGAAGACCGACATCTTCCGGGCGCGCCAGATGGTCTCCGAACGCCTGACGTCCATGGAGGAAGGGCTAGCCCCGGGCGTGACGCCCACTATGGGGCCAATCAGCTCAGTGATGGGCGAGATCATGCAGATTGCAATCCCCATCGGTGCCAAGCCCTCAGGGCAGAAGAACGCAGCCCCGCCGCTGTCGGCCATGGACACTCGCGAGTACGCGGACTGGGTGCTACGCCCCCGGCTGATGGCCATACCTGGTGTTGCCCAAGTCATCCCGATCGGAGGCGAGGTCCGTCAGTTCCAGGTCCAGCCCAACACCACGCGAATGTCAGAGCTGGGCGTGACTGCGTCCGATCTGGATGCGGCTCTCAAGGGCTTCTCCGCGAACACTTCCGGCGGCTTCCTGGAGATCAATGGCCGCGAGTACCTGATCCGCAACCTGGGCCGCACGTCCCGACTCGACGACCTGCGTAACCTGCCTCTCGCGGTGCGTGCGGGCCAACCCATCCTGCTCCACCAGGTCGCCGATGTTCAGTTTGCGCCAGCCATCAAGCGCGGCGATGCGGGCTTCGAGGGCCTGCCAGCCGTGATCCTGGGCATCCAAAAGCAGCCCACGGCCGATACGATTGCACTGACCCGCTCGATCGAGTCAGCGTTGGCGGACATGAAGGGCTCACTGCCGGCTGGCATGGCCGAGCCACAGGTGACCTTCCGACAAGCCAACTTCATCGAGGCGTCCATCAGCACGCTGCAAGGCAAGCTCATCGGCGCATCGGTCTTCGTGGCGGTGATCCTGTTCTTCTTCCTGGGCACTTTGCGCCCCCTGGTGATCGCGTTGACCGCGATTCCTGCCTCGATCTTCGTGACCGGGCTGGTGTTCCACTATTTCGGCCTATCAATCAACACCATGACGCTCGGTGGGCTGGCGATCGCCATCGGCGGTCTCGTGGACGATGCTGTGGTCGATGTGGAGAACATCATGCGGCGGCTCAAGGAGGACCGCACCCGCCACCCTGAGAACCGGCTGACGCCCCTGGTCATCGTTGCCAGGGCCTCGATGGAGGTTCGCTCGGCGATTCTCTACGCCACGATGATCATTGTGCTGGTGTTCCTGCCCCTGTTCGCGCTGCCGGGGATGGAGGGGCGCTTGTTCGTGCCGCTGGGCATCGCCTTCATCGTCTCCACGCTGGCCTCGCTGCTGGTCTCTGTGACGGTCACTCCGGTGCTTTCGTACTACCTGCTGCCCAAGATGAGGACGCTGGACCATGGCGACACTCGGCTTCTAGCCTGGTTGAAGACGCGCTATCAGGGCGGCCTGCAGCGGGTCTTGCAGCGGCCGCGTGCCGCCCTTGGCATGGCCGCTGTGGCTGTCACACTGGCTGTCGCCGCGGTGCCATTCTTCCCGACCACGTTCCTGCCCCCGTTCAATGAAGGAACGTTGCTGGTGGGCCTGCGCCTGAATCCCGGTGTGACGCTGGCCGAATCTTCGGCGCTTGCCCAGCAAGCCGAGCTGCTGGTCGCGCAGGTGCCAGAGGTGCAGCACGTGGGCCGGCGCAGCGGACGGGCCGAGCTGGACGAGCATGCCGAAGGCGTGCATGTCAGCGAGCTGGACGTGGGCCTGCTGCCCGCCTCGGAGCTAAAGCGCTCCATGGAGGAGATCACCGCCGACATCCGTTCGCGTCTGGCTCACTTGCCCGGCTCCATCGGCATTGGCCAGCCGATCTCGCACCGCATCGACCACATGTTGTCGGGGGTGCGCTCGCAGATCGCCATCAAGGTGTTCGGCGAGGACCTGGACGTCCTGCGCGGGCAGGCGGATCTGCTGCGCGCCAAGCTGGCCGGAATTCCGGGGCTTGCTGACCTGGAGATCGAAAAGCAGGTCCTAGCGCCGCAGATCAAAATCCGCGTGGATTATGCGGCGGCGGGACGCTACGGCGTGGCCGCACCGCAAATTCTGTCCACGCTGCAAAGCCTGGTCGAAGGCGAAAAGATCACCGAGGTCATCGAGGGCAACCGCCGCTTCGCGCTGGTGGTTCGCCTGCCCGAGCAGGCGCGGTCGATTGAGGGCTTGAGCCGCATCCTCATCGACACGCCCATGGGTCGGGTCCCGTTGTCGCGCCTTGCCACCATCGAAGACAGCGACGGCCCCAACCAGGTCAGCCGCGACGATGGCCGTCGACGCATAGTTTTGTCGGCCAACGCTCAGGGACGGCCGCTGTCCGAAGTAGTGGCCGACATACGCAGCGTCGTCCAAGAAGTGCGCTTGCCCGAAGGCTACTTCATCACGCTGGGCGGCCAGTTCCAGGCACAAGAGGAAGCCTCGCGACTGGTGGGCCTGCTGTCCATCGTCTCCCTGACGCTCATGTTCGTGGTGTTGTACACGCGCTACAAGTCGGTCGTCCTATCAGCGCTCATCATGGTGAACATTCCATTGGCCCTGGTCGGCGCCGTGTTGGGGCTGTGGCTGTCTGGCCAGCCGTTGTCCGTGGCCGCCCTGGTCGGCTTCATCACGCTCGCGGGTATTTCTGTGCGCAACGGCATCCTGAAGGTGAGCCACTACCTCAACCTCATGCGCATGGAGGGCGAGGACTTCGACCAGAAGATGATCGTGCGTGGCTCGCTCGAACGGCTTTCCCCGGTTCTGATGACCGCGCTGGTCACGGCCTTCGCGCTGGCCCCGCTGCTGTTCGAGGCGTCCCGACCCGGTACTGAGATCCTGCACCCCGTCGCGGTGGTGATCTTCTCGGGGCTGGTCAGCTCCACGCTGCTAGACACCTTCCTTACACCCGCCATGTTCTGGCTGTTCGGCCGCAAGCCTGCCGAACGCCTGCTGGACGACCGCGACGCGGAGGCATTCTGATGCAACGCCTTCTGTCACCCGATTTCAACCACCGTAACCCTATAGGAGCTTTCATGTCTGTTCGATTTCGTTCCCTCACGGCCGGCACCGCCCTCGCCCTGGCATCCGTCACCGCCTTCGCCGCAGGCGACCATGACCACGCGCATGACCACAAGCCGCTGCATGGTGGCGTCGTGACCGAAGTCCGGGACGTGGACTACGAGTTGGTCGTTCAGCCCGCAGCAGCGCAACTCTACCTGCGCGACCACGGCAAGCAGGTCAATGTAAGCAACACCAAAGCCAAGCTCACACTGTTGACCGGCTCACAAAAGCAGGAGGTGCAACTCACGCCTGCCGCGGACGGAAGCCGCCTCGAAGGCAGCGGGACCTTCGCCGCAGCCAAGGGCACGAAGGCCGTCGTCCAAGTCGAACGTGGGGGCAATACCGCGAGCGCCCGGTTCGTTCTGCCGTAGTGTTCAACGTGATCGTCAGGGAACGAGCTGTAATCTGGCGACCACCTGACAAAAGGCGCGACATAGGCGCTCACTATTTCCTCAAAAACTTTGGAGATGTAAATCATGGAAATGCATTTCGACGTCATTGTTATCGGTGCCGGCCCAGGCGGATACATCGCGGCCATTCGCGCTGCCCAATTAGGCATGAAGGTCGCTTGTGTAGATGCCTGGAAGAACAAGGACGGAAAGCCAGCACCTGGCGGCACCTGCAACAACATCGGTTGTATCCCTTCGAAAGCGCTACTGCAGTCGTCAGAGAACTTTGAACAAGCCAAGCACCACTTTGGCACGCACGGCATCTCCACGGGTGATCTGCGCATGGATGTGACCACGATGTTGGAACGTAAGAATCAGGTCGTGAAGTCCAGCAACGAAGGCATCCTTTATCTGTTCCGCAAAAACAAGGTCCAGTTTTTCAACGGCCTGGCGTCTTTCACCAGGACTGTCGATGGTGGCTTCGAGGTGAGCGTCGCCGCCGATGAGGCTGTTACCTTGGTGGGCAAGCAGATCATCGTTGCCACAGGCTCCAACGTGCGGCCACTCCCCAACCTACCGTTCGATGAGCGGGTCGTGCTCTCCAACGACGGCGCGCTGGACATCGCGGCCGTGCCCGATCGGTTGGCCGTCATCGGTGCCGGCGTGATCGGCCTGGAGCTGGGCTCCGTTTGGCGCCGCCTGGGGGCGGATGTCACGATCCTCGAAGGCTTGCCCAGCTTCCTGCCAATCGTCGACCAAGCCATCGCCAAGGAGGCGAAGAAGGCGTTCGACAAGCAAGGCCTGAAGATCGAACTAGGTGCGAAGGTTCGCGAAGTCAATGCAACCGAGGCTGGCGTGACTATTCACTACACCGACAGCCAGGGCCAGACGCAGTCCTTGCAGGCAGACAAAGTGATCGTGGCTATCGGCCGTGTGCCCAACACCGAAGGCCTGAATCCGGCCGCCGTGGGACTCCAACTGGATGAGCGCGGCGCCGTGCTGGTGGACGATGAATGCCGCACCAGTGTGCCCGGCATCTGGGCCATCGGTGACGTGGTGCGTGGCCCGATGTTGGCGCACAAGGCGGAAGAGGAAGGTGTCGCAGTGGCCGAGCGCATTGCCGGCCAGCACGGTCACGTCGATTTCAATACGATCCCCAACGTCATCTACACCAGCCCAGAGATTGCCTGGGTAGGCCGCACCGAGCAGCAGCTCAAAGAGCAGGGCACCGCCTATCGAATCGGTTCCTTCCCGTTCATGGCCAATGGCCGCGCGCGTGCGCTGGGCGACACGCCGGGCCTCGTCAAGGTGATCGCCGATCCTGCCACTGATGAGATACTCGGCGTGCATGTGGTCGGCCCGCAGGCCAGTGAACTGGTGGCCGAGGCCGTGATCGCCATGGCGTTCAAGGCCAGCAGCGAAGACATCGCCCGCATCTGCTTTGCCCATCCGACCCTCTCCGAGACGTTCAAAGAGGCCTCGCTGGCCGTGGACAAGCGCGCGCTCAACTTCTGATTGATCGGAAGCGGCATCCAAACCACCTCACCGAACGCAGCTGCGGGCGGTGGGGCGCATATCGCCATGGAACGTAGGCCACGCCGCAACGGCATGCTATGCCCAACAGTTACTCGTCGTTGTGGTCTTCCGCGATGTGGGTGGCCATATCCAGCAGCACCTGGTTCACGTGCTTGTCCGCCACCTCATAGAAGATCTGTTTGGCTTGGCGCACGCCCTTGACCAGGCGAGCACCGCGCAGCAGCCGCAGGTGGTGGCTCACCAGCGACTGCGAGAGTTCGAGGGTTTCAGCGATGTCCCCGACCGAGGAAGAGCCTTTCATGCAGCACAGCATGATTCTCAGCCGGGACGGGTCACCCAGGAGGCGGAATGTCTCAGCCAAGATGGTCACGTCATTCTGTGACAGCGATTCCAAATCGGCGCTGGGACCCTTCGGTGGGGTACTGAATGGCTTACTTGTATTCATTTTTAAAATATTTCCTAACCTCGAATGGCTGTTTTCGCCCTTCAGAATTAACAAGGCAGCGGCCGCTTAGGCGCGCGCAGCAAAGAACCAGTGCGAGCCTGGCAGGCAAGGCCTCCGTTCCCCGTGCACCGGGTCATTTCTGAAACCTGACAGCATCCGAAAAAGCGCTTGACCTTCCCACGATGGTAAACCCTAAGCTCCCTCCATGTCGAATTTCAACTATGGGAAGCACACCATGAGCATGGCAACAACGAGTAGTGCTGGCGCCCAAGCAGCGGCAATCAGCCTGCCCATCGAGGGCATGACCTGCGCAAGCTGTGTCGGCCGAGTCGAGGCCGCCCTTGCCAAGGTCGAGGGCGTGGCAAGCGTGTCTGTCAATCTCGCCACCGAGCGAGCGGACATTCGCCTGAACCGTCCTGTCGATCGCATGGCGCTGATCCAGGCGATCGAGAAGGTAGGGTACGACGTGCCTCAGGGCACCATCGAGCTGGCGATCGGAGGCATGACCTGCGCTTCGTGCGTGGGCCGCGTCGAGAAGGCGCTCAAGGCGGTGCCGGGCGTCACTGAGGCTGTGGTCAATCTGGCGACCGAGCGCGCTACCGTGCGTGGCGTAGCATCCGTGCAGGATCTGATTGCTGCTGTCGATAAGGTCGGCTACGAGGCCAGCCCGGTCGATACAGGCATGCAGGCCGACGAGGAAGCTGCCGAGAAAAAGGACGCCGAGCGCGCCGAACTCAAGCGCGACCTGACCCTGGCCGCCGTGCTGGCGCTGCCTGTGTTCGTGCTCGAAATGGGCTCGCACATGATTCCCGGCATGCACGAGTGGGTGGCTTCCACCATTGGCATCCAGCAGAGCTGGTATCTGCAGTTCGTGCTGACCCTGCTGGTGCTCGCCATTCCGGGCTGGCGCTTCTATGAGAAGGGCTTCCCGGCGCTGTTCCGCCTGGGTCCCGACATGAACTCGCTGGTCGCGGTCGGCACGGCCGCGGCCTTCGGTTATTCGATGGTCGCCACGTTCGCGCCCAGTCTGCTGCCGGCCGGCACGGTGAACGTGTACTACGAGGCGGCAGCCGTCATCGTGGCGCTGATCCTGCTGGGCCGCTTTCTTGAGGCACGGGCCAAGGGCCGCACCTCCGAGGCCATCAAGCGCCTGATCGGCCTGCAGGCCAAGGAGGCGCACGTGCTGCGCGACGGCCGCATCGTGGACATCCCGATCAACGACGTGGCGCAGGGCGACATCGTGGAAGTGCGCCCCGGCGAGCGCGTGCCGGTCGATGGTGAAGTGACCGAGGGCCGCAGCTTCGTGGACGAGTCGATGATCACCGGCGAGCCGATTCCCGTCGAAAAGGCGGAAGGCAGCACCGTGGTCGGCGGCACCGTCAACCAGAAGGGTGCGCTGACGCTGCGTGCCACCGCCGTGGGCGGTCAGACCATGCTGGCGCAGATCATCCGCATGGTCGAGCAGGCGCAAGGTTCCAAGCTGCCGATCCAGGCCGTGGTGGACAAGGTGACGCTGTGGTTCGTGCCCGCCGTCATGCTGGCCGCGGTGCTGACCTTCCTGGTCTGGCTGGTGTTCGGCCCGTCGCCCGCGCTGTCCTTCGCGCTGGTCAATGCCGTGGCGGTGCTGATCATTGCCTGCCCTTGCGCCATGGGTTTGGCGACGCCGACCTCCATCATGGTCGGCACGGGCCGGGGCGCCGAGATGGGCGTGCTGTTCCGCAAGGGTGAAGCCCTGCAACTGCTCAAGGACGCCAAGGTGGTGGCCGTGGACAAGACCGGCACGCTGACCGAGGGCCGCCCGGTCCTGACCGACCTGGAGATTGCCGACGGCTTTGACCGCAACCAGGTGCTGGCGAAGGTCGCCGCTGTCGAATCGCGCTCGGAGCATCCGATCGCACGCGCCATCGTCGAGTCGGCCGTGGAAGGTGGCATCGCGCTGCCGACGATGACAGACTTCGATTCGGTCACGGGCATGGGCGTGCGCGCCACCGTGGACGGCGCGCGTGTCGAGGTCGGTGCCGATCGCTTCATGCGTGAGCTGGGGTTGGACGTGGGCAGCTTCGCTCGCACGGCCGAGCGCCTGGGCAACGAGGGCAAGTCACCGCTGTACGCCGCGATCGACGGCCGGCTGGCCGCCATCATCGCGGTGGCCGATCCGATCAAGTCCAGCACGCCCGCGGCCATTGCCGCGTTGCACCAGCTCGGCCTGAAGGTGGCGATGATCACCGGCGACAACGCGCGTACCGCGCAGGCCATCGCCAAGCAACTGGGCATCGACGAGGTGGTGGCCGAAGTGCTGCCCGAGGGCAAGGTCGAAGCCGTGCGCCGGCTGAAAGCCAGCCACGGCCAGATCGCCTACGTGGGCGACGGCATCAACGACGCCCCGGCGCTGGCCGAGGCCGACGTGGGCCTGGCCATCGGCACCGGCACCGACGTGGCGGTGGAGTCGGCCGACGTAGTGCTGATGTCGGGCAACCTGCAGGGCGTGCCCAACGCCATCGCGCTGTCCAAGGCGACCATCGGCAACATCCGCCAGAACCTGTTCTGGGCGTTTGGCTACAACACGGCCCTGATCCCGGTGGCCGCTGGCGTCCTGTACCCCGCATACGGTGTGCTGTTGTCGCCGATCTTCGCGGCTGGCGCGATGGCGCTGTCCAGCGTGTTCGTGCTCGGCAACGCGCTGCGCCTGCGCCGCTTCCAGCCGCCGCTGGCGGCGGATACCGCTCATTGAGAAAGGAGGAACACCATGAACATCGGTGAAGCATCCAAGGCCTCGAAGGTCTCGGCCAAAATGATCCGCTACTACGAGCAAATCGGTCTGATCCCTCCGGCTGACCGCACCGATTCGGGCTACCGCGCCTATACCCAGGACGACGTTCACCGGTTGCATTTCATCCGGCGTTCGCGCGACCTCGGCTTCTCGGTGGCCGAGATCACGGACTTGCTGGGACTGTGGAATGACAAGTCGCGCCAGAGTGCTGATGTAAAGCGTCTGGCCCAGCAACACATCGACGAGTTGGACCGGCGCATCGAGAGCATGCTGGAGATGGCCGCGACGCTCAAGGCGCTGATCCGGTGTTGCGCCGGCGACGAACGGCCCGACTGCCCGATCCTGCACACGCTGGAGCAGCCCGATATCAGTGACAACAAGCCCGAAGCGCGCACTGGCGCAGTGCCGCGCCGCGCGCGAGCCAACGCAGCAGGAAAAAAGCCGTGTGCGCACTGAGCAGCCAGGAGAGATATGCCCAAAATCACCGTCTTGCCCCATCCTGAACTGGCGCCTGAGGGAGCCGAACTGAACGTGCCAGCAGGCACTTCGATCTGCGAGGCCCTGCTGGACAACGGCATCGAGATCGAGCATGCCTGCGACATGAGCTGTGCCTGCACGACCTGTCACTGCATCGTGCGCAAGGGGTTCGATTCTCTAAACGAAGTCGAGGAATGCGAGGACGATCTGCTCGACCGGGCCTGGGGACTGGAGGCGCAGTCGCGGCTGAGCTGCCAGGCCATCGTTGCGACCGAAGACCTGACCGTCGAGATCCCCAAGTACACGATCAACCATGCCAAGGAGAACCACTAGGAGCCTGCGTGCTGCCTCAGGCGCACCGGCCTGCGGCAGGGTTGCTCTGGCAGATGGAGGACTGACGGCATTGCCGCCAGATAACCAACCCGTGGGCCAGACCAACCCGCGAGCCAGGTGTCTACACTCCCTTTGCACGGTCGTCGGTTAGGCTGGAAAGGTCATCAACGTCCTTAAATCCGTGACGGCCGGCCCATGGAAAGTCCCACAGGAGAAGTCCTGCATGTCTGCGCCCAAGCTAGCCACGCTCTACCGAATGGTCATGCCCGGCCATACCTGCCCCTACGGGCTGAAGTCGCTCGATCTGCTCAACCGCAAGGGCTACGAGGTCGAGGACAAACACTTGGCAAGCCGCGAGCAGACGGATGCGTTCAAGAAGGAGCATGGCATCGAGACCACGCCCCAGGTCTTCATAAACGGGCGGCGCGTGGGCGGCTACGACGACCTACGCAAATTCTTCGGCATGTCCGTGAAGGACAAGAACGCCGTGACCTAGACCCCTGTGATCGCGCTGTTCGCCACGGCGGCCGCAATGGCGCTGGCGGCGAGCTGGGCGGCCTTCGGCCAAGTCTAGAGCATTCAGGCGGCAGAGTGGTTCGTGGCCTTTGCCATGTGCCTCCTGGCGCTGCAGAAGCTCAAGGACGTGGACGGCTTCGCGACGACCTGCTGGCCAAGCGCTGGGTTCGGTATGCCTATTTCTACCCGTTCGCGGAGGCCATCGCAGGCGTCCAGATGGTCGCGGGCGTGGGGATGTGGGTGTCGATTCCGTTGGCGCTGTTCATCGGGACCGTCGGGGCCGTGTCGGTTTTCAAGGCGGTCTATGTCGATCGCCGGGAACTCAAGTGCGCCTGCGTGGGCGGGGACAGCAACGTGCCGCTGGGCTTCGTGTCCCTGACCGAGAACCTGATGATGGTGGCGATGGCCCTGTGGCCAAGGTCGGCCTACCTTGGGATGCACTGAGCGCCGCGCCAGGTACGGCGCAGCGCACGTGCTCGCATCGGCCGTCCTGTGTGCATGCCGGCCACGATGCGGTGTTACTGCGCGCGCGGCGGGAAGCCAGCTTCGCTCAGGGCCGCGGCGATCTGCTCTTGCGAGGCCGAGGTCTGGACCTCGACACGGCGGGTCGGCGGGTCCGTGACGATCTTGGCGTTGGGGTCGATCATTTGGATCGTTTTCGTCACAGTGCGGGCGCAGCCGCCGCAGGTCATGTCTTCGAGATGGAATTGCATGGAAAACTCCTTTCGGGTTGGGGTGTTTGAAGTGTGCTCCTTGCCACCGTTGGAAGGTCAATCGCTATTTGCATCCCCGCCACACCAACCGGCCGAATGCTCATAGGGGCAAGGCCGTGGTGCTCTTTACGCGATCCAGCACGAAGCTGGTCTTGCAGTCCTGCACGCTGGGGTGCTTGAGCAGCGTGTCGAGCACGAAGCGGGAGTAGTGAGCCATGTCCATGACGACCACCCGCAGCAGATAGTCCATGTCGCCGGTCAGCGCATGGCACTCCACAACCTCTGGCCAGTTCTGGACAGACGCGCGGAACACGTCCATGGGATTGCGCTTGTGCGAGTCGGAGTACTGGGCCGACTTCTACACGAAGTTCTTCAACTTCCAAGAGATCCGCTACTTCGACATCAACGGCGAGTACACCGGCCTAGCCTCCAAGGCGATGAGCGCGCCGGACGGCCTGATCCGCATCCCGCTGAACGAGGAAGCACGCCAGGGCGGCGGCCAGATTGAGGAATTCTTGATGCAGTTCAGCGGCGAGGGCATCCAGCACATCGCCCTGCTGTGCGACAACCTACTCGATGCGCTCGACCGCGTGCAGATGGCCGGTATCCCGCTGCTGACCGCCCCCAACGACATCTATTACGCAAACTTGGAAAAGCGCCTGCCCGGCCATGGCCAGCCCGTACCCGAGTTGCAGGCGCGCGGCATTCTGCTCGACGGCACGACCGAAGGCGGCCAGCCCCGCCTGCTGCTGCAGATATTCTCCGAGCCGCTGCTTGGCCCGGTGTTCTTCGAGTTCATCGAGCGCAAGGGCAACTACCGCGAGGGCTTCGGCGAAGGAAACTTCGGTGCCTTGTTCGAGTCGATGGAACGCGACCAGATCAACCGTGGCTCGTTGGAAATCAACCCGGCCTGATTTGGGCCTTTCCATGAAGGCAGAGCGCCTTCAGTCCTACATCTCGCGAGCCCCTCTGTGGGCTCGCGCTACTTTGGCGTCAGTACTGCCTTAGCCGCTCAAGCATTGAGCGGGTTGGCTTCGGCGTCACGTTCCGAAACAGTTGCTACCGCCCTTGACTTGAGTTAATACATGAACATATGTATTCTTATTCAGATACACCGATGGCCTTTTTCCTCGCCCTGAAGAGGGACCCAGCACTACGTCGCCCCCTCTAAGCGCACTTCGGCAGCAATGCGCCGTGGCCAACCCAATGACCAGGATTGCTGAAGGACGTGCCCATGGAACTTCGTCATTTGCGCTGCTTCGTGGCTCTCGCCGAAGAGCTGCATTTCACCCGTGCTGCGGAGCGCTTGCACATCGAGCAGCCGCCGCTGTCCCGCACGATCAAGGAATTGGAAGACGAACTGGGGGTGCTGCTCTTTGACCGCGATCGGCGGGGAACGCGGTTGACGCCAGCGGGCACCACCTTCCTTCAGGACATTCGCAGGCTGTTCACCAACCTGGAGCAGGCACGAGAAAACGTCAGGGCGATCGCCGCAGGCCTAAGAGGCAGCGTGCGCATCGCCATCTCCGATGGCGCCATCGACCCGCGGCTGTCTGCACTTCTTGCCCTGTGCCGCCAGGAGGAGCCGGAGATCGAAATACGGCTCTCCGAGGTCACCCTGGCGGAACAGTTGCGGGGACTGCGATCCGGCGACTTCGCGATCGGTTTCGCACACACCGCGGACGTCGGCGACGGACTGGTGACGGAGCCCATCTGGCAGGACCCGCTGGTGGTGACCGTGCCGATCCGGCACCCGTTGCTGGCCCACAAGGAAGTGTCGCTACGTGAACTCGTGAGTTACCCGCTGGTGATGTGCGATCCGCAGCTTTGCGAGGGCTACTGCCGCGAATTGACCCGGCTGCTACATCCCCTGGAGCGCGAGTCCACCATCGTTGAGCATGTCTCGTCGCTGGACATGATGCTCACATTGGTCGGAGCTGGTTACGGCATCGGCTTCGCAACGGCGACCCGAATCGCGGCGTGTCAACGTCCCGACGTGGTGATCCGGCCGTTGGCGCTCGATTCGGCCGTCATCATCACCTACCTGCTTCGGCCCGAAGGCGGTAGCGGACTATCCGCACCCGTAGAGCGCTTCATCGAGCGTTTGCGTTCGCCAAAGAGCGATTAGCTACGACGCCTGCGCCACATCCGGCGTCACGCATCGCCCTGAAGGTAGAGGTTGCGCTCCGTGGCCGTCATCAGTTCGGCCGAGCTGATCTTGAGAGCCAGGGAAATTTTTAGAATGAGAGCGAGTGTCGGCATGTGCTCGCCGCGCTCAATCTTGCCCATGTGCGAGCGCGCGATCCCCGCCAAGCCCGCGAACTCATCCTGAGCAATCCCCTGAGCCAGGCGAGCGGCTCGCACCGCTTGCCCGAACGCCAACGCCGGTGCGGACTCATAGGTGGTTACTCCGGCGGGCCGTCCAGGCCGAATAGTGCGCTTCTGCATTCGCAGAAGCGTCATGGAATCACTGATCTTTAACCACGTTAAAGATATCTCTTGAGTATGATGTCGGCTGCTCTTTTCGATCCCGTTGCCTCTTGGGGGCATCCATGCACAACGCCATCAGACCGTCCCCGAATTTCACACTCGCCATAGCGCCAGGTGTGCCGTCTTCACGGCTGTCGGCGCTGCTTGCACTGCAGCGAGCGCACGAGCCGGGTGTCGCGATCGCCGTGCGTGAAGTTTCGGATCAAGAGCTGGTAACGGGCCTGCATGAGGGCCGCTACGACGCGGGGCTATCTCTTAGCAGTGCGGGGGATCACCTGACGAGTAGCCGGAGGCTGTGGTGCGAAAGCATGGCCGTCGCGATACCACCGCGGTTCCGTTTGGTTGATCAGGCGAAGCTCACCATCTCCGATCTTCAGGACTATCCAATCTATCGCTGGCAGGCGGAGGCTTGTCCCTTGCTGGACGAGAGGTTGGCCTCCCTGATGCCAGTGGACCAAGAGAACATCCTGCCTGCAACTTCATTCGAGATGATGGCGCTGTGGGTTTCAGCCGGCTACGGCATCGGCGTATGCGCGCAATCGCGCATCGAGCGTGCCCATCAATGGGGGGTAAGCATGCGACCGCTCGCCGATGGCCCCTATGAGATCGTGACGTACCTCCAACGGCCCCACGCGCAAGCAGATTCTGCTGCCAAGCGTTTCGAGCGCAGGGCGCTGCAGATCGCCGAGGCAGGCGCCCTGTAGCAGGCACTCCTATAGGCCGGAGCCGTCTCATCCCGGCCATAGGTTGCAGCATGGGACTAGACCGGACTAGACCCCTTCAAGCACCGCTGCGCTGTCCACCAGTCGGCGGACGCTCTGCCGCACGTCCTCGGGGATGGGCCGCGGGGCAACGGCCTCGGGCACATCCGCATGGTGCTGGTAGTCGCCCATGAGAACCCGGATGATTGCGGGCACGTTCGTTGGCGTGACCGCATCAATGGCCGCACGATCACCCAGGTCGGGGTGAGGCTGGGTCAGCATGCGGTACAGGTCCCACGAATCGGCGTGCGGGCATTGGTTCATGAGCACTTGGGCCAGCTTGTGCTTGAGCGGCACCAGTTGCCAGTCGGGAACCCGCTGCCCCCGGTTGCCCAGGCTGATCGACAGCAGCTTGCCCGCCTTCAGCTCGCGGTTGATCTGGTCCTTGGACTTCCCGGCCAGCTTGCCGAACAGCGGGACCGGCAGATTGTTCGGCGACTCGTAGATGGCCAGCATTTCCTCGCGCTCGCGCTGGATCGCGGAGACTTCCGGCTCCGGGGCATGCACCGGAGGCGGCGGCACCTGCGACAGCCGCTGGAACATGATTCCGCCGCTGTTGGGGGTCACGACGATAGGCGTGGCCACCACGGGCGGCACGCCGGGGACAACAGGCTCAGCAGTCGTGGAGACCGCGCCCACCACTTCCTCCACTTCCGCCATTGCCGGCACCCCGTCGATACGGATGGTCAGATGCGCGCTCGCGGCTTCGACTTCACCCTGTTCGAGCAGGTCAAGACGGTCTGCCCAGTCCTGCATCATGCGACGCCGAGGCTCCACGTACTTGGCGTGGTTGTAGGCCGAACTCACCTTGTTGGGGTCGGAGTGCGAAAGCTGAGCGTCCACCCAAATCTTCGGGTATCCGATCTCGTTGAGCGCGGTCGAGATGGTGCCGCGGATGCCGTGGCCGGTCAGGCGCCCCTCGTAGCCCATGAGCTGCACGGCCTTGTTGAGGGTGTTCTCGCTGATGCGCTTCTTGAGTTCGCTGCGATGCGACAGCAGGTACTTCTGCGCTGGACGCATCACGCCCAGGAGATAGCGCACGATCTCGATGGCCTGCAGGGACAGGGGCACGATGTAGGGCGGCACGTCCTGCGGCCGCTTGCCGGCCTTGCGCATTTCGTCCTGGAGTTGCTTGACGACCTGCGGCGGGATGATCCACAAGCCGCGGTCGAGGTCGAATTGCTCAGGCTCGGCCAGGCGCAACTCGCCCGTGCGCACCCCCGTCAGGAACAGCAGCCGGACGCCAAGCTGGGTCTGCCAGCCCCGGGGGTTGTAGCGCCGGAGCTTCTGAAGGAACTCGGGCAGCTCGGGCAGGTGCAGATAGGGGTTGTGGGCCACCGGGGGCTTGGGCTCGGCCACCACGTCCAGGTCCGCGGCCGGATTGACTTCCAGCCCTTCGGCGATGACCAGGGCATAGCGGAACATCTGGTTGAACCAGGTGCGGACCTTCTCGGCGGTGGTGAACGCCTTGCGTTTCTCGATCGCCGCCACGACGCCCACGAGCTGGGGCCGTCGAATGTCGTAGATCGACATCTTCCCCAGGGTAGGCAGCACGTCCTTGTTGAAGATGCGCAGGATCTGCGAAAGCGTGCTCTGACGGCCTTCCTTGAGTTCCTTGCGGCGATGCTCGACCCAAGCATCGAAGACGTTCTTGAAGGTGTATTCGCCCGCCAGCTTGGCCGCGTGCCGGCGCTGGTCGCGTTCGATTTGGGGATCAATGCCCTTGGCGAGCAGAACCTGAGCCTTGTCCCGCTCGGCGCGGGCCTCGCGCAGACTGAGGGCGGGATAGCCACCCAGGGACATGCGCTTTTGCTTGCCCAGCCAGTAGTATCGGAAGATCCACGACTTGCCGCCTGCGGCAGAGACCATCAGGCCCAGGCAGTCGTTATCGGAGAGGGTGTAGCGCTTGCCGGTGGTTCTTGCCTGCCGGACTGTCAGATCAGAGAGTGCCATTTCGAGGCTCCTAAGTTATGACTTAGGCCTAATGCTCGTCATGGTTCCCGCTCAGCCCCAGCAACTATCCGGTAGCCGTCCCAACCGTATTCTTGTGCCTCAATTGGTCACTCAAAAACGGTAGCTGTGGGTGGATTTCCGTGGCGCTCGCTGGAATGAAAAAAGGGGCCAAAGCCCCTCTTTTCAACGACTTACAGACGTCAGTAGAAGTCTGTAGATCACTATCTGGAGCGGGAAACGAGGCTCGAACTCGCGACCCCAACCTTGGCAAGGTTGTGCTCTACCACTGAGCTATTCCCGCATATTGTTACGCTGTTTTACAACTACGTTAAGTTGGCGTCCCATAGGGGGTTCGAACCCCTGTTACCGCCGTGAAAGGGCGGTGTCCTAGGCCTCTAGACGAATGGGACACATCATGTGCTTCCGTAGAAGCGCCCTCTTTCGAGGATTTCTCACAAGGAGAAATGGAGCGGGAAACGAGGCTCGAACTCGCGACCCCAACCTTGGCAAGGTTGTGCTCTACCACTGAGCTATTCCCGCATAACACTAAGTTTTACAACCTACTTTCTTAAACTAGAAAGAGTTGGCGTCCCATAGGGGGTTCGAACCCCTGTTACCGCCGTGAAAGGGCGGTGTCCTAGGCCTCTAGACGAATGGGACACATCATTGCTTCCGTAGAAGCACTCTTCTCTATCCAACTGATAAGGAGAGTAAATGGAGCGGGAAACGAGGCTCGAACTCGCGACCCCAACCTTGGCAAGGTTGTGCTCTACCACTGAGCTATTCCCGCATAACACTAAGTTTTACAACCTACTTTCTTAAACTAGAAAGAGTTGGCG
>NZ_FLOC01000017.1 GCF_900089755.1 Marinomonas aquimarina | reverse complement strand
ACCCTAAGATTAAAGAACGTAAAGCGAATTGACATGGTCACTTGCTTAAGACTTCAAAGTTTTTGAGAAGTCTCCAGCGAGCGCCCACACAAATTATCTGATTATCTATTTTAAAGAGCGTTGACACCGTTGCTTGCTGTTTCCAGTTCGCTTCGCAGTCCGTTGTGGTCTGCCGTGTCAGTGGAGGCGTATAATACGCATCAGGATTTTCAGCGCAAGCACTTTTTGAATTATTTTTAAAAAACATCGAATTTATAAGAGAAAACCGCAAGATTGATTATTTATTGATCACATTCAAGCATTTATCGATCAATAAATAGATAACCACTTACTAAACAAGCCGTCATAACGACTCCCTCCACCTAATCCTCATTAAAAGGGGTCAGATCCCTTAACAGATAGAAGACATTGGAAGCTGATACTTAGAAGGGATCTGACCCCTAAGCCACGAAAGAATGAGCCAATGCCTTAAAAACAAAAAGCCCGCTACGGAAATCAGTAGCGGGCTTTTAGAAAACAAACTCTGGGGTGTGCTAATTAACCACCAACGTAACTTAGCATTACACCAGCGGCTACTGCAGAACCAATTACACCGGCAACGTTTGGTCCCATTGCGTGCATTAGCAAGAAGTTTTGCTTATTTGCTTCAAGACCAACTTTGTTCGCCACACGAGCGGCCATTGGTACGGCTGATACCCCAGCGGCACCGATAAGTGGGTTAATCGCTGTAGCAGAAAATTTATTCATAATCTTAGCCATTAAAACACCCGTTGCAGTACCGATAGAGAAGGCAACCAAACCTAGCGACAAGATACCCAGTGTTTCAATGTTCAAGAAAGCTTCGGCGCTCAGTTTTGAACCCACACCTAGACCTAGGAAAATTGTCACGATGTTGATCAATGCATTTTGTGCCGTATCACTTAAGCGATCCACTACGCCACATTCACGCATCAAGTTACCAAAACAGAACATACCTAGTAGCGGTGCTGCTGATGGTAAGAACATCGCCACTAGAACTGTTACCACAATCGGGAAGACGATTTTCTCGCCTTTAGAGACATGGCGTAGTTGTTCCATTTTGATCGAGCGTTCTTCTACTGATGTCAGCGCACGCATAATAGGTGGCTGAATCAATGGCACCAATGCCATGTATGAGTAGGCCGCTACCGCGATCGCCCCTAGCAATTCTGGCGCCAATCGGCTGGCAACGAAGATAGCCGTAGGACCGTCCGCACCACCAATGATACCAATCGCGGCCGCATCCGCTAAGGTAAAGTCCATGATGCCAAAGGCACCTAGCAATACCGCACCAATCACCGTCGCGAAGATACCAAATTGCGCCGCTGCACCCAGTAGCAGGGTTTTAGGGTTCGCCAACATAGGACCAAAGTCGGTCATGGCACCCACACCCATAAAGATCAGCAACGGGAAAAGACCTGTTTCGATACCACCATGATAGATGTAATACTGCAAACCACCCGGAGACACCATGTGGCCCGTCGCGTCATACACTGGTGCTGCCATAAAGCCAGCACCTGGAATGTTGACCAATACTGCACCAATACCAATCGGCAATAACAATAGCGGCTCAAAGCCTTTTTTGATCGCTAGGAAAACCAACAGCAGGCCAACAACCATCATGATTGCCTGGCCAAGTTCCAGTTGGTATATCCCTGTATCGTGATACAGGTTGAGAAGTTTCTGTTCCATTCTTTATCGACCCACTATAGAGCTAATAGGGCTTGACCAACCTGAACGGCGTCACCCTCTTTTACGTATACAGAAGCTACTGTACCGGCTTTCGGCGCAGAGATTTCCGTTTCCATCTTCATGGCTTCCATGATCATCACAGTTTCGCCTTCTGCAACCTGCTGACCTGGAGATACCAAGACTTTAAAGATGTTGCCGGCCAATGGTGCAGGCACGTCTTCACCGCCACCCGCTGGGGCTGGCGCAGCAGCAGGTGCTGATGCTTGTGGTGCGGCAGCAACTGGCTGGATGTTACTCACATCACCGCCTTCTGATACTTGCACAACAAAGCTCTGACCTGAAACATTGACCGTGTAAACTGCTGGGCCTTCAGCAGCGGCTTTAGGTGCGGCGGCAGGCGCTGCATCTTCTAGTGTTGGAGCAGGCTCAAAGGCCGACGCATCGCCACGATTCTGTAGGAATTTCAAACCGATCTGAGGGAACAAGGCGTAAGTCAACACATCGTCAATTTCGTCCGAGGCAAGCTTAACGCCCTTCTCTTTCGCCAATTCTTTCAACTCAGCAGACAGTTTATCCATCTCTGGCTCAAGCAGATCCGCAGGACGACAAGTGATCGCTTCAGCACCGTCCAGCACACGTGCTTGCAGTTCTTTATTAAACTCTGCAGGTGCCGCGCCGTATTCGCCTTTTAGTACGCCAGCCGTTTCTTTCGAGATCGACTTGTAACGTTCACCTGTCAGTACGTTCAGTACCGCTTGCGTGCCGACGATTTGTGACGTTGGTGTCACTAGTGGGATCAAACCAAGGTCTTCACGTACGCGAGGAATTTCTTCCAGCACTTGGTCAAACTTATCCGACGCACCCTGCTCACGCAGCTGACTTTCCATGTTAGTCAACATGCCACCAGGTACTTGAGCGATCAGGATACGAGAATCCGTACCACGTAGAGAGCCTTCGAATTTAGCGTACTTCTTACGCACGTTACGGAAGTAAGCCGCAATCTCTTCAAGTTTTTCCAGATCTAGACCGGTATCGCGATCTGTACCCTGAAGTGCTGCTACAACTGACTCTGTTGCTGAATGGCCGTAGGTCATCGACATTGATGAAATGGCTGTATCAACACGATCAACACCCGCTTCCACTGCTTTTAGAATGGTCATATCGGACAGACCAGACGTCGCGTGGGCGTGCAGTTGAACTTCTAATTGCGTTTGGTCTTTTAGCTTACCCACCAATTCAAAGGCATCGTATGGCGTCAAAATACCTGACATGTCTTTGATGGCAATCGAGTCAGCCCCCATATCTTCTAAGGTTTTGGCGTAATCGATCCAATTCTGCAGCGTGTGAACACGGCTCTTGGTGTAGGAAATTGTGCCCTGGGCGTGCTTACCTTCAGCTTTAACCGCTTTAATTGCCGTCTCTAGGTTGCGCGGGTCGTTCATCGCATCAAAGATACGGAACACATCAACACCGTTTTTCGCCGCACGCTCAACGAACTTGGAGACCACATCGTCAGCGTAGTGACGGTAACCTAAAAGGTTTTGACCACGTAGTAGCATCTGTTGTGGCGTATTCGGCATCGCTTTTTTCAGTTCACGAATACGATCCCATGGGTCTTCACCGATAAAACGAATACAAGAATCAAAGGTCGCGCCACCCCATGACTCTAGTGACCAAAAACCAACTTGATCCAACTTTTCAGCAATAGGAAGCATATCGTCGATACGCATACGCGTCGCGAACAATGATTGATGAGCGTCTCTTAATACGACATCCGTGATGCCAAGTGGTTGTTTGTTATTTGACATATTGCGGCCTCTAATCGTTTATAGTTGGAATTAACGGTTACGATGTTGATGAATTGCGGCAGTAATTGCTGCAGCAACTTTTGGATCAGTAGCGGAAGCGCTTGCAGCAGAAGCAGAACTTGGCACTGTGGCAGGCTTCTTCGTGACCGGAGCGGCTTCAGGAAAATATCGGTTGATAAATTTCGACATAAGCCCTGTTGCTACAATCAGCAAGCACAGGAACACAAATACGAATCCCATACCTAGCAACAACAAGCCAAGGCCATCGTTAATTAAGTTATTCATAGCACTTTCCATTAAAATCTGAATAATTCAGGGCGCGGTTATCCGTACTCCACAGATGCTGTGATGCACAAAAATTCCCCAATATGCATTCTTTTGTATCACAAAGCATATAGTTTTCATATTTTTTTGCTTGGATGTTGACAACGTGAACTTGCTCAATTGCGCCACACCTAATCAATCACCACCGGATATCATACTGGCGGTCGCACCAATGGAAGGTGTCATGGATCATACAATGCGGACACTTTTATCGCGTGTCGGAGGCATGGATTACCTGGTCTCGGAGTTCGTCCGTGTCACCCAACGACGGGTTCCTGCCGCCTCTTTAAAACGCTTGGTGCCTGAATTAAACCAGCACGCGCAAACCCCTTATCATCATCCAGTTCACCTACAGCTACTGGGCTCCAATATGGAAACCATGGCGAACACGGCAGCCGAAGCCGGTGCTGCCGGCGCCACGCATGTGGATTTGAATTTTGGCTGTCCAGCTAAGCGCGTCAACGGCCATGGTGGCGGCTCGTTTATGCTACAAGATCCAGAGCTTTTATACGCGGTGGTGCAAGCTGTTCGCAACGCTCTGCCAGACCATATACCACTATCGGCAAAGATGCGTCTCGGCTATTTAGATGAAAGTTTATTTTTCGAAAATCTAGATGCCATTGAGCAAGCTGGGGCTAGCACACTCACAATCCATGGCCGCACCAAGAAAGATGGCTATGGGCCAGCGGCACGCTGGGAAAAGATTGGCGAAGCCGTTAAACGCTCAACTATGACGATTATCGCCAATGGCGACATTCAAGATCGTGATTCATTAAATCGTTGCCAAGCCATTACCGGGTGCACGCATTTTATGATTGGTCGCGGCAGCCTCAGCAACCCCTTTATATTTCGTGAACTCAAGGGTGGCCAGCAGGGCTCGCTGGAAGAATTGTTTTTACTGATCAATGGCTATATCGATGAATTGCTAGAGCACTATGACGACTTTGCAACACTGGGTCGCATTAAACAGTGGAGCGCTCACTTACGCCGCGACTGGCCCGTCATTGCCGACAATCTAAAAGCCATCCGTAGCACGCAGCATACCGACGAACTAAAAGCTTTAATGCAAGCCATACAAAATTAATAACTGAATAATTGGGAAGTAACGTTAGACAGGATGTCTTAAGGAAAGTTAAATGGCGCATCCGAGAGGATTCGAACCTCTGACCGCTCGGTTCGTAGCCGAGTACTCTATCCAGCTGAGCTACGGATGCACATTTAAAAATGGCGGAGAGCGAGGGATTCGAACCCTCGATGAGTTTCACCCCATACTCCCTTAGCAGGGGAGCGCCTTCGGCCACTCGGCCAGCTCTCCGTCGATGTGTTGCGTATTATGAATAGTCGTAACGACAAACGCAACCCATATGTCTGTAAGTTTTTAAAAAAATCTTAATAAAAACAATCAGTAGAGATCTAAAGCTCACACGCCGCCAAGAAAAATGCAAAGCGAAAGAATCAGTAACTTGATAAATATGAGGAAAACTTTAGAACTTACTTAGAAAGGAAGTAATGGCGCATCCGGGAGGATTCGAACCTCCGACCGCTCGGTTCGTAGCCGAGTACTCTATCCAGCTGAGCTACGGATGCGTAACTACTTGTATGATATTTTAGATGGCGCATCCGGGAGGATTCGAACCTCCGACCGCTCGGTTCGTAGCCGAGTACTCTATCCAGCTGAGCTACGGATGCATATCTAAAATTTTCACGATTAACTAAAAGGATAGTTTTAGCTAATTTAACTTGTCTCTTGTTTTAAATGGCGCATCCGAGAGGATTCGAACCTCTGACCGCTCGGTTCGTAGCCGAGTACTCTATCCAGCTGAGCTACGGATGCACAGCACATTTAAAATGGCGGAGAGTGAGGGATTCGAACCCTCGATGAGTTTCACCCCATACTCCCTTAGCAGGGGAGCGCCTTCGGCCACTCGGCCAACTCTCCGTAACAAGTGCGGCGTATTATAGAGACCCCATTTGTTATGTAAAGACTTTTTTTAAAAAAAATTTAATCTTCTGAAGATTGGTCGTCTTGCTCTTTCTGAATGCGAAGATAAATTTCTTCACGGTGTACAGAAACATCTTTCGGTGCATTGATACCGATACGTACTTGGTTACCCTTTACACCCAATACAGTCACTGATACTTCATCACCAACCATTAGAGTTTCACCAACGCGACGAGTTAAAATAAGCATAACACTTCTCCTTTATAATCCTTGTGAGATGTCAGAAACCCCTTACCCTTTTGTAGGAATTCCCTTACAAGGTGAATTGTAGCCGCTCTCTTGATTCGAATCTATACAACTTAACCATGAACTTGTAGAAAAGTGTTACGCTTCGCAAACACCTGCATTGGGTTCGTTAAGTTTAAATGCCGAATGTAATGCACGAACAGCTAGTTCCATGTATTTCTCATCAATTATGACAGATACCTTAATCTCGGATGTGGAGATAAGTTGGATATTAATTGACTCTTCTGCCAAGGCTTTGAACATACTGGTCGCCACCCCTGCATGAGAACGCATCCCCACTCCGACAATAGATACTTTAGCGATTTTATCGTCAGAAAGCACTTCCTTAGCTTTTAGTGCTTTGGCGACCAAGTCTAGCACCTTAAGCGCCTTATCGTAGTCATTGCGATGCACGGTAAAGGTAAAATCCGTTGTCCCATCCATCGAAACGTTTTGGACAATCATATCCACTTCAATATTGGCATCACTTACTGGACCTAGAATCTTTGAAGCCACACCCGGTACATCCGGCACCCCTTTGAGCGTTAGCTTTGCTTCATCTCGGTTAAACGCAATACCAGAAACCGCTGGCTGTTCCATAGAAACCTCTCCATCAGTAGTAATAAGCGTGCCCTCCCCTTCAACAAAACTTGAAAGCACACGCAGTGGAACTTGATACTTACCGGCAAACTCAACAGACCGTATCTGCAAGACTTTGGAGCCAAGGCTCGCCATCTCAAGCATTTCTTCAAACGTAATTTTTTCTAAGCGACGGGCACTGTCCACGACGCGGGGATCGGTGGTGTAAACGCCGTCCACGTCGGTATAAATTTGACACTCATCGGCTTTCAGCGCTGCCGCCAGCGCCACCCCAGTGGTATCCGATCCACCGCGGCCAAGAGTGGTAATGTTGCCAAGCTCATCGGCTCCTTGGAACCCTGCCACGACCAATACCTTGCCGTCATCCAAATCGGCACGCATGGATTCGGTATCAATGTCTTGGATACGCGCCTTACCGTGGGCACTGTCTGTGGTAATACGTACTTGGCTACCAGTGTAAGACTTTGCCTGCAAACCACGCTGCATCAGCGCCATGCTTAACAAGGCAATCGTCACTTGCTCACCGGTGGATAGGAGAACGTCCATTTCACGGGCATCAGGAGCCGCCTGAATGCTTTTCGCCAACCCAATCAGTCGGTTGGTCTCACCGCTCATGGCCGACACCACCACGATGATGTCGTCTCCCTGTTGCTTGTGTTTCAAGACACGATCGGCCACCGCTTCAATACGCTCCACTGAGCCTACTGAGGTGCCGCCATATTTTTGCACTAACAATGCCATATTACGTCATCCCAAATAAAAAGCGCCCCAGAGGGGCGCGTATTACTTAACTATACTCGTTCTTTGACCCAGTCAGGAACGACAGCCAGCACCTCTGCAACACCCTCAGGCTTACTACCACCTGCTTGTGCCATGTCAGGACGACCACCGCCGCGACCATCCACGTAAGGGGCCGCCATCTTGATCAGGTCACCTGCTTTAACCTTAGACGTTAATTCTTTGGTTACGCCAGCAATCAGGCTGACTTTGTCGTCGTTCACGGCCGCCAATAGGATCACCGCTGACTCAAGCTTGCTCTTCAGCTCGTCCAGAAGGTCACGTAAGCCTTTTGGATCGTCGATCTCAACTTGCGCCACCAACAACTTGCCGCCGTCAATGTCTTCAGCTTGAGATGCCAAGTCCGCACCCGCTTGTGCCGCCAGCTTAGATTTCAGCTGATCGATCTCTTTTTGTAGCGCGCGTGCTTGATCGTTTAGTGCAACCACTTTATCTAACGCAGAATCTTTACTTGCTTTGAACAGACCAGCGATTTGCGACAAAGACGCATCCGTTTGACGCGTTACATCAATCGCAGCTTTACCCGTTACCGCTTCGATACGACGAACGCCCGCTGCGATACCGCTTTCTTGAACGATCTTAAATAGACCAATATCACCGGTGCGCTTAACGTGCGTACCACCACACAATTCGATGGAGTACTCAGAGCCCATGGTTAGTACACGAACCTCGGCTTCGTATTTCTCACCGAACAGTGCGTGAGCACCTTTCGATTTCGCCGCTTCAATGTCCATGATTTCGGTAACGGTTTCGTGGTTTAGTCGAATTTGCTCGTTAACGATATCTTCTACTTGCTCAAGCTCAGCTGGTGTCATGCCTTCAAAGTGAGAGAAGTCGAAACGTAGACGCTCTGGATCATTCAAAGAACCTTTCTGCAATACATGATCACCTAGTACACGGCGTAGTGCTTCGTGTAACAAGTGTGTTGCCGAGTGGTTTAGAGCGGTGGCATTACGCAGTGACTTATCAACTTCTGTTGTGACCACGTCACCCACTTTTAAAGTGCCTTCACGTACTTCAACGTGGTGTAGATGCACCTTGCCTTGCTTAGTGGTGTTGCTTACTTTTACAGCAGCAGGGCCACGGAACCAACCTTGGTCACCCACCTGACCACCTGACTCACCGTAAAATGGTGTTTTCTCAAGGATCACTAGACCTTTCTGGCCTTCTTGTAGCGCGTCAACGGACTCGCCATCGACAAGAATTTGCTCTACAGGGCTGTAACCTTCTAGGTGTTTGTAACCGGTGAATTCAGTTTGACCGTCAACACTAACCGAACCCGACATATCCATACTGAAGTTACTTGCTGAACGAGCACGGGCACGCTGCTCATCCATTGCCGCTTCAAAGCCTGCTTCGTCGATTTCAAGACCCGCTTCACGCGCCACATCGTTGGTTAAATCCGCTGGGAAGCCGTAGGTGTCATACAGTTTGAAGATGGTCTCACCAGGGATAGTTTTGCTATCGCCTAGGTTTGAGATGGCTTCTTCAAGAATACGCATACCTTGATCCAGTGTTTTCGCGAACTGCTCTTCTTCTTTCAAAAGAATCGACGCGACACGGTCAGCCAGTTTACGTAGCTCAGGGTAAGCATCACCCATTTCAGCATCTAGCGCGGCAACCAATTTGTGGAAGAACGGCTGTGTCTGACCCAGTTTGTTACCGTGACGTACTGCACGACGGATAATACGACGTAGTACATAGCCACGGCCTTCGTTCGAAGGCACCACGCCATCCACGATCATGAAGGAACATGAACGAATGTGGTCAGCAATAACGCGTAGCGACTGAGAAGACAGATCTTCTGTACCTACCGCTGCTGCAGACGCTTTGATTAGATTTTGGAACAGGTCGATTTCGTAGTTTGAGTGCACGCCCTGCAAAATCGCCGCGATACGCTCAAGACCCATCCCCGTATCAACAGATGGCTTAGGCAGATTCGCCATAGTGCCATCAGCGGAACGGTTGTATTGCATAAATACAACGTTCCAGATTTCGATGAAACGGTCGCCGTCTTCTTCTGGAGACCCTGGAGGCCCACCCCAAATATGCTCACCGTGATCGTAGAACACTTCTGTACATGGACCACAAGGACCGGTATCACCCATCGCCCAGAAGTTATCAGAAGCGTAGCGTGCACCCTTGTTATCGCCGATACGAATGATTTTTTCCTCTGGTACGCCGATCTTGTCTTTCCAGATCGCGAACGCTTCGTCGTCTTCTTCGTAGACGGTTACCAGAAGCTTGTCTTTTGGCAAGCCAAGTACACCGGTTAGGAATTCCCAAGCGTAAGAGATGGCATCGTCTTTGAAGTAGTCACCGAAGCTGAAGTTACCCAACATTTCAAAGAATGTATGGTGACGCGCTGTGTAACCTACGTTTTCAAGGTCATTGTGCTTACCACCGGCACGCACACAACGCTGAGACGTCGTGGCACGCGTGTAAGGACGCTTATCAGCACCTAGGAATACATCTTTAAATTGCACCATGCCCGCGTTGGTAAACAACAAGGTCGGGTCATTGCCTGGAACCAGTGAGCTGGATTCCACGATCTGGTGCTGCTTGCTTTCAAAGAAAGACAAAAAGGCTTGGCGTAACTCAGAACTCTTCATAATTGGATGAGACTCTATCTCTATAAATATCTGGCAAATTAAACAGCACGACTGTCTTAGCAATAAGACCGCTACAGTGCTTTAGAAAGGTAGAAAATAGTACACGCAAACGGCGTAGTTGATCAAAACCTAAAAAATGAATTTCGTTAGTTTTTGATCAAAAATAGCGATTTGATGGTGCTTTATCACCATCAAATCGTGTAAAGAAGGGTCAGACGGCGGTTATTCTTCACCCTGGTAGACAAAATGTGGCCGTGACGTCATACGCGTGACCAGCTCATAGCCAATGGTCCCCGACCAGTAAGCGACTTTTTCCACTGGCACGCCATTGCCCCAGAGCACCACCTCATCACCAATTGCGGCAGGAACAGAGCTCTCTGTTACCCGTTTCGCGGTAATCATATCCATCGACACGCGACCAGCCAATTCGGCAGGTTTGCCGTTAATTAGCATCGGCGTACCGTGATCTGCGGCCCGAGGGTAGCCGTCACCATAACCTACCGCCACCGTTAGCAACTGATGATCCGCAGCGGCCTGATAGGACAAGCCATAGCCGACCTTATCACCGGTGCTCACTTGGCGAACTGAGATCACTTTGGAAGTTAACGTCATGGCTGGCTTCAAACCTAACTCCACCCCACTCACTTCTGCAAAGGGGGAGATGCCATAGAGCATGATCCCAGGGCGAATCCAACCACCTTCGGGGACGCTCCACTTCATAATCGCCGCGGAATTGGCGACACTGGCTTCAACCTTACCAATCAGCTGACGGGTTTGCTCAAAATACGCCAGTTGCTTCATAGTCGTCAGGTCGGCTAAATCGTCGGCACACGCAAAGTGCGTCATCAACAGCACCTCTCCGACCAAACCGGAATCACGCAGGGTCTGCACGTATTCAGCGGCGGTTTCTTTGTTAACGCCCAAACGGTGCATGCCGCTATCCAGTTTCACAAAGACTTTTTCAACGGGTTTCCCTAGCGTTAGCAAGCTCTCCAGCTGCATGCTGTTTTCCAACGCGGTCCAGAAGCCCTGCTCAGCACACAGCTCCCATTCGGCCGGCTCAAAAATGCCTTCCAGCAACATAATGGGCGATTCGATCCCCGCTTCACGCAGCTCCAGCGCTTCTTCAATAGAAGCCACCGCGAAGGCGTCGGCATCCCCCTCAAGATATTGCGCAACACGCACGGCCCCATGGCCATAGGCATTGCTTTTTACTACCGCAAAAGCCTTGCATGTTGGGTGCAATTGTTTTGCGTATCGATAATTTGACAGGATCGCCTCTAAATCGACGGTCGCTGTAAGTGGCCTTGACATCTATGCCCCTTAGTTTGCGTAACGTTGTACAGCTAGGCTGGACGAATCAATCGCCGTTGGCTCGCCTGCTATGATATCAGCAATAACGGCTGCTGAGCCGCAACTCATGGTCCAACCTAATGTGCCATGTCCCGTGTTGAGGTACAGTCCCTTGATTGAGGTGGCACCGATGATGGGCGTGCCATCGGGTGTCATTGGACGCAGTCCAGTCCAATACTCTGCCTCAGTCAGATCTGCGCCTTGTGGAAAGACATCGCCGACCACATGAGCAATGGTGTCTGTTCTGGCTTTTGGCAAATCAAGATTATAGCCCGCTAGCTCTGCGGTGCCGGCAGCGCGGATACGATCGCCAAGGCGAGTGACCGCTACTTTATAGGTTTCATCCATAATCGTCGATGTCGGCGCGAATTTGGCATCACTAATGGGTACCGTTAAAGAGTAACCTTTGACAGGGTAAATCGGTACATTAATGCCTATCACTTTAAGCATTTCTTTCGAATAGCTGCCTAAGCAGACCAACAGCTGCTCACACGCTACATCCCCGTCGCCAGTCGCCAGCGCTTGAACCTTACCCTGCTCCACCACAAGCTTAGTAATATTGGTGTTGAACTTAAACTGCACGCCTAAGCTTTCGCACTGTTTTTTCAACGCCTGACAAAACATAAAACAATCGCCCATCTCATCGCCCGTCAGACGCAAACCGCCTTTAAACTTATCAATCACTGGGGCCAAACCAGGCTCCACTGTTAAGATCTCTGTAGGGTTCAAGACTTGGTGCGCGACCCCTAAAGATTTGAGTACCTTGATGTCCTTCTCAGAGCTTTCCACCTGAGCATCGCTGCGGAACAGCTGTAAAGTACCACCTTGACCATCATCGTATTGAATGCCGATGTCGTTACGCAGATCGATAAAACAATCACGACTGTATTCAGCCAGTGCCATCATGCGTGACTTATTGGTGTTGTATTTGGCAGCAGTACAGTTACTCAGCATTTGCGACATCCAAGCGATCTTTTTCAGCTCCAATTCTGGGCTGATCTTAAGCGGCGAGTACTTTTCGAACAGCCACTTGACCGCTTTCAATGGTACCCCTGGAGCCGCCCAAGGCGCCGAGTAACCAGGGGACACCTGACCGGCATTGGCAAAGCTGGCTTCCAATGCCACGTCAGCTTGACGATCAATCACAGTCACTTGCATGCCTTTCTTCGCAAGATAATAAGCCGATGTCAGACCAATAACACCTGCGCCCAAAATACAAACTTTCATAGCAAACCTCTACAGAAGAATTATTCGCTATTTTTGCAAAAGAAAACCAAAATATCTTACTATTTAAATGTAAATATGTAGAGATAAAAACTATAAAATAAACATTAAGAAGAATTTAATATAAATTCATAATTCAATCATTTCAGCTATAATCATTTTCATTTTATTTAGGATCAGACATGTCGGAGCAAGACGCGAGAAATTACGCCTTATGGCTACTCGGTGCGCGCGAACACTCCACCAAAGAGTTGCAACAAAAACTGGCACGAAAAGGCTATGAGCAAGACGCGATAGATAACGCAATCCATTATTTACTGGAGTTGAACTATCTTAGCGACGAGCGTTATGCCGAAGCATTTAGCCGCAGCAAAGCCGCTAAACCCCTTGGCAAGCAACGCATTTTGAATGAACTGCGTATGAAAGGCATTCCTGAGCAGATGGCTAAGCACGCGCTGAACTCACTGGAGGTGGACTGGTTTGAATTAGCGCTTGAGCTGAAACAACGCAAATTCGGTAACGCCGTTGAAAAAGACTTCAAAGCGCGTGCGAAACAGACACGCTATCTGGTCTATCGTGGTTTTAGTTTTGATGAAGTCAAATATGCCACAGAATGGTCTGAAGAAGATTAAGACATAAGTGAGTTGAGGTAGCGCTCTTCCATATTGACGTAGTTGATTTGCAGCGTCTCAATTTTCATATCGAGCTCCTTGATGCGCTGCTGCAACACCTGAATGGCTTCGCCATCGTCGTGGGTTGCCGACAGCTGCTCAAGTAAGCGAATCTTCTCTTCTTCAAGCTCACTGTTTACTTCCCGTAAGTTGCGCAGCTCTTCTTGCTCTTGAGTGGACAAAACGGGCGGTTCGGCTCCTCCTTGTTGCTGGCGCGCTAGCAGCTGCTCATGCTCAAATTTCTCCTTTTCAAGATCACGCTCCAAAACACTGACGTACAACTCGGATTCATTGACCAATTGTTGCAGGGTCGCCAACTTCTCACTTTGCTGGGTTTCAAAGTCACTAAACTCCGCCGACAAAGGCACTTTATCCATAAAGTCGACGATAGCATCGACCGAACTCTGTTCACGGGCAATCGCCGCCTGCGCTTTCAGCTTGGTCTCTACGCCCTTGGCTCGAAGCGCCGCATCTTTGACTTTTAATGCCTCTTCTCGTTTCCGACGATCAACATTTAAGTTGTATTTGATGGTTTGCAAACTTTCCAGCTTTTGCTCCAAAGCTTTGATCACCTTATTGCTCTCCAATAAGCTTTTTTCAAAGCGAGCACAGGCGATATCGCATTCGGCGATGTAATCCTGCTGCCCCGCACTGGCGCTGCGTAATGTCTTTAAACGCTCCTTTAACTCCGCAATCACCTGTGCACGATAGTCAGCAAGGTGCTGTAACTCATGCACTTTTTCGTCCAGCTCATTTTTAATTGGCGAGAGAAAGCTGTCCGAAGAGACGCTACCTAAAAACTCCGAGAGCATCTCCATATAGACCTTATCCTGCTCTTCTTGAGTATCCACTTGCTGCTTTAATTGCTCCGCCATATCAAACAAGCTGGCCAGCTCCTCGCGCACTCCAGCGAGCTCTTTATCGAGCCTGACTTCCGCTTGCAAGCGCTCTTGCAACTGCTCCAATTTAAGGTTGAGATTCGCGGTGATATTGACCTGCTCAAACACCGACTCACTGGTGGTTTGAACAATCTTGTTGAGATGCTTAAGCAATTGATTGCTGACAGTCAGTTGTTTTAACAAGGCATCAATTTCTTGGGCATGCTTGAGTTGCTCTAACACAAATTCAAATTGATCGAGATAATCTTCGAAGTTGGCATCTTGTTGCTGTAAAAGAATACGCTCTATGTTCAGGAAGGTCTGCCAGCAGCGTAATGTCAGATCGTCTTCTCCCACCGCCCGCTGCTGCTCCAGTAACTCTTGGCAAAAGACCAATTGCTGATCAATCAGCTCTAACCAGCGCTCAGTTTGTGAAACAGTGTCGTCAACCACCACCTCGGCATCTGCTCGGTCGTCCTCGGAGTCGTCCAACGCGCTTGTCTCAGACGCCTGCGTGCGCCGGACATGCCAATACCAGCCAGCACTGATCGCCAGCAGCACAGCAGATACGCCAGAGGCACTAACGAGCATCCAAAACAAATCCATGCAAAGTCCCGAGTTTCTAGTGATTTCACCCTAGAATAGTCGCTAATAAAAAGCGACACCATAGGCCTTACGCTTTTTAACAGTTGGGGCACTGTACGTCAGCGTCCCAACATCAGGACGACCTCTATCACACTTACCAGAACAGTACCGCAATGACGCTGAGTAAGGCGATACAGGCAATATTCAAGATAAAGCCGACACGCATCATTTCGCTCTGCTTAATATGTCCCGAAGCAAACACAATCGCATTGGGCGGTGTTGCCACGGGCAACATAAAGGCACAAGAAGCCGAAATGGCAATCAGCACGGCCAGAATCACCGGTGACACACCAAAGGCTTCCGCCAAGGCACTAAACACGGGAATCAACAAAGCAGCACTGGCGGTATTACTGGCAAACTCGGTCAAGAACACCACAAACGCCGCAATCACTAGGATCACCATCACCAAGTTAAAGTCGGCAATTAGGGCACTGAGCTCATTGGCAAGAAACATACTGGCGCCCGTCTGCTTCAGCACATTGCTTAAACAGATACCGCCACCAAACAACAGCAATACTCCCCAATCTGCGGTTTTCTCAATATCTTTCCACTTCGCTGTTCCAGAGAAACAAATCAAGATAATGGCCCCTAGGGCAATAATGGTGTCAAAACTCTTAATACCTCCCAGCATACCGTTAATGGGTTTACTGAAAATCCACAGAAATACCGTCAAAGAGAAGATCGCTAAGGTCAGCAGTTTGCCGCGGCTCCATTCAATCTGCGCCACCTGCAACTCAAAGTTGCCACGTAGGTCCGGTTTTAACACCAAATATAAGATCGCCACCGCCACAGGCAGCATCACCACGGAGACAGGTAGACCAAACATCATCCAATCGCTAAATGACAACCCGACTTGCGCCGCGGCAATGGCATTTGGCGGACTCCCAACAAGGGTCGCAATACCACCAATGCTGGCACTGTAGGCAATGCCTAACAGCACAAACACGTAGGTGCGGTGGCCACGCTCTTCATCCACCTTACTCAGTAGGCCCAGTACCAGCGGTAACATCATCGCCGCGGTCGCGGTGTTACTGATCCACATAGACAACAAAGCCGTGACGCCAAACAGCATAAACACCGCCACACTCATACTACCGCGCGCCAACAGTAAGACTTTATCGGCAATGACTTTATCCAAGCCTTGCACACGCATCGCTGCAGCGAGGGCAAAGCCCCCTAGAAATAGGTAAATCGTGGCGTTTGAAAAGTTATGCAGGGCCGTCTGGGTATCAAACACGCCAAATAACACGGCCACAACAGGCACTAGGATCGCGGTCACGGTGACATGCAAGGCTTCGGTCAGCCACAGCACTGCAATAAACACCAATATGCTAAGGCCTAAGACAATATTGGGCTCAAATGGCAGGGTGTTGTATAACACAGCAAACAGAATGACATCCGCTAACACAATCCAGCTCTTGGCATTAAAGAGCCCTGTTGGCGGTGTGTTTTGTATCGTTGAAGCATCATTTGGATTCATTATTATATTTCCTTATCGAGGCAATCATCACCATAGCGCTCCATCCGAGCGCCATGTAGAGGCATGAGGATGATAGTCCAAACCCTAAGCAGCCTGGCAACATGGGATAACGGAAAAATATGTCAGTTCAGCTAGCGTTTTGCTGCAAAACAATAGATTCCCAACAATAAAAAGCATAAAGATAGCTTTCTCTACGCATTTAGCCCCTTTCAGGCATAAAAAAAGCAGCCCTAAGGCTGCTTTCTCTGAAGCTTCTTATCTGAATTAAAAATCCAGTTCTTCGCTTTCTAGCGCATCAGCAGCGTCCGCAGACTCTTCTGATTTCTTCGTTTTGGTCAACAAGGCTTCGCGAATCATGCCTTCGACTTCTTGGGCAATCGCTGGGTTGTCGGCTAGGTATTGCGCCGCGTTGGCTTTACCTTGGCCAATCTTATTACCGCCGTAGGCGTACCAAGCTCCCGACTTATCAATGAAGCCTTGCTTCACGCCCAAGTCGATGATTTCACCCATGCGGTAGATACCGGCACCGTACATGATTTGGAACTCTGCTTGTTTGAATGGTGGCGCAATCTTGTTCTTCACCACTTTCACACGGGTTTCGTTACCGATGACTTCGTCACCCTGCTTCACCGAACCAATACGACGAATGTCTAGACGAACCGAGCTGTAGAATTTCAGTGCGTTACCACCAGTTGTGGTCTCAGGCGAACCGAACATCACACCGATCTTCATACGGATCTGGTTGATGAACACAACAAGACAGTTAGCGTGTTTGATGGAGCCTGTCAGTTTACGCATCGCTTGTGACAATAGACGCGCTTGCACACCAACAGAAGAGTCACCCATTTCGCCTTCGATTTCAGACTTAGGTACCAGCGCTGCGACCGAGTCAACGATGACTACATCAACACTGTTTGAACGCACCAGCATGTCACAGATTTCGAGCGCTTGTTCACCCGTGTCTGGCTGAGACACCAATAGTTCACCGATGTTGACGCCTAGTTTTTCCGCGTAAGATGGGTCAAGCGCGTGCTCCGCATCGATAAAGGCACAAGTTTTACCTTGCTTCTGCGCTTCAGCGATGACGCTTAGCGTCAGCGTTGTTTTACCAGAAGATTCTGGACCATAGATCTCACAAATACGACCGTATGGCAGACCACCCGCCCCCAAGGCGATGTCCAAGCCAAGTGAGCCAGTTGAAACGGTTTCGATGTCTAATTTCGCACCTTCACCCATTTTCATGATGGCGCCTTTACCAAACTGACGCTCGATTTGTGAAAGCGCTGCGTCTAACGCTTTTTTCTTGTTGTCTGCCGTGGAAGCCATATTTCAATCCTAAGTGGTATATCCGTAGATTTAAACTGAGCTTAATGTAGCGCGTTTTAAAAAGACGCTCAAGAAAATACTGTATAAAAACACAGATTTTTATTTTGTCTGCTCTAAAACACCTTGTAGCGCTCGCGCCACCGTCTCACGACGAATCGCGCGACGCGTACCTTCAAACTGACAGCGCTCGACTATGGCTGGCTGCCCTTTCACCTGCCAACCAATGTACACACAGCCCACTGGCTTAGTGACACTGCCACCACTTGGGCCGGCGACACCACTGACGGCCACCGCCACATCACCACCAAGCGCCAAGGCACCGGCACACATTTGCTGTACCGTCGACTCACTCACCGCGCCCTCGGTGTTAAGCGTGACATCGGAAACGCCTAAGCCATCGACTTTGGCTTCATTGGCGTAGCTGATCACGCCGCCATAAAACCACTCCGAACTGCCCGCTAACTCAGTGCAGTAAGCACCAATCAAACCACCAGTACAGGACTCAGCGGTGACCAGCATTTGCTGGCGTTCTGACAAGCGCTGTGCCACTTGTTTCACCAAGTCTTTAAGGAATTTTTCTTGAACCATTGTGTTCCCTTAAATATCAATAAATTATGCCTTAGAATATCGGCCCTGTTTCATCCATACAACGTGAGCCTTCACATGAGCCAATCAGACAAAGACAACCATACCCCCATGATGCGCCAATATTTTGGCCTCAAGTCACAGCACCCCAATCAGATGCTGTTTTATCGCATGGGTGACTTCTATGAGTTGTTCTACGACGACGCCAAACGCGCGGCCGAATTGTTAGATATTACGCTTACGGCTCGGGGTCATTCTGGCGGTAAACCGATTCCTATGGCAGGCATTCCCTTCCACGCCGCAGAAAACTACATCGCCCGCCTTGTTCGTATGGGTGAATCGGTGGTGATTGCTGAACAAGTGGGCGACCCAGCGACCAGCAAGGGCCCTGTAGAGCGTCAAGTGGCGCGTATTGTGACACCCGGCACCATCAGTGATGAAGCGTTCCTTGAGGAAAAACGTGAAAACTTACTGTTATCTGTCGCTCACGTACAACGTAAAGGCCTCGATGTGTTTGGCTTCTCTTACCTAGACATGGCCAGCGGCCGTTTCTGTGTGTTTGAAGTCGATGGCCACGAAGCGCTCGCCAGCGAGTTACAGCGTTTATCACCAAAAGAGATTCTCCTATCGGAGGACTTCCCTGCCCGCGATCTGATTACCCTTGAACGGGGGGTCAGCGAACTGGGCCCTTGGCATTTTGACTTTGAATCCAGCTACCGTCAGCTGATTCAGCAATTTAACACCAAAGATTTATCTGGCTTTGGCTGCGAAGCTCTGACGGCAGCGATTGCCTCAGCTGGCGCCTTGCTACAGTACGCCAAAGATACCCAACGCTCAGCACTGCCGCATATTCAAGCCATCAGTGTTGAGCAACGTGATGACTCAGTTCTGATCGACGGCGCCACCCGTCGTAACTTAGAAATCGATCAGAACCTCAACGGCAGCACCAGCAACACCTTGATGAGCGTGATTGACAGCTGTACCACGCCGATGGGCTCGCGCTTGCTAAAGCGCTGGTTACACACCCCGATTCGCAAGCTTGAAGAAATTCACAGCCGTCAACATGCGGTGCGTGACCTGATGAACAACTTTGCCTTTGAAACCCTGCAAAGCACCATCAAGGCCGTCGGTGATATGGAGCGAATTTTATCTCGTGTGGCACTGCGTTCCGCTCGTCCTCGTGATTTAGTCCGCCTACGCATGGCACTGGAAACCATGCCCGAGCTGCGCCGCATTCTAAATGAGATGCCAGAAAATGTTCGTCTTTCACAACTACACGATCGTCTAGTAGAACAACCAGAGCTAACGGACGAATTAGCACGCGCTTTAGTGGAAAACCCACCTGCGGTGATTCGTGATGGCGGCGTCATGGCTCAGGGGTACGATGAAGAACTGGATGAACTGATTTCTCTTTCCACCAACGCCACCGATTACTTGGCCGAGGTAGAACGTCGTGAAAAAGAGCGCACAGGTATTGCCTCATTAAAAGTGGGCTACAACCGAGTGCACGGCTACTACATTGAGATCAGTCGTTTGCATTCCGATATGGCGCCGACGGAATACGTACGCCGCCAAACATTGAAGAATGCCGAGCGTTTTATCACCCCAGAACTGAAAGAGTTCGAAGACAAAGCCCTTAGTGCCAAATCGAAAGCCTTAGCCCGTGAAAAGCAACTGTACGAGCAATTACTAGATAAGCTAAACGCTGTGCTAGGCCCACTGCAGACCGCCAGCCAAGCAGTGTCTCAGCTGGATGTGCTGGCGTGTTTTGCCGAACGTGCCAACCGTTTAAGCTTTTGCTGCCCTGAAGTGCACAACCGTGGTGGCATCGCTATCCAAGCGGGACGTCACCCGGTGGTGGAGTCGGTTATTTCAGATCCTTTTATCCCGAATGACTTAGACCTGCACGAGGGTCGCAGCCTGTTGATGATCACAGGTCCGAACATGGGTGGTAAATCCACCTATATGCGCCAAATCGCCATCATCAGCTTGCTCGCTCATACGGGTAGTTTCGTACCGGCTGAGTCAGCATCGATTTCCGTGGTCGATCGTATCTTCACGCGCATGGGCTCTTCGGACGATCTGGCAGGTGGTCGCTCAACCTTTATGGTGGAAATGACGGAAACGGCCAACATTCTCAACAACGCGACCAAAGATAGCTTGGTACTGATGGATGAAGTCGGCCGTGGTACCAGCACCTTTGATGGTTTGTCGCTGGCTTGGTCAGCGGTGGAATACCTTGCCAATGAGCTGGGCAGCTATGTCTTGTTCGCCACGCACTATTTCGAGCTCACCACATTAGCGGAGCGTTTACCGAATGCCGCCAACGTTCACCTAACCGCCACCGAGTACGAAGACGAGATCGTCTTTATGCACCAGGTACACGATGGTCCAGCGAGCCAGTCATACGGTCTGCAAGTGGCACAGCTAGCCGGTGTTCCAAGAAGTGTGATTCTCGAAGCCCGTCAGAAATTGGGCGAACTGGAAGGCGAGCGCGTGGCGCAACCGATTAGTGTCCAAGATGCGCCTATTGCCGCACCAGAGGTGCAACCACAGCCTATGCCATCAGCCGCCAGCCAACCCGCAGCAGCGCCACTGCAAGTGGATATGTTTGCCGTGGACGAAGCCAGCCAACTAAAAGAGGCAATTGCTGCGGTTGATATAGACAACACCACACCGCTGGAAGCGCTTAATCTATTGCACAAATTGAAAAGTGGTCTGTAGCTGCATAAGCTAATATCAGAAAGTTTAGAGGGACAGCCAATTGTCCCTTGCCGCTTTGCGCCCTATGCCACTAAAATACTGGCAAAATTTTGAACTGATTCTAGGAGAAGTCGAATGGCTTTCATCGTTACTGACAACTGTATCCGTTGTAAATACACAGACTGTGTAGAAGTCTGCCCTGTAGATTGCTTTTACGAAGGCCCAAACTTTCTAGCAATTAACCCAGACGAGTGTATCGACTGTGCTCTTTGTGAACCAGAATGTCCTGCGGCAGCGATCTTCTCTGAAGACGAGCTACCAGAAGGCCAAGAAGTATTCGTTGAGCTAAACCAAGAACTGTCTTTGATCTGGCCAAACATCACTGAGCAAAAAGACGCTCTTCCTGATGCAGCCCAGTGGGACGGTGTGGAAGACAAGCTTGAGTACCTAGAGCGCTAAGCTTGAAATACTTGAAAAGAAGCAGCTTCGGCTGCTTTTTTTATGCCTGCAAAAGGCGTTTGATAAATAGCTGGCAAAGAAAAGGGCAGCCTAGGCTGCCCGTTTTGTTGCTTTAGTCCGTTAAAGCGCTCGTTCCTTGAGTGTGCGATTCCGTCGCTGTCAGTCCGTAACTTGCCATCTTGGCCTGTAACTCAAATCCGTCGAGTTAGTTTGTCCTGTCAAAGTCCGTCTTTGAGTGATCCTCACTCGATTCCTGTTATCCCACAAAGCCTCTTGCTTTGCTGCACGTCTCTGTGCTGTCTCAGTCCATGAGTTCCGTTTGGATAAGTTAAATGTACCCTATTTTGAGCAAGATGCAACGTCTAACAAAAAAACCAAAAATAGAAATTTATTCAATAAAATCATATAGATAGAAAATTTCACTGGGTAAATTTCTATTATTCCGCAAACATTAGCGAAACACCCTACACTCTTGTCAGATTTGCCTTACAAAACCACCACCAACGACCACAGATATGGGTGCCTCTGGGGCTGGTTTGTAGCGCTCAGTGAGCGTTAAAAACAAAAAAGGGTAGCCTAAGCTACCCGTTGTTGTGCTCTAAATCCTTTAAAGCGCTCATCCATTGAGTGGTTATCCCTAACGCCCTTCCCTGTGCTATGCCCTACTTGGCTCTTTAGCTCTTATCCGTAGAGCCTGTTTCCTAATGTGAAAATCCGTCTTAGAGTGTCCATCACTCATCCATTTTGCATCCCACAAAGTATCCTACTTTGCCGCACTCCATGTGCATCTCAGTCCATGAGTTCCGTTTGGATGGGTTAACTATACCGTTTTCTAGATAAGTTGCAAAAAAAGAGCAAGAAGAGAAAATTAAGATTAATCCTTTTAAATCATAAGCTTACAAAAAATTGTACATTTTTCTTACTATTTTATTGCGAAATTAGAGAAATACCCTACAGCCTTTGTAGGAATATCCCTACAAAACACTGCATTTTAGAAAGCCGAGCGGAACCCTTCGACCCATTTCACTGCGTCTGCATAGGTCTCTGCGAGCACTTCCATATCCTGTTCGGACTTGATAGGGCGATTTTTCTCATACGCTTCGATCAAATCTAGGGTATAGCCTACACGACCAGTACGTTCGAGAATGGCGTTGGTGAATTCAAGTGGTAATGGCAGCTCCGATAGCACGTTGTCCAGGTCAACGCCGACACAGACATCGATCATCGACAACATGCCGGCGAGGAAATAGCGTTCTTCGTTCGCGTATTGCTGCGCTTTGGCGAACAGCTCCGCGTGCTTAGCACGCAGCAGTACCTGACCTTGCAAAACTTCTCGATCAGCCGTCATCTCGGACATCAACAATAGGTTGGTGATCGATTTCAGCTGCTCTGTACCAATCAACATAATAGCCAAACGCAAAGAATCGACCGAGGCCACTAACCCTGTCATGGGTGAGTTAAGATACTTCAATAGCTTGTGGACCAAACCAATGTCTTGGCCGACGATTTGTTCCAATTCTTCAATTGGCAGGTCACCGGCGCGCATCAAAGAGGCCATCAATTGCATCAAGGTCATTTGATTGACATTAGACGCTTTTTTGGCAATCGCTTGCGGCTTTTCAAAGAAATACCCTTGGAAATAGTCCACATCCAGCAGCTTTGCGAAATGGTAATCCTCCCAAGTTTCGACCTTCTCAGCGATCAACTTGACATCGTAGGGGCGCAACGCCTCAACTTGCTGATGAAACTTATCTTTACCCAGCGCCACCATATCCAACTTAATGTAATCGGCGATTTCCACAAATGGGGTTAAGCGCGGTTCATAGACGAAGTCATCCAACGCAATCTTAAAGCCAGCGTTATGCCAACGGCGCAAAGAAGCCAACAGCACGGCGTCAAACCCAGCACTCTCAAGCACCTCAATGACGGTGTGCTCTTTTGGTAACGGCACACCACTTGGGTTAACGAGGTAGCCTCGTGGAAAGTTTACAAACGCCTTCCCAGTGCTGCCCACAATGTTGTGCATCCCTAAATCCAGCACGCAGGTCGTTATCACCTGTGCTGTGGCGCCCACTTGGTTATAAATGTCGGCGTTAGAGGCGTCAGCGTTGCGGCGATACAACAACTCGTAACCGATCGTAGATAAACGATTATCCACGATCGGCTGTCGAGCAAGCGCAACATTGTGATACATCATATATTTTCGTACCTTTTAATCATTAACTGCCCTGTCGAAATGGCATGGCATATCGTTACTACTATTTAAGCAGTATATTGCCAAATTTCGCTTTGGGCGAGGGCAATAAACTTGGTAACATGAAGCTTATAAAGAAAGCAAAATAAATTGTGGGGATACAAATGCCAACTTACCGCTCCAAAACATCCACTGGCGGCCGCAATATGGCCGGTGCTCGTGCGCTATGGCGTGCAACAGGCATGAAGGATGAAGATTTTCATAAACCAATTATTGCTGTCGCGAACTCGTTCACTCAGTTCGTGCCAGGTCACGTGCATCTAAAGGACCTAGGTCAGCTTGTTTGCCGTGAAATCGAAGCGGCGGGCGGTGTTGCAAAAGAATTCAACACGATCGCGGTCGACGACGGTATCGCTATGGGCCACGACGGTATGCTGTACAGCTTGCCATCACGTGACTTGATCGCAGACTCGGTTGAGTACATGGTTAACGCACACTGTGCCGATGCATTAGTTTGTATCTCTAACTGTGACAAGATCACACCGGGGATGTTAATGGCGGCTCTGCGCCTAAACATTCCAGTCATCTTCGTGTCTGGCGGCCCAATGGAAGCGGGTAAAACCAAGCTTTCTGAGCACAAACTAGACCTTGTTGATGCCATGGTCATCGCGGCAGACGACAGCGTGTCAGATGAAGTGGTAGAAGAGATCGAACGCTCTGCCTGCCCAACGTGTGGTTCTTGTTCTGGTATGTTCACAGCGAACTCTATGAACTGTCTAACCGAAGCACTAGGTTTGAGTCTGCCAGGTAACGGTACTGTGGTTGCGACACACGCTGACCGTGAGCGCCTATTCCTAGAAGCAGGTCGACGCATCGTTGAAATCGCTAAAAACTACTACGAAAAAGACGAAGAGAAGTGGCTACCACGCTCAATCGCGACGTTCGAAGCGTTCGAAAACGCGATGACACTAGACATTGCTATGGGTGGTTCAACCAACACTATCCTACACTTGCTAGCCATGGCGCGTGAAGCCGGCGTAGACTTCACCATGCAAGACATCGACCGTCTGTCTCGTAAAGTGCCTCAGCTATGTAAAGTGGCACCAAACACTCAGAAATACCACATCGAAGACGTACACCGTGCCGGTGGTATCTTCGGTCTACTGGGTGAACTGAACCGTGCCGGCGCTCTGCACAACCAAGTGCACACCGTACACTCTGATACCATGCTTGATGGTTTGAAGAAGTGGGACATCATGGAATCACCTACGCCGGAAGTCGTGGAATTCTACAAAGCTGGCCCTGGTGGTATCCCAACGCAAGTAGCCTTCAGCCAATCATGCCGCTGGCCAACACTTGATGGCGACCGTGCTAATGGCTGTATCCGCTCTCTAGAAAACGCTTTCTCTCTAGAAGGTGGTCTAGCAGTACTTTACGGTAACATTGCTCAAGATGGCTGTGTGGTGAAGAGTGCTGGTGTTGACGAGTCGATCCTTGTATTCGAAGGTAAAGCACACGTTACCGAGTCTCAGGACGAAGCGGTTAAGAACATCCTTGAAGACAAAGTCGAAGCTGGCGATGTGGTTATCGTTCGCTACGAAGGTCCTAAAGGTGGTCCAGGCATGCAAGAAATGCTGTACCCAACGTCTTACATCAAGTCTAAAGGCCTAGGAAAAGCCTGTGCCCTACTGACTGACGGCCGTTTCTCTGGCGGTACCTCTGGTCTATCAATCGGTCACGTTTCACCAGAAGCGGCGGCAGGTGGTGCGATTGGTTTGGTAGAAAATGGCGATCGCATCTTGATCGACATCCCGAACCGTACCATCAATGTTATGTTGACTGACGAAGAGCTTGCTCACCGTCGTGCCGCGATGGACGCGAAAGGCGCAGACGCTTGGAAACCAGTGGAAACTCGTCCACGTAAAGTATCACCTGCACTGAAAGTGTACGCACACTTTGCTACCAGCGCAGACAAAGGTGCGGTACGCGATCTAGACCAACTAGACTAAGCCTATCGTTTAACCTCTAAAAGCCGCGCCTCCACAAGAGGGGCGGCTTTTTTTAATTATATTGGACCCTATGCCATGCTCAGCTATCGCCATATTTACCATGCTGGCAACCACGCCGACATTCTCAAGCACCTCGTTGCCAGCCAAATCTGCCGTCATTTAACCAAGAAAGACGCGCCCTTCTTCTACCTTGATACCCACGCTGGCATTGGCTTGTATGAACTGGCTTCCGATCAAGCCCAGTTAAACCAAGAATACGACACCGGCATCAGCCGCTTAATGGAGCGCAGCGATTTACCTGAGCCGCTTGAGCGCTTTGTTG
Source organism: Marinomonas aquimarina (assembly GCF_900089755.1). Lineage (GTDB taxonomy): Bacteria > Pseudomonadota > Gammaproteobacteria > Pseudomonadales > Marinomonadaceae > Marinomonas > Marinomonas aquimarina. Next base: position 71,378 of record NZ_FLOC01000017.1, on the reverse strand, counting down.
AGATCGTCAAAGAGCTCAACCCTGAAGGTGAATTAGAGGTTTACCCAGGTAGCCCGATGGTGGTGGACCACTACCTGCGCCAAAAAGATAAAATGCATTTGTGTGAGTTGCACCCAAATGACTACCCTGTACTTGCTGCACTTTTCCCTAAAAAAAGAGTGGCAAATGTGGTAAAAGATGATGGTTTCTTGGCGGTAAAAGCCATGTTACCGCCGCCACAAAAACGTGGCTTTGTCTTGATGGACCCACCTTACGAAGTGAAGAACGACTACAAAAAAGTCGTCAAAGCGCTGGAAGAGGGTCACAAACGCTTCGCTCAAGGCACCTTTGCTATTTGGTACCCGGTGTTGAATCGACGTCAAGCGGACGATTTGCTTAATGCGGTCGCGGCAACCAAAATTAGAAACACATTACTATTGGAATTGAACATTCGCGGCACCGAAACCAAGCGCGGTATGGCTGGCAGTGGCATGATCGTTGTCAACCCACCTTGGACGCTGGAAAAAGAAGCCGCTGAGTTCCTTCCGTTTTTACGTGATGCGTTAGCAGAAGATCAAGACGCTCACTTCCAACTGCGTTGGATTACCCCAGAGTAATGCTCGAGAGGCGAGCACACTGACTTGATAAGGAGTCTCTAAATGTCCATCCCGTTTACCACAGCATTTCATCATATGCCGACTCCCGCGTTTATCGCACAGATTCAAAGTGGTGAAATCGTAGCGGCCAATGAACGTTTAGAAAGCCTGTATCTAAATGTCGGTGCCGCTCGCCAAGAAACTTGGCAGTCGTTGGTCAATGATGATCAATCGAGTCTTGCCGACATCGTCAACAAACTCAATCGTGGTCAAGTGGAGCGTATCAGCGCGCGCTTGGAAGTGGGTGATCGTTTCCTAACCGCCGAGATTTCTCTAACAGAGCTGGATGATGAGTATGTCCTAGGCTACATCTCTCACACCGAGCATCTGGATTTCAGCGTCGCAGAAAACACCCTGTTGAAGTTCGCTCTCACTGAATCGTCAGCGGGCATCTGGATGTGGGAAGTGGAAGGCGACACCATCTCCTGCTCACAATCCATTGCTTCATTACTAGGTTGCTCTTTAGAAGATACGCCGCACAATAGCCAAGCGTGGCGAAGCCGTGTACACAAAGACGATCTGCCGAAAATGCAGCGCACCGTGGACGAACACATACAGCACAAGCAGCGTTATTACGAATCCGAGTACCGTATTCGTCGTGGCAATGATGAATACACTTGGGTGCGCGAGCGCGGCCGTACTTACAGCCAAGGGCCCAATGCTGAAGTCGTCAAAATCATCGGCTTTATTGAGGACATCAGCTCTCAGAAAGCCCTAGAAGAGCATCTGCGCTCCCAGGCAACCTTTGATGAGCTCACCGGGCTTTTGAACCGTGGCGCAGCGCTGACACACTTCACTAAGCAACTTGGTTTAGCTCGTCGTCAATACACCCCATTGACCATGGCCAAGATTGACCTAGACGCTCGCGGTTTACTGGCGGACATGCCATTAGAGCAACGTAATACGGCGATCCACACCTCAGCACGCTTTATCTATAAGAAGATTCGTGAAGCCGATATTTTAGCCCGTGTGGCACAAGACAAACTGTTACTGCTGTTGCCAAACACAAGTCTTAAAGACGCGCAAAAGCTGATCAATAGTTTCTTGCAGCCCAACGACGAAGAGCAAAAAGTATTGGAGTTCTCCGATGCCAGCCACCTCAACCTATGTGTTGGTTTGGCGACCTTCCCAGAAGACGGTGAAACCATCGAAGAGCTGGCACAAAGCGCCAACTCGGCGGTGGAAAAAGGCCGCACTGAAGGCGTTGCCGTCTTCATTGCCGAGTAAATCGCACCGTTACACCAACCTATAGCCCGCATTAGTCATCATCTATAAGCCTAATCGCGGGCTTCGGGCGCCGGTCCACCTGCAGATCAAATAGATCTGGACGACTGTAATGGCCTGAGACATCGAGCGCTTTACGCGAACGTCGTGCTTCGTCCACATCTATTTCGGCGTAAAGAATGTCCTTTTCTTGATGCATCGGACCCGCGACCACACCACCAAAGGGCTTGATCACCAGTGCATCGCCAGGGTTGATCCATTCCTCAGCGTCAAACAAGGCCTCTCGATCCGGAAAATCTTCGGGGATATCCGCGCCAGTCATCGCGGTAGCACTGCTTAACACCCAACAACCGCCTTCGCGGGCGATGTGGTTCATCGAGCCAGCCCACACTTCGCCACTGTCCCACGTTGGTGCCACATAGATGTCGATATCCTGCGCAAAGAGTGCATAGCGCGCCAAAGGCATATAGTTTTCCCAACAGATGAGCGCACCGATTCGGCCAAACGGCGTGTCGACGACTTTCAGTCCCGACGCATCGCCCATACCCCAAACCATACGCTCAGGGTTGGTCGGCATCATTTTACGATGGCGATTTAAAATTCGCCCATCCGTGCCGATCACCACCAAAGTGTTGTAAAGCGTGGTACCACTAAAGCAACTGTCCCGTTCGTTTAACCCCATGACCACGACGACATTATGCTGCCGTGCCGCTTCACATAACCCTTCCAACTCTCCGGCTTCAAGATCAACAGAGTTCGCCCGCAGCATGGCATGAAGCGTACTGCCAAGCGCCATGTCCTTACCTGGGCGTAAGCGCCAGATCCAAGTGGGATAGCCAGGCAAAAAAGCCTCAGGAAAAACGATCAGGTTAGCACCATGGCTAGCGGCTTCCTCGACAATTTCTAACGCTCTCGCTAAAGATGCCTTAAGATTCAGCAGCACAGGTGGTTTTTGCGAGATTGCAACCTTGATGTTCATACGCCCCCCAGATAAACAGATATCACTCTAAGGGTAGTCCAGCACCGTCGTTAATGATCGATTTTGTCTAATATAAAGTATGACGCAAGCAGCAGTCCCCCAGCCGCAGGGGCTGAGGTTGTCTGGGAGAGAGGGAAGCTTGAGCGGTTATTCGCCTTGCAAAGTCAGCACTAGGCTACGGGCGCCACCGTGATTACGATGTTCACACAGGTAAATACCCTGCCAAATCCCCAAATTCAAATCACCACGGGTCACCGGAATATTCAGGCTTGAACCTAAAATACTGCTCTTAAGGTGTGCGGGCATATCATCACTGCCTTCGTAGGTATGACGATAGTAAGGCTCGTTTTCCGGTACCGCGTGATTAAAGAAGCTTTCGAAATCAACACGTACGGTCGGATCCGCATTTTCGTTAATGGTGAGCGATGCCGAGGAGTGTTTGATAAACACATTCAACATACCCACTTCGAATTTGCGCAACTCTGGCAGCTGGCGCAAGATTTCATCCGTCACTAGGTGAAAGCCACGCTTGCGCGGCGACAGCTGAATTTCTTTTTGCAACCACATCGGGATTAGCCCTTTTGGTACACGCTAAAACGGTAGTCGTAAGGGTTTGGACCTTCTGCTGGGAACGCTTCTTCGCCGATTTTTTCGTAGTTGTTCCAAGCTACTTCAGGGAAGAACGCATCGCCTTCGATTTCCGCATCCACATGGGTGATGTACAGGCGATCAGCACGCTCAAGCGCCAAAGAGTAGATTTGCGCGCCGCCAATAATCATTACTTCTTCTTGGCCATCCACCAAGCAGATATCTTCACCTAGACGAATCGCTTCATCCAATGAACGCACCACATCTACGCCCTCTGGCTGGTAGTCTGGGTTACGGCTGATGACGATATTACGGCGTCCTGGCAGTGGCTTACCAATCGACTCAAACGTATTTCGGCCCATGACAATTGGCTTGCCCATGGTCGCCTGTTTGAAGTACTTCAGATCGTTTGGCAAATGCCAAGGCAAGGAATTATTAATACCGATCACGCGGTTGGTAGACATGGCAACGATTAGGGACAGCATGTTGACTCCAATGTATGTTCATTCTCGATCTCACAGCCCACTCGGCTTTAGTTTAAGATCTGCTATAATTCTCGCCATTTTACCCCAACCAAGGGCGCAATTACATGAAACAGTATCTAGACCTTTGTCGTCGTATTATCGATGAAGGCGAATGGGTTGCTAACGAACGTACCGGCAAACGCTGCCTAACGGTGATTAACGCCGACTTGACCTACGATGTGGGCGCTGGCGAATTTCCGTTGGTGACCACGCGTAAGAGCTACTGGAAATCCGCCATTGCTGAGATTATTGGTTATTTACGTGGTTACGATAACGCTGCCGACTTTCGCGCCCTAGGCACGAAGACGTGGGACGCTAACGCGAATGAAAACCAAGCCTGGTTAAACAACCCCTACCGTAAAGGCGAAGACGATATGGGTCTTTGTTACGGTGCCATTGGCCGTAACTTCCCTAAGCCTGATGGCGGTTCCGTTGACCAGCTGCGTCAAATCGTCGATGACTTAACTCAGGGGGTGGACAACCGTGGTGAGATCTTTACCTTCTATCACCCAGGTGCGTTACACATGGCCTGCCTGCGCCCTTGTATGTACAGCCACCATTTCTCGCTACTGGGCGATACTCTGTACCTCAACAGCACTCAGCGCAGCTGTGATGTGCCGTTAGGGCTGAACTTTAATATGGTGCAAGTGTATTTCCTACTGGCCATTATGGCGCAGATTACCGGCAAAAAACCGGGCAAGGCGTACCATAAGATCGTTAACGCCCATATCTATGAAGATCAGCTGGAGCTGATGCGTGATGTGCAGCTAACACGTGAGCCGTTTGCAGCGCCGACGTTCAAAATCAACCCAGACATTAAAACGTTGGAAGATTTGGAAACTTGGGTCACGCTGGATGATTTTGAGCTCGAAGGCTATGAGTACCATGAAGCGATTGCCTACCCGTTCTCGGTGTAATCGCTGTCAGTGACGCATAAAAAACGCCGCCTATTTTGTTCAAAATCAGGCGGCGTTTTTATTAATCAAGCAGGGCTTACTTCTGTGGGTAGCGTTGCAACTTAAAGCCAACGACCAATAGCGCTATCCCCAACAGTACCATAGGCGTCGATAGGATCTGCCCCTGAGTTAACCAACCAAAGGCAATGTAGCCCAGCTGCGGGTCAGGCTCGCGTACAAACTCCACCAAGATACGGAAGATGCCGTAGCACAATAGGAACATACCTGAGACGCAGTAACGTGGCTTCGACTTTTGCGAGAAGAACCAAAGAATCGTGAACAAGGCTACGCCTTCTAAGGCAAACTGATACAGCTGCGACGGGTGGCGTGCTAGCTGTAATGGATCGCTTGGAAAAATCATCGCCCAAGAAACATCCGTGGCCTTGCCCCACAGTTCCCCACCGATAAAGTTACCAATGCGGCCTAAGCCCAAACCAATCGGCACAAACGGCGCGCCAAAATCCAAGATGTCGATGATGTGTTTTTGCGTCTTACGGGCAAAAAGCCACATGGCTAGGATCACCCCTAACAGGCCACCGTGGAACGACATACCGCCTTCCCAGATACGGAACAACAGCAGTGGGTTATCGGCAAAAGAAGGAAATTGATAAAACAGGATATAGCCGATACGGCCACCGAGGATAACGCCCACCGCGCCATAGAAAATCATGTCGCTGACTTGTTCTGGCGTCCATAGGCCATTCGAGCGTTTGGCGCGATACACGCCCAGGTAATAAGCGGAAACAAAACCGATTAAGTACATCAGGCCATACCAATGAATGGCAATAGGACCGAGCGATACCGCTACCGGATCGATATTTGGATAGGCAATCATAAAGGGTCTACAGTCTGTTGATTTATTGAAGCGCAGCCGTTTTAGACGGACGGATCAGACGTTCGACACCGGCTTCACGCACGAGTTTCATCATGGTTTGACGCACCGCATCCGAGTGCACCAAAGGCAGCACTTGGCGCAGCATATCTTGCGCTTGCTCCATGGTTAACTTTCGCAATACCGCTTTGACTTTGGGTAAGCTAGTGGAGCTCATGGACAATGTGTTGTAGCCCATCGCCATAATCAAAATGGCCCCCAGCGGGTCACCGGCTAGCTCACCACAGACGCTCAACTTGACGCCTTCGCCCTTGGTACGCTCGACGATGTCGGCCAAGGCACGCAGTACCGCAGGATGGAAGTTGTGGTACAGGTTCGCCACGCGCGAGTTGTTACGATCGACCGCCAACAGATATTGGGTCAAGTCGTTACTGCCAACAGACATGAAGTCCACCATGCCGGCCAATTCTTTGGCTTGGTACACGGCACTTGGCACCTCAATCATCACGCCCACTTGTGGCATGACCACATCGTAGCCTTCTTCTTTGACTTCGGCGTAGGCACGGCGAATCAAGGCCAAAGCTTCTTCCACTTCGGCCACGTTAGAAATCATCGGAAGCATGATTTTCAGGTTATGCAGCCCAGCGCTGGCTTTAATCATGGCACGGATTTGTGCCATAAATATTTCAAGATGGTCGAGCGTGACGCGAATGCCGCGCCAACCTAGGAAGGGGTTCTCTTCGCTGATGGGGAAATAAGGCAAGGCCTTATCACCGCCCACATCTAGGGTACGAATGGTCACCGGCGCGGGGGCAAAGCCTTCCAGCTGCTGACGGTAAATTTGTTCTTGCTCAGCTTCGGTAGGGAAGCGATCACGGATCATAAAGGGCACTTCGGTACGATATAGACCGACCCCTTCCGCACCACGATCAAGTGAACGGTTAACGTCTGCCAGTAGACCTGTGTTCACATATAAGCCAATGCGCTGACCATCGAGGGTTTCACAAGGCAGGTCCTTGAGCTGCTCGTATTCACTTTCTAGCTGACGCTCTTCATCAACGATCTGCTGGTAGCTATCGATGATGGCATCGGATGGGTAAGTGAAAATCTGGCCAGAGTAGCCATCGACAATCATGTCGACCTTATCCAACTTGCTGTAAGGCAGATCGACTGCCCCCATCACCGTTGGAATGCCCATAGCACGGGCGAGAATGGCCACGTGAGAGCTGCTTGAGCCCATCACGGAGACCAGACCTTTGACTTTATCGAGTGGGAATTCCCCCAACATCGATGCCGTAAGCTCTTCACCGACGATAATGACCGGTTCCGTTATCTCTTCGGTGACACTTGGGGTTTTCTCTTGCAAATGGGACAGGATGCGACGACCCAGGTCACGAATATCCGTGGCCCGCTCACGTAAGTAAGGGTCTTCCATTTGCTCAAAGAAGGAAATGTGCAACTTCACCACCTGACGCAAGGCGCCCGGTGCCCAGTTACCCTCTTCGATCTTTTTGATTATCTCTGCGGCCAGCGAGTTGTCGTCTAGGATCTTCAAATACACATCAAACAGCGCTTTTTCATCACTGCTGATGTGTTGACTTAAACGACTGCTGACTTTCTTAATGTCGGCACGTACCGCTTCTAAGGCTTGGTAGAAATCTTCCACCTCCGCTTCGACACTTTGCGGCGTGCGATCAGGAATCACATCTAAATCGGCAGGTGGGAAAATCACCGCCGCTTTACCAATCGCCACGCCTGAGCTGCCCGCGACGCCTTTGTAGCGGAAATCGGAGCCGGCTGGCGTGCTCGACGTGAGCGACATCATGGCACCCGTCGCTTCCGCGTGGGCAATCACCCCGGCCAGCTGGGCTGACAGGGTAATCAGAAAGGCTTCCTCACCCTCGTCGAAACGACGGCGTTCCTCGTGTTGTACCACCAGAACACCGAGCACCTGGCGATGGTGAATGATCGGCACACCAAGGAAGGATTTGTAGCGCTCTTCCCCGGTACCACTTAAATAGTGGAACGCAGGGTGCACATGGGCGTCTTCTAAGTTGACCGGTTCCGCACGACGTCCGACCAAGCTGACCAAGCCTTCATCGGCTTTTAAGCTTAGTTTGCCGGCGGCTTCCGCATTCAAACCGCGAGTCGCCATCAAGATGTAATCTTGAGTGTTGGGATCGACTAAGTAGATTGAGCACACTTCAGAGCGCATGGCACGTCGCACACGACGCACGATGATCTCGAGCGCGGCTTGGAGCGACTGTGCTGCCGTAACCTCTTGGGTGATTCGTCTCAATAAACTTAACATATATCCTCAACTGTCTGGAGTAGAAGGAAGCTTATACAGGCTTATTCCTACGCTTTAGCCATCTGTGTGCATTGGGCACTAATTCCTTCAATGCACGACGATAGACATCCTTTTTGAACGCAACCACTTGGCCCAGCGGATACCAATAGCTAACCCAGCGCCATCCATCAAACTCAGGACAGTCTGTTCCGTCAACACATACGCACGCATCCGCGCAGCGAATGGAAAGCAAAAACCATTTCTGTTTCTGTCCGATGCACAGGGGTTTGCTGTTATGACGAAGCATTCGCTTAGGAAGACGATAACGCAACCAGCCTCGCGTTCTACCGACAATCTCAACTTGATGTGGTTCTAAGCCCACTTCTTCTTTAAGTTCTCGATACAAGGCTTGTTCTGGCGTTTCATCCGCTTTAATGCCACCTTGGGGGAATTGCCACGCGTTTTGACCTACGCGTCTCGCCCAAAGCAACTGGCCTCGCTCGTTCATCAAGATGATGCCTACATTCGGTCTGTATCCGTCTGCATCAATCACGAGCTCTCACCTTATAACTAAAATCTAATGCACAGCATTGTTCCACAATTCCGTGTTTCGCACAATTAATCGGGCTGTAATTTGTCAATGCCATCGCTATACTGTGTAGCACAATTTAATCGATAGGTGATGCTGTGACACTGGCAATATTTGACTTAGACGGTACGCTGCTAAGCGGCGACAGCGACTACAACTGGGGACAATTTCTAGTTGAGAAAGGGCTGGTAGATGTAAAGCTATACAAAGAAGCAAACGACCGCTTTTTTGAACAGTACCAAGCCGGTACGTTAGACATTTTTGAATACCTTGCGTTTAGCCTAAAACCACTGACACGTTTTAGCAAAGCAGAACGCGATGCCCTGCATGCCGAGTTCATGGATCACAAAGTGCGTCCGATGATGCAAGAAGAAGCCACTAAATTGATCAAATTCCATAAGGATCAAGGTCATTTATTGCTATTAATCACCGCGACCAACCAATTTGTCACGGGCCCCATTGCCGAAGAACTAGGCATGGATCATATCATCGCGCCAGTGCCCGAAGTGATTGACGATGAATACACTGGCAACATTGTCGGTGTGCCGAGCTTCCAAGCGGGCAAGGTGACACGTCTAAACGACTGGCTTAAAGAAACCGGCCATTCCATGGACGGTAGCTACTTCTACAGTGATTCTCGTAATGACTTACCCCTGCTGGAGCTGGTCGACCACCCGATTGCCGTGGACGCCGACCCGACCCTGACCGATATCGCGAAAGAGCGCGGCTGGCCGCATATTTCTCTGCGCGGCAATTCTTGGTAAGCCCTGTTCTCCCTGATACGAAAAAGCGAGTCTAATGACTCGCTTTTTTTATTGTGCTGGCGCTTATTCTGAACTAGGTAGCGCTGGCGGCAGGGCAAACATCAGCAATGTACTCTGTCAGCATGGCCGCATTGGCGGCAAAAGAGACCGATTCGATCACTTGATTATTGACCTTCAACACAGTGACCTGATCCTCACGCACGGGCAGCGAATCCGACACATCGCCCTCACGGTCAAGCCAGATGGGATAGGGGTAACGGCGCATTTTAGGGATCGCAATCAGATCTGAAATCAAACTTGGCATACCACTGATGTCCGCCAGATACACCAACTTGCCTTGCTCCATGCAAGCCGTATCAATGCTTTCAAGGCTTTCTCTGGCGAGGTCTTTAGCACTCATGCCATCGACAAATAACAGCGCCTGCATACTAGTTTGATGATCAAACACATGGCCCCGTTGATCCTCAATGCCATCTAACACGACACTGTCCCCCATAGACAATGATGGCGTCACTGTTTTCGATGCACACCCCACTAGTGGTACTAAGGCGACTAACGCAAAAGCCCCCAAGACTCGTTTCATAGTTTGCTCCCTTTATCGTTATTAAACATTATCGCTGCAAACGCTCAATTAACTGCTGTTGATACTCTGGCAGTTTAGCAGAGGAAATGGCTTGGAACGCCAAAGGCTCTAAATAAGTCATGCCCGCATGCAAGGCACTGGCTTGCATCGGCGTAAACACATCTTCCAAGCGTACACCAATGCGCCCCGATGCCCCGTAGGTGGTGCTGCCCCCTGCCGCTGTCGTCACTAGTAGCATTTCTTTGCCCTGCCAAAGACCTGGTCCGACGCTGCCCCAAACATCATTCATATAGGCCTTCATCATCGGCGTAATGTTGAACCAATGGGTGGGGAACATAAACACAATACGGTCATGCTCACGGGTGAGCTGCTTTTCTAGAGACGCATCAATAGCACGGGTATCAAAGCCATACAGAGTTTCTAGATTACGCACCGTCACCCCAGCGACACTCTCCGCGGCTGCTTGCATGCCCTTGGTCATCACCGAACGCTCTGGGTACGGGTGCGACACAATCACCAGTGTTTTAATATCGGTTTGATAGGGTTTGTCATTGGCCAACGCCAGATTGCACAGCATTAGCGTCATGACTGCCAACAACAGCGTTTTGAACTGATTGATTCGATACATTGAGTCGCTCCTTGTAAATAGATGAACGCTGAGAGGAATAATTAGGTCGACTAAACCTAGGTTAATTACTCATTCTTAAGGCCAGCTTACAGTAACGTCCAATGCACACCAAACAGAGGAAATACCATGAGCACTCTCCCTGCCCTGCAATGGCGTTATTCACTAAAACAGTTTTCCAGTGACAAAGTTCCATTGGCACGTGTCCACGATCTAATCGAAGCCGCTCGACTGGCCGCGTCGTCCTATGGTTTGCAGCCCTATCAAATCTGGGTCATTGACGACTCACAGGTGTTAGCTCAGCTGTCAGAGCATGCCTATGGCCAAAGCCAAATTACCCAGTGCTCGCATTTGTTGGTACTGGTGAATGACACTCAGATCGGAGATCACACTGTTGATCGTTATTTCCAACGCTATTACCAGCAAACTGGCACAGAAGTCGGCAGCGCCGATGGCTACGCCGAGCACATTAAATCCGCTCTGGCCGCTCAAAACTCGCCACAACGCCAAGCCTGGGCCCAACAGCAGGCTTACCTAGCCTTGGGAGCGCTACTGAGCGAAGCGGCGATGCAACGCATCGATGCCTGCCCAATGACGGGCTTTGATCAAGAGGCGTTTAATCATGTGTTAGGCCTGACTGAGAAACAGTTAAATGCCTGCGTTATCTGTGCCGTTGGCTACCGTGACAACAGCATTGCTGTGCCTGAAAAAGTACGTACTCCAACGACTGAATTTGCCCATTTTTTCGCTTAAAGGTGCGCCCTGTATGACACTTCTCAATTACCTTACAACGCTCGGCTTAAGCCAGCCCAAGGCTCCCAGCTTAGACTTTCTCAGCACCTTTACCGAGCGCCATCTAGAACGTTTCAGCTTTAATAACTTAGCGGTTTTGCTGCATCAAGAGATCTCTTTGCAGAGCCAAGCCATTCTCCATAAGGTGGTACAACAAGGCTTAGGTGGCTACTGTTTCGAGCACAATAAACTGGCCTATGAAGCCCTCTCCCTTTGCGGTTTTGAGGTTCGCCTAGTTCTGGCTAGGGTCATTAACAATGATGAGCGGCCAGTACCACGAACACATCGTATAACCTTGGTAAAGCTGGCGGGTGAGCACTACCTAGTCGACATCGGCTTTGGTGCCGCTTGCCCGATTAAGCCTCTGGCCTTGGCTAATCGTTTACCCCAACAGGCGGGCTTTGAGCGCTACCAGGTGGTACAGAATAACCAGCAAGAGTATGAGCTGTGGCAATTACGGGAAAATGGCCCCTTTCTTTTATACCGCTTTGATTTAGCCCACTACAGCGATGCGGATTGTGAAATGGGGCACTTTTACTCCCATAAACATCCGCACGCGGCGTTTGTGAATAACCTCGTCGTGAGCCAAAAAAGCGCGCGCGAGACCTATGTGATCACTAACGAACGCCTGACACACCACAGCGCGAGCGGTCGTGAAAGTCGTTTGATCGCGTCCTCAGAGGCACTGTTTGAAGCACTGACACAGGTGTTTAACCTCAGTAGCGAACAGGAGGTATGTGAGTTTTTGTTTAGCCACTATCTCGCGCCAAGACTCGACAACATGCAACCTTAAGGGGGCCCCAATGCAGTCTATTGTTGCCGCCCTGATTTGGTCCTGGCTGATGGCTTCATCCTTTGTTGTGTCAGCCTATGTCACCTCTTATGCCTCACCTTTAGCCACAACGGGGCTACGTTTTATGATGGCACTGGTATTGATGACTCCGATTTACTATTGGCTGCCAAAACCGGCGGAACATTCCTTGAGGACCGTCTTCCAATCCACTTCGCTGACCCTAAAGTATCTATTGATCAGCGCTGCCTTGGTGGGCTTTTTTATCGGTCTGTTTAGTGCGTTAAAAACCACGTCGTCTTTAAACACCTCCGTCATGTATACCTTCGTGCCCTTACTCGGCGCTCTGCTGATGCTGTGCTTTGGCCAACGCACCTCCTTCAAGCACTGGCTCGGTTATATGATTGGCTCCGCTGGTGCCATCAGCGTCTTGGTCTTTACACGTGACGGCGTGCTGACATGGCATGTGGGTGATGGCATCTATTTTATAGCCTGTGGCTTATTGGCATTACACGTGATTAGCGTGCAACATTGGGGACGGCAAGTGAGCGCTTTTGCGGGCGCCTATCGCATCCTGTTGTTTGGCTGTATTTGGTTGCTGCCCATCACCCTACTATGGGGGGAGCTTGCTGAGGTGGCTTGGCAGAGTTCAACCTTTTGGCTATTACTGTTGTATTTGACCCTGTTTACCACCCTGCTAACCTTTGTGCTGCAGCAGCTAGTTATTCGCTCTGGTGGGGCATCACGCCTATTGGCCTTCAGCTATACTGTGCCCATCTGGGTTGCCCTATATCAAGCCAGTCAAAGCCGGGCCATTATGCTCTATTCCTATGGCTTTATTATCGGCTCCGCTATGGTGTTATTGGCCTTATTGATGATTGACAGCCGTCCTATTAGCCCTTCAGAGTCACGCGATGGATAAGCAATATTTAACACAGCAACTGAGGCACTTTTTCGATCAATACCAAGCGGGAATTGATTGGCGTCTGTGCAATACCGAGATCCAGGTGCACACGCTCGCTAAAGGCGACTGCTTGCTGCAGCAGGGCGAATCGTGTGCCCGTATGTTCTTTTTATGCAGTGGTTTAGTGCGCTATTACAGCGTTTCACAAAACGGCAAGGAATATACACAGACCATTGCCAAGGCGCCTAAGTTGGTGGGTTCCACTCGCGCTCTAGGCCTTACTCAACCCGCGCTCTTTAGTATTGAAGCGGTCTGCCCTAGTGTGGCGATTTCATTTTTGTGGCAGAACTTTTATCAACAGATGAGCCAAGACTTAGCCTTTACGCAAGCCTATGCCAAGTTCTTAGAAGGCATTTTTATTGCCAAGGAGCAAAAAGAATACGCTATGGTGAAGCACTCCGCTACGCAGCGCTATTTGGACTTTTGTCGTGACTTCTCAGAGCTGAAGGACGTACTGCCGCAACAACAGATTGCGTCTTATATTGGCATAACCCCCATTGCCTTGAGTCGTATTCGCGCCCAATTAAAAAGCAATGCCTGCTGAGCCATAAAAAAACGCAGCCTAAGCTGCGTTTTTTAAAAGTCTTATAGACCCATATTATTGTGCACTCGATAAAACAGTGCTTTTAAGTATTCCGTTTCCGGAATCGCTGGATGCACTGGGTGATCCGGCGCTTGCGTGCCACGGTAGATCAGCTGTGAGAAGCGCTCTAGCTGACGGCTATTGCTGCGCACGATGTCGTGCAAACGGCCCGTCTCTAGGTGCATGGAACAAGAACCGGATACTAAAATACCGCCTTTTGCCACCAGGCGCATGGCCAACTGGTTAGCACGGTGGTAAGCGCCTTCGCCCGCTTTGATGTCTTTACGGCGGGCGATAAACGCTGGCGGATCCATGACCACGACATCAAAGCGCTGTTTCTCTTCAATCAGAGATTGCATCGCTTCAAAGGCATCCCCTTGCATCAGGTTCGCTTCACCTTCGTATTGGTTCAACGCCAAGTTGGCATCCACGTGATCCAATGCTGCTTCAGAGGCATCGATAAAGGTCACATCCGTGGCGCCTGCAGCAGCGGCTTGTACACCCCAGCCACCGACGTAAGAGAACACGTCTAGGACTTTTTTACCGGAACAAAACTGTTGCATGGTTTTGCGGTTTTCACGGTGATCGTAGAACCAACCGGTTTTTTGACCATCCCATACCGGTGCTTGGAACAGCACATCGTTTTCTTTTAGGTAGACCACTTCCGGCACGTGCCCAAAGACTTCTTCCACGTAAGTGTCCAAGCCTTCGACATTACGCATCTTGCCATCATTTTTCATCAGGATCGCGCTTGGCTTGACTACTTCTTGCAGGGCTTCGATAACTTCAGTCTTCAAACGCTCAATGCCGGCGGTGGAAATTTGCACCACAAGAATATCGCCAAAACGATCCACCACTAGACCCGATAGGCCATCCGAGTCGCCAAATACCAAACGGTAGTAAGGCTCTGGGTAGCTCATTTCACGCAATGACAAGGCAATCTTAAGTCGATGTACGATGGTCGATTTGTTTAAAACCATATCGATACTGCGGCTCACCAAGCGACCACAAATCAGTGTATTAGGGTTGATCATGGCAACACCTATTGGCTTGCCGTGTGCCGTTTCCACGATCACTTGATCCCCAGCATTAAACTGCTTCAAAGGTGTCGCATCGGTATTCACTTCATTGCTATATATCCACTGATGGCCCGCACGAAGTCTTCTGTCTGCTTGCCCTTTTAACCTAATTACACTCAAAGTACTCACCAAGGTTACATAAAAAAACGCTATTATAAGTGTTCAGTTATGGATTTCTACGTTATCGGCGTAATTCACTTACTTTCATCCGCCAATACTCACAGGGGTTACGATGTCTACTGGTTTAAATGACGAGCAATTAAAGCGGGTTTTGCAGGGGATCACCATCCCTCCTCAGCCTCAGGTCATGGTTGATCTGCATATGGAGCAAGCCATGCCGGAGCCTGATATGGCTCGAATCGCACAAATCATTTCCCAAGATGTTGGCCTGTCAGCCGCGGTATTGAAATTCGTCAACTCGGCTTACTACGGCTTACCCCGTAAAATCTCATCGATCCAGCAAGCCGTGATGATGCTCGGCATTCATTCTGTGGCCAATATCGTCAATGGCTTAGCGGTCAAGAGTGAGCTATCCGATGGTGCCATTGAGCAGTTACATAACTTCTGGGACAACGCTATGGATGTGGCTTCCGTGTGTTCCAGCATTGCCAATCAGATCGGCTTCAAATACCAAGACGAATGTTACGCACTGGGCCTGTTTCACAACGCCGGTATCCCGCTGATGATGAGCCGCTTTGACGGTTACAAAGCCGTGCTAGAAGAAGGCTATCAGAGCTACGACTTTGAGTTAACCGACATTGAGAACAAAAAGTTTCGCACCAACCATTCCGTGGTGGGTTATTACCTGGCCAAGTCTTGGGCGCTTCCGAAAGCGTGTTGTTATGTCATTGCTCATCATCACCGTGCGCAAAAATTGTTCAACGAACGCATAGCCGGTGATAGTAAGTACCTGACCTTTATGTCGATTCTAAAAATGGCCGAGCATATCAGTGCCACTTACAAACACCTTGGCAAAGCGGCTGAAGATTATGAATGGATGCTGGTCGGCCATCACGCCCTAGAGCACCTAGAGCTAACCGAATACGATTTTGAAGGGATCATTGATACCTGCCGCGAACAAGGCATTGGCAATCTTTAAAGCTTCCCTTCTGTAAAATAAAAAAGAGCGCCGCGGCGCTCTTTTTTATTAGATATTATTGACGTTCTTCCCTAGGAAACATCACTAAGTGATCTAGGTGCACACTGATGCCAATGTCTTGGCCAATGGCGTGGTTATGATGTGACGATGAGAAGCAATAGGTCACTTTGCCAGACGGCAGTTTCACGCGATATAAAAAGTAGGAACCACGGAACCATTTACTGACGATTAAGCCTTTAAAGGCACTGTCATCGTCATGCAGGATATCGTCTGGGCGTACCAGTAAATCGACTTTAGCTCCCGACTCAAAACCATGGTTCAGCTGACCTTGGATCTCTCCTAAATCAGAGTGTACACAATTGTCACCACACACAACCGCGGGCAAAAAATCACCTTGGCCGATAAACATCGCCACAAAGCGCGACGCGGGCTCATGGTAAATCTGATACGGCGTGCCCACTTGTAGAATACGCCCAGACTCCATAATCGCCACTTGATCGGCCATGGCAAAGGCCTCTGCCTGATCGTGGGTCACCAGAATCGCGCTGACTTTTTCAAGTTGCAGAATGGCACGAATATCCGGCACCAGCTCCTCGCGCAATTTCGCATCCAAGCCCGAAAAGGGCTCGTCCATTAATAGCAACTTAGGCTTAGGTGCAATGGCACGAGCCAAGGCCACACGCTGCTGCTGACCACCGGAGAGGGAATGCGGATAGCGGTCTTTGTAGCCACTCAGTCCGACCAACTCCAGTAAGTGGTCAATGCGTTCCGCCACCTGTTTTTTTGACCAACCTTTTAAGCCAAAGGCAATGTTGGCGCCTATGGTCAAATGCGGAAACAAAGCAATGTCTTGAAACACCATACCAATGCTGCGTTTTTCCGGGCTTAAGGTTTTACTCGCCGACGACAACAGCTCATTATCGAGGGTAATCTCTCCCGCCAACAAGGGTTCGAAGCCTGCAATGGCACGCAGTAGAGTCGACTTGCCACAGCCACTTGGGCCAAGTAAGCAGCCGATCTGGCCTTCGACGATACGAAAGTTAGCATCCTGTACTACGGGGACACCTTGGTAGCCCACTGCAATGTTGCTTAGTTTTAGTTCTTTTAACATTTTATTTGGTGGCATTGCCGTCATGTTATACCCCATTAAGCCTAATGCGTGCTCGATGATATCGAGCGGCTTAATAAAATCACTGGGATGAGACCCACTGCGACAATCATCAGCGAAGCCGGTGCCGCATCAACCAAACGCTCATCGGAAGCCAGTTCGAAAGCTCGCACCGCCAGCGTATTAAAATTAAAGGGACGCAAAATCAGCGTCGCTGGTAACTCTTTCAAGACATCCACAAAAACGATCAACAGCGCCGTTAGCACCGAGCTTTTCAGCAAGGGAACGTGAATGCGGCGTAACACTTGCGCCGGTGAACAGCCCAAGGAGCGCCCAGCCATGTCCATACTGGGTTTGATCTTACCTAAGCCACTTTGCACCGAACCTAGTGAGACTGCCATAAAGCGAACCGTGTAAGCAAACAACAGCGCAATAATGGTGCCGGAGAAGAATAAGCCAATCTTGGTATCAAACGTCTGCTGCACAAAGGCAATGATGCGATGGTCCAGCCATGCTAAAGGCACGATCACACCAATGGCGATAATGGTACCAGGTAACGCATACCCCATACCGGACGTGACAATGGCCATTTGTACACTCTTCTCTTTGTGTAAGCGACCGGCATAGGCTAATACCAACGCCAGCGAGACCGTAATCAAAGCCGCTAACGCTGCTAAATAGAAGGAGTTCCACGACAGTTGCACAAAGTCCCAGCCCACGGTTTCGGCTTCAAACACCGCCCAGTACAACAGCACCAGCGCAGGGATCACAAACCCCGCGAACACAGGGATCGCACAGGCAACAAAGGCTACCAGCCCATAAATGCCGCGCAGTTCAATCTTACGCTGGCTGGCTTTACGCAGCCCCGAGCCATGATAACTAATCTTACGACGCGAGTAGCGCTCAGCAAAAATCAGTACTGCAACAAATAACAATAAGATGCCCGCCAGCTGTGACGCCGCCGCCAAATCACCAAAGCCATAGAAGGTACGCATGATACCCGTGGTAAAGGTGGTCACACCAAAGTACTGCACAGTCCCGTAATCGGCCAACGTCTCCATCATCGCTAAGGTCACACCAGCGACGATCGCCGGACGCGCCATGGGCAAGGCCAAACGAAAGAAAGCTTGTGGGGTTGAGTAACCAAGGGTACGACACACTTCTAAGGTATTAGCTGACTGTTCCAAAAACGCCGCACGACTCATTAAGTAGACGTATGGATACAGCACCAGTGACAGCATGGCAAAGGCGCCACCTAGGGAGCGCATTTCAAAAAACCAATACTGACCGTAACCTAACCCCGTGACATCGCGGATAAAGGTCTGTACGGGACCGGCAAAATCGAATAAGCCCGTATAAGTATAGGCAATAATGTAGGCTGGCATAGCCAATGGCAGCAGTAACGCCCAAGAGAGCATACTACGACCACGAAACTCACAAACACTGGTCAACCATGCCGCGGGAACGCCCATGGCCAAAGTCCCTAGGGTGACTCCCAGCATCAGTAAAAAGGAGTTCGACACATAGTCAAACAACAGCGTTTCATACAGGTGTTGCCATACACCGCTGCCCCCCAAAAAGATATTGATCACCACGATCAATACGGGAATGGCCAGCGCCAAGGCGACAAAAATCGCGCTCAGCTTTAACAAAGAAATCCCATTTCGACTCGTCGAAATGGGATTAGCATGGGTCAATGTCGACATTAAAACACTTACTCTAGTTCAGTGAACTTATTTCCAACCCGCCGCGTCCATCATCTCAACTGCTTGACGGTTATTGTCACCCAGTACACTTAAGGACATAGAATCGGCTTTAAATTCACCAAATGGTTGCAAACTCTTTGGCGGAGCAATGCCTTCTACTACTGGGTATTCGTTGTTGACATCCGCGTACCAAACTTGGCTTTCATGGTTGATCAAGTATTCCACCAGCAGCTTGGCATTATCAATGTTAGTGGCCGCAGCGGTTAAACCAATGCCACTGACGTTGACATGGGCACCACGATCGCCCTCATCTTGGTTTGGCCAGAACAGCGCCACTTTGTCGTACACTTCACGGTCGCTGGCTTTGTCACTTTGACCAAGGCGGCCAAAGTAGTAGGTATTCGCCAAGGTCACATCACACACACCTGCTGCGACCGCTTTTAGCTGATCGGTATCACCACCAAATGGCGGGCGTGCAAAGTTGCTAACAAAGCCGTTTAACCAAGTTTGAGTCGCTTCTGCCCCTTCTGCTTCAATCATCGAAGCCACTAGGGATTGGTTGTAGATGTTAGAAGAAGAGCGCGCACAGATACGCCCCTGCCATTTGGCATCAGCTAGATCTTCATAGGTTGATAGCTCACTGGCATCGACTTTTTCAGGGTTGTAGAAAATCACGCGCGCACGTTGTGACAAACCGTACCAGTAACCATCACGGTCACGTAGATTGTCCGGCACGGTTTCTTCGATCAGATCGGTAGCAAAGCTCTGCAATACGCCGGCGTCTTTGGCACGGTATAAACGACCAGCATCCACCGTAATAAACACATCCGCAGGACTCGCCGACCCTTCAACTTGTAGACGACGCAACAAAGCATCGGCATCCCCTGTAACCAAATTAACGGTGACATCGTGTGCTTTTGAGAATGCGTCAAGTGCTGGGGCAATTAGGGCTTCTTTGCGTGCTGAGTAAACGTTTACTTCACCGGCTGCCGTAGCCATTGAGCTGGCCAATAGCGCGCCTGTCAAAACAGATAGAGACACACCTTTGACCATCTGAGAACGTGGGTTTGTACCCAAAACTTGTGCTGGACCTTTCATCTTAACAACCTATTTCACCAAAGCTCAAAAACTGAACTGTTAATACGACGATATAAATATCACTATAAATGAAAACAGTTTTTGTTTACATAGCTTTTCCGCACGGATCGTCGCGGGCTTGCTATAAATCTAATTTAACGGGTTGAATAGACAAAAAAGAGAACCTTAGTTCTCTTTTTTGTAACAGGATATCGTTAGCGCACACCCGCCGCGTGGGCCACCAGCTGACGCTTGATCATAGGAGACGATTGACACAGTTTCATGCCCATATTGCGTAGCTGCACCACAACCGGCTGTTGTGTGGTAAACATGCGTTTGAAGGCTTCCATGGACGCTGACATAGCGATGTTGTCGAGCATGCGCGCACGCTGATAACGACGTAGGATTTTTAACGACCCCAACGCTTCACCACGTTGATGGGCTTTGATTAAAATCGGCACCAAGGCGCTGACATCGGCAAACCCCAGGTTGGCCCCTTGTCCTGCCAGCGGATGAATGGTGTGTGCCGCATCGCCAATTAAGACTAAGCCCTCTTGCACGTATTGCTTGGCATGACGCTGACGCAGCGGGATCGCCATACGTGGCACGGTAACCGACAACGCCGTAAAGCGGCGATTGATGGCATAGGTCAGACGTTTACAGAACGCCGCATCATCCAGTGCCACTAACTGCTCCGCATCCGTGGGCGCCACCGACCAAACAATCGAGACATAGTGCTTACCCTCAACACTTGGCAAAGGCAAGAAAGCCAAAATGCCCTCTTCGCCAAATGCTTGCCAGGCAGTGTTTTCATGGGCTTGATCAATCTCTACTGTGGTGACGATGGCATGATGGCCATAGTCCCATTCCACCGTATCAAAGCCATTTTGCTGACGTAGCTGCGAGTTTGCGCCATCGGCGGCGATCAAGACAGCGCCTTGCAACTGACGATCCGAGGCCAAATCAATTTCCACGCCGACATCGGTATGACGCTGAGCAGCGACACTGTCGTCAAAATACAGATCAATGCCACGGGTATCGTGCACGCTTTTCATCAAGGCATCACACAACACCGCGTTTTCCACAAGCTGACCTAAATCGCCCGCCTGTTGATAATTCCCATCGAAATCCACATAACCATCCCCAAGTCCGTCCCAAACCGCCATTTTGTGGTACGGTGCTAGGCGACCTTGGGCGATTCGCTGCCACGCACCCGCTTCTTCGAGCGATTGCTGGGATAACTTCGAGATGGCACTGACACGGGCATCGTAGGCCGGTGGAGTGGATAAGGCATAGCGGCCAGAGTGCTTATCAATCAGGGCAACCGTGAGCCCCTTTTGCGCCGTGAGGACCGCCGTTAAGGCGCCCACCATTCCGGCACCCACAATGATTACATCGTATTCTCTGGCCATGCCAAACCTCTATTTCAACTTAATGAGATGCCATTAAGGCTTTCGACGCCATTAAGGCTTCAATTTCATGAATTTCTTTTGCTAACCCTTGAGTCAGTACGTACGGGCCGTCTTCGCGGATGAGAATGTCATCTTCAATACGAATACCGATGCCACGCCATTTGGCGTCGACGTTTTCGTTATCAGGGTTCACATACAGGCCTGGTTCTAGAGTCACCACCATGCCCGCTTCAAACGGACGCGATGCACCGTTGATTTTGTAACGGCCACAATCATGTACGTCCAAGCCCAGCCAGTGGCCAGTATTGTGCATATAAAACTTGCGGTAGGCTTTGTTCTCAATCAGCTCTGCCACAGAACCTTGGAGTAAGCCAAGCTCGACCAACCCTTTGGTCAACACTTCGACGGCGGCATTATGGAAGTCTTCATAAGGCTTACCAACCTGCATATGGGTCAAAGCTTCGTGGTAAGCATCGAGCACCAATTGGTACAGCTGTGCCTGTGGTTCACTGAATTTACCATTGGCAGGGAAAGTACGGGTGATGTCTGAGGCATAGCAACCTAGCTCGCCACCAGCATCGATCAGAATCAGGTCGCCATCTTCGATTTTTTCATCGTTCTTGATGTAATGCAGTACACAAGCATTGCTGCCGGAAGCCACAATGTTGTTGTACGCCGGTACGCGCGCGCCATTCTTCATAAAGATGTAGTTAAGCTCCGCTTCCAGCTCATACTCCATCATGCCAGGTTGCACCGCCTGCATCGCGGCAATGTGTGCTTGCACACTGATGTGCGCGGCTCGTTCCATGATTTCAATCTCGCCTATGTCTTTAATCAGGCGCATTTCATGTAGCGTGTCGCTTAAATCTACTAGGCCAGTGGGGGCGATGGCTCCTTGGCGCGCTTTAGCCGCCAACTGATCACGCCAATGCAGTACTTGATCACGTAGGTATTCATCATCCATCAACACGGCCACTTGATCCGCGCCATCGAGCAGCTCCAACGCCAGCTCGTCGAGTTCGTCTAACTCGACCGCTTGCTCCATGCCAAAAGTCTGCATGGCACCCGTGATGCCGTGACGGAAGCCATCCCACTGCTCGCGCTCAGGGTCTTTGGGCAACACTGCCATATGGCTTTCGCCTGACGGCAAGATAAACAACAGCGCACTTGGCTCTTGGAAGCCGGTTAAGTAAAAGAAGCTGGAATGGGCGCGAAATTCATATTCACAATCGTTGTTGCGCGTTGCCATTTCACCAGAGCGCAGCACGGCAATGGTGTTGTCCATGCCAAGGTTATTCATCAAGCGCTGTCGACGCTCGCGATAAATTTCTTTCGATAAGTTCATTCCATACTCCTGTTACATCACACTCGGATGATTAGTGGAACAACGGTGCTTGACCTGAGTTGCTGTCATCCGCAACTGAGTGGTGCTCGGAATAGAGCATCATGGCTGACAAACGCACATATTCAACCAATTCGGTTAGGTCGTTATCATTATCGTTGTTGTCTTCCAGATCGGCCATCTCCGCTTGCATCGCTGAGATATTAGCGAAGTCTTGCAGTACTTGTTTGGCATCGTCCGACAAATTGGGTTTGTGACCCGACAAGCCATAGCCTGCTAAAAAGCCATGGGCCCATTGCGATAGTGTCGTACCACGTTCACTGAGCGGCGACTCGTCGTCACTGATGCAAGGTACTAGGGCGTATTCGCCGTTTTGGAACAGGGCGATGGTTGCTTGGTGCAGCTCTACAATCGCAGCTCGGCTAGCGTCTTCTTTCCAGCCTTCGATATCGCAAAACTCCGCCACCATGGTTAACCAGTCTTCCAGTGGTAAACCCACGCCAGAGGCTAGGTAACCACACAATTGACCGTGCAGTTCAGCCGGTGACGCGGAAATGGATTCAGTGACAAATACGTCGGCGATCAGATCGAAATCCAGCGCGTCGAGTAACATTTCAGTGGACATGCAAAGCAACCTTTATCTTCAACAAAAAACAAAGCCGTACCAAAGGCACGGCTCGCTATCACTTATATGAGGATCACCTAGGGTGACTTCAAGTTTAACCTAAGTGTTTCAAACCCGCTTCAAGGGTTTGTAAGATCAGCGTGTTGATCGTCATCGGGCCAACACCGCCTGGTACCGGTGTGACGGCACTAGCGCGCTCGTACAAAGGCGCCAATTCGATATCACCGATGCCACCTGGATGGTAACCTGCGTCCACCACCACGGCACCGTCTTTGATCCAATTGGCTTTGATCAACTCAGGTTTGCCGACTGCACCGACGATGATGTCAGCTTGTTTTACTAGCTCAGGTAGGTTCTGTGTACGCGAGTGACACATGGTCACGGTAGCGTTGGCATTCAATAGCATCATCGCCATTGGCTTACCAAGAATTGGGCTACGTCCTACTACCACCGCATGTTTGCCTTCCAGAGGGATGTCGTATGCTTCTAGCAAACGCATCACACCCGCAGGCGTTGCCGCACCGTAAGCAGGCTCTTTCATGGCCATGCGACCAAAGCCTAGACAGGTCACACCATCAACGTCTTTGTGCGCGGCAATGGCATCGAAGCAGGCACGCTCGTTGATCTGTGCTGGCACAGGGTGTTGTAACAAAATACCGTGAACATCAGGATTTGCGTTAAGTTCGTCGATCTTCGCAAGCAATTCGTCAGTCGTGGTGGTTTCTGGTAGCTCAATCGCAAGAGAGTCCATTCCGACACGGCGGCAAGCATTGCCTTTCATTTTTACGTAAGTCGCAGAAGCTGGGTCCGCGCCTACTAGAATTGTAGCCAGAATCGGGGTACCGCCGGTACGTTCTTTTAGTTCAGCAACTTGTTTTGCTAAACGCTCGTCGGTCTCTATCGCGCATTGTTTGCCGTCAAGAACCAGTGCAGCCATGAATGAACTCCTGCAAAAATATTCGGTGGTTGAGTGAGGGACGGCGATTATATCCTATTATCGGAAGAATGCCGCCCCCATGTATGCAAATAGCCGCTATTTATTCTTTCAATTCCTTGCAATAGGCTCGATATGGTCTACCAAAAGCTGCAAATTACGCTGTCCACGGAACTCATTGATGTCTAATTTGTAGACCAATTTCGCTTGTTGTGCAGTATTTGGCCAAACCGACAGGTCGCAAAAGAAATGGATGCCATCGACTAACAGACCGGTTTTCGGGTCGCGCAGCGTCAGTTTAAGATGTTTTTCCCCGACAATACGCTGCTGCAGCAATTCAAACTCACCGTCAAAACAGGGCTCTGGAAACGCCTGCCCCCAAGGCCCCGCCACACGCAATTGCTCAGCAAATTCCAAGCTGAAATCTTCTGCTGCTAATTCCCCATCGGTATAAATCGTGGCTTCTAACTGCTCCGGCGTGACCCACTCTTCGATGATGGCATCAAACGCCTTAGCAAACTCATCATAATGCTGCGCTTTAATCGACATCCCTGCCGCCATGGCATGACCACCAAATTTGGTCAGGATATGTGGATAGCGTTTTGCCAACAGATCCAGTGCATCACGAATGTGCACCCCAGGAATGGAACGGGCCGAGCCCTTCAAGGTGTCGTCATCGGCTTTGGCAAAGGCGATCACCGGACGATGGCACTTTTCTTTCATACGCGATGCCAAGATACCAATCACCCCTTGGTGCCAATCTTCGCGATAGAAACACATGCCATAGGGTAAGTCGGTGCCCGCGTCTAACTCGGCTAACGAACGCTCCGCCTGTTGCTTCATATCCGACTCAATAGCCTTACGCTCGCGGTTAAACTGGTCCAGTTGCTCGGCATAAGAGCGCGCCAACATCGCTTGTTCACTGAGCAGACACTCAATACCAATGGACATATCGTCTAGGCGCCCAGCAGCGTTAAGCCTCGGCCCAACTACAAAGCCGAGATCGGTGGCTTTGACACGGCTCGGATCACGACCGCCGATTTCCAACAACGCGAGAATCCCAGGACGGGCTCTACCCGCTTGGATGCGCGCCAAGCCTTGCTGTACCAAGATGCGGTTATTGGCATCCAAAGGCACCACATCGGCCACGGTACCGAGCGCCACAATATCCAAATAGTCAGACATATTAGGACGGGGAATATGCGCTTTTTCAAACCATTGACGCTCAGTCAGCAGTGCTCGCAGCGCCGACATGACATAGAAGATCACCCCAACACCGGCGAGTGCTTTACTGGGGAAGTCACATAGTGGGTGACTTGGGTTCACAATGGCATCGGCCTGAGGCAAACTATCCCCTGGTAAGTGGTGATCGGTGACGATCACCTTCATACCGGCGGCCTTGGCGGCGGCCACCCCATCAATGCTGGCAATGCCGTTATCCACTGTGACCAGCACATCGGCTTCCAGCTCTTGCACCAACTCAACGATTTCAGGGGTCAGACCATAGCCGTATTCAAAACGGTTGGGCACGATATATTGCGGTGCAATCGCCCCCATCGCCGTGAGCGCCAGAATCCCCAAGGTGGTCGAGGTGGCGCCGTCGGCATCAAAGTCGCCAACAATCACAATGCGCTGCTCTTGTTCAATCGCATCGGCCAGAATGGAAGCGGCCTTTTGAATATCAAAAAACTGTTTTGGGTGCTCAAGACTGGTCAATTTGTATTCCAGCTCCTGCGGCCCAGTGACCCCACGGGCACGATAAATGCGTGCTAGAGTCTGCGGAAATTGCGGCGGGAAGTAATTGGCTGAGTCAGTATCTATGGAGCGGGTAATAATGCGCATGCAGACTTCTTCTGTATTAGAGTCATTTAAATTAACAATTAAAAAACAAAGGTTAACATTTCCACACATCCCAATCGGGCGGCTAGGCGTATTGTGAATAACGCTAACATTTAAAATGTTTTAGACAACTGTCATAAGGATTATGAGGATGAATCTCACAATTAAAACCCGATTGGTTTTATTAGGAACTTGCTTAGCCTTTATACCAACCCTGATTGTGGGCTTTATTCTAAGCACCAATGCCTTGAAAGAAGGCTCTGATTCGCTCCGTGATAGTGCCCAATCACGACTGACCGCTATTTCGGACCTGACTTCAGAGTCCATCACAAACTATTTTAGTTTCATTCGCGATCAAGCCACGAGCTTTGCCAGTGATGTCTCTGTGATCGAAGCCAGTCGTGCTTTTTCACAGGCCTTTAGCAATTACCCTGAGCAATTCTAGGGCGCCCCGTCCGCCAGCAAGCAAGGGTTGGCAAACTACTACCAGCAAGATTTTGAACAGCAATATAAAAGTCTTAACCAAAATCAATCAGCCAACCCACAGACGTTATTAAACCAACTTAACCCAACCGCAGTGTTACTGCAGTCGGTTTACATCTCAGATAACCATGCGCCACTGGGCGAGAAAGACACACTGATCAGCGCCGATAATGGCTCAGATTATGATGCGGTGCATCAGCGTTACCATCCGATGATGCGCAACTTCCAGCAAACGTTTGGTTACTACGATGTTTTTTTGCCGATGCTAAAACGGGCCATATTATCTACAGCGTCTTTAAGGAGTTAGACTTTGCCACCTCGTTGCTCAGTGGTCCCTATGCTAACACGGGCATTGGCGCTTCGTTTAAAGCGGCGCAACAAGGGGCCGAAAAAGGCCAAGCGTATTTGACCGATTTTGCTCCCTACGGCCCGTCTTACAATGCTCCCGCCTCCTTTATTTCGTCCCCTATTTACGACGGCAATGAGATGATCGCTGTGTTGATTTTCCAAATGCCGGTAGACCGTATTAATGATGTGGTGAACTACAAGCAATCTTGGGAGAAAAATGGCCTTGGCCAAACTGGCCAAACCTATTTAATTGGCGCTGACAAACAGCTGCGCAGCAATGTTCGTCAAATGTACCAGGACAAACAGGCCTACCTGACGCAACTCAGTGAGCTAGGCGTTGATCGTTCTACCCTACAAAACATAGATGTCCGCAATACCACCATAGGTCAAAAAAGCATTTCCAGCGCAGCCGTGGACGCTTCCCTAAATGGCCAATCCGGCAGCATTATTGAAGACAACTATTTGGGCACCAAGGTGGTGGCCTCTTACCAGCCTATTTCTGTTCTTGGAATACGCTGGGGGTTAATCTCCGAGATCAGTGAGGCGGAAGCATTAGCGCCCATTGAAGCGCTTGCCAGTAAAATTCAACGCAATATTTGGATTGCGGCCATTACTGCTCTGATCGTGGGGGCTCTATTAGGCTACTTGTTTGCCGTCTACATGACCCGCCCCATCAAACACATGATCCACATGGTGAATGATCTGTCGAATGGAGAAGGCGACCTTACCCAACGCTTACCAGAGAAAGGCAATGACGAACTGGCACAACTAAGTCATGGCATTAACCATTTTATCGCGCAAATTGATAGCACCTTATCTGAGGCTCTCAAATCCGTTGTGCGACTGATCCCCATTTCTGAAGATACCGCAGGGGTGATCAATCAATTAAACGATGCCAATGAAACCCAACGCCAGCAAGCCGAGCATATGCGCGGCCTATTAACGTTGACGAACGAAGCGTCCGAAGCCGTCTCTTTGGAACTCGCCGAAGTCGACCAATCCACACAGACCGGGGTGTCGACTGTGATGAGCAGCCGCGAACAAATTCGCAGCGTGGCCGATACCATTAGCATCATGTCGAAAGACATCACTGCGGCCATTAGCGCTTTAGACACGCTTAAGGACGACACGCAAAAAATCACTGGCATCATCGATGTCATTAACGGCATCGATGAGCAGACCAACTTGCTGGCCCTCAATGCTGCGATTGAAGCGGCCCGTGCTGGGGAGGCCGGACGCGGCTTTGCCGTGGTGGCTGACGAAGTGCGTACTCTGGCATCAAGGACCAGTGAATCGACCAGTGAAGTGGCGGCGATGGTCTCCGCTATCCAAAACAGTACCTCAAGCGTGTCACAACTGATGGAGAGCAGTGGCCATAGTGCCGAGCGTTCTGTGACTCAAGTAGAGAGCAGCGTCAACACTTTGGACAGCGCAGATGAGGCCATGGGACAGATCGCTGCGCGCGTTCAAGGCATCGGCCAGTCTATCGAAAGCCAGCAAAGCACCTTTGTTCAGGTCACTGAGAGCTACAGCAAAATGAATGCGAGTTTTGAAGAAGTTCGCGAGCACAGTTATGCCTCGGCGAAAGTCGGTAACGATGTGATGAAACTGGGCCGTAAAATCACTGGCCAGATTGAGCGCTTCAAAGTCTCCGCCGACGACATTTCCATGGCACGACGCGATACGCTTCGAGAAGACTAACGCAAGGCCCGCCTTCCCCTCCCCCTCTTACCACGGGCCTCTATTTTTCAAGAGAAAAACAGAGGCCGTAACGCTACGCAAGAATGCGTTACATTAGCGTTTCTAGTTTGCACGCTTGATGAATTTACTGCGCTAGCAGTGCGTTTTTACGTCGTTTCTGAAACAAGCTCAGTTATTATCCACGCCCACTAACTATCCCATTTCATAAATATTAAAAAGGTTGGTTTTATGAGCAATCAAGCCACGACTGCCACGCCAGTGGGCCAAGGTGTCGGTGTATCCGGTCAACGCTTCGCGTTGGTGGCACTGACATCATTATTCTTCATGTGGGGCTTTATCACCTCGCTGAACGATATTTTGATCCCTCACCTAAAATCGGTATTCTCGCTAAACTACACACAAGCGATGCTAATCCAATTCTGTTTCTTTGGCGCTTACTTCTTAGTCTCCGTGCCAGCGGGCAACTTGGTGAAAAAAGTAGGTTTCCAACGCGGCCTAGGGATAGGCCTGATGATCGCAGCCGCAGGCTGTTTACTGTTCATCGGAGCGGCGAAAGCGCAGACTTACTGGATTTTCCTGACCGCACTGTTTGTTTTGGCGTCTGGTATCACCATTCTGCAAGTGGCGGCGAACCCGCTGGTCACCATCATGGGCCCCGAAGACACCGCGTCTAGCCGTCTGACCATGACGCAAGCCTTCAACTCCTTGGGCACCACAGTCGCACCGATCATCGGCAGTATCTTGATCTTCTCTGCGGCAGCCGAGTTTGCCACTAAAACTCAAGAAGCAGAAAGTGTGATCGTTCCTTACTTCGGTCTCGCTATTGCCTTGGTTGTGTTGGCGCTGATTTTCACTCGCATCTCTCTGCCGACCCCGAACCTTGAGGAAGAGTCCCCAGCAAGCAACGCGCAAAGCCGCCTGATGGAGTTCCGCCATCTAGTATTAGGCGCTGTGGCGATCTTTATGTATGTCGGGGCGGAAGTGTCGATTGGTAGTTTCCTAGTAAACTACTTCGGCTTAGAAAACATCGCCGGCATGCCTGAGTCTGAAGCAGCCCACTACATTGCCTACTACTGGGGCGGCGCTATGGTGGGCCGTTTTGCCGGTGCCGTTCTGATGCAGAAAATCGCCGCTGGCAAACTGTTGGCGTTCAACAGCATTGCCTCCGCTGTATTGATTGCGATTTCGATCAGCAACGAAGGCGCTCTGGCCATGTACGCTATCTTGCTAGTGGGTCTGTGTAACTCGATCATGTTCCCAACCATCTTTAGTCTGGCGCTAAAAGGCCTAGGCGTGAACACTAGCCGTGGCTCCGGTTTGCTATGTCTAGCGATTGTCGGGGGTGCGATTGTGCCCGTCATGCAAGGCGGTCTAGCTGACAGCATCGGCCTACAGGTTTCCTTTATCTTGCCGTTGCTATGTTACCTATACATTGCTTACTACGGTTTGATCGGTTCGAAAGTTCGCGCTTAATCCGTCACGAACAGGCTCACAAAAAAGCCCTTTCAGGTGATCCTGAAAGGGCTTTTTTATGTCTGCAAGGTTTCGCTCAAGGTGATTCTTTTTGCGCGATGACCACCTTATTGCGGCCATTGTCTTTGGCTTCGTAAAGGGCTTTATCTGCTCGCCCTAAAGCACGAATCACGCTCTCGCCGACTTTGGCTTCGGTCACACCAATACTGATGGTGGTCGAAATGTTGGCTCCCAACGACGTCGTCAGCACGGCGCTTGCGATGCCACGGCGTAGCAACTCGGCAACGTCCTTCATACTGGCGGGGTGCTCTAATACCACCATAAACTCTTCCCCGCCCCAACGGGAAATTAAACAAGAATACTTGCTCAACAACCCCTCTAGGCTATAGGCCACCCGTTGCAGATACTCATCGCCATACTCGTGTCCGAATTCATCATTGATGCGCTTGAAGTGATCCACATCCATTAACAGCACCGCAGGAGCATCCCATGCCTGTTGCTCCAATTGCTGTTCCATACCTCGTCGGTTTAGCAATCCCGTCAAAGGATCAGTGGTGGCGGCTAACTCTAGCTTGGCTGACAATTCTTGTAACGACTGATTAAAGCGCGAAGAGATGTACTCGTAAATGGTCGACAAGAAGGCGATCAAAATAAAGGAATAGATAATGCGTGACTTTAAATCAGGGTGATAGTCCAAATCATTAAACGGCGAGTCCATGTAGAACAGAATCAATGCCAGCGCGCAGATAAATAAAAAGACTTCCAGCAGGCCGCGCTTCAGGCCGTGCAAAAACAGCGAGACGGGTGGGATACAATAAATCCACACATGCCCCGTACCATTGACCCCGCCGCTGTACACCAAATACAGCATCAGCGCATAGAGGGGGTATAAAATGACGTTGGCAGAGAACAGGTAATTTCGGGTGCTGCGCAGATACAGATGGTTGAGGGTGTAAATGGTGGCAATGGTTAATAAACTGCTGCCGACCAACAGATTGCCCTTGAACAGAGACAACACTCCTAATGGCGCGGTAAACAGCACCCCAACTAAGCAAAATAGATTGATGATAAAAGCTCTGCGCGAGCGGTTGGTGAACGAATGGTTAATGGCACCCGCGTTCAATGTCATTGAACACCATCGTTTCCATTTTTGATGCCATGACGATGCTTTGTTCTCAGGCATGCTTAGCAAGACTCATGTGTTAATCGATAAGTATGACAATAGCCTAAAACTTAACCAACTGAATAGTAAAGTTTTATTATTTTGCTGGGTATAAACGTGACAATAAAACCGGCACAGCGGTTTCCACTTTTAAAATGCGATCCCCCAAATGCACGGATTGCATGCCGGCAGCCGTCCACTTCTCCATCTCAAACTCATTCCAACCGCCTTCGGGGCCAATGGCCAATATCGACGCTTGGTCTAAGTCAACAGGACAGGCTTGTGCCTGATAAGGATGCGCTACCAGCCCTAAACGGTTCTCTAACAGTGGCGGCAATACGTCTTCAACAAAGGGGCGGAAGCGAGTGTGTTGATAGACGGTTGGCAGTACCGTATCACGGGCTTGTTCAAGACCTTCAATCAGGTACTCATGAATCGAAGCCTCGGTTAACACTGGGCTCTGCCAGTAGCTTTTTTCCACTTTGGCCGAGTTTAGTAAATGCACTGTTTTGACGCCCATAGCGGTGATGTTCATCAAGGTTCGTTTGAGCATATTGGGCCGTGGCAAAGCCAATACCAATGCCATCGGCAGTGCTTTAGGCGGGGCAATGGTTAGCTGACCTAGGCTGACTTGCCAGTGCTCAGTATCCAACACCCCATCGCCAATCAAACCGTCCACTAAGCCAACTCGCAGGGTATCTCCGTGTTTTTTTTTCAGCACCTTGGTGATGTGCTCTTGTTGACGCGCATTGAGTTGATAAAGGGTTTCAGACAAGGCCTGTTCAGGGGCCAGCAAGATCAGGTTCATAGAGGCGATAAACCATATAAAAAAGGGAGGGAGGACGGGTAAGCAGGGCTGCCTGCTTACCCGAATCAAGCTTAGATGTGGTTCGCCACAAAGCCTTGAACGGCTGACAGATCATTGTCGATCACTTCGTACGCTTCATCGCGTTCGAACAAATCTTTCATATGCTCTGGCAAGCTTGGTGATTCACAGCCCGCTTTTTCCACTGCTTCAGGGAATTTCACTGGGTGTGCAGTCGCCAACGTGATCATTGGCACAGACTTGTCTTTCCAACACTTGCGTGCGGCTTCCAAACCGATTGCAGTATGCGGATCAAGCAAGTACTGAGTTGCATTGAAGACTTCCGAAATCACTTCACAAGTACGCGTGTCATCCACTTTGTAGCTGTCGAAGTTGTCTTTCACAAACGACCAAGCGTCATCGTTTAGCGTCACATCACCCGCATTGAAGCGTGCCATCAGGTCGGCAATCGCGGCGCTGTCACGACCGTGTGCATCAAACAGTAGACGTTCGAAGTTACTCGATACCATGATGTCCATACTTGGTGATAGCGTTACGTTTAGGGCCTGGCGGCTCATGTCGTTGGTCGCAATGGTACGGTGTAGGATATCGTTCTGGTTCGTCGCCACGACTAGCTGGTCAATTGGCAAGCCCATTTGCTTCGCCAAGTAACCGGCAAAGATGTCACCAAAGTTACCAGTTGGTACAGAGAAAGACACTTTACGGTGTGGACCACCTACTGCTAGCGCAGAAGAGAAGTAGTAAACGATCTGCGCCATGATACGCGCCCAGTTGATCGAGTTTACCGCACCTAATTTCGCACCTTTCAGGAAGCTTTGATCAGCGAAGCTCGCTTTAACCATGCCCTGACAGTCGTCGAAGTTACCTTTCACCGCGATGTTGAACACGTTGTCATCGATCACAGTCGTCATCTGACGACGTTGTACTTCTGATACACGCTGGTACGGGTGTAGGATAAAGATGTCTAGGTGATCTGAGTGGCGGCAACCTTCGATCGCCGCAGAACCTGTGTCACCAGAGGTCGCCCCTAGGATGACCAGCTTCTCGCCACGTTGACCTAGAACGTAGTCCATTAGGCGACCTAGCAATTGCAATGCAAAGTCTTTAAACGCCAACGTTGGGCCACGGAACAATTCCAATACCCATTCGTTGTTATCCGTTTGCACCATAGGCGCCACGGCAGAGTGGTCGAAGCTTGCATAAGCTTCTTCAATCATGCGTTTGAATTCTTCTGCTGGAATTTCGCCTTCTACGAATGGCCACATGACTTTGAAGGCCAGCTCTTGGTAGCTCAAAGACGCCCAAGAAGCGATTTCTTCTTGTGAGAAGGTTGGCAGTTGCTCTGGTACGTACAGACCACCATCGCTTGCCAAACCGGCCAATAGCACATCGCCAAAACTCAATGCTGGTGCTTGGCCACGAGTCGAAATGTATTTCATTACCTTGTCCTCTTACGCCAGATTTTCAACACGGATACGTTGTACCGAACCCGCCACATCTGGCAACGCTTCGATCTCTGCGATGGCAGCGTTCATGTTGCGTTCTTTGACATCGTGAGTCATGACAACTAGTGGTACTAGGTCAGTGCCTTCACGTTGAATAACAGACTCAATGCTGATGCCGTTCTTCGATAGAATTTGCGTGATGTTCGCCAAGACACCGGCACGATCTTGAATCTTCATGTTCAAGAAGAAACCACACTCAACGTCTTCGATCGACAACACGTTTTCGTTCGACAGCTGCTCAGGTTGGAACGCCAAATGCGGCACACGGTTGGTTGGATCCGCGGTTAGCGTACGCGCTACATCCATGATATCAGCCACAACAGAAGAACCCGTTGGCATCGCGCCTGCGCCAGCACCGTAGGTCAACGTTGGGCCCACTGCATCACCTTTCACCATCACCGCGTTCATCACGCCGTTAACGTTTGATAGCAAGGCTTTGTGAGAAATCAAGGTTGGGTGAACACGTAGCTCAACACCTTCAGCAGTACGACGAGCGATACCTAGGTGCTTGATTGAGTAGCCCATTTCTTTGGCAAAAGACACGTCTTCCGCCGTGATGCGGCTGATGCCTTCGGTGTAGGTTTTTTCAAACTGTAGCGGAATGCCGTAGGCAATCGACGCTAGGATGGTTAGCTTGTGCGCCGCATCAATGCCTTCCACGTCAAACGTTGGATCGGCTTCTGCGTAGCCCAGTGCTTGTGCTTCTTTTAGTACATCTTCAAACGCACGGCCCTTCTCACTCATTTCAGTCATGATGAAGTTGCCAGTACCATTGATGATACCTGCAAGCCATTCGATTTGGTTCGCCGATAGGCCTTCACGTAGCGTCTTGATGATTGGAATACCACCTGCTACGGCGGCTTCAAACGCTACCATCACGCCTTTTTCTTGTGCCTTAGCAAAGATTTCGTTGCCATGTACTGCAATCAAAGCTTTGTTAGCAGTCACAACGTGTTTGCCGTTTTCAATGGCGGTCAGAACCAACTCCAGCGCTACCGATGTACCGCCGATTAGCTCGACAACGATATCCACTTCTGGGTTGTTCGCCACATCAAAAATATCACTCGTGGTGTTAATGTCAGTGGTGTCACAGGTAGGGTTAACTTGACGTGCTGCAATTTGCTCAACAACAATGCTGCGGCCAACGCGTCGTGTAATTTCTTCTGCGTTGTTACGCAGGATGTTAAACGTACCGGAACCTACTGTTCCAAGACCACAAATTCCGACTTTTACCGGTTTCAAAACGATACCCCACAACTGACGGTTTTAATAATTTTGTTCGCGCTAAATAGAGAGCGATTTAGGTGTCCAAGGATTATACCGTCAGTAGCGCATAAACCCAACGTCGAAAAGCCTGAACTACGCCATAGTTTGGTAGATTATTTGCTGAAATAACTAAAGCTCGAGTTCTTTTGCCAACTCTTTCGCCGGTAGGTAACCAGGAATAAACTTACCGTTGTCTAAAATGATGCTTGGTGTGCCACGTACTCCTACGGCATTCCCCAAACGGTATTGGTTCGCCACTGGGTTAGTGCATTTATTGTCCGGTACGTCTTTACCTAATTTTGCTGCCGTCATCCACTTTTTCGGATCGTCCGAGCACCAGATATTGACCATTTCATTGTACGCTTCGGACCCTACGCCCGCGCGTGGATAAGCCAAGTAACGCACGGTGACGCCCAGCTCATTGAGCTCTTCAATGTCTTTGTGCAACATGCGGCAGTAGCCACAGCTAATATCGGTGAACACAGAGATATGCGCTTTCTCATTGGCTGCCTTGAACACCACCATTTCCGATTCTGGAATCTGTTCAATTTTTGCCAGCTTCTTCTGCTCCGTTTCGTTCACCAAGTTCTGACCATCGACCTGATACAAATCGCCCGCAACAAAATACTTACCGTCTGCAGTGACATGCAAAATCGGACCGTTATTCAGAGTGACCACATACAAGCCGCTGCCTTGATGCGCTTCCATGGATTCAATTGAGTATTGTGGCAAGGCCTTTGCCATGGCAGCACGGACTTCTTGTTCACCCGCTTGCACCTGCGTCATCCCTAATAGCGTCAACGCCACTGCGGACACTGTTTTGACTAAATATCCCATACCCACCTCTGTTCTCTTTGATTGCTGCATTAGGCCATCATACCCTGACGAAGTTCCATAAAAAAAGGCGACCGAAGTCGCCTTTTTTTACTACGAAGAGATTAGCGCTTAGCCAATTTCTCTTTGATACGTGCAGATTTACCTGAACGCTCACGTAGGAAGTAGATTTTCGCTTGACGTACGTCACCGCGACGTTTCACTTCAATGCTATCAACTAGAGGGCTGTAAGTTTGGAATGCACGCTCAACGCCTACACCACTAGAGATTTTACGTACAGTGAAAGCAGAGTTTAGGCCACGGTTGCGTTTTGCAATTACAACACCTTCGTAAGCCTGTAGACGCTCACGAGTACCTTCTTTAACTTTTACCTGAACAACAACAGTATCACCAGGGCCGAAGGCTGGGATCTCTTTTGTCATTTGTTCTGATTCAATTTGTTGAATCAGTTTAGTTTTATTGCTCATGGATGTGACTCCTAATGAATATGGTTTCTTATCAGCGCGAAGGTTTAACGTTCTGACAAGCTCGTGATTCTTACTCTGCCGAGGTTGAAACTTCAGTTTCACGAATAAACTCTTTTAACAACTTCTGCTGTTCCTTGTCCAACTCAAGGTCTTGCAAAAGGTCTGGCCGGCGTTGCCAAGTTCTTCCGAGCTTTTGCTTTAAGCGCCAGCGCCGTATCGCCTCATGGTTGCCACTAAGTAGTACAGGTGGTACAGGTTCACCTTCAAGTACCTCGGGGCGAGTGTAATGCGGGCAATCAAGTAACCCATCAGCAAACGAATCTTCGTCGGCTGAGGCTTGTTTACCAAGCACTCCCGGCACCATGCGAAAGACTGAGTCCATCAGCACCATGGCCGGCAACTCTCCACCACTTAGGACAAAGTCGCCAATCGACCATTCTTCATCAACCTGAGATTGAATCAAACGCTCATCAACGCCTTCATAACGGCCTGCTACCAGAATAAATTCTGCTTGTTTAGCAAGCTGTTGCACGCCTTCCTGTGTGAGCGTGCGCCCCTGAGGGGATAGATAAATAACTTTTGCATTGGGAACCCATTGTCTGGCGCTCTCAATTGCATCTTTTAGGGGCTGAACTTTCATCAGCATCCCAGGGCCACCACCATAAGGACGGTCATCGACCGTTTTGTGCTTATCGTACGCAAAGGCGCGAGGATTAAAAAAATCCACTTCGACAATGCCAGATTTGACGGCTCTGCCCGTTACACCATGTTGGGTAATGGCTTGAAACATCTCTGGAAACAGCGTCACAACACCGATTCGCACGCTAGGCCTCGTTCGATCTTAGAAGTCTGGATCCCAGTCCACGACCATTTCTTGTTTGTCTAAATCAATGTTTAGAACAAACTGGTCTGGCACGTAGGGAATCAAACGTTCTTCACGATCGTAACTGCCTTCACAACCTCGTACTACCAGCACATCGTTTGCACCGGTTTCCATCAGTTGCGAGACTTTACCTAGAAGAACACCCTCTTTGGTAGTCACCTTTAGACCCACCAGCTGTGACCAGTAAAATTCACCGTCCTCAAGCTTAGGTAGATCTTTTGCATCAATATAGATATCGCAACCACAGATCTCTTTGACAAGATCACGATCGTTATAGCCTTTAATTGCTGCCACCAATCCGCGCCCTTGGGTGCGACCTTGGCTTAGTTCTACGACTTTCCACCCACTAGGGGTTTTCAGCCACCAATGCTTGTAATCAAAGATTCCAGTCATTGGCTCGGTATGGGAGTACAACTTAACCCACCCTTTAACACCATAAACTGATGTAATGCGTCCCACTACAAGCGCCTGCTCAGGAGCTTTCGCCTGTTTTAACGTAGACATAGCATTACCTCAGTATTAAGCGTTTTTGCCAGCTTCTTTAACAAGCTGAGCAACACGGTCAGAAAGCTGAGCGCCTTGGCCTACCCAGTGATTAACACGGTCTAGGTCAACACGTAGACGTTCTTCTTGACCACGAGCAACAGGGTTGAAAAAACCTACGCGCTCGATAAAACGACCATCACGTGCACGACGGCTGTCTGCCACGCTCAAGTGATAGAATGGGCGCTTCTTAGAGCCACCACGAGAAAGACGAATAGTTACCATATGATTGGTTCCTTATTGCTTAACGAAACACCTCTTGTCGGCCTCTTTATGAGACCTACTACAAGAAGGCGGCATATTCTAGTCGATTCGACCGAAAAACAAAAGGGCGAATTGATCGCCCTTTAAACATTTTTTTCATTCTAAGCACGAGTCTTAGAATTTCGGGAAGTTCCCGCCACCAGGCATACCACCACCTGGCATCATTCCGCCCAAGCCGCGCATCATTTTCTTCATGCCGCCTTTGGAGCTGAACTTCTTCATCATCTTCTGCATTTGCTTGTGTTGCTTCAGCAAACGGTTGAGATCTTGGATTTGTAGACCGGCACCGGCAGAGATACGTTTTTTGCGTGAACCATTGATCGCATCTGGGTTGCGACGTTCTTCTGGCGTCATGGAATTAATTAAGGCTTCCATTTGCACGAACATTTTATCGTTCACTTTATCTTGGATATCGCCAAGCTGTCCCATACCAGGTAGCTTGTCTAACATCGACGTCATACCGCCCATGTTTTTCATTTGTTGTAGCTGTTCACGGAAGTCTTCTAAATCGAAGCCTTTACCTTTCTTCAGCTTGCCAGCCAGTTTCTCAGCCTTATCCTTGTCGATTTTCTCTTCAGCTTGCTCGATCAAGGACAGCATGTCACCCATGCCTAGGATACGAGACGCCAAACGATCTGGGTGGAATGGCTCTAGCGCATCGGTTTTCTCACCCACACCCAAGAACTTGATTGGCTTGCCAGTAATGTGACGCACAGACAGCGCCGCACCACCACGGGCATCACCGTCGGTCTTAGTTAGGATAACACCGGTTAGTGGTAACACATCACCAAACGCTTTCGCGGTATTGGCTGCGTCCTGACCGGTCATGGCGTCAACCACGAACAGGGTTTCCACTGGATCAATGGCACCGTGCAGCGCTTTGATCTCCGCCATCATGTCTTCATCAATGGCCAAACGACCTGCGGTATCGACAATCAGAACGTCTTTATGAGCTTTCTTCGCCACATCAATGGCGTTGTTTGCGATATCAATCGGCTTTTGCGAGATATCACTTGGGATAAAGTCCACGCCAATGTCATTGGCCAGCGTTTCCAGCTGTTTGATCGCCGCTGGACGGTAAACGTCGGCACTGACCACCGCCACGGATTTCTTCTGGCGCTCTTTCAAGTATTTCGCCAGCTTACCTGCCGATGTGGTTTTACCTGCACCTTGAAGACCGGCCAATAGAATGATCGCTGGTGGCTTAGCACGCAGGTTAAGCTCATCGTTGGCTTGGCCCATCACGGCTTCAAGCTCTTGCTTAACGATCTTCAGGAACACCTGACCTGGGCTTAAGCTACGCGTCACTTCGGTGCCCACGGCACGCTCTTTCACCGCATTAATAAAGTCTTTTACAACGGGCAACGCGACGTCAGCTTCCAACAGCGCCATGCGCACTTCGCGCAATACATCTTTAATATTGTCTTCGGTGAGTTTGGCACGACCACGGATTCGGTCTAAGGATGACGTTAAACGTTCTGATAAATTGTCAAACATGTTGCCCTCAAAAATTTGCTTTAGATGGAAAAAACCGCGTTATTCAGTTTATCCAAGGTGAAATTGACTTTATTATAACGAAGATTTGATCGTCACCCTATAGTTTTAACCAGTGGATCGGCTTATACATGACACATCTTTCGCTTTGGCTTGCTTGTATTTTATCGCTCACAGCTGGGGGCACCTACTACATGCGCCCTGGACTCCGCACGACACAGACCCTCGGTGCCATTGCGATTGTGCTGCACACGATGGCCTTGATCCAGCTCTTGGCCAGCAAAGATGGCTTTGACTTCTTAACCATTGGTTTACTCATCGCCCTAATCGGCAATCTGTTACTCTGGTTTAGCAATCGCGACAAGGATCTTTCGTTACTGCTGTCGATCGCCTTTCCTTTAGCGGCGCTCATTATTGCTCTTAATGCGGTCGAACCTTGGGATTTACAACAGTTGCACAGCGCTTCGCTGGGGACTTCTATGCATATTCTGATTGCTTCAGTCGCGTACAGCCTATTTACCGCCGCCTGTGGCATTGGTGTTTTGCTGGCAATCCAAGAGTATCAACTCAAGCATCACCACCTAAAACAACTGTTACGCGTACCGCCCTTGCAGGTACTTGAACGCCTCATGTTTGAATTTATCTGGGCGGCGTTTGTCTTATTAAGCATCACCATCGCCACTGGCTTCTATTTTATTGAAGACATGTTCGCCCAGCACCTAGTCCATAAGACCGCGTTCACCATCGCATCGTGGTTTGTATTTGCAGGTCTGCTAGCGGGCCGACTCTACCTTGGCTGGCGTGGTCAACTGGCAGTTAAGCTGACTCTAAGTGGCTTTGTCCTGCTTATGTTGGGCTATTTTGGCTCACAGATAGCATTGGAAATTTTGAGTAAATGAGTTCGGCATTTGACACTCGATGCTCAACCCCTAATAATCCGATCAGATCTAATAACTGAGGCATTTTTTTCTTGAACGAAGTTCCCTTAAGTATTCTCTCTGGAATACTGTTTTTTTTAATCATTCTCTCTGCTTTTTTCTCAAGCTCAGAAACCAGCATGCTGTCGATGAACAAATATCGACTCAAGCATTTGGTTAAAAGCGGGCATCGCTCGGCTAAAAAAGCCAGCAAACTACTGGAGCGCCCAGATCGTTTGATTGGCGTTATCCTAATTGGTAACAACTTCGTTAACATCTTAGCATCGGCGATCGCGACCATTATCGCGGTACGTATTTGGGGTGATGCCGGGGTCGCCATCGCTACCGGTGC
The DNA here is from genome assembly GCF_900089755.1 of Marinomonas aquimarina. Taxonomy (GTDB): domain Bacteria; phylum Pseudomonadota; class Gammaproteobacteria; order Pseudomonadales; family Marinomonadaceae; genus Marinomonas; species Marinomonas aquimarina. The sequence goes on along the minus strand of NZ_FLOC01000017.1, from coordinate 30,921 downwards.
GCTGACTCTAATCATCCTAATCTTCGCCGAAGTGACACCTAAAACAATGGCCACGATCCACCCAGAGAAAATTGCCTTCCCGGCGTCTTGGGTGCTAACGGTACTATTAAAAGCGCTATACCCATTGGTCGTGATCGTGAACACCATGTCGAATGGCCTAATGCGCCTATTTGGCATTAAACACATCCACGGCAACCACGATACGCTTGGTTCTGAAGAACTACGTACCGTGGTCAATGAAGCTAGCGGCTTGATCCCTCCAGCCCACCAAGAAATGCTGCTATCGATCCTCGACCTTGAAAAAGTCTCGGTCGAAGACATTATGGTGCCTCGTAACGAAGTCATCGGCATTGATATCGAAGACTCGATTGAAGAAATCATTGAGCAAATCTGTCAATCACGTCACACGCGTATGCCGGTCTATAACGGCGAGATCAATAAGGTTATCGGTATCTTGCATGCGCGCCATGCGGCGCAATTCTTACGCGAGCCAAACCCCACTAAAGCGGCCCTACTAAAAGCCACTCTGGAGCCTTACTTTATTCCGGAAAGCACCTCAATCAACACTGTGTTGCTAAACTTCCAGAAAGATCACCAACAAATGGGTATCGTGGTGGATGAATACGGTGACGTTCAAGGTATTGCGGCATTGGAAGACATCCTAGAAGAGATTGTCGGAGAGTTCACGCCGCCACAGGAAGATGAGGAAGAGGAAATCAGCATCCTAGAAGATGGCTCTTTCCGCATCGAAGGCACCACCCATATTCGCGACATCAACAAAGCGCTAAGCTGGCACCTACCAACGGATGGGCCAAAAACCCTAAACGGTCTGATTATTGAGACACTTGAGTTCATTCCTGAGCATCCAATCAGTCTGTGGGTCGACAACTATATGATTGAGATCCAAGAGATCGAAGACAAAGTTGTCAAATATGCGCGCTTAGAACACAAACGCTAGCAGGTAACCTTATGAGATTTTGTCCAAAGTGCGGTCACCAAGTGAACATGGAAATTCCAGATGGCGATAACCGCGAGCGCGCGGTCTGTCCGAACTGTAGCTTCATTGATTACGACAACCCTCTCATGGTCACTGGCACCATTCCTTTGTATCAAGGCAAAGTCCTATTGTGTAAGCGCAACATTGAGCCACGCTTCGGTTACTGGACGTTACCCGCAGGCTTTATGGAGAACGGTGAAACCACTGTCGAAGGGGCATTACGCGAAACCTTGGAAGAAAGTGGCTCAGAAGTCACCATCAAGCAGCCGTTTTCAATGGTCAGCATTCCCCATGTAAACCAGGTTCACCTGTTCTACATCGCCGAGCTAAAGCAGCCTGACTTTCACCCCACCACCGAGAGTTCGGAAGTGGAACTGTTTGAGCTCTCTGATATCCCATGGGATGAGATGGCCTTTAGCAGCGTACGAAAATCCTTAGAGTTCTTCGTGGCCGATCACAAAAGCGGCGACTATGGCTTTCACGAAGACAGCATTCTGATCAGCACTCGACCTGAATAAGATGATAGGCCACCTCTTCATAGGGGTGGCTGTGTTTCAGAGCACTGACCACCGCCTCTTTTAGCTCGCTCAACAGCACCATTTCCACGCGATACTCTTCTACCTGCTCAAGCTTGCCCGCTTCACCGATAAACGGGTTGGCCGCGGCCGACGGGCGAAACTGTCCATGACCTTTAACTTGCCAGCAGCAAGCCTCATACTCGCCAATACGTCCCGCCCCTGCGGCAAACACCGCCTCTTTCACTGACTCTAGATGCGTCTCAGGGACGTAAAACACCAATGAATACATCGTCTACTCCTTTACCTCTATAACAGGCCTATTTGTTCATGCTGCACCGGCAAATGTACCTGAGGCACATACTCAGGCATCTGCTGCTGTAGTTTCTCATCCAACCAAGCAGCCAATGTTGGCGCAGCGATATTATCCGATGAATGGACAAACACCGTCGGCGCACGCCCTTCTTGTAACCATTGAACCAGCTTTGCAGCCCATTGATCCAGCCAGGAGTGATTGCGCTCAAGCTCAGGGTGACCAATAAAGCGCACCACAGGATGCATTGCAGTAGCCACGGCATGACAAGGCACGCGAGGTTTTTTACGCTGTGCGTCGATCAAGCTCTCGCAATAAGCCTCAGTGGAAAATACTGGGCGCGAGTCCATCACCACCTTATCGCACTCAGTGTTTGACAGCATGCGTAGAAAAGCCCCCTCATGCTCGCCTTTATCAAAGAAATCCAAGCTGCGCACTTCCACACTCAAAGGTGCCTTTAACTGCCAATTTTGGCAAAGTTTGCTAATGATCGGCAGATGACGGGGCTCAACCGTTGCCGGGAACTGCAACATAGTCGGTCCCAGCAAATGCTCAATCGGCTTTAATAAGGCTTGAAAAGCTTGCCACGCTTGCTGACATTCCGCTTCGCTTAATTCTGCAAATTGATGCGAAATAGTCCGTGGCACTTTAAAGGAAAAACGAAAGTCATCATGCACCTGAGATGCCCAGCGCTCGATTTGCTCGGGCGCCACATCGGTATAAAAGGTACTACCAACCTCAACACTGCTAAAAAACTTAGCGTAGTGCCCTAAACGCGCCCCTGTCGCTTCGGAACGTGGATAAAGATAGTCCACCCACGCAGGATGCTGCCACTGGGCCATACCATAGCGAATCATGGTCACACAGGATCCACATATTCAATTAACTCGATAAAGAAGGTTCGCTCTCCGTCAGCACGACGCAACACCACCTCATCGCCTTCGCTACGCTTGAGCAGTGCCTTCGCTACCGGAGAATCCATACTGATGTAGGCGTCGTGATGGTCAATCTCATCCGGCCCAACAATGCGAAAACGCTCTTGATGACCGTCGTCGTCTTCTAATGTCACCCAGGCCCCAAAGAACACTGTAGAGCGATCCAGTGGCACGCGATCTACTACAGTACACTGATCTAAGCGTTTTTCGAGGTAGCGCACACGACGGTCGATTTCACGCAATTGCTTCTTGCCATAGATGTACTCAGCGTTCTCAGAGCGATCGCCAAGCTTTGCCGCGTCACTGACAGTTTGAGTGACTTCTGGGCGCTTCACCTTCCACAGATACTTAAGCTCGGCCAACAATTTGTCAGCCCCTTCTTTGGTAATGTAGGCACCCTTGGGAGCTCCAGGTGGGCGATATCTGCTCATATAACCTCTCTACAGAAACCGTTTAACAACAACTTATGTCTTCTAAAAATAAAAATGGCGCCACGATCACTCGTGGCGCCATTAGATAACCCTAACTAAGGTTAGTCTTCTTTTGACAAATGCACATCCATTTGTGGGAATGGAATGCCAACGCCATTTTCGTCGAACGTGTATTTTACTCGCTCAAGCAGGTCGGAGCGTAATGCCCAGTAATCGTCCGCTTTCACCCAAGGGCGCACCGCGAAGTTCACCGAACTGTCTGCCAGTTCAAATACCCAAATAGCAGGCTCTGGATCTTTCAGCACTCGCTCATCGCTGGCCAAAATATCTTCCAATAAGTCACGCGCTTTCTTGATGTCTGAATCGTAGCTAATACCCACCATTAGGTCTAAACGACGGGTTGCCTCACGTGAATAGTTCACAATCGCGCTGTTCATAATGTCCGAGTTCGGCATGATGATGACACGATTATCTGGGGTCTTCATGTGTGTATGGAACAACTCAATGCGCTCCACTGTCCCCATGTGACCACCTGCATCAACGAAGTCTCCAGCACGGAATGGGCGCAATAAAATAATCAAGACACCTGACGCGAAGTTCGATAGGGAACCTTGCAGCGCCAAACCTACCGCTAAACCCGCGGCACCCAAAATAGCGATAAAGGAAGTGGTTTCAACACCGATTTGCCCCAGTGCCATCAACACCACACCAGCAAACATCAAAGCATACAGAATGCTTGATGCGAATCCCGCCACCGCTTTATCCACATTGGATTTCAGCATACGGTTTTCGACCCAATCGGAAACACGCCTAGCGATCATTTTACCGATAAAGAAAATAACGATGCCAGCAAGAATCGACACCCCTTTCTCCGTTAACCAAGGTAGCCACTGACTTCCTTCATCCAACAACTTCTCTAATTCATCCATAGGTATTCCCACTCTGTTAAATATTTAGGCCAAATAGTCCACTTTGTGTTGCCACTCCTCAAGCAAAGCTTGTAACTCAGACAATCCTTGCTTGGAGAAAACGACATAATTCTGCCCTTTTTTAGTGACAGAATTTATAACATGATTTTCATCAATCACAATACACTGCAAGCGCAACTGCTCTATTTCAGCATCATATCGTACACTTATTCCGATAAATACATGCCAGTCTCGCTCCAATAACTCCCCATCCACAGCCTGCCTGAGTAGCTGCACACAGCCTGCTTGGTCAATCTGGTAATAAGGCATACGCTGCTTGTGCTTGATAAAAAATACCAAGATCGACACAAACAAAACAAAGCTTATCAGTATTGCAAGCAGGACTTGTGCCATACCTTACTCAAACTTGAATGCTAGTAAATAGGTTTTTGCCTGGCGTAATTGCTCAATGTGCTTGGCTTCTAAGGCTTCCATTTCATCGCGAAATTTACGGCGTGCTTGCAAAGGCAACTCATTCCATTGGTCATGGGTTGGAATGTGCTGCGTGCCCGCTTCAATCGCATAGATGGCTTGCACATGCTCATGCTCTGACAGATCCACACTCAACTGATCGAGCAGATTCTTGACACGGATTGAGGCTTCCGTCCAAGACAGCTTTTCGTCCTGCTCAATCGCCTGCATGATCACCTGAATGCTCTCGATGCGTTTGGCGCGTTCTTCTTTCAGGCGCTGTTCACCCGCTTGAATACGCTCCGCACGCTGACGATTCAGCTTTAACTGTTTAACGATGAAATAGATAGATACGCCGATGACAATCAAGCAAACGGCGAGAACGGATACAAAGACGCTGATAGACATAAGTCTCCTGAAATAATCTCAAGCAATACACCTATTCTACACAGGCTTCAGGAAACGATCAGCAAAAGAAGGGATTTAGGGCGTCGTACCAAGTACGATGCCCTAAGTTTTCATTTTTTGTCCTGCATAATGTGACGGTAGGCAATGATGCCAAACCAAACCATAAACACAGCACACAGACCAATAACCACCACACTAGCGATAACAACACCGTCCGAGAACATAACAACCTCCTAATCAGCAATATGTTGCATTGCTAGAGTAGGCCGCAGACGGATCTCTACCGCTGACGCAGATCAGATTACTTTTTAGCCACTTGCAAAATATCTAATAAACCCTGATACACATCAGGAGTCGCTGCGATCAAATAATCACCGTTTATCAGCGTCGGCCAACTCTGTTGCGATTCAGCAAAGTGACCGACTTTGGCCCCCGCCTCCACAGCAATCAAGGCGCCTGCCGCCATGTCCCAAGGTTTGACCGATTCATAATAAGCATCCATTTGACCACGCGCCACTGCACACAGGTCTAATGCCGCTGAACCATTACGACGAATGTCTTGGCAGTTTTCCAGCACGCGACTGAGCAAGGTGAGCAAATCCGGCAAACTGTCTTTGTTATACGGGAAACCAGTGGCCACAATCGCATTGCGCAGCTCCGAACGGCCACTGACTTTCAAGGCTTCGCCGTTTAGCCAAGCACCTTGGCCTTTGATGGCGAAATAAGTTTCGCCGAGAAACGGCGCATGCACCACGCCAACCCAACGCTCACCTCGATAGTAGACCGCGATCGAGACCGCCACATGCAGCAAACCTTGGGCAAAGTTGATGGTGCCATCAATCGGGTCAATCACCCACACCGGTATCTCGCTGTTGTTCGCCAACTCCAGATCCGGCGACGACTCTTCCGAGAGAATCAAATGTTCCGGAAAAGTCTGCTTGATCTGACGACACAGATAGGCATCGATCACTAAGTCCGTTGACGTGACCAGCTCATGACCGGATTTATACTGTTCTGAGAAGTTCGCTTGTTCACGGGCGTCGACAATCATCGCCCCCGCGTGCGTGGCCCAGCTTTTGGCATAGCCCAGCCATTCATTTACCGATGCATCATCCATGCTTAATCCTCCTATACGATGCGCTGCGCTAACCAACGGGCAATGTCGCCCACTTGCTCAGGACACACAGAGTGGGGCATATCATACACCTGATACTCAGTGCTAAACCCTTGCTCATCTAGGCGCGCACGGGCACGTCCAGCGAGCGTTGGCGCCACAACCGGATCAAATGAACCATGGTGAATCAAAATCGGGACATGACGATTGATCGACTCTGCTGCCAGCGGCACACTTTCTGAGTCCGCTAGGTAAGTCGATAACGCCATCACGCCTGCTAACGGGTATTGACCAAACAACGCCACTTGGTAGGCGATCACACCACCTTGGGAGAAGCCCGCCATCACGGTCCGCTCACTAGCGATCCCCTGCTCTTGTAAGGACTCGATAATGGCTTCGATTTGCGCCGTCGATTCGTGAATATTGTCCATATCCACCTTACGGTCCAAGGACATTTCTAAAATGTCGTACCAGGCGCGCATCTGCATGCCGCCATTCACCGTCACCGGGCGAATCGGCGCATTAGGAAAGACAAAACGAACGGCTTTATTGGCGAGGCCAAGCTGCGGTACTAAGCCCTCAAAATCGTGACAATCCGCCCCTAAGCCATGTAACCAAATCACCGCATGAGTGGGATTCTCCGCTGTGTCGACTGTAATGTATTCAAGTGCTTCAGACACCGTACTCTCCAAAAAAATAGGCTATCGATTTACTCGATAGCCTATCATATTTTCAAGCATTTGCTGCGCCGCTTAGTGGGACACTGGCAACTTTGTTTCCAGCACCTTCTGATTAGCATCCAACACAAATTGCACATCCGCCTGCTGCAACATAGAACAAATCATATGCCGAGTGATGCGCTCAAAATACTGCATAAAGCCCTTCAAGGTTTCGGGTGACATCACTTTAATATCCAAGGTATCCAACACCCCACCGTGGATATCGTGTAAGTGTGCCTCGAGCACCCGCTCTTGTTTGTTACGCCAGTCATACACCACATCAAAACTCGGTGGCTGCATCCACATGCGCACATCAATCAGATTAAACAGCTTGCGGTAATCGTTTTCTAGATGGTCATTCACTGCCAAGCGCCAGCTGCCATCTTGGTCTTTATCTTTTTCCAGTACATTGATGGGGTCCATCAAATGCTCATGGGCCATCGGCTGCGCACCGACGCACCAGCCCTCAAAGAAAATCACATCTACTGGGCCTGCGACCTCCTGCCAACGGTGCACAGGTTTTCGATCATCCAGAGATTTATCAAAGGTGGGGACATACATGACCTCACCGGCCTGTAAGTGTTTTAGACGATCAAAGATATTCAACGCCAGCGGGATGTCATGGGTGCCTGGCACCCCTCGGGTGGCGAACAATGGGTGCACCTTTTGCGCGTAATGCAAACGATCAGAACGCTGCATATACAAGTCATCTAAGCTGACAACAATGGCATTCAGGTCAAAACCTTTGGCAAGAATATGGCTGACCACCGAACAGAACGTGGTTTTACCACAGCCCTGAGGGCCACCTAACCCTAAAATTAAGGGCGCATGCTTCGGTTTTTTGTACTCACTGACCCATCTTGCAAAGGGCAAAAAGAGATCGTCAATACGCTCTACCAAGGACTCATCAGCATACAACCCTTTCAGAGTTTGCTCGACTTCAAAACGCAAACGTTCCGCTAATGAGGCTGGTAGATTATGAGCTTGGCTTAACAAGCTAAGTTCAAGAACATTTATCATACGCTACCTCCCGCACTGTATCCCCCTAAGTATAGACACAGATCATTATTTGACCATCCGGCGTAACACTCGGCTTTGCCATGACAGCGCCGCAAAATGGTAAAAAACCTTAAATTCCGCTTAACTTTGCGCAAATTTACTTCAAGATTGGGTAGCAAACACCGTACACTATGGGACAAGATTGTAATTATCCCGTCTAATAGAGTTGAAACTAGGTTGGACACCCCGAATGGGCTGTAAAAATGGAGAAGCTTCAATGAGTCTTAAAGGTCGCTTACTTGCTTTGGCATGTTTTTCGACAGTGTTAACTGGGTGTGTGGTCACACAGCCCACGTCACCTGTGTGCAATTCAACGTCCCCTTGCGTGAATGGCATGAGCAGCCAGACCAGTAGCAACAACCTAGGCATGAACAACGCGACGCAAAGTTATGAAATCATCGAGGCTCAGCCGCGCGACCCGATTATTGTCAACGCCACTGGCTACTCTGCTCCTGTTACCAATAAAGCCTTATCCAAAGCCCAAGCACGCTTGATGTCTTTACGTGGCTCAAAGCTGGACGCTTACCGCAACTTATCAGAACGAGTTTACGGCATCAGTTTGGATGGCAGCAGCTCGTTAAGCAATATGATGGCGCAGCACGACGACCTGCGCACCTACGTCAATGCGTATTTGGTCGGTGCGAAAGTCATTTCGCAACGGGAGCTAGAAGATGGCACCTTTGAAACCGTGGTTGAACTGGCGTTGCAAGAAAACTTCCGCCAATGTGCTGGCTCTCCGGAAGCCATTCGCTCAAACCCAAATTGCCAACTGATCAAACGCTCCAGCAGTACGACGTCCACCCCTAAGAAGCAACCTTCAACCTTTTATAGTGTTCAGTAATGAAAGCGCTTATCACGCCCCTCCTTATACTGCTTTGTTTTAGTGCGCACGGACAGATCATCCGTGCCGATGGCCAAGCCATCATTTACAACCAAGACATTAATGACGCCCGCTATCGCGCCACGCAGCAGGCCATCAAACAAGCCAGCTTACAAGCCAGTGCTTCGGTACGCTCCAGCGATACCCTCAACAACGGCACCCTGCATTCAAACACGCGAGTGCAATCAGCGGGGCAAGCCAGTGATGTCAAAATTCTCTCCGAACAGATTTTTGATGACATCCTAAGCTTAACGATCGAAGCGGACATCGAAACCGAAGGGATGTGTGATAACGGCACCAGCAATACTTATCGAAAATCCGTCGGCGTGACCGGTTTCGCCCTGCAAACACCACAGCAAGCCACCTTGGGGGCCTTGCATAACATTGGCCGCGAGCTGCCAAAAAGCCTAGTCGACGCCATGAATCAACAGGGCTATCTGCGCGCACTCGCCGCTACTCACTTAAGCGTTTACCCCGATTTAATTAACGCACCAACCTCTGCCAACAACGATGGTTCGCTCACCGATGTCGCCCGCATTGGCGAAGAGCTTGGTGTACAATACGTGGTCAGCGGTGTGATTCGCGACATCGGTGAAGTCTACCCCAAGCACCCAAATCAGAAGACACCACTCAACTCTCTGCTGAGCTGGGCCAACAAAGAAGACGATCAGCGTAAATTTGTGTTGGATTTATACATTTATGATGGTTTTAGTGGTGCGTTAATCTTCCAACATCGTTACGATGAGACAGGCAAATGGAACACCAAAGATAACAACAAGGTAGGTTTTGGGTCAGCACAGTTTTGGGGCCTGCACTACGGTAAAGTCGTGGCACAAGCTTTAACCGCTATGTCACTAGACAGCAGCGATGATTTAAACTGCCAACCTTTTGTCGCGAACATCTTTCGCACCGAAGGCAACCGTATCTACCTAAATGCCGGCGCATTAGCGGGCATTAAAAAAGGCGACCAGTTTCAAGTTTTCCGTCGCTATGAGATATTTGACCAATTACAGAATGCGCAAACACAGCTTAATAATGCCAACATCAATGTTACTATTACGCAAGTGCAGCCGAATTTTGCGATCGGTGAATTAGCGGTGGAAGCGCGAATTTTAAACGTACAGCAACAAGATGTTGTGATCGCTTGGTAAATTTATAAAATCAGCGCACAACCTACAGGATCAGGATTAGAAGTACCATGAACAACGAACTATTACATCACCTAGAACAACGCATCAATGCAGCCGTAGAAGAGATCTCTACTTTACGTCAGCGTATCTCTGAGCTGGAAATGCAAAATTACGAGCTTTCAGAAGAACGTGATGAAGCCCAAGCGAAACTGACACAACAAGCTGAACAAAGCAGCAACTGGGAAAACAGCTTGAACCAAATGCTAAGCAAACTTAACCAACTGGATTAAGCACATGAAAAAATTTGTTACAGCGGCACTGCTTGCAGGGGCCACCAGCGCATTTGCCGCTGGACAATTTTCTCCACTTGTTAGCTACGAACACGTTTACAGTACGCCATCGACCGCGACCAGCAACACCGCCAGCATGATCAATGCCACGATGGAGTACACTTACCCGCGCAGCCTATCTGTGTATGGCGGCTTTACCTTTATCTTGCGTGACAGTTTTGAAACGGCCGCCCAGCTGGGTAGCCGCTTTTATACGCCAGAGCCTCTTTTCTATGTCAATGGCATTGCACCAGTGTGGAGCTATGTTGGTTTAGGCGCTAACGTCCTAGATAATGTCGCCTTCTTTCCAGAAATTGGCTTTCGCATTGGTATCAGTGACAATACGCGCTTAGATCTTTTTATGAAGGTCTATAACAGCAACGATACCGCCTACGACAGACACGCAACCCTTGGCGCAGGCCTAACTTTCTAATTGCTATGAAGCTGTTTGCACTCTTAATCATTAGTATCGCTTTGGTTAACGTTTATCTCTGGGTAGAAAGCCATGCCCCAGCAGATGTTGTTCTGCCGACCTCAAAGCAACTCAATGAAATGGTTGGTCGTACCGGAACACCTCGTGTTCCCCTTTGGCTAGCCGACGCAGGAAACTAACCTATGGATCGCTTAATCAAAGCTCTAGAGGAGCGTATCGAGGATCTTGTTGTGCAGCTTAAGCAAGCACAACAGGAAATCACTCGTCTACGCGAAAGCTCAAGCTCGACACAAGACAGCAAGCCTAGCGATGCTTCGCTGGATTTACTCTCTTCCATGAGCCAAAAGCGTTCGACCGAAGAACAACTTCAGCTGTACATCGAAGACAGCCTGGATCTATTAGAACCAGCCCAACCTGACATCGACGACAGCCAAGACCTTTTCGAACCGGCAGCCGCCGACAGCAACGCCGGACACGAAGCCCAAAACCATTTTCACTTTGACCTTCTTCACCATGCTTTTGAAGATCAACCAACTGAAGACCTTAAAGAAACTAAAGACTCTCCTATGACTACTGAACAACAAACAACGACCACCGCTGACATCCAAGAGACTGCTGCGACTGAAGTTGAGCAAACCCAAGCAACTGCACAAAGCGACACTCCTGAAACAGCAGCACTCAGTGCCGAGGAGAAGCGTCGTCAGAAAAACCAAAAGAACAACCGCCGCCTAATCAAGTTATTAGAAGAGCGTTACCCAAAAGCATTTGACTGGAATAATCCTCGTCCATTGAAGGTCGGCATCGACAAAGACATGGTGCTAGATGAAGAATTCAACGCCAGCAAACAAAAGCGTGCCATGGCTGCTTACACTCGCTCTGATCGCTACAAAAAATGCCTACTGTCAGGTCAGCCACGTATCGACCTAGAAGGCAACGCGGTAAGCGATGAGCCAGCACTTCCGAATGCGAAGAAGCCCGTGGAAAACAAAAAGCCAATGCCTAAGAGCAACAAAGGCAAGCGTCCACAAGGTAACAAGCCACAGTCTAACAAGGCAAAAGGCCAGTCTCGTCCAGCAAACAAAGACAAGGCTCAGCCTAAACAAGACTCACAATTTGATAATTTGTCTGCCGAAGAACGCATGCAGGCAAAATTAGCGCAACTTCTTAATAAAAAATAGAAAAAGTGCTTTACAAGGAGCGGGGCGATCAGTAATATACGCCTCGCTGCTGTGGAGGGGTTCCCGAGTGGCCAAAGGGAGCAGATTGTAAATCTGCCACGAAAGTTTCGGTGGTTCGAATCCACCTCCCTCCACCATTTCTCTTTTCTCTTCTTATTTATTTTTTCTCCTGATTTATTTCTGCCTCAACCAGAGACACTCAAAGCAAACCAATCTCTTGATACCAATAACTTCTCTATTTAAATCAACGTGATATACGTTTATTTTTTCAAACATTAGCGCCAAAACCCTTTACAAAGAAAGCCACCAAAAGTAGTATATCTCCCGCTGCTGTGGAGGGGTTCCCGAGTGGCCAAAGGGAGCAGATTGTAAATCTGCCACGAAAGTTTCGGTGGTTCGAATCCACCTCCCTCCACCACTTTTCTTTTCTTATATTTCTTCTTAGAAACACCTATTTCTTCCTTTCCTTTATCAATACCTGGCCAAGAATCGCCAGCAAGCTTTACCTTGCAGAAATATCAAACCTACATCTTTATCATAACCACTCAATTACCCAGCTGCACGTAAGCCGTAAGCCGTAAGCCGAGATCAGCACAACATCTCTCTACGACACCGCCAACCCCGCCGTCCGACCACCACACCAAGCACACACAACGACCACCCCAGCCACCACAAGCACGCACTCAGAACGAAGAACCACGAACGCAGAACCACGCACCCCGAACGCCGAACGCAGAACGCAGAACGCAGAACGCAGAACGCAGAACGCAGAACGCAGAACGCAGAACGCAGAACGCAGAACGCAGAACGCAGAACGCAGAACGCAGAATAGGATAAAGACAAAAAAGCGCTTTAAAACAATGAGAAGAAGAAACTAAAAAAGAAAAAAGCACATCGAAATGGTGGGTCGTACTGGATTCGAACCAGTGACCAATTGATTAAAAGTCAACTGCTCTACCAACTGAGCTAACGACCCATTGATGCAACACTAGAAGTGAAGTTGTAACGCTAAGATATGATGCTAATGGGGTGGACGATGGGGCTCGAACCCACGACCGATGGAATCACAATCCATAGCTCTACCAACTGAGCTACGCCCACCATAAAAAGCATTAGAATGGCTCCCTGAACTGGACTCGAACCAGTGACCTAACGATTAACAGTCGTTTGCTCTACCAACTGAGCTATCAGGGAACAATAAAACCCGCACATGGCAGGTGAAATGGCGGAGGAGGAGAGATTCGAACTCTCGGAAGGCTATTAACCTTCGCCGGTTTTCAAGACCGGTGCATTCAACCGCTCTGCCACCCCTCCGTATATCAAAGTGGTGGGTCGTACTGGATTCGAACCAGTGACCAATTGATTAAAAGTCAACTGCTCTACCAACTGAGCTAACGACCCGCACATTTGAATTTTCACTATCTGACTGGTCGGAGTAGAGGGATTCGAACCCCCGACATCCTGCTCCCAAAGCAGGCGCGCTACCAGACTGCGCTATACTCCGAATTGGCTCCCTGAACTGGACTCGAACCAGTGACCTAACGATTAACAGTCGTTTGCTCTACCAACTGAGCTATCAGGGAATTGTCAGAATACAGAAACATAATTCCTGTACACTATCATAGTTGGTGGGTCGTACTGGATTCGAACCAGTGACCAATTGATTAAAAGTCAACTGCTCTACCAACTGAGCTAACGACCCAACTATGTATGGCAATGGGGTGGACGATGGGGCTCGAACCCACGACCGATGGAATCACAATCCATAGCTCTACCAACTGAGCTACGCCCACCATTACCATTGATTTAAAATTAGTGGTCGGAGTAGAGGGATTCGAACCCCCGACATCCTGCTCCCAAAGCAGGCGCGCTACCAGACTGCGCTATACTCCGAATTGGCTCCCTGAACTGGACTCGAACCAGTGACCTAACGATTAACAGTCGTTTGCTCTACCAACTGAGCTATCAGGGAACAACTAATTTTTAACTCGCTTCAGACCAGATCCTAAAAGGAAATGGCGGAGGAGGAGAGATTCGAACTCTCGGAAGGCTATTAACCTTCGCCGGTTTTCAAGACCGGTGCATTCAACCGCTCTGCCACCCCTCCGTTGCGAGCGAGGTGTATATTACGGATTCTAAATTTCAGTGCAACACTTTTTTTAATTTTTTTTAATTTTTTCCGTAACATATGCCTGATCGGCGCTCGCATGAATCCAAACATTGGAAAACCAATAATAGTGGCGTCCAGATTGATCAGGCATCGTACAATTTATGCGCCCTCGCCCCACTGGAAATGCTTGTTCTGCTTGAACCTTTACTTGATTCGCCTCCAGCCACTCCAATTTGGCCTTGCCCTGCCCTGCTACATAACAAGCCAAGTCCTTTAATCGATAATTGCCACCTTGAAAGTTCAGCGTCATCGACACAGGTTGATGGCTGGCAAACTCCCCTTGATCCTCAAACGAAAGCAAAGGCATTGGCTTGGCATTGAGCTTTACCTTGAGTGATGACAAGTTGGCGTAATGGCCTGCCGCCGGAAAACGCGGCAAGTTGGTGAAGTCAGAATGCTGATCCACCACTCCGGACTGTTGCCCGAAAGCAATCATACCTTGCTCTGCTAATTGCTCACGGATCTCAGCGTTCGATTCACCGTAGGGATAGGCCAGCATTTTTGGCGAATGACCGAGCTTGTCATTCAGTAGCTGCTCCACCGCATTCACTTCATGCGCCATACGAGCTCGCCATTGCTCATGCGTCTCACCGTCTTTTAAGCGCAGCATATAAGGGTGACTGACAGTATGGTTAGCAAACACGCCCCCCGACTGTTCCATCTCCTGCATCTGCGCCCACGTTAAAAAGCTACTATGCCCTTTTTCAATCGGCCCAGTATTAATGAAGACAGTAAAAGGAAAGCCATGTTCTTTTAGCACCGGAAAGCCATTTTCATAAATATTGCGATAGGCATCATCAAAGGTGATCGCCACTGCCTTCTCCGGTAACGGTTCCCCCGCTTTTATAGCCGTTAACGCCTGGGGGAGATCCACCACTTGAAAGCCAGCACTCTTTAAATAGTCCATGTGCTCACGAAATTCATCTGGCGCAACCGATGTTGCGCGCGGCGTGTTTGCATCAACATGGTGATATTGCAGAATCGGTAAATAATCTTGCGCTAGCGCGAGTGCGCTTCCACAAAGGAATGCGCCCGCGGCCAGAGTTTTAGGTAATGACATGAGGAACCTTAGCTGTAAATTTTTGCTGGCATTGTACGTGAAACGATCAGTAGGTGACAGCCAAGCAAAATAGCAGCGCACGGAAAAGGCCAACTATACTAATAAGAAAAACCAAGGTGGAACGATATGCTATCTCAAAGCCTTCTAGCACAACTTAATCGCCAACTCAGTGAGCTGCAGACTCAGGGGCTGTATAAAACCGAGCAAGCGCTGTTGACTCCACAAGCCAGCCAAGTGGCCATCTCCCAGCATGCCAAACTCATCAACTTATGCGCTAACAACTATTTAGGGCTCGCCAATGATCCACAAGTCATTGCCGCCGCCCACCAAGCGTTGGATCAGTTTGGTTATGGCATGGCATCCGTGCGCTTTATTTGTGGTACACAAACCATTCATCGCCAGCTTGAGCAAGCGCTTAGCGATTTCTTAGGCATGGAAGACTGCATCCTCTACTCCTCCTGTTTCGACGCCAACGGTGGACTGTTTGAAACCTTAATGAACGAACAGGACACCATCATCAGCGACAGTCTCAACCATGCCAGCATTATTGATGGCATTCGCCTCAGTAAAGCCAAGCGCCTGCGCTACGCTAACAATGATATGCAGGCCCTAGAAGATTGTTTAAAGCAGGCTCGCCAACAACACAGCAATAACATACTCATCGTCACCGACGGGGTCTTTTCAATGGATGGCACCATCGCCAACCTGCCCACTATCTGCGATCTCGCTGAGCAATACCAAGCCCTAGTCATGGTCGATGACTCCCATGCGGTGGGCGTATTAGGGGAACATGGTAAAGGCACGATGGAACATTGCCAGGTCATGGGACGCGTGGACATTATCAGTGGCACGCTTGGCAAAGCGTTAGGTGGGGCTTCGGGTGGCTACATTTGTGCTGCGCAACCTATCATCGATTGGTTACGCCAACGCTCTCGCCCTTACCTGTTCTCCAACAGCCTAGCCCCGGTGATCGTCGCCACCAGCCTGAGCATTTTAAAACTTTTACAGCAGCGTTCTGGCTTGCGTCATCAATTGCAACAAAATGCTGATTACTTTAGAGCTCGCATGACAGAGTTAGGCTTTGAATTGATTCTCGGGCAACACCCGATCATTCCCATTATGGTGCATGACGCCAACCTAGCTCAGCGCATGGCCAATGCCCTATTAGAAGAAGGCGTATTGGTGGTAGGCTTCTCCTACCCCGTCGTCCCCATGGGCGAAGCTCGGATTCGCACACAAATGTCGGCGGTTCTGACACCGGTCGAGCTCGATCACGCCATTGCGGCTTTTTATAAAGTCGGCAGGCAGTTAAACATGCTGTAAGGAACTGCACATGAAGACACTTTTAAAACACACAGCTGATCAAGGAATTTGGCTAACCCGAACACAACGCCCCAGCTGTGGGCACAATGACGTGCTGATAAAAATCCGCAAGACCGCCATTTGTGGTACCGATGTGCATATTTACAACTGGGATGAGTGGGCGCAAAGCACCGTACCACTGAACATGTCGGTAGGTCATGAGTTCGTCGGTACTGTCACCGAAGTGGGTGTCGAGGTCAGCAACATAAAAGTAGGCGATCGCGTGTCTGGAGAGGGACACATTACCTGCGGCCATTGCCGTAATTGTCGCGCCGGTAAACGCCATTACTGCAAAGACACTCAAGGGGTTGGCGTCAACCGCCCTGGAGCCTTTGCTGAATACTTAGTGATTCCCGCCTGCAATGTGGTCAAGTTACCCGACAACATTAGTGACGATCTCGCCGCTATTTTAGACCCGCTGGGCAATGCTACCCATACGGCCCTGACCTACGACCTAGTGGGAGAAGATGTTTTAATTACTGGGGCTGGCCCCATTGGCGCCATGGCTGCTGCGATTGCTAAACATGTTGGCGCCCGCAATGTGGTCATTTCTGATATCAATGACTACCGCCTACAACTGGCCAAATCATTAGGCGCCACCCGTGTTGTAAACACGCAACGGGAATCCCTTCATCAGGTCATCGAAGAGCTCCAGTTAAACGAGGGCTTTTCGGTCGGTTTAGAAATGTCTGGCAACGATAAAGCTCTTAAAAGCATGATCCGCCACATGAGTCACGGCGGTAAAGTGGCTTTACTTGGCATCCCGAGCCAAGACATCGCCGTCGATTGGAACCAGATCATTTTCAAAGGGCTGACTATTAAAGGTATCTATGGACGGGAAATGTACGAAACCTGGTACAAAATGATCGCCATGCTCCAGTCTGGACTGAACATCAGCCCTATTATAACGCACCACTTTGACATTCATGATTTCCAAAAAGGCTTTGACGCCATGTTATCAGGGGAATCGGGCAAGGTCATATTGGATTGGCAAGCCATTGATTGATTTAGGATTCATCGCCATACGGTTGCGTGTACGACACGCTCGGAGTAGCGTTATAGAATCATCTGTAGAACGAGACTGTTATGCTAGAAATCGGCACCAACGCGCATCCGTCACCACACAGCAATGCGCGCTACATTTTACTTGCAAAACAAAAAGTCCTAACACTGCAGCAGCAGTTCTTATTTACCCTGTCCGACTTTCACCCCACGGCGCAAATGCGCAGTGTGTTCGTCGGCCAATTCGAAGGACAGGACCTGTTCGTGTGTTACTTCCCTCACTCGCCTAAAGGCTTTGAAGAAGTCGGACTACGCGATATGTTGTTTAGCACCGACGAGACCTACTTTGGCGTCCTCAGTAGAGCGCATCAGCTAGCCACTTGGGATGCGGATCACCAATTCTGTGGCCGCTGCGGTAACCCAATGACGCAAAAGCACGATAAAGAACACGCCAAGCTGTGCCAGCATTGCAACACGCGCCACTATCCTCGTATTTCTCCTTGCATCATTGTCTCAGTCAGAAAGGGCAAACAACTGCTATTAGCACGTTCCTTTATTATGCCAGAGGGACGCTACAGCAATATCGCAGGCTTTGTCGAGGCAGGCGAAACGCTCGAACAAGCAGTACAGCGGGAGGTATTTGAAGAGGTTGGCGTACACATTAAAAACCTTGAATACCGTGGCAGCCAGCCTTGGTCGTTCCCACATCAATTAATGGTCGGCTACTTTGCCGAATATGACAGCGGCGAACTGTGCCCTGCGCCCGATGAGATCGCCGAAGCCGGCTGGTGGGATTACGATGATTTACCCAATATCCCCAACCCAGCCAGTATTTCAGGTCAATTAATCTTGGCCCATGCAGATATCATAGCCAATGAGTCAGCTTAGCTGACGCATTCTTTCATTAAAAGCAGCCTTCGGGCTTATGACAGGTAATACTCTGAATGAAACTTTTTAATTGCCAACAATGCTCGCAACCGCTTTTATTTGAAAATAACTTATGTGAAAACTGCCAGTCAGAACTTGGCTTTTTACCTGAGCTGATGACATTAAGCGCTCTTACGCCTTTAGAAAGTGGCTTTAACGCTTTAGCGGATGATTCCAATAGTGTCTGGCATTACTGCCAAAACAAACAACACAATGTCTGTAATTGGATGGTGAAAGAGCCAGGTGAACTCTGCGAAGCCTGTGATTTAAACCGCCATATCCCTAACTTACAAAATTACGAGCAACAACAAGCATGGCAGGAGCTAGAATCCGCTAAGCATCGCTTAGTGTATTCTCTTCTACGCTTAAATTTACCGGTTGTCAGCAAAAAAGATGCTCCTGAAGAAGGCCTATCCTTTGACTTTATTTCAGAGGAAAACGTTGTACCAGACGGAGCGCAAACAACAACAGGGCACGCACTAGGTCAAGTGACAATCAATGCCGCTGAAGCTGACAGCGTCGATCGCGAACAAATGCGCAAGGATATGAATGAGCCTTACCGGACCTTGATCGGACATTTACGCCATGAAGTGGGTCATTACTATTGGGATCACCTGATTGCAGAGAACACTCCAATCTTAAAAAGTTATCGCCAGATGTTTGGTGATGAGCGAGCAGACTATGGTGAAGCACTAGAAAAACACTATGCAACACCTCTAGCGAATTGGCAGGAGAACTTTGTCAGCAGCTATGCGTCTTCGCATCCGTGGGAAGACTGGGCGGAAACATGGGCACACTATTTTCATATACTGGATACGCTTGAAACCGCCTACGAATTTGGTATTCAAATTCAACCAGTGCATGGCACACATTCATCCTTAGCCACTAAGATTACGCTCGACCCTTATCAACATCTGAACTTTGATGAGCTGCTCAATCAATATTTACCACTGACGTTTGCGGCTAATAACCTTAACCGCAGCATGGGACAGCCGGATCTGTACCCATTTGTCATCGTCCCTAAAGTACGCGAAAAGCTTGGTTTTATTCACCAGCTGTTAATTCAGAATCAAGCCAACGCACTCAATGACATGCCTGATAAGTAACAGTTCTGAAGTAGCGTCCAAAAAAATGCCGCATTTAATGCGGCATTTTTGATGCTCAAACTAAGCTATCAGTCTGTAATGACTTTATAACAAGGCACATATTCTGTGCCAGGTAGCTTCATACGCTGCTGCTTCACAAAGGCTTCTAACAAGGCGTCTAGTTTCTTCATCAACGCTTTATCACCGTGGATTTCAAATGGGCCACGTTCTTTAATGCTGGCCACACCTTGCGGCTTCACATTACCGGCCACAATGGCAGAGAAAGCGCGACGCAGGTCAGCAGCCAACAGATGTGTTTCTTGACCAAAGAACAAATTCAACTCAGCAATGTTCTCATGGGTCGGTTCAAAAGTGCGCTGAAACTCATCTGGAATATGTAACTTCCAGTTGTAATAGAAGGCATCTTGGTGCGCCTTACGGTACAAACGCACCTCTTCCATGCCGGCCTTCATCACACGTGCCACTTCTACCCCATCATCAATGATGATCTGGTACTTGGCTTGCGCCTCTGGCCCTAACACTGAGCCAATGAACTCGTGAATTTGCTCAAAATAAGGAGCACTTTCTTTCGGCCCTGAAAACACCAAGGGGAACGGCATACCGTCATTTTTCGGGTGCAATAAAATCCCTAAAATATAGAGGATCTCTTCGGCCGTGCCCGCGCCACCAGGGAATACCACAATACCGTGACCGGTGCGTGCAAACGCTTCCAGACGTTTTTCAATGTCTGGCATGATGACCAGCTGATTAACGATTGGATTAGGAGACTCTGCGGCGATAATGCCAGGCTCGGTTAAGCCCAGATAAATACCATTCTGGATACGTTGTTTAGCATGGGCAATGGCCGCCCCTTTCATCGGGCCTTTCATTGCTCCCGGACCACAACCGGTACAGATATTCAGTTCACGCAAGCCCAGTTCATGGCCGACATGCTTAGTGTAATCGTACTCATGGCGGGCAATGGAGTGACCACCCCAACACACCACCATATCCGGCGTTTGAATTCGACGAAACACATTGGCGTTACGCAGCAGTTCAAACACGACATTAGTGATTTTGTCTGAAGAGGCATCGTTCATGCCTCGTGCGAAATTGTATTCATGGTAGGTAAAGATGATGTCACGCAATACGCTAAACAACATCTCACGCACACTGCTGATCATCTTGCCGTCAACAAAAGCACTGCTCGGTGCGTTGGTCAGCTCAAGCTTTACACCGCGCTCTTGTTGAATAATACGAATTTCAAAATCTTTAAAAGCCGCCATCACTTCGGCGGGGTCATCGGAATCACTGCCACAGTTTAAGATGGCCAATGCACAACGACGAAATAGTTCATGCAAATCGCCGCTGTCTTCTGACATGCGTGCGATTTCTTCCTGTGACAACATTTCTAATGCGCCTTTGGGTGATACCAGCGCATCCACGCGATCTTCTAACATCATGATCGCCCTCCTTTTTCTATGTGCTTGTCTTATAACCTATATTGATCCTAGAAAATAAAATTGCAAGCAAATTTCCATGAATCCTATATTGCGCCGAAAACACAAAAAAGCCGCGTTAGCGGCTTTTCTTAGATCATAATTGGCTTAACACCTGCTCCGCAGAACTGATGCCAAACTCACCCGGCTCTTCGAGCCATAAGTGTTGAATCACACCATTCTCTACCAACATGGCATAGCGTCGACTGCGTAGTCCCATCTGTGCCGTGGCAATATCAATCTCTAGCCCTAGCGCCTGAGTGAACTGGGCGAGGTTATCCGCTGCCATAACGATGCTATCTGCATGGTGCGCTTTTCCCCAAGCATCCATGACAAACACATCATTCACCGACAAGCACACCACATCATCCACGCCTTTGTCTTTAAAAGCCTGATAGTTGCTCACATAGCCTGGCAAATGTCGCGCGCTGCAAGTCGGTGTAAAAGCCCCCGGCACAGCAAACATGAGTACCGTTTTGTTGGCGAAAAAACTGGTCACATCGACTGACTCTGGGCCATCTTGCCCCATCACTAGGAAGTTGCCGTAGGGCAACATGTCTCCCATCTGTACACTCATGCTGGTTCTCCTTTTAGGTCGCTTATCTGCATCATAACGCGAAACTAGGAGAACGGCGACGCTAAGCGATTTTGAACTGCCCCACTAAGGCGCGCTGCTGTTGTGCCAACTCATTCATATGCTGGCAATTGGTTTGACTGGCCATGGCTTCGTCCATCGCCCCTTCTGAGCTATGGGAAATCTCATGCACACTACGATTGATGTCTTGTGCGACATTGGATTGCTGCTCAGCGGATGTGGCAATTTGCATACTAAGATCACGAATTTCCACGATAAAAGCACGTAAGTCGGTTAAAACGTCGCCAACCCCCTGCGCCTCTGCCATGCTGTCACGGGCGTGCTGACAACTTTGCGCCATCGTGCCTACCGTCGCTTTCACGCCCCCTTGCAGCTCATTAATCACCCGTTGAATTTCTTCGGTCGAGGTATGCGTGCGGTTTGCCAAGGTACGCACTTCATCGGCCACCACCGCAAAGCCACGCCCTTGCTCGCCGGCGCGCGCCGCTTCAATGGCCGCATTCAACGCGAGTAGATTGGTCTGTTCAGCAATCTCTTGGATCACTTCTAGAATGGAGCCAATGTTCTGTGAATATTGCTCCACCTGCTTCACCACTTCCGCCGAGGATTCCAGCTGCGTTACCAATTGCTGTACTTGGGCAATGTTAGTATTCATACGTTGCAAGCTGACTTCGGCACTGTGATCTACCTCTTGCACCTTCTCTAAAGTCACCTCCGAATGCTGTGCTACTTCGCGCACGGTCGCAGACATTTCATCCATCGCCGTCGCCACGGAGGTCGTGCGATCATTTTGCTCTCGCATCATCGATTGGGTGTTTGAGGTTGACTGATAAACAGTATCTGCGGAAGACACAACCTGATGGGATGCGTCATCGATCTGCTTAATGACATCTCCCAGCTTTTGCACCAGCGAATTGACCCAATAAGACAACTGGCCAAATTCGTCTTTGCTGGACACATTGACTCGCTGAGTCAGGTCGCCGTTGGCGATTTGATCCAACACTTTTAAGATTTTGGCTAACGGTTTGCGAATGCTGAGGCTCACCCAATAGGCGATCAAGATGGCAATCACCACGGAAATGGCCACCACAAGGTAGGAAATGTTTTTCGCATTATTGGAGCTTTCTAAGGCATTGACTTTGGCGTGTTCACGTAACGCCGCCACTTGCGCCTCTAAGGTATCTTGTTGCGCGTTCATCGCCGCCAAGCTTTGTAAAAGCGCCGCTGCCGCTTGTTCTGACGCCACTTGGATTTGATTGTAGAGCAATACCTCACTGACAACCCCCGTTTCAGACTCGGTTGCCGTGCGGATTTTATTGATGTTCTCGGTGATCATCTCGTCACCCAGTTTGCCGATCACCTTGTCCACAGGGGCAAAGGCTTTCCCCATCTCCTGACGGATACTGGTCAAGGCCGACACCGTGGTCGAATCGAAATAATCCCCAACCAACAACTGTAAGCTTTCCATTTGGGTTTTCGCTAAGCCCGCCGCAAACGCCTGTTCGTCCGTGTCTGGGTAGCCAACAATGGCATCCAAGTCGTCAATGGCGTAGCTCAACTCATCTTTCAGATCGAGCTTTTTATCGGCCATGCCGCGTTCCAACTGCACCATTCGATTGTGATCGGCAATAGCATTGTCCGCCAAACTAAAAAAGGCTTCGGACTGCTCTTCAATGGCACTCACGGTCGCCAATACCTCGGGGGCCTCCGCTGCTTGCGCTTTCAAGGCGGCAGCACTGGCGTGAAAACGCTCCTGGCCCGACTGATACTGGCTCAACGCATCGTCCAGCATGCTATCAGAGGACGCCACCAGATACTGCAGCGCGGCACTACTGGTCTGCGCGAGGGTGTCGCTAACATCCATACTGGCATCAGAAATGGCCGCAATCTCCCCAGTCACGGTTTCGATACGCTCCTGAACGGAATTCAAACCGCCGACCCCGGCCCCAGCCACCACAAATAAGAGCAGCAACAGCACCACAAAGCCCATTAATACTCGCTGCACAACGGATAACGACATCGATCCCTCCCCCCCTTCAAACAAGCTTACTGTCACCATCACTTGGCAAAGGATTTTAATTAAATAGTCATTTAAATAAAAATACTGCCTGTTATTTATCCAGCCTGCAAGTACCTGCTGTTACGTTTTTAACATTTCATTACAAAACTATTTCACATAGAGCATGGTTGATTGGACCGGTTTATGCATATTGAAAAGGTGTTAGACACCTAAGATAGCGTGCATAAGCGTGGCTGAAATAGGGTTTTCAAGGCGCTTTAACGGCATGGGCAAGACACTGGGAAGTGAAATATTCAGTTTGTTATATTTGATCTCCAAAAAGTTATGCGTTGACTGAAATTTATCCTAAATTTCGTCTGTACAGTCAGAGTAAAAAGCGTACAATTCGCTTTCTTCTTAAACCATCTGGCTGTCCGGCCGATAGACTGATTAATTGAACGAAAACTGGCTTGTTGCGATGGAATTTGTTGCACATCCTAAAGACTTACCCTTAGACATTACGATTGTCGAGGACCAGTCTTTACCAACTGTTGGCACTGATCGGCTCGGCTTTGTGGGGATTACCTACTTGGCGCCGCTGTCTTATCAGGCAGGCACTTGTGTGCGTATCACATTACAGGAAATCGACCCGCATTTTTGTGTGACGGGACGTATTGCTTGGTGTGATAAAGAGCAAGAGGAATACCGCATCGCCATTGAGTTCCCCAATAGCGACGACTGCTATTGTGTGCGAATGATTGAGCAGCTCTCACAAATAGAGCACTATCGACGACAAGCTAAGCATCAAGGCCGGCGCTTAAACTATAACGAAGCCGCAGCGGAATGGATCAATCAGTTCGCCGCTAGCTTCCCAGCTTTCACACGTTAAAATCCCTAATGACTAATACCCTATCTCAAGCTGATATTGACATCATTACTCAGCAATTAGGCCGCACTCCTAGCGGCATTCGCAGCGTTGCACATTACTCACCCAATGGCGTGCCTCAAGTACTGGAAATGGAAACTTGGGTATTTGACCAACCTTTCCCGACTCTGTACTGGCTCTCCAGCAGCGCGATCGACAAAGCATTAGCACGCATCGAAAGCCAAGGCGTGGTAAAAGAACTGGAACAACGTATTCGTGACGATGAAGAATTGCGTGCGGCGTACCACAAGTCCCATGAAGATTATGTGCGCCGCCGTTGGGACGCCATGAGCGATGAGCACAAGCAGATCATCGAAGAGAAAGGTTTTACCCACCTATTTGAAGAGCTTGGCATTGGTGGTATCAAAAACTGGGATCAGATCCGCTGCCTACACATGCAATACGCCCATCACCTAGCAGGGGACAACATCATCGGTAAGATTCTTGATGAAGAATATGGCATCCGCGAGATTGCTGACGCCGAAATGAAGTAATGCAGCAAAACAATGTATAAGCCCGCTTATACATTGTTGCTCTTATCCGCCAGTTAACTCTGCAAAAAGCTTTTCAACTCATCCGCATTCGACGCTTGACCTAGCCCTTCACGAATTTTATTAAAAGCATTCGCCGCCACGACTGGACGCTGTGCATAAGTGGTCAAGGCGCCACCGGTCCAACCCGCCATCTTCAAGGCTTCTTTTTTAAAGTTATTGCCAGACACACCGTGTCCACCCAGCGCCAACAGAGCATCTTCAATATCAAGGTAGCTAGGACGCTCACCACCAAACTTCATAAAGTCATCTTGATGCACTTCTGCGTATTGTTTAGTCATCCATTCAATCCTTCAAAAATAACCAATACCAGTTCCATAAGTTAGCCAGATACCTCGTGAACCTCAAGCAAGCCTGCGTAGCAATACGTAACACAGGGCCTCTCCATAGGGCTGCTAGCTTAGTAATGTAAACATACTGTAAGATGCGCCACAGATGCTAATACTTTTTTCGCCAAGGAGGCTCAATTGGAGTGGTTTTCGGATATCTCCCTGTGGATGGTCGCCTGCCTATTTCTGATCGCTTTTGTCGCTGGATTGATTGACGCAATTGCCGGTGGTGGCGGACTCATCACAGTACCGGCCCTGATTGCGGCAGGCGTGTCGCCAGTCGAGGCTCTGGCCACCAACAAACTGCAAGGCTGTGCCGGCACCTTATCTGCCTCCTATCACTTCGTGAAAACCAAGCAGGTCTCTTTAAGCGATATGCGCATTCCGATTGCCATGACCGCACTGGGCAGTTTGTTGGGCACCACCTTGGTGTCGTACCTTGATAGTAGCCTGCTGATTAAAATGATTCCTGCTGTGTTAATCGGTGTCGCCATTTTCTTCTATGTGCTACCGAAGATTCAGCCAGTGATTGCCAAATTTGTGCGTATCAGCATGACCCAGTTTGCCTTGCTAGCCGGCTTTAGCATTGGCTTTTACGATGGCTTGATCGGCCCCGGTACCGGCGCCTTTTTCTCCACTGCGTTTATTTGTTTGATGGGCTATTCCGTCATTGCCGCCACTGCCCACACCAAAATTCTCAATGCCACCAGCAACCTGTCCTCGCTGATTTTGTTCAGTTTTACAGGCCATGTACTATGGGGCATCGGCATCGTCATGGGGCTGGGACAATGGTTCGGGGCACAAATTGGTTCACGCCTAGTCATCAGCCGTGGCAGCACCTTGATCCGCCCCATGGTAATCGTCATGTGTATCGCCCTATCGATTAAGCTCTTAACCGATCATTAATCGCTACTGCGCAACCTCATCCATGTAGCGGCGACATTCGTCTTGCAACCAATTGAGTACCTGTTGAATCGGCTCACGGTCACGATACTCATTGGGGCAAGCAAACAAGTACACATGGCCATTGTCATACACTTGCTCAAAAGGCTTTAGCAAACGACCTTCACGAATATCGTCCATCACCAAAGGAGTTCGACCGAGCGCGACCCCTTGTCCCGATAACGCCGCCTGCACCGCCAGATCACCGCGGTTAAAACTCATCGCTCGACTAGGACGTACACCTTTGACTTGCGCCTTGGCTAACCAGGCTTCCCATGCTGCATAGGGGCTAAAAAAGCGCCATTCGGAATCATCATTAATCAAAGGCACATGCACCAGATCCGCCGGGGTTTGTAAGGTATTTTGCTCAGCAAATGCGGGGCTGCAAACCGGGAAGACATGATCCACTAATAACGGCACTGTGTAAGCACTGCCCGAATGCAAATGACTGTGCACGATGGCCGCATCAATACGGTCACGGGTAAAGTTCACTTCTCGATCATTGGCTTGAATGCGCAACTGCAAACCTGGATGACGCTCCTGCAAGCGCCCCAGCCTCGGCATCAACCAACGCGTGGCAAAGGATGGCATCACCGAGAGCGTAATGATGGTGGAGTCTCGCTCTTCACGCAGCTCTTCAATAAGCCCATCTAGGTCAGCGAACATATGACGCAAATGTAGCGCCAGCCGAGCACCCATTGGCGTCAGCTCTAAACTACGGTGATAGCGTACAAACAGAGAAAAACCTAAGCGCTGCTCAAGCAAGCGTATTTGTTGGCTTACAGCACCTTGCGTCAGAAACAGTTCATGCGCAGCCTTGGTAAAACTAAGGTGCTTTGCCGCCACCACAAAGGTATGAAGAAACGGTAATGAGGCTTTATTCATGGGCACTCTTGCATTAGTTCAGCTAATCCAAAAACTCAGTTTATATCGTTTGTGGAATCTGAAGCAATGACTAAAATGGAGCACATGTTTTGGTAGTACTGCTTCCAAACTTCGGCATTTTTATGATGTTGATGCCTTTTCTAATACATGCCCCCACAGCCATGTATTAGATTGTGATGTTGGTGAGCGCCATTCATCACAAACTGCTAGTTAATTTTCTATCGGGCCTCTGGCCCGATTTTTTTTGCCCTAATTTTAGGTCGCGACTGAACCCTTGCTGGCACACTTTTCTTTAGGCAAAAAAAACGGCGACCCGAGGGTCGCCGAACTAACACACATGCTTAAATGTGTCCGGTCATATTACGCTGCTGCAGTTTCTACAGCATTGCTATCAACCAAAGCCATTTGTGCTAACTTTTCCATTAGACGCACAACCTGGCAGCTGTAGCCGTATTCGTTGTCGTACCAAACGTATAGTGTCGCTTGGTTACCACGTACTTTAGTAGACAGTGAATCAAGCACACCCGCTTGCTCACTACCGATGAAGTCTGAGCTTACTGCGTCAGCTTCAGCGCTGAAGCCGATTTGGCCAGTCAAGGCTGCGCTTGCAGAAGCGTTTTTCAGTACTTCGTTAATTTCTTCAACAGAGGTTGCTGCTTTTAGGTTCAAGCTTAGCACTGCAATCGAAACGTTGATCACAGGAACACGGATCGCACTGCCGCTTAGCTTGCCTTCTAGAGAAGGAATCGCTTTAGAAACGGCTTTTGCAGCACCTGTTTCTGTCATCACCATGTTCATCGCTGCCGCACGACCACGACGATCACCTTTGTGAACGTTGTCGATTAGGTTTTGGTCGTTGGTGTAAGCGTGAACGGTTTCAACGTGACCAGACTCGATACCGTATTTCTCTTCTAAAACAGAAAGGATCGGAGTGATCGCGTTAGTCGTACAAGACGCAGCAGATAGAATCTGATCGCTTGATTCGATGTCAGAATCGTTCACACCGAAGACGATGTTTTTCATTTCTTTGCCAGGTGCTGTTAGCACCACACGGTCGATACCAGGACGCGCTAGATGAACACTTAGTCCATCGTGGTCACGCCAGCGACCAGTGTTGTCAACTAGAAGAGCGTTGTCGATGCCGTAAGCAGTGTAATCTACTTCGCTTGGATCAGACGCGTAGATCACTTTAACAGGCTGGCCGTTAATGATTAGCTGAGAGTTTTCCTCATCTGCTTTCACTACGCCTTCGTAAGTGCCGTGTACTGAGTCAAACTTAAGCAAGCTAGCACGCTTCGCTAAGTCTTTGTCAGATGCTTTACGCACTACGATTGCTGCTAAGTTCATACCTGGAGTCGTGTGGCCTAGAGTGCACATACGACGTGTCAGCAGACGACCGATACGACCGAAACCGTATAGGACAACTGGTGTTGCTGAACCCGCTTGCGCAAAGCTTTCAATCGATGCAAGGTCTGCATCAGAAAGTGCTTCTTCAAGTTCAACGACAGCGTTGGAAGTTTTGTTTGCGATCAATTGCTCTAACACTTGATACACACGCGCTAGATCTACAGCTGGATATTGGTCGAACAATGCTACCAAACCAGTAACTGAATCAGACATCAGAGTTTGTCCAGCTAGCTGAACTTTCACTGACTGTTCGCGACCTAACTTGCCCAAAAGTGGAATCATTGATTCAACTTTAGAAACCGTTTCTAACCAAGTGTTTGCCATTTATCTGCCCCCGAGAAAAACAAACGTTTCGCATCAATATTTGGGCGCAGTCTACCCATTCACAGAACTAACATCAAATTGTAACAAGGCAACAAAAAACCATTAAAAACGGGGCTTTAGGGCGTTTTTTTATGAAAACAACGTAACTATCAGAAGTATGTCATTAAATAACAACATTAGGCGATTTAGACCAAAAATAGAGGCCAAAATCTAATAAATTTACGTAATTTCCATACATAAAAAGAAGGAAACTTTCTTAAATTTTTTTATAAATAACGCTTTCGCTCAGCCAAAACACCGAGCAAACAGAAGCTAAAGAGGATGGCCGCAGGACGCAGGGCGGGCTCAAGGTGTGTCAGCAACCAATACACCAACGGCTGCCCCCATAAAGTGAGCAGGCCATAGCCAAACGTACACATCAGAACAAAGGCGCCAATGCGGGCGATAAACACCCAATTCGATACCGTGCGTTTGAGCGTACGATTCACATGATCCCCAAAGATCACGAGCATG
Organism: Marinomonas aquimarina; assembly: GCF_900089755.1. Lineage (GTDB taxonomy): Bacteria > Pseudomonadota > Gammaproteobacteria > Pseudomonadales > Marinomonadaceae > Marinomonas > Marinomonas aquimarina. The sequence goes on along the minus strand of NZ_FLOC01000017.1, from coordinate 1,526 downwards.
GTGGCCACCAAGGCAAGGGAAATATCTTGTAGATAGGGACGCAGTTTAAGCGCCATATCCATATTAAAATTGAGTATCAGGTCCATCTATACATCACTATCACTGATTACGTTTAAGAAGCGCTTCCACGTCGATACGGCCCGAGGGTGCCACCCGCTTGGGCTGTCGATCCGAATAAATCACCGACACATCAAAAGTCGTGTTATGCAGCTCGATCTCGGTACCGTCGGTCAGCATCCAACGTGCCCGGCCATAGCCATCACGCACAAAACCAACGGAAGGGGGACCGTATTTTTTTCTAATACCGAGCCAAGCTTGGCACGCAGCTCAGGATCCTCAACCACCCCAGACATGGTGGCTCGCTCAACATAATTATATTGGTTATAGGCGACCGTCAGCTCTTTAATCCCTAAAATACCGGAAGCGCCCAAACTGTAATTGGCCACCCCTTGACGATAGGAAGGGTAAGGCTCCAAGCCCATTTTCGAGAGATGCATCTCAAACTCGGCCTTGGACAAATCATTAAAAGGGATGCCAAACAACTCAGCTCCTTTTGAATAAACAGGCGTTGCTGGCGCGGCCGTCTCTTCTTCAGCAGCACACACCGCACTGGTCACCAGGCATGCGCTCACCAATACTGTTCTTAACCTAGGACGGATACTCCACATGATCTCTTTTCTTCGCAGTTTTAACCATTAAGTCAGGAAGCGATTCTAACACTTCTCTGGTACAATTAGAGCCTAATTATTCCATTCTGTAATGCAAGTTCATTTTCTCTTGAGGTAGCTCATGGCACTCGTAATCGGCATCACCGGTATTTCTGGTAGCGGTAAAAGCCGCCTGTGCTCTTTATTAGCAGAAGGCTTAGGAAATAAGCTCACTGTCATCTGTCAGGACAGTTTCTACAAAGGCTGCGGTAACATCGACACGGATGTGTACAATTTTGATGACCTGAATGCCTTAGACCTAGAAAGCATCTCCTTGGCCATCCACAACTGTAAAAATCAGCAGCAGCCCAATGAAATCCCCGTGTACGATCACTCGCAACACAAACGCGTTGGTTACCGTAACCTAGAACCATCAAAAGTCGTGCTCGTCGAGGGGCACATGATGTTTCAAGAGCCTGCCATTCGCGATGCCGTCGACTATCTACTGTTTGTGGATACGGATATGGACATTGCTGTTGTGCGTCGTCTTAAGCGCGATATCGCCGAGCGCGGCCGCAATGTTAACGAAGTAACCAGCCGCTATATGCGTCATGTGCGTCAGGCCTCCTTGAAAACCATCGAAATACGCCACAAGGCTGACTTTGTTATCCCTAACAATAACAGCTTTACCAACGCCGCTAATCTACTACGCCACTTTATCGATAGCGTATTAACGGAAAAAGGAGCCTAATGGCTAATGCTGTTCACTTAAGGATTGAATTTAATTGAATAGCCCCAGAAAATCCGATTAAGCATTCTTAATCGGATTTTTTTGTGTCTATTCAACAGCTCTTACTTAGTATCGATGAACTTCATTCC
>NZ_FLOC01000016.1 GCF_900089755.1 Marinomonas aquimarina | reverse complement strand
ACCCTAAGATTAAAGAACGTAAAGCGAATTGACATGGTCACTTGCTTAAGACTTCAAAGTTTTTGAGAAGTCTCCAGCGAGCGCCCACACAAATTATCTGATTATCTATTTTAAAGAGCGTTGACACTGTTGCTTGCTGTTTCCAGTTCGCTTCGCAGTCCGTTGTGGTCTGCCGTGTCAGTGGAGGCGTATAATACGCATCAGGATTTTCAGCGCAAGCACTTTTTGAATTAATTTTAAAAAACATCGATTTTATAAGAGAAAAACGCAGAATTGATTATTTATTGATCACAATCAAGCATTTATCGATCAATAAATAGACAAGTCATGCTAAATCCAGCATCACGGAGGTTGCTAGACCTCCAACCCCACCCTAACCCTCCCCTTGCTAAGGGGAGGGAACATGAAATATCGCAGCCCCACAAAACTAAGCCCCCCCTTCCCCCAGTAGAAAGGAGAGGAAGTAGCAATATGGCAGCGCTACAAGACTAAGCTCCTCCCCCTTGCCAAGTGGGAGGCCGGGAGGGGGTTAAAGAATTAGCCGTGCTCCTTAAAAACAAAAAGCCCGCTACGGAAATCAGTAGCGGGCTTTTAAGCAATGTCATGCTTCTATTACATATTCGGGTAGTTTGGACCACCGGTGCCTTCCGGTGTTACCCAGGTAATGTTCTGAGCTGGGTCTTTAATGTCACAGGTTTTACAGTGTAAGCAGTTCTGCGCATTAATCTGAAGCTTCGGGCCCGCTTCTTGCTCAACGATCTCATAGACACCTGCTGGGCAGTAACGCTGTGCAGGTTCAGCAAACGAAGACAAGTTACTGCCTGTTGGAATGCTGTCATCCGCTAGCGTCAAATGGCATGGCTGATCTTCTTCATGGTTGGTATTCGAAAGGAATACCGAAGACAGACGATCGAAGCTTAGTTTGCCATCCGGTTTAGGGTAGTCAATTTTCTTGGCTTCGTTGATCGTTTGCAACTGCGCGTAATCCAACGAGGTATCGTGTAGAGTAATTGGCATTTTGCCGCCAAGGATATTCTGATCGATGTAGTTAAAAGCACCACCGAAGAATGTGCCGAACTTATGCATCGCTGGGGCAAAGTTACGAGTGCTGTACAGCTCTTGTTTCAACCATGAGGCGTCAAACAACTCACTGTAAGTGTCACCAATGGATAGTGCGTCATCGGCTAATACTTTATTAATCGCTTCTGCCGCCAACATACCCGACTTCATCGCGGTGTGCGTACCTTTGATCTTGGCTACGTTCAAAGTCCCCGCATCACAACCGACTAATAAGGCCCCCGGCAAGGTCATGGTTGGTAATGCATTCCAACCACCTTTAGTAATCGCGCGAGCACCGTAAGAAACACGCTCACCGCCCTCTAAGTATTGTTTGAACACAGGGTGGTGTTTCAAACGCTGGAACTCTTCGTAAGGACTCATCCAAGGGTTTTTGTAGTTAAGATCGACAATTAGACCCGCAACCACTTGGTTATTGTCGGTATGGTATAAGAAGAAACCACCACTCGCCTCTTCTAGTGGCCAACCGGCACCGTGCACGACTAAACCTGGCTGATGTTTACTTGGGTCAATTTGCCAAAGCTCTTTAATGCCCAGTGCGTAGTGTTGTGGATCCGCATCTTTATCTAATGAGAATTTCTCGATCAGTTGCTTACCCAGATGACCGCGACACCCTTCTGAGAACACCGTGTAGGCCGCATGCAGCTCCATACCTTCCATATAGGTTGGTAGCTTTTCGCCAGATGCCGACACTCCCATGTCGCCCGTTGCCACGCCTTTCACCGTACCGTCTTCATGGTACAGAATCTCAGCAGCGGCAAAGCCTGGGAAGATCTCAACGCCAAGACCTTCCGCTTGCTCTGCTAACCAGCGGCATAAATTGCCAACACTAACAATGTAGTTACCATCATTCTTCATCGAGTTGGGTACCAAAGAATGTGGTATCTCTTTACTCAGCTCACCATCTTTTAGTAGGTAAACTTCGTCTTTCGTAACGGGCGTATTCAAAGGAGCGCCCAGTTCCTGCCAGTTTTCAAACAACTCGTTGAGCGATCTAGGTTCTAGCACGGCACCAGAAAGAATATGCGCACCGACCTCAGACCCTTTTTCTAATACACACACGTTCAACTCAGCATTTAGCTGTTTCAAGCGAATGGCAGTAGACAGGCCGGAAGGACCAGCTCCCACGATGACTACATCAAATTCCATCGATTCACGCATAACTGCACTCCTCTTATTACTTTATCGTTATAGTTTTTCAGTCAGTTCTGGGAGAACATCAAACAAATCACCTACCAAGCCGTAATCCGCTACTTGGAAGATTGGCGCTTCTTCGTCTTTGTTAACAGCAACAATGACTTTCGAATCTTTCATACCGGCCAAATGCTGGATCGCACCTGAGATACCAAACGCCATGTACAAGCTTGGTGCGACGATCTTACCGGTTTGACCGACTTGTAGATCGTTGGCAACAAAGCCAGAGTCGACCGCGGCACGAGAAGCACCGACTGCTGCACCTAACTTATCAGCAAGGGCTTCGACTAGGGCAAAATTCTCTGCACTGCCGACACCACGACCACCCGATACGATACGCTCTGCGGCGGTTAGCTCTGGGCGCTCTGATTCAGACAACTCATCCGCTACCCAAGCACTAGCAGCGTTGGCAGCCGGTGCAGAAACAGTCTCCACTGCAGCCGAACCACCCGTTGCCGCCGCTTTATCAAATGCTGCGGCGCGAACAGTGATAACCTTAGTCGCATCTTTTGACGTCACGGTTGCAATGGCGTTACCAGCGTAAATTGGACGCTGGAACTGAGCATCGCTTAATACCGCTGTAATATCAGATAGCTGGCCCACATCTAACAGCGCAGCCACACGTGGCATGGCATCTTTGCTCACTGAATTAGAAGGTGCCACGACATGCGAGTAATCACCTGCTAGAGAAAGAACTAGCTCACTTAGGTTTTCCGCTAGGTCATGGGCTAGGCTGTCACCTTCCGCTAGCAAGACTTTGCTGACGCCAGCGCACTGGGCTGCGGCATCTGCTGCGGCTTTTGCCTCCGCACCCGCTACCAAAACTGTAATATCCGAACCGATCTGCTGCGCAGCCGTCAAAGCACTTAGCGTTGCAGGAGCCAATTCTGTTCCGTTGTGTTCTGCAATAAGTAAAGTAGCCATTAGATCACCTTCGCTTCGTCTTTCAGTTTCTGGATAAGCTCATCAACCGAGCCAACTTTCACACCACCTTGGCGTGCAGCCGGTGCTTCCACCTTATCTAGTTGAATGTGTTGTTTCGCCTCCACACCCAAGTCAGCAAATGTTTTCGTTTCCAGCGGCTTACGTTTCGCTTTCATAATGTCAGGAAGTTTCGCAAAGCGCGGCTCGTTCAGACGAAGATCCGTGGTTACGATCGCAGGAAGCTCAAGCTTCACGGTACGCAAACCACCATCGATTTCACGTGTTACCGAAACCGAGTTGCCATCAACTGCAACCTTAGAAGCAAAGGTACCTTGTGGACGCTTAGTTAACGCCGCGAGCATCTGACCTACTTGGTTGTTGTCTGAATCGATCGATTGTTTACCCAGAATGACGAGACCTACTTCTTCTTGTTCCATGATCTTGGCAAACGCTTTAGCAACATTTAGCGGTTCAGCGCCATCTTCGGACTCAACTAGAATTGCGCGATCAGCACCTAGCGCCATCGCCGTACGAAGCTGCTCTTGGCTGGCACTCGTACCGACACTCACTGCAATAACTTCTGTTGCCACACCCGCTTCTTTCAAACGGATCGCTTCTTCGACTGCGATTTCACAAAATGGGTTGATCGCCATTTTCGTGTTGCTTAGATCTACATCTGTGTTATCTGACTTAACGCGTACTTTAACGTTGTAATCTATTACGCGTTTGACACCGACTAATACTTTCATAATCGTCACCTAAAGATACTTTTCTTATAACAATAAACGCCAGCTAGGATTTAAGAGTCGCTGCTATACTGGCATTCTTCAATAACATTAAACGCTAATTACACTGACAGATTTAGGCTCTTGGTATAACTCTTCTACCTGATCAGCGCGATGTGCTTGAACATTACGTTGGTTTAGAGAGCCTTTATCGGTTACTTCATGAGCATTCAAATTTGGTGCTTCATGTTGCAACAATATACGTTGTACCACAGTTGATGATCCGGTTCCTTGCGCTGCGAAGGCTTTTAGCTTTTCAGCAAACGCCGCCTTGACTTCAGGATGCTCAACCAACTGTTGCTCTGTCAACACATCACCGCCTTCAATCAATTTGCGACAATGCACGAAATCAGGGAACACTAAACCAGTAATGTACGCACGGTTTGTGCCACAAAGCACCACGTCTTGAACCAAGGGCGCACAAGCACTGATAAATTTCGCACGCAATGTGCCAGCACTCACCCAAGTACCACTGTCGAGTTTAAAGTCTTCTGATACACGACCATCAAAACGGAAGCCACGGTCTGGGTTATTCTCATCCAAATAGGCAAACGCATCACCTAGACAATAGTAGCCTTCGTCATCAAACGCTTTGGCAGTTAACTCAGGCTGACGCCAGTAACCCGGCATAACCGTTACTGCTTTGACACGAGCTTCCAGTTTACCTTCGTTTGGCACCAACTTAAGTGTCACGCCAGGCGCAGGCTTACCGATCACCCCAGAAGCACTCTCTTCAATCGATGCAAAGGTGACAGACGGCGCCGTTTCCGTAGCACCAAGGCCCGTCAGCATTGGGATTTTCTTACCTGTGTATTTGATCGCCAGGGCATCAATATCGTCCCAAATATGTTGCGCCATACCGGCGGCGGCAAAGAACATAAACTGCAGACGAGAGAAGAATTTCTTCGCTAGCTCATCATCTTGCTGAAGCTTTTTCACCAGCAGCTCAAAGCCCTTCGGCACGTTGAAGTAAACCGTCGGAGCAATTTCCGCTAGGTTGTTCAGCGTTTTATGGAAATGGTTTTCGGTGGGTTTGCCGTCATCAAGGTAGAAAGCACCACCGTTGTATAAAGCAATACTCACATTGTGGTTACCACCAAAGGTATGGTTCCAAGGTAGCCAGTCCACCATCACTGGCGGCTCTTCGGCTAAGAAAGCCATGGTGTCACGAATCATCACCGCGTTGGCACACAACATACGCTGAGTGTTCATCACGCCTTTTGGCATGCCTGTGGTACCGGATGTGAATAGGATCTTAGCCACGCTATCGCCGGTGACTTCTGCGTTGCGCTCTTCGATGGCAGAATTTTCTTCGTGATCCCAGAACTCAGCAAACGACACTGTTGGGTTCTTAATCAGCTCGGCTTTGGTGTCACCGTACATGACCGCGACTGGCACATCTGTGTCCGCTACCGCATTAATCGCTTTTTCATAAGGGCCTAACTTATCGACCACGATCAGCCCCGGTGTTAGCAGCTCAATGACGTGCTTAAGTTTGCCGTAGTCTGTGGCAATCAATGAGTAAGCAGGTGACACCGGCGCATGAGGTACACCGATGTAGTAACCCGCCATCGCCAGCATCAAGTGCTCTAGGCTGTTACCAGATAAAAAGGCAATTGGGCGCTCTGGTGATACCGGCTGCTCCAGTAACCAAGAGGCTAGTTGACGAACTTTTACTAGCGCCTCGGCGTAGGTGTAACGATCCCACTCGTCATTATCATCGCGCTGTGCGACAAACACCGCATCCGGTGTTTTTTCCGCCCAGTATTCAAGTCGATCCGTTAGGCAACGAGCGTACTCAGCTAGCGGCGTTGCGCAGCTTACAATTTGCTCACCATTATCACGTTTCTCGATCGCAACAGAGTGACTCACCACCTTAATTGGATGGAATTCGCTGGTCATTTTATACTCCTGAGACTTGTTATTTTTATTCGTTCAAAGAAGGCTATACACCTTATGTGTTAGACGCTAAAACTGATAAGCATCTACTCCATTTTGTTCCTGTGTGACGGTTGTTAGAGCGGCTTGAGCCAGCGGTAGTTTGTATGCACTGTAAAATTCCGCTAGTGCTTCTACGTTGCCAAAGAACTCTTCGTCTTGTGCTTTGCTTTCTTGCGCTTTAAGCGCTAAACGAGCCAATTGCCACGCACAGCAGATGCCCCCCATTGCGTTTAAGAATGGCACCGCCACCGCATCTAATTGAGCAAGATCTGCATTAGGGCTTAATACGGTGGTATCCAATACTTGCGCTAGCTGGTCCACTGCGGCGGACAAACGCTTATTCACCACATTTTCTGGTGCTTGAGCGATATCGACACGCATTGCTGCCAGTAGCTCACTGATCGCCTGACCTTGGTCCATGCGAATCTTACGGTGTACCAAGTCTTTCGATTGCACACCGGTGGTGCCTTCATAAATCGTTGTGATGCGCGCATCACGCATCACTTGCGCAATACCAGTTTCTTCAACGAAACCCATACCGCCATAGACTTGAATTGCATCACCTGCCAATTCGTTCGCTTGCTCGGTGGCAAAGCCTTTAAAGATAGGTGTCAGCAAGGCAATTCGTTTTTCCGCGGCTTTTACGGCCGCTTCGTCGTCAGACTGCTCCGTGACATCGATCAAGGCCGCGATTTGATAGCCGAGTGAACGTAGCGCAAAGCTTTCCGAGCGCAGGTTCAGCAACATACGTTTCACATCAGGGTGTTCAATGATGGCCACACGTTGACCATCAGCACCGGCGCCTTGGACACGCTCTTTTGAGTATTGCAGTGCTTTTTGCAGGGCTAATTCACTTAGACCCACACCTTGCATACCACAGCTTAAGCGAGCTTCGTTCATCAGTACGAACATCGCCATAAGACCTTGGTTTAGGTTACCAATTAATTCACCGACACAAGCATCGTTATCGCCGTAGCTGATCGAACACGTTGGGCTACCGTGTAGACCGGTTTTGTGCTCAATCCCAGTACAACGGATATCATTGAACTCACCGCAAGAACCGTCTTCGTTAACACGGTATTTTGGTACCGCAAACAACGAAATACCGCGACTGCCTGCTGGGGCATCTGGCGTACGTGCTAATACCAAGTGCACGATATTGTCGGCCATGTCGTGCTCACCATAGGTGATGTAGATCTTTTGGCCTTTGATTTGGTAAGTACCATCCGCTTGTGGAATCGCTTTTGTCGTCAATGCACCTAGATCAGAACCTGCATTCGGCTCAGTCAGCGCCATCGCCACGGTCCATTCACCCGTAACGATTTGCGTTAGATAACGGGCTTTCAGTTCATCAGAAGCAAACTTTAATAGGATTTCAGAGCCACCTTGCGCCAACGCCGCGAACATGACGAATGCTAGGTTGCTCGACAACCACATCTCGTTCACTGGCTGAGCAATGTACTTTGGCAAACCTTGGCCGCCAAACTCTTCTGGTAGTGCTAAACCGATCCAACCGGAATCACGGAATTGTGCGTAGGCATCTTTCCAACCCGTTGGCGTCGTCACTTGGCCATCAGAGAATTTACAACCTTCCTCATCCCCCACCATGTTTAACGGGGCGAGTACGCCACTGGCAAATTTATTCGCTTCATCAATGATCGCGTTAGCAAGATCTAGATCGAAGTCTTGCAGGGATTCAAGGTTGCCCAATTGTTGCGTTTGGTACGCTTGCTCAACCAACCATTGCATGTCTTTGTAAGGGGCTTGGTAGCTCATCATCGATCTCCTATTTCGCCGCCATACGGATGGCGCCATCTAGACGAATGACTTCACCGTTCAGCATGCAGTTCTCAATGATTTGTTGTGCCAACATGGCAAATTCATCTGGATCGCCCAAACGTGGTGGGAATGGCACCGCTGCACCTAGTGACTGCTGCACCTCTTCTGGTAGCACATCCATCATCGGTGTTTTGAAGATACCTGGAGCGATGGTCATGACACGGATACCAAAGCGCGCGAGTTCACGAGCAATCGGCAATGTCATCGCTGTCACGCCACCTTTTGATGCGGAGTAAGCTGCTTGACCGATCTGGCCATCAAACGCTGCCACCGATGCCGTGTTAATGATCACACCGCGCTCAGTGGTAGATTGAGGTTCGTTGTGCTGCATTTTATCGGCTGCCAAACGAATCATGTTAAAAGTACCTAGTAGGTTGATGCGTAGTGCACGCTCAAAACCTGCTAGCGAGTGCGGACCTTCACGACCGACCACGCGCTCTGCACCAGGAATACCGGCACAGTTAACCACGCCATTGATTTCACCAAAGGTAGCAACCGCTTGATCCAATGAAGCTTGCACAGACGCTTCATCAGAAATGTCTGTTACTGCATACTGGACGCGCTCACCTAGACTTTCCGTGACACGTTTTAAGCCTTCTTCATTGATGTCTGCTAGAGAAATGCTGGCACCTAAACCATGTAGACGACGTGCAACCGCTTCACCAATGCCGGAAGCTGAACCTGTTACGACGAAATGACGACCTTGAACTTGCATGATGGGACTCCTGGAATGACTTAGTTTTTCTTACGGTTTAGGAAGGACTCGATACGTGCTTTCACTTCATCACTGGTTTGCGTGATACCGCAAATAAGTGACTCAGTGTACAAACCGTCATCAGCGGCCATATTGCTGATGTGCGCCAGACCAGTGGTCATCGCCCAGTTTGAGTACTTCGAGTTTTTCGCGATGCTGGCAGCAAGCTCCATTGCTTTATCCAAGGATGCACCGTTTTCCACAACGTAATGACCTAAACCAATGCGGTAGCCTTCTTCGGCATCCACATCGCGACCGGTCAACATCATTTCTGTCATACGGCTAGTACCGATCACACGTGCAACGCTTACCGATGCACCACCGCCGACGAAGATGCCATGGCGGCCTTCCGGTAAACGGTAGAAGGTATTCTTTTCAGTGACACGGATGTGCGCACAGATTGCCAATTCCAAACCACCACCAATGACAGCGCCTTGCATTGCGGCAATCACAGGCACACCAGAGTTTTGGATATGACCAAACACGCGGTGCCACATGTTTGAGTGTTTTACCACTTCAAATGGCTCACGGGCTTTGTGTTCTGCTAGATCCAGACCAGCACAAAATTCAGGGCCAGCACCAGAGAAGACGATAACGTTAACGTCATCAGGAAGGTTGATAAACGCATGCTCGATCTCTAGACATAGAGAGTCGTTGATCGCGTTCTTTTTTTCAGGTCGATTCAGTCGAAGGTGACCAATGCCATTATCTACTGAAAATTCGATGAACTGATAGCTTGTCATTCGCTTACCTCTTTTTGTTATGTTTATGGCTGAGGCGCCTTAAATACGTTGTTCTACTAATTGAAAACATAATAGTTGTATAACTAAACAAATGTCAAACACAACTATTTAACTTTTTCGCAAAAAAAAGCCACACTCAGGTGTGGCTAATAACGGAGACTTCAACACTTAACGATCGGACACTCGGATCACAGTGGCCATACCAGTATCACCCGCGGCACAGCCGGTAAATAAACCGTAGCCGCCGCCACGCATGGCCAACTCTTCAATCATTTCAATCATTGCACGCAGACCAGTAGGTCCTTGTGGGTGCCCCCAAATCAAGGAACAGCCGAAGTTGTTCATCTGCATCACATCAATATCCATGGCTTTGGCGAACGCCACATCGTTCACCGCAAACGGGTTATGGGTCTTAATCGCAGCCACTTGATCAATACCAATACCTGCCATCTGCAAGGCACGCTTGGCCGCTTCGATTGGCGCTGCTGGCATATAAGCCAAGTCATCACGGGCTTGACCAAAACCTACGACCTCAACCTTGATCGAGCTGTTCGTGGAAAGCTCTTGGGCTTTATCGCTGTGACAAACGATGATCGCGGCATTACCATCTGCTGGATGCGTCTGGTTACCAAAGGTAATCACGCCCCCTTCCATCACCGGCTTTAGCTTCGCCAGGCCTTCTGCTGTGGTCGGGAACACCCCTTCATCACCAGTCAGTACCGTCGCTTCTTTCTTAAAGTTCGCCGTTGGCACAGAAAGCGGCAGCGTCATATAGCGTTTTTGGAACGCCTGTTCGTCTTTTAGCGCTTCTTGGTATTGCTCGTAACGACGCAGCGTGACCGCATCCAATTCTTCACGGGTAATATCGAAACGCTTGGCCACGTTCTCACCGGTTTGCATCATGGAATGACCACCCATTGGGTCATTCATCATGTTGTAAAACACTTGGTCTTCCGACTGCCCGGCACCGCCGATACCTTGTGGGTTCGGGTAAACAATGTGCGGACCATTGGAACAACGGTCAGCCGCCATCAATAGCGACACACTGGCCATACCACACATCACTTCTGAGGCCGCTGCAAACAGGCCACGAGCACTGGTGGCACACACTTGGTTCACCGCGTGACCTGGCGTGTGCACCGCACCAATATCAAATAAAGGCCAAGGGGCACCGTTAAAGGATTGATACTGGTTAATGGTCATCCCCAACACACCCGAATCAAACACGGTTGGATCAATTGAGCGCTTGGCTAACTCTTGTTTCGCTACGTGTGCCGCAAACTTCATCGAATGCAGGTACTGCAAGGAACCCTGCCATTTAGTGAACGGCGTACTCCAATAAGCACCGTATGGAATCTCTACATTTTGCATTGTCATTTAGCTCACCCTTATTGTTATTTTGCGGTACTAACCATGTACTCACCTAGACCACCCCAAGCTTGTTGGAAAATGGCCTCAGGCATGGTTTTTAGATCGTCGGCAATGATTGGTTTGAAATCCATCATGCTTAATACGTCTTTTTCTAGATCAAGACCTGGTGCGATCTCAGTCAACACCATGCCTTCTTTGCGCAGCTCCAATACACAGCGCTCGGTAATAAAGAACACTGGCTTATCATTCGCTTGGGCAAATTCACCACTGAAGGTCACATGATCCACTTGCTCAACAAACTTACGGGTACGGCCTTCTTCCAGTACCGCGACCTTGCCACCTTCAAACGATAGCTTGGCGCCATTTACCAAGGTGCCACAGAAGACGACCTTCTTAGCGGTTTGCGAAATATTGATAAAGCCACCCGGCCCCACCACTTTAGGACCAAACTTACTGACGTTTAAGTTGCCGTTCTGATCCGCTTGCGCCAGACCTAGGAAAGCGATGTCCAAACCGCCACCATCATAGAAATCGAATTGGGCTTCGTGTTCGATAATCGCTTCTGCGTTCCACGCCGCACCAAAGTCACCACCTGATGCTGGAATACCACCGTAAGTCCCCAGCTCAGTGGTCAGCATAAAGCGGCTAGCAACATTTTCTTCGGCGGCCACCGATGCCACACCGTCCGGCATACCGATACCTAGGTTCACAATAGCGTTGTCATAAAGCTCCATTGCCGCACGACGAGCAATAATCTTACGCTCACCAAATGGCACTGGCGGAATGGCATTAAGAGGAATGCGAGCATTGCCGGCCAGACTTGGGTTATATTCCGTGGTGATGGTCTGCATGTGCTGCTCTGCTGGCGCGACTGTCACGTAGTCCACGAGCACACCTGGGACTTTGACATCTTTTGGCTTGATCGTTTTCGCTTCCGCTAGGTACTTCACCTGCGCGATCACGATACCGCCTTGGTTACGCGCCGCTTGCGCCATCGGTAGGATCTCAGCAAGCTGCGCCTCTTCTTCAACAGAAAGGTTGCCGTGCTCATCCGCTGTGGTGGCACGAATCACCACGACGTTTAGCGGGAATTTTTTATACAGTAACCAGTCTTCACCTTCGATATCGATGCGCTTCACCAAGTCGTCGGTTGCTTTTGAGGTCACTTTGCCACCACTGATCAGTGGGTCAACGTAAGTCCCCATGCCCACTTTAGTGATCACGCCAGGCTTATTACCGGCGATTTGACGCCACATAGTGGTGAGAACACCTTGCGGCAATAGGTAGGCTTCGATTTTATCCTCAACCACCATGCCCGCCATCTTGGGTGCTTGGCCGGTGTGACCAGAAATCAATCGCTTCACAAGACCTTCATGAGCAAGATGGGACATCCCCGCATCTTTACCATCACCACAGCCACAGTCGTGGATCAATGTTAGATTCTTTGGCTGCCCTGTTTCTAGGAAGCGTTTTTCTAGCTGGCTAGCCACAGCTTCTGCGAAATACGACATACCAATGGTCGACCATGCAACCGAATCACCGTCTTTGATCAGGCTTGCAGCCTGCTCTAGAGAAATCACCTTGCTCATGTTTCACCTTCTATTTTTAGCATTGTTCCGGTGTGTAAAAACGGACTACCTAATGTAGTTGTGCTTTTGTTGTACTACACAACAATTATTTTTACAAATAGTTTTGCTTTCTATTGTTAATTATTCTAAAAAGGGAAAGGGAGTTATCTTTTTTTCCGATGGGCACAGGAAAAATTCTATGACGCAGATTGTTGAAATGCTCAACAATATGTGCAAAAAATGTATAAATCGTCATCAGCTAATATCTGTTGACGCAATCTAAGCCATAAAAACACGTATAAAAAAAACAATGTGAGGTGGACAATGAAGCATCTAGGACGTAAAGGTCTAGCCCTGATCGCTGGCGCAGTACTTTCGGTAAACGCAATGGCTGAAGCGGAATACACGCTCAAGCTACACCACATGCTGCCACCGATGTCGATGGCACACTCGAAATTCTTAGAGCCTTGGGCTGAGAAGGTTGAAGCTGAGTCAAATGGGCGTATCGACATCGAGCTATACCCAGCTATGCAACTAGGAGGCAAGCCACCTCAACTGTTTGACCAAGTTCGTAAAGGTATCTCAGATATCACTTGGACCGTCGGCGGATACACCCCAGGCCGTTTCCCTAAGGCCACAGTATTCGAATTACCTTTCATGCCAGGCACTGCTAAAGCCACATCGATGGCGCTGCAAGAATATGCAGAAACAGAAATGCAGGATGAAATGCGTGATGTGCATCTACTGGCCATGCACACCCATGCGCCAGGCTCATTCCACTCTCGCGAACAAGCCATCCAAACGGGTGCTGATCTAGACGGCCTTAAAGTGCGTGCACCAAACAAAATCATGTCACAAGGCTTCAAAGAGTTTGGTGCCAACACCATCTTTATGCCTGTCACCGAAATGGCCAGTGCGATTTCCAAAGGAGTACTAGACGTGGCAGTGCTACCTTATGAAGTTGTGTTGCCGACTAAGATCTACGAACTGGTTCAACATCACACTGAAATCAAGGGCGATCGTGGTCTGTACACTCAGTTCTTTATTTTTGCCATGAACAAAGACGTCTACGCCGACTTACCATCAGACTTGCAGAAAATCATCGACGACAACTCAGGTGTCGCGCTAGCAGGTCATATCGGCACCCTATTTGATAACTATGAGCAGCACGCTCGCAGCTATGCAGTTAAACAAGGTAACAGCTTTGACTACATTGAAGGTGCTGAATACGAAGCTTGGAAAACCAAGCTTGCCCCAGTTCGTACAGAATGGGTCGAAGACATGAACGACGACGATTACGAAGCTGAACGTTTGCTTGAAAAAGCAGAAAGCTTGATCAAGAAATACGAAGCAATGTAATCACTGCTCAGTAATTAAGCATGATGCTATCGGTTACTGATGCTGCACTAGGACAAGGATGTCCAGCTCAACTCAAGTGTAATGATCATGGACACAGGTCAGTGACTAAAGCCTAAAGACACATATAAAAAAAACAATGTGAGGTGAATAATGAAATATCTAGGACGAAGAGGTCTAGCACTTGTGGCTAGTGCAGTACTTTCGGTCAATGCTATGGCAGAAGCGGAGTACACATTGAAGCTTCATCACTTTTTGCCACCTATGTCGATGGCCCACTCTAAGTTCTTAGAGCCTTGGGCAGAGAAAGTTGAAGCCGAATCCAACGGCCGTATCGACATTGAGCTTTACCCTGCGATGCAACTTGGCGGAAAACCACCACAATTGTTTGACCAAGTTCGTAAAGGTATCTCTGATATCACTTGGACTGTTGGCGGTTACACGCCTGGCCGATTCCCAAAAGCAACTGTATTTGAACTACCGTTCATGCCAAGCACGGCACAAGCCACGTCTATGGCACTGCAAGAATACGCCGAAACGGAAATGCAAGATGAAATGAAGGACGTTCATCTACTGGCCATGCATACCCACGCCCCAGGTTCACTTCACTCTCGTGAGCAAGCGATCAAAACAGCGGCCGATCTAGATGGACTGAAAGTGCGCGCACCCAACAAGGTGATGTCTGAAGCTTTCAACGTTTTCGACACCAACACCATCTTTATGCCAGTGACGGAAATGGCCAGTGCCATTTCAAAAGGCGTACTGGATGTTGCCGCGCTACCTTACGAAGTAGTACTACCGACTAAGATCTATGAGTTGGTTAAACACCATACTGAAATCAAAGGCGATCGTGGTCTCTACACCCAGTTCTTTATCTTTGCCATGAACAAAGATGTCTACGCCGACCTACCAGCCGACCTGCAAAAAGTCATCGACGATAACTCAGGTGTTGCACTAGCCGGTCACATCGGTAACTTGTTCGACAACTACGAGCAGCACGCTCGCAGCTACGCAGTCAAACAAGGCAACAGCTTTGATTTCATCGAAGGTGCTGAATACCAGTCTTGGCAGCAAATGCTAGCGCCTGTTCGTACCGAGTGGGTCGAAGACATGAACGATGACGATTACGAAGCAGAACGTTTACTTGAGAAAGCAGAAGGCTTGATCAAGAAATACGAGTCAATGTAACAGCTGTTCGGTGATGAAGCATGAAGTTATCCGTTGTAAATGTTGTTGAGAGTGGATTAAAGCGTGTCGCGCATAGCTTCGCTCTCTTAGGGGGTCTAATCATGCTGTCGCTGGCGATCATTACGGTCGCCAGCATCATCGGCAGGACATTTTTTGGCCAATCTGTTGAAGGTGACTATGAGCTGACCGAAGTCGGTCTGGCCATGTCTGTTTTCCTATTCTTACCTGAATGTTATTTGCGAAAGGGGCACATTATCGTTGACCTGTTTACAGCCAACTGCCAACCCAAAACGCTTTACCTTTTAGATCAACTAGGAAACCTAATTTTCACGCTTGTATCCATTGCCTTTGCCTACCGCATGACACTCAGCGGTATCGAGTCAAAGGACTACTACGAGCAAACCATGATTCTCGAACTACCAATGTGGTGGGTTTATGTTGTCGGGGTGATCTGTTTTAGCCTTTGTGCCCTCTGTGGTATCAATCGCATGCTGACATGCCATTCGGGAGAAGGTGATGAGTAACGTTGAATTAGCATTCTTAATGATGGGGATTCTACTGGTCCTCATGAGTATTCGTATCCCGATTGCCCTATCTATGATGGTGTGTGGCTCTGTGGGCTATGTGATGATCGGCGGTATGCCGGCCCTACTCGAATACTTAGGCACGGCTCCAGTGGCCAAATTTTCCACTTACGACCTGTCCGTTGTACCACTGTTTCTATTAATGGGTGAGCTCGCCACACGCTCTGGTATCACTACCGAACTGTTCCGAACTTGTAATACTTGGGTTGGACGCCAGAAAGGTGGTATTGCCATGGCCGCAGTGGCTGGCTGTGCCGCCTTCGGTGCCATTTGTGGTTCATCACTGGCCACCGCTTCGACCATGGGTAAAGTGGCCCTACCGGAAATGCGTCGCTTGAAATACTCCGGCAGCCTAGCCGCTGGTGCGCTGGCAGCAGGTGGTACCTTAGGCATCTTGATCCCACCTTCTATGGTATTGATCATCTTTGCGGTACTGACCGAGCAAAACATTTCTAAAATGTTTATCGCGGCCTTTATTCCAGGCTTCTTGGCAGCTGCGGGTTATATGCTGACCATCGCTATCTATGTGCGTATGTACCCACATACGGGACCACGTGGTGAGCAAACTACCTGGGCACAAAAGATCCGTTCGACCAAGGACGTGTGGCATATTACGACCATCTTCTTAATCGTTTTAGGTGGTATTTACTTCGGCTTCTTCACCCCAACTGAAGCGGCGTCGGTAGGTGTTGTGCTGACCGCAATTCTGGCGGTGACCCACGGCAAAATGCGCATGGATGGTCTGCTATCGAGCTTAATTCGTACCGCCGTATCGTCCGCCATGATCTTCTTTATTGTCTTGGGTGCTGACTTATTCAGTGTCTTTATCGCACTGTCTAAATTGCCTGAAATCGGTGTCGAAGTACTGACCAACTCAGGTTTGTCACCTTACACAATCCTGGTCGTAATGCTGATTACTTACCTGATCATGGGCTGTTTCTTGGACAGTTTGGCGATGATCTTGCTGACCATTCCGATTTACTTCCCAATCATTATGGCGATGGATTTTGGTATTCCTGCCGCGGATCTGGGGATCTGGTTCGGTATCATTGCCCTAGTGGTGGTAGAAGTCGGATTGATTACACCGCCTGTGGGGATGAACATCTTTATCATTAAATCGTTTGATAACTCTCTACCACTTAAAGAGTGTTTCAAAGGTGTGGTGCCTTTCTTGATTTCAGACTTCGTCCGTGTGGCACTGTTGGTACTTTTCCCAGGCATTACGCTTTGGTTAGTCCATGCCATCGGCTAGTTTAAACGAGTGAGTGACTGTAGTAGTCGAACTTAAAGGGCTCTTCTGAGCCCTTCTTTTTAACTCAATTCAATTCACTCAATGTTTGTTAGATAGATGCTTCAATTGTTATAGCTTTCACCAAACTAATGCGTTGGTATACAATACGGCGCTTTATATTTGACCATGCTAGGAACTCAATACATGCAAGATCAACCAAAAAAGTCGGATCAAGAAATTGATTTTGGTGTTTTAGACGAATTTTTAGGTTATCGCTTGCGTCGCGCTCAGATGAACTTTTTTGCAAAGTTTGGCGAGGTTTGTGAAGACTTAGGTATTAGCCCCGGACTATTTGCCGTTCTTGCAATTGTCGAACGTAATCCTGGATTAACTCAAACGGCCGTTGCTCAAGCATTGGGTAACGATCGTTCTGCCATGGTGGCAGCGGTCGATAAGCTCGAAAGTAAAAACCTATTAGAGCGCCGTCCCGCGATTAATGACCGACGCTCTTACGCGCTGTTTATGACGGACGCCGGTAGCCAGTTTTTCGTCAATGCGGTCGAACGCGTCAGCTGCTATGAAAATGAAATGGCGAAATGCCTAGACGGCGAACAAGAAAAGCAGTGGCTGCTAAATGCGTTAGAGCGCTTGGCGAATAAATCGTTATAGCCATAGCTTGGCACAACGCCTGAAAAGCCAAGTCAGCGCCCCATAAAAAAAGCCCTTGCGATCACTCGCAAGGGCTTTTTTTGTAACCAGTACTTAGAACTATTAACACTCAATCGCGTTGACAGCCAAGCCGCCGCGAGAGGTTTCCTTGTACTTGTCTTGCATGTCTTTACCGGTATCACGCATGGTGCGGATAACTTTATCCAATGAGATAAAGTGCTCGCCATCACCACGTAATGCCATTTGCGTCGCGTTGATCGCTTTCATCGCTGCAATCGCATTTCGCTCGATACAAGGTACTTGTACCAGACCGCCAACAGGATCACAGGTCAGACCTAAGTTATGTTCCAGACCGATTTCCGCCGCGTTTTCAACTTGCGCCGGTGTTCCGCCCAATACTTCACATAGACCTGCCGCTGCCATGGCACAGGCTGAGCCCACCTCACCCTGACAACCTACTTCGGCGCCAGAGATAGAAGCGTTCATCTTACACAATGAGCCAATCGCCGCTGCCGCTAGGAAGAAATCCACCACGTTGTCGTCGGTTGGGTTTGGCATAAATTCCATGTAGTACATCAGTACCGCAGGAATGATACCCGCTGCACCGTTAGTCGGCGCAGTCACCATGCGACCACCCGCTGCGTTTTCTTCGTTCACCGCAAGCGCATAAAGGTTCACCCAATCCATCGCACTCAAAGTGGAACTGATAATGTTAGGACGAGTGGCACGAATCAAAGATTTATGCAGCGTCATTGCACGACGACGAACGTTTAGGCCGCCCGGCAACTTGCCATCTTTGTGAAGACCGTTAGCGATACAGTCTTTCATCGCTCCCCAGATCTCCATCAGGCCTTCACGCACTTCTTTCTCAGAGCGCAGTACCTTTTCGTTTTCCATCATTAGCTGGCTGATGCTTAAATCATGCTCTTTACATAATTTAAGTAACTCAACTGCGTTCTTGAAGTCGTAAGGTACCTCTACCTGAGGCACCAGACGAGCATCCGCAGTCGCTTCTGATTCATCGATGACGAAACCACCACCGATGGAGTAATAGGTGTTTTGGTAAAGTACATTTTCCGACGCATCGTACGCCGTCAAACGCATCGCATTTGGGTGATATGGTAAATCTTCTTCTAACAGAAGCATATCGCGTTCCCAAACGAATTCAATTTCATGACCGCCGGCTAATTGCAAGCGATGGTTTTCTTTCAGTGCTTCGATACGACCTAATACACATTCTGGGTCGATGCGATTTGGGCGTTCACCCATTAAACCCATGATGACAGCATTGTCGGTACCATGCCCCACACCTGTTGCACTCAATGAGCCGTAAAGATCACAGACCACACGCACTGTATTTTGTGTTGCTTCCTTCGCTGTCAAAGCGTCCACAAAATCGGCCGCGGCTGCCATCGGGCCTACTGTGTGAGAGCTTGAAGGACCAATGCCGATTTTAAAAAGGTCAAATACACTGATAGACATAAAGCCTCCAGAAAATTCCAATCTCGGAAATATATAGATGTATTATTATAAGAATAGCCATGTTAAGGCAAGATCAAGATTTTTCTTGATCCTGCCTTAGCTATGTACGACATGGTTAAATGGAGAAAAAGAACAGCAGATTAAGGAAGGGGATGGGTCTTAACGACCAAACACAACCGTACGCTTACCATTTAAAAATACGCGTTTTTCAACATGACACTTGATCGCATTAAACAATGTAACACGTTCAATATCTTGCCCTTTTGCGACCAAATCCTCAGGATAATGTGCATGATCCACTGTCTGGATACCTTGGGCAATGATTGGGCCTTCATCTAGGTCATCGTTGACATAGTGAGCCGTTGCACCCACCATTTTCACACCTTTTTCCCATGCTTGGTGGTAAGGACGTGCGCCTTTAAAACCAGGAAGCAATGAGTGGTGGATGTTGATCGCACGACCATCTAGGTACTGACACATTTCTGAAGAAAGCACCTGCATGTAACGTGCTAGGACCACAAGTTCAGCGTCGTATTGTTCGATCAGCTCACGAACTTTCGCTTCTTGTTCCTGCTTTGTTTCTGCAGTGATCGGCAAGTGGTAGTAAGGGATGTTGTGCCACTGTGCCAATGACTCTAAATCTGGGTGGTTAGAAATAATAACCGGTACTTCAATATTCAGCTGACCTGTACGGTAGCGGTAAAGCAGATCGTTTAGACAGTGATCGTACTTTGATACCATGATTGCAACACGAGGGCGATGATTTGGTGGAGTTAGTTCCCATTCCATCTCAAATTGCTTAGCACGTGACATGAATTCAGCCGTGAACTCTTCCGCAGTGAAGTCTGCAGATTGAGGGTAAAACTCAACACGGATGAAAAAACGATTCGCTTCGCGGTCGTCAAAAGAATGAATTTCTTCAACATAGTTGCCCGCTTCTGCCATGTAACGTGTTACCACGTCAACAGTACCAATAACACTTGGGCAGTTAGCTGTGAAAATCCATGGTTTTGTAGTTGCTTTCATAGGAAGTTCTCTCTGGAAAGAAAAGCCGACCTGCTTTCACAGGTCGGCTTATATGGGGGGGATTACTTAGGCTTCAACAACCAAGCCGTATTCACGGCTAGCGTCTTGAATCCATAGCCATAGGTAGTCTGAGAAACTACGGCGAATCACCAATTCAAACTCATTTTCGCCAGTGCGGCGAAGGATCACTGCGCTCTTAGCGAAAGGAGTGTTAACCACTTTGCCTACTGGGAACTGGCTATCGTGAACATCAGCCGGAGAAGACTTCTTGATCACATCTTTAGCGTTCTTACCAGATAGCTTAACGATCGTTTGACCGCCACTTACGTTAACCACTTGGAAATGACCTTTCATTTCTTTCTGGAACGCAGCTTCGTATTCGAAAGCTTTCAAGCCAGGTACTGTGATCAACCATTCGTCAGGAGCAATCCAACGAACAACCACATCACCTTTGGTAACAGAAGTCAGTGGTTGAGTTGGTACAGCCACACCCAACACTTTCTCTGCAGCTTTCATCTGGTCAGGATTTTCTGCGTTAAGACGAAGCGTTAGGTGACCTAACAAAGCTTCTTCTTTAAACGTTACACCGCCTGTTTTTGGGCCGCTTTTAGCAACTGTAGCTAGGTCAGCGTGGAACAGTGGTGACTGGGCTTGAATTGAAGCATCAGCCAACTGGTTCATGATTGATACAGTTGCTGTTTCGTTTTTAACATCAGACATTTTGACGTTCCCCTTTTGGATCTAGGAAAATTGGGCTGCAGATTTCTGCTTCAACCATACGGCCATCTACAAGTGGGTAGTAAACTTTTTCACCCATCTTGTCTAGACCACCTTTAACGAAGGCTAGAGCAACAGAGCGACCTAAGTTCGCTGACCAGTAACTAGAAGTTACGTGACCAACCATTGGCATTGGGATTGATGCAGTCGGATCAAATACGCCTTGTGCACCTTCAGGCAATACAATGTTTGGATCAATTGTCTTGATACCAACCATTTGCTTACGATCAGCACGTACACAGTCTTCACGCTGCATACCACGCTTACCGATGAAGCTGAATGGTTTGTTCATAGACACAGCCCAACCCATACCTAAGTCGTATGGGTGAACAGAGCCGTCAGTATCCTGACCCGCGATAATGAAACCTTTCTCAGC
Organism: Marinomonas aquimarina; assembly: GCF_900089755.1. Taxonomy (GTDB): domain Bacteria; phylum Pseudomonadota; class Gammaproteobacteria; order Pseudomonadales; family Marinomonadaceae; genus Marinomonas; species Marinomonas aquimarina. The sequence continues at coordinate 86,669 of NZ_FLOC01000016.1, read as the reverse complement.
ACGTAGGATGTGCATTGTTTCAGTACCGTATGGAGTTAGGTTGTACTTCGCGCCATGTTCGAATAGTTTTTCCCAAACATGCAGACCGTAGTTCGCTTGTACGTTGATCTCGAAAGACAACTCACCAGTGAACGAGATACGGAATACACGAGCAGGAACGCCTGCAACAGTCGCTGGTTTCCAATCCATGAACTTGAAGTTTTCTTTTGATACATCATCATCAGTCAACTCTTCAAGCAGCTTACGACTGTTTGGACCAGAGATAGTCATAGTCGCCCAGTGGTCAGTTACAGAAGTGAAGTATACTTCTAGTTCTGGCCATTCTGTTTGATGGTAGAACTCCAACCAGTTAAGAACCGTCGCAGCACCGCCAGATGTTGTTGTCATCAAGAAGTGGTTTTCACCAAGACAAGATGTAACACCATCATCGAATACCATGCCGTCTTCTTTCAGCATTAGACCGTAACGACAGCGACCTACAGGTAGTTTCGCCCAAGCGTTAGCGTATACGCGGCCTAGGAATTCACGCGCATCTTTACCTTGGATATCGATCTTACCAAGTGTCGAAGCATCAAGGATACCGATAGACTCACGAGTCGCTAGACATTCACGGTTCAATGCTTCTTGCATAGACTCGCCAGCTTTCGGGAAGTACCAAGGACGTTTCCATTGGCCTACATCCTCAAACTTAGCGCCGTTCTCTAGGTGCCACTTGTGCATTGCACTGTAACGCTCTGGATCGAATAGTTCTTTACAATCACGGCCCGCAATCGCACCGAAAGTGATCGGCGTGTAGTTTGGACGGAAGATTGTTGTACCAGTTTCTGGGATTGACTGGTTCAAGAATTTCGCAGCGATCGCCATACCGTTGATGTTACCCAATTTACCTTGGTCAGTACCAAAGCCCATTGCAGTGTAACGTTTAACGTGTTCGATCGACTCAAAACCTTCACGACAAGCAAGCTCGATACCAGACGCAGTTACGTCGTTCTGGTAGTCAACGAATTGCTTAGGCGCTTGAGACGTTGGTTTAGTGTGTGGAATGTGGAACAAAGCCATTGGCTTAGATTCTTTCACTTCCGCAGCGGCAGGTACTGCAACGTCAGCGGCTTTAAGACCTAGTTTTTCTAGGGCTTCAGCACCAGCTTGGTGACCTTGTTCTAGAGCACCAGACGTTGTGAAGTTACCAGACACGGCACCAGCGATAAGTTGTTTCTGTACTGTCTTACCAGGTACGAAACCAATGATTTCGTCGTTCCACTGTGGACGTGAACCTGTGTGACAAGATAGGTGAACAACTGGGCTCCAGCCACCAGAAGAAGCAACAGTGTCAGCACTTAGTTTCTTAACAGAACCAGTTACTTTAGAACCGTCTTCGCTGATAGATGCAACAGATACACCAGAAACACGCTTGCTACCTTGAACGTCGATTACCGCAGAACCAGCCATCACTGTGATGCCACGCTCGCGCGCTGCTTCAACTAGTGCACCAGTTGGGTTCTTACGTGTATCAACGATTGCTTGTACTTTACGACCAGCATCGTGCCAGTCAAGCGCAGTACGGTAAGCGTTGTCGTTCGTCGTCATAAGAACAAGTTCGTTACCTGGAACAACACCGTAACGGTTGATGTAAGTAGATACCGCACCTGCAAGCATTACGCCTGGAACGTCGTTGTTAGCGAATACAAGTGGACGCTCGTGCGCACCCGTCGCTAGCACAACCCATTTCGCACGTACACGGTGGTAGCGAGCGCGAATTTGACCATTTGGAGCACGATCAGCAAGGTGCTCAGTCATACGCTGATGGATTGTTAGGAAGTTGTGATCGTGGTATCCGTTCACTGTAGAACGAGGCAGAACGATAACGTTTTCGTTCGCTTCTAGTTCTTTAGTTACGCTAGCAACCCAAGCTGCAGCGGCTTTGCCGTCAACAGTTTCTTTGCTAGACAGTAGGTTGCCACCGAATTCGTTTTGCTCGTCCGCGATGATTACGCGAGCGCCGCCACGAGCTGCAGTCAATGCAGCCATCAAACCAGCAGGACCTGCACCAACAACCATTAGGTCACAGTGTTGGTTCATCTTGTCGTAGATATCTACGTCGTATTCTTTTGGAGAACGACCTAGACCCGCCGCTTGACGAATAACTTTCTCGTATGTTTCCCACATAGATTGTGGGTACATGAAGGTTTTGTAGTAGAAACCAGGAGGCATCATCTTGCCACCAAGCTTACCAACAAGACCCATGATATCCATGTCTACGTTTGGCCAACCGTTAGTTGAACCAGATACTAGACCAGAGAAAAGCTCTTGTTGTGTTGCACGTACGTTAGGTACTTGTGTCGCTTCAGTCGCACCAAGCTGCATGATTGCGTTTGGCTCTTCCGCGCCTGCTGCAACGATACCGCGTGGACGGCTGTATTTAAAACTACGACCAACAAGGTCAACACCGTTTGCAAGAAGTGCAGACGCTAGTGTATCACCAGCGAAACCTTCGTATTGCTTACCATTGTAGGTAAAAGTAAGTGGCTTAGAACGGTCAATTCGGCCACCGCTTTGTAGACGATTTTTTTGAGACATGATCCGCTCCCTTACTTCGCAACCACTTTTGGTTGCTCACCCATTTTGTAAACTTCTTTAATTTCATACGTTACTGTGTCGCGAGTAACGTTGAAGAACTTACGGCAGCCTACCGCGTGTACCCAGATCTCATGGTGAAGACCTTTAGGGTTCTTACGGAAGAACATGTAGTTACCCCATTCTTCATCTGTGCAAGAATCTGGGTCTAATGGGCGCTCAATGTGAGCTTGGCCATGGTTGTGGAACTCTTCTTCTTCGCGGTGTTCACCACAGTAAGGGCAATAAATATAAAACATGAATTAAATCTCCCGTTAGTGTGCTACACCAGCTGCGCCGTGCTCATCGATAAGCGCGCCGTTGTGGAATCGGAACATAGAGAATGGCTCAGCAATCTCATGCATTTCACCTTTCGCCAAAGAAGCAGCGAAGACGTTACCTGAACCAGGAGTCGCCTTAAAGCCACCCGTACCCCAACCACAGTTGAAGAATAGGTTCTTAACAGGCGTCTTAGAGATAATCGGACATGCATCTGGACATGTATCAACGATACCACCCCATTGACGGTTCATACGAACACGACTGAAGATCGGGAACATTTCAACGATCGCTTGCACTGTGTGCTCGATTGTTGGGTAAGAACCACGCTGGCCGTAACCAGTGTAGCTATCGATACCTGCACCGATTACCAAGTCACCTTTGTCAGATTGAGATGCGTAACCGTGTACGTGGTTAGACATTACAACTGTGTCTAGGATTGGTTTGATTGGCTCAGATACCAACGCTTGTAGTGGGTGAGACTCAAGCGGTAGTTCGAAACCAGCTTTCGCCGCCATCACACTAGAGTGACCAGCAACCACACAACCTACGCGATCAGCTTTGATGTCGCCGTAACGGTCAGTTTTAACACCAACAACAGTACCGTCTTCAATGATGAAGTCAGTTACTTCAGTTTGTTGGATCAAATCAACGCCGCGCATGTCTGCGCCACGAGCAAAGCCCCATGCAACCGCATCGTGACGAGCTACACCCGCACGTGGCTGCCAAGAAGCACCCATTACTGGGTAACGAGCATTGTCAGAGCAATCTAGGATCGGCACGATTTCGTTAACTTGTTTCGCATCAAGTACTTCACCGTCGATACCGTTTAGACGGTTCGCGTTTACACGACGCTCGATGTCACGCATGTCTTGCAGTGTGTGACCCAAGTTTAGACAGCCGCGCTGAGAGAACATTACGTTGTAGTTAAGATCTTGAGATAGACCTTCCCACAATTTCATAGCGTGCTCGTATAGGTGCGCCGCTTCGTCCCAAAGGTAGTTAGAACGAACGATAGTCGTGTTACGTGCCGTGTTACCACCACCTAGGTAGCCTTTCTCGATCACAGCAACGTTAGTGATGTTGTGCTCTTTAGCTAAGTAGTAAGCTGTGGCCAAACCGTGACCACCACCACCAACGATGATGACATCGTATTTTTTCTTCGGTGTCGGGTTGCGCCAAACCCGTTGCCAATTTTCATGATGGCTTAGACTGTGCTTTAACAAGCCAAATCCGGAATACTGCTGCATTGTGTCAGCTCCTTATCATGGCAGCCCGTATTAGGACTGCATTACAAAGTGGTAATACTAGCGATAGACTGGGTAGTCGGCGCGAGAGGCGCTTTTACTTGCTCTTTCACTGCGTTGATTTTCTCTTCTGGTTATCTCAATGATTGAAACAACAGAGTTAGATCCGTCTGAAGCCTGCTTTATCTAGGCGACCCAAATGCCGATAAAGAAGGTTCACGTCATTGCGACTGTCTCTCAATAATTGCTGCTCTAACGAAGAAACAATTTACGAGAGAAATACTATGAAAACCACCTATTTGTCACATTCTCGTATGCGTCACATAGATGGTTATTTACGACAGTAAAAATGCAACATTTCCAGCCACCCAAATGTGCCAAATTCCTATGCTGTAGCAACATTTTCACCATAAATACGCAAGAGAGCCTTACCTTGGATTCATGTTTATTTTAAACTTGCACAATTACTGACGAAATCCCCTTTCAGGAATCACAGTTACAAATGACCCAAACCAATCACAAAAAACACTTTAGCCCGTCGAACGCAGATCATAATCATGCGCATGTCGCGTCCCCTGAATGCGACAACAAACCGATCATGATTGGCTTCGTATTGCTAAAGCATTTCTCCATGGTCGCCTTCACAGGAGCCGTCGATGCCTTAGTCACGGCGAACCTAGTGCAAACAGAAAAACTGTTCGACTATGCCACCCTCAGCATTTCGGGTTCTTCTGTGACCAGTGATTTGGGTATTGAAATCGCAACGGGCACAAGTATAGAAGAACAATTACAAGGCGCCAGTCATCCGTTCGATGTTTTGATCGTTTGTGGCGGATATCGCTGCCAGCTGTCTGAACAAGCCAAATTAACCGAGTACTTAAAGAACCACCATAAGCAGGATGCCTACCTGGGTGGGTTGTGGAATGGCGCCATTTCTCTGGCACACGCAGGCCTGACCAACAATACTCGTATCGCCGTACACCCTGACAATCACCCCTATGTGCGCGAGCACTTTCAAGATACCGTGATTGCCAAAGAGACCTCCTTATTGGATGGTCAGATTCTCAGCTGCTCGGGCCCGGTCAGCGCCCTAGCCATGATGTTAGTGCTCGTGGAACACTTGCAAGGCAATCGTATTGCCCGTGCGGTGAAAGAGATCCTGACCTGTGATCAGCTATCAGAAAGCACGGTCACGCCGCTTACCCAACCAGCGGACGACGCTAAATACCCCGAAGCCTTGAAAAAGGTTCTGGAGTTAATGCGCAGCAATATCGAAGAGCCATTAACGCTGGAAGAGCTGCTGCACTACGCCAGCGTGTCGCGTCGTCAGCTTGAGCGCTTATTCCAAAACCACTTGGAAACCAGTCCTTCGCGCTATTACCTTGAGCTAAGGATCACTTACGCACGTCGTTTACTGCAACAGACTAACAAGCCTATTATCGAAGTTGCCATTGCCAGCGGTTTTGTCAGCTCGAGTCACTTTAGTAACTGTTTCAAAGACTACTTTGGCGTCGCACCAAGCAATTTCCGCAAGCGTTCCAACCAACAATAAACGCTCAAACTCTGCGAAAACGACACAAAAAAGGCCTCAAATGAGGCCTTTTAAATGCATTTAAACTCAGTAAGTGAAGACTTACTCGACTTCAATCACTTCGTAGCTGTGCACAATATTCACGCCACCGCGCTCTAGCATCAAGGACGCAGAGCAGTATTCTTCAGCAGACAATTTCACCGCACGCGCCACATGACTTTCTTTCATCTTACGGCCAGTCACGACAAAATGTACGCGAATCTCAGTGAACACTGATGGCACAGAATCGGCACGATCGGCATCAATATGGGCCACACAAGACACCACATCCTGGCGTGCCTTCTTCAGGATATTCACCACATCGTAGGACGTACAACCACCTAAACCGGCTAGGATCAGCTCCATTGGACGTGGACCTGCGGTCTGGTTGCCATCGATTTCGACTTTAAAGCCCGTTCCCGTTTCTGCAGTGAAATGTACGTCTTCCTGCCAAACAACACTTGTTTTCATGGGGTTCATCTCTCAAATCTTATTTAAACAATTCCGCCAGCTTCTCGCCCGGATCGTCTGCTTTCATAAAGGCTTCGCCAACAAGGAAAGCATGAATGTTGTTTTCACGCATGGCCGCCACATCATCACGGGTATGAATGCCGCTCTCAGTGACGATTAGACGGTCTTTCGGCACATCATTCATCAACTCAAAGGTATGCTGTAAGCTTAATTCAAAGGTGTGCAAATCGCGATTATTGATACCCAAAAGCTCGGTTTCGGTGTATTCCAACGCCAATTCAAGCTCAGCGCGGTTATGCACTTCGACCAACACATCCATCGACAGGTCACGGGCCATTTGGTCCAGCTCACGCAATTCTTTCCCCGTTAGGCAAGCGGCAATCAGTAGAATACAGTCCGCCCCAATCGAGCGCGCTTCCATCACTTGGTAAGGATCGACAATAAAGTCCTTACGAATCACCGGCAAACCACACGCCGCGCGCGCTTCGACTAGGTAATCTTCATGGCCTTGGAAAAAGTCTTGGTCCGTTAGCACAGACAAACACGCCGCACCGCCCTTCTCGTAGGAGATGGCAATGTCTTTAGGGGAAAACGGATCACGCAAGATACCTTTGCTTGGCGACGCCTTTTTCACTTCGGCAATCACGCCCGCTTTACCCTGGCCGATTTTACGACGCAACGCTTGTGCAAAACCACGTGTTGGATTGTGAGCATTGGCCGCCGCGGCCGCAATCTCAAGGTTGGCATACGGCGTACGCGCTTGGCGCTCAGCAATTTCTTCGTACTTACGCGCTACGATTTTCTTTAGAATTGTTGGAGTCTCGACTTGCATAATAGCTCTCTGTCTTAATTCGCTGTTTCAGTCGCGTCAGGCATGTAGCAACGAGAGAAACTCGCCAACTCTTGCAGCTTAATTTTCGCTAAGCCACCGCAGATCACATCTTCCGCGATCGCAACACCTTCCGCCAAGGAATCCGCTACGCCAGACACGTAGATCGCCGCCCCCGCATTCAATGACACAATGTCACGCGGCGCGTTTTCCTTACCCTTACCTTCTAATGCAGTCTTCAACATCTCTAGACTACTCTCGGCATCCTCCGTTTGTACTAACGACAACGGCTGACGCGCAATGCCGAATTGCTCCGGCGTAATTTCGTATTCGGTGATTTCACCATTTTTCAGCTCAGCCACATAAGTCGGCTCAGCAATGCTGATCTCATCTAGACCATCGGCAGAGTGCACCACCATAACGTGCTCACTGCCCAAGGCTTTTAGTACCTCAGCGATTGGGCGCACCCACTCCTTGCCAAATACCCCCATCACTTGGCGCCTAGCACCGGCAGGGTTCGTCAAGGGACCTAATAGGTTAAAGATAGTACGCGTGGCCATTTCTTTACGTGGCCCCACAGCGTATTTCATCGCTGAGTGGTGGTTTGGTGCGAACATAAAGCCCAAACCTAGTTCTTGTACGCTACGCTTCACCTGTTCGCTGCTAAGACCTAGGTAGACACCGGCTTTTTCTAATACATCCGCACTACCTGATTTTGACGATACCGAACGACCACCGTGTTTTGCTACGCGGCCACCCGCTGCGGCCACGGCAAAGGCCGACGCGGTCGATACGTTAAATAGATTACCGCCGTCACCGCCCGTACCACAGGTATCGACCAGTGCTTCCTCACCAAGATCGACTTTGGTGGACAATTCACGCATCACTTGGGCCGCAGCGGTAATTTCTTCTACCGTCTCGCCTTTCATGCGCAAGCCAATCAGAAAACCACCGATCTGTGCTGGGGTAGCTTGTCCGGTCATGATGCCATTCATCACATCACGCATTTCTTCGCTCGTTAGGTTCTGCTTATTTACTACCGCAGCGATTGCTTGTTGTATATCCACCAGCCAACTCCTAATGTTTGAAAAAGTTGTCTAACAGAGCGTGACCATGCTCTGTCAAAATCGACTCAGGGTGAAATTGCACCCCTTCAATGTTCATACTTGTGTGACGTAAGCCCATGATTTCATCCAGCTCACCTTGCTCGTCCTGCGTCCACGCAGTGACTTCTAAGCACTCAGGCAAGCTATCTTGTTTCACCACCAAAGAATGGTAACGGGTGGCGTTATAAGGATTTGGCAAATCACGGAACACACCGATTCCCTTATGGTACACCTTAGAGGTTTTACCGTGCATTACTGTTTTCGCACGAATCACATCACCCCCAAACACTTGGGCAATGCTCTGGTGTCCTAGGCAAATGCCCAACACAGGGATCTTACCGGCAAAATATTGAATCGCTTCTAGAGACACACCCGCTTCATTCGGTGTGCAAGGTCCAGGCGAGATCACAATATGGCTCGGAGCCAAGGCTTCAATATCTGCAATTGTTAAGGTGTCATTTCGACGCACATCAACGTCATAACCCAACTCACGAATGTATTGCACCAAGTTATAGGTGAACGAATCGTAGTTGTCTATCATCAAAACCATTTTAATAAACCATTGATATTTAAAGCTTTTTGGACAGTCAGCCCAATGGTTTCCTGCATACTGCGTGGAGCATATAAAAAGGAGGGAATTTGAGCTCGGACAATACTACATGATTGTCATAATGAGCGCCATTTCATGTCGCGATACAGAAATGAGAGATGCTTTTGACAACCAATATCAACACTAATGTATCGATCCCCCAAAAGGCCGCTAATCATTTGCTTGAACCTCTCTCCGTTGGGGTATTAACTTTACCAATCAAATCCATTCCCCAGTTATAAATTGCAATCCGAACAAGATAACGCCCTATATCTAGTTTTTTTCTCAGCATCCTACTTTTTACATTCTGAAATGAGATATGTGAATTCCGACTGTATTCATGCTCACCAGCTGTAAATCGTCCAGAATGAAAATGCTTTGATCTCACATCCTCATACAAAAACTTCAATACCTCATTTTCATTCTTATGATTTTCCGTCAGATCACAATAAAATCTCATAAAGTTTGAAAAATGCCTGAGGCTAGGTTCTTTCTCACTCAGAGCAAGAGACTCAATTGCAGCCACCATATATGAAGCTTGAACTGTTGGATGATAGCGCCCCGCATTCAACCCCATTTGATACATGAAGCAACAGCTGTCATAAGCCTGATTAATTTCGTCACCACTCTTTTCTAAAGCAGATAACAAATTTTTCCAGCAACGAGGCAAATAAACATCTCCCATAATGTTATGAATTCCCTGCGCCTGAAAATCACTGACCTCTCCTGCTTTGAACTCTTTCTTACTAGGCATTTCTTTTGGGATTCTTGGTGCCTCAGGAGGAACACAGCGCTGGAATAAGACACCTTCAGGAGCTCCACTTTTATGACTAACGCCCCAAATGTGCTCTATGCTCAACCCCTCTATTCCTAGGTTCAGCCAGAATGACAACTTTGCAGCTAGCTTATCTGCCAAAATATTGCCTTTTACATTTGCATCTTCATGATCTACTGCTTCCACTTTGACATCGACACTAAAAAACCTTTCAATGTCTGTCGTAACATTGTCTTGATCAGGCCAATACGGAGCAATCAAAAGAGTTCTTCCTTTAGAATATGCACCATTAAGCCTTCCCCCTACATATCTATATAGATATCGTTTGTAAAAGACTTCCTTTTTATTTGAAATAACCCCTTGATATGCCTGATAAATTAAAGCTTGTATCTTACCTTCAACACTTGGCCTTTCTTTACAGTCGAATTTGATACTAGTCATCAACCCAGTTTCAATTGAATAAACAACCTCAAATCCTACTCTCGATAACTCTCCATCAATATCTAAAGTGAGATTTGTTCGATTGATGAAATGACCATTTTCAGAGTGAGCACTTGCAAAGCTCCCCCTTACAAATGGATCAATATAAGAATCCAAGTAATTCAAAAAGACTTTATTTTGATCCTCAGTTTCAAGCGTCATCTCCATCTCTTGCATCTCTACTCCCTTGTTTTGGCCAATCAATCTTATTGAGCAACTCTCAGTATTTACCATACTTTAACTGCATGACGAACTTGAACGATTCTATCATTAGGTGTAAGTAAGCATATTAGAAGGAAGAAGAATGAGTTCTACGGTGCAGTAGAAACAAAAAGCGCCGAACCTTGGTCCAGCGCTTTTTAACAATCCTTTGAGGCTGTACTTAAAGATCCAATTCGATCAAGCCGCCTTCTTCCTTAGCACGGGAGCAGCAAGTCAGCATTTGCTTACCTTCGGCCTTTTCTTTTTTGCTTAAGAAGACATCGCGATGCTCGACGTCGCCACTGATCACGTCGGTTAAGCAAGTACCGCAAACCCCTTCACAACAGGACACAGGCACAAAGATAGCGTTGTCTTCTAGCACATCAGTAATCGCCTGATTCGCAGCGACATCTAATACTTGGCCAGTGCTGGCCACTTTGATTTGGAAAGCATGGTTGTCACCATGATCGACATCCATGGCAGGCGCGGCAAAGAACTCACGGTGCACACGCTCTTCGGGCCAACCAAGTGCCTCCGCGTGTTCAAGCACACTGGAGATAAACTCCGCTGGACCACAAACATAAAGATCCGAGTCGGCCACATGCTGACTTAACACTGAGTTGATATCCATACGGCCTGAGCTTTGTGGTTCGCTACTAAAATGAAAATGCATTTTGTCGGCAAACGATGCCTGTTTCAGGACACTACTAAAGGCGGCGGTACGCGGCGACTTACCACAGTAGTGAAACTCAAACGGCGTTCCGGCACACTGCAGAGTTTGCGCCATCGGCAGCAAAGGCGTGACGCCAATGCCACCGGCGATCAGCAAGGATTTGGCTTCTTTGCTACGCAGAGGGAAGTGGTTCTTAGGCTCGCTAATTTGAACCAGATCACCGATGCTTAAATCGTGTACTTCCTCTGAACCACCACGGGATTGCGGGTCTTTTAACACCGCGATTTCGTAATAGCGTGGATCCGACTGCAAACGGCATAAGGAATACTGACGCAATAAGCCACTCGGCAACTTGATATCAATGTGTGCGCCCGCTTCAAACGGCGGCAAAGCGCTATCATTAGCTTTTCCCAGCACCAGACGTACCACCGCCGCCGCTTCTTCAACTTTGTTCAACACTGCTACTTCAATCATAGTGCCACCTTAGAAAGAGATCGTTTGTAATGGCACGTCTTTTACCGCAATTTTCGCCGCACTTTCCGCTTTAATCAGACGCTCGATCACACGGCGAGATTGCACCCCACCAGCATCGATATTGAGTTTCAATAGGTCATATTCTGGGAAGGCTTTTAGATTGGCTTGTTGATACTCCAGTACTTCCAAGTCTTCTTGGAAAATGCCGCCCTGGCCTTCACGGATTTTATCGGTTAGCTCGGCATCATCGGCTTTGAAGTTACGCGCCATGCCCCAGAAGTACCACATGGTGTCTTCGGTTTCAGGGGTGATAAAGTCCACCACGATACTGCTGGCTTTCTTCTCTTTTGGCGCCTCAAAGCCACCGTTACCTTCCAGCGCCACCCCCACATCAATCATCACATGAGACGGCGGTGTAAAACGACAACGCTGCCAACGATCCACTGGTGCGTCTTTTGCTAGGCCATTGGCTTCTAATGCGGCTTGCCAGAATGGCGGTGCGGTGATGTTTTCCATGGTACGGCTAGTAATAACTTCATCGCCGTTTACCTTGGTGTCTACGGGCGACTCATCGATCTCTTTTTGGCCGATGCTTGAAGCATGGACATAGGTTTCATGGGTCAGATCCATCAGGTTATCGATCATCAGGCGGTAATCACAATTAATGTGGTAGAGACCACCACCGTAGGCCCACTCATCGCTTTCTGCCCATTCTTGCACGGGGATCAGACTTGGATCGGCTAGATCTTGGTCACCTGGCCACACCCAAATAAAGCCGTAACGCTCTTCCACAGCGAACGCCTTCATACAAGGGAAGCCTTGCACACGCTGTAATGGCATTTCTTTGGTTTTGCCATCAGCGCCCATTTTCAATCCATGGTAACCACACACCAATAGACCATCTTCCACATAGCCTAAAGACATGGCAGCACCACGGTGTGGGCAAAAGTCACGCACCGCGGCGACTTCATTGGCAGAAGGACGGTAAAAAGCAATGCTTTCGCCACAGATCTTGCGCCCTAATGGCTTCTCTGTGCCGATCTCTTCTGACATCGCCGCCACATACCAAGTGTTCTTAGGGAAGGTTAACTGGCTCATGATTTTCTCCTAATTGTATTATTTTTGTTCTTTAATGGATCCAATATAGACCGAAATACGGGGTATTTCCCATAAAAAAAACGCATAAGTGGATCCAATTAATCGATATTAAAACAATCAAAGGCTAGTTTTTCCCTTATACTTTGGTTTAACGCATAATATTGGATCCAATATCACACCCTAAATAAGGTCACACAGCACTATGCAAAAGACGCAAACGAATGTGGTCACTACCCTACGTCAGATGATTCTGGAGGAAGAGCTGGCCGCCGGCACACGCTTAGCGGAAATCCCCACCGCAGAAAAACTGGGGGTGTCACGCACGCCTGTGCGCATCGCTTTTCGTGCCCTAGAGCAAGAAGGCCTGCTGACCAAGCTGCCTGGACGAGGCTATGAAGTACGCTCAGTGTCTGTCGCAGAAATCATAGGCGCGGTGGAAGTGCGCGGCGTATTAGAAGGCCTAGCAGCACGCCAAGCCGCCGAGAACGGTTTGAGCGATGCCCACAAAAGCGAACTGCAAGCCCTACTCGACCTCGGTGATGAGATCTTAGCGGGGGATGAATTAAACGAAGCGGAGCTTGAGCGCTACCAACAGATGAACAAGCGCTTTCACGATATTGTCATTGAAGCGGCCCATAATCCGGCCATTCAAGCCGCCTTGAGCCGTAATGAGCATTTACCGTTTGCGTCATCCAGTGCACTGGCGTTTGATAAGAAACAAATGAGCAAAGAGACTAAGCGCTTCGAGTTTGCCCATCAACAACACCATCATGTGTTTTATGCCATGATCAATGGTTTGGGCTCACGGGCCGAAGGCATTATGCGCGAACATGCCAACGCCACACTTGGCTATATCAACAATCCACGCAATACTGATGAGTTAACCGTCATCAGTGAGCGAGACCGTACGCGAAACTGAAAAAGCCCCGTAAAGTGACGTTTTTATCGATGCTTACTTCATTGATTCTAAAGATGAATTCGCTCAAACTGATAGCATTAATAAAGTCGTATAAGGGGCAAGCCAATGTCCAATCCAATTGCAGAACTGATTGAGCTACTGACTCAAGATAATATTTCCAATGACGCTATCAACAAAGCCATCAGTTCGATGCCGCCGGATGACGTCGCCCTTGCCCTCGAGTCTATCCCCGTCTCCCAGCGTCGTTTTGTTTGGGACAGTATCAAGCAAACCAATCGTCTCGATATTTTGGTGGAGATGCGTGGTGAGTCGCGCTTACTGTTGCTCAAAGAGCTGAATGACATTGAAATCGCTGAGCTGTTTTCGGATGTGGATGCGGAAGATCTATTGGAGATCGCTGACTCCCTTCCCGATCAGATGATCGAGATCGCGCTGAAGAAGATGGATGCCAAGCAGCGCGAATACTACCAACAGGGTGTCACTTACGAAGACGACGAAGCCGGCCGCTGGGTGGATCACGAGCTCGTCGTAGCGGCACAAACCATTCGAGTATCGGAAGCCATGCGTTTATTCCGTCGTGCCTCCGCGCCCTATTCCGACACCATCTACTTGGTCAATCGCACTGGCCGCTGGGTCGGCTGTGTCAATCTGCAGGAATTGCTCAAAGCCCAGCCCCATGAATACGTTTCTGGCTTGATGGAAGAAGACTACCCCTTTATTGATGCCGAGACGGATGTCATCAAAGCCGCCGATTTACTGGAGAAAAGCGAAGTCACGGCGCTCCCCGTGTTAGACAGTAACCAATTGCTGGTCGGTCGTTTCCACGCCGGCCACGCGCTCGAAGCACGACGCTTAGAACAAGAATCGGTGCAGATGTCGAACACCGGTTTGGACGAAGATTCGGATTTATTCTCGCCGGTGAAACGCAGTGCCGCGTCCCGTGGCTTCTGGCTCGGCATCAACTTACTCACGGCCTTTATGGCATCGGCGTTTATCGGTCTATTTGAAGCCACCCTTGAACAAGTAGTGGCGTTGGCGGTACTGATGCCAATCGTTGCGTCTATGGGCGGTATCGCCGGTAGTCAGACGTTAACCTTGATTGTGCGTGGTTTGGCTTTGGGGCAGATTACCCGCGCCAACTTTGGATCATTATTGAAGAAAGAGCTGCAAGTGGGCGGCTTGAACGGCATTGTTTGGTCGCTCTGTATCGGTGCTGCGGTACTGTTCTGGTTCCAAAACCCAATGCTTGGTTTTACGATTGCGATGGCTATCGTTATTAATATCTTAATGGCTGCACTTTCAGGCGTCATAATCCCCGTGGTATTAGATAAATTAAAAATCGACCCTGCCTTGTCTGGCTCGGTGATTCTGACCACAGTGACAGACATCGCCGGTTACATCGCCTTCCTCGGCTTGGGTACCTTGCTACTTTTGTAAAAAGTCACTTTTTAAATAGAAAAGGATTCAAGCATGACTTGGGAAACCATTCAGCCATACTTGGGCATCGGTGAAGGCCAGATGCACTGGATTGTTAAGGTGTTTATCGTGGTCTTTATCACGCTTACCTTAAACTTCATTGTCGGCCGCTTGCTACTACGCATTGATGACAAGCTACAGCGCACCCGCACACCGTGGGACAATATGATCGTTGAGGCAGCCATCCCGCCATTGCGTTTGTTTATCTGGTTAATTGGCTTAAGCATCGCTGCGCAAATCTCTGAGAAACAGCTCGATGAAGAGTTCATTACCATCATTGCAAAAGTGCGTGAAATCGGTGTCATTGCCATCATTGCTTGGTTTCTATTACGCTGCGTCAAAGGCATTGAAGCGACTCTCATATCCGGTCGTGCCAGCAAAGCAGTGGATTACACCACCGCCAGCGCCATCAGCAAGCTACTGCGTGCAGCGGTAATTATTACCGCGGCGTTGGTGATTCTGCAAAACCTTGGCTACAGCATTTCTGGCGTCTTGGCCTTTGGTGGTATCGGTGGTATCGCGGTCGGTTTTGCCGCAAAAGACCTACTGGCCAACTTCTTTGGCGGTTTAATGGTGTATCTGGATCGCCCTTTCAAAGTGGGCGATTGGATTCGTTCGCCAGATAAAAATATTGAAGGTACGGTCGAGCACATTGGCTGGCGTCAAACTCGCATTCGCACCTTTGATATGCGCCCGCTATATGTACCAAATGCCACCTTCTCGACCATCTCGGTGGAAAACCCATCACGTATGTCTCACCGCCGTATCAATGAAAGCGTGGGCGTGCGCTACAATGACTTTGGTAAGTTGGCAACGATTCTGGACGATATTAAAGACATGGTCGGCAATCATCCAGAAATCGATAACAGCCAGATCTACATGGTCAACTTTAACCAGTTTGGTCCGTCATCACTGGACTTCTTTATTTACGCCTACACGCGCACCACGAGCTGGGCCAAATATCATGAAGTGAAACAAGATGTGTTGTTCCAAGCGATGCAGATCATCGAGCAACATGGCGCAGAAGTGGCCTTCCCTACCCGTACCCTGCATTTGTTCAACGAGCAACAGGATAGCGAGGAATTTATTGCCGACCAAAGCGCTGCAGCGGCCAAGCCTAAGCTATCGGCCCGACACTCACGCCAAAACGGCAATCAAAATCAGGCCGACACCTCGCAGGTTGGCGACGCGGAATCAAACTAACCATGATGTTTCCTTCGTCATAAAAAAGGGGCCTCAGTGAGGCCCCTTTTTGGTTAGTTTATCGCTTAGAAAGACGCGTTCACACTGGCCCAAACGGTACGACCCGGCTCATTAAACGCCGTATCCGCTGGGTAATCAAACGCCGAACTGCCCGCTTTATTGAGATGCTCACTGTAGGCACGATTAAATAGGTTATCGACCCCAGCACGCAGCGTCACCACGTCATTCATTCGGTACTTACCGTTGAGATCCAAGGTAGCAAAGCTCGCCGACTCAGCAAAATCGTAGCCCACCACATTGCCTTGATCGATGGCCACGCGGTCCTGCTTCGCCACCATGCGCAATACAGAGTTTAGCGTCCACGCTTGCTGCTCATAAGTTAAGCCAAACTTGGCTTCCAAAGGTGCAATCTGTGGCAAGGCTTCATCGCTGTCACGATTGTCGCCCCAAGCGTACGCCAACGAGCCATTAGCACTCCAGTTACCGCTCAACTGGTAACGCGCCCCCGCTTCAGCACCAGCAATGTAGCCATCCACATTACCCACTTGCGTCGCATTAGAATAATCAAACAGAATGTAATCATTCACCACGCCAGCGTAACCCGATAGCCACCAGCTCAGGTCTTGATGCTGGTAGTTAATCCCAGCATCAATTTGCGTGGTCTTCTCAGGCTGTACACCGGCAAAGGCATTCACAGCTCCCGATAAGCTGCCATTGCTTGGTTTGATTTCCCAGTAATCAGGGAAACGTTGCGCATAACCTAAGCCAATATAGGTGGTCGCCGGAAGGCTAGTCAGATCGCTTTCCAAGCGCACAAAACCACTCACTAGGTTATCCGAGCGCTCTTGCCCAGCAGTGGCAGTGTTCATCATTTCATCGGTGGCACTGACTCGGTCAAAGCGGATCCCCGATACCAGTTGTTGGGTGTCATTGATAAACCAAGTCAATTCAGAAAACGCACCGACCTGTTCACTGCTGTAATCCAGCATGGTCATCGCCATATTTAAGCCACGACGGTGCTCTTCTTCCTTGGCGTCTAAACCGACAATGATCGAGTAATCACTCCAATCCCATGTAGAGGCCACACGGCCACTGCGGGTACGACGATCTAACTCCATTGCCATAGGCATCATCGGTGGTTGACGCAGAGTAAAGTTGTCCATCACGTGATCGGCGTAACCGTAGTTAAGCTGTGCTTCGAGCTTAGACCAGTTGTCACTCAGGTTTTGCTTTTCAAACCGCAGTGCTGCCGTTTCACGTAGGAACTTGGTGCCGTCCATGGTGCGCCCCGCGTACTTGGACTCACCATCAGCACGGCTCACTTCTAACTCCAAAAGCGTATCTTGATCAGGTGTCCAGCCAATGGCGGTGGAAGTGTTCCATTTATCCCACTCGGATGGCACCAGATCACCATTGCCATCTTGGTAGTCATCGGCTTCAGAGGCATTGGCTTCTAAACGCCAGTAGCCCTGCTCGTTACCGACCGCGCCATTTAGGTAACGATCAAAACGTCCATTAGAGCCCACCAAAGCGCTGGCATCTAAGCGGTAATGCTTGTCACTGAAATCTTCACGGGCACGTTCAAAACGCACGGTCGCCGCAGATGCGCCCGGCCCCCAAAGCACCGTTTGCGGCCCTTTGACAATTTCCACTTCATCATAAGAGTACGGATTGATGTAGGCGCTAGGGTTATCCATACGGTTAGGACAGGCACCAGCCATTTGCGCGCCACTGGTTAATATCGCCAAGCGCGAACCGAACATACCTCGGAACGTCGGGTCACCATTGGTGCCACCATTGCCAATCGCGGCAAAGCCTGGGATTTGCGCCAAGACGGTGGCACCGTCCGTCGCCGATTGCAGCACAGGGGTTTCGTCTAAATTGACACGTGTTGTCACTGGCGCTGTGATTTCTGGCGCGCTCACCACAATGGCATTGGCCTGTAGCGCCTCTTGCGCCAGCACTTGGTTAGCAAACACCACGGCTAAGGTTAACGGTGCGATCGCCAGCAGTGGGCGACGAGCGATAAATTTAGGGCGTACAGTAGTCTCTGGACGTGCGTGTCCAGCATCAAAAAATTGCGTCATGATGACATCTCTAAATCAGTTAATGAAAAATAAAATAAACGGTTAACTGATCAGAGCAGGCGGGGCGCGGTTGGGGGCATGGGCAAACAAGGCCTGATTACGAAAGGCGCTGCGTACCGCTGCAACGGGACCTGTTTCCACAAGGCCACTGGCGGCCGTGAATTCAGGCGTGTAAACACTTAAGAAGGGAAAGTGTTGAACGAGAGAACAGTATTCACACTGCTCATACCAAGCATGTTCATGATCGGCACCGTGGTCATGTGGCATAGCGCTCATGGCCATGTCATCACCACAGACCCAATCGGCCATCGATGCTTGGTGCGATGCAGCGCTAATCTGTCCGACCAAGGGGCCAAACGTCAACAACAGCATGGCCAAAAGGCCGATGCGTGCCAGCGCGTTTGCTTGGGTTAGGAAGGTTTGCAACATCTACAGCATCATCGTTCTGGTTAAAACGGCTTGGATTCTAACCAAAAAAAATGGGCAGGTCATGCCGATAACGACACTTACCCACCCATTTATTAGACTTAACGCATAAACCTAGCAGCTAGATCACATCAATAGCTCAGCCAAATCATCGATCAGCACATCGGCTTCCAGCTCGGTTAAATCCACCCCATGGTTGTAACCATAGGTCACTAAGGCACATTTGAAGCCGGCGGCTTTGGCTGCACGGTAGTCAGCTAACGAATCACCTACCATGAGGCATTTCTCCGGTGCCGCCTTAATGTCTTCCATGCAGTGTAACAGGGGTACGGGGGATGGTTTTTTATCTTCCAAAGAGTCGCCGCCCAGCATCCAGCTAAAGTAAGTGGAAATACCAAAATGATCCAACAGCGGCTTAATAAACAAGCTTGGCTTATTGGTAATCAGCGCCACTGGGACTTTTTGGTATTTGAACGCTTTCAGGATGGACTCCACGTTAGCGTACAAAGTCGAACCTGTCGCGAGGTTATCAAAGTAGGCTTTGAGGAAGGTTTTATAGCCTTCTTCAAGACGCTCATCGGGAAGACTGGCCCACTCTAAAGCTTGTTGTACCAGTTTGGCTGAGCCATAACCGACCCAGCCACGGACACGCTCTTCCCCGGCAGGATTAGCGCCCATGGTGATCAGACTTTTATCCAAGGCTGCGGCAATGGAGGGCACGCTGTCTACCAGCGTACCATCCAGATCAAAACAAACCAGCTCAGGCCAACCTTCAAACAGTCGCTTTAAATGTTGCGGAGTTCTCATTACTTCACGCCAGCCAGCTCAGCACGCATTTGATCGATCACAGCTTTGTAGTCTGGCTTACCGAAGATAGCAGAGCCTGCCACGAAGGTATCAGCGCCCGCAGCGGCACATTCCGCGATATTTTTCTCGCTCACACCACCGTCTATTTCAAGACGGATGTCGTAGCCACTTTCATCAATCAAACGACGCGCTTCACGTAATTTATCCAGCGTTGCTGGGATAAACTTCTGGCCACCAAAGCCTGGGTTCACCGACATCAGTAGAATCATATCCACCTTGTCCATCACGTATTTCAGGTCATCCAGAGGTGTCGCTGGGTTAAACACCAGACCAGACTTACAGCCACCGTCACGAATCATCTGCAAAGAACGGTCGATGTGTTCACTGCCCTGTGGATGGAAAGTAATGTAGCTTGCGCCCGCTTCAATAAAGTCACCGATCAAACGATCCACCGGTTTCACCATCAAATGCACATCAATGTCGGCTGTCACGCCATGGTTACGCAGCGCCTTACACACCATAGGACCAATGGTTAGGTTCGGCACATAGTGGTTATCCATAACATCGAAGTGAACGATGTCGGCACCTGCAGCCAGCACGTTGTCGACTTCTTCGCCTAAACGAGCAAAGTCCGCAGCTAAAATAGACGGTGCAATAAGAAAATCTTTCATATTTGTCTCCGGCAGTGACAGAATGTTGTTTGCGCAATATTCTAACAAGGCCCGTTGCATAAGTATTGGATTCAATGAAGAAATTAACCCTGACCACATGGCTTTTGACGCTGTCGCTGAGCAGTGCTTGGGCAGAAGACGAGGACACGACAGCCGCCGATACGCCTGCCTCTAGCTCAAGCGTCGTGCAAGCGGATGTCGAGCGCGTTATGCCAACCCCACAGCAGACGCGCATTGCCGGATTGATTGACCGATTAAGCGGCAACTATGGCCATGAAATCGAAACCTTAAATGCCCAGGGCACGGACTTTTTAGGCTTATTTAGAGAATCCGAAAGCGGTGACCCTCAGGGCTGTTTAATCATGCTGCATGGTGATCATGGCCACCCAGATTGGCCACAGGTGATCTCCCCTATTCGCGAACAGCTGCCGGTGCACAGCTGGTGTACGCTGTCAGTGGAAGTACCAGACATTGGTGGTCGCGCAACGCCAGTGAGCATCAGCGCGAACGAAGACGATGGCGCAGCACCAGAAGAGAACCCAGCGCTACCTAACGAAGAAACAGTGTTTGCCCGCATTGATGCGGCGGTGCAGCTAATCCGTGACAAAGGCTACAGCCAAGTCGCGTATATGGGCTATCGCACAGGGGCGGCGTATGCGCTACGTTTTGCTGCGGAGCGCGGCACCAGCAATCAAGCTTTGATCTTGATTGAGCCACGAACCTTTGCCCCAGTGTCGGAATTCGACTTGGCGCAAAACATCGAACGTTTGCGTTTGCCGGTGCTGGACTATTACTTTAACCGCACCGCGCGCGACACTCGCTTTGCCCGTCAACGCCAAGCGGCGGCCAACAAGCGTACCAATCGTCAAGCGGCTTATACCCAGATCGATGCCCTGCCCGACGCCCGTTATGACCCATCAGGCAATAAACGCCTTGTACAGCGAGTATGGGGCTTTATGAAGCAGAACACTAACCAGCAAAGTCAGCGTAAAGAACTGCCAGAACTTGATAAGGAACTGTTCTACGACAGCCCAAATGATTGATCATCCTGCCGCGCAGGATGATCTTCGCAGGAGGCTATTTGCGGGATTTTTTAATCAGCTCGTAAGCCGATTGAATTTCTTGGGTGCGCTCTTTGGCCAGCTCAATCATTTCATCCGGTAAGCCCTGAGCGCTTAATTTGTCGGGGTGGTTTTGACTCATCAAGCGACGGTAAGCTTTTTTGATCTCGGCATCGCTCATGCTTTCATCTACTTCCAAGACATCGTAAGCGGCTTTCAACAGGTCTGGCGAGGATTTGCCCGAAGCCTGTTGTTGGTAACCTTGATGGAAGTGCGCCTGACGCTTCACCTGCTCATGCAGGCTATTGTACTCTGCCTGAGACATGCCCAGCTTGGCACAGATCTGGCTCATTAAGTTTTTTTCTTCCAATGAGAAGTAACCGTCAGCGTAGGCAGACAACAACAGCACCTCAACCAAGGAGCGGCGCATCATGCCACCACCTACCACGCTGTTAAAACGGTTCAGGGCAGCGTCAACATCGAAGTTTTCTGACTTACCTTGATTAAACAGCTCCTGCGCTTGTCGCTGCGCCTCCGGCGATAAACGCAAACGCTGCATGACCGCTTTCGCCAATTCAATTTCTTCTTGGGATACGCGACCATCAGACTTGGCCAAACGCCCCATCAGCTGAAATAAGGTTTGGAAAAATACCTGCTGCTGTTCGAACAAAGACGCGCCAGTACGACGGTAACCATTGCTGTTGCCTTTCGCTCGATCAATCAACATACCGATAAAAAAGCCACCGATCAGGCCGAAGAAGCCTGCGAACAGCATCCCGACGATTGCCCCTACCCATTTCCACATAAAGATATTTCTCCAGAATCGGTAGCCCCCTAGGGGGCGCATAGATTATTATTTGTCGTCAATATGGACCGACATGTGCCGCGCCTGTGTTCGCGCCAGCACGTAATTGAGATTTAGTATACTCCGCATGCCAAAGCATTTACGCTCTTACGCGCTATTATTTCAAAGTCTTTTCATCTTGCCTATGGCTCAGGCAAATGAGTGGGACTGGGTACCCAAGGAGTCGCTTAGCGAAACGCAGCAAGCAACCCTAAGCCAATACTGCCGTGGCGCTTACGTCGATAACTGGCAAGTAATGGAGGGTAACAATACCCACTTACTGGCCGATATGATCTATCGGGATGAACAAGGCACTCTATACATGGATGGCGCAGCAACCTTGCGTCAGCCACTTTCGCAGCTGGATGCCGACTCCATCAAAGGGGTGCCCGGTGAGTATTACCAGGCTCAAGGGGACGTGTCCTTGCGCGCCCAAGGGCAGCTGATTCGCAGTGACAATGCTTACATCAGCTCCAAAGATGGTAACCAAACCGCACAATTTGATCAGGCCAAGTTCCTCTCCCATAGCAGTCGCATTCGCGGTGAAGCGGGGGAAATCTCGCGTACACGGGACGGTCTGATCTTTATCAAAGAAGGTTTCTACACCACCTGTGAGCCGGGTGAAAACAGCTGGCAGTTATACGGCTCCAGCATTGAGTTGAACCCAGACAGTGGCTTTGGTACCGCCAAGCACGTGCAAATTCGTATTCACGATGTGCCAGTGTTCTACTTTCCCTGGTTACGTTTCCCGTTGGATACCCGTCGACAGTCCGGCTTTTTATTCCCAAGTTTTGGCATCAGTGCCAAGCGACTGACCCTGACTGCGCCCTACTATCTCAACCTAGCGCCTGAATACGATGCCACCATTACCCCGAATTTGGCGCTGCCGATCGCCGCGTCGGATGCTGAGGACAAAGACAAAATTGGTCAAGGGCTCGACATCGAGCTGCGCCACTTAAGCCGATACGGTGAAACCCGCTATGAACAATCGACCTTCTATGATGAAGGCGGTGACGAAGCCACACTGCGTAAGTTCACCACCGATCAGCATCTTACGGAAAGCTTTGCTGTGGGGGCTTACCTAGAAGATAACCCAACCGACAACCGTGTCCCGGAACTGAACAACACCAGCATTCAAGAAGAAGATAATTACGAACGTCGTGGTTACGCCCGTTATAACTTGGGTAACTTTAGCTCGAATGTACAGGTGCGCCGCTTCCAAACCCCAGATCCTCTGGAAGACAAACCGCTGGAGTGGTTACCACGCATCAATGCTTCCTATCGTTATGCAAACACTCAATACAGTTACCAACCGGATGTTGAGTTCACCGATTTCTACGAACCTGATAAGGAAGGTCAAGACGGCGAACGAGCGGTACTGAACCAAGATTTCAATGCCCGCTTTGGCAACGAATGGGGCGAAGTGACTGCCGGTATGCTGCATCAATACCGCGACTATCAGTTACACGATTACGATCTGAATCAAGATCGTCGTGCCAGCGTCAACCACTTGTCCTATTACTTAGACACCAGCGTAGTGTTCGAGCGTCGCTTCAACGGCAGCTGGCGCCAGACTCTTGAGCCGCAAGTCAGCTATCTGTATGCCCCGTACAAGGAACAATCGGACATCCCTGACTTTGATGCCAATGAAATGGAGATGACCTACGCGCAAGCCTTTTCCCATCGCCGCTTCAGTGGTAATGACCGTATCGGGGACAGTGAGCAAATCGCGCTAGGTTTAGAAAGCCGTATTTACGACGACAACAACGTCAATCGCTGGACCCTGCAAGGGGGTCAAGTTTTCTATCTAGACGATCGTAAAGTTGGCACCACAGGGCAAACCGGTGACGTAGTCGATGACAGTGCGCGCAGCGCCTTCCTGACTACAGCGTCTTATAACGGTGATGATTTCACCCTAGCAAACCACTTTAACTATGATTTTGATGAGAATCGTGTAGATCTTGCGCAAAGTGCCTTGAAATACACGCCAGACAGTGGTCTTGTCTTCAATCTTAGTTTCTCATATCTACACGATGACAATGAGGATGAGATGACCAAACAGTCGAGTTTTGGCACCATCATCCCCATTAATGACAATTGGCACTTCTTCCATCAGCAATCCTACGATTGGATTGACCGTGAGCAGACCGCTCAAGTGGAAGGATTTGGCTATGAAAACTGCTGTATAAAAACCTCCTTCAGTTACCAACGCTGGCGCGATGACGACGGACTGTTTGACGAAGGTGTTTTCGTACAATTTATTTTACGTAGTTTAAGTGGCGTGGGTCGAACCAACTCGGACATCGACACCATCGCAGACGACTACTGGAACCAAGGCAAGGTCGGATATTAATGATGTATAAGAAGTTTATTTGCTCACTGTTAGTGACTTCCGCTGTATGGACCGCTGCACCAGTCGCGGCAGAGCCGGTAAAAATCGACGGTTTGGCTGCGGTCGTGGATTCACGTCCGATTTTAGACAGTGACGTCCGCGCGCGCTTCCAAGTCGTTAAAGACCGTGTACCAGGTGGTGTTCTAACCTCAACTATCCAGCGTCAAATCGTCACTCAATTGGTCGAAGAAGCGCTACAGGTTAACTATGCCCGTAAGCAAGGCATTCGTGCCAGCACCCAAGAAGTGGACCAAGCCATTATGAGTGTGGCTGGTAACTTCAACACCGACTTAAATGGGTTAAAACAAATGTTGGCGGGCCAAGGCGTTGACTACAACACCTACCGACAGCAGATCGAAAATGAAATCTTGATCAGCAAAGCTCGTCAACAAGTGGCGCAATCGCGTATTTCCGTGACTGAGCAAGAAATTGACGACTACCTGCAGAGCCAGCAAGCCAATGGCCAAAACCAAGCGGAATTCCGTCTGCGCCATATCGTGGTGCGTGCTGCGGATGTCGCTGAAGCACGTAGCGAAATCGAGAGCATCGCCAGCCAGATTGGCTCAGAGCAAGACTTTATCAACCAAGCCATTGCCCATTCAGAAGGCCAGTTTGCCATTCAAGGTGGCGATCTAGGCTGGCGCAAAGCCAATGAGTTACCACGCTTGTTTACCCAAGCCATCAACGCACAAACTCAAGGTGCACTGGTCGGCCCCTTGCAAAGTAATGCGGGTTTCCACCTATTGTGGGTGGTTGAAAAGCGCTCTCAAGACGTGGCTCTGCAACAAGAAACTAAGGTCAGCCACTTGTTGTTGCGTCCTAACGAAATTCGTAGCGACGAACAAACTCAAGCCCTGGCACAGCAACTTTACAGCCGTCTACAAAACGGCGCAGACTTTACCAACCTAGCCCGCGAATACAGCGAAGACCAAGGCTCTACCCTACAAGGGGGCGACCTAGGTTGGGTCACACCTGGTACCATGGTGCCGGAGTTTGAAAACATCATGAACCAAACCGCTGTGGGTCAAATCAGTGAACCGTTCCGTTCTCAGTTCGGTTGGCATATTTTGGAAGTGGACGGTCGCCGTCAAAACGACATCAGCGATCAGGTGAAACGCCGTAACGCGGAACGTGCCATCATGGCGCAGAAACAAGACTTCGTGTTAGACAACTGGCTATCTGAGCTACGCGCCGATGCTTTCATCGACCGCAAAGGCCAATAAACTGTAGGAGACTATCGTGAGCCCACGCATTGCCATCACCTCTGGCGAACCGGCCGGCATTGGTCCCGACATCATTCTGTCTGCGCTGCAAGATGACTTTGCCGCGCAGCTAGTCGTCATAGGCGACCCAGAATTGTTCCGTCAACGGGCGGCGCAGTTAGGCTTAACGGTTGATGTCAAAGTCTGTAATAACTTGGCAGACCTTCAAGAGCATCAAGCAGGTCAGGTACAAGTACTGCCGACGGCGTTGGCTAACACGGTCACCTGTGGACAGTTAGACGTGGCAAATGCCCCGTATGTGTTAGAAACCCTACGCATCACTGGTCAAGGTTGCCTCGATGGCGACTTTGATGCGGTCGTAACACCACCGGTACACAAAGGCGTGCTATGTGAAACCGGCGCCCACTTCTCTGGCCATACGGAGTTTTTCCAAACGCTGTGCAACAGCCCGCAAGTGGTAATGATGTTGGCAAGCCAAGCCATGCGCGTGGCCTTGGTCACCACTCATCTACCACTCAAAGACATCCCTGCGGCGATCACACCAGACACCATCAAGACCGTTACCCGTGCCTTGCATCATGACCTTAAGACCCGTTTTGGTTGTGACGAGCCGCGAATTTTAGTGTGTGGGTTGAACCCTCACGCTGGCGAAGACGGTCACCTTGGCCGTGAAGAAATCGAGGTGATTAACCCAACCTTAGATGAGCTTCGCCAAGAAGGTATGAACTTAATCGGCCCCTTGCCAGCGGACACCCTGTTCCAGAATAAATATCTGCAGCAAGCGGACTGTGTCTTGGCCATGTATCACGATCAAGGGCTACCTGTGTTAAAGTATTCTGGATTTGGCAATGCGGTGAACATCACCCTTGGCCTACCGATCATCCGAACCTCCGTTGATCACGGAACGGCTCTCGACCTTGCGGGAACCGGACAAGCGAGTAATGGCAGCTTAAAAGTTGCCATTGAAAATGCCATTACCATGGCAACTAACGCCCAAAAAAGACATTAAATGAGCAAATCACATCCCCACAAAGCCCGTAAACGCTTTGGTCAAAACTTCCTCCACGATATGGGTATTATTCGCCGTATCGTTGCCTGTATCGCACCAAAAGAAGGTCAACGCATTGTTGAAATCGGTCCCGGTAAAGGCGCCCTAACGGAAGGCATTATCAGTGTCACTAAACGCATGGATGTGGTGGAGCTAGACCGCGACTTGATCCCAATCTTGCGCGTCAACCTATTCCGTTACCCTGACCTCACGGTACATGAAGCGGACGCAATGAAGTTCGACTTCGAAAGCCTCGCCAATGAAGGCAACATTCGTGTGGTCGGTAACCTGCCGTACAACATTTCAACGCCATTGATTTTCCACCTACTGAGCTTTGCTGAGAAGATCGATGACATGCACTTTATGTTGCAAAAAGAAGTGGTCGATCGCCTTGCTGCGCGTCCAGGGGACAACCTATACGGTCGCTTGAGCGTCATGGCACAGTACTACTGCCGTGTCGAATCACTGTTTATCGTCGGCCCAGAGTCGTTTGACCCTCCACCAAAAGTGGACTCGGCAATCGTACGCATGATGCCCCATAAAACACTACCGTTTGTCGCCAACGATCTGAAAATGCTGGAAGACATGGTCCGCATCGGCTTCCAGCAACGTCGTAAGACCCTACGTAACAACTACAAGGGCGTGCTAAACGACGAAGACTTTGCCGCGCTGGGTATTGATCCAAGTTTGCGACCAGAACGTTTAGACGTAGAAGACTTTGTTAACATCGCCAATCATGTGAGTAAAAAGGACTAAGCATGCAGCCAGAGCACGATATCGTGGTCACCGTCCGTACCGAGTATTTGGAAGCGCAATCCACGCCTGAAGAAGATCGTTATGTGTTTGCTTACCACATCACCATCACCAACTGTGGTACGGAATCTGCAAAGCTACTATCACGCCATTGGATCATCACCAATGGCAATGAAAAAGTACAGGAAGTAAAAGGCGCTGGTGTCATCGGCGAGTACCCGTATCTCGCCCCTGGGGAATCTTACGATTACACCAGTGGTACGGTACTCGAAACCGTAGTTGGCGTGATGCACGGCAGCTACCGCTTTTTAAGCGACGATGGCACTGAATTTGATGCCCCCATCGCACCCTTTACTTTAGCGGTGCCCAATCAAGTTCATTAAGGTTTTCTATGTCTACCTATGTTATTGGTGACTTACAGGGCTGTTTCACGCCACTGTTAAAATTACTCGAACACATTCAATACAACCCCGATGCCGATACCCTTTGGTTTGCCGGTGACCTGATTAACCGCGGTCCGGAATGCCTGCAAACCCTCCGCTTCGTCAGCTCGCTAGGCGATAAAGCGAAGGTGGTACTGGGTAATCACGATCTGCATTTATTAGCCGTCGCCCATGGCTTTGCCACGCTCAAGCGCAGTGACACGCTGATGAACATTCTACAAGCTAGTGACCGTGATGAGCTGATGGAGTGGTTACGCCAACAACCGCTGTGCCATTACGATCCTGACTTCAATGTCATCATGACCCATGCTGGTGTCCCACCATGCTGGGACCTTGAGCAAACCATTCGCTTGAGTGGCGAGGTCGAAACCGTATTGCGCTCGGAGCAGCTAGAGGAATTTCTTCAGGTCATGTATGGTAATAAGCCGGATACGTGGTCTGACGACCTACGCGGTATGGATCGCCTACGCGCGATCACCAACTATCTGACCCGTATGCGTTTTTGCAATGCTGATAGCAAGCTGGACCTAAAAACAAAAGAAGGTCCAAATACGGCCCGTCAAGGCTACGCTCCTTGGTTCTTACAACCAAGCAAATTGCCACAAGATACGCGAGTGGTGTTTGGCCACTGGGCAGCACTTGAAGGTATTACCAACATGACCAATATCCATGCACTGGACACGGGTTGTGTTTGGGGCGGCGCCCTGACCGCACTGAGATTGGACGACAACCAGCGCTTTAGCACCCCCTGTAACTTAGGCTGAGAGAACCATGAGCACCTATTCTTGTATTGATATTAGTGACGCCCTTCCCATTCTAGAAAACGACGCTGTGGTGGTGGATATCCGCGACGCGGTGAGCTTTGAATCGAGCCACATGAACGCAGCCATCAACTTGAACAACGACAATGTTCAAGCTTTTATCGCCAGCACCAACAAAAGCCTGCCAGTGATTGTCTGCTGTTACCACGGCAACAGCAGTAAAGGTGCAGCTGAGTTTTTAGCGGGCCAAGGCTTCGAGGAAGTGTACTCACTGAATGGCGGCTTTAGCCAATGGAGCGCCATGTACCCAGATCAGTGTGAGCAAGGCTAAATGCACCCCACACCTACGATATATCTAGTGGGCGGAGCGGTTCGTGATGAACTGCTCGGCCTGACAGTAAAAGATAAAGATTGGGTGGTCACAGGCACCACACCTGAGCAAATGTTGGCTCAGGGCTACCAACAAGTGGGCAAACAGTTCCCTGTTTTCCTACACCCCACGAGCAAAGAAGAATACGCACTGGCACGCAAGGAACGCAAACAAGGCACTGGCTACACGGGATTTGTCTGCGATTTCGCTCCCGACATCCGTTTGGAAGAAGACCTAGAGCGCCGCGATCTGACCATCAATGCCATCGCTAAGAGCGAAGACGGCCAACTAATTGATCCGTTTAACGGCCAGCAAGATTTGCAAGATCGTGTCTTAAGACACGTCTCTGATGCGTTTATCGAAGACCCTCTACGCGTCTTGCGAGTAGCACGTTTTATGGCGCGTTTCGCCAAATTTGGCTTCCATATTGCCCCAGAAACCAAAGCGTTAATGGCGACTATCGCCGACTCCGGTGAACTCGACAGCCTTACGCCAGAACGTGTGTGGCGTGAAACCGAAAACGCTCTACAGAGCCCAACCGCTCATGTGTACTTCGATGTGTTACAAGAAGTGGGCGCACTGTCCCATCTGTTCCCAAATTTAGAATACCGTGCGCAAGTGTTCGCAGACCACTGGGACAAACATGCGCGCTGGAGCTTGGTCACAGCGGATACCCCGATTGTGGCACTGACTGAGCTGAACGCCCGCTTGCGTACCCCTAATCAATTTTGCTGGTTTAGCGAGCAAAGCCGCTCCTTTTTGGAAAGCAATACTTTGCCACTGCCCGCCACGGTTTGGGAAAACTGGTTAACCAGCGTTGCTGCGATCAAAAAGCCACAGCCGTTTGAAAAGCTGGTGACGATCTTGGCACATTTGAGCGCAACAGATGTGAAGCATTGGTTAGCACTGCGGGCTGGCATTGCCAAGATTAATGCGCAAGCGTTGATGAAGCAGGGATTTAGTGGTGCGGAATTAGGACAAGCCTTGAAACAAGCGCGAATTGAAGCCCTAGAAGGGCTTAACAATCCGCTGCTGTTGCAAGCGTAGCTTAGGCGCTACGACGAATCTTCACACCCACCGCGCGGGCCGATGGTACCGCGCCAGGCTTGCGCAGCGTCATGGTAATGGTGGTCAGGCCAAAGCGATCGATCAATAGCGCACACAGACGCTCAGCCAAGGTTTCGATCAATTCAAACTGATGTTCCTTACAAAAACCTTTGATGGCATTGGAAATAGCTTCGTAATCCAAGGTTTTATGGATATCGTCATTGGCTGCAGGCACACGGTTGTCATGTTCCATTTCAATATCGAACACCAACTCCTGCCAAATCACCTTTTCCCATTCGTACACACCAATCACAGCTTTGGTGTGCAAACCTTCAATAAACACGATGTCTTGCATGATTAAACTTCCTCGTTGATGTCTGGTAGCTCTGCCAAGGGCCAGCGGGCACGAATCGACAGGTTAAGCGGTGAATGCTGACCGGCCAGCAAGCGCTGCGCACCAGCGTAAGCAATCATGGCCCCATTATCGGTACAAAACTCTGGGCGCGCATAGAAGACACCTGCACCGATTTTCGCCAATTGGGTCTCTAATTGGCTTTGCAAACGCTTGTTGGCACTCACACCACCAGCGATAATCAGCTGTGTCAGGCCTTCTTGCTCCAATGCACGACGACATTTGATCACCAAGGTATCGACAATGGCTTGCTCAAACGCCAAGGCAATGTCCGCTTGGAACTGATCATTAAAGGCATCGCGATCCAAAGCATCGTGTACCGCCGTTAAAAAGGCGGTTTTTAGACCACTAAAACTAAAATCTAGGCCTGGACGATCGGTCATTGGTCGGGGGAATTTAATGCCTGCATCAGGGTTACCGGTTTGCGCCAGCTTAGCGATGTAAGGACCACCTGGGTAAGGCAAGCCAATCATCTTCGCCGCTTTATCAAAGGCTTCGCCCGCGGCATCGTCCAAAGACTGACCTAGCAGTTTATACTGACCGATCGAATCGACACGCACCAATTGCGTATGACCGCCCGATACCAGCAAGGCAATAAAGGGCATTTTCGGCTGTTTTTCTTCCAGCATAGGCGCCAATAGGTGGCCTTCCATATGGTGGACACCCAAGGCTGGAATGCCCAACGAGTACGCCATCGAGCGACCGATAGTAGCCCCCGCCATCAATGCCCCCACTAAACCTGGGCCTGAGGTGTAAGCCACTGCGTCCAAATCTGCTTTGTTCAGCTTGGCCTCGGCCAACACTTCATCAATCAAAGGTAAGGTTTTGCGCACGTGATCGCGCGATGCTAATTCTGGCACCACACCACCGTATTCGGCATGCTGTGCAATCTGAGTATAAATCTTGTGTGTCAGCAGACCTTTATCTGTATCGTAAATGGCGATACCGGTCTCGTCACAAGAGGTCTCTAAGCCTAAAACTTTCATGGTATTCCTACGCTCTTCGCTAATGCGGGGCATTGTACCTCAAACTGTTTTGACAACGTAGGCTCTATTCACATCCAGCGCCATGGAAGTTAGTTGACAAAGCATTAGACAGTAGCGATCAGTTCCTATACAATGCCGCCCGATTTAATCGTTTAATTAAAAGGCAGGTGATTTGTTTCCGTCCCGTCCCCTATAAGACTCTACAATTAGAGCAAGGGATAACTAAGTCAGGGGCACCCAAAGAAAAATTTGTACAACATTTGGGTACACACAGTGATAGCCGCACATAACGGCTCGTACCAATTTATTTTATGTTGAAAAATCGGTATGATTCGCGCCGTTTTGTGTATACAAACGACTAAATTATTTATAGGTAAATAGATATGCCATCAGTTAAAGTTAAAGATAACGAACCATTTGACATTGCACTACGTCGCTTCAAGCGTTCTTGCGAAAAAGCAGGTATCCTAGCTGAAGTTCGTCGCCGTGAGTGCTACGAAAAACCAACGACTCTACGTAAGCGCGCAGCAGCTGCAGCCGTTAAGCGTCACGCTAAGAAAGTATCTCGCGAACAGAAGAAATTCCAACGCCTGTACTAAGCAATTGTTGATTGCTTAATTTTAAGCAATACCGATTGCAGTAGAGTTGAAAAGCTTTACGATAAGAAATCGGCTAGTTATGCAACTAGCCGATTTTTTTTGTTTCAATAACACGATTGCCCATTCCTGAGGAAGACAACCATGTCAGAATTGAAAAAACTTATTTCCGATACCCTTAAAACTGCTATGCGCGCCAAAGAAAAAGAGCGTGTCACCATCATTCGTTCGATCCAAGCTGAGATCAAGCGTGTAGAAGTTGACGAACGCATCGAAGTGGAAGATGACCGTGTATTGGCGATTCTGGATAAGATGGTTAAGCAGCGTAAAGACTCCTTCCAACAATTCACTGACGGTGGCCGCGAAGACCTAGCCGAAGTCGAAAAGAAAGAAATGGAAGTGATCGCTGAATTCCTACCACAGCAACTTACCGAAGAAGAAATCACTGATATCGTTAAGGCTGCGATCGCAGAAACAGGTGCCACGGGCATGCAGCAAATGGGTGCTGTGATGGCCATTGTTAAGCCGCAAGTGCAAGGCCGTGGCGATATGTCAGTGGTTAGTAAGCAAGTCAAAGCACTACTAGGCTAAGACACGACGATGGCGGGACGCATTCCAGATCAATTTATTGATGAGCTTTTGGCCGGCACCGACATCACCGATGTCGTGGCGTCTCGCATCACCTTAAAAAAGACCGGTCAGAACTACTCCGCTCTGTGTCCGTTTCATAACGAAAAATCCCCTTCTTTTAGCCTCAACCCCAACAAACAGTTTTACTACTGCTTTGGCTGTGGTGCCGGTGGTAATGCCATTTCCTTCGTCATGGAGCACGACCATTTAGATTTCGTGGAAGCCATCGAAACACTGGCCAAAGATGCTGGTATGGAAGTACCGCGTGAGCAAGGTGTGCCGGATCGTTATGAACAAAACAGCGAACTTCTCAAACGTCTGAGTGAGTGCGCCACCTATTTCCAAGAGCAGTTAACCCAAAGCCCCCATAAAGACAAAGCACGCCACTACCTAGCCAATGATCGCGGCCTCACCGGCCAAATCGCTAAGGTGTATGGCTTAGGCTTTGCCCCACCTGGCTGGGATAATCTGCTGAAAAAACTCGGACCTCGCGCTGAGCAGCAAGAGCAGCTGCTGCAAGGCGGCATGCTGATCGAGAAAAAAGAACAAGCGGGGCATTACTACGACCGTTTCCGCGATCGCATCATGTTCCCGATTCGCGACACCCGTGGTCGTGTGATCGCCTTTGGTGGGCGGGCGTTTGGCGATGAAAAGCCAAAATACCTGAACTCACCAGAAACCCCAGTTTTCCATAAAAACTTAGAACTGTACGGCCTTTACGAAGCCAAACAAAACACGCCGACACTGGATCACCTAATTGTGGTCGAAGGCTATATGGACGTGATTGTGTTGGCGCAATACGGTATCACCAATGCAGTGGCCACCCTAGGTACCTCGGTCAACAGTCAGCACTTTAAAAAGCTGTTTAAACTGGTCGACAAGGTCACCCTGTGTTTTGATGGCGACAAGGCCGGTCGTGCCGCGGCCATTCGTGGTTTGGAAGCCACCCTCCCTGTCATTCAAAATGGCAAGCAGGTACGCTTCTTATTCTTGCCGGAAGGGGAAGACCCCGATTCCTTGGTACGCAAAGAAGGCGCGGACGGTTTTTTAAACCTATTAGACGACTCCTCGTCACTGGCCCATGTGCTGTTTGAGCACGCCCGCTCCTTGGTAACGCTGGCCGACGAAGAAGGCGAAGCTCAGTTTACCCAGAATGCCATGGCATTGATCCAAAGCATTCCCGTAGAAGCCACGTTACGCTCACTGCTGATCAAGCAGCTGTCCGAACAATCAGGCTTAAGCTCCGAAACACTTAGCGCAAGCGCCCCAGTCGCCCGTCACTACGACCATTCCCAGTCACACAGCCATGCCCCACAAAGCCCTGATCAACCGCATTACGATGATTACGGTTATGATCAGATGGACGATGGCTATGCGCCCCATGATTACGAAGATGCAGGCTACGCCCCCTATCCCGACGAAGCCCACTCCCCTTCTCCATCAGGAAAATCGGGCTTTGGCCAAAAAGGGTCATTTAAGGGCAAAAAAGATCAGGGCAAATGGCAAGGTAAGGGCAAAGGCAAAGGCAAATGGCAAAACCATGAGCGCGAGCAATTTACACCCTTATCGCAGCAACCCAAGCTTGGCCGCGTCGCGCATGCCACGTTATGCTTATTAATGCACCCTGCGATCGCACAAGAAGTTGATGTGCCGGACCCATTACTGTCCGGTGATACCCCTGAACGCCAGGCGTTTAGCCGTGTCTGGCGCTACTTCGTCAAGCATCCCAACAACAATGCCGGACACTTGTTGTACCAGGAACGTAACCAAGAGCTGCTGCACACCATTTATGAGTTGCTCAATCATCCAGATGCCACCACCAAACAGAAGCTTGGTAATGCAAAACAGGAAGTTCTGGACTTAGTTGCCGTTCAATCTGATGCTTTAGGATTAAATTCTAGCATTCAGCGCTTGAAAAACAGCGGCAATGACGCCATTAACAATCCTCAGACACAGCAGGAGCTGCGTGCGTTAATGGAACAGTTGCGTAAGAAGAAGTCATAATAGCTGACTAATTATTACCCAATGAAAACGAGAAAATCTGGATAAAATCCAAGGTTTTTGTTATAATACGCGGCTTGCAAATCTCCCAAACGAATTTCTAAACGAAGGTTGTCGAATGCCAGACACTCAACAGTCACGTCTTAAAGAGCTGATCGCCAAAGGTAAAGAACAAGGTTACTTAACTTTTGCGGAAGTTAATGACCATCTACCTGATGACCTTTCTGATCCAGAGCAGGTTGAAGAAATCATTGCCATGATTAACGACATGGGCATCGTGGTTTCTGAATACGCGCCTGATAAAGAAAGCCTTCTAATGGAAGAAGGCGATTCAACCGATGACGATGCAGCCGAAGAAGCTGCTGCAGCCCTAGCGGCTGTAGAAGGTGATGTGACCCGCACCACCGACCCTGTACGTATGTACATGCGTGAAATGGGTACCGTAGAACTACTGACTCGTGCCGGCGAGATCGCGATTGCGAAGCGTATCGAAGAAGGTACACGAGAAGTGATGGCGGCATTGTCCTACTACCCTGGCGCCGTAGAAGTACTACTAGATACCTACAACCGCACCCTAGAAGAAGAAGGTCGCCTAAGCGATATCTTCAGCGGTTTTATCGATGGTGACGGTGAAGAGCCTGTTTTTGAAGAGCTTCTAGAAGAAGTTGTCGAAGAAACAGACGAAGAAGCCGCAGAAGACAACTCTGATTCAGACGAAGAAGACGGCGACTCTGACGACAGCGATGACAATGAAACTGAAAGCGGTCCAGATCCAGAAGAGACTGCGCTTCGTTTTGGTGAGATTCGTCGCGCCCATCGCGAGCTAGCTGTATTGCTTGAGCAACACGGTCGTCGACACCCTGACGTGGCCGCGAAGCAAGAAGAGCTAAGCATCATGTTTGCGCCAATCAAGCTTTCACCAAAGATTTTTGATGAGCTAATTGAGCGCATCCGTTCACGCATGGACAAACTGCGTGAGCAGGAACGTCTAATCATGCAACTATGTGTACGTAAAGCCAACATGCCACGTACTGAGTTCTTGAAGCTGTTCCCGAATAATGAAACCAACCCAAATTGGATTCAAGAGCGCATTGATTCTGGCGTAAGCTACGCTAAAGGCTTACAAGACAACGAAGCAGAATTTATGCGTTGCCAACGTAAACTACGTGGCATTGAAAAAGACACTGGCTTGTCAGTCGCTGAGCTAAAAGAGATCAACCGTCGTATTTCCATTGGTGAAACGCGTGCGCGCCGTGCCAAGAAAGAAATGGTGGAAGCCAACCTACGTCTGGTTATCTCGATCGCTAAGAAATACACCAACCGTGGTCTACAGTTCTTGGACTTGATCCAAGAAGGTAACATCGGTCTGATGAAAGCCGTCGACAAGTTCGAATACCGTCGTGGTTACAAGTTCTCGACCTATGCCACTTGGTGGATTCGTCAGGCGATCACGCGTTCGATTGCCGACCAAGCACGTACCATTCGTATCCCTGTG
The DNA here is from genome assembly GCF_900089755.1 of Marinomonas aquimarina. Lineage (GTDB taxonomy): Bacteria > Pseudomonadota > Gammaproteobacteria > Pseudomonadales > Marinomonadaceae > Marinomonas > Marinomonas aquimarina. The sequence continues at coordinate 50,613 of NZ_FLOC01000016.1, read as the reverse complement.
CACATGATTGAAACGATCAACAAGTTGAACCGTATCTCTCGTCAAATGCTGCAGGAAATGGGTCGTGAAGCGACACCAGAAGAATTGGCAGTGCGTATGGACATGCCAGAAGACAAGATCCGTAAGGTACTTAAGATCGCCAAAGAACCGATCTCTATGGAAACCCCTATCGGTGACGACGAAGATTCGCACCTAGGTGATTTCATCGAGGACGATGGTGCAGTATCACCAAGTGATACCGCTACGATCGAAGGCTTAAAAGAATCCACAACAATGGTTCTTTCTGGTCTAACTGCTCGTGAAGCCAAAGTACTGCGTATGCGTTTTGGTATCGATATGAACACTGACCACACGCTTGAAGAAGTCGGTAAGCAGTTCGACGTCACCCGTGAGCGTATTCGTCAGATCGAGGCGAAAGCGTTGCGTAAATTACGCCACCCAAGCCGCTCTGAGCACCTACGTAGCTTCCTAGACGAATAATCATCATCGTCTCATACAAGATTCAAAAAGCCCTTTCTGGTGCACACTAGAAAGGGCTTTTTTGTTTTTAATTCGCTTATTGTAAGCCGTGTATTATTTTTGTATTCGCTCTTCCCTGCCGTCGCATTTTTGTCATACACTGAAAATATGCTCAAGGTAATACAGAGTTTGCTAGTCCTTATGTTAGTGAATGCAGTTAACGACAAGGCGCAAAAAGAACACCTCCATCCACATGGGAAGCGTGATACTTAATGACTCAGAGACCTCAGCCCTACTTCCCACTCCGCGCGTTGGCCGTACGCAACTCTTCATCGTATTCCTCACATAATGCACCAGCTTATCTAATGGATTATTTATCTCTAAGTAGAGGAGAGAAGTACTATGGAAAAGATCTATGTGTTAGATACCAACGTGTTACTTCACGACCCAATGGCCATCTACGCCTTTGCGGAGCACAAAGTCGTCATTCCGATGACAGTACTCGAAGAGTTGGATGAGATTAAAGATCGCAGAGATAAAGACGTTAGCCGCGAAGCTCGCTTAGCCATTAATATCATCGACAAGATCGTCGACGACGCCTCTCCGAAAGACCTACAAGAAGGCGTTCCTATTCACAGCCCGGAATCGGAAAAAGTCGCCAAAGCCCATGGTACACTGGCGATCTTTCCGGACCAGCAAATCACCCATACGGACAATGTGCCGTTTCTAAACGGTAATCATCACCACGCTAACGATAACCGTATCATCAACGTGGCCCTAAGCCTGCAAGCGACCAACCCACGTGCTAGCGCTTGCCTCGTGACCAAAGACATCAATATGCGTATCAAGGCCAAAGGCTCAGGCTTGGAGCGCGTGGAAGACTATCGTAAAGATAAGGTACTGGACGATGTCGACCTACTCAACAAAGGCTATATCGCCATCGAAGGACGCTTCTGGGATACCATCAGTGAGGTCAACACCGAAAACCACGGCGTGCATACCGTGCATAAGATCCAGAAGTCGGAGCTTCCTGAAGAGCTTTACCTGAATATGTTTGTGGTCGACGATGAAGAGTTCGCCGGCTTTGTGGTGAACATTGATGATAAATACATTTACCTTATCGATGTGAACCGTGCCAGCTTGATGCATCAGTCCTTCTGGGGCATCACACCACGTAACCTTGAACAGGCCATGGCCTTTTACCTACTACGCCATGACAACAGCGACATGATGATTATGACGGGGCCGGCAGGCTCAGGTAAAACCTTGTTGGCACTGGCCTATGGTCTGCATGTGACCATGGAAGAGAAGCGCTTTAACAAGATCATCGTGGCCCGCTCAACACCACCACTAGCAGAAGACATTGGTTTCTTACCCGGTACCGAAGAAGAGAAAATGGCACCTTGGTTAGCCGCCTTTGACGATAACTTAGAGATCCTACACGGCAGTGATGAACACGCCGTGAGCAGCATTGATTACGTTAAACAAAAAGCCAACATTCAGTTTAAGTCACTCAACTTTATGCGAGGTCGCTCGTTTAATAACGCCTTGATCATTGTCGATGAGGCCCAGGGCTTAACGCAATTCCAGCTGAAATCCATTGTCACTCGCGTGGGCTCAAACTCTAAAATCATTGTCTTGGGGAACTTGGCCCAAATCGACAATAAGTACATCACGCCCCTAACTTCAGGTTTAACCTACCTAGTGGAGCGTTGCAAATCCTTTAAATACACCAGCATCATGCATGTGAATGGCATTGAGCGTAGCCGTCTAGCGGAATTCGCCGAAGAAAACCTATAACCTCCATGAGGAAAGCGCAGTCTGACTGCGCTTTCCATGCACCCGACGCCCTCGCCTTCTTAATTCCATAAAGATATATTAAATCGATTTAATAGTATTTTTAGGAATAAATAAAAGCTTGCTACCATGCCTTCTTCTTGGACTAAAGGACACGCACAATGGGTTGGGAAGGCTGGTTAACCTCTCTGCTAACCATAGCAGTACTGTTGACGCTTATTAAAACAAGTATCAAGCCACATATGGTCATGATGAGCGCCCTAGCACTGCTAAGCGTGTTAGGCATTCTGGACGCGAGCGAAGCCTTGGCTGGCTTTGCCAACCCTGGTCTGATTACGGTCTCGGCAATGTTTGTGGTCGCCGCTGGCATTCAGCACTCAGGTGGCATTGAGCTGCTGGTCAATAAGCTGCTTGGTCAGCCTCAAACTCTGAAAAGTGCCCTCCTGCGCGTATTCTTACCCGTGGTGCCACTGAGCGCCTTTTTAAACAATACCCCTGTGGTCGCCACCATGATCCCTGCGCTTATTTCATGGTCGAAAAAAACCGATATTCCCCCCTCCAAACTCCTGATTCCCCTGAGCTATGCGGCCATCTTAGGGGGTACCCTGACATTAATCGGTACCAGTACCAACCTAGTCGTCAATGGCCAATACCAGAGTTTGACGGGGACCGCAGGCTTTGGCTTGTTCGACATCACCTTGGTAGGCCTACCAGTAGCCTTACTGGGCCTAGTCGCCATGTATTTTATTGCCCCTGCGCTGCTGCCCAATCGACAAGAACAAAACCCGTTCTCTAACTTGCGCGAGTTTACCCTTGAGGTGTGTGTCAGCCCCGCGGGTCCATTGGTTGGCAAAAGTATTAAGCAAGCGGGCCTTCGGGACCTGAAACAAGTGTATCTGGTGGAGATCGAACGTGGCCATACGGTGTTATCGGCCGTGTCGTCCGATGAAATTCTCTATGGCGGTGACCGTCTGGTGTTTACCGGTGAATCGCAAAGTATTACCGAGCTGATGCGTATTCATGGTTTAGAAGCCCCCGCCCAGCTTGAGAAATCGTCTCTAGAAGATCCCCATGCAGGGCGTGTGCTGGTCGAAGTCGTGGTCTCTACCCACTGTGATGCCATCGGCAGTGATATTCGCGACGCCCAGTTCCGTAACCGCTACGGTGCGGTAGTGCTGGCGGTGGCACGCAACGGCGAGCGCCTGACCAGCAACCTTGGCAACATCAAGCTGCAAGCAGGCGATACCCTGTTACTCGAAGCGCGCCCAGCCTTTGTCAGCCGCCAGCAATACAATAAGGACTTTTTGCTGGTCAACAACATTGAGCAGGACATCCCCAACCATACGAAAGCCTCACTCGCTTGGCTGATTCTTGGCACAGCAGTGGCGGCAGCTGCCCTGGGCCTCACTTCCATGCTGAACGCCGCCTTGCTCGCAGCAGGGGGCATGTTGGCCAGCCGATGCCTGTCGATCAAACAGGCGGAAAAGAGCCTCGACCTGGGCATCTATTTAACCATTGCCGCCTCGTTCGCGTTGGGCAGTGCGTTACAGAAAACAGGGGCCAGTGAATATCTGGCCCACGCCATTGTCGACTTCAGTGCCGGCGATGCCTTGCTATTGCTGATTCTCACCTACCTCTGCGTATCGATTATGACAGAGATGATTACCAATAATGCGGCAGCGATTCTGATCTTGCCGGTGATTTTAGACATCACCACGCAGGCGAACTTAAATCCAGAGCCCTATATTTTTGCCATCATGATGGCGGTATCAGCGAGCTTTGCCACCCCCTTGGGCTATCAAACAAACTTGATGGTCATGGGGCCTGGCAACTACCGTTTTTCCGACTTTTTACGCATTGGCCTACCAATGAACCTCTTTATCGGAATCGCCACCATTACCTTACTGGCAAGCTTCTGGTCGCTAAGTCTGAGTACGCCTTAGCCATGGCGAGGCACAAAAAAAGCGGCTGATTAAGCCGCTTTTTAATTTGCTGAGTCGCCTGAAAAATTATTCAGATAGACCAGATAGAATTTCTTGCAGCTGCGCCGACAGCTCTTCGTTCACGAGTACACCTTTTTCAGTGTCGAAGTTGTCGTTGAAAGAAGGCACAGACAAGCTGCCTTTTAGATCCATACCGAAGAACGCCGCGGAACCGACCGCGCTCGCTAGCACACTGCCCGCACCACCAGGACCTGGAGACGTTGCTAGCAATACCGTTGGTGTGTTCTGGTACGCTTTCATATCGATACGAGACACCCAGTCATATAGGTTTTTGTAGACTGCCGCGTAGGAACCATTGTGCTCAGCGAAGGAAATGATCACTGCGTCCGCGGCACCGATTTTGTCAAAGAACTGCTGCGCTAGTGGGTGCATACCATTCTCTGTTTGACGCTCGATGCTGTATAGCGGCAGCTCGTAATCGTTCATGTCTAGGATTTCAATGTCCGCCCCTTTGTTTTCAGCAACTAGGTTCGCGGCATGGGTAACAAGCTGCTTGTTGATCGATGCTTTATGGTTTGTTGCGGCAAAGGCTAATACTTTCACGGTTAATCCCTCATATAAGTGTTTAACATACTGTCAAAATAACACGCGAATGAGGATGAAATATGTTCACAAATCACTCAAAAGTTAATGCAATATTTACTTTAATGCAATAGTCACGGCCGCTTGCGCATGGATCGCCGTGGTATCGAACAAAGGCACCTCAGTATCCGCTTGTGAAACCAGCATGCCAATTTCAGTACAGCCAAGAATCACTGCCTGTGCGCCCTGCGCTTTTAAGCTTTGAATAACACGTAAATATTCGGCTTTCGAGGCAGCGCTGGTGACGCCTAAGCAAAGCTCTTGGAAAATTACTTGATGCACCATTTGACGGTCGGCGTCATTTGGCACCATCACATCAAGGTCATATTTCGCACGCAAACGCCCCTTATAGAAGTCTTGCTCCATGGTAAACGCCGTGCCTAAAAGGCCGACTTTTGTCACGCCGGCTTGTTGCAGTGCCGCACCGGTGGCGTCGGCAACATGCAACAAAGGAATATTGATCGCGGCCTCAATATCGTCTGCGACTTTATGCATGGTATTGGTACAAATCAGCAGAAAGTCAGCACCCGCCGCTTCAACACTCTGAGCCGCCTGCGACAAAAGCTTACCAGCTTGGGGCCAATCGGCACTGCGTTGACAAGCTTCTATTTCGGCAAAATCGACGCTGTTTAAGACAATTTTCGCCGAGTGCAAACCACCCAAAGTCTGCTTGACTCCTTCATTGACCGCTCGGTAATAGCCTTGTGTACTTTCCCAACTCATTCCCCCAAGCATACCGATTGTCTTCATAAGTCATCGCACTCTTTTGATTAAGCTAAATAAGAGTTAACGATGAAAACATGCCTATCCGACATTCTCAACCGAGACATGCTCTCTCAGCTCTAACATCATGGCTAACTGACTTTGGCTGGACATGGTATAGGGGTTGAACTTGGTATCTGTTGAATACTTCAAGATGATCGGTGTGGTCACTTTTGACTCAGGCACATAGCCCACCGGCGGAACAATCACACCCGCTGAGCCAGACATGGGTTCGACTATCAGAATGGCCAACACGATAACCAAATTCTGAGTCAATTTATGGCCGTTGTTGGCGCTTGAAAGCAAGGCAGGGGGAGGTTGAAATGAACTGAAAGGGGTCTTTATGCGACCAAGTTGTTCAATATGAGACAGAATGTGAATATTCACTACAAAATAATGCAAAAAATTAGTATAAAAGTTGATCTCTCTCATCTAGAAAGCAACCAGTTCATCTGACAAGGAGTTAGCATTGAAGCATTGGATTCGTTTACAGATTGTCGCTCTCATGTTGATGGTCAATGCTCAAGCGCAGGCAGAAAGTATCGAACTTTATGGTATTCATTTCCCCCCTTATGCCATTGATTCCCATATTGTCCCGCCCTATAACACAGAACTACACGCTGATGGCATATATGGTGTCGACATTGAAATCATCCGTGAAGCCTATGCCAGCCAAGGGATAGATGTCAGCTTCAAGATGGGGGCTTGGAAGCGTATTATGCGCGATGTGGAGCAGGGACTGATTCTCGGCACCGCCTCGTGCCGCGCCATTACTTCTCGGGCCAATTTTAGTTATTTTTCAGACCCAGTCAGTTACTCCAGCATGGTCTTGGCCACGGCGAAAGATTTTCTCGGCCCCCAGTCACAACATTCATTAGATATCCTGCAGCAATATAACAATATTGTGAACGCCGGCTGGGCTCAAGAAGCCGTGTTAACCCATCACGGCATTAGCTACTCCGTCGTCAATGGCATAAGCCAGGGGGTGGCATTGGTACTGCATCGTAATCAAGACGTGTTTATGACGGATAAAGAGAGTCTGTTGTATGTGCTCGACCAGATGGAGGTGCGTGACCAGTTCAGTTTTTACAATATCAAGCACATCGACTACAAAACCTACGGTGTCTGCTTTAGTAAAAAATACCCTGATGCGGAGCGTTTATTGCATTCGCTGAATCAGGGTCTAGAGCGCCTTAAGGAAACCGGACGCGCTCAAGCTATTTACCAAAAATATGGCATCACTACCCCCTCCGCTGCCCCATAACTCAGGAAAGAGAAAACATGTTGGCTCTGAGAAAACGCTTATCGTACAAACAAACCAAATGGGCACTGCTACTGCTATTGATCATGGCGGTTTCTGTGAGCATGTACCATATCTACTCAGACTGGCAGGAAGAGAAGAACAATATCCATGAACGGGTCATCGGCACCCTAGAAATGGTGCAAAACGCCGCCACCGAGTCGGCCTATACGCTGGACAACAATCTGGCAGGGAAAGTCTTAGCAGGCTTGGCGCGCAGCAATATTTTCTATCGTATGCATCTGAGCGATGACCTAGGCAACCAAATGGCACTCTATCTGCGCCCTTTGACCGAAAAGCGCTTCAGCTGGATTTCAAACTACCTCTCGACAGAGCTTTCCCCAAATTATCAATTGGACCTGATTCGCGAAAACAGTATCGTTGGCCATCTGAAAGTCGAAGTCGATTACGCGGTGGTCACAGAGACCTTTATCAATCGAAGTATTCGCTTAGTGTCAACCACCCTCTTTGCCATCCTAGTGGTCGGTGCCGCCATGTTGACCCTGATTTATATTCAAACCTCACGCCCGATTTCACAGTTCATTGAGCGATTAAGCCTATTGGCGAAAAGCAAATCGACTCAAGGTGGCGTGTATTTTCCAGAATCTGCCCGCGATGATGAGCTCGGAGTTCTGGCTCAAACCTTTACCGCACTTTGGCATCAACGCCAGAACATTCAGGTTGAGCTGGAAAAACGTGAAGCCTATTTTCGCGCCGTGATTCATCAGTCACGGGAGTGCATGCTGCTAACCACACAGGATGGCCAAATCTTGGACTGTAATAACGCCGCACGCGAACTCTTGGGTTACAGCGAAAGCGATTTATTGTCGATGAATTTAAAAGCCATCGATGACACCTTTGATCGAGCCGAGCTGATTGAATGGGCGAAAAACTCGCTCGGGGAAGTGTCTACTTTTGAAACCCATTACCGCCGTCAAGACAGCACCCGTGTCCCTGTTGAAGTATGCGCCAGCATCATCAATTTGGACGAAATGCCACGCTATTTGGTCTCCGTTCGTGACATCACCCAGCGTATCAAAGACCAAGAGCAAGTGAAGTATCTGGCCTATTACGACGCACTCACCAACCTGCCCAATCGCCGACTATTGCACGACCGCCTCGAGAACGCCATCGAAGTATGTCGTGAACACGGCCACATCGGTGGCGTCTTGTTTATCGACCTAGATCGCTTCAAAACCATTAATGATTCCATGGGCCATCATGCGGGGGATCAGCTGCTAGTGGAGGTCTCCAAACGCATCACCAGCTTGCTGGCGCAAGGGGACAGTGCATCACGCTTAGGCGGTGACGAATTCGTGCTGCTGCTACCAGACCTATCCAACCACCTAGAAGAAGCACAGACCGAGGTATCGCACTTGGCGGAGCGCCTACTTGAGACCCTTAGCCAAGCGTTTATCATTCAAGATGTCGAGCTGTATGTCTCAGCCAGTATTGGCATTAGCCTGTTCCCGTTGGATCAATCCGATGGTATGCGCATTCTGCAACAAGCCGACACCGCCATGTACCGTGCTAAAGAGAATGGTCGCAGTGGCTTCCACTTCTATCGCAATGAAATGCAGCAATATGCTACCGACCGTTTGAAGATGGAAAAAGCCTTACACCATGCGTTGGAGCGAAATGAGCTGCGCTTGGTGTATCAGCCCCAGGTAAACAGCAAAGGTGAATTGATCGGCCTTGAAGCCTTGGTGCGTTGGTTCAGCCCAGAATTGGGCATGATCCCGCCTAATCGTTTTATCCCGATCGCCGAAGAAACCGGACTGATTGTGCCACTGGGGGAATGGGTACTGACCGAAGCCTGCCAACAGCTGCGTGCTTGGCAGCAAGTCACAGGTTTACCCGAGACGTTCAAATGTCTGGCGATCAACATCAGTCCCTATCAGTTTTCGCGCGAAGATTTTGTCGATCAAGTGCTCAAAGTATTTGAGCAAACCCAGGTGGACCCAAGCTATATCGACTTAGAGATTACTGAGAACATGCTGGTCGAGAACATCAAATCCGTGGCCGCCAAGATGCAGCGTTTAAGGCAGCATGGGGTGCACTTTTCCATCGATGATTTTGGCACCGGCTACTCTTCGCTGCGCTATTTAAAATACTTGCCACTCAGTCAGCTAAAGATCGACCAGTCTTTTGTACGAGATATCAGCGACGATCCAAACAGCTATGAGATCATCCATACCATTATTTCCATGGCCAAACATATGAAGCTGTCGGTGATTGCCGAGGGCGTGGAAACCCTGTTTGAAAAAGAGGTACTCACCAGCATTGGCTGCACACGCTACCAGGGTTACCATTTTTCCAAACCGTTGGAGAAACAGGCCCTGAATCTACAGCTGTTACAGTCCAGTCATTTCCCTCTCGAGGAAGCTCACACAGCAAGCTTAGAGTACCAGCCTGAGTAGCCCAGCCAGAGCGCGGCTTACCCAGCCACCCAGACCATCACGAACTCCGGTTGTTCGGTGGCAGGGTTAACCTGCTCACTGGCCACTTTGAAGCCTTGGCGGAGATAAAAGCCGATGGCCGCGCCATTGGCTTTAAAGACACTTAGGGTCAGACTATCCTGCTCTGCTTTCGCATGCTCTAGTAACTCTCGTCCGATGCCCTGAGATTGGTAGTCTGGTGCCACAAACAGAGCCGCTAAGGTATTGTGTCGCAAGGCATAAAAGCCCACCACTTGGCCCTCTCTTTCATACACATAGACCTGCGCCGATGGCAAATAGCCATCACGCATGGCGGACACTTGCTCCGCCCAAAAGTCTGGTGGCACAAAGTCATGCGCTTTGATCGAAGCGGTCAACCAAACACTTAACACTGCATTCCTATCTTCGACTTTGCACTCGCGTACGCCTTCCAATGCGCCCTCACCGAGTAAGCGGCTGACTCGATGTTTGGCTTTGTGTTTTACACTCTCATCAATACAAGAGGCCACCGCAATCAAGGCAGCACCGATCAAACTGATGTCATCGGTATAGCCCAAAAAAGGCGTTAAATCAGGAATCGCATCAATCGGGGTTAACAAATAACCGAGAGCACCGTAAATCGCCGTTTTATGGGCCAAGGTACAGTTTTTGTGCTCAGTGGCGTAATACAACGTAAAGGCTTTTTCCAAGCCCACCCGGCCAATCGAGCGTGCATAGCGTTTACACTTGCTCCAAAAGCCTTGCTCGTCATACGCCTCAGCGTATTCTTCTGCAACGTCATCAAGGTCGACCGGCGTCAACACCGGCAAGCTACTGTTGTCCTGTTGTTGGGGACGCTTTTTAAAGCCTAACTTTTCAAACACAACGACCACCTACTACCTAGGTTCTTGTACTGCTCTTAATCTTAGCCCATTGTGAAACAGAATCCGTGTTCTGCTTGTGCAAATTTTCCACATCTGACACTTATGCTTAGCGCCCTTTATCGCTAGAATAGCCACCATTACAACGATCTGATCGAACGAGAGAACCTAACCCATGAAATTATTGATCAAACTGATCCGTAACCTACTTGGTGGCATCATTGTGTTGGCAGACCTGCTGACTCGTGGTTTCAAAAAGAAACGCACACCAGAGCAACAACAAGCGGTCAATGAACAGGCAAAAGACCTAACCCTATACCATTTTGCCGCCTGCCCTTTTTGCACCAAAACGCGCCGTGCAATCTACAAGTTAAACTTGCCGATTGAAAAACGCAGTGCGGCACAAGGCTCGCCTTACCGCCAGGAGTTAGAAACGGGCGCCGGTCGTGTCAAAGCACCTTGTTTACGCATCGAAAAAGACGGTCAAGTAGAATGGATGTTCGAATCCAAAGAGATCGTGCGCTACCTTGAGCAGCGCTTCGCTTAACTGCAAAAAATATAATTAAAAAGCCCTGTCACGGTTTCGTGACAGGGCTTTTTTGTTTCTGGCTTTACCAATACGCTGATTTAGCAACTCCAACAGAATAGCATGAGCTTTCAGATGCAACCTCTAATGAGATTAATAGCGCCCATGTCCCACCATACCGTAGAACATACCGCCAAAAACCATAGAAAGCGCCATAAAAATAAATGACAGGATAATCATGGCTGGGATCGCCGCCAGCGCAAGTTTAATCAGAAAAACAACCATCGATAGAAATGGCATTTTCACATCAACAACTGTTACTTCTTGTTTTGAAGAATTATCTGACATAACAAAGGTCCTTTTAATATGGATTGGATAGTCTTCCAACAATACTGCAAAGGTGTTTCAGGACAAACAAAAATGCCCTATTGCAAGCAATAGGGCATTTGATAGGACACAAAACTTATACGGATTACTGCTGCACTGACTTCGCCAGTTCCGTGATCTCGTCCCATTTACCAGCCTTAACAAGGTCCGTCGGTACGATCCAAGAGCCACCGACACATAGCACGCTGTCTAGAGCTAAGTACTCTTTAAAGTTCTTTTCATTGATGCCACCCGTTGGGCAAAAACGAATTTGTGGTAATGGACCAGAAAACGCTTTCAAGGCTTTCACGCCACCATTCACTTCCGCTGGGAAGAATTTAAAGTGGTCGTAGCCGTGTTCAAGGCCTAACAAGATATCGGAAATGGTCGCTACCGCTGGTAGGTAAGGAATGTCGTACTCTTTACCCACTTTTAACAGATCAGGCGTCATCCCAGGGCTGATGATAAACTGAGAGCCCGCTTCCACTGCTTTGACGTATTGCTCACGAGAGCAAACCGTACCCGCGCCAACGATGGCATCCGGCACTTCTTGACGCAAAGCCGTGATCGCTTCCAACGCCGCGTCGGTACGAAGCGTTACTTCCAAAACCGGAACGCCCCCCGCCACCAAGGCTTTACCTAGGTTGACCGCTTGTTCCACGTCATCGACCACGATCACTGGCACCACTGGCGTTGCCGTCATCACTTGAGCGGCTGTGTAAGTTGTCATAGGTAAATCCTCTTTTGCTTAGTAGTCGTGCCAGTTACGGCCATCTTTGATTGGCAAAGCCATGGATGCCGCAGGGCCCCATGAGCCAGAAGCGTATTCTTTTGGACGCTCGCTGGTTTGGTTCCAAGCGGCCATGATGCCATCGACCCATTTCCAAGCCGCTTCTACTTCGTCGTAGCGCATGAACAGGGTTGCGTCGTCGCGCATCACGTCTAGCAATAGTCGCTCGTAGGCTTCTGGGCTACGTTTGTTGTGGAAGGCTTCGCTCAAACTTAGGTTCAAATCCACTGGCTGAAGGTTCATGCCTTCGCCCGCGCCTGGTACCTTGTTCATCACCGTTAGCGAGATTTTCTCTTCTGGCTGTAGACGAATGATCAACTGGTTACGCTGCAGCTGGCGGTTGCTTTCATCGTTAAAGATGCTGTGTGGAATCGACTTGTATTGAATCACGATTTCCGAGTAACGCTGACCAAGACGTTTACCGGTACGTAGGTAGAACGGCACCCCCGCCCAACGCCAGTTATCAATGTCAGCACGCAGCGCCACGAAAGTTTCCGTACGTGACTCTGGGTTAGAGCCTTCTTCGTCAAAGTAGCCTTTCACTTCTTTGCCGTTGATCATGCCTTTGGCGTACTGACCACGAACGGTTTTGGTGTAAGCATTGGCCCCTTCGATGGGACGCAGCGCTTTCAATACTTTGATCTTTTCATCACGTACTGAGTCGGCATCGTTACGACCAGGAGGCTCCATCGCCACCAAACATAGCAGCTGCACAAGGTGGTTTTGCACCATGTCACGTAGCGCGCCCGCTTTGTCGTAGTAGCCCCAACGGCCTTCTACACCGACCGTTTCAGAGACTGTGATCTGAACGTTATCAATGTGTGCACTGTCCCATAGCGGCTCAAACAGGGTGTTACCAAAACGGATCGCCAATAGGTTTTGAACGGTTTCTTTACCTAAGTAGTGGTCGATACGGAAGATTTGTTTCTCGCCAAAGTTTTGCGTCACTTCATCGTTGATCGCACGAGACGATTGCAAGTCGCGACCCAGTGGCTTCTCAAGCACCACACGCATGCGCTCTTGATTGAGACCTTGGTTTGCCAACGAAGAACAGATCGAACCGAATAGGTCTGGCGACGTCGCCAAGTAGAACACCACATCTTTGTCGTCCGCGCCCACATTCGCTTCATTGAAACGGGCAAAGTCTGACTCTTGCTGAGCGTCTACCGATACATAGCTCAAACGCTCTTTAAAGCGTGGCCAAGTTTTTTCATCACCGATACTCTTAGGGACAAACTCGTCGAGCGCTTCACGTACTTTCGCTTGGTAGTCTTCTGCGCTCATGTCTCGGCGTGATGCACCGATGATGCGAGTGTTTTTCGCCAGCAGACCATCTTGATCCAAATGATAGAGAGCTGGAAGAAGCTTGCGCATGGCCAAGTCGCCACCGCCACCAAAAATCACCACATCACAGGCTTTTAAACTTGCCTTCATCTTTTTCTCTCCGATTCTAATTAGGCTTGATTAACAAGATACGATGCGTAATTGGCGCACCCCATCAGCCCAGGGAATTCTGACATCACAACAAAGGTCGGGATTGGCGACACAAACGCCTTCATACGCCCCTTGTCTTGCATCGCGTCGCGGAACGCGCTGCGTTTCATATGTTCTAAATAACGTGGCACGATACCGCCGGCAATGTACACGCCGCCGCGCGTTTCCACGGACAATACAAGATCACCTGTCACACGACCGAGAAAGGTGAAAAATTGCGCCAAGGTGGCGTCCGCTATCTGGTCATTGCCCGCTTCGATCGCCGCGCCAATTTCCGGTGCCGACAAACGTCGTTCAATACCTTGGCGGTGTGCTAGGGCTTCATAAATATTCTCAAGGCCCATACCCGACAATACACGCTCTGCCGAGACGCGGTGATGACGTTCGCGTAGAAAACGCAGAATGTAATCTTCTTGATCGTTGCAGGTGGCTAGATCCACATGTCCGCCTTCACCAGGTAAAACGATGTTGGCGCCATTCTCTTGTGGTACCACACAGGCCACACCTAGGCCCGTACCAGCCCCTAATACCCACGCTGCCGCTTTCGGGTCGACTGTGGCAGGTTCACCAATTTGCACCAGTTCTTCTTGGGGGATGACTTCTAAGCTGTGACCAATCGCATCAAAGTCATTCAGCAGTGCAATTTTCTTATCATGACCAAAGTGGTCTTGGATCTGTTGACGGGTAAAGTGCCAAGGGTTGTTCGAGAAGCGAATCACTTCCTGGTTCACAGGCCCCGCAATCGCCAACACAATGGCATCTATGGAGTCGAAGTTTACGCTACATTGCTCAACGTAAGCAGAAACAGCATCAAAGAAAGACTCATACTCTTTACAAGAGTAAACACTCACTTCCTGTGGCTGATATTGATTGATCGGTACTAAGGCAAAACGTGCGTTTGTCCCTCCCAAATCCGCGATCAAAGCATGAGACATAGTAAACCTCTTAATAGGAGTTCTAATTTTTTTTGAAATTTTACAACGAAAAAGCGTGTAAAAACACCTGAACCCAAAAATAACAGCCAAATAATGTAATTTAATTACATATCAGCGTATTTTGTTCAGAAATTTGAAGACTTTTGTAGGAACAGATCGCTTGCGATTGTTTTTGTAGTTATAGAGGCGCTCGTCCGCTAATTTCAGCAAGTGCTTATAGCTGGTAGGCGCATCCGATAAGACACTGGCACCACCATAACTGACTGTGATTGGCACGAGATTACTTTTGTAACGCAATGGATTGGCATGCAAATAGTCGTGGATGGACTCCGCGACCTCTAGCGCTTGCTCATAGCTTTTCCCCGGCATTACAAAGACAAATTCATCACCCGCAAAACGGAATGCCAACCCTTGCTTATAGACATGCTTCAAAAGACGTTTCGCGATGTATTCTAACACTTCATCGCCACAATTGTGGCCTAAAGTATCGTTGATCGACTTAAACGCATCACAGTCGACGAACACGGCAGTTAAGTCGCGGTTTTGACTTTTACAACGACTAAATTCCCGCTCCAACATCAACTCTAGCTGGCGACGGTTCAATAAGCCAGTTAACGGGTCACGCGTCGCCAGATATTCTAATTTCTCACGGGCGGTCACGTTGCTTAAGCAGATCGAGATTTTTATCGACAGCTGATCCAGCAAGAAAGTGTCTTTGGCCGTGGGATCATAACGATGCACGTCTTGGTCAGCTTGGCAAAACAAGCCAACCAGCTCGCCGTCTATTGTAAGGGGAGAAATGGCAACCGAGCCGATAATACTGCGATAAGATTGTGGAATGACTTCCCAGTAATGACCGATATCTTGGTTCACCAACACGGTTTTATTACCGGTGCCGATGGCATCGATCATGGCGCTCCGGCGGGTAAATAAAACACGATCACGCAGACCAACGGTTTTTTCTAAGGTTTCCACTAGGTGGGCCAATGGCGCTTCAGTGATCAAATTGATCCAGACAAACGGCACATTGAATTGTTTTTGCACTTCTTTGGTAAGGGTGGAGACAAATTGATCACAACGGCCAATAGATAAGATACAACGCTCGATGTCGAAAAACTTCAGCGCAATCTGCTCGTTATGTCTAACGTTCTCTATCAGCTCATTAATATTATGCATCCAACCAACCTACATCAGACTTTGGACAACGACACTAGCCAGCTAACACTATCCTTTTTTCTCTGTCTAGTTTTTGTGCAAATGTTTTTACATGGAATACTCTTATAAACGTACCATCTATGAAAAACTTTAGCTTAATTTGCTGTCTTTATTAAAGAAATCTCGTTTTGGCCGATAAATTTGTTATCCAGAGAGTTGGCTTATTTATGAATATTAGAGACGTCTTAGAAACACAGTTAACCCATGAGGTGAAAGCGGGCGGCCGAGTCTCCGGCAATGCCAACTTTGCGCTGTTCATGAGTCTCTTTACTCAGCCAGGACCAAGCTTACGCACGGCAGAAGACACCCTCAGCCTGCACGAACCCCATGCCGTGACGCGCCCGATTCAGTTTTCCGGAGGCATTAGCAGTAACCCCACGGCCAACCTAGCACTGCTCAAGGCCCTCAGTCATGAGCCCCTAGCACAAGGCAACGTCGCCGCCTACGATGCCGTTGCCGCCGTTGATAACCTGATCTCTACTCACGCTTAAGCATTGCCCACCGCTTCACCACAAACCGCAAAGATTCGACTCCATGCTCGGCCATGCTCCCGCGAGGCACTCAGATAACCTTGCCAAGCACTGTGACTGTCTCGAACATCAAATTGACGAATAAAGCTGTGCCACTCGGGGGCTTGCAGTGGACTTTGCTGCACCAAGGATTGCAGCAGGGGCAGCACTTGATAAGCCACTCGATTGATACGCGCCATATAGGGTTGGAGTAGCTTGATATAATGGGCTTCGAATTGCTGCTTCAAGAAATTCAGCGGCGCACCACACACCGATTGGTTTTGACTGAGCGGCTCCAACGCCTGGGTGGTTGCTTCTAAGTAGTGACGAATATGGACAATGCTATAGAGCAACTTGCCGAGGTATTCACTTTCATAAATGACTTTCATATCCGCTTCGATGTCAGCACTGCGTACATTAGGAATGTTTTCTAAATTCCCTGCAATGCGTTCTAGGTGCTGTAATGCCGTGATCAAATCTTGGTACTGAGACGCTTCCGGTGACACGGGAATAAAGCCATTGGCCAAACTAAACAAGCTGGCCGTCTCTTCTCCAGCCCAAAGCATATTAGAGAAGGCGATCGGTAACTCGCTGGCTTTGATATTGGCCACATCGGTCAGTTTAGTCCGTAAATCAGTGTCTTCGATCTCACAACTGCGGATCGCACGGATGATATCCAGCTCATAGACAAAGCGCTGGCTTGTCGGCATCACCCGCCCCAGTATACTATTACGCTGTCCAGCCACCGCGCCGACATCACACTGTTGCAGCGACAAAAACTCTAATAAGCCAACATCAAACTGACTCAGTTCCATTTGCCGCGTTCTTAATGCCGGTAACGACTGCCATGACAGTTCTGAATCCATCTCGATTTGAAGGTATTCGGATCGGTTGAGGTCTTTGATATACGACTCAAACAAAGTCTGTGGAGCAAACTGAGCGCAGCCAATCAGCAACGTACCCATTAGCAGTAATACAATCGACTTTCGAGAGAGCAGTAACGTCATGATGAACACTCTTCTAATTCAAAAACGTGAGGAAATTTCCGAAACCCGTGTCGCGAAGATGGTGTTCCCCAGCACCACTAATCATTATGACACCTTATTCGGCGGCGAAGCACTTAAGTGGATGGACGAAGTCGCCTACATTGCCGCGACACGCTTTGCCCGTAAACAAGTGGTTACGATTTCCACCGAGCAAGTGGATTTCAAACGCCCAATCCCTTCTGGTATTTTAGTTGAACTGGTGGCCCGTGTGGTCAAAGTTGGCCGTACGTCGCTTAAGGTTGAAGTGGATATCTTTTTAGAGGAGCTTTACAGCGACAAGCGTGAGAAAGCCATCACTGGTGCGTTCAACTTTGTTGCCATTGATGAAAATAAGAAACCGACACCGATTTTTGACGACGAAGCCTAATCTCAAAAGCTTGAGTTAGGCTGCTCAAGAAAGGCCCGCTCCTCTGCACTCGACTCTCGCCCGAGGATGTCATTGCGGTGCGGATAGCGGCCAAAGCGATCAATAATGGCCTTGTGCTGGCGTTCAAAATCCAAATTATTGGCATTGCCCAAGTCTTCAAACAGTCGCAATGCTTGGCTATGAATGCGTTTTGACTCACTGTGCATAAACGGCATGTAAAGGAAGCTGCGTTCGGTTTGTGATAATGACTTATCCATGCCCTTTTCGATGGCAAACTGCGCCAGCGCCAGTGCTAAAGGGTCACAAGCAAACGCCTCGGGCTGATCACGATAAATATTACGTGAGAACTGATCGAGCACGATGATTTCCGCCAAACTGCCATGGGCTGTGGCGCGCCAATCATACAGCTCACCTGCTTTGGCCTGCTCATGCAGCACAGCAAAACGGCGCTCAATATCCCGATCAAACGCCACATCTTTTTGCCACCATTGCGCTGGCTCTATTTCAATAAACCAAAAATCTAACACCGTTTGATACATGCTAATCTCCTTGGAGCAATGCTTAGTTGCGTTTAAGTCTGGGCGAAAATCCCGCTGACCGCCATGCTCAAAGAGTTGGTCACGGCTATTTAATTTTTAGACGACGTGGTTGGTCGACTGGCTCTAGCACAATGTCTGAGTGTAAAAACTCCGCCGCCGCGGCAGAGCCCTCTACTTTCACGGCACTGCGCGCTAGCATTTCCTCTTCATAAGAAGCCAACACCGCTTGGCGAATCCCTGCTTCACTCCACACTTCAGCAGACCAGCAACCTTGGCTAATTTGACGGGCGAGGGATAAGGCATCCAAGATAGCTTGGTTTGCCCCCTGCCCTTTAAACGGCGTCATCGGGTGGGCAGCATCGCCAATCAAGGTGGCCCTTGGACTGTTCGCGAAATGCTCGGGGGTCAACAGTTCACGGTCATACACAGGGTAACCCGACACCAACTCGGCGGGGGTCGCACTAAGAATCTCAGGAATCGGCGCGTGCCAAGGTAAGCGACGACAAGCTTCCGCTTTCAATGCTTCAGAGCCTTGTGCGCTCAATGCCTTAGCGTCTTCTTCGTGCATACGGAAACTGAGCTGCCACATCACAGAATCGGCCTTGTAAGGCATCATATAAATGCGCTCATTGCCGTTGGCTGTTTGGAACACGGTCGCGCCATCCAGCAAGTCCGACTCAAGACCATTTAGCGCAGACAACGGACAGATCCCCAGAATCACCATGCAATCTAAAGAACGCAGGGGCGTCTTTTCATCACCAATGATCTGTTTGCGCACCACGCTACGAATACCATCAGCACCGACAATGAGATCCGCAGCCACCTGTTTTTCTTGGCCATTGGCACTGAGCGTTAGCTGTACCTTACCGTCAACGTCTTGATCAAAACCAAGCAATTGATGATTCCACTGAACTTGGTCGGCACCACCCAGTTGCTGCATCATCTGCCAGCGCAGGGACTGACGGGCAATATGAATATTGGAACGCTTCGGCGTGGCACACGGCTTGCCTTCCATCCAACGGCGCATGCCCCACTCTGCTACGACCTTGCCTTCTGTGGTATGCACTAAATGGCGTGTCGATACCACACCATCATCCAGCTCAGTAATGCCCAGACCAGACATGGCACGACTGGCTTGCTGCAAGGTCAAACCATAACCTTGAGAACGGGCATCAAAACCACTGTCCCGCTCATACAAGGTGCATGGGATGCCACGATGTTTGCAAGCCACGGCAAGTGCCATGCCACCAATACCGGCGCCAATAATCGCCACGTGAGGTAAGCGTTCACTATCGATCGCTTGAGGTTCCTTGGCGCGGATGACACCTTGACCAGCGCATTTCGCACAAGACTCTAAATGGCCTCTTGGCCGTGGCGGTGCCTCGGTGAGGCGGTCATCTTTTGCGAAGGCTTCGAGTGCTTTTTGATAGTCTAGTCGGACTTTTTTACGTATGCGGCGGCTGCGTTTACCACGGCCTTGGCAGTCAGGGCACATGACCCAATAAGTGGATTCGGTTGCTATATTGCTCAATTCAAATTGCCTGATCAGCTAGAAGTTCAATGGCATGAATAATAGCGGATCTACTCAAGCTTGTGGCAAAAGAGTTACCGACTCAGCCTGTTTGCACAGTAAACCTTGATAGACCACTGAAAAATCGCCTGGACTCGTCACACATGTTGCTTTTGAGTGCATTTCGAAAACTCACCTTACCAGACTGATCTAATCCTTTACGCGGATTCGTAGAAGCGCTTGATTTATAAGGTGCTATTTGAAAAAGCAGTCGGAAAGCGACTGCTTTCACGGCCGCGCTGGTGATCTCCATTTTTGTTGCTACAAAAACAGACATGAGCCACGTAGAATAGCGACCAAACTTTCAACCTTTGACTGAATGAGCGACGTGAATGACTCAAACACATACAGGTGAAACCGTACAGACAACGCCAGCAAAAACCGTGGCAGTGATTGGTGCCGGGGCCGCAGGCTCAACCATCGCGTTACGTCTGGCCGAGCTTGGCATCGATACGACCCTGATTGAACGCGGCCCAAGTCTGGTCAATGGTCCGCCGTTTTGCCACCTGCACGCGGGCGGTAATCTGTATCGCGAAATCTCCGATGAGCAATGCCTGACGTTATTAAAACAGTCAATTGATACGGTAAAAGTTTACCCTCAAAGCATCAACGTGCGCCCAACTCTATTGGCGGTCCCCCAAGGTGATCGCAGTGAGCCTATGGATTTGTTGCCACGCTTGGAAAAGCTGCGTGACCTGTACCAATCCCTGGTAAAGCAAGACGCTGACAACCAGGTATTAGGGCAACCTGAGCACTACTTCCGCTTTTATGAACGTGCCGAGATTGAAGCACTCGCGCAACGTGAGTTACCTGAGCAGGCTAATTGCGATGAAGACTGGTTGGTGGCGTTTGCCAAACAAACCAACCTAGATGCTCTGAAATTCCCGCTGGTGATGGTGCAAGAATACGGCCTGTCGGCCTTTCGTTGGGCGGCTATTGCCGACTTAGCCATTGCCCGTCTACCAAGCTGCCACCTCCAGACCAGTACCAGCGTGATCAATATCCAGCACAGTCCAAAAGGTTCTGGCTGGCTCGTCAGCACTCGGCCAACCTCCTCTTCTGACGATGCTGACATACAAGTCTGTGCATACGACTATGTGGTCAATGCTTGTGGTTTTAAGAGTGGTGAATTGGACGATATGATCGAAGCCAAACGCCAACGTATGGTGGAATTCAAAGCCTCATTTGTGACTCACTGGCCGCAATGCAACGGCCTTTGGCCAGAAGTGGTATTCCACGGTGAACGTGGCACACCGCAAGGCATGGCACAGCTAACGCCGTACCCAGGTGGCTACTTCCAGCTGCATGGTATGACCCAAGCCATCACCTTGTTCCAAGGTGGTTTGGTGGCCAGCTGTGAGCAAAGCTCGCAACCGAAATTGGCGCCTCACTTCTTGCAAAAGATCGATGGCGAATGGCCAGAGCAGATTGTGCATGAACGCACCGAAGGCAACATTAACCATATTGCCCAATTTATTCCGAGCTTTAAGACCGCCGAGACCGCGTCTAAGCCATTGTTTGGCGCGCAGCAAATCCCAGGGGAAGACCCAGACTTACGTGCCGCAGATGTGTCTTTCCATCACAATGGTTACGCCCGAGCAGAGATTGTTAAGGCGTCGTCTGCACTTGCAACCGCCGATGCCATTCTTAAGGATCTGCTGGAGTCGGGTGTGGTGACCTCGGAACTAGCGCAGCGCTATTTGACTGAGCACTACTTCCCTGTGACGCAACAATGTGGACATGAAGAAGTCACCATCAGAGCGGAGCAACTCGCCCGCGAGCGTCATTATCCCGATGCGCTAGCGCGAGTGTTTCAGGACTAAGTAGACAAGTGGTCCCTCTCAGGGGTCTGACCCTAAATAGCTAATCAGTAATTTTTTAGACTGGGGGCTAAAGGGTCAGACCCCTTTTCTATATTAGTAATCTGACCCCTTTACTATGAGTTTACGCTGGCGTTTTCAGATCGTCTAAAACGCTGAGTAGCTCGTTGAAGTGGTCGAACAAGAAGTCAGGCTCATGGATGCCCAGATCTTCATCGTAATTGTAGCCGTAGCTGACACCGATGCTGTCCATCTTGGCTGCTTTGGCCGCCAAAATATCATTCTTCGAATCGCCGATCATGACACAGTCAGCAATCTCCGCGTTCATCATGGCGCAAGCGGTAAACAATGGCAGCGGATTCGGTTTACGCTCTGGTAGCGAATCGCCACCTAGACAAAACTCAAACACACCACTTAAACCTAAGCCTTGCAACATCGGTTCAATAAACTTCTCTGGTTTATTGGTAATGATCGCCAAGCGGTAGCCGCGTTGTTTTAGCGCTAGTAGGGTTTCTTTTACTTCTGGATACAACACCGACTTGTCACACACGTTATGCGCGTAGAAGTCTAAAAAAGCCGCCAAGGCTTGATCTACCAAATCTTGTGGCAGAGTTGCATCAATTTCTTTCGCGCCACTGAGACCTCGGGAGATCAAAGGTAGAGCACCATTACCGACCCAGTTGCGTACGGTAGCTTCAGGAAAAGGTTCACGACCTAAATGTACTAGGGTTTGGTTTACCGCGGCGGCTAAGTCTGGCGCACTGTCGACCAAGGTGCCGTCCAAATCAAATAACAAAACGCGTTTATCGTCTAAACTCACTGTGTCTTCTCTCGATATGATATTTTTTACCAAGGTAACACTTCACCATTGGAATGCCAAAAGGTACCCGTGTTGTCTAAATTTAGTTCCTCAATTCGCTTAGCCAGGCGCTCAGCCGCTTGATCAGGCGTGATATCGCCGTAACCACCAATCATTTCTGTGCCCACTAGACCTGGATGCAAAAGTGCCACCGCCACACCGCGAGGTTTTAAGTCATGGGATAGGGACATGCCAGCAATGTTCAACGCTGACTTAGACATACGATAACCGTAGCGACCACCGCTGGTGTTATCCGCTACGGACCCCATACGACTGGTAATCAGAGCGAGCTTAGCATTGGCGCTAAAGTTAGACATCAGAGCTTCGGTTACCGCCAAAGGCGCCAAGGCATTGGTTTCAAACTGACGACGAATGGAGTCTTTATCAATCGCCCCTAACTTTTCATCGCGCAGGATACCCGCGTTGTTGATCAACAGGTCAATGCTGACACCTTTTACTGCATTAGCGAGGCGCTCAATACCTGAATCTTTTGTCACATCCACATCATCAATTACATTAACACCCAAGGCTTTTAACTCAGCGCTGGCTCGGCGACAGGCGGCGTAGACATGATAACCACGGGCTTGATAAAGCTTAGCGAACGACAAGCCAATACCACGACTTGCCCCAGTTATAACAACATTTTTAGCTGACATAAGAATGCTCATTGATTGTGAGTGTATATCAGATAGTTGGGGACAGAGGTGCAGAGATCAAGGGGGGAATGTATAAGCCGCGCCTTTATACAGACACGGCCAGTACGGCTTCGATTACTTGCTGTAATTGCGCGCGAATCAGCGGCAGTTTTTGCTGATCAAGTTGATAGTCAGCACGCTCACTGTCCAAATAAGTGGCTTGCGACAGCTCCAGCTGGATGGCGTGGATGCCCTGCTCTGGTTGGCCAAAGTGACGCGTAATATAGCCCCCTTTAAAACGACCATTACAGACTTGGCTATAGCGCTTGTCGATCACCTCACTGACCGCCTCTAACAAGGCCGACGCACAGGACTTGCCATCGTTAGTCCCCCAATTAAAGTCCGGTAAGGTGCCATCAAATAGCATGGGCACTTGAGCCGGAATGGAGTGGGCATCAAATAAAATAGCGTAGCCAAATTTGGCTTTTAGACGCGCCAGCTCTTGTTCGATGGTGTGATGATAAGGCGTCCAGATGTTGTCTTTGCACCACTGTCGATGTTCAGCCGAGGGCGTTTTTGCTGTTTTAAACAGCGGCGCTTCGGTAAATAGCACCTCAGGAAATAAACCCGTGGTTTTAGTTTGGTACAAGGGCTTATCGTCATAGGGGCGATTCAGATCGATCACATAGCGTGAGTAATTGGCAGCAATGCAACTGACCTTACGCTCGGCTAAGCCATTATAAAGCTCAGGAATATACCAATCCGTGTCCGGTAAACCTTGCCCTGCTTCGGTCAGGCCAGCGGCCACTTCATCGGTTAAACTCAGCCCCGAATGGGGCATACTCACCAATAGCGGCGAGTCACCTTGAGTGAATTGAAATGCAGCCATTGTCATAAGCAGATCTCCCCGTTATACACCCGCTGTTGCAGCAATTGCCCACCGATCCAGTAGCTGAGCTCAGCAGGCGAAGACACATTCCAGTGGACAAAGTTGGCTCTTTTACCCACTTCTAACGAGCCCACTTGATCAGCCATACCGAGGGCTTTGGCACCATTTAGAGTAACGCCTGCTAAGGCTTCTTCTGGCGTCATGGCAAACAGCGTACAAGCCATATTCATCATTAAGCGTAGCGACAACACGGGCGCGGTACCAGGATTAGCATCGGTAGCAATGGCCATAGGCACCCCATGTTTACGAAACAGCTCGATCGGAGGCCGCTGTTTTTCGCGCAACACATAAAAGGCGCCAGGTAAAATCACCGCCACTGTCCCCGCTTTAGCCATGGCTTTGACATCGTCTTCCGTGACGTATTCCAAATGATCGGCGGATAAGGCTTGATGGCTGGCCGCCATGGCCGAGCCACCTAACGCTGAGAGCTGTTCCGCGTGCAATTTCACCGGTAAGCCGAGCACCTTAGCCGCTTTGAAATAACGTTCGGTTTGCGCCACGGAAAAACCAATGCCTTCACAAAAGGCATCCACCGCATCGGCCAAGCCCAGCTGCGCCACCTTAGGCAATAACTCATCACATAGATAGTCGATATAATCATCGGCACGTTCTGCGAACTCGGGCGGCAGCGCATGGGCCGCCAAACAGGTGGTTTTAATGTCTACCGGATGCAGATCAAGCAAGCCTTTCGCCGCCTGCAACATGGCAATTTCGCTGGCCGTGGACAAACCATAGCCGGATTTGATTTCTAACGTGGTGATGCCATCGGCCATCAGGCTTTTTAAACGCGGTTCGGCACTTGCCAACAATTGCTCGACACTGGCTGCACGGGTCGCATGAACGGACGACATAATACCGCCGCCCGCCTTAGCGATCTCTTGATAGCTGGCGCCATTAAGACGCATTTCAAATTCATTGGCACGGTTGCCAGCAAACACCAGGTGAGTATGACAATCCACTAAACCAGGGGTAATCAGACCACCTTCCAACTGATAGGTATGCATCACAGAATGCTCAGGTACATCCGCCACCATCCCTAGCCAGGCAATATGGCCATTTTTCACCGCAATCGCGCCTTGCTCGAGCAGTTGGTAGCGCCCATGGACCATGGTCGCGATATTAGCCCCAAGCCATAGGCTATCCCAATCCTGTGCCGTCGTAGGATCTGCCATATTCATCCCTCCTGTTAGTGCCCCAAGCTTGGCAATAGACCTGTCGGCATTAAGCCATTGTGCGCCGCGCTCTTAATCAGATCGCTGGCCTTCTCAATGTCTGCAGCAAAATAACGGTCCTTATCATAAAACGGCACATGAGAACGCAGTTCCGCTTTGGCCTGTTCCAAGATCGGCGTGGTTTTTAAGGGCGTTCTAAAATCCAAACCCTGTGCTGCGGCCAACATCTCCACCGCTAAAATGCCGCGGGTGTTTTCCGCCATATCACGCAAACGACGTGCGGCAAAGGTCGCCATGGACACATGATCTTCTTGGTTAGCGGAAGTCGGTAAGCTGTCCACGGACGCGGGATGAGCAAAGGTTTTGTTTTCACTGGCCAACGCCGCAGCGGTAACTTGAGCAATCATAAAGCCAGAGTTCACTCCGCCGTTGTCCACCAAAAATGGTGGTAATTTGCTTAAGCTACTGTCGATCAAGAGCGCCATACGACGCTCGGACAAACTGCCGATTTCAGCAATCGCTAAGGCTAAGTTATCCGCTGCCATGGCCACCGGCTCAGCGTGAAAGTTACCGCCGGAAATAATGTCACCATCTTCGGCAAATACCAGCGGGTTATCGGACACGGAATTGGCTTCTACCACTAAGGTGTTGCCTGCATTGCGAATTTGCTCCAAGCAAGCGCCCATCACTTGTGGCTGACAGCGTAATGAATACGGGTCTTGCACCTTTTCACAGCCCACATGGGAACTGCCGATGTCACTGGTTTCATCTAATAAATGACGGTAAGCCGCGGCCACATCGATTTGCGTTTGATGACCGCGCACCAGATGGATACGCTCATCAAACGGACGACGACTGCCCAGAGCGGCCTCCACGGAAAAGGCACCACAGGTAACAGCGCTGGCAAATAAGTCTTCCGCTTCAAATAATCCTTCTAGAGCAAATGCTGTCGAGGCTTGGGTACCATTTAACAGCGCCAAGCCTTCTTTGGGTGCCAAAGTAATCGGCTCCAATCCCGCCACCGCGAGCGCCGCCTTACCCGACAGAATTTCCCCTTGGTAACGGGCTTTGCCTTCCCCTAATAGCAAAGCACTCATATGCGCCAGCGGAGCCAAATCCCCCGAGGCACCGACCGAACCCTTCTTGGGAATACAGGGGTAGACCTCTTTATTGATCAAGGTGATCAGCGCTTCGATCACCGCCAAACGAATCCCAGAAAATCCCCGCGCTAAGCTGTTGACCTTCAGCGTCATCACCATTTTCACGGTGGCATCGTCCATCAACTCACCAATACCGGCCGCATGGGAAAGCACGATACTGCGCTGCAGTTCTTCTAAGTCCTCTGGAGCAATACGAGTATTGGCCAGCAGACCAAAACCAGTGTTGATGCCGTAGACAGTGCGGTCTTCGCGTATCACATCGTTAACCACTTGGGTACTGGCCTCAATCGCGGGGATTGCTGCAGGATCAAGACTGAGTTTCACATGACGGCGACTGATCTGGCGTAACTGGGCTAGGGTCAACTGGCCGGGTTGTAAAGTTAGTTCAAACATAGGTTGCTTCTCATCCGTCATTTATTTGGTCGCTGTGGTGATCATCGGCAGGTGCAAGCCCTGTTCTTTGGCGCATTCAATGGCAATGTCGTAGCCCGCATCCACGTGACGCATCACCCCAGTGGCAGGGTCATTGTGTAATACGCGGGCAATGCGCTCTGCGGCTTCATCCGTACCATCACAAACAATTACCACCCCAGCGTGTTGTGAAAAGCCCATGCCAACACCACCACCATGGTGGAGCGACACCCAAGTGGCCCCCGAGGCGGTATTAAGTAAGGCGTTTAATAGCGGCCAATCGGACACTGCATCCGAGCCATCGCGCATGCCTTCGGTTTCACGGTTTGGACTCGCCACCGAGCCTGAGTCCAGATGGTCGCGGCCAATCACCACAGGAGCGGATAGCTCACCCGAGCGCACCATTTCATTAAAGGCTAGACCGAGTTTGGCGCGCTGACCAAGCCCGACCCAACAGATACGCGCAGGCAGACCTTGAAACTGAATACGCTCACGAGCCATATCCAGCCAGTGGTGTAAATGCTCATCATCAGGGATCAGCTCTTTCACCTTGGCATCGGTTCTATAAATGTCTTCAGGATCACCGGATAACGCCGCCCAACGGAACGGGCCGATACCGCGACAGAACAGAGGACGAATGTAAGCGGGCACAAAACCGGGGAAATCAAAGGCGTGCTCAACGCCCTCTTCCAAGGCCATTTGACGAATGTTGTTACCGTAATCAAAGGTAGGCACGCCCATTTTTTGGAAGTCCAACATGGTGCTAACATGCACCGCCATACTTTGCTTAGCGGCTTTGGTGGTGCCAGCGGGGTCTTGCTGGGCGGCCGTTTTGTACTCTTGCCAACTCATTCCTTGAGGTAAATAACCGTTAAGAGGATCGTGAGCGGAGGTTTGGTCGGTGACCATATCTGGGCGCACGCCCCGTTTCACTAGCTCCGGTAAGATATCGGCGGCATTACCACACAAGGCAATGGAGATGGCTTTGCCCTCAGCGGTATAGCGTTTAATGCGCTCTAAGGCATCGTCGATATCCGTCGCCTGCTCGTCCACATAACGGGTACGTAAGCGAAAATCGATACGGCTTTGCTGACATTCAATATTGAGTGAACAGGCGCCCGCTAGGGTGGCGGCCAGCGGTTGTGCGCCCCCCATGCCGCCCAATCCGGCGGTTAAGATCCAGCGCCCCGTTAAATCACCGTCGTAATGCTGACGACCCGCTTCAACAAAGGTTTCATAGGTGCCTTGTACGATGCCTTGGCTACCGATGTAAATCCACGAGCCCGCGGTCATCTGACCGTACATGGCCAAGCCCCTGGCATCCAACTCATTGAAATGTTCCCAAGTGGCCCAGTGGGGGACTAAGTTAGAGTTGGCGATCAACACGCGCGGTGCATTGCTGTGGGTTTTGAAGACGCCTACTGGTTTGCCCGATTGCACCAGCAAAGTTTCGTCGGCTTCCAGAGTTTTCAGGGTGGCGACGATCTGGTCATAGCACTCCCAGTTGCGCGCGGCGCGGCCAATACCACCGTACACCACCAATTCTTCCGGATTCTCTGCCACCTCTGGGTCGAGGTTATTCATCAACATGCGCAAAGGTGCTTCGGTGAGCCAGCTTTTGGCGTTCAGCGTGGTGCCACGTGGGGCGCGAATTTCACCTTGGCGATAGCGATTGTCTGTCATGGTCATACCTTCTTATTGTCATCGTCTAATGGGGGACGTTATTTTATAAACATGTATATACAAGCTATTTTTAGAAAATAGAAGGGATCGCGAGCCGATGCAAGGATTTTTTAGAACGCTATGGAATATTGCTTAGACGATGTGGTTAACGACTGAAGTGTCCAAACAATTGGAAACGACTGCCTGGGTGCAGCAAACGGGCCGCGGTCACGATCTTCGCCCCCGACCAGGTGCGGCGTTTGATTTGCAAACAGGGCTCATTGGCAGTCACTTGTAACAACTCACATTCGCGGGCATTGGGTAACACGGCTTCCACCAAATGCTCCCCTTCAGTCATGGGCGCGGCTTGCATCAAATAGACATAGGGCGTTTGGCGGGTGAAGTCTTGCTCGGCGTAAGCGGGGGCCAGTTCAGCATTGACGCTACGCTCTTCTAACTGGATCGGCAGGTCGTTTTCAAAGTGCAAAATCACCGAGCGAAAAATCTCATGATTGGTGCGTACGCCAAGAGTGACGGCCTCTTCCACGGTCGCTTTACCACGGCTCAACTGCAACTGCTCAGCACGATAGACGGCGCCACGAGAGGCGACCTCTTCGGCAATATTGTGCACTTCAAACAACGCTGAATGGGCTTTTTTCTGCGCCACAAAGGTGCCCAAACCTTGCTGGCGAGTCAGCACGCCTTCTGCGGTCAGTTCACGCAACGCCCGGTTGACCGTCATACGACTGACATTCAAGGCTTTGACCCACTCCGCTTCAGACGGCACACGCTGATTGGCTTGCCATTGACCGGAGGCGACTTTGTGGGCAATGGCTTGCTTCAAGCGGGCATAAATCGGCGCCGGCGTATCCGGTAGATCGGCAAAGAAATTGTCCAGCAAAGCAGAAGTCGAATCGGTCACAACGGTTCCTTGGTGAGCGTTAACAGAAAGTGAAAGTATACCCTTGTTGCTTGTATTTAAAAACATTAGCTTGTATATACATATTAGACCAATAATAAAAAGGCAACTTGGATATGACGCGCTACTTTGCTCCTTTGGCCTATTTGCAACAGGGCTGGGCAGATAATGTTTTGCTAACCGTGGTAGATGGCCACTTTAGCCAGATTGAAACCAACGCCAAGGCCACACAGGCGGATGTGATACTGGACGGCCCAATTCTGCCCACGGTAGCGAACCTGCATTCCCATGCGTTTCAACGATTGATGGCAGGCAAGGCGGAAATCGCTCACCACCCTGAGGACAGTTTTTGGAGCTGGCGCGAGCTGATGTACAAAACTGCCAGCGAACTGACGCCCGAAGCCTTGCACGTCATAGCCAGCAAGCTTTATATCGAACTGTTAAAAGGTGGCTTTAGCCAAGTGGGCGAGTTCCACTATGTCCATCATCAGCCAGATGGCACGCCCTATGCCAACAGCACAGCGTTAGGCGAAGCCATCTTCAACGCAGGCCAAAGCGTAGGCATGGGCGTCACCCTATTGCCGGCCTTATACCAATACTCAGGCTTTGGCCAACAAGCCCCAAATGCCAGTCAGCAACGTTTTATTCAATCCAGCCAAGCCTATATTGAACAGCAGCAAGCTTACCAAGCACTGCTTAATGCCTACCCGCAGCATCAATTAGGCCTGTGCTTCCACTCTCTACGCGCCACCGATTTTGACGCCATCAAGCACGTCATGGCGAGCTTACATCACGGTCAACCGATACATATCCATATTGCTGAGCAGCAAAAAGAAGTCGACGATTGCCGCGCCCACTCGGGTAAGCGTCCAGTGCAGTGGTTATTGGAAGAGTGCCCTGTCGATCACCATTGGACCCTGATTCACGCCACTCATTTAGCGGACGAAGAAATTCAAGCCATTGCCAAGTCCGGTGCTTGTGTGGGGATTTGTACTACCACAGAGGCAAACTTAGGCGATGGACTCTTTCCAGCGTTAGCTTATGAGCAGGCTGGCGGTGTCTGGGGCATAGGTAGCGACAGTCATGTCAGCACCTCATTACAAGAAGAGCTACGTTGGTTCGAATACGGCCAACGGCTTAACCAGCATAAACGCAATCGACTTTACAGTGCGCAACAGCCTCGCATCGGCGACCACCTTTTTAGTAAAGCCTTACAAGGGGGCAACCAAGCCTGTGGCGTAGCGCTTGGTTTGGCAGAAGGTTGTCGCGCCGACTGGATGGTATGGGATAACACAGAGCCCTTTATTTATGCCAGTCAAACGCAGGACTTGCTCAACCGCTGGCTGTTTGGCCTAAATGTCAATCCGATAAAAGACGTCTATGTGGCAGGGCAAAAGGTGATCGAAAACGGTCATCACGCCCTAGAGAATGAAATCAACACGGCATTTGGAAAGCTTTTACGCCAAAGCTTCATATGAAGGTTGCCGTTCGGGCTAAGTAATAATCTTTAAGGCGATATAAGGCACCAGAAAAAAGACCACATTGATCAGCTTATAATGGCCGAGCCAGTTAAAATACAGACGCTCTAGCGCCCCCCTTTCAATGCGAAACAGGCGCATGTGAATACCAACAACCTGCTCTTTAAACAGTAATATCACAATCGCGGTAAAACTTAATAAGGCGATGTTGATGACCACACACCAGCCCAGCAAAGCGGTCACTTGATCCACTTCAAACATGATAGAGCCCTCTTCATACGACGTCAGATACGACCATGAATAATATAGGCCACTGGATCGCTTCTACATTAGCAATTCTGCAATATCAGTTTAGTTGCTAGCAGACCATAGTGACAGCCTGTGGCTTTGACAATTAAGCTCCCCACCTGCTCGAGAGAATTTGATGGCGCTGTTCTTCAAAGCGATCGACTTCTTTGGCCATTTTACGGTCAAACTGACGGTACGCCTTATCCACTTTCTTGCTCAGTTTATTACGCTGGTGGGCAATTTTCTTGCCATGGCGCGCGCGACGAGTGTCGTACCTAAAATCATGCTCCGCTTCGCGCAGCTTATGCACCAACTCTGATTCGAGACGGCGCATGGCTCGATCATGCTGCGCACCTAAGCGCTTTAAGGCTCGACGTGATTCATAAGAAAGGCGTTCGTGTCGATGGCGATACTCATCGTTGTAGCGGTAGTCTTGCCTTTGATCGTAATAGCGGTCGTCAGAGCCAATCCGAATGCGAATGTCATCGTGCACATCGCGGATCTTAACTTCCACCACCTCCACCACGACTTGTTCGATGATATCTTGCAGCTGATTTTGATAACGCGGCGCATCCGACGCCATGGCTGGGCCATAAGACAATAACATTAGACACGGAATGGCCACTTTAAACACAGGTCGAAGGCGAATCATGACGCTACTCTCTTCAATAAATTGGTTCAGAACGTCATGCTATTACCGCGAAAATGGCCCGTCTACGACAAGTCTGAGTTTTACTCAAAGCCGTATTTAACCTAGCAAGATACTGACTGAACCGCACCATTGTGCAACCAAAGCCGCTGCCGCTGCGGCTTGAGAGCTAGGATATTTTGCTGTCTTGCACGCACTTAGTAGAACAATCATATTAAAACAGCGCACCACCCCTACTAAAATCTATGAATAGACGTCGTCGCTGTGAGGATTTTCTTAACCTAGACGTGTTAAAATGCGGAAAAACACTACTTCCTCTAGTAAAGGATATTCCATGACTTTGTCGACCAGCCAGTCATCCAACGTCGTTATTGTTAGTAACTCCTCTGACAACCCTTTTGCCATCGATGTCGCTTATGCGATGGGCCAACATGAAGACATCGCTGATATCATCAGCATGAAGCACTTCATGAACTCCGAGTTTTGCCCGCGTTTCATCTCTGATGAAGCGGATTTTGACAACATCGGCCGCAAGCTAAAAGGTAAATCTGTCGTTATCGTCAGTACTACTAGTCATGTGCAAAGCCGCCAAGAACTCGCTATGGCGAACTTCATTATGGCGCGTGCAGCAAAAGAAAACGGTGCTGAGCGCGTTATCTTGGTTGAGCCAGATTTGTTCTACAGCGCACAAGACCGAGGCCCAAGCAAAGATCTAGGCAAAACTAGCTTCGAGCGTGATATCAAAGACATCAAGAAATTTGATGGTCAGCCGTTCACAGCGAAGCTGTATGCGCAAATGTTGAAAATGTCCGGTGTCGACACTGTGATGACCATCCACAATCACTCTGATTCTGTGCAACAGATCTTCAGTGAAGTGTTTGATGGTGACTTCCACAACCTGATCCCTTACGAAATCTACGCTCACTACCTACTGAACTCGAACATTCTAAGCTACGGCGAAGACGGTGAAGGTCTAGTCTTGTGTGCGCCTGATAAAGGTGCCCGTGACTTCGTTAAACAGATGTACAACACACTTGGTTTGACCAAAGCTAAGTTCATCATGCTAGACAAAGAGCGTACCGCTGAGCGTAAAGTAGAAATCACCCTACACAAAGAAAGCGAACACACTTTTGAAGGCCTAGACGGTGCCAGCATCGTGCTGTTTGATGACATGGTCCGCACCGGCTCCACTATCATCAAATCTTGCCAATTCTTGAAGCAAATTAACCCTGAGCGCATGGTCTTTGCAGTATCACACTTCTACGCCAGCAATGAAGGCCGTGAGCGCATGGCGCACCCTGCCCTAGGTGAAATCCTGACGCTGAACACACTACCAACCATCCTTAACCGTGACGAGCAAGGCCGTCTACGTAAGAAAATGGTGGTGCTAAAAGTCGAAAAATGGCTAGGCCAAGAGCTGAGCAAAATCTTAGGCTTGCCACAAAGTGAAGAGCAAAACCCTTACAAGATCGATATGTCGTCTAAAAACCCTCGCTTTAAGCGTAAAATCTGGTTTAGTGAAGAACTACACGACTTGAATAACGATGCTTAAATAGCGTTTAAAAAGCCCGTCTGAGACGGGCTTTTTTGTGTCCGCAAGGCTCGCTCGCCTAAGGCTTAAAAGTGGTAGTTGGCACGCACGCGTAACTCATCGTTTTGCGCATCTTTACTGCCCATTTCAAAGGCCGCCGTCAGACTTAAACCGCCAGCGAACGTATAGCCACCATTAATCGCCGTGTAGGCACGTTTGTAGTCCACACCATCTTCTACTAGGTAACTGGTGCCCACGTAAACGTTCGAAGTCAGATTGTATTTCGCTGCGATCTTAGTCGACTCTTGACCTGCTTGATATTGGTAAGCAAACACATCTGACCAGGTATAAGCCAAATCAGCGCCATTACCAACACCTGGAATGACATCCGCATCATCGCCAACCGTAGTGTAAGCTAAGGTCACATCCACTGGGCCAAAAGACGCATCACCTTTTACACCAAACAAGTCACTGCGCTCCTCACCCTGCTCTTTACTGCTGTAGTACTGTGCAGCAATAGCATAGTTATCGAACTGAAAACTCGACTCGAGGTAGGCCGTTTCGAACGCATCCATGGCATCGACGTAAGCAGCTGTTAGCGTGACATCATCAATTGACGTGTTTTTCAGCGCCAAGGTGTAAGCGCCATCGTCTAGATCAAACGCCCAAGGTGCCCCCGCAACACGGAACGTTTCCGTGAATTCGCCAATATTACCGTTACGATCGGTACGTGCCTGGAACTTGTCCATGTAGGCAAAGGTAATGGTGGTATCCGCTAGATCTCGGTTAACCAAAGACAGACCTTGGAAAGCTTCTTTGGTGACACGGGAGCCACTGCCGCCCATTAATGGCGACCAGAAGTACATACGACCAAGTTGTGCCTTGGTATTGCCGAACTCATAAGACAGGAACGCCTCTGATAACTGCCCACCCGAGCCGTACATATTGCTACGACGTGCCTGCTTGGCTTGCTCATTGGCCCAAGGTGAGCTGGTGTATTGGAACGTACTTTTAAAGCTAACGTCGTGAAACTTTGCGGTCTGATAGCTTAAATCTAAACCCAGTGTCGCAATCTCATTATCAGGACCGGACTGGTTATCACGGGCGAAATAATAGGCCTGGGCAGTTCCGCTGACCTGACCGTTTTTGAAAGCTTCATTTAAAGAGTTCGCAGTCGCACTGCTGGCTGAAAAAGTAGCAATCACGGGCACTACTGCAAGCGCAGCAAAGCCGTTGTTAAGGCGTTTCATGGTAATTTCCTGTGATGACATTAGGTGAAAGGGCTTCTGATTTGATAAGCGTTGGCAGGCTGCCATGCAGCACCAGATCAATTATAGTTATGTTATAACAAAACATTTCTATCATATTGATCTAAATGTGAAATATTATTGCAACATTAGTGGAAGCGCCTTATTCAGGCGGCACAATCGCGACACAGGAGCACGACAGGAACAGAGCTAAAAGGCGTGATACAGGAAAACTAGCAACCTGCCCTAAGGCAGGCCACTAGCTCGGTACTGAGTTTGAAACCGATGTTTACCCAGAATTAATAATGGATAATGGTACGGATCGATTCACCACTCTTCATCAAATCAAAAGCAGTATTGATGTCTTCCAGCCCCATGTTGTGCGTAATGATTGGGTCGATAATGATGTCACCGTCCAAGTATTCATCCACCATGCCCGGTAGCTCACTTCGACCTTTGACACCACCAAAGGCAGTACCTAACCACTGACGGCCAGTCACTAGCTGGAATGGACGAGTCGAGATTTCCTCGCCTTCACCGGCCACACCGACGACCACACTTTTCCCCCAACCTTTATGAGTACACTCAAGCGCGGAACGCATGATGTCAGTACTACCGATACATTCAAACGAGTAGTCGGCACCACCATCGGTCATTTCGATGATCACTTCGGCAATCGGTTTATCGTAATGGCTTGGGTTTACAAACTCAGTACCACCAAAGTCTTTGGCTTTCTCCAGTTTGTAATCATTGATATCAACACAAATAATACGCCCTGCTTTGGCTTTTAAAGCACCTTGAACGACTGACAAACCGATAAAGCCCATGCCGAAGACCACCACAGTTGAGCCTTCTTCGACTTTGGCAGTGTTCAGTGCCGCACCGATCCCTGTGGTGACACCACAGCCGAGCAGACACACTTTATCCAGTGGCGCTTCTTTGTCGATTTTCGCCAGAGAGATTTCTGCTACCACAGAATACTCAGAGAACGTCGATGTGCCCATGTAATGGTAGATAGGCTCGCCGTTGTAGCTAAAGCGTGTCGTGCCATCTGGCATCAAGCCACGGCCTTGGGTTTCACGAACCGCTTGGCAAAGGTTGGTTTTGCCGGATTTACAGTATTTACATTCACCACACTCCGGGATGTAAAGTGGGATCACATGGTCACCTGGTTTTACACTGGTCACGCCTTCGCCCACGGCTTCAACGACGGCGCCACCTTCGTGGCCCAATACACAAGGGAATACGCCTTCAGGATCTTTACCTGACAAGGTGAAGTAATCGGTGTGACAGACACCGGTTGCCACATTTCGAATCAGCACTTCGCCGGCTTTTGGTTCTTCTAAATCCAACTCCACGATTTCTAACGGTTGGTTTGGCGCAAAGGCAACGGCAGCACGAGTTTTTATCATCTTAGGTCTCCACTAGACACTAGAGGTTTGATTGCCGTATGCGGCGGATAGATGGCGCATTCATACGGCGCTTAAGTGCGTTACTCTCTGCAGCAGCATGACTTTCGAATGCTGTTGGCTCGAGCAACTCAGTGGGGCGTACTGTATTTTGTTTCACTGATAATGATAATTAGGCGATTTTGAAAATTACTTTTACATATATGCAACAATAGCGAGATAGAATCCAACGCTTGTTGTGCCACGGATAGATATAAATAAATCGTCATCTCATCCTTTTTAAGTCTAATTTCCTCATCAAAAAGGCAAAAATAAGCATTTCCATTTGGCGATCTGGTTAGAGAAGATAATCTCTAAAGGGTTTGTGGTAGGTTACAACCTCTAAGAATAATCGCTCAGTTCCACTGTTAAGGAGTCACCAAGGTGAGTTTACGTTCGAGTGTTGTTATGGGTATGTTGTTGGCGACCAGCAGTCTGCCAGCATTTGCGGCCTCATTTGAAGTGCCACGCAACTTTGAAATTATGTATTTGAATCTCGAAGACCCAGGTCGCTTCGGTGGCGATTTCGAGACCGAAGTCGCGGCAGGCGAACACCAATTTGTGGTGCGTTTTAATCAGCGCGTGGGCGGTGGCAGCAATGCCGAGCAGTTCCAATCTGAGCCTTTCATCATTGATATTAAACTGGCAGAAGACGCTGAAATTGTTCTGCAAGCGCCTTACTTCTTCCGCAAAAACGATGCGGCAAAGTTTGCTAAACAGCCTGAATTCTCGCTGCTTAACAAAACCACAGACGCCAAACCTGACTACGAAGTGCGCATGCTGCCTAAGCAATCTGGCGTACAAATCATGCGTGACTACAAGCGCGAAGTAAAAGACTTCACCGCCACCTATAAGCAACCAGTGGTTGATAGCCCAGTCCCCGCTGCGGCCAGCGCCACGGCGACAGAAGAACTGGAAATGCTGAAGTTCTGGTACAACAAAGCCGACGCCAGCACGCGTAAAGACATACGCATTTGGATGGTGGACTCGTCCCATCAAGCCAAAGCGCCTAGCACCGCTTATGATATGTTAGGCTTTTGGTTCAATAAGGCTTCCAAAGAAGACCAAAAAGCTTTTCAAATCTGGTTGTTAAACGAATAAACCACCGCTGCGCCATAAAAAAACCGACTGCGATAAGTCGGTTTTTTTGTTTTGGCTCAGAGTGATCCTGTCGACCTCAATGGCCGTGTTACTGTCGCGGTTGTAACGCCAGTTGGCCCTGTTCGATGGTCAGGTTCAACGGTACGCTGGACAACAGACGTACAGCATTATTGCTGGTATCCAAGGTGTACACTGGGTTTGAAGCCAAGTAACCGTTGATCAGCATCATCACCTCTTTACTCACAGGGGCCAAGTTACCTTGGTAGCCCGCGGCATCAATTGAGCTGTTGAGCAAGGCTAGTGAGTGCACAAAGATCGCCTTCTTCTCACTGTCGTAATAAGGCGTACCTTCCAATTCAAGATTGAGTTTCGCTGGATAAGTAAACCCTAAGATATTGATACTGGCTGTCGCCATGGTACCTAACTGCACCACATCGCGCCCTTCTGGTCCGATGTTCACGGCAGTGACAAGGTTGCACAACCACTGATCAGGACGGTCAAGCAAGCGATCATGAAAGCTTTCATATTAGGGTCCATAACGTCGATTCAAAAAACTAGTTTAGCGTGACCAACGCCAGTATGCACCTTGGCTGCGCAACCCCATGGTCTTATTTGAACATTCCTAGGGCGTTTATTTATTTTGATGATGGCGAATATTAGTCGCTTATGAAGGGTTTCCGTTGAGCTGTAGGCCAGTTTTTAATATCTTGTTATCAACCAAAACTGGATTTGAGAGAGAATTGGGGCGCTATGAGTTACTATTCAGAATACCTACAAGAAATTGAAGTTCGTAAAAAGGATTTGGGCCTTGCCCCAAAACCAATCGACGGTGCAGAACTACTGTCTGAAATCATTGAGCAAATCAAAGATACAGCCAATGAACACCGTGAAGATTCTTTGAACTTCTTCATCTACAACACTCTGCCAGGTACCACACCAGCAGCGGTTGTAAAATCAGCTTTCCTTAAAGACATCGTGCTTGGCAACGAAGTGGTTGCAGAGATTTCTCCAGAGTTCGCTCTAGAGCAACTTTCGCACATGAAAGGTGGCCCATCGGTTGCCGCGCTACTAGACGTTGCACTGTCTGACCACGCACAAGCCGCAGCAGCAGGTGAAGTACTTAAATCTCAAGTATTCCTATACGACGCTGACTACGACCGTTTGTCTGCAGCGTACAAAGAAGGCAATGCCATTGCTAAAGAACTTTTAGAAAGCTACGCCAAAGCTGAGTTCTTCACTAAGCTTGATGACATTCCAGAGAAGATCGACGTTGTAACTTACGTTGCAGCAGAAGGTGATATCTCTACTGACTTGCTATCGCCTGGTAACCAGTCACACTCTCGTGCTGACCGTGAACTACACGGCCTTTGCATGATCAGCCCAGAAGCTCAAAAAGACATCGTTGAGCTAGGCAAAAAACACCCTAACGCGAAAGTGATGCTAATCGCTGAGAAAGGCACAATGGGTGTAGGTTCTTCACGTATGTCTGGTGTAAACAACGTTGCACTTTGGGCCGGTGAAAAAACGTCTCCATACATTCCATTCGTGAACAACCGTCCTGTCGTTGCTGGTACTAACGGTATCGCTCCGATCTTCCTAACAACGGTTGGTGTAACCGGTGGTATCGGTCTTGACCTTAAAAACTGGGTTAAGAAAACCGACGCAAACGGTGAAATCGTTCGTGACGAAAACGGCGATCCAATCCTAGAAGAAGCGTACTCTGTAGCAACAGGTACGGTTCTAACTATCGATACGAAGGCGAAGAAGCTTTACAACGGTGACAAAGAGCTAGTCGACGTTTCTTCTGCTTTCACACCACAAAAAGTGGAATTCATGAAAGCGGGTGGTTCTTACGCGGTAACATTCGGTAAGAAACTACAAACCTTCGCAGCAGAAACGCTAGGCATCGAAACTCCAGAGGTTTACGCACAAAATAAAGAAATCTCTAACGAAGGCCAAGGCCTAACAGCGGTAGAGAAAATCTTTAACCGTAATGCGGTAGGCGTTAAGTCTAAGACACCTCTTCACACAGGTTCTGACGTTCGCGTTAAAGTAAACATCGTAGGTTCTCAAGACACCACTGGTCCAATGACTTGCCAAGAGCTTGAGTCAATGGCGGCGTCTGTTATCTCTCCTACAGTGGACGGTGCTTACCAGTCAGGCTGTCACACAGCGTCTGTATGGGACAAAAAAGCTCAGTCAAACATTCCTAAGCTAATGTCTTTCATGAACAACTTCGGTGTCATCACAGCACGTGACCCTAAAGGTGTTTATGCGCCACTGACTGACGTAATCCACAAAGTATTGAACGACATCACAGTGGACGATCGTGCGATCATCATCGGTGGTGACTCTCACACTCGTATGTCTAAGGGTGTAGCGTTCGGTGCCGACTCTGGTACGGTTGCGGTTGCTCTAGCGACTGGTGAAGCAGAAATGCCAATCCCTGAGTCTGTTAAAGTAACCTTCAAAGGCCAAATGAAGCCGCACATGGACTTCCGTGACATCGTACACGCGACACAAGCGCAGATGTTGAAGCAGTTCCAAGGCGAAAACGTTTTCCAAGGCCGTGTCATCGAAGTACAAATCGGTACGCTACTTGCCGACCAAGCCTTCACTTTCACAGACTGGACGGCAGAAATGAAAGCGAAAGCTTCTATCTGTATCTCAACTGATGAAACCTTGATCGAATCTCTAGAGCTTGCTAAGTCTCGCATCCAGATCATGATCAACAAAGGCATGGACAACGAAGCCAACATGCTTCAAGGCCTAATCGATCTTGCTGACAAGCGTATCGCTGAAATCAAGTCAGGCGAAGCACCAGCACTTGCTCCAGACGATACAGCTAAGTACTACGCTGAAGTGGTTGTAGACCTAGACGCCATCGACGAGCCAATGATTGCTGACCCAGACGTAAACAACGAAGACGTATCTAAGCGCTACACGCACGACGTGATCCGTCCGACTTCTTACTACGATGGCCGTAAAGTAGACCTAGGCTTCGTGGGTTCTTGTATGGTTCACAAAGGTGATATGCAAATCATCGCTGCCATGCTTCGTAACCTAGAGCAGAAAGGCCCAATCACGTTTAAAGCTCCTCTTGTTGTTGCGCCACCAACGTACAACATCGTTGATGAGCTAAAAGCTGAAGGCGACTGGGAACTGCTAGAGAAATACGCTGGCTTCGAATTCTCTGACGAGAACCCAAAAGAAGAAGCGCGTACTAAATACGAAAACATCATGTACCTAGAGCGTCCTGGATGTAACCTATGTATGGGTAACCAAGAGAAAGCTGCTCCTGGTGACACAGTCATCGCAACGTCTACTCGCCTATTCCAAGGCCGTGTGGTAGAAGACACAGCTGAGAAGAAAGGTGAATCGCTACTAGGTTCAACACCTATGGTGGTTCTATCTTGTATTCTTGGTCGCTTCCCTTCTCTAGAAGAGTACAAAGAAGCGGTTGCAGGCATTAACCTAACGTCTTTCGCGCCACCAAGCGAAGACCTAAGCGTTAAAGGCGGCGACATCGCGATCACGCCAGTAGCCTAATCTAAGTCGACTTAGAACAGCGTAAGCGAAATCAAAAAGCCCTGACTCAATGAGTCAGGGCTTTTTTTATTCTTGTAAAGGCCAATCTGCTTCGCGGCTAGATTAGCGCTTATTCAATCACTTTTTCTACAGGCTTGAAAATGCAAGTTGCTCCACCATTAGTAAGAGCAATGCCATATTTTAGATCACAATTCAACGCAGCAAACATCACAGGCAATTGCTCATTTCCAAAACTATTTGGCAAAAATGCCACTTTTTGACCGACCTTACACAGTGTACTATTGTCTGCAGCCTTCCAGCTTTTAGTGACACACAGATTTGCCTGATCAATATCTTGCGCGCCCACACTGCCAACACAGAAAAAGTAAACCGTTATTGCAGCTATTTTATAATTCCACTTCATTATTTAAATCACCCTTTATTACCCTAGATTTTCTGAAAATAGACCTGACATAAATCAATTATATCTACCAGATAGTCCTACGCCTTGTGACTTAATATAAATATATCGACATTATGTAAACTCTTACTTACACTTCTTTGCTAAATTAAGTTGTTGATTAGATCAACACTCTTATTCAAATGGATTATTCAAATAACTCAACAAAGGAATGCTAGATGTCGTTTATTCAGGATTTTAAGGATTCTTTAACTTATCCTTTCGAGGACAGTCAATGGATCCAAAAGCTTTGGCCCCTACCTCTTTTAGCAATACTTCCCATCATTGGAGTGCTTAGCGTAATCCTTCTAAAAGGATGGCGCTTCGAGATGGTTAAACGACTCAGCACGGGCGATAGAAGCCTTCCTGAATTCGATATAGTTACCATGTTTCAAAGAGGCTTGTTGCTTTGGGCTGTGATGATAGCCCACATGTTTATTCCTGGTGTCATTTGCGCCCTATTAGGTCTCAGTGGTCCCCTAGGCTTAATCCAAGATATCTATGAGTTCTTTGCCAATGGGCTTTCGGGATGGGCACAATCTCAGTCACAAGACTTATTACTAAAGATAATCGTGTATGTAGTATGGGGGATTATTTCTGCCCCTGTTTTTCAATCAGGAATGATCCGCTATGTCATCTCTGGTGATTGGAAATCTTTAGTGAATGTACCAGTGAATTTCATGTTCTTTTTAAGATATATCCATTATTTTCTTAAGTTCTATGTTGCTTGGATCATGCTAATAATCCTTGTAGTTGCAATGGACTCTGTTCTTTCTGTTACAGGAATAGGCCTTCTTTTAGTACCTATTGTAAGCTTCGTTTTCTACTATATTTCATCAGCGCATGAATTAGGTCATTTGGCCTACAAGATCAATAAAAAGGAAAATAGAGTAGAAAGTACAGAAGTAGCAGCATTATCTAGCCAGCCTTGATAGACAACATTATTAGAATTTGAAACACAAAAAAGCCCCGCTAAGTTCTCACTGAGCGGGGCTTTTAGAATCAGATCAATAACCGTAAATTACAGCTCGATATTGGCGATGTCTTCTCGTACTGGCATGGTTACCGACTCATCACCCGCGGGCGCTACGGTTTGCGGCGCTTGTGGTGGATGCAGTTTCAATGATTCACTGGTGTACATTAGCTCACGGTGTGTCGCTTCGACGTTGCCGTTTAGCTTTGTACCGTATGAAGGAATGATTTCTTTTAGCTTGGCATTCCACTCACCAGCTACTTTATCAGCAAACACTTCTTCCAGAACGTTCAACATGATTGGCGCAGCCGTTGACGCACCTGGCGAGGCGCCCAATAGTGCCGCTAAGCTTGAGTCAGCAGACGACACTACTTCGGTACCAAACTGCAGACGGCCACCTGTTTCAGGATCGTTCTTAATGATCTGTACACGTTGGCCACCAGTAATCAACTTCCAGTCTTCTTGCTTCGCGCTTGGGTAGTACTTCTGTAGCTCAGCAAAGCGATCTTCGTCAGTTAACATTACCTGCTCGATTAGGTATTGAACCAAGTTGAAGTTATCTAGGCCAACGTTCATCATCGGCACTACGTTATCCGTAGTGGTCGCCCCCAGCAGATCCCATAGGGAACCGTTTTTCAGGAATTTGGTTGAGAAAGTAGCAAATGGACCAAACAGTAGCACTTCTTTGCCATCGATACGGCGCGCATCCAAGTGCGGCGTCGACATTGGTGGCGCCCCCACTTCCGCTTGACCGTAGGACTTATTGATGTGCTGCTTCACCACCTCTGGGTTTTCAGTCACTAGGAACTGACCGCCCACAGGGAAACCTGCATAAGCTTCACCTTCAGGGATGCCTGATGCTTGTAGCAATGGCAATGAAGCGCCACCAGCACCGATGAAAACAAACTTCGCATCAATCGTGCGCTCTTTTTCACCGTTAGCTAAGTCAGCAACAGTGACTGTCCAGCTGTTATCGGCGTTTTGCTTAAGGCCACGCACTTCGCTGTTTAGCTGCAGATCAAAGTTATCTTTCGTCGTTAGGTTGCTTACTAGCTGACGCGTGATTTCACCGTAGTTCACATCCGTTCCCAGCACAGAGTGGGTCGCAGCGACAGGCTGGTTCGGGTCACGACCTTCAATTAGCAAAGGGGCCCATTCAGCGATCTGTGCTGGGTCTTCACTGTAGTCCATGCTTTGGAACAAGCTGTGCTGTTGCAGCTCTGCATAACGCTTACGTAGAAAGTTAACGTTCTTGTCACCCCAGACAAAGCTCATATGGTTCACAGTACGAATGAAAGACTCAGGGTCATGCATCACGTCGTTGTTCACTTGGTAAGCCCAGAATTGACGACTGATTTGGAACGCCTCGTTCACCTTAATCGCTTTCTCAACGTTGATGCTGCCATCTGGCATTTCTGGCGTGTAGTTCAACTCCATCAACGCAGAGTGACCCGTACCTGCGTTGTTCCAGCCGTTCGAGCTTTCTTGTGCCACGCCATCTAGACGTTCCACCATGGCCATGCTCCAGTTTGGCTCTAGCTCTTGTAAATAGGTGCCTAAGGTCGCACTCATGATGCCGCCGCCAATAAGCAGGACATCCACTTGTTCATCTTTCGCATGTGCTGGTGTCAGCACGTTAGCAACACTTACCAAGGCGGTAAGCAGCACCAGTTTGATTTTTTTCATATGGATTGGCTCTGTAATAGTGAGTTCGCATGGAGGCAGCCGCGCGCGAAGCCGGTGTCCAACGCGAACCAATAATGGGGACTTAGGTCAGAAGACAGCGAAAGGTTTTGCACCATTTTGGTAGCCCTTGCCCTAAAACAGCGCTAAATTATCATTGCGCTAGGTCACAGAAAATCTTTGGTAAATAGGAAAGGTTTAGAGCG
Source organism: Marinomonas aquimarina (assembly GCF_900089755.1). Classification (GTDB taxonomy): domain Bacteria; phylum Pseudomonadota; class Gammaproteobacteria; order Pseudomonadales; family Marinomonadaceae; genus Marinomonas; species Marinomonas aquimarina. The sequence continues at coordinate 6,876 of NZ_FLOC01000016.1, read as the reverse complement.
TTTTGGTGGCTTATGTAAGTTATTTTTCTTGATGGGCAGACTCTCATCTAAGCGCCCGATCCCTTTTCTTAACACTGCTATTTTTGGCCTTTTTGTGTACAAATGTGCATGCAAAGCGTCCCCTTTTTCCTAACCTTGCCTGCCAACCGTCAGGCCAATCAAGCTCGACACTCGTCGAGAAATTGGCTCAATGCGATACTCTAGCAACACTTAAGGCTTACAAATTGCGAGCAGAAATTATCCATAAGCGACACTCCAACTAAAAACTTCACTAAACCATGATCAAGCTCATGCTGCTGTTTAAATTGTCTACACAAGCACGAACATGGTGACCTTGTGCTTCAGGCAACTACTCAAAACCAAGCAAAAGTGTCGCTAAAATTAATAAAAAATCACTTACTTTCTAGAAAATAGGCCTGTATTACTCATTATTGAAGAAAGCCAGCAGTGCTCATCTTGTTCAGAAATTGACTCGGCTTAACGCGCTGCCACAGGCTCGATTCCTACCCAGATCTGGGAAATCCCTCATCCTTAATATTATTGAAATGTTTCCATAGTTCTTTTAGGATTTTTCTTAATTGAACGTTTAATTAAAAAAGAATTTATAACTACAAGACCTAAAGCCGTACAAGGAACCTCGAACGCTGCCAGTGCACAAGTCCACTGTCACAGCGATAAGAGAAACGGAAATGCAGGATAGATAAGCAGCGCTTTAAGTCGGCGAACCGACCAGGAGACATTCGATGCGAGCAAGACAATATGATCACATGATTGTGGATGCGGGCTCTGTCAGTTGTGTGCCAGCCAACCGATTGACTGAAAACAAGAGAAATTTGCAAGGCACTGAAAACGCTCAGCAGGGGGCAGCACTATGAATATCCTGTTATCCTCCGGCCTGATCTTCTCTTTCATCGCCATCGCGGTGATTTTGTTCAAGTGGTGGAATGTGAAATGCGTCGGAGTCACCCCAGTCAGCACCCTGACCTTTATCGCGATACTGTTTACGTCTGGGTTGGATGTGGGCTTGATCATGTTCCCACTGACGGAGTTTAGTGGCTACGCCAACTTGGTCGAGAACCCCGAGTACAGCTTTGCCAATCCCCTAGCGATCGAGTTTGGCTACTGGGCATTCTTGATCTGGGGCTTCTACTTCCTCACCTGCTTCTACTTCTGCATCATTGAACCACGCGTTAAATTCTTTGAAATTCCTTTGGTCAAACTGATCAACAATATCGTGATCATCGGCACCTGTGCCTTCACCGCTTGCCTACTGCTGATTAACTTACCTTGGTATCTGCCACAAATGGGCGATGGTGAGTCTATGATGCCAGCGTTTTACTTGATCGTATTCGCCTCGATCGGCTTGGCGGTCTACTCCAGCAGCAGTATGAAACTACTGCGTCTGCTTAGCCTTGGCTCAAGCATTCTGTTTATCGCATTGATCGGTATTATGTGGTTCCGTGCTTATATGACGGACAATGGCAACCCAGCCGACTTCGTTAATAATGCCGGGCTTATCGGTGAATACTTCACCAACCTGCACCACTTCATGCTACCGCTGAATGACTACCATGCGTTCTACTTATTCTGGTGGTTCTCTTGGAGCATCATGATCGGCCAATTCACCGCACGTTTCGTCAGTGGCATTCGTACTTGGCAGCTACTGCTGGCCATGGTGGTGTTTCCATCGATCGCCATCGGCGTCTGGTTCACGATCTTGTACCACTACCATGTCGAAGGTTTACAGATTGCAGGATTTATCAATGCCTTAATGATCATCGTCGGCATCTTGATGGTGGTGAACTCGTTGGACTCTTTGATTCGCCTTTACACCGACAACCTGAACCTAACCGTACAACGCTTTGGTTTGGTTCCTTACCTAGCCGGTAACCTAGTGGTGATGTGTGGCTTAACGCTGCTATTCCAACTGGATTTCCTAAAAATAGAATGGGTGGGCGCGCTGGTGATCGGTCTGTACTTCAGCTGCTGTGGCTACATCCTACTGAAAAAGCGTGCCGAAGTAGCCAGCATCACAGGCCCATGTGAGGAAACAAACTACGAGTTTAAACAAGTCGATGTAACAGGCTAAATCAGAGTTCATTGATAGAGCCTAGGGGTCAGATCTCTTCTACACTGATACAATTTGTCAAAGCACAAATCGCTATCGCTAGGGATCTGACCCTTTAACTTGAAAGATCTAACAATGAGGCTCGACAATGTTAATGACTTTCCGCTGTAACGCTTACGCCAACATTATGATGTTTGGCTCGGTTGGCCTGCAATTGGTAAAGATGATGGGCTACGGAGAATCCTCATCGGGCGCCATCAAAGCAGAAGACATTCCACAGGCACTGGCGCGTCTACAAACTGGCTTATCTAATACGCCAGAGGACATCGAGCAGCCAGACCTCGAACAAGACGAAGACGAGGAGGATGAGGAACAACAAGAGGTCGTCGTCAGCTTAGCTAAGCGCGCCCTACCACTGATCGAGATGCTGAACGCGGCTACCCGTGATGAATGCGGGATTATGTGGGAAAGCAAGTAAGCCTTTCGCTAAATTGGGACAGATGAAAAGAGCGCCTAAGCTTCATCTGCCCCCCATTTCTTTAAGTTCTAAAACCCGCGACCATACCATAGATTTGCTGACTCAAATCGTCCGTTTGATGACACAGTTCAGCCACTTCATCGGAGATATGTGACAACTCCTGGGCTGATTCACTGATGCGATTAATATTGTCGTTGATATCCCCTGTCGCGGTGCGTTGCTGCTCGGCCGATGCTGCCGTTCTCAAGGTCATATCTTTCATTTGACCAACCATGGTCTCCACCGTTTCAAACGCCTCCAAAGCCTCCTCTGACAGGGCAATCGCTTTTTCGGACTCCGTGAAACTTTCATTCATCGTGTGACTTGCTGTCTTGGTACGCTGCAATAATAAGCTCAGTATCTTATTAATTTGCTCGGTTGATTCCTGAGTGCGTTTGGCTAAACCACGGACTTCATCCGCGACAACGGCAAAGCCACGCCCTTGATCACCGGCACGTGCCGCTTCAATGGCAGCGTTTAAGGCCAATAAATTCGTCTGCTCAGCAATTTCTTGAATGGTCGACAATATCTGATTGATATCACTGGTTTCATTTTCCAATTCGATGATGACCTTCCGCGAATCACTTAAACGCTCACCTAGGCGATTAACGCCTTCAGAACTTTGCTTAATCAAGGTTTTACCATGCAGGGTTTTCGCTAGCGCCTGTTCTGAAAACTGCGCCGAGTCAGCACAGTTTTGTGCCGCATCATTAGACGCCTCCACCATCTGTTGTCCAGCAGCCACAATCTGCTCAATGGAGGTTAACTGCTTCGAGGTCGCCTCTGCCACACGCTGTGCTTTCGCTGAGGTTTGCTCGGCTGCCCCAGCGATGGTGACAGCAGACTGCTTAATATTGCCAATCAATATACGAATACTTTCTAAGAAGTGATTGAACCATTTTGACAGCAGGCCTGTTTCATCATTACTGTCCACCATTATCTTAGTCGTCAAATCCCCTTCACCTTTGGCAATTACCTGCAAATCTTGAGAGACCGCAGACACCGCTTCTATCGGTGTCACTAAACGTTTTGCAAGGAAAAAACTGACTAATAAGAACAGGGCGAGCAATAACGCACTGATGATCACTGTTGTTTGTGCTATACGATTAGCGCTGGCATAAATCTCAGTCTCAGGCACGAGTGCAACAAACTTCCAACCTAAGTCCTGCGACGTATACACATTGGCGTGGTAGTCCTGACCATTTAACGCCACATTGATTACACCGGACTGAGTATTGGCCAAGGTTTGATAAGCCTCCCCCGATAGCTGGGACAACTGCTGAAAGCTATTTTCAGGATTAATCACATCGACCAAGATGGCACCAGAGCCCTCAACCACCATCAAGCTGCCTTGCTGACCAATCACTGTTTCTGATGCCATCCTCATCAGCGTCTTAATAGAAAAGTCGACCGTTACCACCCCTGCGGTTTGGCCATCGCGTTTAAAAGACGAGACGGCCGACACATAGACATCGTCATCAGGCTGGTAATAATAAGCGCTTCCCAGCGCCACTTGTCCATTATTTTGCATGCCCATGCGATACCAAGGACGGCTTTTCGGATCCCAATTGCTGTAAGCATAGGTTCCAGGCCATTCCACATAGCCACCGTCTAAATCTGCGCTGTAAACATAGGCAAAATCATCATGCGACTCTCCCAACCCTTGTAGCAATTTGAATACTTCATATTCGTAACTACCACGACGCTCGACCACGCTTCTAGGTGATTTCCCATCTGCCTCATAGTAAGTCGTATAAGATGTCGCTTCGGGTGAGGTAACCAGTTGATGGTTAGCTAAATACTTAACCGTGTCTTTAATGCTGTCTACGAAACCAACGAAATTGTGCTCAACCGCAGAAAGCGTTTGACTACTACTATGCTTAAAATCGCTACGGGCTTGCTCGGTACTTAACAGCGACATCGTAATGCAGACGATTAACACTGGCACAATCGTCGCCATAGATAACGCCAGCATCAGTTTTGTCTTGATTTTCATGAACTCAAAGTCCTTTTAATAGAGTCACATTGCTCTTGTCTGTAGGGCTCTACAGCGAAGTACAAGTATTGAGAAAGTTCTTCATACATCCCATTCCCTAGAATTACATGAAATCCACCAAAATACGGAAACAATAAGGACGCTTTCTGATCATTATTTGATCTGAGTTAATTTTTCTCTCCTGTATCGCGGCCAAACTGCAACACTTGCAAGATAGGAGGTATCTTTTATTGGACTCCAATGGCTGAGCGCCAAATTTTTGTCTTAAGGTACATTATTCCCAAGCTGCCATTTTGTGATTATTCTTACGCTAACAGCGGGGCTGCCCCCTTAAATAAAAATACAAACGGACACTCACATGCAACAAGGACTCCGACAGCCACGCTGGCTCATCTTTCCTGCTTTACTGCTGCTCTCTCTTCCTTTACTGGCGGCCGATGCCAGCGATGACATAGCGTTCTTTTCGATGTCGGTTGGCCTATTAGGTGGCCTGGCGATCTTTTTGTTCGGCATGGAAACCATGTCGGATGCCCTGAAACGAGTGGCCGGCACCAAAGCCAGAAACCTGTTAGCGAAACTCACCACCAACCGTTTCAGCGGTATGCTGACCGGTGCCGGACTCACTGCGGTGATCCAATCTTCTTCTGTCACCACGGTATTGGTGGTCGGCTTTATTTCCGCCGGTTTAATGTCCTTGCCGCAAGCCATTGGCGTCATTATGGGAGCCAATATTGGTACCACGATGACCGCTCAAATCATCGCTTTTAAAGTCACCAAAGCGGCCCTTGGCATGGTCGGAGTGGGCTTTATGATGTTTTTTGCTTCGAAAAAAGAAAACGTACAGCAATATGGCAATATGATTTTTGGCCTGGGCTTAATCTTCCTTGGCATGAACTTGATGAGTGACGCCATGGCGCCACTGCGCAGCTATGAGCCCTTTATCAATCTGATGGCACAAATGGACAACGTGTTGCTAGCTATCCTGATTGCCGCGGTGTTTACCGCGCTGGTGCAATCGTCCTCGGCCACCACAGGGATTGTGATTGTGATGGCGGCCCAAGGGTTTATTCCGCTGGAAACCGGTATTGCATTGTCGATGGGGGCGAATATCGGCACCTGCGTGACAGCGATTTTGGCCGCTATCGGTAAGGGTCGTGAAGCGTTACAAACCTCCACCGTGCACGTTTTGTTTAACGTGCTCGGGGTGGTGATTTGGTTGCCACTGATCAGCTACTTAGGACAAGGCAGTATCGCCATGTCCCCCGCGTATCCAGAACTCGACGGCGTTCAGCGTCTCGCCGCAGAAATCCCCCGTCAAATCGCCAACGCCAACACCCTGTTTAATGTGATCAACACACTGATTATGCTGCCGTTTGCAGGGGCTTTTGTCTGGGCCGTGCAGAAATTGATCCCGCCGACGCCGGCCGACAAAGATGCCGTGACGCCTATCACCCCCAAGTACATCAATGACGATTTCCTAGAAACGCCGGACATTGCCCTTGAGCAAACGCAATTAGAAGTCGCACGCCTCGGTCGCCGTGTCTGTCGCATGCTATCGCAGCTGCCGCCCTTGGCACCCGACGCGAAAACACCCGCGCAGTTGGCTAAAGTACGGGCCACCTTCAAAGAGATTGAAGCGCTAGAAGAAGAAGTGGATCAACTGCACGTCGCCATCTTATTCCATTTAGGAAAACTCCGTCGCGGCCCGCTTTCTGCCGAACAAAGTACACGACAAATCACCTTGGTGGGCATGACCGATCACTTGGAAAACATCGCCGACTTGATCATTAATGGACTATTGCCCCTATCCAATAAAGCGCTCAATGACCAGCTCAGCGTCAGTGCCACCATGCGCCAAACCTTGGATACCATACAAGATATGGTCAATGGCCTATTGTTGGACTGTGTTAATGGCATTCGTCGTAATGACCCAGACCTGGCGCGACGGGCGGTGGAAGCGAAACAAGAGCTGTATACACTGTTGGATGCCGTGTTGGCACATCAGGCGTTGCATTTATCCGATGACCAGCCTAACCGCCTGCGTGTGTTCCGCTACGAAATGGAATGGGGTCATATTCTGAAAAACATTTACGGGATGACCAATCGTATTGCCAAGATGCAATTGCAAGAGGGGTGATTTAGACGAGGTCTACTCTAAGGGGTCAGATCCTGAGGTATCCCCACAAATTTACTCATGATCAGACTCTTTTCTCCAGCTGTTGGAGCAACTGCCTGATGCCGTCCCGCCATTCATTTTTTGATATCTCGAAACGAGTCATAACGGCTCGTTTTCCA
>NZ_FLOC01000015.1 GCF_900089755.1 Marinomonas aquimarina | reverse complement strand
TTTCTTTGATGACAGATAGATGTTCGATAAGAGTCACGGAATGAAGCCTGTTTGATGAACTAATAAGCGCTACAATACAGGTTTTGGCAGGTTTGAAGCTAGTTCTTCAAAGTATGCTCGCGCCCTGCATTATTTATGGAGTTTGGATAGTGGTGAAATCACAGATCTAGGGGGATTCGAGCAACATGCGGAGAAAGTAAAAAACAACTCTACTAAGTTCCTTCTCATGACAAAATCTCAGGCCGATCTGCTGATACAATTGGTTCTTGGTGGGCAAAAATAATATCACGTTGAAAGGCCATTTTGATATGTAGATATAGCGCTTTGCCCCTCCCAAGCACTTCAGCAGCAGAACTATTGAACATTCGTACAATCTTCTATCCTTTTAATCCCCCAACACAGTTAGCAACCTTGTAACTTTATGACATAATGGCAGCCATTCAGAGAACAAATCGGGTGTTTTGCGATCAGTTGGCGGTATTTTGTAGCAAATTTTCAAAATGCCTTAGCCTGTCACGGCGCAAACATCACTATACACAGTAAAAATTACACGATACATGACTCAAGCATTAGAAACTAAAAACGCCGCTAGCCCAGAGAAATCAAGGGCTAAGCTTGATCGCCGCTTTTCCATCGCGCCAATGATGGAGTGGACCACGAGCGATTACCGTGTGTTTGCACGTTGCATTACCAAGCATACGCTGCTGTACACAGAGATGGTGACGACTGGCGCACTGCTGCAGGGAAACAACCCTGAACGCTTTTTAAAGTACGATGACTGTGAGCATCCGATTGCGCTGCAATTGGGCGGTTCCGATGCGGCGGCATTGGCCAAGTGCGCTAAGATGGCGGAAGAGTTTGGCTATGATGAGGTCAACTTAAACGCCGGCTGTCCAAGTGATCGCGTGCAAAACAGTTTGATCGGTGCCATCTTGATGGCTTACCCAGACAAGGTCATCGATGCTATGAATGCGATGCAGGATGCCACCTCATTGCCGGTGACATTAAAACACCGTATCGGTTTGGACGATCAGCAAGAATACAGTGTAGTACGTGACTTTATCGGCACCGTGGCCGAAAAGTCTGCGACGGAAACCTTTATCGTGCACGCCCGCAATGCGATCTTGCAAGGCTTAAGTCCTAAAGAGAACCGTGAGATTCCGCCGCTTAAGTACGATTTCGTGTATCAGTTAAAGAAAGACTTCCCGCATCTTGAAATCTTGATCAATGGTGGCATTAAAACTATTGATGAGACACAAGAACATCTACGTCATGTAGATGGCGTGATGATGGGCCGTGAGGCCTACCATAACCCTTGGGTTTTAAGCCAAGTCGATCAGGCCGTATTTGGCCAACCATCGCTGGTCAGCGACCGCTTTGAAGCACTAGAACGCTTTATTCCGTACGCTGAACGTCAACTGGCGAATGGTGAGCGCTTGATGCATTTAACGCGTCATTTGCTTGGTATTTTCCAAGGTTTACCTGGTGGTAAACAATTTAGACGCTACCTTTCAGAAAATGGTCATCGAAGTGACGCTACAATCAATGTGTTACTGGACGCCATCGAATTGGTTAAACAACAGCTAGACAAAAGCAAAGGATAAGAGCAATGAGCAATAAGTTATCTCAACTAAAAGAGTTCACAACGATTGTTGCTGACACAGGTGATATCACTGCAATCAAAGATTTCCTACCAGAAGACGCGACGACTAACCCGTCTTTGATGCTCAAAGCTGCCCAAATCCCAGAGTATGCGCCATTTATCGATCAAGCGATTGCTTGGGCGAAAGAGCAAAGCGACGACAAAGCACAACAAATCATCGATGCAAACGATAAGCTTGCAGTCATCGTGGGTACTGAAATCCTTAAATACGTTCCAGGTCGTATCTCAACAGAAGTGGATGCGCGCCTTTCTTACGACAAAGAAGCAACGATCGAAAAAGCACGTCGTTTAATCAAACTTTACGAAGACGCTGGCATTTCTAAAGATCGCGTACTGATCAAAGCCGCTTCTACTTGGGAAGGCATCAAGGCCGCAGAAGAGCTAGAGAAAGAAGGCATCAACTGTAACTTGACGCTATTGTTCTCATTTGCTCAGGCGCAAGCGTGTGCCGAAGCAGGCGTATTCCTAATCTCGCCATTCGTTGGCCGTATCCTAGACTGGTACAAGAAGTCGACTGGCGAAGAGTACACAGCAGAAACCGATCCAGGTGTGGTGTCTGTGACGGAAATTTACAACTACTACAAGCAGCACGGCTACAAGACGATCGTGATGGGCGCAAGCTTCCGTAACATCGGTGAGATCGAGCAACTTGCAGGTTGTGACCGTCTAACCATCAGCCCTAACCTACTGGAAGAGCTGAAGAAAGACGAAGGCACTCTAGAGCGTAAACTGGTGCCTGCAACTGAAATCACGCCAGCTGGCGAAGCGGTTACAGAACAGTCTTTCCGTTGGGCACTAAATGAAGATGCGATGGCCACTGAGAAACTAGCGGAAGGGATCCGTAACTTCGCAGTAGACCAGCGTAAACTTGAGAAAATGATCGAAGAGAAGCTATAAGCCCTCCTCCAGACATTTTCCACAACAAAACGCGACTTTATGTCGCGTTTTGTATTTCTGCTTGCTGGATTTATAGCCAGTGGGCAAGCTTTCCGCAATGATTATGAAATCCGCGCTGTAATCCTATTTCTTATGCTTTTCCTATCTATACTCAGGATTCTTGAATGAAACTAGGTATACATATGCTTCAACGTATAAAACAATTTAGTGTTGGCCTGCTGATGTCTGTCAGTGCGCTGGGCTATGCAGCAGAAGCAGAACCACAATTTAAAGTCGACCAAGTGGCCCAATTAGATGGCATTCCTTGGGGCATGACGCAAGTAAATAGTAATACCCTGCTGGCGACCATTTTAGACGGTCAGCTGCTACGCATTGATATGCAAACCGGTCAGTACTCAGAGGTTTCTGGGCTGCCCAAGATCGCTCGTCTTGGTCAAGGGGGCTTGTTAGACATCGCCTTGGCACCTGATTTTGAGACCAGCTCTTGGATTTATTTAACCTACGCGCATCCGACCAAAGAAGGCGCGACGACCGCCTTGGCACGTGCCAAACTGAACGGTAACACCCTAACTGATTGGCAAGACTTATTGGTCGCTGATGCTTCCTCGTCGAAAGGCCAGCACTTTGGCAGTCGTATTGCGTTCGATGGTAACGGCCACGTATTTTTCTCCATCGGTGATCGTGGCGAACGTGCGAATGCACAGGATCTATCCAATCACGCCGGTAGCATCTTACGCCTCAACCTAGACGGCTCAGTGCCTGCGGATAACCCCTATGTACGCCACGGCAACATTCGTCCTGAAATTTGGAGCTTTGGTCACCGTAATCCACAAGGATTATTCTTTGACCAAAAAACGCAATTGCTTTGGTCCAATGAGCATGGCCCACGTGGCGGTGATGAGATCAATTTGATTCGTGTCGGCGCCAACTATGGCTGGCCGATCGTGTCGTTTGGCAAAGAATACTGGGCACCGATTAAAGTGGGTGAAGCCACCAGTAAAGAAGGCATGGAAGACCCTAAGAAAGTCTTTATTCCTTCCATTGCCCCTAGCTCCTTGCTGATTTATCGCGGTGAATTGTTTGACGATTGGCACGGAGACTTCTTGTCGACCGCCTTAGCATTGCGCCATTTGAATAACGTTCGCTTGAAGTCAGGGGAAGTGTTTGAAACACGCTTCTTAGAAGGCCTAAACGAGCGCATGCGAGATGTGATTGAAACCCATGACGGCTCCATTATTATCAGTACCGATTCAGGCAAGCTGCTGCAAGTTCGTCCAAGTAACGATTATTAAGTAAACCAAGAAAGAGGCGATCAAGCCTCTTTCTTTTGCTGCTGGAAAATGGCTATGCGCCAGAACGGTTATACTCTTGATACCACTGACGTAGCTCAGTGAGTGCCATAGGTTGAGCGATCGAATAGCCTTGGAAGTAGTCACAACCGGCTTCTTTTAACAGCTCAAACTTCTCCTTGTTCTCAATACCTTCCGCCGTTACTTTAATGTGTTGGATGTGACACAGCTCTACTGTGGGCTCCATTAACAAGTGATAGCTTTGGTCGGTCAAACGATCCACCAGCTCCTTATCAAATTTCACCTTATCCACCGGATAATCGATCATCTGCAACAGCGGCGTATAACCGATACCAAAGTCATCAATGGAAATTCTAAAGCCTGCATCACGCAAGTCGCGCAATACAGAGAGCACCTGCTCAACGGCAAAGTAGCCAAAGGTTTCTGTGATCTCTAACTCTACCGAGCCATCCGGCACGTTAAATTCACGTTTTAGATTGATAATACGGTCAGCAAAGGACGCCTGCCCCAACTCCCCTGCGGAGATGTTGATGGCAATCACCACCTGTTCACCGAGAAACTCTTGTAACGTGGTCAATTGTGAAAAGGCATTGCGGAAGACCCAATCATCAATTTTTGTATAGGAGCCGGTTTGCTCGGCAATCGGCACAAACTCATCTGGGGTAATCTGTCCAAGCTCAGGAGAATACCAGCGTAGTAGTACCTCCAAGCCTTTAATATGACGATCGGCATCGACAAACGGCATAAACATTAACGAGAACTCTTCGTCACAGTTGACGAATTTCAAGGCATCCTCGATCAACTTCACACGACGCGCTTCGCGGGCAATGGTATGTGAGTAGGCGGCAAAACGGTTCTTGCCGGTACGCTTGGCGTGGTACATGGCCATATCGGCGTTGGCAATCAGCTCGCGCAGGTCTTCACCATCGTTCGGGTAGCTGGCAATACCAACGCTGGCCGACACTGGCGTAATGTAGCGCTCGGTTTTAAAGCCCCCTTCAAACAAGGCGACTAAGTTCGACGCTAGAGTAAGACGTTCATCTAGGCTTTCATGAGCCAACACAATGGCAAATTCGTCGCCCGCAAGACGCGACACCAATGAGCTCTGATTACGGTGCGTATCGCTTTGCAGCAACTCTTGGAAAGAGCGCGCCGCGTGTTGTAATAGCTCATCCCCTGCTTCATGGCCTAGGCGGTCATTCACAAACTTGAAGTTATCCAAATCAATATAGATCAAGGAAACATGGCTGTGACGATTCCAAGCACGAATCAAAGCACGCTTGGCAAATTCTTGGAAACGGGTACGGTTGGGCAGCTTGGTCAGAGCATCCGTTACCGCAAGGGTACGTGACTCGCGCAAGTTCTCATGCAGTTGATCGTATAGGTCGTAGAACTTACTGCCCAGTCGACTCACCTCGTCCTCGCCAATAGGCTTTTGAATATTGGACTGTCGCTCATCCATCACTAGGGTCAGCTGCTGATCCAGTGTCTCAATCGGCAAGATAATAAAGCGTCGGATCAAGAACAGTAGTAATCCCGTTATCCCCACCCCTAATACAAACGCGACAGCAATCATCCAATCGACTAAGTAGGTGCGTGCTTGACGCAAATACTGTTCGGTCAGCTCCACTTCTAATTCAAAGCTAGGATATAGCGTCACCTTGCGGAATGATGAGTCGGGCTCTTCGACGAGGTTAGCAGTGCGGTTAACGATCATGGGCGCATTGCCATATTCTGCTTTTAACTCATTAAGCTTCTGATCGAAGGACTCTAAATACACCGTGGCAACGATGGCCAAGCTGTCGTCCATGGAAGGTCGGACAGGTGAGATAAAGGTACTGCTATTAATGGCTTTACCATACATGTACGCATGTCGACCATCTTTCATAAACATGATCTTTTGAGCTTCCGTCGCCTCTTTGAAAATTAACGCGCGGGCGAAGTTAGGTAGGAAGCTGGGGACATCGGAAAACGGGTTATCACTGCGCTCATAGTGATAGATAGGCTTACCCTTACCATCAAAAACCGTTAACGAGACTCGAATTCGCTGATCACCCAACACATCATTGATCAAGAAATCTAAACGTTGCGTAACCAAATATTCACGAATGTCTTGACCAACATAACGTGTAAAGTTGACCAGGGTCTCACCTTCCATCAGCAAAGAGATAATATCAGAGCTGATATTGGCCTCCCGCTCGAATTCCACTTTGGCTTGCAACAATTTAAGGTCGAGGCGGTTCTGCTCCACCTCAGTAAGAGTATCGGTTTGAATTCGGTAAACACCGACCGTTGCTACCAATACTCCGATTAGAAGAATGGGTAAAACGAGAAGTACTAAGCGCTTAGTTAAAGTCATGATAACGAATTAAAGCGTCCTTGATACGCGTCCTTTTTAAAATATCAGAACCTCTAAGTGGCTGAAAGAGCACTGCTTTTTCGAGCGTATCAGAGTCCAAGTAGACAGTTGGGTCTTGCAAAACTTGTTCATCGATAAGGTCTAATGCGTCCTTGTAAGGACTAGCAACCCACAGGGTCTCAGTGCTTTGTGCACTGTTCTCTTTTTGCGTTAGAAAATCAATAAGGGCTTGGGCTTCTTCTTTATATCGAGAGTTCGCTGTAATTGCCAAGCAATCTAGCCATATTATCGCGCCTTCATCAGGAATAACATATTGCCACACGTCAGCGCCCTGTAATTCATTTAAACCAACTTGATCACCGGAATAGGCTGGCGCCGCCCACACTTCTTGCTGCTCAGGGTTTGCCAATACATAAGTATAAATATAGTCATAGGTCGCCACATGGGGCGATTGGACTTTGAGTAGCTTAAACGTTTCTTGAATCTGACGCTCATCGGTACTGTTCACCGAGTATCCTAAAGCAGATAAGGCCGGCATAATCAATTCATCTGCTAGCCCTAACATACCAATATGGCCACTGAGTTCAGAAGAGGGCGTTAGCAGTGACTGCCAGCTTGTGAGTGGCTCGGTCAGCTTATCTTCTCGATAAACTAAACCATAAGAGCCCCACAAATACGGTCGCCCAAACGCCCCACAACTAGAGGGCAAAAAGGTTTCACGTTTAGGTTGTTTGGTCACTGGATATAAGTAGCCCGCACCACTTAGAACACGGATCGTAGAGCTGTCGACCACGGCCACATCAATCTGCTCACTGGCGTGGCCCGATAGCACTAGATTTCGCTGCGCTTCATCGTCGAAATACACTTGTTTGACGGCAATCCCCGTCTCTGCCTGCCATTCATCAAGCAAAGACGGATCGGTGTAATCTTCCCACGTATACAGTGTCAGCGTGACAGCCCGTGCTTGGGCTGTACTCGCCGCCATGAAGGTCGCGAATAATAAAGCGCCGTAGGCAATCGTTTTGCTAAACATTGATACTCCCCAACGCCTTATATTGTCACCTAAAAGAGTTACAGCTCTTCACCCCAAGAGTCTGTTTCGCCCCATGAGTCGCTGCTGCTCTCTTCCCCCCAAGAATCACTTTCGTCACCCCAAGAATCGCCTTCATTGCCCCAAGAATCTTCTAGGCTTTCATTAGCCGCAGGGTCTTGAGCAGACGCACCAGAGGCATTTTGTGTTCTGGAGATATCTTTTACCTCACCTTCACGCGTTTGAATGTAGACATCTCGTAAAAAAGAGTAACGATCGCCAAATACCATTCGTTCAGCGGATAAGTACTTAGCGCGAGTTTGTACGATATTCAGGCCTCGAGCAATCCACTCCTCATCGGCATTTAGATCGTATAAATCCAAGCCATCATATAACGAGTAATCAACCACCATACCGCTGGCATCTCGTGCGGTTGATGGGCCAAAAAATGGCAACACTAGGTAAGGTCCGCTGTCCACTCCCCAATACCCCAGCGTTTGGCCAAAGTCTTCATTAAACTGCTCAATCCCCATGGCCCCCGCCACATCAAACAAGCCAAAAATACCAATCGTGGTATTAATCAGAAAACGTGAGGTAGAGGACGCGGTTTCATCCCACTTGCCCTGCAGCAGATTATTAAAGGTATTGGGAATTTCCCCTAGGTTTGAGAAGAAGTTACTCACCCCTTTTTGCATAAAGTTAGGCGTCACCGCGTCGTAGCCTTGCGCCAACGGCTTTAAGCCATACTCATCTACGGTTTCATTGAAGCTAAAAATCGAGCGATTGAAGCCCTCCCATGGGTCTTCTGGCGTGGTGGTGTCGGCCACGGCAAAGACGGATAGGATCAGCAAGGTAAAGCTCGCAATTAAATGTTTCATGAATTATCTCCCTATAGATCAAACAAGCTTTTTAACTTCTTGCCATTGTTTTACGAGACGTTTGTCAGAAATTGGCTCCAATG
Organism: Marinomonas aquimarina; assembly: GCF_900089755.1. Lineage (GTDB taxonomy): Bacteria > Pseudomonadota > Gammaproteobacteria > Pseudomonadales > Marinomonadaceae > Marinomonas > Marinomonas aquimarina. Next base: position 102,075 of record NZ_FLOC01000015.1, on the reverse strand, counting down.
TGCCAACTGTCTGCGCAAACAAGGAAATTCGATACTCTTCTAACAACCAACGATAACGGGTTAGATTGGGATCATAAATGCCTTTATCGTCATGGGCTTTTTTCTGGCGTAGATACTGTTCCCAAAGGTTTTCCAATTCACCAACGGCGGCATTTTCTTTATTCAAATGGTTTTGGAAGCGCTCAAGGCGAACTTCAACCCCTTTGAAATAACGCGGTAATTGCCCCAACCAAAACAGTGGTGTTGCGCCGATAAAGCCTGGATACACCAAGTTCTCCAATTGCTTTTTAATGTCCCCGTAGACACGGGTCCAAGGCAATGGAATCGAGCCTTTCATGCGTTTTGCCACCTTTTGGTAGGCAGACAGCACTGAATGTAATTGTAGCGCCATATCATTCGCAATGGAGACTAGCTTATTGCGATGGTCCGCTAAACATTGCTCAAACTGGGCTTTGGTGCGTGGCAATGGACGCTCTTCTAGAAACACTTTCTCAATGATGGCATCGAGCAAGTCATCAAGCAGCACCTCTTTTTTGCCAATCGGTGCAAATAACAGCATCGACTCACGCAACTTCGGCAAGTTCTTCTCAAGGTATTTCATGTCCTTGTGCAGAGCCAGCCTTAACAGCGCAATGACCCCTTTACGGTGCTCTTCCAACGCGGTGCTTGGGTCGTCGAACATTTTCAACGACACACTAGCTTGGTTGGCCACTAAGGCTGGGAAGGCCGTGACCTTGATACCAGCTTGTTTCAGCTCCTGACGTTCCGGAACATCTTGATCCGGCCACTCGGTCAGCTCGGCCTGCTCATGTTTCTTAGTGCCAAACTTGGCGAAGCTCTTTTCCACCATTTCCGCAAAGCGACTTTGCAACTCAGACAAGTCTTTACCGCTGCCCAGCACTTTGCCACGTTCATCAATGACATCAATATTTAGCGTCAAGTGACCGTCTAAGCGCTCGGCGTTCCATTCGGTCAGCGGGATGTCGATCAAGGTTTCACGCTTAATCTGCAGCGATAACTGCTCCAGCAAGTCACCTTTGTCTTTCGACAAGTTCGGGTAAATGCGCTCTACAAACTGTGGGATCGGTACGAAACGTCGGCGTAACGCTTTCGGTAAAGCACGAATCAGAGACTCACAACGCTCTTTCACGTAGCCAGGGACAGCCCAACCGAGTTCGTCTAAGGTCAGCTGGCGCAGTAAGCCTACCGGTACTTTTAGCGTCGCACCGTCTTTTTGCTGGCCAGGAGCAAATTCATAATCGATCGGCAGCGCCACGCCGTTTAAGGAATAGTTATCAGGGAAAGCGTATTCATCTACTTTCACATCCTGATTGATCAAGTCCTCACGGGTCATCAATAGCGTGTCAGGGTTTTGCTTAGCAAAATACTCAACGCTCTTTTGGTTGCGCACATCTTCCGGTAAACGTGTGTTATAGAAACCGAATACCGCTTCATCATCGACCAAAATATCTCGGGTACGCAGTTTCGCTTCTTGGGTTTCAACGTTTTTGATTAAGTCTTGGTTATGAATGAAGAACTTGGCTTTGGATTTTAACCCGTTTTCCACCAACGCCTGACGAATAAACACGTCGCGAGCGTCTTCAGGATTCACATGGCCATAATCGACGCGGCGCTTCGCCACCAAGATCAAACCGTACAAAGACACCTGTTCAAAGGCCACCACTCGACCTTGGTTGCGTTCAAAGTGCGGATCAAAATACTGTCGTTTAACAAATGGCGCAGCGTATTCTTCCACCCATTGCGGATCGATTTTCGCCACAATACGCGCATACAACTTACTGGTTTCTACCAGCTCCGCTGCCATCACCCACTGCGGTGGGCGTTTAAACAACATGGAGCCTGGGAAAATTGCGAGTTTACGTGAACGACAACCCAGCATCTCTTTGCTGTCGTCCATTTTGTTGGCCACTTGGGTAAACAAACCAGCCAACAAAGCACGGTGAATGGCGTCGTACTGACGCTCTTCGTGCTCCACTTCTTTAAAGCCCAGCTGCTTACAGGCAATGAGAATCTGGCGGTGAATATCACGCCATTCACGCATGCGCATAAAGTTTAGGAACTGCTTACGGCAGTATTGGCGCAACTGGTTCTGTGATAGTTCTTGGCGCTGCTCTTCAAAGCGTTGCCATAGATTCAACAGCACCATAAAGTCCGAGTTTTCGTCCTTGTCGACGGCGTGACACTGGTCAGAGTGGGTTTTCTTATCCTGCGGGCGCTCACGTGGATCTTGCACTGACAAAGCACTGACAATGATCGCTACTTCTTTCAAAACGTGGTGAGCATTGGCGGCGATCAACATACGGCCCAATTTCGGGTCGATTGGCAGTTTCGCCAACTGACGGCCAATGGTGGTTAAACGATCACCTTTTAGCGCACCCAGTTCCGTCAAAGCACGGTAGCCGTCATTGATCATGCGTTTTTCAGGCATTTCCACAAACGGGAATTTCTCGACGGCGCCAAGGCGCAGGTTCGCCATTTGCAAGATAACCGACGCAAGGTTGGTACGGAAAATCTCTGGATCGGTAAACTCTAGACGGCCTTGGAAATCCTCTTCGTCGTACAGACGAATACAGACACCTTCAGCGACACGACCACATCGACCTGCACGCTGGTTGGCGCTCGCTTGGCTGATTTTCTCAATCGGTAGTTGCTGTACTTTGGAACGCACACTGTAGCGACTGATACGCGCCAAACCTGGGTCGATAACATAGCGAATACCAGGCACCGTCAGGGAGGTCTCGGCCACGTTGGTCGATAATACAATGCGACGTCCGCCATGGGGCTTAAAGATACGCAATTGCTCTGCACTGCTTAGGCGTGCGTACAATGGCAAGACTTCCACACCACGCAGTTCTTCCCTACGCAATAACTCCGCGGTTTCACGGATTTCACGTTCCCCAGGCAAGAACACCAAGATGTCACCGGCACCGCGATAACCCGAACCACGCTCTTCGGCGATCAGTTGCGTCACAGCATCGACAATGCCCTGCTCCATCGACTGATCTTCGTCGAGCTCCTCAACGTCCGATTTACTCAACAGTGGCTGATAACGAATTTCTACCGGATAAGTACGACCCGAGACTTCGATAATCGGTGCATCATTAAAATGACGGGAAAAACGCTCCACATCGATGGTGGCTGACGTCACGATCACCTTCAGATCTGGACGTTGCACCATGACACGCTTTAAGTAACCCAGCAAAAAGTCGATGTTCAGACTGCGTTCGTGGGCTTCGTCAATGATGATGGTGTCGTACTTTTGCAGGAGTTTGTCCTGCTGGATTTCTGCCAGCAAGATACCATCGGTCATCAGCTTAATCAGCGTATCTTCTTGGCTTTCGTCGGTAAAACGGACTTGGAAACCCACCGCTTCACCGAGTTTCACCTCAAGTTCATCACTGATACGTTCGGCGACACTGCGCGCAGCGATTCGACGTGGCTGAGTATGACCAATCTGGCCATTGATACCGCGCCCTGCTTGCAAACACATTTTTGGCAGCTGAGTGGTTTTACCCGAGCCAGTTTCACCGGCGATGATCACCACTTGGTTATCTTGAATGGCTTTGACAATCTCATCACGACGCGCCGATACCGGCAAAGAATCATCGTATTTGATCTGTGGAATACGTTCTAAACGCGCTTCATACAGCGCTTTGGACGCCTCTATCAACTGTGCTAATTCGGCTTCCAGTTTTGAGGTGGGTAACCCCTCACTGCGACGCTTTTCCAGCGTGTCCAATTTTCGAGTGATGGCATGACGGTCTTTCGCCATGAGTGCAGTTTGCTGAATGTCGTGCAAAACTGTTTCCTGTTTATCTCGCATGAAGTACAACGGACCTTACATAAACACCAGCGGCAACTCGCCGATGGGTGATAACTATTTAATATAAATGGGATTCTATCACTAAATGCAGAACTTAGCGTTGACTCTATCAACCACAGTAGAAAAGGATCACATATCTAACCTTATAGTTCTAAATTCTTACATCCTTTGCTTGGAACGGTTTATAGTTGGGCTCTACAATGTAGCGACGTGACAACTTTCAACCCAACAATAAGGATGGCCCATGTCAGATAAAGTTTTTAACGATAATTCCTTAACCATCGGTAACACACCGCTTGTTCGTCTGAACCGAATTGGTAACGGTAATATCTGGGCAAAAGTCGAAGCGCGTAACCCTGCGTTCTCTGTTAAGTGTCGTATTGGCGCTAACATGGTCTGGGATGCCGAAAAACGTGGTGTATTAACGGAAGGCAAATCTATCGTTGAGCCATCAAGTGGCAACACAGGGATTGCACTATGTTTTGTAGCGGCAGCACGCGGTTATCCGATCACCATCACCATGCCATCTAGCATGAGTCTTGAACGTCGCCAAGTTATGAAAGCGCTGGGCGCCAACATCGTGCTAACCGAGCCGGCTAAAGGCATGAAAGGTGCGATCGAGAAAGCACAAGAAATCGCTCAAGATCCAAACTTTGTGCTACTGCAACAATTCGAAAACCCAGCCAACCCTGAAATTCACGAAAAAACCACTGGTCCAGAAATCTGGAACGACACCAATGGTGACATCGATGTCTTCGTGGCGGGTGTCGGTACGGGCGGTACCATCACAGGTGTGAGCCGTTACATCAAGAACACTCAAGGCAAGGCGATCGTCAGTGTCGCAGTGGAACCAACCACGTCGCCTGTGATTACACAAACTATTAACGGTGAAACACCAACGCCAGCGCCACATAAAATCCAAGGCATCGGCGCAGGCTTTGTTCCGAAGAACCTAGATTTGTCTGTGATTGACCGTGTTGAGCAGGTCTCAAACGAAGACGCAATCGACATGGCGAAACGCCTAATGCGTGAAGAAGGCATTCTATGTGGTATTTCATGTGGTGCAGCAGTCGTTGCCGCAGAGCGCATGAGCCAAGAGCCAGAATTCGCAGATAAGAAAATCGTTGTCGTGCTACCTGACTCTGGTGAGCGCTACTTATCGACTGCTCTGTTCGAAGGCGAATTCAGCGAGAACGAAACCGTTCAGTAAGCTATTACGTCATTAAGACATAAAAGCCGACTGCGCTTTACCCAAGCGAGTCGGCTTTTTTATTACTGCAAGGTTAACACACCTACGCATTATGCTTCTGGAGCCGTTTCGGGCTTCACATGCGCCACTAACTCCCCTGCTTCAAACACACACATTTCACCGGCTTCCATCTGTTGCCAAGACTCATTGTCTGTCAGCGGTTGCGTGGCAATGACAGTGACCACATCTTTATCAGTCGTCACCTCTTTGAAGTCGACGGTCATGTCTTCATCCGACAAGGTCGCAGGTTTGAACGGCGCGCGACGGGTAATCCAATGCAGTTTGGTGGTGCAGTAACAAAATAGATACTGGCCATTAGACAGCATCATATTGAAGACCCCTTTAGCACGTAGGCGATCACACAATTCGGATAACGTCTTAGTCAGCTCTTGCACCGTCGGCATGGTATCGCCAAATTGCGCGATCAGCTGCTCAATGATCCAGCAAAACGCACGCTCAGAATCAGTGGTGCCGAGCGGGAAATGGCTCAACAAGCTGAGGCTTTGTGGCGTGTCCAGTTGACCATTGTGCGCGTAACTCCAGGTTGTGTCCCACAATAAGCGACTGAATGGGTGAGTATTGGGCAGACACACATGGCCCACGTTCGCTTGGCGAATATGACTGATCACAATGTCGCATTTTAGCGAAGTGCGACTCATGACATCAGCCATATCGGAGTCGGCACTTGGGCGCGGATCATGAATCGCCCAAACCTGATTATCACGGTACATGGCCATTCCCCAACCATCTTTGTGGGGACCGGTACGACCACCTCGAGCACGAAGGCCAGAGAAACTGAAGCAAATGTCCGTCGGGACATTTGCGCTCATTCCAAGCAACTCACACATCTAGTTCATCTTCTACTTTTTGTTTACGTTTTCTACGAATCTGGCGGAAAATCAAATACCCGGCAGCCAGTACCACGATGGCAATACCATTTAGCGTGCCGTATAACACCCAGTCTGCTGTCGTTAGCTCTGACGGCTCAGCGTCAGTCGCTTCGGGTTCGTCCGCCTCGGCGGCATCCGCTTCTGCTTGCTCCGTTGTGGCAGCGTTCGCAGCACTTTCCTCTTCTGATAACTCAGCTTCGGATACAATGGCTACTTGTGGCGTCACCACCACAGGTGTTAACTCACGATTTGCCGTTGCCAACGCAGCGATTACACTGCTATCTGCACTTGCTTGGGTACGACTGACAGTCACTTCCCCAGCACCATCACGGGTCAGATACCAAGGCGGCGTATCGTATTCAAAGCGCATCCCGGTTTGTGTAATGCCAATCACGTGCACATGGGCCGTGACGCTACTGTTGGGGGATACTGGATAAACCTTTTGCCAGAAGCCTTCGCCAATGAGGGGCATGTCTAACGTTTGCTCTGCGCCACCACTGCTGGTAATGATCAGTCGCGCATTGCTGCGCAGCATATTCAAGCGTAAGTTGGTCGGCTTCGCCGAAAACAGCACTAGGTTTTCATTTTGTTGTTCGGCCTGCAAAGTAATGGGTTTCGCCACTGAGAAAAACTGACTCACCTTGCGCACAAACGTTTTACCATCCACTTCAGAAATCAGCTCGTAATTGCCTTCTTCGCTAATCTGCTCAATTTTGTTTTTAAATTGATTATTCGCCAGTGCTAAAGGCGTCTGCAGCAGCTGTTTGGTGCTTTCACCACTTAATAGGTTCAGGCGTTGCCTAACTTCCACCAAGTTTAACAACTCAGGGTCTTCGATCTGTTGATTGTCTTGAAACAACCCCAGTGTTGAGTAAATCGGCTCATTGATGAACACCACTGGTGCCACTTGAGTAGTTTGCGCGCTGAGTTTGGTGATCACACGAATGTTACTGCGCGCCAGGTCGACATTCTCCACGCGCCAAGTTCCGACATCCGGTTTGGCGATAGTGGCCAGAAAATAATGGGACGCCGTCACCGCAGATACATTGACCGCCGACAAATTCAAGCGCTCACCATTAGGACGATAAATCACTGGCGTTTCGCCCTCTTCGTTAAAAATTAACAAAGTGGCTTCTTCAATAGCGTCGTCGATAAAAAAGGTATTGCCTTCAAAGGGCACTTCTTCGGACGGGGCCGCTTGTGAGAAAATACGATCGAAGGTGTCGAGCATTTCATCAGGCGTTGCAACTTCCGTGTAGATGGCGTCGGTTAACGTCGACACCGATTGCAACAGCTCTTTATCAGCATAGCTGGTCATGGACACCGTATGCAGGTGTATGCCTCGCTCAGCAAGCTGCGTCGCCAGCTCGTTTAAGATACGCGAGCGGGAAGCATCATTCACCGACTTATCTAAACTCACATCAACCATGCCATCCGTGACTAGAACCCAATGACGCTCAAAGCCTGGCTCTAAGTCCCCTTCATCAGGCGTATCCAGCAACATGCGCACGATCGACTCAAGGTCGGTCTTAAGGTCTCCGGGGGTATAACTGCTGACCGCTTGGCTCAGACGCGCTTTGGTCGCGCTATTGACCCTCGCTTCAGGCAAGAGGACACGCGCTTGCTCACCAAACAACCACACCCCTAAGGTGGCCTGTTCTTCAGGGGCCAGATCAGAGATGAGTTTAAGGGATTCGGCGGTTAATTTATCTGGATCGCTGATTAACATACTGCCTGAGGCGTCGATAATCAGCCGGAATTGGGTATCAGCGGACGCCCAAGAGGACAACAGAAGAAGTATTGCAACTAAACCGGTTTGAACGTGTTTTCGTATAACCATCTTCTTACTCCTGAGCGACTACTTAACTTGGTAAATCGAAGGTTTAGTCTAATGATGGATCATAAGACTCGGGCATTCCATGAACCCATTTTATTATATGTTCCTGCCAACGCTCTTCGTCAACGGTGTTTTCGTTAACCGCATAGTGGCTAACATTGAGACCCTGACTCAACATTTCGCGGTTGCTGCCCACCACCAACGGATGCCAATTAGGCAAATCACCGGTTTCGTGCAATACGCGATAGCTACAAGTATCAGGCAACCAATCAAACGCTTCCACATCTTGTGGTGCAAGAGACAAGCAGCCTTCTACTTTTTCAAGGCGTTGATCGTATACTTTACAACGACAAGCCTTAATGTCTAGTTGATGACAAGCAAGGTTGGTGTAATACACCTCTTCCGTTTCATCATCGACCAACTTCTGTAGGCAACATTTGGCGCAGCCATCACAGATAGACTCCCACTCCGTCTGCGTCATTTGCGCTAACGGCGTGGTTTTCCAAAACGGCTCATATCGTTTCGCGATCATTAGTAACGAGCTTCCGTAGGCGCTTTGTAAAGATCTAATAGGTATTCATCGCGTACCGGCGGCATTTGCAAGTAGAAACCTTGCTCACGGATCGCATTCATCACGTCTTCGGCGTTGGCACGGGCCAATTTCTTTTCTGGTTTAAGCAGCATGGTCATGGCACTAACCGGCTTGCCAAAACGCTCCATTAACATTTCTGGGACGTCTTTCAGACCTTTTTGCTTTTCGACATAAAGGTACATTTCATCACGCTTTGAAGAGCGGAAAATTTCAATAATCATTTGGCTCATAGTGAGTCTCACAAGGTCTCAGGTTAGTTGGCGAATTTTTCAAGCAAAGGTTTCACCACTTTATCTTGACGCCAACCGTTAAACGCTGGATTCGACCAATCCATCGGTGAACCTTCATAAATATGGCGCAGCAGTGGGTCCAGCAATTTACGCTTTAACACGACTTCTGGTGCAATCGAAAGCTCCTGTGCTTGCTCTTTTAAGTAAGCACGGATGGCCTTTGATAAATCACCCGCATTCGATGGCAGCGGTGCTGGCAATGGGTGTTGGTATTCATCTTGGCTCAACTCGTTCACCAGTGCCACTTTCTCAATAATGACTTGAGAATACAATCGCACCTGCTTCGGCGAAATGTCTTCTGCCTTACCTATGTCACGGGCATTGTCTGGCATAAATTTCGCCAGCGCCCACAAGGTGCGATCTTTCAGCACTTGTCCGCGGGGAATATTGTCCGCACGGGCACGCTCATCACGCCATAGGAACAACAATCGCAACAATGTCAGACTCTTCGGGCTTAAGCGCCAAGAGGCTTTGATGCCATCCCAGTTCTGCTCGGCATCATTGTTTTGCTGATATTGCCACTTCAGGCTTTCACAATCTTCTAATACCCAGTCCAGCATGCCCTTCTCTTCGAGGCGGGCAACTTGCATGGGATACACATGCGCTAGATAAATAACATCCAGCGCCGCATAACGTTTTTGCGCGTCGGTCAGTGGTCGCAAGGTCCAGTCCGAACGCGTTTCGTCTTTGGCCACTTCAATGTCTAAGTAGGCTTTGACCAGCTTTACATAGCTCAAAGACCATTCGCCATTGGCAAAGGCTTCACCGATTTGCGTGTCGTAAAACGGCGTTGGTAACACCCCAAGAAGATCATCAAATACATCCAGATCTTCTGAACAGGCATGAAACACCTTCATCACGTTTTCATTGATCAACAGATCACGCAGTGGCGACCAATCCGTGATGGTTTGCGGGTCAATCAGTACCGCCTGATCGCCTTCCGAAATCTGAATCAGACCCGTGACTGGGTAAAATGTGGTACGACGAACAAATTCGGTATCGACTGCCACAAACGGCAAGGTCGCCCAATGCTCACACCATTTTGCTAACGCTGCGTCAGTATCTACCCAAACGATGTCTAGGTTCTGGTTTTGAGTTTCCATGTTAAAGTTTTTTCCGGCCTTCTAGTGCCAATGCCAACGTATTACCGTCAACGTATTCTAGTTCACCACCCATAGGGACACCTTGTGCAATACGGCTCACCTCGATGCCTTGAGGTTTAAGCAGTTGCGCAATGTAATGGCTGGTGGCTTCGCCCTCAACGGTACTGTTGGTGGCGATTATCACTTCTTCAACGCCCTGCTGTTGCGTAATGGTCTCTAAACGATCTAAGCCAAGCTCTTCCGGTCCAATGCCATCAATGGGTGACAAATGACCTAACAAGACAAAATATAAACCATCGAATTGCTTGGTGCTTTCAATCGCGATCACATCCGCAGGCGTTTCGACAATACACAATCGACTGCGATTACGTTCTTCGTCGGCACAAATAGGACAAAGGTGATCTTCCGTCAGGGTACGACACTGACTGCAACGACCCACTTTATCCAATGCCGAGCGTAGGGACTGCGCTAAGCGATCAGCCCCTTGGGAATCGCGCTCTAACAAGTAGAGCGCCATTTTTTGCGCTGACTTGGGCCCTACGCCAGGCAAGCAGCGCAAGGACTCAATCAGCTCTTTAATTAACGGGCTGAACAAGCGTCCACTCCTTTCTTAGAATGGCATTTTGAAGCCAGGAGGGATTGGCATACCAGCCGTGGCTTCGGCCATCTTTTCTTTTGACGTTGCTTCGATGTTACGCACCGCGTCATTGATCGCTGCTGCAATCAGGTCTTCTAGCATTTCTTTATCGTCTTCAAACAAAGAATCGTCGATCGATACGCGTTTTACATCGTGACGACCTGTCATAGAAATTTTCACAAGGCCAGCACCTGCTTGACCTTCTACTTCCATGTTTGCCACTTCTTCTTGGGCTTTCTGCATGTTTTCCTGCATTTTCTGCGCTTGGCGCATCATGTTGCCCATACCACCTTTAAACATATTTCTCTCCAATCGTTAACTAAGCTTTCACTTTAACTGTGTCATAAAGTACTTGCCCACCCAGCTTACTAGCTAACGCTTGTACCACTGGGTGTGCGTTTAAATGATCAATGGCCGCTTGCAGCGCTTCAGCACGCTTACTGGCCGCAAATTCTTCTGCGGTAACACCTTCCACTTCGGCCAAAGTATCGATAATCAGTGGCACATGTGTATCAAAGAAACCAGATAACTCACCCTGTATTTGCTCATAGCGAGCCTGATTTAGCATATGGCCATATTCTAATGGCACTTGCAGCTTGATACCTTGTTCTGACGCGCTAATTAAGCACGAGTTCATTACTATATTTTGGACCAAACCGGTTAATTTCAAGCGTGGCGCTACCAGCCACCATAAATTCATGGTCATGTCTTTAAAGTGCGCAATCTCAGGCAAAGGCATGGCCAATGCTGGCTGTGCTACAGTGTCCGGTTGCTTATCAATGAGCGCAGGCTTATCACTGACCGCTTCCACCAGATTGGCTGAGGTCGCAAACGGATCTTCGGTTTCAGCAATGGCACGCTCATCGGCATCTTCATCGCTTTCTTCCTCTGCGTCGTCTGCCACAGGCTCTTCGTGCAACATGCGCGACAGGCGCTCAGCAGGATCAACGCTTGGCGCTTTGGCAACAGGCACCTCAGCAACTGGCTCCGGACGAGGCTTGGCTACAGGTTCTGGGGATTTATGCGACACAGGCTCAGGCTCAGGCTCAGGCTCAGGAGCAGCTTCAGCCTGATACGCCTCATAGTCAGGCAGTGAGTCATCCCAAGGGGGTGTTTCCTCATAAGAAGGTGCTGACGCTGCCGTTTGTGGTGCAGGAGGCACAGCCACTTCCGCCGTCGGTGCTTGGCTTGGCGCTTCAGAATACTGCTCAGTTTCAGAGACAGACTGAGCTGGTTCAAGGTTCTCGGCGGGCGGCGGCGGTTCAGCTAGTGTTTTTTTTTCTTCAACGGGCGTCGGGGCACTGGCTACCGGCATCGGTGCAACGGGCGCTGCCACTGGTGGCGCATCGTAACGCACAGCCATGGCATTCGCTGGTCGGAACGCAATTAAACGCAGCATCAGCATTTCAAAGCCAGACTTGATCGAGTGGGACAGCGGTAAATCGCGACGTCCGACCAGCAAGCTTTGGTACATGACTTGAATTTCTTCTGGTGAAACCGTCCGTGCCAGCTGCTGAATTTGTGCTAAATCACCGATTTGATCTTGCAGTACGCCAGGTACTTGCTGCTCTACCGCAACACGATGCAAAGAATCCAACAAGGCACCACAGATGGAAATAAAGTCCGGCTGGTAATCCGCAAGGGCATCTATCTTTGCCAGCGTCTGCGCGGCGTCTTTCGCTGCGACAGATTCGAGCAACGACAGAATTTGACTCTGATTCACTAAGCCCAACATAGAGGTCACGCCCGTCTCAGTGATTTGCCCATCACCAAAGGCAATGGCTTGATCTGTCAGACTTAGGGCATCACGCATACTGCCGTTGGCTGCTTGGCCGATTTGCCAAAGTGCCGGTTGATCAAAGCTCACCTGTTCCGTCGTCAGGACTTTTTGCAAGTAGTCCACTACGCGCTGAGCCGACATGTTCTTCAAGTTAAATTGCAAACAGCGCGACAAGATCGTCACCGGCAGCTTCTGCGGATCCGTGGTCGCCAGTAGGAATTTTACGTGTTCCGGCGGCTCTTCAAGCGTCTTCAACAAGGCGTTAAAAGAGTGCGTCGAGAGCATGTGCACCTCGTCTATGAGGTACACTTTAAAGCGGCCGCGAGTCGGTGCGTATTGCACGTTTTCTAAAAGCTCGCGGGTGTCTTCAACTTTGGTACGCGACGCCGCATCGACCTCAATCAAGTCAACGAAACGGCCCTCGGCGATTTCGCGACAGCTGTCACATTCACCACAAGGCTCAGGCGAAATACCATTCACTTCACAGTTCAGACACTTGGCAAAAATACGTGCGATGGTGGTTTTACCCACACCACGGGTGCCCGTAAACAAGTAAGCGTGGTGCAAACGCTGTTGGCGTAATGCATTCACTAAGGCTTGTAATACGTGGTCTTGCCCTGCCATTTCAAGGAAGGTCTGCGGACGCCATTTTCGTGCGAGTACTTGATAGCTCATGCAATCTAATCTGGTGATGATTGGGGCTGTGCGAGACAGCGTTGAGTTGTTTGACCTTTAATCATGCTTTCATGACGGCCAGATAATGCGCTGAATTTTAAGCTTTTTCAGCAAGAAAAGGAATGCGGGAACCGGCAAAATGCAAAAAGGGCCAGCATTGGCTGACCCTTTTGGGACTCTCGATCAAGTCATTAGTTGGCTTGTTGGCCTGCTTGACGCTGACGTTCGCGCTCAAGCTCTTTTTCACGACGGTGTTTTTCCACTGCATCCAGCACTTCTGCACCGATATGCGCTTCGCCACGCTCTTTCGCTAGCTGAACTTGACGCTCGCGCTCAACAAAGCGGCGACGCTGCTCATCAGTGTATTTGTCGAAACAGTGTGGGCAGCTTACACCTTGCTCAAAGCGCTCATCTTGCTTCTCTTCTTCAGTGATTGGCATACGGCAAGCGTGGCACTGGTCGTATTCACCTTTTTCAAGCTTGTGGTTAACTGATACACGGTTATCAAAGACGAAACACTCACCTTTCCACATAGTGTCTTCTTCTGGCACTTCTTCCAAGTACTTAAGAATACCGCCTTCTAGGTGATACACTTCTTCGAAACCTTGCTCTTTTAGGTACGCGGTGGACTTTTCACAACGAATACCGCCAGTACAGAACATCGCCACTTTCTTGTTCTTTTCTGGATCAAGGTTTTCTTTAACGTATTCAGGGAATTCACGGAACGTATCAGTCTTCGGATTGACTGCATTTTCGAAGGTACCGATCTGGAACTCGTAGTCGTTACGCGTATCGATTAGTACTACATCTGGATCAGAAATCAGCGCATTCCAATCTTGTGGCTTAACGTAGGTACCCACTACTTTACGTGGGTCAACGCCTTCGACACCCATGGTCACGATTTCTTTTTTCAGTTTCACCTTGGTGCGGTAAAACGGCATATCTTCATCGTACGATTCTTTGTAGACGATGTTTTCAAGACCCGGTTGTTGATCCAACCAAGCCAACATGGCATCAATGCCTTCACGGCTGCCCGCCACCGTACCATTGATACCCTCGCTTGCTAGCAACAAGGTACCACGAATGCCATTGTCTTCTAGGGTTTGACGAAGGGGTTCGCGCAGCGCTTCGTAGTTATCAAGCTGAACAAATTTATACAGGGCACATACAACAACTTTTGACACGTCTTTCTCTCCTAATGCGATCTGGAACGTAAAACCAGAGCCTTAATTTGAAGGCGCGAATTATAGAGAAAAGCCGTTCAGAATGCGAATCTTATTGATCTGGGTCAAGGTTGTTTTGGATATTGTTATTCACGCGGAACCAACCCGCAATACTGTGGCGAGTACGCTGCGCCTTTAACACCTCATGGGGAAACTCTTCACTTAGAAACACCGCCAAGCGACCTTTCTGCGGAAAAAAACGCCCTAGTTCGACGTTTTCATCGTGTTCATCAAACAACACAAACTCACCGCCATCACCGTCAACCCAAGCTTCATTTAAGTACAACACGGTCGACAGCACGCGGTTACTCTTACCCTTAAAGGCATCCACATGCTTTTCATAAAAAGCCCCTTCCTCGTAGCGAGCAAAGTGTGCTTCATAGTCCCAAAGCCCGAGGAACAAGCGGCGATTAAACTCCAAACGCAATTCACGCATTGCATCCAAAAAAGCTGTTCGCGCTGGGGTGATCGGATCGATCCAGCGGATGTAATCTCGACGACGATTAAGCGCCAACTGATGGTCATTTGATCGCCCCACCCCCGCCTGCTTCATGTAGCCATTATCCAGCTCCGAGATATCCCCCATTAGCGCATCGACCATTTCTGAAGAGAAAAAGTCGTCGATAATGCTCCAGCCCTTCTCGCGAATATCAGCCACCACCTTGTCGAACGGTGTTTGCGAGGTAAAAGGAACAATTGCACTCATACTGAAAACCTACTCGAACGTTGTAATGCGGCGAATGATACTGTAGCGTGCCCTGCGAAAACACTAACTTTTGATGATTTTTCCGCAAATGTATCAGCTACGTGACTATCAGCAAGAAGCTGTTGACGCCACTCTTAAACACTTTCGCAAAAGCGATGACTCCGCTGTTATTGTGCTACCTACTGGGGCAGGCAAAAGCCTTGTCATTGCAGAGCTGTGCCGCTTAGCGCGTCATAAAGTCATTTGCTTAACTCACGTCAAAGAGCTGGTGGAGCAAAACCATCAAAAGCTATCCGCGCTCGGTGTTGAAGCAGGCATTTATTCAGCTGGCTTGGGACGCAAAGACACTCACAGCAAAGTCACCTTTGCCAGCATCCAGAGTATCGCACGCAGCCTAGAGCAACATAACGACGCTTTGTCCTTGTTAATGATCGATGAGTGCCATCGCATCCCAAAACAGCAACAAGGCCAATACCATCAGGTCATCGAGCATTTCAAAAAGCTCAACCCAAAGCTAAAAGTACTGGGACTGACGGCCACCCCCTATCGCTTAGACAGTGGTTGGATTTATCAAAAGCACTATTGGGGCTTCGCTCGCGACACTGAAAACCCGTTTTTTAGCCAATGCATTTATGAGCTCCCTCTGCGCCGACTGGTAAAGTCCAGCTATCTTACCGAACCCAAAGTGTACGATGCGGCGGTGGCGCATTACGACTTCAGTCAACTGCTGGGCAACGAATACGACGATGATGACCAACCAATCGAGCAGCAACTCAATGAGCTGGTCAGCAAACACCCGCGTGTCACTCAAGCCATTTGCGAACAAATCATTGAGCTCTCAAGTGCGCGCAAAGGGGTGATGATTTTTGCCAGCACGGTTGAGCACGCCAAAGAAATACTCAACTATCTACCCTCACATGAGGCGCAAGTGGTCACAGGCGACACCAGCATCAAAGAGCGCGACCAGATTATCAGCGCATTCAAGGCACAACAGCTAAAATACTTAGTCAATGTATCAGTCTTGACCACTGGCTTTGATGCCCCTCATGTGGATGTGATCGCCTTATTGCGCCCGACCGAATCGGTCAGTCTCTTTCAGCAAATGGTCGGACGCGGCTTAAGACTGTCAGCGGACAAGCAGGATTGTCTCATTCTCGATTACACCAATAGTGGCTATGACATATTTCAGCCAGAAATTGGCACCAAAAAACCTAACCCTAACTGCCAGCTAGTGCAGGTAGAATGCCCGCAGTGCGCACATCAAAACCTTTTCTGGGGCATTAAAGCGGCTGACGGGACTCTGCGCGAACACTATGGGCGCCGCTGCCAAAGCTTGGTTGAAACACCCGATGGTGAATTTCAATGTGACTATCGCTTTGTGTTTAAGCGCTGCCCCCACTGCAATGAAGAAAATGACATTGCCGCACGACACTGCCAGCACTGTCACGAGCGTCTCATTGACCCCGACGATATTCTAAAGAAAGCCCTCAACCTGAAAGGCCATAAGGTCATTCGGTGCCAAGCGATTTCCGCAACCATCACAGGCAACAAGGTCCAGGTGATCTATCACGATGAAGACGGCGATGAGCTAAAGCAGCGCTTTAATTTTGACTTCAAAAAAGACCAGCAACGCTTTAATCAAGAATTTGCCCGACGCCTTGGTGCAGGCAGTACACCGGTAGAGTTCGATCGGGCAGAGCAAGTGACGGCCTTTATTCCATACTTACCCCACCCAGACTTTGTGATTGCCGAGCAAGAGAAACACGGCTGGAAGGTGACGCAGTTACTGTTTGATTATCAAGGCCCATACCGCAAAGCCAACGCCCTTAACTAAGGTTTCAGGCACCTTTAAGCTTTAACCGCATTTTCAAACGACACCTTGAATGGCAAATTAAGTGTTTCTAAACGCTGCAGCACAGCCGGTGAGGTAAAGGAATTGCTCGGCAAGCATTCCATAAACACCAGCCAGTAGTTAGCGGTCATATTTTCAGAAAAAATTGACGCGGTTTTGGCATCCACACCAACGGCTTCAAAGCGTTTTGCTATGCCCTGCTTAATCGACGCAATCTGCTGATCATGAAAACCACCATTCAGCACACTGTCCGTCATGATCACACGGGTGAATTCATCGTACTGGTGGTAAAATGGAAACAAGGTTTCCACGATTTGGGCAAGGTATTCGGTAGGCGAAGTGGCGGGTTGGTGCTGACCTACTCGAGCGCTGAGCACTTCATCTAGGGCATCAAAGTAAATTTCTTTGACTAAGTCCAGCTTATCAGGAAAGTGCACAAAAAACGTGCCGACAGCCACCCCCGCTAAGCGGCTAATTTCCCGTGTCGTCGTAACTTCGACTCCCTGCTGAAAAAACGCTTGCTTGGCAACTTGCTTAATTTTGGCTCGGGTATTCGCTTTTTGCTGAACTCGACGACTCACGCTGATCCACTCCTTGACGTTGATGCTTTGAGTCTAACCAAAACCGTGTCAAGGGTGAATAAAAAAACATCAGTTACGCAGCACTAAATCATCTGGCACAGGCGTGAGTCGCTTGCTCAACTGACCGAGGAAGCCTTGAATACGCTCCGCGTTATTACCATGATCTGATTCGCCTGCTCGTGAGCATGAGCGCATGTCCACAATCACTTTATCGTTTTGGCTGGTAATGCGGATCACAATATCGTTACGCAAACCAAAAATCGGGGTACGAGCCGTGGCTTCAATCACCCCCGCACTTGGGTATTGCGCCACCATATCCCAGCCACGTTCACTGACTAAGCTTGCGGCTTCAATGTAAGTTTCTTGAAAGGAGTTGCTGACCTCTAAAGGCTTAATTTTAGGGTAATATTTTTTCTGGATCGGCACCCAAGAAAAATCATAGTTCAAGTCGTGCTCTGAGGCTTTACGCAAATAAGCCATATTGATGAACACTGGAGGGTTATTAAGGTCAGTCGTGATGTCATACAAATCAGGTAATTTTGACTTTTGCATATAAAGCCCTAACCACATGACACTGTAAATAAACGAGACGACACACACTAGCCAGAAGAAACGACGGCCACCTGCACTGCACTCTTTACGGCACACGAACAGAGACACCAAGGTCAAAATGGTCAAGGCGATAGCAGCAAGGACTGTTTTGCGCAACATATCAAATGCAGTAATCGGCTCAATAAAACCGACGCGAACCCCTGCAATGGAAATAAACGCCACACACCCAATTAGCATCATTAAAATGTACAACACGGGCGAAATGTAACGACTCATAATTCACTCATAAAAAACATCACATCGCTAACCTTAACGTGAGCAGGAAAGACTAGATAGAGCGCTGCAAAACGTTCTGCAGTGATTCCACCAAATTTGCATATTTTGCGTAAAGAGTCCTGTTTTTTAATAGAAAAACCTATCAAAAATCGTCAGAATCCCTTACCTATCGCGCCACCGACTTTAAACCGTTATATCAGCAGACAACCCATGACCACTTTGAAACACCCGCCACATTGCGTCGATCGGCTAAGGACGCAAGCCAAACAAGACAGCCGCAGAGAATTTGTTGCCCGAGGCGCAAACGCGCAGCGCTGCCCATCTTGCCTCATGGCAAGCTTTGCTTGCTTCTGCGATCAACGCCAAGCACAGACCTCTCCCGTGCACTTCACCTTGCTCTATCACTACACAGAAATCCACAAACCCACCAACAGTGGCCGCCTGATTGCCGATCTCTTCCCAAAACAAACCGAAGCCTATATTTGGTCACGCACTGAACCTGAGCCATTACTACTCGAGCGCCTTAAGGCCCATCAAGGCAGGAATGTGATCTTGTTTCCGGGCACAGACAAACGCGAAGCCGCAGGCACACATCTAACAGAGCTTCCGCCTCAAGACTCGCCCCTGAACATCATCGTGCTGGATGCCACGTGGCGCTTAGCCAGTAAAATGTTGCACCAAAGTCGCTGGCTAGACAGTATTCCGACATTTGCTATTCATGATGAAGCCATACGCTCGTTTAAGGTCAGACACGCTAAACATGACAACCAATTTGCCACAGCAGAGGTCGCAGCCATGCTGCTCGCCCAAGCCGATGCCACAGAGCAAAGCCAAGCACTGGCGCAGTATTATCAAACATTTAACGATCACAGTATGTGGAGTCGACGTCGGCAACACTCACCAAAGCCGACATAAGGACAGATTTAGCCACTTAACATACGCCAGAATAAAGCAGCAAAAGCGTTAGAATCACCTAAACTAAGAGGACTCATGTATCTGGTCTACTCCGTGGACTTGGGGATATTAGGTAAGACTATGCTTAGTGCGTTTATCTCTTTTCACCTTAAACTGGCCTTAGCAATGCTTATGCCAAGCTGGTATCAAAGGGACTTTTTTGATGACAAAGCCCCTTCAAAACACGCCCACTATAGACGCTTTGGCAAACGCTACCGCGCCAAGCGCCGCTTAGTAAGAACAATCTGGACGGGAACAGGGTTTCTAATGCTGATCTTCCCAAGCCCACCTATCTTGGTGGGCGGCTTACTGTTCAGTACTTGCTTATCGTTTGCCATACTTGACGAAACGGAATAAGAAAAAACAAACAGTAATCTGATTTAGCCACGCATTAGCAGCGCTACTTTGCCGTTTTCACAAAATTGCAGGGCTTGCTTCTTCTTGCGTCCAACCAAGACCGCGTCACTGTCCAGAAATAGGAAAGCCTTCCAGTTGCGGCTAAACACTCCCCAAGTGGTTTCAATAACAAAGTCCGCATGGCAGCAAAAATATACTTTGGTATCGCTCCCCCATTGCTCACAGTGCGCCGACACTTCAGCGGGCAAGTTGGGCTCATCAGACTCCCAAGCTGACTCCCAATCGCCCTCACCTGTTTTGCCTGTTTTTACCCACATATCACTGCTGAATAAATCTGGATACAAAAAGGCGTCGGACACGTAATCACGCCAAATATTAGCGCCGGCCGGCTCGGTCATTAATAAAATAGCGGCACGATCTTCGGCTGATACGAAAGGCTCCTCACGACGAAACACCCACTCTTTGCCACTATCCGCTAATGATCGATATTGAGACATACAACCTCTATTGTTGAAAAAAAATAACCTAATTCATGAAAAAGCATCGTTTGATGACTAAAACTCAAACGACTAACCTATCAATGTAGTAATAAAACTACATTTTAAATAAATCACTCAAGGAGACTTACTATGTACACATCAGAAGATGTTAACTCTGCAGCCCTTTATAACCTGCACTACACTGGTTCAGCGAAGAAAACACCAGACTCTCAAGAACAATACGAAGCTCTATTGAGCCGCTGGGGATTCAGCACTAAGCCATCCGCAAACACTTCATTTAGTAAAAAACTTACAAAATTCGCTCAAGCTGCTCTGCGTGCAGTGAAAGCCAGTTTCAATATGATGACAGCATCGAGCCTGCTTTCAAAGCAGCACAGCGCCAATAGCCACATTGCTAGCCACTAAAGCCAGGCTGCACAATTCACCTTAACTGAGTATTTGGGGAGAAAAAAAATAACACCCCCTCCCTTTCCTCTACATCCCTCGATACAATCTTTGCGCACCAACACACTCATACACAACAGGTGATGTTATGCGGTTCCAATATCAAGCTATTTTATTCGATTGCGATGGCGTCATTGTAGACACTGAGACACTTTCTTCTGAGATTCTCATGCGCATGCTGGCCGAACAAGGTTTATACCTAGATGAGTCAACACTGCACCGACACTTTACCGGTTTCACCAACAAGGAAAACCTGGCCCGTGCAGAGTCCATGCTGGGACGCCCTTTACCTGATGATTTCTCTGCCCAGTTTCACGCCACCTTCCAACAAGCCATTAAGTCTTCCCTCGAACCAATTGCTGGTGTACCTGAGCTACTGGCCGCAATTAGCTGCCCGATTGCCATGGCCACCAATGCTCAAAGAGAAGAACTCGAACTCAAACTCGAACTTATTAATCTGACGGAGACATTCGCGACTCGCTTTGCCGTCAATGACGTTGCACAGGGAAAACCGGCACCGGATCTCTATTTGAAAGCCGCTGACGCACTGAAGGTGGCACCAGAGCACTGTATAGTGATTGAAGACTCACTGGCGGGAATCAAAGCAGGGGTCGCAGCAGGGGCAACCGTACTGGCTTTCAGTGCCGTATTACCTGCCCAAGCTCAGCTTGAAGCAGGCGCCACGGCGACCTTTAAAAGCATGTCGGAATTGATGTTATTACTTGGACTCAAGTGACATCAGTTGCTTGAGCAGGCTGCGCGGTAGTTCCTTGATGGTTAACTCGCCTGTGTCGGCATTGAACTGAATACTTTCGCCCAACAAATCGGTATCAAAACTCAGCGTTAGAGAACGGTTTGATCCAGATGCTCGGGTAAGCTTTTTAAGCGCTGCTTTTTCAACAAAGATCTCTTTTTCGACCTGGAATGCATCGGATTCAGCCAGCTCTAAGAACTTACTCGCCTGTTCTGGCGAGAAACGTGTTTCAATTTGGCGAGCAATATCGTTCAACTCTAATGGCTCACGCTCTTCCGCCTTTTCCAAGCACTGTTCAGCCACTGCGCGCTTGAATTCATTCGCAGCTTTCGACGGCAAGGCAGCGGATTGACAGAATGCAGAGGCTGCCTCAACCAGTTTACGGGTCTCTTTAGCGGCCACCTTTGGCTCATCACAGCCGATAAACTGGGTAAAATATTCGCTCTCCCATTTCGGGGCCTTACCAAAACGGAACGCAATATAGCGCGTGTCATCACGGTCATGGTAGGCCGATAAGTTGACACGCAAGGCCATGTGCAACTTATCCGTTTCCAACTGATGCACCTGGGCAAAACTCAAATCCTCGCCCAAGGTAATACCCGCTTTACGCTTCAGCAGCACAATAAATAGAAAATGTGAGCCGCCTAATTCGTAGTGATTAAACCAAAGCAAACCGCCTTCCGCATCACTGACAGGCTCCAAATAGCGTACGTACTCCGCAGCACAGGCTTTGCTAAACGCGGCAAAGTCATCAAACCCTTCGCCATTGAAGTGCTTGTGCAGCAAAGCGGGTAACTTACTGCCTTCTTCGCTTCCCTCTGGATTCGAGAATTGACCCGTATTCATGCCGGAGCGATTAAAAAGGTGTGTGACTTTGGCTGCCAATTGTTCCGCTTCAGCGTCGATCGGGTTTTCATTGGGACGCGCTACCAGAAGCGCTTTTGACTCCCCTTCCGCTTTTTGAACTTCGTGGACAATTAAATTGACAATAGACACTGGCGACCTCTTACTATTAATATGATTGGTTTGCGACTCTTTTATGTGGTAACGGGCACAACTTTATAATCATCGATATGACGAAACCAACGAAGACAAAGGCTCAAACTCGAAAGGAAATCGAGTCTCAGATCGAAAGCTTTATTCGCCAGCAAGGTGAAATAGAGCAAGTCGAAATGGGCGCCTCCGGTTTACAAGATGGCAAGTATAACACGAGCCATATGGGTTTTATCGAGCCTAAAAAAGACCGTACACCACTAAATCATGTGGTGGCCGCGATCCAGCAGCGCAAATCTGATAAAAAGCCTCCTCTTCCTTTAGCCAAGCCTAAACAACCTAAGAAGAAGGTTATTTATGACGACTTTGGCGACCCAATTCGCTACGTTTGGGAAGATTAAGGAAAGTCCTTGTAAGCCCAAGTAGACTTTTGCTCACATTCCTAAGTTCCACTACCATAAGGAAAAATCACTCACAGGAGAGAGTAAAATGTCGATCAAATATCTTCATGCAATGATCCGTACTGCAGACCCAGAAGCGAGTCATGAGTTCTACACCAAGGGCCTTGGTCTAACACAAACGCGCCGCTACGACAGTGAACAAGGTCAATTTTCTCTTATCTACTATGCCACCGAAGAAGGTGCACCTGAAGTAGAACTCACCCATAACTGGGACGACCGCACCTATTCTGGTGGCGATCAATTTGGTCACCTAGCATTTGAAGTTGAAAATATTTATGAAGTTTGCCAAAACCTACAGGACATGGGCGTTACCGTACTACGACCACCCCGTGATGGTCATATGGCATTTATCAAAGATCCCAATGGCATTTCCATCGAACTACTGCAAAAAGATGGTTCTTTGGCGCCTCAAGAGCCTTGGGCTTCTATGCCGAACACCGGCTCTTGGTAACAATTGTTAACATAACTTTAAATTCAGTAACAAAGTTTTGGCTTTTATTCGTTTCCACTAAAGTTATTTATCTGGAGACAAGGACGTTTCTACAGCTATATTTATTAAGACACCAGCGGAATACGGAACACCCACAATGACTCTAAAAACGATTACCCAAAATTGCCTTGTAATTCTTAGTGTTGCTGTGACACCGTTCGGCTTTGCAAGTGAGCCCCTATACGATGCCCAGCAGCTTCCACCAAACATCGCTGACGAAGATAAAGATGGTGTCGTGAACATTCGTGATTTTTGCGATGGCACCGCTTTCGGTCTTAAAGTTGATAACGACGGCTGCCCAGACAAAACCGTTTTGCGCCAGTCTATGAATTTGGAAGTTTTATTTGATACCGATAAGTACATCATTAAGTCCTACTACAACTCTGAAATACAAGAGCTAGTGGACTTTATGAATGAACACCCAGATTCTACTGTAGTCATCGAGGGCCACACTGACAGCGTTGGCAGCGATGAATACAACGAAGTGCTCTCAAGAAACCGCGCAAATGCCGTGGTTGCAATGCTGATCGATGAGTATGGCATTGATCAAGAGCGCGTTAGTGGTGTGGGTTACGGTGAATCTCGCCCCATTGCCTCGAATGAGAGTGCAATGGGCAGACAGCAAAACCGTCGTGTGATGGCTGAAATCTATGGTGAGCAGACAACACAGATCAAACGATGGAACATCTACAGCGTGGATAACATGGATCTAGAGCCTGCATTAGCGCCAAACGCCTCGTCATACAGCAACGGCTTCTAGTCATAAAGCAAGCATAAAACCTCCCCACAATGGCCCCCTTTGCCCCGACGGCACTGGGGGTCTTTTTTATCAGTCCAAAGCCACCTATTAGCGCAAAGCTAAAATTGATCCACATCAAGTAAAAGAGTTCGAGCAAATTTTCTGCACATTTCTTAATTGTTACAGTATAACACTTTATTTCAAATCAGCGCATAATGATGTTTCTCTTTACCAATAAAGGATGAGGTAAACACTATGAGCAGCACTTTTTACATCCCAGCCGTTAACATTATGGGAGAAAACGCCCTATCGGATGCCATGCAACAAATTCAAAGCCTTGGTTTCAAGCAAGCTTTGATTGTGACTGATGCTGGTATGACCGAGCTAGGCATGACGGCAGATATCAAAGCTCAGCTTCAAGAATACGGCGTAAGCAGCTTGGTGTACGATGGCGTAAAACCAAACCCGACTGTTGATAATGTTAACGCCGGCCTAGACGTACTGCACACACACCAATGTGATTGTGTGGTTTCGCTTGGCGGCGGCTCGGCCCACGATTGCGCAAAAGGCATCGCCTTGGTGGCGACAAATGGTGGCCATATCAGCGATTATGAAGGGGTTGATGTGTCTAAAAAGGCACAATTGCCGTTGATTGCCATTAATACCACAGCGGGCACCGCCTCAGAAATGACACGCTTCTGTATCATTACTGACCAAGACCGTCATATTAAAATGGCCATTGTCGATCAGAACACAACGCCTATTCTATCAGTCAATGACCCTAAACTCATGGCGGGCATGCCGCCGGCCCTGACCGCAGCAACAGGCATGGATGCTCTGACTCACGCCGTGGAAGCTTACGTGTCCACAGCAGCAACCCCCATCACAGATGCCTGCGCCATCAAAGCGATTGAACTGATTCGCGACACCCTTTACGAAGCCACACACAATGGTGCCAACATGGAAGCCCGCGAGCAAATGGCCTATGCGCAATTCCTTGCAGGTATGGCGTTTAACAATGCATCCCTAGGTTACGTTCACGCGATGGCGCACCAACTGGGCGGCCTTTACGACCTGCCACACGGTGTCTGCAATGCTTTATTGCTCCCTCACGTACAAAGCTATAACGCTCAAGTGGCCGCACCACGCTTAAAAGACGTTGCTAAAGCACTGGGCGTGGAAGTACAAGGCCTCTCTGATCAGCAGGGCGCCCAAGCGGCCATCAGTGCCATTATGGAGCTGTCTCAGAGCGTTGATATTCCGACTGGCTTGAATGAGCTGGGTGTTAAAGAAAGCGATTTTGATACCTTGGCGACCAATGCAATGAAAGACGCCTGTGGTTTAACCAACCCAATTCAGCCGACTCATGAAGACGTTGTCGCCATCTTTAAAGCAGCGTTCTAATAATAGCCACCCATTGTGAGAGACAAAAAAGGGGTAAGCACTCAGTGCTTACCCCTTTTCATTGCTTACCTATTGTGCACTTTGACGCTACAACTATTTGTTTTCACCATGATGGACCATATCTTCCACCACTTCCTGCTCTTCATGCAGATCATTGATTTGATCCGCCTGTGGCAAGATTAGATTTAAGAAGATGGCAACCAAGCCACACAAGCTCACACCTTGAAGATGCCAATCAGACGAGCCAAGAGTCATACCGCCAATACCAAAGACGAGGGTGACCGCCACAATCACAAGATTACGTTGTGCCCCTAGGTCAACACGAGATTTGATGAGGATATTCATGCCCACACCGGCAATCGAGCCAAACAGCAGAATCATAATACCGCCCATCACAGGCGTTGGGATGGTTTGCAGCATAGAGCCAAATTTGCCGATAAATGCCAACGCGATAGCAAACACCGCCGCCCAAGTCATGACTACTGGGTTAAAGGCTTTGGTCAGCATCACCGCACCGGTTACCTCGGAATACGTGGTGTTTGGTGGACCACCAAACAGAGACGCGGCGGAGGTCGCCAAGCCATCACCTAATAAAGTACGGTGCAGACCAGGTTTTTGTACGTAATCTTTGCCCGTAATCGAGCCAATCGCTAGCACGTCACCAACGTGTTCAATCGCCGGAGCAATCGCCACTGGCAACATAAACAAAATCGCCGCGAGATGGAATTCCGGCATGATAAAGCCAGGCACTTGCAACCAACCGGTTTGCTGGACACTGGTGAAGTCAACAATGCCCATAAACAGAGACACTAGGTAGCCTACCACCACACCCGCAATGATAGGCACCAAACGAAATACGCCTTTGGCATAGGTCGCAACCAACAATGTGGTCAATAAGGCAGGCATGGAGACCATAATGGCATCAGCATAAGAGAACAATTGCGCCGAACCGTCTCCGGTTTTACCCAACGCCATATTCACTGCAACCGGTGCAAGCCCCAGACCAATCACCATAATGATAGGGCCTGTGACCACTGGGGGTAACAGACGGTGCAAAAAGCCTGGTCCACGAATGGCGACTAGAATCGACAGTAAGACATACACCATACCCGCACAGAACAGAGCGCCCATGGTCGCTGCTTGTCCCCAGGTTTCGACCGCAAAAATAATCGGGGCGATGAAGGCAAACGATGAGCCTAAGAACACAGGCATGGTGCGTTTAGTGCACAGTTGGAAAATTAACGTACCTAAGCCTGCGGTGAACAAAGCCACACTCGGGTTTAAGCCAGTAATCAGAGGAACCAAAACCAGAGCACCAAATGCTACAAACAGCATTTGCGCCCCAGCCAAGATCAGACGCCAGCCCGCAAGCATGTTGTCCTGTTGAGTCGAAGTTGGTGTTGTCATGTGAAGGGAACCAATCTTAGTTATAGGATGCTAAAGGTTATTTAGTGCCAAAAATCTTATCGCCGGCATCACCAAGACCCGGCACAATGTAGCCATGTTCGTTTAAGTGACTGTCGATAGATGCTGTGTAAATGTCCACATCAGGATGCGCTTCCTGCACTTTTTTGATGCCTTCTGGTGCAGCCACCAGCACCAATGCACGAATACTGTCACAGCCATTTTTCTTTAGCAGGTCAATGGTTGCAATCAAAGATCCGCCCGTTGCCAGCATCGGATCGACAACCAACGACATACGCTGATCAATATCGCTCGCCAGCTTATCAAAGTAAGACACAGGCTCTAGGGTTTCTTCGTCACGGTAGATACCTACTACACTAATACGCGCACTTGGGATCAGCTCTAATACGCCATCTAGCATGCCCAAACCAGCACGCAAAATCGGTACCACGGTGATCTTTTTACCGCTAATACGCTGACATGTGGTTGGTCCGCACCAACCGTCTTGCTCGTAATCTTCTAACTCAAGATCTTTGGTTGCTTCATAAGTCAGTAGGTTGCCCACTTCTGACGCTAACAAACGAAAACCACGCGTACTCATGGTTTGATTACGCATTAAGCCAATTTTATGTTGGACTAGGGGGTGGCGAATTTCATAAACGCTCATGGAAAACCTCTTTTTCGCTGTGATCCTGACTAAATGGTCATTTTCGCACATTCGCCCGCCAGAGGCGATATGGATTGGCCCAGATTTTGCGTAAAAGCAATGAAAGAACCTATGAAAGAACTATGCCAAATAAAAAAGGCGCTTGGGTTACAAGCGCCTTTTCCATCTCACCGAGAACTAGTGCTGCATAAAGCCAAAGTTACCATCCATCATATGACCATCTGTCCCCTTCGCTTTCCAGTGCACTTGATAAGTGTCTGGTTTAAGCTTTGGCAGAGTCACCATAAACTCATGCATGGCATCGCCCCCACGTTTGTATTTAATCGCCACCGGCTTTCCATCTGAGCCAATTAGCTTCACATTCATTACACGCATTGGCTCAGTGAAGTGCATTTTTAAATGCTCAACGGGTTCCATCATCATGGCACCATCAGCTGGGTAAGTGGAATGCATCATTTCATGCATGGCCCCACCATTCATGGCTGGATCAGGCATATTGCTGTGATCCATATCGCTATTGCCCATACCACCACTGCCCATTTCGGCATGGTTCATACCAGTCTGCTGCTTATCGCCACCACCCATTTGCGAGTGATTCATACCATTTGAATTGTCTGCCATGGTACCGGCTGATACGGCAATGGCCACCGCCGCTAAGGTAAGTTTCATTGCTTTCATAATGACTTCTCCTATTGAAGTTCACTTAAATTCAAAGTGGACGCAGACAACCGCCACGTCCGGTTGTCTGATCACACTTTGGCAAGCTCAAAGCGTTTCCATAAATAGTACACCGCCGGCAGCACCACGAGGGTAAGCACCACCGCACTGATCATGCCGCCCACCATAGGCGCGGCAATACGACTCATCACTTCAGAGCCTGTGCCCGTAGCAAACAAGATCGGCAGCAAGCCGATAATGATGGAGGCAGAGGTCATCATCACCGGACGCACCCGCAATCCCGCACCATGTAAGACTGCTTGCTGCAATCGCTGCTGGCGTAGCTCTTGACTTAGATTCGCGGCATCTTGCTTTAAGGTTTGCCACTCTTGGTTGAGATAGACCAACATAATGACACCTATTTCCACCGCCACACCGGCCAAGGCAATAAAGCCAACCCCCACCGCAACAGAGAAATTAAAGTCCAACAAATACATCAGCCAAACACTACCAACCATGGCAAATGGCAAGGTGCCCATGATGATGGCGACCTCCATGGCGGAGCGAAAGTTTAGGTACAGCAGTACCAAGATGATGGCGATAGTGAGTGGCACCACATAGGTCAGCTTCTCTTTAGCGCGCTCCATATACTCGTATTGACCTGACCAATTCAAGGAATAGCCCGCCGGCAAATCCACTTCATCCGCTACCACTTGTTTGGCGTGCGCCACATAACGCCCCAAGTCCATGCCGTCGATGTCAACAAAGGTCCAACCGTTGAGGCGGGCGTTTTCACTCTTAATCCCTGGTGGGCCGTCTTCCAGATAGACCTTGGCCACATCCCCCAATGCGATACGTTGCCCGCTTGGCGTGACGATTGGCAACAAAGACAATTGCTCAGGTGAATCACGATAGGACTGCGGGTAACGGATATTAATCGGGTAACGCTCTAAACCTTCTACCGTGGTGGAAACATTCATACCACCGACCACCGAGGCCACCAAAAGCTGAACGTCTTGGATATTCAGGCCATAACGCGCCGCCTTAGCCCTCTGGATATCAACCTTGATATAACGGCCTCCGGCCACACGCTCAGAGTACACCGAGGCGGTACCTTCCACCTGACTCAACACCTGCTCCAGCTGTTGACCAATGTCTTGAATCACAGCTAAATCCGGCCCCGCCACCTTGATGCCCACAGGGGTTTTAATCCCGGTTGCCAGCATGTCGATACGGGTTTTGATTGGCATCACCCAGGCATTGGTAATCCCCGGAATATGCACTAACTTATCCAGCTCTTGCTTCAAAGATTCTGTGGTCATGCCCTCACGCCATTCAGAACGTGGTTTAAGCTGAATAAAGGTTTCGATCATGGTCAGCGGCGCTGGGTCGGTGGCGGTTTCCGCGCGCCCCACTTTACCAAACACGGTTGCAACCTCGGGTACCGTCGCGATCAACTTATTGGTCTGTTGCAGGGTTTGTCGCGCCTGTCCAATGGAGATCCCTGGATAGGCCGTTGGCATGTACATCAAATCCCCTTCATCCAAGTTGGGAATAAACTCACTGCCTAGCTTATCCACTGGCCACATGCCGATGGCAAACACTACAACCGCCAGCACAATGGTAGCCTTGGGATACAACAGCGCTTTTTTCAGCACAGGTAAATACATGGCCGTCAGGGCACGGTTAATGGGGTTTTTATGCTCAGGTAACACTTTGCCACGCACAAAGTAGCCCATTAGCACCGGCACCAGGGTAATCGCCAGAGCCGCCGAGGCAGCCATGGCGTAGGTTTTAGTGTACGCCAAAGGACCGAACATGCGCCCTTCTTGGGATTCCAAGGTAAACACGGGCACAAAGCTGACGGTAATGATCAGCAAACTGAAGAACAACGCAGGACCCACTTCCGAGGCCGCTTTCGCGACAACCTGCCAACGGTTTTCCGGCGTGAGCGGCGTTTTCTCCATATGTTTATGCAGGTTCTCGATCATCACGATCGCACCATCAATCATGGCACCGATGGCAATCGCAATACCGCCCAACGACATGATGTTGGCGTTGATACCTTGCCAGTGCATAACAACAAAAGCCGCCAGAATCCCCACGGGCAAACTGATAATCGCTACCAAGGATGAGCGCACATGGAACAGGAACACCACACACACTAGTGCGACAACGATAAATTCTTCGATCAACTTCGACCAAAGATTCTCTACCGCACGGTCAATCAAGCCCGAACGATCGTAGACAGTGACCACTTCGACGCCTTCCGGTAGGCTCTTTTTCAAGGTTTCCAGCTTGGCTTTGACACCATTGATGGTTTGCTGCGCATTCTCACCGAAACGCATCACCACGACTCCACCAACCGCTTCACCCTCACCATTTAACTCGGCAACACCACGACGCATTTGTGGCCCCACCACCACGTCTGCAACGTCTTTAAGTAAGATCGGCACACCACGATCATTGGCACCTAATGGAATGGTCTCGAGATCCTCGACACCTTGGATATAGCCAGTCGTGCGCACCATATACTCGGCTTCGGCCATCTCAATCACCGAGGCTCCCACCTCTTGGTTACCACGCTCAATCGCGATTTTGATCAGGCTCAACGGCATATTAAAGGCGCGCAGCTTCTCAGGGTTTACCTGCACTTGATACTGCTTCACCATACCGCCAATCGGTGCCACTTCGGACACGCCAGGCACGGTCTGAAGCTCATATTTAAGGAACCAGTCCTGCAACGAACGCAATTCACTCAAGTCATGCTGACCAGTACGGTCCACTAGGGCATACAAATACACCCAACCCACACCCGTCGCATCAGGACCTAATTGTGGGCGCGCATTGCTCGGCAAGGACGGCGCTACCTGACTTAAATACTCCAGTACACGGCTACGCGCCCAATACATATCGGTATCTTCGTCGAAAATCACATATACATAAGAGTCACCAAAGAATGAAAAACCACGTACGGTTTGCGCCCCCGGCACCGACAACATGGCCGTAGTCAGCGGGTAAGTCACCTGATCTTCGACTACTTGCGGTGCTTGCCCAGAGTAACTGGTTTTAACAATCACCTGCACATCAGATAAATCAGGGATAGCATCCACCGGTGTATTTTTCACCGAGTACAAACCTAGCCCTACGAGCATCAAACTGGCCAACAACACCATAAAGCGGTTATGGATCGACCAATGAATAATGGCATTAATCATAAGCCCTCCTTATTGGCCATCTGAGCTTAGGAAGTCACTCACTACATATCGCGTACTGCTTTCACGGATAACTTCAAGCTGTAGCGGTGTATTCAGTGGTAACGCCTCTAAGTCAAGCCACTCAGCAGCATGGAAATCCATGGTCATCTCAGGCCAATTCCACTCTGG
Organism: Marinomonas aquimarina; assembly: GCF_900089755.1. Classification (GTDB taxonomy): domain Bacteria; phylum Pseudomonadota; class Gammaproteobacteria; order Pseudomonadales; family Marinomonadaceae; genus Marinomonas; species Marinomonas aquimarina. The sequence continues at coordinate 70,778 of NZ_FLOC01000015.1, read as the reverse complement.
AATCGCGGCGTGATTCACATTTAATTTGCCATTGGATAGATCAATGCTATTCACGCTGGCATTGACCCAAACATTTTCTGGTGGCGTTTGTTGTTCGGCAGAACTCATGTCCATCTCGGGCATATTCTCTTGTGCCGCCATGCGTTTAAAGTCTGAGGTTTTGCTCGATTCAGAGTCCAATAGGAATTGCGCCGACGTAACGACACGATCACCGGCCTGCAGGCCTGCTAGAATTTCCGCTTGCTCATCGGAAAAGGCGCCTACTTGCACCTCCACCGATTTAAAGCGCCCTTCGCCCAGTGCCAACACTACTCGGTTTTGTTTGGCCCCACGAATGACGGCCTCTTTTGGCACCAATAACGTTTGTGTGTCGCGACTTGCATTGATATCAATGTGGGCAAACATCTTAGGTTTTAGACGCCCATCTGGGTTCGCCAAACGTACTCGCACTTTTAAAGTTCGAGTGTTGGCATCCAACGTTGGGTAGATAAAATCCACCGTGCTTTGAAAGCGCTGCCCTGGAAGAAAGTCCAACTCCGCAGTCACCGATTGACCCACTTTGACCCAGCTTGCTTGACGTTCAAATACTTCGGCCTCTAGCCAAAGCTCGGATAGATCCGCAATCGACATCAGCGTTTTCGCCGGCGTCACATAAAAGCCATCCTGAATCGACAGGTTATCGACTACGCCGCTACGTGGCGCGTAAAAACGCACGGTTTGGGATACTTGGCGGGTTTTCTTGAGTCGATCAATAAAGCTTTGCGGCACCTGCAGGGCCTGCAGACGCTCTTCAGCAGCTTTGATCATGCGTGAATCTTTGCGCCCTAGGGCAAAGACGAATTCTTCTTGCGCATTGACCAAGGTGGGGGAATACAAATCAAACAAGGGCGCACCTTGCTCCACTTGGTCACCATTGGTCTTAATAAAGCTCTTTTCGATCCAGCCATCCACACGCGGATGCACATGCACGACTTGCTCTTCGTTATAGCCTAAGTAACCCACGGTACGGATGTGGGTGCTTAACTGACCTTGTTCAGCAAGCCCGGTGCGTACCCCTAAATTGTTGACCACTTCGGGGGCAATGCTGATGGTGCCAGCCCCCATTTGCTCACCTCCTTCATCACCGTAAAAGGGGATCAAATCCATGCCCATGGGCGATTTTCCTGGCCCATCGCGACGATAATTGGGATCCATCGGTGCCACCCAGTAAAGCGGCTCTTTTTCACCTGATGCGGCGACACCATTGTCTTGGCTGGCACCGGAATTTGGCAGCAAGCCAAGCTCCAAAGCCCCGTAGGTTAATACCCCACCCAGCACTAATGTGCCGACATAGCCTAATGCTTTCATAATTGCTCTCCTTTACTGCTGGGTGCTTGATGTCGTGTAATGAGGTAGTTCAGCTCGGCGGCTTGTTTACTTTGCTCGACTTGAATACCAAGCAGTTCAACTTGTGCATTGAGCTCTGCGATACGTGCTTGGACGATATCAACAAAGCGACCATCATCGCGGGTATAGGCATTCAACGCCGCTTCGCTACTGGCGTGGTATTTGGGTAATAGCTCGGTCTGGTAGAGGGCTTCACGCTTTTTCAACTGCGTCCAGTTACCCATCACCGCTTGATAGCGTGACAGCAATTCATTCAACAAAAGCTCTCGATCTGAAGCTAAGGCTTCAGCCTGCAAACGCGCGGCGGACACTTCCGCATCCTGACGGCTAGTCGAGAAAATCGGCATGCTGACACTGACGGCTAACGACGCTAAATCCGCACGATCACTACCGTTTGGCGTGTCACCACGATAGCCATATCCCAAGGTCACTCCCCATTGCGGCTTGTATTTTTGCTCAGCAAGAGATTGATCCAAGTGCGCACCATCGGTGCGCATATCGATCAGTTTGACTAACGGGTGATGACTCAGTGAGACAGCAATCTGTTCATGGCTCAAGCTGTCATTGATGCTTAGCTTTGCCAGTGCTTGGTCACGGCGAGCTACACTCAGTTGCTCGCCCAGTTGCTGTGGCAAATATTGCTTAAGCTGGTTCAAAGCGTTATCGCGGGCCTGAGTCAGTTCGATCAGTCTCTGGTCCAACTTGCTTAGCTCAAGCTCAGCTCGCAGCAAGTCTTGCTGCCTTGCCGATCCATAGGAGGCGCGGTAATTACTGGCCACGGCATCATTTAACTGTTCGAACAAGGGTTTGCTTTGGGACACAATTTGCAGCGCTTGTTGATAGTAATAAGCGCTCAACCAAAGACGTGTGACATCTTTTTCAAGCAAAGCAACGCGGTTGGCACGCTGCCACTTGGCTTGCTCTACTTTGACCAACTGCTGATCGCTGCCGATTTGTAAGCTATCGCCCACCGGAAACATCTGCGTCACCTGCACACTCAGCTGTGTCATGGCTTCTTGCTCGAAATCAAAAGTGTCCGTCGGCATATTCAATACGCCAACAGAGATTTTGGGATCCGGTAACGCCAATGCACCTTGACTTAGAGCGATGGCAGACTGTTGTTGTTTACTATTAGCAGCAAGCCAAGCGTCTTGCTTAAGTGCTTGTGTCACAGTTTGGGAAAGCGTCAATGATTCAGCGTAAGCAGAGCTAGCCAACGCTAAAAGACCTAGTGCCCCACAGGCACGAAGCATAGGAATACGAATGTGGAACATATTGTTTGCTCATAAAATCTATTCAAACAGAAACCACTAAAGCTCGCGCTTTAATGCGTTACATAGGGAATAAACTTTTAGGCAATCGGTGGGATATACGGCATGTTTGGCTCACCACTTAATGTCATTGGTGAGCTAAATTCACTTTGCTCAACATGATGAGCAACGGAGATAAAATCGAAAGGCGTGGCTAAAACAGGCAAGGTACTGCAGTGCGCCTGAGTACAGCCCTGATGGTCATGACCACCGTCATCGCTGACTTTGCAGTTCGAAGCAGCCGTATCGGAGTGACAATGCTGATGCTCTTGAGTATCGACATGCACCATTGGCATGGCGTCCATAGTAGAACCATCAGGCAACATAGAAAGTGTCATTTTTAACGATGCAAGACTGGAAAATACCAACGCCACAAGCAATAGCAGCAGGCACAGATAGCCCTGCTTGGTACTCACTTGATTAGATGGCTGCATTTGTCGCATCGGCTTGAAGATCACGTTCACTGTAAATTTCAGTCAACGTTAATAAAGATGTGTAGTGAAATCAAACACTTTTATACTCCATGCTAATTATTTATCGCTTCTCTCTTAGCCATAGTTCACTTTTATACAATAGGACAAACATTGAAAAGGATTGGGCAAACTGATCACTCTGCTCAAAACTTATACTAACGCCAATTGGGCAGGCTGCCTCCCTTCCCTTCCTATAATGGATGTCTAAGAGTTAATTATTTATGAGTACTTCCCAAGCGGCTTTTGAGCAAGCTGAATCCAGCCCTGCTTCTTCTAACTGGTGGGCTATTTTAGCCATGATGCTCGGTGTTGCGGCACTGATTTCCGCTGAGCTATTACCTGTCAGCTTACTCACCCAAATGGCCCAAGAATTGAATATTTCCATGGGCATTGCAGGTCAGATGATCTCAACCACCGCCGCTGTGGCCATGCTATCGGGTTTGATCCTGCCGTCCCTATTGATCAAGGTGGATCGACGTCATCTCATTCTCAGCTTTAGCCTGCTACTGATCATCTCTTGCTTCGTCACCGCCCAGGCGCAGACTTTTTGGACACTGTTGTGCGCCCGAGTGTTATTAGGCATTGCCGTCGGTGGCTTCTGGGCCATTCTTGCGGCCGTTACCATGAAGTTGGTGCCTGCTGAGCGCGTCGGTCCGGCGTTTTCCTTTATTTTCTCTGGTGTGTCCTTGGCATTGGTCGCGGCAGCGCCACTTGGTAGCTACTTTGGTGAACAAGTAGGCTGGCGCGTGGTGTTTGTGGCCGTAGGCGTGATCTCAATTGCTATTTTTGCACTCCAGCTGCTGACCGTGCCTTCGGTCAAAAGTCAGCGTGAAGCGCACCATGACGGCATCGCTAAAATCCTAAAACGCCCAGGCGTCGCCTTAGCCTTCATTGCCATGCTATTAAGCTTTACCGGCAACCAGATGCTGTACATCTATATGCGTCCTTATATGGAACTCTATCTGGGCTTTAACATCGAGCAGATCTCCATGTCGTGGGTCTTGTTTGGGGTGGCGAGTTTTGTTGGTGCAACCTTCGCGGGCTTTCTAGCACAAAAAGCACTGAAGCAAATTTTACTGGGGATGCCTTTCACCATGGTCATCGTGGCTTTTGCCCTGCTGTTAGGGCAAAGCATACATCCGCTGGCCTACTTCTTGATCGCTTGCTGGGGCTTCTTTGGCGCGGTATTGCCCATTATCTGGTCTACTTGGATTACCAAAGCCTTGCCCGATGCCGCCGAAGCAGCAGGTGGTTTGTATTCCGCCGCACTGCAAGTGGCGGCGATTATTGGCGCAGCTTTAAGCGGTACCTTTATTGATCAGTTCGGTGTCAGCAGCAATATGCCATTAACTGGCGCAGTGATGATGGTCACGCTTGTCCTGACCCTTGCCTCATTACAAAAAAAGCGCATTGAATAATGCGCTTTTGAGCGAAGTTCGAAGCCTTGCTTAATGCACTTCCACCATGTGCTTTCTACACAAATGTGGTGCCCATAACTGCATCGCTTCGAGCATGCTCTCTTTGCCATAACCTAGCAGTTTAGACGCTTCTAAAATGTCTAGGTACTGAGTCTCTGATTCATGCTTTGCTGTCTGTCCAGACACACGCAACAAATCCGCTTTATTGAAGTAGCGTCCTTCTTGTAACTCTGCTACTCGAATATCGCTTCCTGCAAACACTTCTAAATGAATAGACATGATTAACCTCCTGTGCAAAACCTCAATTAGTTGGCAGGAGCAGTTATAACGCAGTGATTATGCCATTATGTTACAGCTGTCTATTATTTGACCTATCTTAAGGCTTTGGTTCATGTACCAGAACTTGGCATAAAAACTACTTACACCTTTAAGCTCACCTTAAGTTTTAGCGGCCAAACTTCGTTTTCCTTTCTGTATATGTTCAGCCTGCAAAAGGCTCTTGCTTTCAGTGAGAGCCTTTTTATTTGCACAATGTACAAAGATTACACTATTTGAATATTCGGATTTACGCCGCTTTGCCATAGTTATTACACCTTATTAACAATGATAATAATGAAGGCTGTAAAGTATGATGAAAACTAAGGTAGCGTTAGCTGTATTAGCAGCAGGTCTTTCTACGCAAATGTTTGCCGTGGACTTAGGCGAGTTCAACGGCACTAAGTTTAGTGTTGGAGGCTACTTAAAGGCAGAGACAGTATTTGACCAACCTGATGCAGGTGAAAACACTGTAGAAGGTAGCGTACGTCAATCTCGTTTTAACCTAAGCACATCTAGCATGGTAGATGGTCACAAAGTTCGCGGCTTCATTGAAGGCGACTTCTGGGACAACAACACGGCTACAGACAGTAGCTACGCTTGGCGTCTACGTCATGCCTACATCAATATTGACAACCTAACCGTTGGTCAGACATGGAACGGGCAATTCTTTGCTAACGCTCCATTCGATACTGAAATCATGAATTTCTGGGGTCTAGGCATCGGTACCATCGCGGGTAACGGCGCGCCAATTCGCCCAGACCTAGTGATCCATTACGTGAAAGATGGTTTGCGTCTAACCTTGCAAGATCCATTGTACAGCAATGCTGATACACCAGATGCGGTTGCTCAATACTCTTACCGTACCAATGGCCATGCATTCAACGTTGCAGTGACGGGCCGTGAAGTGGATACCACACCAGGCGTGACTTCAGATGATGAATCTGATTACGGTGTTGCTGTCTCGCTCGCGACCAAACTTAAGTTCGGCGACACCACCTTCAGCCTAAGTGGTTTCACGGGTGAAGGTGCGGCCATCTACGCTGGTTGGGGTTACAACGGTGCTCGCGGTCTTGACGCGCAAATGGAAGTAGATGCCAACGGCGACATGATCACCACCACTGGTTTCAGTGCCGGTATCGGTCATAAGTTCTCAGACAAGGTTCGTGCAAACCTGCGCTACGGCCAAGTTAAAGCAGACGAAACTAGCCTATCTGAAGACACATTGAAACAGACAGCGGTAAACATGATCTACACTTACATGCCTAACGTTGAGCTAGGTATTGAGCTACGTGATCAAAACGCTGGTAACCGTCCACCATCCTCAGCAGGCACATCAAAACGTCCTGCAGGTCAGCAGGTTGAACTGATGGCAATGTACAAGTTCTAACGTTCTGATTCACTTATTGCTGTAAGCGACTACAAAGAACCCAGGCTCCCCTTTGCCTGGGTTCTTTGCGTTTAAAGAACAAAAAAAATTTAACAAGCAATACTACGTAACGTCTGCGATGGCAACTCGCCAATATGATCACGATATTGAGCCGAAAAGCGCCCCAAGTTAGTGAAACCATATTTCATGGCAACCTCAGTCACATTACGAATACTGTCGTTTTGACTCAACTCCGAATGAACACTTTCAAGTTTTAAGCAACGCACATATGCAGAGGGCGTCATTCCCAACTCACGATCACACAGATTGTAAAGCGACTTGCGGCTGATGTGACAGATTTCCGCCAACTCATCGATGCTAATATCCTGTGTAATATGGCTAAGAACATGTTCGCGAATGCGTTCAATCAAGCGGTTCTGGCTTACTTGCACGCCATTGCCCTGACTAAGATTACAAGCAAAGGTACCAAAGATCGCATTGGCTAAGAGTTTGCTGTAATACATCAAACCACGATCACACAAACTCCCCTGTGGCTGCTGCAAAATATCATTCAACAAACTGATAAAGGAGCCAGACGTCGGCAGTGGTTGCTGCTCGAACTCAAACACAATCGACTCATTCGTTGTTCGATAACCAAATTCACGCGCCGTTTGCATCAAAAAATGCACCGGGATACGGATAATTAACTTACGGCAATCAGCGCTGTAATCGCTTACCAAAGGAGAGTTTGGTGACACGATTAGCGCATCCCCGGTTTTTAAATGGCGCGTCTTACCATGACATTGCACCAAGCTTTCGCCGCTAAGAATGACCTGTAGATGGTATATATCTGACATCATTGGCGTTTGCATCTGCACTTCACAGCCAAAGCTGTGTTCTGAGATGGACAGATCACCAAAGCTTTTAAATTTAATTCCAGCCGATGAACAGTAGGATGATTTCTGGATCAGCTCGTGCTCTCCAAAGCACTTACTCATCAGAAAACTGGACACGGACTGAGCAGAAATGCCACTGGCCTCATGATCACAAGCAGTTAGACAAATTGTCATATCAACCCCCAACATATAATTATTGTTATGTAACCAAGGATAGAGAGTGATTCCCTTAGACACTTTGTTTATAGACTAAACAATCAGAGTCTAATGCTTGTTTTCCAAAGTAGGTCATCCAAATTTGTGAAACAACTATAAATTATTAGCATAGGCACTCTATATTAGCCCCTACTGAAGCGACTAGGAGCCTTTATAAAACCAACGTTTACGTGGCATTTTGCTATCCAATCGCTGCAGTTGGTATGCTAAAGCCAGCGTGATCGCGAACACCAAGGTAATGGCGACCATCACATTTACCCCTAGTTCCATCAACCATGTCAGCAAAAATAAAAATGGCACGTGAATTAAAAACAGCGCAAAAGACAAGTCACTCAGGAAGGCAATCGGCTGTTTCAGCCAGTTCGGTAAGCCATTTAGCACCGCCCATGAGGTCGTCCTAAGCTTAAGCGCTAGCCAAATACCTAGGCCAAACTCAAAAATTCGGCACAAAATAAACCAATCCCCAGGTCGACCAGGCATAAAGCCGTACAGGCGATAAGCCCAACTTTCGACATCGTCTAGCCAGTTGCTAGGAACAAAGGGCACACCATATTGACCCACATACCAACGGCTGAGCACACTTATCAGCAACAAGACCACTAAGGTTGGATTGGGCCAGCGACGCATACTAAAGGCCAGCAGAGGAAACACAGCATAGAGCGTAATAATTAAAGCAATAAACCAACTGGGCGGATTGTAAGGCCCGCCCCATAGGCCAAACCAAGCATAGAAACCGGTCAAACTGCCAAGCACATCGGTCACAAATCCATTAGGAAAAACCTGGCGCCACTCTCCTTCCATCATCAAGCCTTCCAGCAGATAAGCCACTATGACCACTGGGATTGACAGCCAATACAGAGGGTAGATACGCAGGATTTTTTTGCCCAGATAGCGAAAAAACGGAGTGTTTTTCGGCAAATCCGTTAAACCGGCTAAGACACCGGATAGCACCAAAAACATGCTGACGCCAACGCCCCCTAAACTCACATAGTAGAAGTTTTTGATACCAAAGAACTCGCCTGTCCAGTGGTCGAGCACTTGTCCGAAGTGCGCGACAAACACCAGACTGATGGCCATAATACGAAGTAAATCGAGCAATACTGAGCGCGCCATAAACCCTCCACTTGATGTATTTAATCAGTGGTTGTAACAGTTTATGGTTGCAGAAATATGAGTATTAAGGCGTTGCAGAAATATGAGTATTAAGGCGTTGCAGAGACAGTCATACGCTGTACGCCTTGACGGTACAATTGACGCGCCAGATGCTTAATTTCAAAGTCCATTGCAATCGCACGATGCCAGTCTTCTGGAATACCCGCCAAGCCATAAAATGCACCGGCGATCTGACCACAAATAGCCGCCGTGGTGTCAGCATCGTCCCCCAAGTTGGCGGCTAATAACACGGCCTCACGATAGTTTTTGCCTTGATAGAAACACCACAAGGCCGCGATCAAGGACTCGACCACAAACCCCGACCCCTTAATCTGATCGTATGCCAATGCGCTAAAGGACTTATCCAGCAGCGGTGCAAACTCTTCTCGATAGGGCCGTTTGCTTAAATCCGCAAAGATTTCGGATTTCGATTCAGCCTGAAAGGCACGCACCAGCAACTCAGCCAACAGCTTACAGGCATCAATGCACAAAGGTGAGCCATGAGTGGTGCGGGAACTCTCGCCTGCTAACTTAATACAGCTGGGTAAATCGTGGGCATAATACATCGCCACCGGAGCCAAACGCATAATGGATCCATTACCAGAGTAACTCTCATCTTCCTGACCACTAAATGGATCAAGGGTTTCTTCGTAATTCATCAAGGCGTTGGATACGGTCATGCCGATATCAAAACAGCTGCCATTACTGCTTAAATAGCCTTCCTGCTGCCAACGCAAATAGCGCGACATCTGATCTTGAGCGTCGAAGCCGTTTCGCTCCAACAAACTAAAACCCAAACACAAGGCCATCGAGGTATCGTCGGTCCACTCCCCTTTTGCCAAGCGAAATGGCCCACCGCCGGTCATATCAGTGATAGGGGAGAAACTACCCGGTACTTTAAACTCCAGTGTCGTGCCCAAGGCATCACCGCAGGCGAGTCCCACCAAAGCGCCGACCACACGGTCTTCCATAAATACTTGCTGCATAAGCTTCCCTCTTAACGATAAATTTAATTTATAGAAGGCAAACAAGGCCTGCCGAGCGTTATTAAAACATTACATTTAACACCCCATGAGCACCTTACATCGACTACTTTTAACAGTAACGTAACGCTTTAAACGGAACACATACTTAAAAACCTGACTATCTGGACTATATTTTTAATGATAAACAACGGATTTCAGACTATGGACAGTACTCAGATTAAACTCACACAAAAACGGCTCGCTCAGCTCATCGACGACACCCTATACCCACAGGGTAGTACTTGGACGCAAATCGCCATTTTGGTCAAATCAAACCCCAATATTGACTATTACACGCTATGCGAGATTGAAGAACAGATTGATAAGAAAGGCTTTGCAGCCTTGGTCGCAGTATTAAGACTTTCCATGCCACCCTATAACGTATTTGAAACCAGCTTTGAGCTGTTAGACGAGGACCAACAGCCCTTTTTCGTGAGCCTTGGGGAATATCAACAGTGTATTTTAAACGGTGGCATCACCGCCTCAAATGGTCAGTTTATTGACTCAGAAACCATCAACAAAGAGGCGGTGATACATTTGCAAGTCAAACGCTAGCAGCAGATAACGAAGACTCTATTGAAGAGGATGGGCTCCCAATTCACAGTGAAATAAAAAGCCCATTTTGCCCAGCGCTAGTCGTGAATTTTAACGCCTAAGCAGCCGCGCACGAAATCTGGATTGAAATGCTTGATGGTATCGCCAACATAACCCAAGTCCAGCGCGCTGATTTGTTCCATTTCTTGCTCCGTCAAAGCAAAATCCCAAATAGCATAGTTTTCCGCAATACGTTCAGGGTGCACCGATTTCGGGATCACAGTCACGCCACGCTGTACATTCCAGCGCAGTGCCACCTGAGCAATCGACTTCCCATGGGCCTCAGCAATCTGGCGCAGCGTTGCTTCAGTAAAAGGCTTATGACGACCACCACCTAGAGGCGCCCAAGCCTCTGGCTGAACATTGTAATGTTTCATCGTCGCCAACGCTTCGGTTTGTGCGTGGTAAGGGTGCAGCTCAATTTGGTTGACCATTGGCTTAATACGCACCGTCTCGCAGAAATTTGTCAGCACGTGGGCGTAGAAGTTCGACACACCAATGGCTTTTAACTTGCCCGCCTCATAAGCGGCTTCCATAGCACGCCAAGCACTAAAATAGTCTTTCATCGCTTGGTGCAACAGGTATAGATCGAAGTATTCAAGACCCGATTTTTCTAGGGATGCGTCGATACCCGCCTCAGCCGTCGCAAAATTTTCCATATCCTGCACCCAAAGCTTCGAGGTGATAAACAACTCTTCGCGCGTACACAGCCCCTCGGCGATGGCGTCACGAACCGCCTCACCCACAGCATCTTCATTACCATACACCGCAGCGGTATCAATCAGACGGTAGCCCGCACGAATCGCATTCAAGACAGAGTGCTTGCACTCCTCCTTGTCCGTCACCTGAAATACCCCAAAACCCGCCATCGGCATCTCAAGATTGTTGCTTAGTACTGCATATTCCACGTCTATTCCTCCATCACGGTAAAGAACTTCATTGTAAAGCAAAGCCTAGCAGCTATTGAGAGGGCTAAACAGAATAGGTATGTGCAGCAGATTCATGAATCAGTGGAGCCATGGGATTGTAGTGTGAACTTCGGAGTTGAATTCGCGTAGTTTAGTTATCATCTTCAAACATAACAGAAATAAAACCAGATAGTGCTAACTTGTATATATCCCAAATAATTTCACTTAAGCCTGAAGAAACTTTCCTCTTAGATAACTCAATAATAACATCTGCAATTTCAATTGAGACATTTTCAAACCTATCAAATCCAAGGAAGCAATACATCCCATATATTTCTTTAGTTTTTTTATTTAAAACTTCTGTAATCACACTAGACAGATGCAGTAATATAAAATAGTCTTCCTCACTTCCTTTAAGTAATCCCAAAAGAGTTTGAAGAAGATCCACCGTTGAATTTATTCGGTAAAAACCATTTTCATACTCATCAAAACTCTTTTCATAAAAATATCTAAGTGCAGCATCAGGAAATTTAGACGCCAAAGTCCCAATCAATACACTTTCATTATGACTTAGTAAAAAAAGCTCCCTAATGAACAATTCTCTTGAATTCTCAACATCCCCAACCTCAGAGCTTCCGAACCAATCTGACTCATCAATTTCAAAGCCTTGTTCAATCAATACAACTGCTTCATTTATGCATTTAACTTTAATTGCCGAAATTAGCGCACTTACAATTAAAGAATCAAAATCTTCTTCAAGAGCATCAATGAAGTTTGGATTCAAGCTGTCCATAGTATTTCCTCTTATATTAGTATCAATCTTTCGCGAATCTGTTGTGTAATTCGCCTAATCCCTACAACTCTAGCAAACTCTGAAAAGTCTCCTGAATCTCCAGTGGCTTCCATAATGGCGATTATTTCTTCTCTAGAGATGTTTTCCACTTTGCTCATATCTGTATCTCGATGGAAAGCTCGAACAGGAATTTTCATATTATTCTCTTTCCAATAGAAAACACCGACATCTTCTTCTGTTGTGAAGAATCTATCTGCTACTGAGCATATTCTTTCTTTGATTTGATTACCTGTACGCTTAAAACCATGATGCCTTGCAATACGCTTACATAAAATGTCTTGATGTATCGGAGATTCAACTTCAATCACTCGACTAACCATTTTTTCTACTGTAGGCAGATAGTCATCATCATAGAAGCGATCTGATGATGCTTCCAGATCTCTTAAATCAGTAACCACATACTCCTCAAGTTTTTCATTATCCGAAGAAATCATTTGCTTGCGGGCATAAAGCTGCTTAGATTCGTCTATTTCTGTGGATTCTCTTTCTTCAAGTGCTTCAACAGCCTTCTTATCCCGCGCCTTTTCTTCAGCCTTTGCTTTCTCTAATTCTATCTCCGCACGACTATTCTCTAATAATTCCTCTAGCCGTTGGTGTAACTGATCTAATGATGCTGTTTTATTAACCCACCAATCTGTTGACCAAACTCGGACAATTGTCCATCCCAAACTTTCAAGAACGGATTGACGAATCTTATCGCGCTCCCTCGCATAAGCTGAGCTATGATACATAGCACCATCACATTCAATGCCAGCTAAGTAACGTCCTGGCAAGTCAGGATGAACGATCCCCATATCAATACGGTAAGCCGAAACACCAACTTGAGGATGTAGTTGCCATCCTTTAGCCTCTAATTCTTTTGCTACAGCCATTTCAAATGGTGATTCAAAGTCACCTTGAGAACCTTTACTTTGTGAACCCAGTTCTACAGGACCGCGTTCCGCATACTCAAGAAAATGTTTCAAATCAGCCACAGCCCGTGATTGAGTTCTGGATAGATCAATACGATCAGGACTTAGAATTGAAAAGACTACCATTTCAGAGCGAGCACGAGTCATTGCAACATTTAACCGGCGCTCACCACCTGTTCTATTAAGAGGACCAAAGTTCATAGCTACATGCCCAGACTCATCGGGGCCATAGGTAATACTAAATAGAATTACATCCCGTTCATCACCTTGAACAGTTTCAAGATTTTTAACAAACACCGACTCCAAGTGATCTTCTGCGAATGCCCATTCAATACTTGGATCTTCACTACGAGCCTCATCAAGTAAATCTTGAATTAATGATTGCTGCTCAGTATTAAAGGTCACAACCCCTATAGACTGGTTACGTATAACTTCATCATCACTTTTTAAACGATCAATAATCTCTGCAACAACTGCTTTGGCCTCTCCTTGGTTGTGTCGCGCTTTACCACGAGCATAAAAACCATTTGGTTTTACCAACCTAACGCCATTATCAGGATGTACTGGGGCAGGGAAAGTCACTAATGAACTGTCGTAATAATTACTATTTGAGAATGCAATCAGACTTTCTCTTCGTGAGCGATAATGTAGGTTTAACAATCTTTGAGGAATTGATGCCCCTAATAATTCATCAAGGATACTTTCCAAATCTCCTTCACCATCGACATCACCATCAGGGTCGCTATCAGAACGCCCAAAGAAATTCGTAGGTGGCATCTGTTTGGGGTCACCAGCAACAATAACTTGTTTGCCTCGTGCTAAAGCTCCAACTGCATCCCATACGGTAATCTGTGAAGCTTCATCAAAAATCACAACGTCGAATAAATTCTTTCCAGCTCCAAGAAATTGAGCAATAGATAATGGGGACATCATCATACATGGAGCAAGTGTAGTCACTGCATCTGGGGCTTCTTCCAACAGTTGTCGTACAGGCTTATGTCTTGTTTTCTTTTGAATTTCATGACGAAGTATTCCCCATGAACTTGCTCGTGTTCCTGCATCAGTACTTGGTATCTGTCCTGATAACTTTGCTGCAATATACTGGGCTGTTAATTGACAAAACTCTTTATCTAATTCCTGGAAGTTTGTAATGGTCTGCTCATGTTCAGGAGAAGAAAACTCTCTCAATACACGATCCTCATCAATGACTACCTTTGACCACCATGCACAGTAAGCGGCCTCAAAAGCATCTTCTGCTTGAGGTGCAGCAATCACACCTGTCTCAATAGCATCTACAAGTGAGCCTAATCGTAAATTTTGAGCTTCATGTTTACGTTTATTCCAAGCACACCAAGATTTGAGACCCGATTGCTTCGACAACACAATATCTGACAATTCTATAACTTCATCGAAGTGTTCTAACGAGTTAACTCTTTCACTAGCAGCTTTTAACTTAAAATCATTAAATGAAACTTCAAACTTCGACGTGCTTGAAATCATTCGGTTAATGGCAATTCCAACAATTCCATCAGGCGCTAATAGATCATTTCCATCATGAAGCAAAGTGCGTACCTTACTTCGCAAAGCCATCAATGTTTCTGTGTCTGTTGCCATCTGGCTCACGGCTTTACGAGCTCGAACGCCAATCAACTGCAACGAGGTAACTACATCAGGTTTTGTATCATGGCTCTTCCAATCTTTTAGGCTAGAAAGCTGATTGTCTAGCTCTGCAATAGACTCTCCTTTCTGCTTAAGATCTAATAATACTTGGATATCTTGATCAAGATCCGGCTCTCCCAAGGCTCCTTTTGCTTTAACGTCTTTAATAATCCTTCGTGTTGCAAAAATGCGTTTCAACCACCACGACTCATTCGCGGAATCCCAATCAGATTTTAGTGCTTCTGGATCAATACTTTTCCAAGATAAAGGAGCGTAATCACAGCTTAACTCACTTTGTAGTCGAATATAGCTTTGAAGTAGCGTTACTGCTTGTTCCAAAGCTTCGATTAGATCTTGGCCATCGGGTTCAAGAGCAAAACCTGATTGAGTTCGGTATGAGTCTAATAATACTTGCCCTAACTCCTCTAACATAGCGAGTTGGTTAAGTGAAATAGCGCCAAATTCAAATCCCAGTGCATTTACAAAATCTTCTACAGCTTTTTTTGCTTCGATAGCTGTGTCTTTTAATGTTTGAGCGCTATGAATCAAAGCATCCTGCCACGCAGGTCCCCAATCATCAGCCTGAATGTATGATAAAGGATGTTGATTTATTGTACCTATCGCACTTGCTTGCACAGAAAGGTTTGCTACTGCATGACGCATTTGATCTAAATCTTGTTGAGTGTGATCACTTGCAGTGCTCCAAGATAACTCAACCTTATCCAGTAGATGTGCATCTCGAACTTTTATTCCCATCGCATAATGGGCCGTCAAACCATTACTACGCTTACGGTGTAATGCTTCAACTAAGTTATTGAGTTTGTCTCTATCATGTTTAAGCTGCTCAGACTTACTATGCCAAGTCTCTGCCGTATAAGAGTTACTTTGAGTCCAAGAAGCATTTAGCTGAGCTAATACGTCTGCTTTTTTTGCTTTATTTGAATGCAACTCCAAACAGAATGAACCAAGTCCAATATCTTTTAATCGGCGATGAACAACTTCAAGTGCTGCCGTTTTCTCAGAAACAAACAGGACTTTCTTTCCTTTACCCAACATATGGGCAATAAGGTTACTAATGGTTTGGCTTTTACCTGTACCAGGAGGGCCGATGATCACAAAATCTTTGCCTCTATCAGCGGTGGCAACAGCAGCCATTTGCGATGAGTCAGCTGGCAATGGGGTCAATAAATCCGATGGATTAAATTGATAATCTAATTGATTGGGTTCAACAAACGAGATGTCAGAATCATAGCGCTCCCTAGGTGTTTCCAATAAATGCTTAACCACAGGGCTTTGCTTCAGCTGATCTGCTCGATCAACTAAATCCTTCCACATAAGATATTTAGCAAAAGAAAAATGACCTAAAGCAACTTGATCGACTAGTTCAAATCCAGCTGCATCCTTCACAGCAGCTCGTACCCAACTAAATATCTTGGCTACATCTAGCCCTGAATCGTCTTTAGGTAAGTCACCAGCTAGATACCCTAGATCAATACCAAAATCACGCTTCAACATTTCTAATAAAGTGGTGTTGAACGTTGGCTCATCATCACCTGCAATAATCTTAATACCACTACGTACAGACTTACGCTCAAGAGCAACTGGCAACAAGATTAAAGGTGCACGGTAGCGCTTCCCATCTTTTTTATTTTGCTTCCAAAATAAAAAGCCAATCGCTAAATAGAGTGTATTTGAACCGCCTTCTTGCATTGAAGTTTGAGCTTTACGGTAAATTTCAACAGCACGTTTATTAAGTTCATCTTCAGTTAAATTAACTAATAGCTGCTTTTTATTAAGAGCATCACAAGCGTAGTCCTTCTGAATATTTTCGCCCGTGCGTTGCTCATGAATCTCTGAATCCTGCTTGCTCGAAGACAACTCTGGAAATGGCGAAATAGAGATACGAGCTCCATCCGCTAATAAATCCTCTAACAATCCCGCATCTGGAGCCACGAACGATAAACTTGCTCTACCATCTTTATGGTTAAGTAAAGGGTTTCGCGCAGAAAGCTCTAGAAGTTTTCGTTGCCATCGATCAAGTCTGCCACCAGGTGTTTTTATTGGCTCTTGTTCAAACGATTCGTCCTCAAAATCAGGCAAACTTGGAGCTTCCTCAAGTACCTCATCACTTGAAGTATTTGACTCTAGTGAGGCATCTAACCGTGACGATTGTTGAACAAAACCCAATGGTCGAATCTTATGAGAGCGGGCTCGACGGATATCAATGGCCAATTCAAAGAGATCGTCTTCGTCCATAGATATAGCCTGACAGCCTCTCTCAATTGCTTTTGAGAAGGATACTGTAGGATGATTTGTTACAAGCGTTGTTTCAATTAGGATCAATTCATGATCTGGTAAGCGCTTACGAAGAACTTCCGCTTCATCTGTAGTTACCGCCGATAACTCCTCAGGCTGAAGCCATAGACCAACTAAAGCATGGCCTTCTTTCAACACTATAAGGGGATTCAAGCCAGCTTGCTCAAAAGCAGCCGCAAACAACATTGTCGAATCTAAACACGTCGCCAAGCCTGATTCGATTACTTGATTGTGAAAGCGGACTTTTTGACCATTACGTTCGAAACTTGATGGAGGAAGTGCATAGCTTAATTGAAGGTTTGCAATAGCAGTATAAATAGATGAGGCAATTGACCAAACGCGCTCTCGACTTTTAGACACATACCCATCAATCTGATCTGGCTTTCCAGCTTGCCTTAACACTCGACTAGCATCTTTCAGAATGCGATCAACTGCTACATTGTTAGGCGTACAGAATGCAGCCAGCAACTCTGGCATGTATTCTGCGCCCCCCCATTCATTATGAGCCAGCAGATCCACTTTATGATCACTTTCAGCAAGAAGTTCATCACCTTGATAAACCACAACAGTTATCAAGCCTGAAATTGATTCTGTAAGCCCCATTAAAAAACCACCATCCAGCTCAAGGTCACGCTCTTTGATAGGCAAAACAGACCCAGCTGACAAGCGATCGACTTTCCATGTTTTTGGTTTCAAAAACGCAGGAGAGGACGTTAAACGGATCTCTAAGTTTTCTAATACCTCATCTGATATGTTTTCTAATTGGATTTCTCTCAAAATAGAAAACGAACTCTGGTGGCTAGCAAAATTGATTTTATTAACCAACTGAACAGATAGTTTACAGAAGGTAGAAGTGGTATTGGTTGTCATGGTGATCCCTAACCCTTAAGAGAAACTACTCCCTTAGTTACTAGTATTACTGTTTGGTCGAAAGCCTATTGATCATATCAACTAGCTGACTGGGCCCTTGGTCATTCTTGATCATATCAGTTGAGCTAGGCCTAAAAAGCGTTTGCAGAATGAGCTGCCTATCGTCTTCAGCAGGACCTTGCACCTTTCGAATTAAAGCCAAATAAGTATGAATCATGGTTCTTCGCTCTTGTGCATCGGTAGCTAAATGCAAGTGCGACATAAATATGTTGGCTAGAATTTTGATAAGCCACAAGCCTATGGTCGTAATAGCTGCCGCAGCGAAGATTTTGCTCAAAGTTACATCCTTTAACGACATATCTAGAGTGTAGGCAGAAAATCCAATAATGGTACAAAGAACTATGAGCGTAACTACGAGCAAAACAATGCCAAAGCCGACAGCCTTTTGATGATGGCTTTCGTGTTGCATTTTCCAGTACTTAACAGGCGCACGTAATGATAGCTCTTCATCATAGGTGCGCCGTAAGTTCTCAAGATCAGTTTCAGCCTTCTCAAGCTTTTCTTGCAATGCAAGCTTGTGTTCTGATTGGGTTAAAGACCATTCCTTAATTAAAGAATTAGCCTCTTCCTTAAGCTGTTCAACATTATTAAGCTGATCAATGTAGTTTGCTGTCCAAATATCGCGATGCTCTGTAAGTTCCATATCCCAGCTATGCCTAAGGGTTTGCATAGTTTGAGCTTGATCGTTTACAGCTTGCTGATTACCATCGAAATAATCTTGAGTTTCCTCAAGGGCTCGCAACATTTGATAATCGATTGGCTTAAAATTCCAACCAAAATGATCAACTAGAACTGCAAGTCCTTTTATGGAAGAAACCTCTTTTTGTGATGAAAAAAAACTAAAGAAGGGGGCATCTTCGGTAAAAATTTCTTTTCGGTTTAAAAAGTCCGAAAATTGCTTTTGAAATTGACTAATATGAACATCGTATTGATCAGGCTGATTACTTAGCTGCTGAAGGCGACTAGCCGTATTGTGCAAGGTATTCCAAGCACTATCCAATTGCCCAAAATTAACGTTATATTGCTGCGCTAGTTGTTTTAGGGTGGAATATGACTTTCGTTGGTCTTGAATCCATTGTATTAATTTTTGAGGAGCATCAAACCACTTACTTCCTGTTTCAGTCTTTATCGTAATTCTCTTTGTTTTTGATGCTTCATCCATTCTTACAATCCCTAAAAACATCTGACGAGCACTTTGCTTCATAGGATGAAAGTACTCACTGTCCGCACGCCCTGATCATCTGCCGCCACAATACCGTAGCGGTTATAAACCTTATATAAGAAGAATCTACCATAGGCCTATAGCGTAAGGAACGTGTAAGCAGACAAAGTTTGGGGAAGCAGCTTTCAATGCACTAAATCTGTGCATTGAATAAAAGTATACGGTTTAATTTCATGTTTCTAAGAAATTAGCTTTAAAAACACGAAAGCCCCCGTCCTGAATAAGATAGAGGCTTTTAATCAATTTTTGGCCTTGGAAAAGTTTACGGTGCAATTCCTAGTTTTTTCGCCAAAAGTTTAAGGTTCATTACAAAGTATATGGTTTAATTGTTTGAATCCAATCACACAAACTGCCCAGCGGCAAAACCTGACGACCAAGCGAACTGGAAGTTGTAGCCCCCCAAAAAGCCGGTGACATCGAGCACTTCACCAATAAAGTACAGACCTTTCACACTGTTGCACTCGAAGGTTTTCGAGCTGACTTCGTTAGTATCGATGCCACCGAGGGTCACTTCGGCAGTACGATAGCCTTCGGTGCCATTCGGCTGTACGTCAAAGTGAGTAAGATATTGAATCAACTCAGCGAGATTATCATTGGATAACTCAGCCATGGGTTTGCTCATCCAAGGCAGGTCTTGTTTGATTACTTCCACTAAACGTTTTGGCAGCAGGCTGTTGAGCTCGGTTTCTAGAGCGCGTTTCGGTTTATCGTTGCGTAGGGCTTTAAAATGGGCCTCTGGGTCTAGATCGGGCAACAGGTTTAGTTGTAGCTCATCGCCTGGTTGCCAGAAGTTACTGATTTGAAGAATAGCCGGTCCACTGATGCCACGATGGGTAAATAACATGGGCTCTTTAAAGCTCATACCATTGGCGCTGGCCTCAATCTCCACACTGACGCCAGAGAGTGTGGATAACTTTTCTTTCATGGTCGGTTGAATGGTAATCGGCACTAGGCTGGCACGTCTTGGCAATACTTTTAAGCCAAACTGCTCTGCCACTTGGTGGCCATAACCTGACGCCCCTAGGGTTGGGATAGACAAGCCCCCGCTCGCCACCACCAAGGATTCACATTGGATTTCGCCCTGAGAAGTGAGGAGATGAAAACCTTGTTCCTGCTTAGCGATGGTTTTAATGCTGGTATCCAGACGAATTTCCGAGCCAGACCATTCACACTCAGTAAGCAGGATATTGAGCAAATCTTTGGCAGAATGCTGACAAAAGTATTGTCCAGGTGCCTTTTCAACGTATTCGAGTCCATGTCGATCGACCAGTTCAACAAAGTCATTTGGGGTATAGCGCTTCAAGGCGGAAATGCAGAAATGTGGATTCGCCGATAGAAAATGCTTAGGCGCGGCATCCAGGTTGGTAAAGTTACAGCGACCACCGCCAGACATAAGGATCTTTTTTCCCGCTTTATTAGCGTGATCCAGAACTAGTACCTTACGGCCACGATAACCCGCTTGCGCAGCACAAAATAAGCCTGAAGCACCTGCTCCGATGATGACGACGTCGAAATTTTCCATTATTACCCCTGTATATTGAGAGGCGCATTATACCTAACTGATGAAAAATATGCCCACATTGTGCAATCCCATACAGCAAAAGGCGTTCCAGCTTATTTCCACAGAAACCGTGAAAAAGACTGTGGGAATTCCCGTTTTTCCCTTATAAATCAGTGATATTTTTTAAAGCAAGCGTTTTTTAGATTTTCTTTCAACGCGCCGCTCTGTATCAATTTCGAATTTTGTTCAATAAAACGTCAACAAAAGGCTTGCACCCTTAAACTGTTTTTATATACAGTACTGTATATCGATACAGTAAAGGTGCTTTTATGAACGCTTTAATCCACTACTTACGCGGTAAAACTCAATTTTTTGCCCTGCTGGCCATTGTTGTCGCCATGTATGCGCCAGCCAAAGACCTACTCTCTTATGCCAATGAAAGCGTTGCTGATGCCAAGATCGAGCTGGCAACGATTTCTTTTGGCGGCCAAACACCATGGCAAGGTGCCGCGCCTGAACAGGGCTTTGTAAAAGCAAGCCAATCGCTATCTGTGCCACAGCAAATCTTTACCAAGTTTACCTTGAAGAACCCTAGCAATGCCTCGGTGACGTATCGCAAGATTTGGCTCTATTTTGAGCATGAAAGTGGCAACCGTGAATACACCACAGATTACACCCTTTACGATCCGGCTACCCGCCAGCGCTTAATCGGCCATTCCCTAGAGCTAGGCCCGAACAGTGAAATAGAAGTACTCGCCTCCTACCGCTTTATTCCAAGTTATAAACAGAGCGTCCCTGAAACCGTGTCGATATCTTGGGAGTCTGGCAATCACTTCCGTGATTCGAGCTGTCAATATCGATTGTCCACAGATTCACTGAGTCAATTCGGTGTAACCTGTGAGTAACTCTCTGTAGCGCCGCTAGCATATGCCCTGACACAAAGTGTCCACTGACCACGAGGTTTTGCGCTAAATCAAATTGTGAGTTATTGAATTAAAAGCACCATTGATAATCGTTTTCATTTTCAATAGAATGCGGACACAATTTGCATACGGAGTGGTAAGTAATGAAAAAAGTTTTGACCCCTATTGCAGCAGTGGTTGCTGCAGGTCTTCTAACGGCATGTGGTACTCAATCAGTCAAACCTGAAAGCACGGCAGTCACGCCTGAAAGCGTTGTCGTTCATTATGCTGATATTGCCGAAGCAGCTTACGGTGATTCTTACACAACAGCGCTGACGCTTGAGTCTAAAATCAACGCTTTTCTCGCTGCGCCGACTGAAGCGAACTTACAAGCAGCAAAAGACGCTTGGATCGCTGCCCGTGTGCCTTACCAACAAACAGAAGTCTACCGTTTCGGTAACGCATTCGTTGACGATTGGGAAGGCAAAGTCAACGCTTGGCCTTTAGACGAAGGTCTGATCGACTATGTTTCAGCCACTTCTTACGGTTCTGAGTCTGACATCAACCCGCTGTACACTGCCAACGTGGTGGCGAATTCATCATTGGTGATCGGCGGTGAGCAAGTCGATGCGTCTAATATTACTCCCGAGCTGATTTCTGACTACCTACAAGAAGCAGACGGCGTTGAAGCCAACGTTGCCAGCGGTTACCACGCCATTGAATTCCTACTTTGGGGTCAAGACCTACACGGTACTAACCCAGGTGCAGGCGAGCGCCCTGCAACGGACTTTGATCTAGATAACTGTACGAACGGTAATTGTGACCGTCGTCGTCAATACCTATCTGCGGCGACTGAGCTGCTCGTATCTGACCTTAAATTCATGGCGAATGCTTGGCAACAAGGCGGCGACGCGCGTGCCGCGCTACTAGATCAGTCTACTGCAGAAGGTCTGAGCACTATCCTAACGGGCATGGGCAGCTTGGCGTACGGTGAACTAGGTGGCGAGCGTACTAAGCTTGGTCTAATGTTGCATGACCCAGAAGAAGAACACGATTGCTTCTCTGACAACACACACAACTCGCACTACTACGATGCCAAAGGTATCGAGAACGTTTACCTTGGTGAGTACCAACGTGTTGATGGCAGCTGGGTGAAAGGCCCATCATTGTCTGCGCTGATCGTGGCACAAAACCCAGCTCTTGACGTTGAAATGAAGGCTGACCTTTTGGCGACTGATGCAGCAGGTAAGGCCATGGTAGAAGCAGCCAAACAAGGCCAAACATTTGATGTCTTGATTGCCATGAACAACACAGCAGGTAATGCACTGGTACAAACCTTTGTTGACTCTCTGGTTGATCAAACACGTACCACAGAAGAAATCATTCGTGCGCTTGACCTACAAGGCATTGCTCTAGAAGGTTCGGATAGCTTGGATAATCCAGGCGCAGTGTTCGAGTAAGCGATCCGCTTTTCCTGTAATGCAAAGGGGTGACTGAGGTCGCCCCTTTTGTCGTTAAGAAGATCTACACCATGGCCCTATTAACGCGTTTTCTACTGTCACTGACTTGCTCTTCGTTCGCAATCGCATCAGTAGCTGACAGTGATGCCTACAAACAACCTTTTTCAAATATGCCAGGCGAGCTCAAACATGAGTTTTTCCTTGGCGAAAGCGTATTTGAGCGCTTTTGGGTTCCCTCACCCTCGTCGACCACGGCCAGCGATGGCTTAGGACCACTTTTCAATGCCCGCTCCTGCCACAGCTGCCACATCAACAGTGGCCGTGGCCATGCCCCAACAGCAGACCAACTTGGCAGTGAAGTGCCCTCTTTCTTTATTCGTCTTGGCAGTAAAAGCCAAACCTCCTTAAATGGTGTGGTGGGCGATGCCATGTATGGTCGACAATTCCATCCATTAAGCGCCACCAATATCCAGCCGGAAGGCAATTATCGCATTGAATGGCAAGAGCGGATCGAAAGCTTTCCAGATGGCTACAGTGTGACCCTGCGTAAGCCGAGCATTACATGGACCCAGTTAAACTATGGTGAGTTTCAACAAGACACGGGCTTCTCCATGCGAGTGTCGCCGCCACTGGTGGGCATGGGCTTATTAGATGCGGTGAATAGCACACTGATTTTAGAGTATCAAGACATTGAAGATGCCGACCAAGATGGTATCAGTGGTAAAGCAAACTGGATTGAGCACCAGGGGGTTAAACAGCTGGGGAAATTTGGTCACAAAGCCAGTGTCAGCACACTAACAGCACAAAACCAATCTGCTTTTAATGGCGATATTGGCCTCTCTACCCCGTTGTTTCCGCTTGCCAGTGGTGACTGCACCGCGCAGCAAACAGACTGTATGATAGCGCCTAATGGTAACAGTCAGCACATTGATAATTTGGAAGTCGGGGTTGAGCAATCTCGTCTGCTGGACCTTTACTTAGCCCTCAGTCGCCCGCCGGCGATGCGTAACCTTGATCAGCCATGGTTTAAAGAAGCCAAAAAGCTATTTGATGACGCACATTGCGCAAGCTGCCATCGCGCCAAACTGACGACCGGCTCATCGCAATATAAGGTCTTGTCGAATAGAGACTTTTACCCGTTTACTGATATGCTACTGCACGACATGGGTCCCGACCTTGCCAATGACTTTCCGGTCCTCAATGCAGACCCACAAGAGTGGCGTACCGCGCCACTTTGGGGCATAGGACTTTCTGAACAAGTCTCTAGCCGCAATGGCTATCTACATGACGGCCGAGCACGCACCATCGAAGAAGCCATTTTGTGGCACGGGGGCGAAGCTCAAGCCAGCAAAGAGGCCTACAAATCCCTCAATGCCAAGCAACGTACCTTATTTATAAGATTTTTGGAGTCACTCTGATGTCAATGACGAAAAAAGCCCTCACAGCAACGGCCGCTTTGCTGGCGGCAAGCTCTGCCTTCGCCAACCAATGGGACGATACACTCGAGCAAATGCAATCCCAGTACATAGTGCCAAAGTATGAAAGCTTTAGCAGCAGTGCAAACGCCTTAGCCGATGCCACCGCGACCCTTTGTGCTGCGCCTAACAGCGCCAATTTAGCCACTGCCAAGCAGGCTTTTAATGACAACCTTGCCCATTGGCAACAGGTACAGTGGTTAAACTTCGGCCCTGTCACCTACTTTATGCGCTACTACGCCTACGAATACTGGCCCGATAAGAAAGGGGTCACTCAGCGCCAATTGCGCACTTTAAGCAT
The DNA here is from genome assembly GCF_900089755.1 of Marinomonas aquimarina. Taxonomy (GTDB): domain Bacteria; phylum Pseudomonadota; class Gammaproteobacteria; order Pseudomonadales; family Marinomonadaceae; genus Marinomonas; species Marinomonas aquimarina. Next base: position 46,186 of record NZ_FLOC01000015.1, on the reverse strand, counting down.
GGACCCAAGCACCATGACAACGCCAAAATTCTGGACTTCCGCCAGCATTGCCGTGCGTGGTATGACCGCCATCGAATCGCTTCTGTACCATGGTGATTTCAACGTCATTCGCAAGCCCAGTGACTGTGAAGTCTTGGAGGCCATCAGTCGTCATCACGCACAGACCACTCATGACGTGCTTACGCAATGGCAGCAAAGCAAAGCCACCGATTGGATTTTCCCAGAAGAAGGCTCAACCGAGAGCGCCGAACATTTGGTTGTTGAGTTACTGGTACAACAATGGCTAGAACATATGTCGGTGGTCAAAGATGCCAAGTTAGAGACCCCCATTGGTTACAAAGGCCAGCCAAACTTAAAACTAGCCGAGTTTTACCGCAGTGAACAATCCCTGCCGGCTATCGAGACCAACCTAAAAGCTTACCGCACCCTGTACCATCTCGGTCAGCCATCGCTATTTGATACCGCCATGGCCGAACAACCCGAGCTCGCACAGGCATTGGAAGCGGCATTGGCAGATAACGTTAAACTGGCACTGCAATTACCAAAGGACTATTTCACAGGGCAATACACTCAGGCCGAACGTGTGGAGATGGCGAAGCCATTGGTACAGTCTATTTCCAATAGCCAAACACAGCTGACCAACTTGGTCACCTCCATGGGCTTCCAAATTGGTTTTAACAGCCGTGACGGAGATTGATCTATGCAGCTAAGTCGTCGCGCGTTTCTGGCCTCGTCTTTGGCCGCCCTATCAATCCCGACTTGGGCTTCGAGTATGCCCATTGAAGCCCAAGGCGAGCTGTTTTTTTCAGCGTTTTCGAAAAGTAAAACGGAGCATTTTATTGGCGCGTTTGGCAGTCATGGCAAATTACTTTGGTCGATGCCATTGCCTGATCGCGCCCATGCCCCGGTGGTGCACCCGACCCATTCCGTGGTCGGTGCTGTGGCCCGCCGCCCTGGCTTTTATATGGATTTTTTCAATCCCTTCACCGGACAAGCCATCCAGCGCATTGAGCCATTAGCGGAACACCACTTTTATGGCCATGCAGTGTTTTCTCAAGATGGCACACGTTTGATCACACAAGAGAACCATTTCCCTACTGGCGCCGGAAAAGTCGTGGTTCGTGCCTGGCCAGAGGGACAGGTATTAAACGAATACAGCAGCGGCGGGATTGGCCCCCATGAATCGGTATTATTAACCCCAGATACCCTTGTCATTGCCAATGGAGGCCTGCGTACCCATCCCGATAATGATCGAGAGATCATGAACTTAGACTCCATGAGCCCAAATGTAACATTTCTGTCATTATCAGACGGTAGTGTGATCAACCAAGCTCAACATGAGCCATCTCTGCATCAGTTGAGCATTCGCCATCTCGATGTGAATGCTCAAGGAGTGGTCGCGTTAGGCTTTCAATACCAAGGCGAATTATGGGACAAGGTGCCATTGGTCGCCCTCGCCTCGGTCGATTCGGATGCCCTCGAATACTTGGACATGCCTGAACACGTTCGCGCGCGTTTCAAACAGTACTGCGGCAGTGTGTGTTTCGACAAGAGTGGTAAAACGTTAGCCATCAGCACCCCACGGGGCGGCTTTGTTGCCTATTGGGATGTACCAACAAGAGCCTTTCTTGGTGTGGATAATTGCCGTGATGTGTGCGGTTTGGTTGCAACAAATAAGAAAGATCAGTTTGTCTTGACCAGTGGCACAGGTAAACAGTTGATTTCAACACCGCGTACACAGAATATTAGCCAGCTGAATCAACTCGCCGACATTCATTGGGATAATCATTTGAGGCGAATTGACATAAATATATAAGTTTTAACAAATTGCATCATACTCAGGATGGTCAGACGCAGTTTTTTTCGGTAATGTTGATGGGTTAGCTTGCACATTTCGTGCTGTTATAGCGACCACGAATCTGATTGTAGTAGTTTGATGTTATTAAACTTTTTAAAGCAGTTTTTTGTAATTGATGACGCTGAGCACGAGTCTGGGGATCCTAAAAGCTTCCGTATAAGCGCACTGCGAATTTTGCTAAGTGCAAGCTTATTAGTTGTGTCAGCGTTCACTCTTCACAGTACCCTTTTATTAGATGGTACCGATTCCGCTTACCTCGTTACCGCCTCGGGGATCGGCTGTTCACTCCTGTTGATCCTACTGCTTGCCTCCTCTAGAAATTTTGACCGACATGCTTCACTGATATTAATGGCGACTATCGCTGTGTCGGGAGTGGTGCTGGTCGGCTTTTCAGAACAGAGCAGTAGTTTACAGCTTGGCGTTATTTTGCTCTATTCGTTGCCACTGCTAACACGACTGTTTTATCGTTTTAAGGTTTCTTTATTCTTTAGCGTGGCCAATCTAATCACGCTTGCTATGAGCCTACACCTTTCTCAGAGTGTCGGCTCCGCAGCCCTCACAAGCACCACTTTCAGTGGTTTATACGCTCAATTGTTGGTCTTCGCATTGTTCAATGTGGCTTTGCCGATGGCCATTTCGCGCTTGATCAAAACCTTGCAACGCAGTATTAACCGCCTTAAAGAGCTGGCCAAAAGCATTAACCACCACTCGGATTTGTACGAAGAGATCTTCGAACATACGGGCACGCCGACCCTGCTGTGTGATAAACGCGGTGTCATTATTAAGCTGAACCAGAAAGCGTTGGATCTGTTTCCAAGCGTTGCCTGTGAGGCGATCGAAGGCACTAAAATCAATGATTGGATTGCCTCCATCTCAGATTCATCGAACCGTTTCTTTTGGCAAAGCAATGTGTCTGAGTGCGTATTAAAGTCGAACACCAAAAATTTTTTGGAAGTACACCGCTCTAGCCTAACCACCCATGGCCATTATGTGCTTCATCTACAGGACATCACTCATCTGCGTGCCCTGACCGAAGAGCTTGAGAACACGCAACAAACCAATTCTCGCTTAGCGCACTTTGACTCACTGACACGTCTTCCAAACCATCAGAATTTTTGCAATCAGGTGAATCATCGCATTCACAATGTATCGGACTATTACACCGGCGCGATGTTCATCATCCGCATCAGTCAGTTTAAGCTGCTAAATAAGCAATATGGCCGTGATCAAGCGAACCGTGTGATTCTTAATTTCTCCCGCACCCTGCAATCGCGCCTATCTGACAAAACCATCTCTGGCCGTTTACGTGGTGTGAAATTCGCCTGTTTTATGCCGGTGGGACAAACCTATCTGATTCAACGTAATCTGCGTACGCTCATAAAGTCGGTCTTACCGGAACAAATCCGCATTGGCGATGATGTGCTCAATATCGACTATCAGATCGGTGTCGCCTATTACCAGAATGAAGGAGAAACCGCCGAAGAGCTTCTTGAGCGCTGTGAAATGGCCTTGGAATACTCCACCTCAGCAGAACGTATCGCTTTCTTTGATCAACAACTGGAAGCGAAACTCATCCAAGAGCACAAATTAGGCCTAGCACTAGGCGAAGCGATTAAAAACAAACAGATCCAGTTATGGCTGCAACCTCAGGTGGTGTCATCTGGTGACATTCGCTCGTTTGAAGCCTTGGCGCGCTGGCAGCTGGAAGACGGCACCTTTGTGTCGCCAATCGTGTTCATCAAACTCGCCGAAGAGTTAGGTCTACTACCTAAGCTGGCTGAGAATTTGCTCAAACAGTTGGTCGCAGTGTTAGAAGAATGGCATGCGGAAAGCATTAAGACACCGATTGCCTTTAACCTTGCCGGCCAAGAACTCATGAACGATGTCTTCTTTGCTCTGATGATGTCGATGACGTCGGAACGGCCATGGCTGAGTGAAATGCTGGAGCTGGAAATCACTGAAACCAGCCCAGTGATGACGAACCCACTCATTCATAAACGTCTGCGCGCCCTGTCTCAGTATGGCTATTCCATTGCCATTGATGACTTCGGTACCGGACAAGCGTCCATGGGCCAACTGATCGACATTCCCGCCAACATTCTTAAGATTGATCGCCGTTTTGTCGCGCCACTACCCGATGACAAACGTCACCTAGACATTGTTAAATCCACGGTGCAACTGGCCAGATCCCTGAATATGAGCGTCATTGCCGAAGGGATTGAAACCCGTGAACAAGCCAACCTTTTGATTGGTTTGGGTTGTGATACCTTACAAGGCTACTACTTCGGCAAGCCTTCACCGATTTCAGAGTGGACCTGCAACCAACATGAAAAAGCCAAGCAATTACGCATGGTCTACTAAGCAGGTTATGGGGTCTTTGGCGCATTAAAAAAGCTGGCCTAGGCCAGCTTTTTTAATGCTAAGTGTTCGACATTATTAGAACAATAATTTATCAAATACAGCACAATCGGTGTAATGGTACTCGGTGTTGGCCTTCAAGCGCGCGGCTTTATCAAGCAGCTTCTGTGAGGCTTCTTTTTGGCGCGGTGCAATGTAATCAGAAGCCACATTGTCACGCAGGGTGGTTAAGTACTTCTCAAGTCGTTCTGTACAATCATCGGCTTCACGTTCCGCTGCGTTGACCGCCAACGTGGAAGACGCCAATAGCGCCACCGATACCAATTTTAATGCTTTTGAGAAAACAAACTTCGCCATAACCAACCTCAGACCAATTTTCTTTCGCATATTAAAGCACATTGGCTATCTAGAGAGAATGCAACAAAATGAGAGCTGACGTGCACGCCACGCTAGGCGCTCGTGTCCTGCCCCTTCATGACCTCACTGATCACCATCCATGGTCCATCAGAATGCCTGTTTGATATCCCCCTACATCATGCCGCTGAAATCTTCCATCACAGAGTAAAATTCAACGAAACCAATGCCTTCCAAACACTGTTTAGGCGCTGCACTTCCCCTTTAGCCACTTGAATAAATGGCAATCTGAGTCTACTTTCGAAGTAAGTGATCAATGCTTATGCAGCAAAAAAATATCGTTAAGCCGCCGCCTTTCAATGGTCCATTTCTCAAGATTCCACGTACTGGATTTAATGCCCAAAATTTCGTTTTTTTTGATTCATTAGGGAAACTCTTACAGCACTAAAGGTCTAAACGTTAGATTGCATTGCACCAAGGTTATGTTTTGGAGGGAAATAGTGGATAACATTACCGATAGTCCCGAAACACCGAACTCGCAAAAGCACGTCTCGTTGCTCATTTTTCCATTAATACCAATTGTTTTGCTGTTCAGCATTTTAAGCTGGTATCAGCCTGAAGGCGTGAGTTGGCAAGGTCATTGGATCCCAGGGCTTGATATTAACTTAAGCTTTCGCTTGGATGGTCTGTCCTTTCTGTTTGCAGGCTTAATAACTGGCATTGGCGCATTGATACAATTCTATGCGCTGGCGTATATGCGTGGTGACGGGGGCCGTTTTTCCTTTCACCTCTATCTGACGCTGTTTATGCTTTCCATGCTGGGGTTGGTGACCAGCGATAATATTCTGCTGCTGTTTGTGTTTTGGGAACTCACCACCATTACCTCCTATTTACTGATTGGTTTTAACCACGAACAAAACGAATCACGCAAAAAGGCACTGCAATCACTGTTGGTCACAGGTGCCGGCGGATTAGCCTTCCTAGCTGGCTTAATCTTTCTTGGCCAGATGGCGGGCAGTTACGAAGTCAGTGTCATCCTGCAACAAACCGAGCAAATTGCCGATCATCCATGGTTTGTGACTTCCCTGCTTTTGATTTTGTTGGGTGTGTTCACCAAGTCGGCCCAGTTCCCATTCCACTTCTGGCTGCCGAATGCCATGGCGGCGCCAACGCCGGTGAGCGCCTACCTGCATTCTGCGACCATGGTCAAAGCTGGGGTGTACCTGCTGGCTCGGCTGTCTCCGGTTTACTCAGATAGTGAGGTTTGGTTCTACGCCTTAGTGATAGTGGGTGGGTTTACTGCTATTTGGTGCGCTCTCTTAGCAATCAAACAAACCGATTTAAAGTTAATGCTGGCTTACAGCACCAATGTGGCGCTAGGGGAGCTGGTACTGCTGATCGGTATTGGCACTGAGTTTGCCCTCACCGCAGCGCTACTATTCATCTTGGCGCATTCCTTTTATAAAGCCGCTTTATTTATGGTGGTGGGCAATATCGATAAGGCCACTGGTACACGCGACATCAGAAAGTTGCACGGCCTACGTGCGGTGTTGGTGCTCAGTTTGGTGGCCGCCATCTTGGCCGCCCTGTCGAAATCTGGCGTACCGCCATTGCTGGGCTTCTTAAGCAAGGAATATATGTACAAGTCAGGACTGGAAGCCAGTGGCCTGATCACAGCAGTGTTAATGCTGGCCAACGTGTTTATGGTGGCCCTTGCCATTGCCATTATTTACAAGCCGTTCTTTGCCAATTACCAACGAGAACCCATTGTCGTCAAGCAAGTTGAGTCGTCGAAAGGCTTATGGCTGCCAGCCATGTTGCTTGCCGTAGGCAGTGTCGCGGCGCCGGTGTTGGGACTTGGCTGGCTCAACAGTCAGATCATTATTCCAGGGGTGATATCAAGTTTGCCTGCGGCCACGCCTGATGCCAGTAAGTTTTGGCATGGTATTAACCTGCCGTTGTTATTAAGTGTGCTGACCCTGCTGTTAGGGGGAGCCGTTTACGCCCTCTACCCACGCTGGTTAGCCAAACAAAAGAAAGCGATCTTGCCCAACGCGGAAGCTGTTTTCGATCTGATCATGAACGGCTTAATGCGCCTAGCGACCTGGCAGACACGTTGTTTACAGCAAAAGCGTCTGAGCAACTACGTACTAATGTTCAGCGTAGTGTTGGCGGTTATCCTACTCAGTCAGCCATTGATGATTGCCCCCGAACGGTTAATGGAACTGTTCCAGCTCAACTTCTATGAAATTGCCATCGCGCTCTTGCTGATCTCGGCGGCCCTAGTTTGTACCTTATCCCACTCGCGCCTATTAGCCGTCGCGTCCCTTAGCATGGTGGGTTTTATGACCACCTTGGTATTTATGCTGTACAGTGCGGCCGACGTCGCCAAAACCTTGCTGTTGGTGGAAACCTTAATGGTGGTGTTTGTGGTCTTACTGATGCGTCACATGCCAAGGCTGACGACGGTGGTACGCCACTCTAAAAAACGCCGCCTGTTGCATGCCGTGATTGCGGGGGGCGTTGGCTTGTCTGTGTCCGCCTTGCTAATCAACATTACCGCACAACCTTTGGATCCGACGTTGGCGCAGTTCTTTGCCAACAACAGCCTGCCAGAAGGCCATGGCCGCAACATTGTGAATGTCATCTTAGTGGACTTCCGTGCCATCGATACCTTAGGGGAAATGATTGTCGTGGTCATCGCAGGGATTGCCGCGATCAGTTTGTTAAGCAGTCAAAATTACAAACGTGCCCCCGTTCACTCTCTGATTTTCACCACAACAGCACAGATCGTTTCGACGTTAATGCTGGTGTTCTCTGTGTACTTGTTGATGCGCGGCCACAATGAACCGGGCGGAGGCTTTATTGGAGCGCTGATTGCAGTCATTGGTCTAGCGCTGCTGATGTTTGCCAAGTCGCCTAAGTACGTGCGGGACCGTTTACACTATTCGCCGATGGGCATTGCCATGTTTGGTATCTGCTTGAGCTTTATTGCCGGACTCCTAAGCATGGCTTTCCATTTGCCGTTCCTGACCGGTTTGTGGTGGAAAGACGTGCTGCCATTGGGCACGCCGCTACTATTTGATGTGGGTATTTATTTCGCCATCATTGGCGGAGTAATGGGAATCTTATTACGTGTCAATGAGGTACTCGACTGATGGAAGTTTTATGGAGCTTAGTGGTGGGCGTGTTAGTCGCCGCCGGTATTTATTTGCTGCTGGAACGCCACGTTTTACGAGTGTTATTTGGTCTTATCCTGCTTAGCAGCGCGTTAAACCTAGCCATCTTCACCGCTGGGCGCTTAACACCTGGGCTATTACCTTTGATCGGAGCTGACGCCACGCTGCCCCCAGACGGAGCAGCCAATCCTTTACCACAGGCGTTGATCCTGACAGCGATTGTCATTGGCTTTGGCTTGCTGATTTTTGCTTTATTGCTGTTTTACCGCGCTTATTATCAAACTGGCTCAGCCGATGTGGATGATATGAAACGTTCTGAGGAGGATGAATGACGACTATTTGGCTCACGCTGCCCGTTGTATTGTCGCTCCTGACGGCAGTGGCAGTATTTACCTGCCAACGTAGAAAATGGCTCTGTGACCTCATCAGCGCCACAAGCGTATGCGCTACTTTGGTTGTTGCGGCCTTGTTAACCTATGAGGTGATTCTCAATGGCCCGCAAGCGGTGGCCTTTGGCCAATGGCAAGCACCGTTCGGGATTGTCTTCGTGGCCGACTTCTTGACCGTTGCCATGGTGCTGATTACCGCCATCATCGGTGCGATCAGTGTCTTTTATGCCATGGCTGACATTCGCACTAAGCATTCCTATACCGCTTACCACGCACTGATGCATGTGCTGCTGGCGGGGGTGTACGGTGCTTTTCTGACCGGCGATATTTTCAACCTCTATGTTTGGTTCGAGGTCATGCTGATTGCATCTTTTGGTCTGATGATCCTTGATGCCAATAAGACTCAGATCGATGGGGCCTTAAAATATGTGGTGTTGAATTTGATCTCCACCCTATTCTTCCTCCTGGCCATTGGTCTTCTCTACGGTGCCACGGGTACCTTAAATTTAGCCGACTTAAATACTAAAGCAGCCTTGATTGCGCCAGAGTCGCAAGTGTTGTTAAGCGGTCTGTTTCTGTTTGCCTTCGCCATCAAAGCAGCATTGTTCCCATTGTTTGCTTGGCTGCCTGCGTCTTACCACACGTTGCCTAATGTTGTAGTGGCTTTGTTTGCGGCCCTGCTGACCAAGGTGGGGGTTTACGCTTTGATGCGCGTGTTTACGCTCGTCTTCCCACTGCATGAAAGTGGCTGGCAAAGCACTTTGATGTGGGTGGCCGCCTTAACCATGTTAACTGGGGTGTTGGGCGCCGCAAGTCAGTTTGATATCAAAAAGATCCTGTCGTTTCATATCATCAGCCAAATCGGCTATATGATCATGGGCTTGGCGGTCTACACCCCCTTGGCCATTGCTGGCGCCATTTTTTATGTCGTGCACCACATCTTGGTCAAAGCGAACCTGTTTTTGATTGGCGGTTTGATTGAGCGCCGCTACGGCACCAGTCACCTGAAACAATTGGGCGGTGCCTACAAAGCCATGCCTTGGCTGGCCTTTTTGTTCTTTATCAGCGCCTTTTCTCTGGCAGGTTTTCCCCCCTTATCAGGCTTCTGGGGCAAATTTATCGTCATCAAGGCAAGCTTACAAACGAGCGACTATTGGCTCGCGGCGACGGCATTATTAGTTGGCTTACTGACCATTTTTTCCATGAGCAAAATCTGGAACGAGGCGTTCTGGAAAAAGCCAACGAATGATGAACTTGAGAGCAAGGCCTTGAGTCGAGCGACGCTGTATTTGTACAGCCTTCCTATCGTGATGTTGGCAGCCCTCAGCTTGCTGATCGGCCTGGTCGCGGAGCCTTTCTATCAGTTCGCAGAGCACGCCGCGCAGCAGCTATTGGTGCCTGACGCCTACATCCAAGCCGTTCTGGGAGGTGCACCATGATTTACTTTTTCCTCAACCTGTTCCTCGCTCTGAGCTGGATGTTGCTAAGTGGTAACTACAGCAGCATCAACTTTGTGCTTGGCTTTGTGGCAGGCTTTTTCGCGCTGCGATTAAGTCAACCGTTTGGCATTAAGAACAGTTACTTTCGCGTATTCAGTGCCGCCGTTGGCTTGCTGCTGTATTTCTTCTATGAGCTAGTGGTATCGGTGCTTAAAGTCGTGTGGGATGTGATCACGCCCACCCATTTAAGTGAGCCAGATATTATTTATGTGCCGCTGGATGCCCAATCCGACTTAGAAATTACTCTGTTAGCCAACATGGTTTCTCTCACCCCGGGCACATTAAGCTTAGACGTCACCCCAGATAAAAAGCATCTGGTGGTACATGCCATGTTTGCCCCAGAGCATGAAGCGGTCATTCGCGATATCAAAGACGGTTTGGAAAGACGAATTTTGGAGGTGACCCGTGGTTGACTGGTTGCAGTGGAGTATCTCGTTCGCCTACGCAGGCTTGTTGCTCAGCGTTGTTATGGCATTGATACGCTTAGTGGTGGGCCCCACCTTGGCTGACCGGGTGGTGTCACTGGATCTGATTTCCTTTGTGACCATTGGTTTCATTGCCGTCTATACCCTCGACAGTGGCCAACAGACCTTGTTAGACATTGCCATCACGTTGGGGTTGGTTGCCTTTCTTGGCACCATTGCCTTTGCTCGTTTGATCGTTAAACGCACAGGAGAACAGTAATGGACATACTCGTCGCTATTCTTTTATGCATTGGGACCTTGTTTACCTTAACTGCTAGTTTAGGGGTGTTGCGCATGCCGGACCTTTATACCCGTATGCACGCAGCCACCAAAGCAGGCACTTTAGGGATCGCCTCGCTCCTCGTCGCGGTGGCTATTGCCATCCCTGAGACGACAGTTATCTCACGCACCTTAGGCACTATGCTGTTTATTTTCCTGACCTCGCCTATCGCGGCCCATTTGTTAGGCAAAGCCATGCGCCAGACAGATTATAAAATGTGGCGAAATCCTAAACGTAAGCAGAAAAAGCAGAATTAAGGGCTCGATGTAGGCACCACGACACCGTGCATGCCACCCTAAATTCACATTTATTGCTTAGTAAACTGGCCGAGACGCTTTCTGAAGCAGAGATAAAATGATAATTTACGCCGTTATATTATAACATATCTTGAACGGCTGTATTTTTGTGACTTCTGCTTTCCTTACCGTGAGTGATTTATCCATTAACTCCCCTGAAAAAGCCCTGTTTGAAGGCATTTCTTTTCAAGCGCAAGCGGGGGAGTTAATTGCCATTATGGGTCCTTCTGGTATCGGTAAGTCAATGCTGACCCGCGCTATAGCAGGCTTTTTACCGGATACCTTAAGCACTCAAGGCAGCGTAGCCATCAATGGTGTCGAAGTGAATAACATCCCGATGATCCAACGCCAGCCTGATCAGCGCCCAGCGTTTATTTTCCAAGATGCCTTACAAGCCTTAAACCCTTTGGTGTCAGTTGGCGGACAGCTGACCCTAGCATTAACCTCATCTAAGACCAAGCCAAGCAAAACTCAGAAGCAAAAGATTATCAGTCTACTTGAGCAACTCGGCTTTAGCGCCCCAGAAGATACACTTAACAAGTTACCTAGTGAGTTATCTGGCGGCCAACGCCAGCGAATCTGTATTGCCATAGGATTACTGAGCAGTGCCAACATCATGGTGGCAGATGAGCCTACCAGTGCATTAGACCCGATTACGGAACGCGAAATCTTAAAACTGATTCGACAAAGCGTAAAAAACAATCAAGTCGCTGGTCTATTGATTACCCATGACCTGCACAGCGCGTTGGAATGCGACAAACTGCTACTGATTGACGAAGGTACTATGTTGGCGTTTGGTCCACCAAAAGAAGCCTTAGCGGCCAGCACGCATCAATTTTGCTGTTCATTGAGGGACCTAGTCGCATGAGTGTGATTTCTTTATTTAATAACGCGCAGGCGCAGATTCACTTTCACCAAGTCAGTGTCTCCTACTTTAATAAGCCTAAGTGGCTCGGTGGCAAAGAGTATAAAGCGCTGGATAATCTGTCATTGACGTTTGGCCACACCAGCTTGGCGATTGTCGGCCCATCAGGGGCAGGCAAGTCGACTCTGATTGACCTGTTATTTGGCGCCAAGAAGCCCACTTTAGGCCATGTATCAGCTTTTGGTATAAAGCTTCCTTTAAAAACGAAAAGCGATAAAGTGGCGCTTTGTCGGGCCATGAGTTTGGTGCCACAAGAGCCGCACACCAGCCTGAACCCGTTTTACAGCGTTCGCAAGATCTTGTCGGAGCCGCTGCAAAATATGGCGATCGAAGGTGATCACGAACAGGTCATACAACAAGCGCTAACGGATGTTGGCCTGTCTCAGCATTTACTCGATTTCAAGCCCAATCAATTATCGACCGGTCAAGCGCAACGTGTCGCCATCGCGCGCGCACTGGTGTTAGAACCCGAAATTTTGGTGGCCGACGAGCCTACCAGTAGCTTGGATCCCGTCAGTCGTCAGCGCTTGATTGATCTGCTCAATACCATCAAACAACGCCGCAATATGAAGCTGCTTTTGGTCACTCATGATTTGACCGCCGCGCAAGCATTATGTGACGAAATGCTGGTACTCAATCACGGCAAAATTATTGAACACAATACCACCGAACAAGTGATGAATGCTCCGAGTCATGAAGTGACTCAAGCGCTCATCGCGGCACAACCCTGTTTAGCCCTCAAACATTCTTAATCAATCTCTAATAATAAGGACTCATCCCATGCGTTTAAAAACGAAATTGGCGTGTGCTATTGCCTTCACCTTGCCACTGGTTGGCTGCTTTGACTCGTCTGACAAACAAGCGGAAGAAGCGGTAAGCAACGCGAATGCCTCAGAAGTATCTGAAATCCGCCTAGCCATGATGCAGCCGCCGCGTACTGGTTTATCACCGCTTTCGGATGATGCGTTTAAACTGTCACGTTGGAGCACTGCAGAAACCTTGGTCAATTTATCACCAGACTCTGAAGCACAACCAATGTTGGCAACGAGCTGGGAACAGGTTGAACCATTGGTTTGGCACTTCACTATCCGCGAAGGCGTAACGTTTCACAATGGTGAGAAGTTAACCGCTAAAGACGTCGTTAACTCACTTCAAGCGGCCATCAATGCAGCACCAAAGCCACGTATTTTGGATGGCATCGACCTTGAAGTACGTGCGCTAGGTGACTATCAAGTAGAGGTCAAAACGACTTTTGCTGATCCGCTATTACCAAGCCGTCTATCGAGCCCACAGCTAGCGATCCTTGCGCCAAGTGCGTACCAAGAAGATGGTCGCGTGGTACCAATTAGTGCCGGTACAGGTCCATTCGAACTATTGGAAATCAATGGTACAACCAGCGCCAAGCTAGAGCGTTATGACAACTATTGGGGCGAAAAAGCCAAAATCGAATCAGTGATCGCAGAATACGTGCCAGACGGTTTTGCCCGTGCTGCGGCCCTAAAAACTGGCACGGCGGACGTCGTAGAAGCCGTTCCTGTTGCTCAAATCGCGACCATCGACCCAGAGCTTCTAACAGAAGTGGCGATGCCGCGTACCAACACACTGTACCTAAACAGTGATTCAGGCGTTTTCAGTGACATCGAACTACGAAAAGTCGCAGCGGCAGCCATTGATCGCGAGCAGATCGTTAACGTGGTATACGAAGGCCACGCGGATATCGCGGAAGGCTTGTTAGGCCCTGCTTTGGCATGGGCAGCACCTATTCGCCCTGAGCGCCCTGAGCTTGCGGACGACCTAAAAGCAAACGGTGAGTCAATCGTGATCGGTACCTTTACTGACCGTGCGGAACTGCCTGAAGTGGCGGCGCTATTAAAACAGCAACTGGAAGCAGCAGGTTTTGCGGTTGAGTTGGACATCCGTGAATACGCACAAATCGAAAATGATGCCCTAGCGGGTAAATTCGATGCCTTTATCCTTTCTCGTGCGACGGTACTGGATTCGGGTGACCCAGTTGCTTACATGGTCAGTGACTTCAGCTGTAGTGGCTCCTTCAACCTAGGTCAATTCTGTTCTGAAGACGTTGACCAAGCATTAAAACATGCCGATCTACAGCCTTTAGGTAAACAGCGTAACCAAGCCATCATCGATGCGGAACAAGCGATCCTGAACGACTATGCCGCAGTGCCTATGCTGCATGAGCGTGTTATCCAAGGTGAAACTGGCCGCGTGTCAAACGTGGTGCGTGACCCTAGTGAGCGTCGTTTGATCAACCAATTTACTGAAGTTAAGTAATCTATGCGTTCTGTAGAAACCCTGTTCCCTGCTATGTCGATGTTAGCGCCTTGGCTATCTCGTGTCGCCGCGCTTGTCATAGTCGTGATTGTCTTGGGATTGATGCCGGATATCGCCGGCATCGACCCCAGTCAAACCATTTTGCGTGCCCGCGCTGGGCAAGCACAATTGATGACCCCAGAAGCGTTAGCGGCCGTGCGAGCAGACTTACAGCTCGATCGTACTGCCACCGAACGCCTGTGGGACTGGGCTTCCAATGCCTTACAAGGAGACTTAGGCCGATCTTGGATCGATAACTCTCCGGTATTGGATGGGCTTCTACAGACCATGTCGACTTCATTGTTGTTGATGTCCAGTGCTCTAGCACTGACATTTGTACTGTGCGGTACGGCAGTGCTGTACCGCATGTACTTTTGGCGCAAAGGCTCACAATCTTCGAACCACAATAGCTTTAGTACCGTATTAATCTCGCTACCTGAATACGTGGTGGCGACGGTATTAATTCTGGTCTTCGCCATTTGGTTTGGTCTCTTGCCGCCTTATGGCTGGCAAGGATTTGAAACACTATGGTTACCAAGCTTGGCATTAGCCTTACCCGCCAGTGGTCTATTTAGCCGGTTGTTGGGTGACAGTTTAAAGCGAGTGCTTAAAGAGCCTTGGGTAATCACTTGGCTAAGTGCCAATGTTGCACCCAATCTCATCATTCGATCAGCACTAAAAAAAGCCATCAGCAGTCTGATCCCACAAATCACCATGATCATCATTGGTTTAACCGGTGGCGCGGTGGCCGTGGAGCAGATCTTTTCTATCCCTGGCGTAGGTCGTCTGATTCTTGGTGCCACGAAAGCCCAAGATTTGCCAGTGCTTCAAGGTGGACTACTGATCTTATTGACCATTTCCATTGCTATCAGTTGTACTGGCTTGTTCCTACAACAGCTCATTCTTGGCAAGAGTTTAAAAAGCGGTAAATTAATTAGCACCCCCTCTAACTTCCGTTTCACTCAAAGCAAAGGCAAGCGAAATACAGCGATCGCCATCCTACTCTTTTTGCTGGGTGTCGTAGTTTGGGCATCCTTCCGTGACCCTTACCTATCACAATTTGGCCGTCTTGCATCACCAAGCCTGGCTGCACCGATAGGCGGTGATGGCTTGGGCCGAGACCTCTTAGCGCGCTTAGGTGCGGGGATGATCTCAACCTTCCAAGGCGGCATCATTGCTACAGCCTTAAGCTTGTTGGTGGGTATGTTTATGGGCTTTTTTGCCCGTTACACCCAAGGCTTTATTGAAGTCACCAAAGCCATTCCTTACATCATTGCTGGCTTATTGATCGCGGGTATCTTTGGCATGACCCCTTACAGCGCTTTGATTGCGATTGTACTCGTGTCATGGGCACCTTTAGCAGCGCACTGCTCAAGCTTGATTATGGAAGCCAAAGCTCAGCCTTATACGCATTTGGCTCCGGTATGGGGTGCAAGCCAGGTACGCATTTTGCGCTTCTACCTGCTGCCTTATATTTTACCGCCACTGCTGCGCCACGCTCTATTGCGCTTACCCGTCACGACCTTGAGCTTAACGGCTTTAAGTTTTATTGGGCTTGGGGCGAAGCCACCTACCCCAGAGTGGGGCTTGATGATTGCAGAAAACCTGCCTTATATCGAACGCGCCCCCCAAGGTGTCATGGGGCCAATTGTTGGTTTGGTACTCTTTGGAGTCGCGATTAACCTACTGTTTGATGATTAAGCCTCTAATTTATAACGCTCAATCTTCTTAATCAGTCCCTGACGTGATAACCCAAGTAGCTTTGCCGCTTGGGTTTTATTTTGCTCGGTTTTAATAAGTGCTGCCTGAATCAACGAGATTTCTAATGCCTGAACCTGTTCATCCAGAGTACGTTCCAAATTAACGGGCGTCGATGCTGAACCTGGCGCTGGTTCAGTGACTAGGTTTGCAGGCCGATCGGGCTCCAGAGCGTAATTTAACAGCTGAATTTCTGCCAACGTAATTTGCCCACCCATGCTGATGGCGGCGACGCTTTCTAGGGTGTTTTTCAGCTCACGTACATTGCCTGGCCAGAGGCGCTGTCGAAACCATTGCAAAGCATCGTTGGCAAGGGAATAACGTTTGCCCTGCTTGGCTTCAAGATCACTCAAAAAACTTTGTAACAAGGTTGGGATGTCTTCAGGTCGCGTATCCAACGCTTGCGTTTCAATGCTGACGCCCTTGATTCGATAGTATAAGTCCTCGCGAAAGTCCCCTTGCTGCACTCGCTCAGCTAGGTCTGCATTGGTTGCAGAGACAATTCGCACATCAATTTGCTCTAAGCTGCGCCCACCGACTGGGTAATAACTGCCCTCTTGCAACACACGCAGCAACTTAATTTGCATTGGCACCGGCATTTCGCCGATTTCATCGAGAAACAAGGTGCCGCCATCTGCAAGCTTTAATAAGCCCTGTTTATCTTTATCCGCCCCCGTAAAGGCCCCTTTAACATGGCCGAATAATTCGCTTTCTAATAACTCTGCAGGGATAGCACCACAGTGCACTGAGATAAACGGCCCTTTAGAACGAGTACTGAGATCGTGTAGCGCGCGGGAAATCACTTCTTTGCCGGTCCCCGATGGGCCAGTCACCAGCACACGCACATCCGTGGGCGCGATACGCTCAATCAACGCTCGAATGCGCTGGGTGCTGTCTGAAATACCGATATAGGCATCAGCACCTGACTTTGTGGCACTGCCTTGTAGGCGCGCCACTTCACGCTCTAACCGCGTTTTCGCCAGCGCTCGACGCACCACCACCGCCAGCATATCTGGGTCCACTGGCTTGGCAATAAAATCCCACGCCCCTTGAGAAATCGCTTGCAGCGATAGCTCCCGCTGCGCATGACCAGTAATAATAATCACTGGGCAGCCTTCAAATTCTGGCATCGAAAGCAAGGTTTTCTGCGGATCAAAATACGGCGGTAAAGACAAATCCAGCAATACTAAGTCCGGTTGCCCTTGACCTTTTTTCGCTTCGAGCGCTTCGTCTATCGAGCCCACCGTTTTGACTCTAAAGCCTTGCTGACGCAACCAACCACCCGCCAATTCACGAAAGGCGGGTTCATCGTCTACTAACAAGATGTAACCGTTATCCGACATCCTGTGTTTCTCCTACTGTTTGCGTGTTTGAAGTTTTTTGCGGATCTAAGGGCAAGCGGCATTCAAAGGTCACTGGCCAGCCTAAGTCATCGCGATGACGAATCTGCCCATGATGGGCATCCATGATACGGCGCACGATCGCTAATCCTAAACCGCTGCCACCTTGTCGCTTACTGACAAAGGGGCGGAACAACTCATCTTGGCTAACGTTAGGGTCAAGAGCGGGGCCATTATTGTGAATGCGGCACACGAGTTCGCTGTCTTCATAGTGGGCTTCGACGCAAATCGAACCATCGCTCTGGTTGCGCACAAAGGCCAAGGCATTATCAATAAGGTTAATCAATACCTGCTGTAACCGATGCGGATCAGCGCTCAGTTCAAGCCCCTCTTCTAATTGCAAGGTCATCAGCACATTGTCGGTGTTTAAGGTGCTTAATACGCTACCGAGTAATGGCTTCAACGCCACCGGCTGATAGTGCAACGTGAGCTTGCCGGAGTAGACCAACATATCGCTCACTAAGCGATCTGCTCGGGCTAACTGCTCTTGGATATGGCGGCGCGTATCGGCGGGAGAATTGTAGGACGCCATTGAAATAATGTTCAGAGGGTTACGCAGCTCATGGGCCATGGCGGCGGATAGACTGCCAAGCTCCACCAAATGCTGTTCGTCCAAGCGCTTGCGCTCCGCCTCGGCTAGCGCAAGAGAGCGCTCTAACGCCGCACATTTCGTGGCAAACAGTGAACCGAACACATCTAGGGTGAGGCGCATCCCCGGACTGATATCTTTGCTATGTAAAGGCTGAGCAAACCAGCCGTTGGCATCTTTTTCAACGGCAACTTGCAGACCTTCAGACGTTTCATTTTGATTCAGAACAATGGCCACAGGTTGACGTAAATGCTGTGCTAACAACTGTTCGCCCTGCGTTTCTAACGCTTGCCAAGACTCCGCTTGATTGAGCTCACGGTTCCAGTTTTCTAGGATCTGTTCGTTTAACACTGCTCCAGGAAAAACCAAGCGCTCACTGAAGCGCCGTACCCATGGATAAACCACTGCTGCGATCAGCAGTACAATCAATGAATAGAGCCATAATTGCCAAATCGGCACCGTGGCCAAAGCCTGTAAGCCAATGGGGCCCGAGAAAGCGCCCAATACCGCGATCACACAGAGCACCACCAGCATCATGGCCAGCGCCAACAAGGCTCGGTTGGCAAAGTGGTTTACCTCGAGCATTTGGTAACGCACCACCCCATACACTAGCAATAGCAGGTAACTCGGCAGTAATAGCATGGGGTAAGGAAAGACATTAATACCAAAGGAAGGAAATACGAAACTTGTCGCCAACAGCAAGCCCCACGCCGCGACACCAAACATGGCTAAGATCGAGCGCTTTTTGTTGCCTGCGTGCTGCTGCCAACCCAAAATCAGCACCCCATGACCTAAGATGCCAAGCAATACGGTATAAGCGAGATTGACCGCTCCTTGGGTATTAAAAACAAAAAATGGCCGTCCATCGATTAAAGCAACCGTCTCCCCTGCTCCGACCCAGATGCTGTATATCACTATGGCAAAGCTGGTGGCGTACACCCAAGGCATATGAGCAGCGATGGCAGTTAACCATGGCCGTTTAGCCGCCCCTTGATTAACAAACAACAGAGCGAAATGCAGGAAAAAGGTCGGCATTAACGGATTGGCCAACAGCAGCACCATGCCAAGCACTTGTTGATTATGAAACAGCGCCAAGTGGCCAAAACACCACAGCGCCATCATCACCGCAAAGCCTGCTAAAGCGCGCAAGTCAGATTGCTGACGGGCACGCCATAGCAGCCAGACCGCAACCAAGACACCACAGACACTGGTCACCCAGATGGACAACTCAAACGCAATCGATAAGGCCAAAACGTAAACCTCGTTGACACTGTAAACTTTGGATAAATCGTAAACCTTGTTTACACACACATCAAATTTAATTTTTTATCTAATTATTTCAATAACTTAAAAACATTATTTTATTGGCACACTTGCTGCTATAGATCAATTGAACTGATTTAACTCAATACACTAATAACGATACAGTCGATGAGGTAACACCCATGAATTACAGCCAATTTTTAATTGATGCCATTGTTTTACTTAGCATCATCAGCCTCGCCATTGCACCACTCGCTCTACGCCGTTTTGCTTCAAAAGCCTAGGACACTCTTATGGAACTCGATACAGCGTTACTTTCTCGCCTGCAGTTTGCGTTTACGGTGAGCTTCCATATTATCTTCCCAAGCATCACCATTGGTTTAGCAACCCTGATCGCAATTTGGGAAGGTCTATGGCTCAAAACCCATGATCCACGCTATCTGCAACTGGCTAAATTTTGGATAAAACCCTTTGCTATTACCTTTGGTATGGGGGTGGTCTCTGGGATTGTCTTGTCCTACGAATTTGGCACCAACTTCTCTAAATTCTCCGACATCGTCGGCCCTGTTCTTGGGCCTCTAATGGCCTATGAAGTATTGACTGCGTTCTTCTTAGAAGCCGGCTTTTTAGGCGTGATGCTATTTGGCTGGCAACGGGTTGGACGCAAGCTGCATTTCTTTTCAACCGTCACCGTCGCTATCGGTACCTGGTTATCGGCTTTTTGGATCATCGTCGCCAACTCTTGGATGCAAACCCCACAGGGACACATCATTGTCGATGGGCAATTCCACGTTGCCAGCTGGTTTGAAGTGATCTTCAACCCGTCTATGCCTTACCGCTTAGCACATATGTTATTGGCATCCTTTATCACCGCCACGTTTGTGGTCGCCGGTGTCAGCGCCTATTACCTGTTGAAAAAGCAGCATACAGCGTTTGCCAAAAAAGGCTTATCCATGACCATGTGGATCGCGCTGGTGCTTGCACCATTGCAAGCATTGATCGGCGATCATCACGGTTTAAACGTGAAAGAACATCAACCCACTAAACTGGCGGCGATGGAAGGTATTTGGCCCGCCGAAGAAAAGCATGTACCGCTGTTATTGTTTGCGATGCCCAACATGGAAACTGAGTCCAATGATTTTGAGCTGGGGATTCCAAGCTTGGGCAGTTTGATTTTGACGCACAGCTTTGATGGCGCAGTACAGGGCCTTAAAGCCGTTCCCCCTGAAGATCGCCCTAATGTACCACTGGTATTTTGGTCTTTTCGTGTAATGGTCGGGTTGGGCTTTGGCATGATCGGCCTAGCCGTGCTTGCCCTATGGCTGCGCAAACGTGGCACCTTGTATAGCAATAAACCCTTCTTAGCGGCATTAGCTGTGTTTACCCCATCCGGCGTGATTTCGGTACTAGCGGGCTGGTATGTGGTCGAGGTCGGACGCCAACCTTGGTTAGTGTACGACCTAGTGCGCACCAGTGAAGTGGTCTCACCGCTGCCTGCGGAACGCGTGCTGTTTACTCTGATCGGCTTTGTCGTGATCTACACCTTACTGCTAGGGGTCTATCTCTACTTTATGCGCAAGCTGGTTAAAAAAGGGCCTCCATCAATGACACATCTTGAAGAACAACTGATTGGTATGAAAGCGCCTGGCTACGCGCTCGCGTGGGTAAAAAATCTAAAACATGAAGACGGAGTAAAATAATGGATTTGGTCCTATTCTATTTCTTAATCCTTGGCTTTGCTGTGTTGATGTATGTGTTACTGGACGGCTTTGATTTAGGCGTCGGCATTCTCTACCCATGGTTTGATCAAGCGGGGGAACGTGATCATTTGATGCGCTCGATCTCGCATGTATGGGATGGCAACGAGACCTGGCTGGTGTTTGGCGGCGTGGTGCTATTTGCCGCCTTTCCAGCGGCCTATGCGGGCATCTTATCGACTTTTTATCTGCCGATTATCTTGATGCTGTTTGCGTTAATCTTTCGCGGCGTGGCGTTTGAATACCGTTTTAAAGCGCACCGCTCGCGCCCTTACTGGGATTTTGCTTTCAGTGCAGGGTCCGCCACCGCGGCATTTTGCCAAGGCTTAATCTTGGGCTCGATTGTACAAGGAATCAATGCAAGCCACATTCAGCTGGACAGTTGGTATTGGCTATCGCCTTTTGCCATTTTGACGGGCTTTAGTGTCATGGCAGGCTACGCGCTACTGGGTGCAAGCTACCTTTACATGAAAAGCCGTGGTCGCATTCAACAACATGCCGCTTACTTGGCAAAGCGTCTGGTTCTAGTGGTGATGCTGGCAATGTTACTCGTCAGCATGTGGACGGTACTTTCATCAGAAGACATTCGTGAACGCTGGTTTGCCGGCATGAACTTCTTGTACTTAAGCCCACTGCCGTTGCTCTGCATCTTATTCGCCGTTTTAGCTTGGCAAGGACTAAGCGATACCGCCCATGAAATCCGCCCATTTTGGTACGCAGCAGGGATTTTTGCGCTGGGTTTTGTGGGATTGGTGGTGAGCTTATTCCCTTACCTAATGCCGAATCAGTTGACCATTTGGGAGGCTGCGGCACCAGACTCTAGCCTGAAGTTCTTAGTGGTCGGTATTGTTATCTTTGTGCCACTAATCTTGGCTTACACCCTATGGGGTTACCGAGTCTTTGCTGGCAAAGTCGAAGATTATCAGGAGGGCTATTAATGAAAACGGCTAGAAAAACGCTCAAGTCATGGCAATGGTTTGTCTTGCTGTATTTACTTGGTTTTATTGGCTTAACTTTGCTTGCTTACAGTCTGAAATTTTTGATAAACAGCGTTTTTTAAACACAAGAACGCTAGGTGAGACATCGCCTTCACCTAGCGTTTCTTCAATTATTTAACCCAGACAACATGCTTAACGCCCAACTACGGCTCTCCAGGTAAAAAGAGTTAAGCATTTCAACCGTTTTTCCACTCGCCAAGTTAAGCTTTGCATTTTCAAAAGAAATAACGATCGTTAGTATTCTGCCCAGCTTCCCTTCATGAAACAATAAAGCATTATATAACTCATCAGATAAAGGTAGCTGGTCGCAAATCCCCTTAAGACTCTGATCCAACATGATATCAGATAAAGAAATCAGCCCAACTAAAAAGGCCTCATCCGGATCAACTTTATAGTGACGCTCAGCTAACGTTCGGCACATCGCAGCTCTTGTCAGTACTTTTGGCAGCAACAGCATTCTACATGGATGGTCGTTTGCTAATACTAAAGTACTCACTAAGGTGCGAAGTTTTTCTACACCTAATAATGTAACAGCCTGATGCAAGTTATGAATAGAGTTAGCACGCTTGTAATATGCGGAGTTAATCATTTTAAGTAAGCGTAAAACCAGCTGAGGCTCTTGCATCAAAAGACGCTCTACTTTCTCAAAATCTACTTCTGTTTTATAAAGTTCACTTAATATGTTTAAACGAACTTTAGTATTACAGCTACGCTTAACGGATGTGGCACTTTTAACTTCAGCTTTGGCATAAAAATAACCTTGAAATAAACTGAAACCCAATTCCTTACAGCGCTTAAACACCTCAAGATCTTCGACTTTTTCAGCCAGTAGCTCTAAGCCTCTTGCCAAATAGTAAGCAATGGTTTCTTCCTTTTGCTCTATCAACATATCAAGCTTTACAATATCAGCTATCTCCAAAAGCGGCTCGGTTTCCTCTGAAAGCTCAAAGTCATCGAGTGCTATTTGATAACCTAATGACTTCACATGCTTTAACGCCATAATGACTTCAGGGTCTCCTTTCACATTTTCGAGCACTTCTAGAACGACTTTATTAGGATATGGAGGCAGCAATTCTGGCTTTAAAATCCATTCTCTTGGAGCATTAAAGAACAACTTTCCATTACCACATAAGTTTTCTAGACCTGTTTCATAAAAGGCTGCATTACACACTCTAGCTGTTGCCATCAATTCATCATCGAATTCAGCATAAGGTGCAGTGGATGTCGATCGGTTCAACAATTCATCAGCAACATGGACCATATTAGAGTCACATATTGGCTGTAAAGCTACGCAATAAGATGCAGTGTTAGGCACAACAGAAACCTTAAAATTATTTTTATCAAAGTCTAATAGTTAACAAGCTGATAAACACAGGCCATATCCAAGACATCTCGACAATAATTATTCACCCTATAAAAATCAAAAGAAATAGTTCCTTTAGTATAGAGCATAAAGAAAAGACCAACAAAATAGCTATCGATTGTCTCAGCATTTTTAAAGTCAAATTCTATTTTAGATACTTTCATATCACTTAGAAATTCTAGTGTATAATCATCGAAGCGATTAACTACTCCAAACAACTTAACTTTAATTAAATCATCATATATTTCAACATAGCTCATAGTGAAACTATTACTACTGTTCAGACGTAAAAACTTTTAATCTATCTAATTTATTTAAAAACCACTATAAATTATTTCCACAAATCAATTTAAAAACCTCTAAACACCCCTCAATTAAATTGTAACAATTTGCACCACTATTAAAACAGATAAATCTAATATATTTGTTAATAAAACACATAAAACCGTTGAAAAAATATAATTTGTTTCTGGCCTGTTTAATAATGTCAACTAGTGTAACAATATTATATTCACCTCAGCCCACCTCTTGACCAAGCGCTTATAGGATTCGAAATAACTGTGTGCAGATCTGACAAGGAGGCGTTTCGGCCTCTGACTTATTTTCGTTGACCACTCTTGGGAATTCATCATTAGTTTCACTCAACACAATTTGAATAACTCAAATTTTACTCATAAACAGATCACCTATACATTGTCCCTATACATCGTTGCTGATGACTGTAAAAGCTAAGCAGATCAAACATTGCAGGGACAACCAAAGGGAGTAATCCCCTAAATAGGATGACGATCACCATGAGCCAAGACTTTTCATACTCAATCAATACCATTCGCTTTGATGAAGACTACCAACCATCAAGCAATACACGCCTGACAACGAACTTCGCCAACCTAGCGCGCGGTGCACGTCGCCAGCAAAATTTGCGCGACACACTGCGAATGATCAACAACCGATTTAATGCCTTGGCCAATTGGGATAACCCAACAGGGGATCGTTATGCCGTTGAGCTAAACATTGTCTCAGTCGACATTGACGTAGCTGGCAATGGCGAGGCCTTTCCAAGCATTGAGGTGCTAAAAACCGATATTATCGACCGCAAAACCAACGAGCGCATTGAAGGTTTAGTGGGCAATAACTTCTCTTCGTACATTCGTGACTACGATTTCAGTGTGCTGCTACAGGAGCATAACAGGGAGCAGCAAGGTTTCAGCGTCCCTAGTGATTTTGGTGAATTGCACGGCAAGATTTTTCAGCATTTTGTGCATTCTCCAATCTTTAAAGCGCACTTTAGCAAGCTGCCAGTCATCTGCTTGAGCGTGTCTGAGACCAAGGTGTATCAGCGCACCGAGAACAAGCACCCTATCCTTGGCTACGAGTACTTGCCAAACGAATCTTCGCTGACAGAGAACTACTTTAAGCAGATGGGCCTGCAGGTGCGCTACTTTATGCCTGCTAATAGCGCCGCACCGCTGGCGTTCTACTTCTTTGGCGATCTATTGAATGATTACAGCAACTTAGAGTTGATCGGCACCATCAGCACGATGGAAACCTTCCAGAAGATATATCGCCCTGAGATTTACAATGCGAACGCCGCGGCAGGTGAACGCTTTCAGCCAAGTCTAAAGCACCCTGACCACTCGCTGACACAGATTGAATACGATCGGGAAGAGCGCAGTCAGTTGGCCGTCAAACAAGGCAAGTTTACCGAGGAGCATTTTATCAAGCCCTATCAAGCGACCCTGAAGCAATGGTCCGCCAATTTCGGCCTGTAATTCACGACTAAGCACCCAACATCGATAAGAGTAACGGATTATGAAGACATTACTATCAACCTCCACCGCCGGTAGCCTGCCAAAACCAGAATGGCTAGCAGAACCAGAAACACTTTGGTCCCCTTGGAAATTAGAGGGTGAGCAACTCATCGCCGGCAAACAAGACGCTCTGCGTGTAGCGCTGCAAGAGCAACAATTGGCTGGCACCGATATCGTCAGTGACGGCGAACAAACACGCCAGCATTTTGTGACCACTTTTATTGAGCACCTAAACGGTGTCGATTTTGAAAACCGTAAAACGGTTAAAATCCGAGATCGTTATGATGCCAGTGTGCCCGTAGTCGTCAGCGCTGTATCGCGACAAAAGCCAGTATTTGTCGATGACGCTAAGTTCCTTCGTCAACAAACCAAGCAGCCTATTAAGTGGGCGTTGCCTGGCCCGATGACTATGGTCGACACCCTATACGATGATCACTACCAAAGCCGCGAAAAGTTAGCATGGGAGTTTGCCAAGATCTTGAATCAAGAAGCCAAGGAACTTGAAGCGGCAGGCGTGGACATTATCCAGTTTGATGAGCCAGCCTTTAACGTCTTCTTTGACGAGGTAAATGACTGGGGTATCGCCTGCCTAGAGAGAGCGATCGAAGGACTTAAGTGTGAGACCGCGGTGCATATTTGTTACGGCTATGGCATCAAAGCCAACACCGACTGGAAACAAACACTCGGCTCTGAATGGCGTCAATACGAAGAGATCTTCCCTAAACTGCAAGCCTCCAACATCAATATCATCTCCCTTGAGTGCCATAACTCTCGGGTGCCAATGGAGCTGATCGAATTAGTGCGTGGTAAAAAGGTAATGGTCGGCGCCATAGATGTAGCGACTGACTCAATTGAATCACCTGAAGACGTAGCGACCACGCTTCGAGAAGCATTGAAGTATGTTGATGCCGACAAACTGTATCCGTGTACAAACTGTGGCATGGCACCGCTTTCAAGAGAAATCGCCCGTGCTAAATTACAGGCATTAAGTGCTGGTGCTGAGATCGTGCGCAAAGAGTTATCCCAGTAACCTTCCTTCTGGAACAATGGTCACAACGAAGAGAGAAAGCCAACGTAGCTAGGGTCTAATCAGTACCTTAGCTACGCGGATTTCAGGTTAGGAGGTAAATAGGTGTCAGACACTGGCTCACATAGTTTGCCGTCTTCCAAGCAAAGCTCTCTTGTAGCCAGTTGTGAAACCAGGTCTTGATCATGAGAAATAATGATCATCGCTTGGGGCAACTTAAGCAGAGTATCGATCAAACGCTGACGAGCTTTCGTATCCAAGGCATTACTCGGCTCATCTAACAGTAAAACATCCGGCTCCATTGCCAGCACACAGGCCAACGTAATCATGCGCTTTTCACCGCCTGATAGCTGATGGGTAATGCGTTGTTCAAAACCAGCCATTCCCAGCGAGGCCAAGGTGTCTTCTGCAATTTGCAAGGCTTCTGCTCGCGATTTACCCAGATTTAATGGGCCAAACGCCACATCCTCCAGTACAGTGGGGCAAAACAACTGATCATCGGGGTCTTGAAACAAGAAGCCGGCTCGAGCACGTACCTCGATAAATTCCTTTTCAGTTTTACGAGTGGAGCCGAAGGCCCACACCTCGCCTGCTTTAGGTTTCTTTAAGCCGACCAATAAATGCAGCAAGGTGGTTTTACCTGCGCCGTTGGGACCTGTTAGCGCGACGCGCTCCCCTACTTCTAGGGCAAAATCAACATCGTCTAACACCACGCCACGTCGCGGGTAACGATAGCTAAGCGCCGTGACTTGAATTAAGGTCGCTTGCTCATTCATAGAAAATTCATCCCGATTAATAGGCCGAGACATGGCACGAACAACAATGAAAAGGTGACATCTTGTCGCGTGAACGTCATGTCATCAAAGAGGTAAAACTTACCTTGGTAACCACGACATTTCATGGCGGCCATAATACGCTCAGAACGCTCCAAGGAGTGTACTAATAACATGCCGACCAGATAGCCGATTGCGCGCCAAGTGTGGCGATTGGTGCGTAAGACAAATGCCCGCGCCTGCATGGCGCGGCGCATGCGCTTATATTCTTGACCAATAACCTCTAAGTAACGCACGGTAAACAGCATCAAGTGCACCAGCTTATCTGGCACGCGCAAACGTGCTAACGCATGACCTAAAGTGGTGGCACTGAGTGTGCCCACCATCGCTAGCAGCGCCAGCACCACCGCATGGGCTTTTAGCAAGATCATTAGAGCATGCAAAAAGCCCGCTTTGCTTGCGCTCAAGCCAGCCACCTCAAACCAAGTTTCCCCGGGTGTGGTAAATGGCAAAAGGATGATCAAAAAGATCATAAACATATCCATCGCCAGCACGCGGCGCAGTGTGCGTTTGATATTCAGTTGTGCCAACAACGCCAACAATAGCCCCATGGCAGCGGCCATCGACAGAGACATAAAGCTTTGCGAGAGTACGGTAACGACGGCAAATACACTGACTAGAACCACTCGCAGGCGCGGATCCAATCGATCAATCAAAGATGGCGTATGCTTAACGTTTTGGCCTTGCCAAGAGGTGCCACTGTGCTCAAGAAATTGCGGCATCCGATTTGTCCTGCTTGTCTTTTTGACGTTGTCGCCACCAGATACCTAAACCACACAAACCAAAGATATAACCGATACCACCAATAACATCCTGCAGTCCGGCTTTTTCTTTATAGGCTGTGAGTTCTTGGCGCAGCGGTTTGACTTGCTTAGCAACCGCCGCTTCAATCATACTTTTCAGCTGAGTTTGATCGATGCTGTCCGTATTTGTTGATGCCGCATATTCAGACTGTTTAACACTGCCCGCTTGAGCATCGTCACCTGCTAAAGAAGCAGGCAACTGATCCGCAGGCAATGACATTTCCACCACATGCCCAGAGCTTAAGTTGGCATAAAAGAAATGTTCAACGCGCTTACTCGCGTCAAAGGCAAACAAGCCATCCGCATCGGTTTTCACACGGCCTAACTCGTTACCAAGATGGTCAAAGACGATGACCTCGGTACCCTCGGGTGCCATATCGCCGTTTGAGAAACCAATTTCACCCTCGATGGTTGAGCCAATCGCGTAGACACCGCCAATCACATTATGGGCACCAGCATTGAGCGCCAAAGTCGTCATAATGATGGCTAAGAAATAACGTACGTTAGCCATAAGCGCGCTCCTCATCGATCCCTAAAAACTCTGGTTTCACTTGACGAATCAGTAGCACCGCCGCCGCGGTGACAAAGCCTTCTATGATCATCACAGGAATGTGGGCAATAAAAGTCGCTTTCGCCGCTAGGGCAAAGGCTTCACCAGATAGCATCAAGGACAAGGCCACCATTAAGGTGGTCATAACAATCGCCCCCGCCCCACCAATTGCGCCCCAGATCGCGGCGACGTTGGCCGATGATGAACTGACGCCATGACGGCACAGGTAATACATCATCACCGCAGGCAAGGCGATATTAAGGGTATTCACCCCCAACACAACAAAACCGCCAAAGCCAAAAAACACCGCCTGTAAAAACAGCGCTACTAATAACGCTGGAAAGGCCGCCCAACCAAGCGCTAAACCAATCAAACCGTTTAGGATGAGGTGTACGCTCGAAAAGCCAATCGGCAAATGAATATAAGAAGCAATAAAGAATGCCGCTGACAGAACACCGACCTGTGGCAGATGGTCATAGTCCATCTTCTTTAAGCCCATAGCGACGCCTGCAATCGTCAGTACGGCTCCCGTAACGAGCACTGGCACAGACAGCGCTCCGTCAACAATATGCATTATTCTTTCCTTTGCTTAGTTCACCGAATGGGCTTGCACCCAAATCACCGCATCTTGCGACAACTCTTTACCCTTAAACTCTTTATCTGAACCTACACCCAATGCAGCGAAGCCCCATTGGCCCGCCTTAGGAATACCAAAGGTAAAGGTGCCATTCGCATCCGCAAATATGGTCATAGTAATAAATGCATCAGCAGGTGGCTCGATATTAGCGTCTTCAGAAAAGGCATTAGTCGTCATATTGGGTTCGTAATTGACGTACTCCACTTCGATCTCGGCAAAAGGCACTGGCTCCCCTTGGCTCTTTACCACACCGTTAAAGGTACCGCCTTCATAGATAGCATAAGGCTTGGTGAGCGGCACAATCTCGGCTTTAAGTCCCAAGTCCTCGTTCCAATCCGTAGGCAAACTGCCAACGTTAACAATAGACTTTGTAATTTGCTGAATATAGACGTCTTCCGACGCTTCTAAATACGGCGCCATTTCATAAATAAAGACATAGTCGCCCAGTCCTCGAAGCGTTACATCGGCTTCGTATGACTCGCCGGTATTACTGGCACTAGTCCATTTAGTCGGCGTTACTGAATCAAGAAGATCCGTCTTCTTGCCTTTTTTAATCATGTAAAAAGCATTGGGCTGATCGACCGCCATCACATGACCGCTTTCAGAAGGATGCGTAAACGGCAGTTTCAAACTGATTTGACCACCGTTATCACGCAGCAATTCTGGCGTGTAAAGCATTTGAAAGTGTGCCGTAGCCACCGATGCATACAGTGCCGCACCCGCTGCTAGGGATAGTTTTTTAAACACAGGAAATCTCCAACATAATAAAAAGTCGGAGTTGGGAGGAATAAGTATTGTCAGCGATTAAGCATCCTTACTCGGTGAAGCCCTCCGCAACACCATGGTAATCATTTATTAGGCTGGTATCCGGACTCATCAGTGCAAGCCAAGCTTGCAGTCGATTCACCTTCCCATGTTAAACACACAGTGGCCTACAAATCGACATAACCAATTTACCGTTGCGGGGGCAGTGTTGGGATTGCTTCAAAAAGCGCACCAACTTCCCGGGTCAAGGGACCTGTACTAAGTACGGCCTAATAAGGGGCACACAGTACGTATCCCTAGCCCAAAATGCAATCGAGCATTTTTTGTTTGTATATGAATCAGATACATACTGTCTAAATCAAATAATACCCCTTGTCAGACGAGCCCTCATCTGTTGCTCACTCTATACGCGGTATCGTCAACACATACAAAAAAGGGAGCTTTATCAGCTCCCCTTTTACTCATTTAGTATTTCGATCAAAGCTCAATACCGGCTTGCTTCGCACGATGCGCATGCAGTTTTTTGTAGCTGTCGATCAATTTCAAATGACGATCTAGGCCTTCTAGCTTCATGCTGGTCGGCGTTAAGCCATAGAACTTAACAGTGCCATTTACAGAACCAACAACGTTTTCCATTACCTCTTTGCCAAACATACGCGACAGATTTGGTAGGAAATCTTCCAGTTCTAGCTCATCATCTAGCGTGATTTCAAGAGCCGCACTGACCGCTTGGTAGAACAAACCACGCTCCACGGTATTGTTGTTGTAGCTTAAGAACACCTCGACTTGGTCTTTGGCTTCTTCGTGCATTTGCAGGGCTAGGAACAACAATAGTTTCAGTTCACCGACATCCAACTGCCCCCATGGGGTGTTTTCATCAAACTCCACACCAATCAGGGTGCGAATATCGTTGTAGTTATCCAATTCACTTTCCTCTAAGCGTTCTAGCAAAGCTTCAAGGGCTTCATCATCAAGCTTGTGGATGTTGAGAATGTCTTCACGGAACAGCAGAGCTTTGTTGGTGTTATCCCAAATCAGATCGTCCGCTGGGTACACTTCTGAGTAATCCGGCACTAGGATACGACAAGCGTTGGCACCTAGGTCATCAAACACCGCCACATAGACTTCTTTGCCCATGTCCTCGAGGATACCCATTAAGCCATCACGCTCTTCCTCGTTGCTGCCAGAGAAGTCCCATTCGCAGAATTCGTAATCCGCTTTGGCGCTAAAGAATTTCCACGAGATCACACCGGTCGAGTCGATAAAGTGCTCAACGAAGTTGTTTGGCTCTTGCACGGCAAACGAGTTAAAGGTTGGCAGTGGTACGTCGTTTAGACCTTCGAAGCTACGACCTTGTAGTAGCTCAGTCAAACTACGCTCCAGCGCCACTTCAAAGCTTGGGTGCGCGCCGAATGAAGCGAACACACCGCCAGTACGTGGGTTCATTAACGTCACGTTCATGACTGGGAATTGACCACCCAAAGAGGCGTCTTTGACCACTACAGGGAAGCCGTTTTCTTCCAGACTTTGAATGCCCGCCAGAATGCTTGGGTATTGTTCCAAGACCGACATGGGCACATCCGGTAGAACGATTTCTTGCTCGATGATTTGCTTCTTCACCGCACGTTCAAAAATCTCTGATAAACACTGCACCATGGCTTCTGGCAGTGTATTACCGGCACTCATACCGTTACTTAGAAATAAGTTTTCGATTAAGTTCGATGGGAAGTAAACGGTTTCTTGATCCGATTGACGCACGTACGGGATGGCACAAATACCACGCTCGATGTTGCCTGAGTTGGTATCGATTAAGTGAGAACCTTGTAGTTCTTGCTCAGGGTCGAAGATATCTAGACAGTAATCGTCTAACAGGCCTTCTGGCAGTGAGTCGTCTTCGGTCAGCGGGAACCACTTTTCCGTTGGGTAATGCACGAACTCGGCGTTCGCCAGCTCTTCGCCAAAGAATTGATCGTTGTAAAAGAAGTTACAGCTGGCACGCTCAATGAACTCACCTAAGGCAGAACACAAAGCACTTTCTTTGGTAGCCCCTTTACCGTTGGTGAAACACATATGTGATGCAGCATCACGCAAGTGAAGTGACCAAACCCCTGGCACGATATTGCGCCAAGACGCCACTTCGATCTTGATGCCCAACTCAGCCAGCAGGCCAGACATATTGGCAATGGTGTCTTCTAGCGGTAAGTCTTTACCAAGGATGGTGGTTTTATGATCCGCATCGGCCATTTCCATCGCCATCAGGGAGGCGCCAGCATCCAAGTCTTCGACGGTTTCGATTTTAAACTCAGGCCCCGTTTGTACGACCTTTTTCACGGTACAGCGATCGATCGAACGTAAGATACCCTCACGGTCTTTATCACTGATGTACTCAGGCAACTCTACTTGGATTTGGAAAATCTGGTTGTAGCGGTTTTCCGGATCAACGATGTTGTTTTGCGATAAACGAATATCCTCAGTTGGGATATCACGTGCTTTACAGTACACCTTGACGAAGTACGCTGCACACAGTGCAGAAGACGCTAGGAAGTAATCAAATGGGCTTGGCGCAGAGCCATCACCTTTGTAGCGGATAGGTTGATCGGCAACGACGGTAAAGTCGTCGAACTTGGCTTCTAGGCGAAGATTGTCTAAAAAATTTACTTTGATTTCCATGATGGGATCCCAGCGTCAGTTTGGGGCGCAGTCTAGCATCATTTGCCGAGATCTTCGCCTGATGTACTGTGCAAAGCTGGGGTATTTTTGTGACCTACATGGGGCAGGATCATACAGCTGAAGAAATTTAAAACTGGAATGAAGCAAGCGCGTTTGAACTAAAATCAAAGCTGCTAGAAATAAAAAATTTTGTAGTAAGTAGAAATCAAACAGAGAAGATATAACAAGTGGTGGGTGTGGAGAGGTTCGAACTCCCGACATTCGCCTTGTAAGGGCGACGCTCTCCCAACTGAGCTACACACCCATCATGAAGATTAATACTTACTTTAAGGACTAAAGTAAGTGGCGGAATGGACGGGACTCGAACCCGCGACCCCCTGCGTGACAGGCAGGTATTCTAACCAACTGAACTACCACTCCGTTGTCATAGATTGTTTAGCCACTGTTCTATAAGTGGTGGGTGTGGAGAGGTTCGAACTCCCGACATTCGCCTTGTAAGGGCGACGCTCTCCCAACTGAGCTACACACCCATCATAATGATGGTATTGATGCCTGCCTACTTCTCATTAAAAGTAAGTGGCGGAACGGACGGGACTCGAACCCGCGACCCCCTGCGTGACAGGCAGGTATTCTAACCAACTGAACTACCGCTCCTAACCTCAACACAAACAAACGTCTGCGTCAGAAGATTGTGCGTATTATAGGGAAACTTTTCTTTAACACAACCTCTTTGTGAAAATTAATTCGTTAATAATCAGTCGGTTAAAATACGTACAACTCAAGAACTCAGATATCCCCTCTTATTGCACGGTTATCTGAGCGGTTGGCAGCCTTTTATAAGCGAGTTTCAGGCACTGATTTCCAGTCGCCGCGCTAACGTGTCGGCTGCCCGCTTGAAGTTCAAGCCGTGTACCATGTCACGAATTTCCTCTAGTACCTCGCTTGAGACCATACAGTGCAATTGCTCAAAGGCATGAATGGCTTCCATATTGTTGGCCTTCAGTAATTCATAAAGCGTCCGGATCTGAGGGGCGTGCACCTTTGATAAACCAGTTCTTGCAGAAGGTTCCTGAGTGGCGTCGGCTTGTTGGCGGTATTGCTGCGCGAGCTCCAGTGTTTGCAAATGAACGTACTGTATCTCGGCCATGGACTCGGCATACAGAGAATATTGGTTTTGCTTTAATTGCCCTTCTAAGGTTTTAAGCAATTCGGCTAAACGCTCCGCGCCAACGGTGGCAGACGTTCCCTTAAATGCATGCAAGAGTTCACAGGTATCCTGCTTATTCTGCTCAGATACGTACTCCGGCACCTGACTTAAAATCGCTTCAGAGTCTTGTATGTATGCATCTAACGCCTGCAAATACAGTGCATGCATATGATTTAGCCGCTGTAACGCAGCCTCGACATTCAGTAAAGCGGACTCCCCTGCTCTTGGCTCAGTTACACTGTCTAATGGCGCAGGTCGTGCTTGCTCAAGACGGGGCGTTGGCGAGTATTCTTCCCCTTTCACTTGAACTAAGATCATGTTGATCAAAGACGCGGTATTGAAAGGTTTGCTGATGTGACCATTCATACCTTGCTCCAATGCCTTCGCTTTGTCGGTTGCTAAGGCGTTTGCCGTCATGGCAAGGATAGGCAATTCCTCCCTGTGTAACGTCTCTCGAATAATTCGAGTGGCTTCATAGCCATCCATGACCGGCATTTGAATGTCCATTAACAGGAGATCAAATTGGTCTGGATACTCTTTAACCCAAGCAACCGCTTCCTCTCCATTGACCGCGATTGTGATCTTTGCCCCTTCAGACTGCAGTATCTCGCGGGCCACTAATTGGTTAGTGGCATTGTCCTCGACCAGCAGGATATCAATGCCCTCAAGAGGCTTTTGTCGCTCTTGCGCGGCTTCTCGTTGAG
The DNA here is from genome assembly GCF_900089755.1 of Marinomonas aquimarina. Classification (GTDB taxonomy): domain Bacteria; phylum Pseudomonadota; class Gammaproteobacteria; order Pseudomonadales; family Marinomonadaceae; genus Marinomonas; species Marinomonas aquimarina. The sequence goes on along the minus strand of NZ_FLOC01000015.1, from coordinate 12,118 downwards.
ACTCGAGTAATGTCAGATCGACGTAATTCTGCAGTAGGCTGGCGGGAGTGAGGGGTTTGTCTAACACTGCATCGACTGAGCAACCCTCTGCATTTAACTTGATGAGGTCGAGCGCTTTATTGTGTGGCGTTAACATAAACACTTGACCTGCAAACACCTCAGGCGCTAGTTGCCGAATCGCTGTCACTACTTCAGCCCCAGATACTGCAGGCATATCGTAGTCGATTATGACAAGATCAAACGGCTGCCCTGCTTGGGCGGCACGGTTCAACTCAGCAAGCAGTTGTGTTTGATCCTGAGCACTCACGGCATGCCAGCCTAAGATTTCCACGGCATGCATTGCGGCGGTCAGGGCCTGCGGCAGGTCATCCATCAGTAACACATTTAAGGCGTTTTCGAGCACAGGAAATGGCTGTGCTTCGTTGAAGTCTTGAAATGGAATGCGAGCGGTAAAGGTCGTGCCCACATTTTCTTCACTTTGCAGCACCAGTTGACCGTCCATTAGCTCAATCAGCATCTTGGTAATAACAAGACCAAGCCCAGTGCCACCGTACTCACGAACAGTTGACGTTTCCGCTTGCGTGAAAGCTTCAAAGATTCTTTCTTGTTTTGCACTGGGAATGCCGATTCCAGTGTCGCTGACGACGATCACTAACTCCTGGCCCTCCTCTTGTTGTTGACAAGAAAAGTGGATGCAAACCACACCATGTGACGTAAATTTCACCGCATTACTGGCAATATTGAGGACGATTTGTTGCAGTCGATGTGAGTCAAGTGTGATCACCGTGGGCACACTGGGGGCAACATCGACCACCAGTTCGATGTCTTTTTCACCGATGTTAGAGGTTAAAATGGTCGCAACATGAGTGGACAGCTCCAATACCTTGAATGGATGAGGGTCGATGTCCAGCTTGCCGGCCTCCACTTTTGAAAAATCCAAGATGTCATTCAAAATATTGAGCAATGATCTTGCTGCCCCATCAGACTTCATCACAAAATCTAGCTGCTTGGTATCAAGTTCAGTTTTACGTAGCAGCTCAAGCAGGCCAATGATCGCATTCATCGGTGTGCGGATTTCATGGCTCATATTGGCCACAAACTCCGATTTGGTGCGGCTAGCATTGTCAGCAATCTCCTTGGCTTGCCTCAAGGCTTTCTCATATTGCACTTGATCACTCACATCACGGTTAATACCAACAAACTGGGTAGACCCGTCAAAAGGATTATAATCCTGTGTCGCCGCTGCCTGAATCGTTTTTCGAGCGCCCTTTTCGCTGATAATATCAAAGCAAATTTCCGCCACTTCAGCGCCCTGTCGATGCTGCTGGAAATGCTCGATAACACGGGCCCGATCTTCTACCATTATGTAACTGATCCATTTGTCATAACTGATGGTGACGCTGCTAGGTAAATCATAAAGTTGATACATGATGTCACTCCATGACACCTCATTGGTTTGTGCATTCCAGCCCCAAATCCCAATATTGGCCACATTGGTTGCGGTCGTAAGCTGACTTTTCAGCGCCTCAGACTCCTTACGCTGTACAACCAATTCGCTAATATCCGCCGCAATACCAAGGTAACCAATGATCTCACCTGCGCTGTCTGTTAACGCCGATACAGCCAAGTAGACAGGAATGCTCTGGCCGGATTTTGATACATAGCTCCATTCATGTTCGTTCCTCAGGCCTTTTTGGCTCTTTACAACAAAGACATCAAACCCCGGCTCCACCGTTTCACCTAGAGCCTGACTGAATTCTTCCGCCCTTGCGCGTACTTCCGACTCTAAATGAAACAGTTGTGGCGTCTCTTTGCCGACCACATCGTCAGCGTTATAACCTAATAGCGCTTCTGCAGAGGGGTTTAATAGAGTGATTACCCCCTGAGTATCCGTCGCGATCACCAGGTAGGTGGCGTTGGTAAGTATCGCCGATTGCAGCGTGTAAGTGCGATTCAGTTCATCGGTACGCTCGCGCACTTGCTGCTCTAGGGACTGATTGAACTCTTCTAGTTGCTTAGAAATGCGCTTCTGCTCGGTAATGTCTCGAATAATCTTAGAGACGCCCACTAGCTCACCATTGGCATCGTATATCGGTGACGCCGAAATGGAGACCTCGATACTGGTGCCATTTTTCGTTCTACGGGTGGTTTCAAAGTGATTAACCGGACGCCCCTGCCTTAGCTCTTCACGTATTCGGTTTTCTTCCGATAGGGTCTCTTCCGTCAACAATACCGTATCAGTCGATTGGCCCAGTACTTCTTCCTTTTGATAGCCAAACATTTTACTGGCACTTGGGTTCCAGTCGCGAATCTTGCCATCCATGGTCACCCCAATAATGGCGTCTTGGCTGCTTTCAATGATGGAGGTATTTTGAGCGCGCTCGATTTCTAATAACGCTTGGCTGCGGCTTTTACTGCGGTAAACCAAAAAGAACACAACGAAGACAAAAAGTCCGACAATGAAGATCGTAAACCCATAAGCAGTGTTAGTAAGAGCACTGTAAAACAAGTGCTGCGTATCTTTAAACAGACGAATTTGAATAGCATTTCGCCCCTGCATTAACGGTACTTCGGCCATTAATGCAATGCCTTCTGTGGTCGTGGTATGACCGTATTCATCAGTCTCACTTAAAAAGCCAATCGCCCCGTCTGAGCGATAAATATCATGCCAAGTGTTACTGTCATCAAATTCAAAATTAAAGGCATAGCGATTATTCGGATCAAACAGAAATTCGCCATTATGATTGGTAATATAAATTTGGTCGAATTGATTAGTATTGTTAATTATCTTCTGAAACAAACCATCAGCATTAACATTTAAGATAATAAAACCAAACAGTTTACCAGCATCGTTATAGACTTTTTGCGCAAAACGGACCGTCGGATTATGCGGTACTTGGATCACACCACTCTCGCGGTTCAGGTTGACATCCGAAATATAAATGTCTTTGCTATTAAAAGAAGTAATTTCCTGAAAATAATCCCTTGAGCTTTTTTCTTGAAGCTTGCTGCCACGCATGACCTGTGCAGAGGGCCCTGTTTGTTCGACTCTGACTAACTCCAAGCCATTATTGGCCACACCTATAAAGCGGATTTGATAGACATGTTCATGGGAAGAAATATAACTTTGGAAAATGCGTTCTAAGCGTCTTTTCCAAGTGCTTAAGGTACTGTTGTCCAATGGGTCAATGCTGTCCTCCTGCTCGGTGGCGCGGATGATGCCGCTGATAGGTGGCACGGAGGTCAAGAAATGCAGATCGTCAGTAAGTTCGTCAACTTCGGATTGAAGCGTTTGCGAGTGCTCTGATAGCTCGTCGCTTATACTCGCTTTACTCTCGTTAGTTAATTTATGAAACTGAAAGCTGTAGTTAAAATAAGAAATCGCTAATGTAAAAACAATAAAGACTGCCACTAAAACTTTCCATCGCGTGCTTTCTTTCATAAGACTTCCTATCTATTCATTTAGCGATCTGTGACAACTTCGGATGACACAGATAAAACCGACGTCATTTAAGGATAGAGGATCTCCCGGCCCTGTATAAACTTATTATTTAACAAATTGTAAATCCCCCATACTTCTTTAAAGTCAGCTGCTACACTCAGATGAGCCATAACATCATGTGATAGGAACAAGGATAGGATGATGTTTCACAGTGATACAGTAAAGCCTTCTATTTTAATCACGGACGACTCACCGTCCATTTTGAAAATCTTGAATGAGAGCATCAAAGATCTGGCCACCATCTTTTTCGCCACCAGCGGCAGAGATGCGATCAGTATTGCTCAACAAGACTCCCTAGACCTCATCATCTTAGACATTGAGATGCCTGAGATGGATGGCTACGAAACCTATCAACAAATCAGAGCCTTGCCGGGGCATGAAGACACGCCAGTTATATTTATTACCAGTCACAACGATGGCGACCATGAGCTGAAAACACTGGAAATGGGCGCGGCAGATTACATCAGCAAGCCCATCGATATTGCCATTACCAAAGCTCGTGTGAACACCCAACTTACACTGCAACGACAAAGTGCACGCATCCAAAAAAACGCTGATGATATCACCCACCTGATGCATGCCCTACCCGCCTTCGTTGCCTACTGGGATGGGGATGGCCACAACATTTATTGTAATGATATCAAGGGCCATTGGTTTAACACTGCAGCGACTCAGATGCTTGGACAGCACATCAGTGAAGTTTTGCCAGCTCAGGCCTACAGGGATTTGAGTAATCTTAACTCACTCCAAAAAACTTTCTCGATGGACATTGACTGCCATCCGTTAGATGAAGCCCCGCTGATCGGGCAGCTCAAAATCGTGCCAAGAGATAGCGACAACCCTGAGCAAGGTTTTCTAACCCTGATCCATGACATCACCGCGAGGAAGCTAGCAGAGCAATCGTTAATTGATGAAAAGGAGCGTATGAGGGTCACCCTGAGCTCGATAGGTGATGCGGTGATCGCCACCGATACCAAAGGACTGGTGACCTTTTTAAACCCGATTGCGGAAGAAATGACAGGCTGGTCCTTTCACAATGCGCTAGGGCAAACGATTGAAACCGTTATGCCGTTGTTCGACGCTGACTCTGGTGCACCTTACAAAAATCCAATCAGATTGGCTTTAAAGGAAGAACGAATTGTCGGGATGGCATTGAACTGCTGCCTTGGCTCATCGCAAACAAAATGCATTTCCGTAGAAGACTCTGCTGCCCCGATTCGCAATCATGAAGGCAAGGTCACGGGGGCCATCATTGTCTTCCATGATGTCAGTGAAGCACGCGCCATGGCCATAAAAATGACCCATTTGGCGCAACATGACCCATTGACGGATTTACCCAACCGCTTACTGTTAAGAGATCGTGCTCAACAGGCCATTAACAAAGCCCGCGGGCGCCCACAGAAAGTGGCTATGATCATGATCGACCTTGACGATTTTAAAGGTGTCAACGAGTTGGTTGGGCACGAAGTTGGCGACATGATCTTGCAGCAGATTGCCTATGAATTGCAGGTAGACTTAAGCCTAGACGGCAATCTGTTTAGACCAGGCGGAGATGAGTTTTTAATTCTATTATCCGACCTCAACAGCAGTATTGAGGTCACCCGTCACATTCATCTAATCGAAAAGATTTTCAATTCACAATGGGAAGCCCGTGGCGAGAAGCTCAAGATCTCAGCCAGCATCGGGGTTTCCATCTATCCAGAAGACAGCCGAGATTTAGACGAGCTTTATCGTCACTCTGAGTCCGCCCTGTTTTCTGCGAAAGCCGCCGGTAAAAACCAATACAGTTTTTACAATGATCAGTTAGAAAAAAAGCTGCAGCTCAAGCATCAGCTGGAAAAAGCTCTAAGTTCCAAGAACGATCGCCAGTGTTTTGAAATTCATTATCAGCCCAAGGTGAATACCAACACCCAACAAATCTTGGGAGTCGAAGCCCTAGTTCGATGGCGCAATCATGACAACCAGCTGATCTCACCCTGTGATTTCATCCCGATCGCAGAAGAAACAGGCCTTATTATTCCCTTAGGGGAGCACATTCTCTATCAAGCCTGCTCGCAAGCTGCCCGCTGGCAACAACGTGGCCACCAGCTGTCTGTCGCCATTAACGTTTCTACCGTACAGTTCGAGGACAAGCACTTTATCGATACAGTAAAAAGCGTCATTGAGAGCACTGACGTCAACCCAAACTTAATCGAGATTGAGCTGACCGAAAGTGTACTGGCGAAAAATATAGAACACGCCAAACAACTCATTCACGACCTGAAGGAAATCGGTGTAAACATTGCCTTAGATGACTTTGGTACCGGCTACTCCAGCTTGTCCTATATTAAAGACTTTCCGTTAGACACATTGAAAATCGATCAAAGCTTTGTCAAAAACATGCTTCACGATGCCACCAACCTCACCATCATCGCGGCCATTATCCAGATGGCGAATGGCCTTAAGCTTTCGGTGGTGGCTGAAGGTGTCGAAAGTGAGGAGCATGCCGAGAAGCTCAGTGAAATGGGCTGTCCCATCATGCAGGGCTATTTCTACAGTCGCCCCATTCCTGAGGCAGAGCTCACCGAAAAATATCAGCTTAGCTGACACTGCACTTAAGCAGCCCAGACCATCTCCTGTTTGATTGGCAACACCGTTACCGAGCTCAGCCCCCTATGAGCTCGTTTTTTTGCTATCAGTCCCCAAGCACCATACCTTCACGTCGGGGATCAGCGCCACCATAAAGTTTGCCGTCCTCGATCAGGATTCCCTGCAGCCCAGAATTCAGGTTCGTGACTGAGACCTTATACCCCATCGCTTCTAATGCTGGCACCAAAGCCTCCGCTGATGTGCCTTTTTCCACATCATAGGTGCCAAAACGATTGAGCATATTCGGTAAGGAAATCGCTTGCTGCATGTCCATCCCCCACTCTAAGTGGGCAATCAGCGCTTTTGACACATAGCCAATGATTCGACTGCCCCCAGGCGATCCCACCACCATATAGGGTTTACCGTCTTTCATGACGATGGTCGGCGCCATGGAGGAACGAGGACGTTTACCAGGCTCTAAACGATTGGCAATTGGATATCCATTCCGATGGGCGGCAAATGAAAAGTCCGTCAATTCGTTATTGAGTAGAAAACCGTTGCTCATAACACGTGAGCCAAAACCATTTTCAATCGTTGTCGTCACAGATAAGGCATTGCCCTCGGCATCTACAATTGAGATATGACTGGTGCTCGGGAATTCAATGGCTTGGTCATCGGCCAACGCAATGGCTTGCTCCCAGCGGGGCTCCCCTGCCGACACACTTGTTAAGGCTTTGCCTGGGGTGATTAATGTAGCGCGCGCTGCGAGATAGTCATCCTCCAACAAGCCTTCGGGCATGGGCACATAATCGGTATCAGCGATATAACGCCCCCGATCGGCAAAGGCTAATCGCGACGCATCGCCAATAATCTGCCAAGCTTTAGGCGAGGTTGGCCCCATGGCTGACAGGTCAAAATGTTTTGTCATCCCTAGTATCTGGCCAACCGTGAGTGCGCCCGAGCTAGGTGGCCCCATACCACAGATAGCGTATTGCTCATATGGCAAACACGTGGCCTCGCGCTCTTTGACTTTATACAACATAAAGTCAGACAAGGATAAAACACCTGGATTATCGGAGACAGAACGCACCGCATGGACGATGTCTTCTGCGATGGCGCCGTGATAAAAGGCCTCAGCGCCAGATTGGGCAATACGGGTCAAAGTACGTGCGTAAGCAGGATTTTTGAGCACAAAGCCTGCTGCCCTAGGCGCTCCCTTGGCATCCAAGAAATAGGCTGCTGTGTCAGGGTAGCGCGCTAGGGACTCTTTACTGTTAGCGATGGCCCCCGCCATCCTTGGTGAGATTGCAAAGCCATGATTGGCCAACTCGATGGCTGACTGAAACAGACGCGTCCAAGGCAATTTGCCGTTCGTCTTATGTAGGGTTTCCATCAGTGCCACCGTGCCCGGCGTGCCCACCGAGCGGCCCCCAATGACCGCATCATAAAACTGATAGGGCGTGCCATCTTGGTGTTGAAATAATTCTGGTGTGGCTGCTTGAGGCGCGGTTTCACGCGCATCAAAAGTAGTCAGTTTTTTCTGCTGGGCATCGTAATACACCGCAAAAGCACCACCGCCTAAGCCCGACGACTGGGGCTCTACAAGCCCTAAAGCTGACTGTACCGCCACATAAGCATCCATTACAGAGCCGCCCTGCTTTAAGATGGCATAGCCGGCTTCAACCGCTTTTGGGTTCGCCGCAGCCACCATGAACTGCTTGGCTTCTACTAAGTTCTTTTGCTGAAGCTCGCCTTGCGCTTCCGGCGCATAGGCATCGGCGACCTGACTGGTGGCGTATGCACTGTGGTAAGCAAAAAGAGCCATCGATAACAGCAAAGATTTGCCGGCAACATTCATAATACAGTCCTTATATGGTGGGCTTGCCAATCAAGCGTCGTCTTAAGAAGTCATAGTAAAGGATTGTGGCATAATTACGCGGCCACAAAATCGGGACAGAAACGCATTATTATAAATAAAATACGATAAAATATGCCCAGTTAAACCATTTAGGAGGTCGCCATGTCAGCGTTTCGCTATCAGGCTCTAGAAGTCTTGCTGCGCCAACAGATTCAAGCCGGCAGATACCAAGTGGGTGAAAAGCTCCCCTCTGTCAGAACCTTGTGTCAGCAACACACTTTGTCTAAAGCAACGGTAGTGCATGCCCTGCATAAGTTAGAGGCGGACCAACTGGTGTACGCCGTGCCTAAATCAGGCTATTTCGTCGCCGAAGGCATGTCATACACTGATCTGCCGCGCAAGGTATCCACCCCCTCTGTCCCCGCGCCCGTCAACGTGCCAGATATTTTCCGCGATATCATGTCCCGCAGTGCGGCATTCGACATTCTTCCGAGCGATGGTTCAACGCCAGTGTCGCAACACCTGATCACACTGAATCGTATGATTGCTAAGTCGTCTCGCACTCACCCTGAGCAAAAAGCGTACTATTACGATGAGCCAAAAGGCTACGCAGGTTTACGTCAAGCAATTGTGGACCTCTATCGCCAGCGCAACACGCCGATGAACGCCGAGGATCTGTGTATTACCAGTGGCTGCCAGCATGCGCTGTTTCTTGCCTTGATGGCTTCTTGTCAGGCGGGAGATACCGTAGCGATTGAATCCCCTGCCTTTTATGGTGTGTTACAGCAATTGGAGCAATTAGGGCTGAACGTGATTGAAATCCCCTCCGACTCGAACACAGGGTTAGATATCGCTGAGCTTGAAGCTAAGATTCAACACTGGCCCATTAAAGCGTGCATTGTCACACCAAACTTCCATACGCCCACAGGTTCAAAAATGCCTGTGGCGAACATGAAAGCCTTGCTAATGCTGGCGAATCAGCACGATTTTTATATTATCGAAGACGACATTTATGGCGAACTAGGCTTTCAAAACGGTCCCTGTCCTGCCATCAAAAGTGAGTGCACACAAGGCCGTGTCATTTTGTGTGGTTCATTTTCCAAGTGTTTATCCCGTGAACTGCGTATGGGCTGGATCGCTGGGGGCCGCTTGCATGCCAAAATTGTTCAGCTAAAACTGATCACGCAACTCGCCAGCCCACAAGCTATCCAGCAGGGCTTAGCGGCGTTTATTCATCAGGGGCATTTTAAGCGGCACGCGAATCAATATCGGCAACAACTTAAAGAACAAAGTGATCAACTGCTGACTGAATTGAAGCGGGGCTGGGGCCAAGCCATTAAATTTAGCCGTCCTCAGGGAGGCTTAAGCTGCTGGGTTGAGCTGCCAGAACACATAGACACTCAGAAAAGCTACCCGTCCTTGCTAGAAAAGGGCGTTGTATTAACCCCCGGCGCCCTTTTCTCTGCCCATGGTTTGTACCGCAACCATATGCGTTTAAGTTTTTCGCAACCGTTAACAGAAGGTCGCAGAAGTGCGCTCCAGTTACTGTTTCACACGTTACTTAAGGACGAGCCCTAATGGGCTCGATAACCACTTAGCTATGGTAGCGGCTCACCCTTCGCCCTTGCACATAAAACGCTTGATATGCCCAATATAAGTAGCCAGACAAAGCCGATACCAGGATAACGGCTCCCCACAAGTAGAGCATCAAACTCGACTCTGCTGCTGCCGCCCTATGGAGCGTGATATCAGGCGCAATGATGGCCGGCCAAAGACAGGTGATCAGCATAAAGTAGACCGTTCCTAAAAACATTAGCACTATGCCTAGTGGCCAAACCCGCCATTTAGAAAAGCGGATCACATAATAGGCCCATACGAATGCCATTAACCCTAACATGGGCACAAACCCCATATAGAAGAAATTCGGCAGTCCCAGCCAACGCTGTCTAAGCTCTGGCGTCAAAAATGGAATCACTAGCTGTAAACTCATGACCGCATAGCCCAGCCAAACCAACAAATGATGTGAGTAGTGGCGCATTTGCTCACTAAAACCTTGGTCCTTGTTGGTGGCTAATAGCCAGGTTGCGCCCAGTAAGGCGTAGGTGAGCATTAGGCACACGCCGGTCAATACACTGAACCAAGTCAGCCAATCCCAAGCACCACCGATATAAGTTTGCTGCTCGATCGACACGCCTTGCAATACGGCCCCTATCATCGCGCCTTGGCTAAAGGTTGCGATCAAGGCACTGGCACTAAATAACAGCTGCCATGAATGACTATATGCCTGAGAGGTCTTTAACAGGCCATGAAACGCCAGATTACGAAGCCCCAAAGCGGCAAGCATGATCAATACAGGTATATAGAGCGCGTCCAGCAGCAGCGCGGCAGCCAATGGAAAAGCCACCATCAGACCGATACTGCATAGGATTAACCAAGCGACATTCGCACCACAGACGGGCGCGAGAGACGCAACTAGATTTCCTCTTTGCTGCGGACTATGCACGGTAAAACCGAGTAGCCCTACCCCCAAATGAAAGCCATCCAATAAAACGTACACCATCAGCCCGAAAGCCAGTATAAGCCCCCAGACAGTGACCAAATCCAACCCCATTTTGATTCCTCATTTAGCGTCATAAAACCCCGTCATGTTAGTGCTGAAGATAGCGCTGAGACAGGTACACACTTTGAGAAAATAAATAGGGACAGAAAGCAACGCTGTAAGTGAATTTGAACTATGACAAATCTAGGCAGAGCTGTTTCAACGCTAGGTCTGGTTTTAGCATCACATGCAGGCCCAACAGACGAATTTCACGACCATTTTGGCGCGTCAAAACCTGCTGTAAGAGATCACGAAAATAGTCTAAATCTAACTGGCCGTGGACATGTTCAATGGTCGTCAACTGGAAGTCTGCGAACTTAACCTTAATACCTTGTTTGGTGATCGACTTATCGGGCGACACCTTTTCGAGGCGTTGGCATAACTCTGGATAGAGCTTCTGCTCAATGATTTGCCAACATTCATCAAAGCTAAAAATGTTGTGGGCAAAGGTTCTTTCCACTCCCACTGATTTACGTTGTCGATGGGGGGTCACTTCTCTTTGATCTATGCCATGACTGCGATGCCACAACGACTCACCGAGACGACCAAAGCGTCTCGTCAGAGTCAGATAGTCGCTGTTGCGAATGTCCGAGCAAACATAGAAACCGGCTTGCTGAAGTTTTTCTAAACTGACTTTACCAACACCGGGTATTTTCTCCAGCGGTAGTGAGTCAATAACGTCTTGCATCTCATTTGGCGTAATTACAAACTGGCCGTCCGGTTTGTTCATATCCGAAGCAATTTTGGCAAGAAACTTAATTGGGGCCACCCCAGCAGAAGCCGTTAGATTTAGCTCTGCACGAATGTCATGCCTAATGGCTTCGGCAATCAAGGTCGCTGAGCCATGCAGCTGCTGACAGTCAGAGACATCTAAATAGGCTTCATCTAAAGACAGCGGCTCGATTAAATCGGTATAGCGTGCAAAGATGGCGCGTACTTTCTGAGACACATCCCGATAGACTTGCATCCTACCAGGGACCACCGTGAGATGAGGACATAACTTCTTCGCCCATGCCGTTGACATAGCTGAGCGAACACCGTACTGGCGCGCTTCATAATTACAGGTACTGATCACACCGCGTTGTTTTTCACTGCCACCGACAGCAAGCGGGATATGACGATATTCTGGGTAATCACGCATTTCGACCGATGCAAAAAAGGCGTCCATATCAATATGAATGATCTTCTTTTGTGGCTGAATAGGCGGCATAGCGAAGCACTGTTTAAATAAACAGTATTAATACAGAGTTGGGCTAGATTTGTCCAGACAAACGACAAGCATGCTGGATTTTAATCCTCAGGAGAGAATATTAAGAAGAGACAGATTGAAGATGACTGAAGAAGAAAGGTTTGCTGAAGGATATGGTGGGTGTGGAGAGGTTCGAACTCCCGACATTCGCCTTGTAAGGGCGACGCTCTCCCAACTGAGCTACACACCCATCATAATGATGGTACTGCTTACCAACTTACTTCTCATTAAAAGTAAGTGGCGGAATGGACGGGACTCGAACCCGCGACCCCCTGCGTGACAGGCAGGTATTCTAACCAACTGAACTACCACTCCGTTGTCATAGATTGTTTAGCCACTGTT
>NZ_FLOC01000014.1 GCF_900089755.1 Marinomonas aquimarina | reverse complement strand
TTGAGTAAACGTTGAGTTGTCCGAAAAGGAATGAAGTTCATCGATACTAAGTAAGAGCTGTTGAATAGACACAAAAAAATCCGATTAAGAATGCTTAATCGGATTTTCTGGGGCTATTCAATTAAATTCAATCCTTAAGTGAACAGCATTAGCCTATGGCCGCTTTTTTTAGAGCTGTTACTTACTTATCTGTTGGGTATTCACGTTCAGTGTGACCCACGTAAAGCTGGCGTGGACGGCCGATTTTGTAGGCGCCACCAATCATTTCATTCCAGTGCGAAATCCAGCCAACGGTACGTGACATGGCAAAGATTACGGTGAACATAGACGTTGGAATGCCGATCGCCTTCATGATGATACCTGAGTAGAAATCTACGTTCGGGTATAGCTTACGTTCAACAAAGTAAGGGTCTTCTAGAGCGATTTGCTCAAGACGCTTAGCAATTTTCAGCATAGGATCGTCAGACTGGCCGAGTTCTGCAAGGACTTGATCACAGGTTTCACGCATCACTTTGGCACGTGGATCGAAGTTCTTGTAAACGCGGTGGCCGAAGCCCATTAGACGGAACGGATCGTTCTTGTCTTTCGCTTTGGCGATGAACTCGTCGATGTTTGACTCATCACCGATTTCTTCCAGCATGGTTAGTACTGCTTCGTTCGCACCACCGTGAGCAGGGCCCCAAAGCGTTGTGATGCCGGCTGCGATACAGGCGAATGGGTTAGCGCCAGAAGAGCCTGCCAAACGTACTGTAGAAGTCGAAGCGTTTTGCTCATGGTCCGCGTGTAGGATAAAGATGCGGTCCATAGCTTTGGCGAATACAGGGTTAACTTTGTATTCTTCACATGGTGTTGCAAACATCATGTGCAGGAAGTTTTCTGCGTAGCTAAGGTCGTTACGTGGGTACATGGTCGGTTGACCTTTAGAGTACTTGTAACACATTGCTGCAAGAGTTGGCATTTTTGAAATCAAGCGGAATGCAGCGATTTCACGGTGCTTAGGATCAGTGATGTCCATGTGATCTTGGTAGAACGCAGACATCGCACCCACTAGACCTACCATTACTGCCATTGGGTGAGCATCGTTGCGGAAGCCATCTAGGAACTTCTGCATCGATTCTGACACCATGGTGTGGTTTTTAACTGTTACTACGAATTCTGCTTTTTGCTCTGCTGTAGGCAGTTCTCCGTATAGAAGTAGGTAACACGTTTCTAGGTAATCTGAGTGTTGTGCTAGATCGGCAATTTTGTAACCGCGATGTAGAAGCACGCCTGCGTCACCATCGATATAGGTGATTGCAGATTCACATGAGCCAGTAGACATGAAGCCAGGATCATAAGTAAAGACGCCATGAGAACCTAATGTTCTTACATCTATCACGTCTTGTCCTGCAGTGCCTGTTAATACAGGAAGTTCAATCGTTTGATCGATACCGTCTACCGTTATGCGAGCTTTTTTGTCAGCCATTTTTGGTCTCCTTCGTACTCTGGTCCGGGGGCAAAGAGCCTTGAATTAGCTCTCCTGGCCCAGAAGGTGCGGAAAAAATACTTTCTTAGGGGTTACAAAGTCAATTAGACAAATTTTTTACTGCTTAATAGATCCTAGTAATTTCTTTGTAAATTTGTAACAAGATTGTGGGGGTGGGGTGCACGAAATTCACTCTATTTTTTGTTAAGTTTATGATTATTAAGAGTTATGTAGTAATTCTGGAAGGGTAGAAAACTGTAATTTTATACCATTATTGCTTTTGTTTATGGCTCCATTCATTTTGTGAATGACGACCATCAGAAAGCCTGCGTTCTGTCTATTTGTCTTAGGTTTTTGGCCTAGTCTATAATTGCGACCCGATGATTTCATTGATTTGTCGGTGTTATTTGGCAAGTTTGAGTCGCATGTGCCAATGTCGCTTGCAAATCGATGGGATTTTCAAGGAGGCCTATGTAAACCTTTTGTACGTTTTTAAACGTAGGATAAAGGTGACAATAGAATTTGGGTCGTGATTGACCATTCAATCAAATAAAATGGTGTAAAGAGTCGTGAACAAAAAAAGACCAGTCAACCTTGATATTTCCACAATATCAATGCCCGTAACCGCAATTGTCTCTATCCTTCACCGTGTGACCGGTATCATCCTATTTGTAGGCTTGGTATTCCTGTTCTACGCGTTTGATATGTCATTGTCTTCACAGCAAGGTTTTGATCAAGTGGTAGAGGTGCTACAAAACAATTTTCTAGCAAAATTTGTCGTTTGGGGTGTCGTTTCAGCGCTGATGTACCACTTCGTAGCGGGTGTTAAGCACTTGTTTATGGATATGGGACATTTCGAAGAACTTGAAAGTGGCCGCATGGCGGCGAAAGCGAACCTAGTGATCGCTGTTGTTCTGATTCTACTAGCAGGGGTATGGATATGGTAACTCAAATTACTAGCTTTGGCCGTTCAGGTCTGTATGACTGGATGATGCAGCGTATTTCTGCATTGGTTTTGGCGGTATACAGTGTCTTTATTATCGCTTACTTGCTACTTAATCCAGGGCTAACGTACGAACAGTGGAGTGGTTTATTTGAAATGACTTCAATGCGTATTTTCTCTCTACTTGCGTTGCTATCTGTTGGTATCCACTCATGGATCGGCTTGTGGTCAATTTCAACTGACTACATCAAAGCAACAGGCGTTCGTTTCTTCTTTCAATCTCTATGTGGCTTAGTAATGTTTATCTATGTCGTATGGGGTGTTCAGGTTCTTTGGGGGCTGTAAGTAATGGCTAATATTCGTACTATTTCTTTTGATGCCATTGTAATTGGTGGTGGTGGCGCAGGTATGCGTGCGGCACTTCAGTTGACTGAATCTGGTTTAAACACTGCGTGTGTCACAAAAGTATTTCCAACTCGTTCACACACTGTATCAGCGCAAGGTGGTATTACTTGTGCGATCGCAAGTGAAGACCCAAATGACGATTGGCGTTGGCACATGTACGATACCGTTAAAGGTTCTGATTACATCGGTGACCAAGACGCTATCGAATACATGTGTTCTGTAGGTCCACAAGCGGTATTTGAGCTTGAGCACATGGGTCTACCATTCTCTCGTAAAGAAAATGGCCGTATTTACCAACGTCCTTTTGGTGGTCAATCAAAAGACTTCGGTAAAGGTGGTCAAGCAGCACGTACTTGTGCCGCAGCGGACCGTACCGGTCACGCACTGCTACACACGCTATACCAAGCTAACTTAAAAGGCGGTACCACATTCTTCAACGAATGGTACGCGGTTGATTTGGTGAAAAACTCTGAAGGCGCAATCGTTGGTGCCGTTTCTATCTGTGTTGAAACGGGTGAAGTGGTTTACCTTAAAGCGAAAGCGACTGTGCTAGCGACAGGTGGTGCTGGTCGTATTTACCAGTCTACAACTAACGCACACATTAACACTGGTGACGGTGTTGGTATGGCGCTTCGTGCTGGCGTGCCAATGCAAGACATGGAAATGTGGCAATTCCACCCAACCGGTATTTACGGTGCGGGTACGCTTGTTACAGAAGGCTGTCGTGGTGAAGGTGGTTACCTAATCAACAAAGACGGCGAACGTTTCATGGAACGTTACGCACCAAACGCGAAAGACCTTGCTGGTCGTGACGTAGTGGCACGTTCAATGATTCTTGAGATCCTTGAAGGTCGTGGCTGTGGTGAAAATGGTGACCACGTACTTCTAAAACTGGATCACCTAGGTGAAGAGACGCTAAACAAACGTCTACCAGGTATCCTAGAGCTTTCACGTACCTTTGCGCACGTTGATCCAGTGAAAGAGCCGATTCCAGTGGTACCAACTTGTCACTACATGATGGGTGGTGTACCGACAAATATCGGTGGTCAAGCGCTATTGCAAAATGATGCAGGCGAAGACGTTATTATCCCAGGCCTTTACGCTTGTGGTGAGATCGCGAGTGTATCGGTACACGGTGCTAACCGCTTAGGTGGTAACTCGTTACTAGACTTGGTGGTATTTGGTCGTGCGGTAGGTCTACAGGTTAAGAAATCTCTTGATGAAGGTTTCGACTCAATGGCCGCTAGTGACACTGACGTTGAAAAAGCGATGTCTCGTCTAAATCGTCTTAACAGCTCAACGGGTGGTGAATCGGTTGCTGAAGTTCGTGCAGAGCTTCAGAAAATCATGCAGCTATACTTCGGTGTATTCCGTGAAGGTCCTTCAATGCAGAAAGGTCTTGAGCAGCTTAAAGAGCTTCGCAAGCGCGTTGAGAATCTACACCTTGAAGATAAGAGCCAAGCATTTAACACAGCACGTATTGAAGCGCTTGAGCTTGAGAACTTGCTAGAGGTTGCGGAAGCAACGGCGATTCCTGCGGAATTCCGTAAAGAGAGTCGTGGTGCGCATGCTCGTAATGACTTTACTGAACGTGACGACGAAAACTGGTTGAAACACTCACTGTTCCATCCAGCAACGAAGAAAGTGACCCAGCGCGATGTGAACTTTGCGCCGAAAACTATGGAAGCTTTCCCACCGAAAATTCGTTCATACTAAGGAGTTATGTCGATGTTAGTGAGTATCTATCGTTACAATCCTGAGAAGGACGACGCGCCTTACATGCAGGATTTTGAAATCGAGCTGCCAGCAGGTAAAGACTTGATGGTGCTTGATGTGCTGAACCTACTTAAAGCACAAGATCCAAGCATTTCTTACCGTCGCTCATGCCGTGAAGGTGTGTGTGGTTCTGACGGTATGAACATGTCTGGCAAAAACGGTCTAGCGTGTATTACGCCAGTGTCGGCAGCGGCGAAAAACAACAAGCTTGTGCTGCGCCCACTACCAGGTCTACCAGTGGTTCGTGACCTAGTTGTGGACATGGGCCAGTTCTACAAGCAGTACGAAAAGATCAAGCCATTCTTGATCAACGATACGCCAGCGCCAGCGATTGAACGTTTGCAGAGTCCAGAAGAGCGTGAGAAGCTTGATGGTCTATACGAGTGTATCTTGTGTGCATGTTGTTCAACGGCTTGTCCGTCTTTCTGGTGGAACCCAGACAAGTTCATCGGTCCATCTGGTTTGCTTCAAGCTTACCGTTTCTTGGCCGATAGTCGTGATACAGCAACGCAAGAGCGTCTAGGTGATCTTGATGATCCATTTAGCGTATTCCGTTGCCATGGCATCATGAACTGTGTCAACGTATGTCCTAAAGGTCTGAATCCGACTAAAGCGATCGGTAATATTCGTACCATGCTGATTCAGCGTGCGACCTGATATTTGAAAGACCCGTACTGTTTTTATAATGGTACATCGCAAAGCAGCTTCTATAGAATAGAAGCTGCTTTGACACCGGTTTCCAGCGCAACATTGAAACCATACATAATATGAGTTGCGAAGAATTTAGTTTTTCATGACAGGGAATATCTGTACGTGAAAAAACACTAAATAGCCCCATTTATTACTGAGAAGTAAGGCAGCTGTGCTTTAAAATTGGACTGTTTAAGTGTCGTTTAGTAAAAAAGTAAATAATAACCTGGCGACTATTCACTGATTAGTTTAACCAGAATGAAAATTTGAGTTATCGCGTCACGGTGATAGCTGGCTCGAACATAAAAGGGTGATCGAGAATGCATGAAAGTTTGATGGAGTTGCTATGGAGCACTTCTCACTTTTCAGGGGGCAACCTTGAATATGTTGAGGGGCTGTTTGAGAGCTACTTAGTTGACCCCAACTCAGTATCGGAAGAATGGCGGAAATGTTTTGATCAGTTGCCGAGAGTTAGTGAAGCGCAGTCAACCGATCTTCCTCACTCCGTTATTCAACAACAATTCTTAGAACTTGGTAAAAACAAGTTCCGCAATATTCCTGTTTCTACAGGTGTCGCAGCTAGCTCAGAGCACGAGCAAAAGCAAATCAACGTTCTTCAACTTATTAACGCTTACCGCGTTCGAGGCCATCAACACTCTAATCTGGACCCACTTGGTTTGCAGAAACGAGAAAAGGTTGCTGACCTTGATTTAGGTTTCCACCAATTAACCGGTGCCGATCTAGATACTTCTTTTAATACTGGCTCACTATTTTTCAATCAAGAAAACATGCCGCTTAAGGACATGATTGCTGAGCTAGAAAAAACTTACTGTGGCTCCGTCGGCTATGAATTCATGCACATTGTTGATACCCAAGAAAAGGCTTGGTTGCAGCAACGTGTGGAATCGGTACGTTCACGCCCAGATTATTCAGAAGAAACTCGCAAAGCATTGCTTGAGCGTTTAACGGCAGCAGAAGGTCTAGAAAAATACCTAGCCAGCCGTTACCCAGGTGCGAAACGTTTCGGCCTTGAGGGTGGCGAAAGCTTGATCCCAATGGTGAACGAACTGATTCAACGCTCTGGTGCACTAGGCGCCAAAGAAGTGGTCATCGGTATGGCTCACCGTGGTCGTCTAAACGTCTTGGTGAACACCTTAGGTAAGAACCCTAAAGACCTGTTTGACGAGTTCGAAGGTAAGAAGCTTGTCAATACATCTGGTGACGTAAAATACCACCAAGGTTTCTCATCTAACGTGATGACAGCAGGCGGTGAAGTTCACACTGTACTAGCGTTCAACCCATCTCACCTTGAGATCGTTTCTCCGGTAGTCGAAGGTTCGGTACGTGCTCGCCAAGATCGTCGCCAAGATAAGACAGGTAAGACGGTTGTGCCAATTTCCATCCACGGTGATGCCGCATTCGCTGGTCAAGGCGTGGTGATGGAAACCTTCCAGATGTCGCAAACACGTGCCTACAAAACAGGCGGTACGGTGCACATCGTAGTGAACAACCAAGTGGGCTTTACCACTAACCGTCAAGAAGACTCGCGTTCAACTGAATACGCAACCGACGTTGCGAAAATGATTCAAGCGCCAATCTTCCACGTCAATGGTGATGATCCAGAAGCCGTATTGTTCGTGACACAACTGGCACTGGATTACCGTTACGAATTCGGTCGTGATGTGGTCATCGACATGGTGTGTTACCGCCGTCGTGGTCACAACGAAACGGATGAGCCATCTGGTACTCAGCCGCTGATGTACAAAGTCATCAATAAGATGAAAACCACTCGTACTAAGTACGCAGAAGCGTTGATCGCTAGCGGTATTATTAGCGAAGCGGAAACGGATGAGTTGGTGAATGAAAACCGTGAAGACCTTGATAATGGTCGTCACGTTGCGAAGAGCTTGGTGCTTGAATCCAACTCTGAGCTGTTTGTTGATTGGAAACCTTATCTAGGTGTTGAGTGGACCGATGAGGGCGATACGACTTACCCATTGGCTCAACTGCAGGATGTGGCTAAGAAAACAACGGCAATCCCTGATGGAGTTGTGGTTCAACGTCAGGTTATGAAGATCTATGAAGATCGTGACAAAATGACCGCTGGTGCCATGCCAATCAACTGGGGTTATGCGGAAACACTGGCTTTTGCAACGTTACTTGAGCAAGGTTACCCAATCCGTATTACGGGTCAGGACTCTGGTCGTGGTACGTTCTCGCACCGTCACGCTGTGGTTCATAGCCAAAAAGACGGCAGCACTTACATTCCTCTGAAACACTTGTCTGATGACCAGCCAACGCTGGATCTATACGACTCGTACCTTTCTGAGGAAGCGGTTCTTGCGTTCGAATACGGTTACTCAACCACTTCGCCAAAAGGCCTAGTCGTGTGGGAAGCGCAATTCGGTGACTTTGCGAACGGTGCGCAAGTGGTGATTGACCAATTTATTACCAGTGGTGAGCACAAGTGGGGCCGTTTATGTGGTCTGACAATGTTGTTGCCACACGGCTACGAAGGTCAAGGTCCAGAGCACTCTTCTGCGCGTCTAGAACGTTTCATGCAGTTGTGTGCGGAATACAACATCCAGGTGTGTGTACCAACGACGCCATCGCAGATCTACCACATCTTGCGTCGTCAGGCGATTCGTCCAATGCGACGTCCGTTGATCATCATGTCTCCGAAGAGTTTGCTACGCCACAAGCAAGCAATCTCTACGTTGGAAGACCTATCTGAAGGTAGCTTCAAAACGGTTCTGCCAGAAGCCGCAGAAAACATCCAGCCGGAAAATGTTAAACGTTTGGTACTTTGTAGCGGTAAGGTTTACTACGACCTTTACAACCGTCGCGAAGAATTGGCTAAAGAAGATGTGGAGATTATCCGCCTTGAGCAATTGTACCCATTCCCATACGCTGATTTTGAAGCGATCTTGGAGCCGTACAAAAATGTTGAAGAGCTGATTTGGTGTCAAGAAGAGCCTAAGAACCAAGGCGCTTGGCATGCCAACCGTCACCGTATGAGTCGTGTGTTAGACAGACTGTATCCTGAAGTGAAGATCCGCTTCGCAGGTCGTATGTCTTCTGCAGCACCTGCAGCAGGCTACATGTCCGTACACGTTGAAGAACAAGAAGCGCTGGTTAACGACGCGATTGTCGGCTAGCACCACTGCCTGTCAGAGATAAGGGTAAAAAATGAGTATTGAAATTAAAGCACCTACTTTTCCAGAATCTGTAGCGGATGGCACAGTCGCTACTTGGTACAAACAACCAGGCGAAGCATGTAAGCGCGATGAGCACATTGTTGACATTGAAACCGACAAAGTTGTGCTTGAAGTGGTTGCTCCAGCAGATGGTGTTCTAAAAGAAGTTCTAAAAGGCGAGGGCGACGTTGTCCTAAGCGCAGAGGTCCTAGCAACATTTGACTCTGGTGCAGAAGCTTCTGAAACACCTGCTGCCAAAGCCGATGCTCCGGCTGCAGCGGCCTCTGATGCATCAGCTAAAGAAACGGTTGAGATCAAAGCACCTGTATTCCCTGAGTCTGTTGCAGACGGTACCGTTGCAGCATGGCACAAACAGCCAGGTGAAGCGTGTAAGCGCGATGAACACATCGTCGACATCGAAACAGATAAAGTGGTACTTGAAGTCGTAGCGCCAGCAGATGGCGTGATCGCTGATATTGTCAAAGCTGAAGGCGATACGGTACTGAGTTCTGAAGTACTAGCCAACTTCGCCATTGGTGCAGAAGGTGGTGCGGCAGCACCAGCAGCTGCGCCTCAAGCTGCTGCACCTGTTGCAGAAGAAGCGGGTGATGAAGATGCGGTAGCGGGTCCGGCGGCTCGTAAAGCATTGGCGGAAGCAGGCCTAACAGCAGCGCAAGTAAAAGGCACTGGCAAAGGCGGTCGTATTACCAAAGAAGACGTTGAAGCAGCGGTGAAGAACAAAGCGGCAGCAGCACCTGCAGCAGCGCCTGCGAAAGCGGCTCCAGCCGCAGCGCCTGCACCATTGAGTGCTGATGGTCGTGTTGAAAAACGTGTACCTATGACGCGTCTACGTGCAACCATTGCCAAGCGTCTTGTTGAAGCTCAGCAAACAGCGGCGATGTTGACTACTTACAACGAAGTGAACATGGGCCCAGTGATGGAACTGCGTAGCAAGTACAAAGACTTGTTCCAGAAAACTCACAATGGCACTAAACTGGGCTTCATGTCGTTCTTTGTAAAAGCGGCAACTGAAGCACTAAAACGCTACCCAGCAGTGAACGCATCGATTGATGGTAACGACATGGTGTACCATGGCTACCAAGATATCGGTGTAGCGGTATCGACTGACCGTGGTTTGATGGTGCCGGTACTACGTAATACGGAAGCGATGGGGCTTGCGGACATCGAATCTGGTATCATGGACTTTGCTGTTCGTGGTCGTGAAGGCAAGTTGGGTATGGAAGATATGCAGGGTGGTACATTCACCATCACCAACGGCGGTATCTTCGGTTCCCTAATGTCGACGCCTATCCTTAACCCACCTCAAACTGCAATCTTGGGCATGCACAAAATCCAAGAGCGCCCAATGGCGGTTAACGGTCAGGTTGTGATCCAGCCAATGATGTACCTAGCGTTGTCATACGATCACCGTATGATTGACGGTAAAGAAGCGGTGCAGTTCCTTGTAACCATCAAGGACCTACTAGAAGATCCAGCACGTCTACTGCTTGAAATCTAAGTAATTGCACCCACTTCTGTGGATAAGAGAAATAACTTGCTAGGGCGCATAACGCCCTAGCAAACAACAATGGATAAACCCTATGTCTAATAAATTTGATGTTATCGTAATTGGTGGTGGCCCAGGTGGTTATGTAGCGGCGATTCGTGCTGCACAATTGGGTCTAAAAACAGCATGTATCGAAAAGTGGTTGGATAAAGACAACAATCCAAAACTAGGTGGTACATGTTTGAACGTAGGTTGTATCCCTTCTAAAGCACTATTGGATTCTTCGCACAAATACCACGATGCGAAGGAAGAATTCTCTGTACACGGTATCGGCATTGATGGCGTATCAATGGACGTGAATGCGATGATTGATCGCAAAGACAAAATCGTTAACCAATTGACTGGCGGTATCGCTGGTCTATTCAAAGCAAACGGTGTAACCAGCTTTGAAGGTTTCGGTAAGCTACTTTCAAACAAAAAAGTAGAATTCACAGCGCACGATGGTTCTGTTGAAACATTTGAAGCGGACAACGTGATTCTAGCGACTGGCTCTGTACCAGTGAACATTCCACCTGCACCACGCACGGGTGACATCATTGTTGATAACGAAGGTGCCCTAGATTTCCGTGAAGTGCCAAAACGTCTTGGCGTAATCGGCGCTGGTGTAATCGGTCTTGAGCTAGGTTCTGTATGGAAGCGTCTAGGTTCTGAAGTAGTCGTACTAGAAGCACAAGATCAATTCCTAAGCCTATGTGACCAAGATCTAGCGAAAGAAGCGGCTAAGATCTTCAAAAAACAAGGTCTAGACATTCGCGTTGGCGCTCGTGTAACAGGTAGCGAAATCAAAGGCGAAGAAGTGGAAGTGACTTACCTTGATGCCAAAGGTGAAGAGCAGAAGCAAACATTCGACAAACTAATTGTTGCCGTAGGCCGTAAGCCATTCACAGATGGCTGTCTAGCGGCAGACTCTGGTGTCAACCTAGACGAGCGTGGTTTCGTATTTGTTGACGAGCAGTGTCGTACCAACGTTCCTGGCGTATTCGCGATCGGTGATATCGTTCGTGGTCCTATGCTTGCGCACAAAGCATCTGAAGAAGGTGTAATGGTTGCCGACATCATCGCTGGCCACAAAGCGCAAATGAACTACGACTGCATCCCATCAGTTATTTACACTCACCCAGAACTTGCTTGGGTAGGTAAGAACGAACAGCAACTTAAAGCAGAAGGCGTGAACTTCAAAGTGGGTAAATTCCCATTTGCAGCGTCTGGCCGTGCTATGGCTGCTAACGACACTGATGGTTTCGTTAAGATCCTTGCTTGTGAAGAAACAGATCGCATCCTAGGCTGCCACATCATCGGTGGTCACGCGGCTGATTTGATTGCCCAAGCGGTGATCGCAATGGAATTCGGTTCAACTGCTGAAGACATCGCTCTGACAGTATTCGCTCACCCAACAGTAAGTGAAGCAGTACACGAAGCAGCGCTTGCAGTAGACGGCCACGCGATCCATATTGCGAACCGTAAACGCAAATAAAGTAATTCGATTTGCCGGCTCTTGAAGCCGGCATTTTCTGTCCACAAGACAGACTTATATCAATCATTAAGATGAGCGGAAGAATCAAATGAACCTACATGAATATCAGGCGAAACAGCTATTTGCTGAATACGGCCTGCCAGTATCTACAGGGTACGCAGTAGACACGCCAGAAGAGGCAGTAGAAGCGGCGAAGAAAATTGGTGGTGACAAGTGGGTGGTAAAAGCTCAAGTACACGCTGGTGGTCGCGGTAAAGCGGGCGGTGTAAAGCTTGTTGATTCTTTGGATGACGTAAAAGAATTTGCAGCGTACTGGTTAGGCAAAAACCTAGTAACTTACCAAACTGACGAAAACGGTCAGCCAGTTGCTAAGATCCTAGTAGAATCTTGCACCGACATCGCGAACGAATTGTACCTAGGCGCTGTAGTAGACCGTTCTACTCGTCGCGTAGTCTTCATGGCCTCTACTGAAGGTGGTGTTGAGATCGAGAAAGTAGCTGAGGAAACGCCTGAGCTAATCCACAAAGCGATCATCGATCCTCTTGTTGGCGCACAGCCATACCAAGCCCGTGAGATGGCGTTCAAAATGGGTCTGAACCCAGCTCAAATCAAGCAGTTCACAAAGATCTTCCTTGGTTTGTCGCAAATGTTCCACGACTACGACTTCGCACTACTAGAAATCAACCCTCTAGTTATCACTGACGAAGGCAACCTGCACTGTCTAGACGGCAAGATCAACATCGACAGCAACGCTGTTTACCGTCAGAAGAAAATGCAAGAGTTCCACGATCCATCTCAAGAAGATGAGCGTGAAGCCCATGCAGCACAGTGGGAGCTTAACTACGTTGCACTAGACGGTAACGTTGGTTGTATGGTTAACGGTGCAGGTCTAGCGATGGGTACTATGGACATCGTTAACCTACACGGTGGCAAGCCAGCTAACTTCCTAGACGTTGGTGGCGGCGCGACCAAAGAGCGTGTAGCAGAAGCATTCAAGATCATTCTTTCTGACAGCAATGTTAAAGCGGTATTGGTAAACATCTTCGGTGGTATCGTACGTTGTGACATGATCGCAGAAGGTATCATCGGTGCAGTTGAGCAGGTTGGTGTAGAAGTGCCTGTTGTTGTACGTCTTGAAGGTACTAACGCAGAGAAAGGCCGTGAAGTTCTAGCGAACTCTGGTCTAGACATCATCGCTGCAACAAGTCTAAAAGACGCAGCTGAACAAGTTGTTAAAGCTGCGGAGGGCAAATAATAATGTCTGTTCTAATTAACAAAGATACTAAAGTAATCTGTCAAGGTTTCACTGGCGGCCAAGGTACATTCCACTCTGAGCAAGCGATTGCTTACGGTACAAAAATGGTTGGTGGTGTAACACCAGGTAAAGGTGGTCAAACTCACCTTGGTCTACCTGTATTCAACACTGTTAAAGAAGCTGTTGAGACTACTGGTGCTGAAGCATCTGTAATCTACGTTCCAGCGCCTTTCGTTAAGGACTCTATTCTTGAAGCGGCTAACGCTGGTATCAAACTAATCGTTTGTATCACTGAAGGTGTTCCGACACTTGATATGCTTGACTGTAAAGTGAAGTGTGACGAGCTAGGTGTTCGCCTAATCGGCCCTAACTGTCCAGGTGTTATCACTCCTGGAGAGTGTAAAATCGGTATCATGCCAGGTCATATCCACATGCCTGGTAAAGTAGGTATCGTTTCACGTTCTGGTACTTTGACGTACGAAGCCGTTAAGCAAACAACGGATGCAGGCTACGGTCAATCTACTTGTGTTGGTATCGGTGGTGACCCAATCCCAGGTACTAACTTCATTGACGTACTAGAAATGTTCCAAAACGATCCACAAACTGAAGCGATCGTTATGATCGGTGAGATCGGTGGTACGGCAGAAGAAGAAGCGGCTGCATACATCAAAGCAAACGTAACTAAGCCTGTTGTCTCTTACATCGCTGGTGTAACGGCTCCTGCTGGTAAGCGTATGGGCCACGCGGGTGCGATCATCTCTGGTGGTAAAGGTACCGCTGACGAGAAATTCGCAGCGCTACAAGACGCAGGCGTTAAGACAGTTCGCTCTCTAGCGGACATCGGTGCTGGTCTGAAAGAAATCACTGGCTGGTAAGCAACGGCTTATTAGTACTGGATGTTAAAAGTCCCCGCCTAGTGCGGGGATTTTTTTGTCGCAAAGAAAACGTATTATCTGTAAAAGAGTGAAAATTGGCATGCATTCAAGACCTTGTTCCGTATGATGAAGTGAATTAAAACAATATCTTGGAATGCGTCATGAAGTTACTTGGAATCGTTATTGTCAGTGCTGCTGTGATGGATATGGGCAAACTTGCCTGGGTGGTCTCTGAGCTACCTTGTAACGTGTTATAACTTCTCACACATCCTTTCGATAAACTCGGTTACAGCTCTGACTCGGGTAGAGCGGTAATGCCTGCTCGGATACACCATCTTCAATTCCGCTGCGCCTTCATTCATCACGATATCATGGCACACTTCTACCAGTTGCCCATTTTCCACTAAACCTTTGCAATATTGATTAGGTAACATAGTGATACCTGCACCTTGTAAAACAGCCTCTCTTATTACGATGGGATCGTTGCAACTGTTTGCTCCGCTAAGATCGAGGGAATGTGATTGTCCCTTAAACTTCACCTTAAATTGGCTTTTGTGGTAGCGCGTTTCGCAAAATAGGATATGGCGCTGCAAGTCGTTAGGTATGATAGGCGTGTTGATCTGTTGACTATATTTAGGGGATGTAACCCATACCAGCTGGCTGGGATAGAGCGTTTTAACGATCAGTTCTGAGTTTTCCATAGACCCCACTATAATGGCGATATCAAGATCTTCTTTCAGCACATCTATTGGGTGTTGACTGGTTTGGATACGTAACTGAATGAGGGGGTATTGGCGCTGGAACTCAGCCAAATGGGGGGCTAGGACTTCACGGCTTAATGCTAATGGTACGCCAATATGCACGCTACCTTGAGGGGTGTGTTGCATACCACTTAACGCATGGCCCGCTTCATCGGCCAGTTGCAACACCCGCTCAGCGAATTCGAACAGGATTTGTCCCTCAGGCGTCAGGCGAATGTTTCTTGAGTTACGCTCCATTAAACGCATCTGATAGACCGACTCTAAACGAGAGATAGCCTTGCTCACCGTGGCTTTGGTCATATCTAAAGTCAGTGCAGCTTCGGACATATTGAGCAGCCGAGCACTCCAATAAAAAGCCGGAAGGTCTTTTAGGATCTGGGGATTTCGGTTCATTTTTGGAAACGCTACGTATTTTTTTAGGTAATTGTTTCCATAACTATATCTCAATATTCTACTTGTTATCACTCCTAAACGATAACGAGAGCAGAATTATGGCAAACATTATTGGTGGTATTGGCGCCTCCCATACTCCATGATGATGCTGGCCGAAGAAGGAGAGTGGCACGGATCGGTTGTCCCCCTTCAAGTAGGCGTGCTGCAATTTCCAGCACCGTCAGCGAAGCGTTGTTATGACTTTGGTAAAGCACTGCGACAGGCGATTTTGAGTTACCCAGAAGACCTGAATGTGGCGATTATTGCCACCGGTGGCTTATCTCATCAAGTCCATGGAGAGCGCTGCGGTTTCAACAATGAGCCATGGGATGAAGAGTTCTTACAACGTTTAGAGACAAAGCCTGAGTCTTTGACGGAACTGACTCACGCCGAATACGCCACCAAAGGCGGTATGGAGGGCGCTGAGGTGATCATGTGGCTGATTATGCGCGGTGCGTTATCCGATGATATCTGCTGTGTGCATAAGGCCAGCTATTGCCCACCCATGACCAATATCGCGACCTTAATTTTGGAAGAGCAAGGGGCCAATGACTCATCCGAACTTAATCCCATGGCGCAAATCCAAGGCATTGAACAGCTTGAAGGCACCTATCCCTTTACTGTAGAAACTAGCCATCGCGCTTATCGCTTAAACGATTTCTTGCGTCGACTGATTGAACCGCAGCATCGTGAGCGCTTTATTCATGATCAAGCTGCACTGATGCAAGAGTTTGACCTGACGGCCGAAGAGCAGACCATGGTAAGTGGTTTAAAATGGATTGAGCTGATTCGTTATGGTGTGATTTTCTTCTGTTTGGAAAAGATGGCGGCGGTGTTAGGACGCTCCAATCCTGAAGTGTACGCCGCCATGCGCGGTGAGACCATGGAGGAATTCCAAGCCTCACGTAAAGTGGCTATGCAATATTCGGTATCGGCTAAAACCAGTTAGCAGAGATCACTTTCACTCCCTCTGTTATGATATTTAAAAGTAAACGATGGAGTGAAGCCTCGATGCAGAAAACACCTATGGAATATGATATTGCCATCATCGGAGCAGGAATTGTTGGCTTATCGACCGCTTGGCAATTGCTGCAAAAATACCCTGGTAAGCGTTTGGTCGTTTTGGATAAAGCGGCCCATGTCGCGGCTCATCAAACGGGCCATAACTCAGGAGTGATTCACGCTGGTGTGTATTATGCGCCCGGCAGCCTAAAAGCGAAGTTTTGTAAGCAAGGTGCTGCGGCGACCAAAGCGTTTTGTCAGGCCCATAACATCGCTTACGAAGAGTGTGGCAAGCTGTTGGTGGCTACCAATAAGCTTGAGCTGCAGCGTATGGACGCTTTATTTGAACGTTGTCAAAACAATGATCTGGAAGTGCACTACTTGACGCAAGCACAGCTGCATCAGCGTGAGCCAAATGTCGTCGGTAAAGGGGCTTTATTTGTGCCGTCAACCGGGATCGTAAGTTACCGCGCCCTATGCGAAAAGTTGGCCGAATTAGTGGCAGGGTTGGGTGGCGAAATCCATTTAGGGACGCAGGTGATAGGGTTACAAGAAGACGCATCCGGTGTCAGTATCGACGCCAATCGTCACCCGTTCTACGCTCGTTATTTGGTGTCCTGTGGTGGCTTGATGGCGGATCGCCTTACGAAAATGTTGGGCATTAAAACGGATTTTCAAATTGTGCCGTTTCGCGGTGAATACTATCGTCTAAGCCCACATCATAATCAGATCGTGAATCATCTTATTTACCCGATTCCTGATCCCGATCTACCATTTCTTGGGGTGCACCTGACACGCATGATTGATGGTTCGGTGACGGTTGGCCCGAATGCTGTGCAGGGCTGGAAAAGAGAGGGTTACGGTCGAGTCAATGTCAGTATCAAAGACATTAGCAGCATGTTCAGTTTTCCAGGCTATTGGCGCTTAATTAAGGATTATTGGAAAATCGGCCTCAAGGAAACCTATAACTCTTGGTATAGAGCGGGTTATTTAAAACAAGTCAAAAAGTACTGTCCTATGGTTCAGCTGTCAGACCTTGAGCCATACCCTGCAGGCATTCGCGCCCAAGCCGTGATGAAGGATGGCAAACTGATGCATGACTTTTTGTTTGTTCAAAGCCCGCGCACTTTGCATGTGTGTAATGCGCCATCTCCTGCTGCCACCAGCGCTTTTCCGATTGGTCAATACATCTTGAATAAGCTGGAGCAGAAAATGCTCGAGTCATGACTGTCAGCTAATCGATTAGGACTCTAAGTAATGTGTTAAGAAGAGGGAAAACATAAGCTAAGGCAGTGTTTATTCTTGATAAGTTGTCGTTATACAGCCACATTAAAAGCGTTACTGTATAAAAGGAGAGACACATGAAGATGACATCGAAAGGGCTCACTAAGGTGGTTGTAGGTTCTCTGATCGCGTCACAACTCGCGGCTTGTGGCACTCTGATTTACCCTGAACGACGTGGACAAACCGGCGGTAAGCTGGATATCGGTGTGGTCGCGCTGGATGCGCTGGGTTTGTTGTTCTGGTTTGTGCCGGGGGTGATTGCATTCGGAGTCGATTTTATTACAGGCGCGATCTATCTGCCGGGCGGAACGGTAGCGCAATTGTCTGCTGAAGACATGGAACGCTTGAAGCTACCAGACGGGCAGCTAGATCAAGAGGCATTGAAAAGTTGGCTAGTTGATAACGAGTATTTACAAGCTGAGCAAGTCGAAGGGCAGCAGTTTATGACGCAAGTGTATCAAACGCCTGAAGCTCTACAACGCGCAGTGAATATGTCATCTACTGAGCGCTATGCGTCATTGAGTACGCTTAACTAAGTTAGAGTTTCTGTTCATGCTCAGCAAGCCATTTGCCGAGCAACTTTGCTAATAATACCTGCTCCTCGGAAGACAAGCTTTCGAGGAGTTTTTTTTGGTTTTCAACATGATCATCCACCGCAGGATCGATGACACTCCGTCCAAGTTCGGTTAATACCACCCGACAGCTGCGTCGGTCTTGCTCATTAACCAAGCGTTCCACCCATTGACGTTCTACCAAGGTATCCAGTTTGCTGGAAACTGCGCCCGAAGACAGCATCGTGGTCTTATACAATTCAGTTGGTGTAAGCGGGGCGTTGGCGCGACGTAAGGTCGCCATTAAGTCGAACTCGATACGGCTCATGCCATGCTGTTGAATCACGCTTTCCACTGCAGGCATCAGGCACTTTTCCATACGGCCTATACGGCCAATAATGCCCATTGGGCTGGTATCTAACTCGGGGCGGACAACTTGCCATTGCTGTAACAGCTTGGCGACGTGATCAGGCATAGGGGGCTTCCAGTACAGCGAAATAAGGTAGAAAAGTATCTTTTGAAAAAGATACTTGATTTAGGGGACTGAAAACAATATCTTTCACGAAAGTATCTTTTGTAAAAGATAAATTGTGAGGTGTTATGTATCCCATTTTGCTCGCTGCTCTGGCACCCATCCTGTGGGGCAGTACCTATGCTGCGGTTGGCTTATTTTTGACAGACCTAGCACCTATTTGGGTGGCGGTATGGCGAGCGTTAGGCGCTGGGCTGTTCTTATGGCTGTTTGTGCGTCGTATGCCGCGCATGCACTTAGCAAAAGTGTTTGTCTTAGGCTTTTTTAATATTGGCTTATTTTTTATTCTGCTGATGATGGCGGCTTATCGATTGCCAGGCAGTATTGCCGGTACACTAGGAGCGACACTGCCGTTATTGTTGATTGTGATGCAGTGGTTAGCCCAAGGTAAAACACCACAGCTCAAGGCGACCCTGAGTGCCTTGGTCGGCTTGTGTGGTGTGGTGTTATTGCTGAATCCGTCCGCTGATCTCGATCCGATCGGCGTTGCTTGTGCCTTAGGCGCCACCTTTGTGGTAGCGATTGCCACCCTGTTGACGAAGCATTGGCAAGTCAATGACATTTTAGGAGTTGCCACTTGGCAGTTGCTGATGTCGGGTGTGTTGCTGGTGCCAGTGGCATGGTTTTTTGAAGGTGCTCCGAGCATGATCCAGATGCCACAAATTCCTGGCTTGGTTTGGCTGGTGATCTTGAACACCGCGTTTGGTTATCTCATCGCCGTGAATGCCATTAAGCAAATTGGCCCCAATGCTTTTGGCATGCTGTCACTGCTGAATCCGATAGTTGCCGTGGTACTGGGAATGTGGATGCTGCAAGAAAACCTTGGGGCGCTGCAATGGCTTGGTATAGCCTTGATTATTGGCTCTTTGCTAGCGGCCAATATGCGCAGCAAACGCAGGTTTAAGATAGCGCAAATTAGCCCACAACATGATAAAGCTGCTTAGGGCGACCGCCGGTGTTGTAGTTCAGACTCATGCTCACCATGCCTTGCTCTTCTAAATACTCTAAATAACGGCGCGCGGTGATTCGGCTAAGGGCCAATTCATCGCCAATTTCTTGCGCCGAGAAGGGTTCCTGACGTTGTTTAATGTGCTCCACCATGGTCGAAAGTGTGGTGGCATCGATGCCTTTTGGCGTCTTGCGAGATTTACTGGGCGTTTTGCTTTTACGCATTAAATCATCAATTTGCAGCTGATCGATGTGCTCTGCTTCCTCGAGTTTGGCTTGGAATGCGACAAAGTCATTGAGGGCTTGATGAACGCGGGATAAGCGCAAGGGTTTGACCAGGTAATCGTTGACACCAAATTGAATGGCTTGGGCCACCATACTGGATTCCCGTTCCGCGGTGGTCATGATCACCGAAGCGCTGAGGCCTTGTTGACGAATGTCGCGCAATAAGCTCATACCATCGCCATCCGGTAGAGTGATGTCTAACAGGATCAAATCCGGCTGTTGGCCTAGATGCATACGGGTTTCGGCTACGGACTCCGCCGCAGCAATAACTTTGAATAGCGGGTGTTGATTGACCGCCTGTTCTAGGGTGTAACTTGCTTGCTGATCGTCTTCAACGATCAATACAGAATATTGTGTCATGGTTCTAATTCTCGTTTATCTAGGTACACACTGAACACAGTGGTGTCATCGTCTGTGCGTTCCCAGTCAAGGCTGCCGTTGTAGCGTTGTACAATGCGGCTCACCAGATACAGGCCGACGCCGTGCTGAGTTTGGTCCGCTTTGCTGCTCACCCCCAAATCGTAAATACGTTGGGCAATTTTTTCATCCACCCCTTGGCCACTATCGGTCACAGTGATCATTAAATAACTGGTGCGATCACTGATAAAGAAATCCGTGCAGGGGGCAGCATGAGGATTTTGTTTGGCGGCGTAAAAGGCGTTTTCTATTAAGTTACCAATCAGAGTAATCAGGTCATCATTAACCGATTGGCGGTAATGCTTTAATTGACTGTCTTCGTCTAAGGTAAAGGCAATCTGGTGCTCCGTAGCGTAATTGTACTTGGCCAATAGCATGCCTGCGACAGGGCTGTTCTCGATGCTCTTGACGAGGGCGCCGAGCATGTTTTGGTGCAAATCACTTTCTTGTTGTAAGTAGTCAATCGCGGCTTGTGTTTTGCCGGCCTGTAACAGCCCTGAAATCACATTCAGCTTGTTGTTATGTTCATGGGTTTTGGCGCGTAGCTGGTGTGCATAAGCTGTGGTTCGGGTCAGCTCCTGCTCGAGCTCGGACATGTCTTGCTCGTGGTTAAGCACGATCAAGTAGCCTGACTCACTACTTTCATCACTCAATGGATAAAGGGACGCGGCAAAGTCATGGCGGCCAAGGGTAATGGAATGCTTATTACGCTTGCTCAAGCTGTCCACGATCAGCAACGACAGCCCCTGTGAGAGTTCCTCTAAAGGCAGACCAATCAGTTTGTCATGGCTTTGTTCTGGGGCTAACCAAAAGCTTGCCGCATCGTTGATGGCGGTGATTTTATGCTGACGATCGATGGCAATGATACCTTCGCGAATACTGCCTAAGAGCAAGCTATGTTCTTGAAAGCGTTGCACGATTTCTTCTGGTTCATATTGCAAAAAAGTGCGCTTTAGCTTGCTCAGCAAGGACAAGGTCAAAATAATCGCACTGATGTAGATAAAGCCCAGCCAAATAATGGCTTCAAGATAGTAGGTAAACAGCAGATCGGTAATCGACTGGTTTAAGTAGCCAATACTGACCGCGCCAAAGGTGTCACCATTGACCTGAATCGGGGCAAAGTTACGAATGGCAGAACCTAATGAACCAGTTGCTACTGTGGTTCGCGTCACGCCTTGCTCAAGGGTGGGGTGGATGTCTTCTCCAATAAAACGTTCGCCAACCCGCTCAGGTTGCGGATGACTTAAACGAATGCCTGCTTTATTAGTGATGACGATATACGAGGCATCGGTCTTAGAGCGAATGCTCTCGATGTAAGGGCGCAGGCTTTGCAGTTGGCCTTGGTTAGCGCGTGCGGTTGCTTCTACCACCTTCATGTCAT
The DNA here is from genome assembly GCF_900089755.1 of Marinomonas aquimarina. Lineage (GTDB taxonomy): Bacteria > Pseudomonadota > Gammaproteobacteria > Pseudomonadales > Marinomonadaceae > Marinomonas > Marinomonas aquimarina. The sequence goes on along the minus strand of NZ_FLOC01000014.1, from coordinate 95,653 downwards.
TGGCGATGACCCGTGCCAGTTCAATGCCACGCTGACTGACGCCGTCTAAATAGGTTTGTTTGGTGACAAACACCAGCAAGCCGCCTGATACGGCAATGATCAGGGTAATGGTGCTGAGAATGATGACGGTCAGATAGGATTTGAGGGTCATGGTATTAGCGGTCATGGGCGAATACCTAGCATTATAAAGGAGGGGAGAGAGCCCTCATAGAGGGCTCTTAACATCCAATGCGATTAGGCCAGTAGTTGGATGGCAAAGGTCGCTAAGATCAACATAAAGGCACCGCCAATACGAGAAGAGATCTGCGCAAATGGCATCAACTGCATGCGTTTACTCGCAGCCAATACTGCCACATCACCTGTACCGCCCATATTGGCCATACATAGACCACCCGTGATCGCAGATTCGATTGGGTAGAAGCCCATGACGCGGCCGATAATGCCAGCACCAATCGCAGCACCTAGTACCGTGGCAAAGACCAGCGCAAAGTACATAGGAGAAAGTGCGTCGATGATTTGGTTTAGATCTGTGTAGGCAACACCGATACCCACCAGTAGTGCAGGAGTTAGGTTACTTACCACAAAGGTGTACCAAGCGTGAGCGGCTTTCTCTAGACGCTCAGGCATTAAGCCAGATACCTTGATCAGGGCGATAGAAAGAATCATCAGTGCGTAAGTGTGCATGCTGATCACAGTGGATAGCAATGTACCAAGGAAGAACATGCTGATGGCAATCAAAGCCCCCATACCAAGCTTCTTCACATCCAATGAGTCATTTGAAGTGGATTTGTCTTGGATGGCTTCGGCTTCACCGCGAATCAGTTCACCGTTACCGGTCCAAGACGGTTTCATTTGACCGACTTTGTTCAGTAGACCTGCAATCACGATGGCAATGGCATTACCAATGGCCAAGGCAGGTACCATTTGGGACATCAAGGACGCCGCATCCATCCCCGTACGGCCAGACATGATTTCAACCAATGGCACTGCGCCAGCTCCCATACCGCCGCCCATGATTGGCAGAGCGATCAACATCAGGGACTCAAATAGGTTCTTACCGAAGAACAAGCCGATGATGCCGGCGAACAAAAATGAAATCGCCACTGCGCCTAAAATGACAGGGATGTATTTTAGCGCGGCTTTTTTAAGAGTATCCGTACTCATGCCCAAGATAGAGCCTGTGACTAGGCTGGCCACATAGAACGAAAGGAAACCGCCGCTTTTAGTGAACGTGGTGATTTGTTTTTCAATATCGCCCGATAAGAAACCGCTGTGGAATAGGTAAGAAGAACCAAAGATAACGACAATCGCGCCACCACCGAAAAACTGATTGATAATCGGAGTGCGGTCGCCCAAGTAATTCAGGATAAAACCTACGATGACCATCGCGCCTAATGCGCCAATCATACCGCCTGGTAACTGGTTAAAGAAGGTTGCAAGTAGGATGACAAACGCCGCGATCAGTAGAACAATTTTTACTTCGCGCTGGTCGTTTGTTGAGATAGCTTCGCTCGTGATCATGAAGAATACTCTCTAGGTTTGTGATTATTATTGGAGGCGCAGTCTACCAATCTCTGGGCGAGACAGAAGCCTTGCTTGGCTTAAGAAAGTAAACGTTGGATTTGAAACTTTTGTAATTCTCAAGAGAGAATCAGCGGAATCATTTTTGAATGTCTGAGCGAGGAAGTTTTAAGAAAATCATGACAAAAAGCCCAGTGATCTCAGAATTTCTGAGCTTTTTTCATGTTAAAAAATTAATGACTGGCTTTAAAACCGATGCGGAATCCACCCCAATGTTTGCCTTGCACAAAGATAGGAACGGACAAATCGTGCAAAATATCACCGGTGTCACGTTTGTAAGTTTGCATTAAAAATGAATCCGTATGGGCACCACAGCGACTGCCAGTCGGGTCATCAAAAATACGTTTGGTGCGGTTATTGACCAAATCCTTATCAAAGTCTCCTGTTAAAGGCTGACTGTAGCGACGATTGTGAGTGGGGAAATAGCCCTTACGGTCAACGGCGCCGGCATATAGGATGTGCTGATGGCGCTCGAGAATTGGCTCTTGAATATCGGGCAAATACTGATCGGTTAGCTTGTCATAGGCGGTTGAGTATTTCACTGGGTGGGTATTCGGAATAGGCGTGTAAGCCTGCTCAAATAGGGCATTAGCGCTGACTATACCTTGTTCGATCCAAGCTTCGAGTAAGTGACCGATTTTTTCTGCCGCCTGACGGCCTTCTTCAAGAGTGTCTTTGAAGAAGCTGTCGTGGGGGATCTCATCAAGGGTTAAGAAGACGCTTTCAGCCCCTTGGCTTAGGCCATTGGCTTGATGAGACAGTTCCTCACTACGCTTTGAAAGCACCGCCAGTGAAGAAGTGATTTCGTCAATCGACCCATTGATCTGCAAGCTAGTGGTTTGAAAGCCTAAGCTGGATTGTTTGATTTCTTCCATGGCGCTAGAGGCTTGCTGCACATCTTGGGTAATCTTTAAGAAGGTTTGGGTGACGTCCCCAAGCTCTGATTCTAATAAATGGCTTTGTTCGGTCACTTGCGCCATATCGTCACGGGTGCGCAGGGTGTTGCTGCGTATTTCATTAAGCATGTCGGCGATTTGTTGAGAAGCCTCAGCACTTTTTGCGGCAAGGGTACGCACTTCGTCGGCGACCACGGCAAAGCCTCGGCCTTGCTCACCTGCTCGGGCGGCTTCGATGGCGGCATTCAGTGCCAGTAAGTTGGTTTGTTCTGAGACCCCTTTAATGACATCGGTGATGCTTTCTATATCGTCGGCGCTTTGCTTTAAGCGCTCCAGCTGCTGTGCCGCGCTGTTGACTGCGCTAGTCAGGGCAACCACACGTTCAGCTCCTGCTCGCAGCTGCGTTTCCGATACGCCAGCGGCCTCAGCGGTTTGTTCCATGGTGCTGTTCACGGTGACGATATGATTGGAAACCTGCTCACCAGTTGCGCTCAGTTCTGAGGTTGCAAGGGAGATTTGTTGGCTATGGTCCTCCACTTCTTGAATGCTTTTGGTGAGACTGTCTACCGCAAAGGAGACTTCGGCGGAGCTGATCGCCATCTTCGACGCGGTGGAGGAAACATTGCAGGCAATCTGACTTGATGTGCCTGTTGCGCCTGCCTTCTGGTTTGATTTAACGGCGTCAGACTGTTGAAAAAACTTGCGGTGGCTGAGCATGGCAATGACGCCGTTTGCAGCACAGATCAGCCAAGCTAGCATGGCAAACCAGAGGGGAATGTTAAAGGTCAATACACCCAAGAGCGACACGATAGCCATGATGATTGTGGCAATCCATATCTGCACCATATTGCAACTCCATTTTATTTTTATTGATGTCTGATTAAACCACTTAGGTAACGATAAAACCTTATACATAAGACGAAAGTATTACGCTGTTTGATTGTTTTCTAAGCGTTTCTTTAACCTGTCGCAAGGGTTAACAAAAGAATGAAGTATGGAAGTCGCGGTTAGTATATCGAAAGCCAAGGCCCCATAGGCTAGGCTATGCAACATAGTATCGTTATTTGGAGAACAGCATGTCAGCAGCGATTCAACAGCGTCTAAAACTGCAAATGTTTTGGCCGACCTTTGACCCATTCTTATTTTGTGCCTTTCATAATGACCGCTTCCCAGAGGGAAATGGTGCTCTAGGTCCAGCCGCTTCACTAGCGGGCCGCGATATTGGTCAGGATTTCGCAGGGATTAATGGCTGGCGTATGTATCACGGCAGCAAAGTGCCTGGATTTCCAGCACACCCACATCGTGGCTTCGAAACTGTGACCATTGTTAACGAAGGCTTCGTTGATCACGCCGACTCGATGGGAGCGGCGGGGCGTTATGGTGAAGGCGACACCCAATGGATGACGGCAGGCAAAGGCGTGCAACACTCTGAAATGTTCCCATTGGTATATCAAGATAAAGCGAACCCCATCGAATTGTTCCAAGTATGGTTAAACCTACCCGCGAAAAACAAAATGGTCGAGCCACACTTTGGCATGCTTTGGAACGAACAAACACCCATCGCAGCGCTGCAGGATGACGCGGGTAATGAAGCCCGAGTCAAAGTGGTGGCAGGCCCCTACCTAGCTCCTAGCGGGGAAACGATTACGCCATTATCCCCACCACCCGATTCTTGGGCAGGGGATCCCGACAATGAAGTGGCGATCTGGATCATTGACCTAGAGGAAAGTGCTCGCTGGACGTTGCCTGCTGCAAGCCCAGGGTTAAGCCGCACATTGTATTTCTTTGAGGGGCAAACAGGGCAATTGGACGCGACTGAGGTTGCAGTGCAAGAAGCCTATGTATTGGACAGCAGTGCCGCGCTGGAGATTAACAATACCGGTAGCAAAGCGCGCTTCTTATTGCTACAAGGCCGTCCTATTGGGGAGCCGGTGCAGCAACATGGTCCGTTTGTAATGAACACCCGAGAAGAGCTGCAACAGGCATTTTTCGATTATCAATGTACGCAATTTGGTGGTTGGCCATGGCAAGACAGCGACCAGACTCACGGTACCGAGAAAGGCCGCTTTGCCAAGTTTGCTAGTGGCAATATAGAAACCCCTGAGTCGGTTTAATAGGTCAGTGGCGACCGATTGAGCGATTTACCCAGCGCAAGGATGCGCTTTTGGATTCTAAAAAGGAATAATAGAAATTCTAATTATTCCTTTTACAAATAGTACGCTGGAGCGCATTCTTGCCGCTTCTCAAACTGATTGGAACCATCACCTCGTCATGTGGATCTTTGTCACACTCTTTGCTGCGGCCTGCCAAGCGTTTCGTACAGCCCACCAAAAAACGCTTTCTCAAGAACAAGGCTTTCTGCATGCAACCATGGCGCGCTCACTCTATGGCCTGCCGTTGGTGACACTGTATTTAATCGTATGTTGGCTTGCGTTGGGCGGCATCTCTTTTCCGAATGCCTTAGCGTTTATTGGTTATGCAACCGCCTGTGCGGTGGCGCAGGTGTTAGCGACCTATCTGATGCTGCGAGTATTCCAGTCAGGCAGCTTTGCTTTGGGCACCTTATTGGCGAAAACCGAAGCGGTATTGGCGGCACTGATAGGCATTCCGCTGCTGCATCATTCCCTAAGTTTTAGTGCCTGGATGGGCATAGTGCTAGGGGTGTTGGGGGCCTTGGTCATGAGCATTCGCCTCGCAAACCTACGACACGCACACAAAGATATGTCGCTGATCGCGGGCCTTGGCAGTGGTTTTTGTTTCGCGGTGACGTCCGTGACCGCCTCCTTGGCCAGTCATTCATTGCAAGGCTCGATCATCACCAGCGCAGGAGTCACTCTTTGGTATGTGCTGGCGCTACAGTCCGTGTTTTTATGTAGCCTACAAATTCTATTAAGCAAAGATCTGAAAGCGCCCATTAATCGCTCGGTCAAACTAAGCTGGAAAGTCGGGATTTTAAGCTCATTGGGTTCCATTGGTTGGTTTACAGGCTTTGCTTTGGTGAATCCCGCACTGGTGAAAACCTTGGGCCAAGCCGAAATCTTGGGTACGCTATACTTCTCTAAGCGCCGCTTCAATGAGCGTATTACCGCTCAGCAATGGTTCGGGGGTGTGATGATCTTAGGCAGTGTGCTGTTGGTAACAATGGCAACCATTTAAGGGGGCAATTATGCAAAACAATCAGATCAATTATGTGGAGCTGCCAGCGAAGGATTTAGAAGCGAATAAAGCCTTCTTCAGTCGCTGTTTTGGTTGGCAATTTGAAGACTATGGTGCTGACTATACCGCTTTTTCCAATGCTGGCTTAGATGGTGGCTTCTTTCGTGCCAATTTTACTTCTCGCCCACAAACCGGCGCGGCACTGGTGGTGCTTTACAGTGACCATTTAGAAACGACGCTTGAGCGAGTCGAGCAGTGTGGCGGCATCATTGAACAGCCCATTTTTGAGTTCCCCGGTGGTCGCCGTTTTCATTTCCTTGATCCATGCGGTAATGAGTGGGCGGTTTGGTCTAAAGTTAAAGCAGAAGGGTAGTGCAGTCTAACAACCAATTAATGTCTTGATGGGGGTAAGCCATGAGCCAAGCGTTAAGCAATGAATATCTTCAGTGCCCCTATTGTGGTGAAACCATTGAAGTCTTGATCGAAGCCGTTGATGAAAGCTATGAATACATTGAAGACTGCCAAGTGTGCTGTCGCCCAATCGTGTTTCATATTGAAGTGGGTATTAAAGGGGAGCAGACGTTTAGCGTCCGCTCAGAGAATGATGTCTATTAGGGCAGAATGTTTAGCGCTTTTTCGAGCTGCTTTTGAAGTCCACTTTGAAATTCTGTAAATGCACATCGAGTGCGTCACAGGAAATGTTGATTTCCCGAACGGAAAGGAACAGTGAATAGAGCAAGCATGCGAGGCTGGCCGCAAAGATGTAGCCGCCGACCCATTCGTAATTCCAATACAGCGCCATCATCGATACCACACACAAACAGAAGCTGATGACGCCGGCTTCCTGCATGCGACGAATCAAGTAAATGCGTTTACGCAGGTTGGCGATCTGCTGCTGTGTGCCTTCTGTGCTGTGTTCTGGATCGAAATTTCGGATCAAGGACGCCAACGTGACAAAGCGATTGGTGTAGGCAAGAAGCAGTAGTGACACTGCAGGGAAAAGCATGGCAGGTGTGGTCAGCGATATCGTCATATGCATCTTCCGGTAGTGAATGGGCTACCAGAATCATCCTCTATGGTTGTTATGGATTCAACCTGCCATGTGTGTTTTTCGAAACCTAGGGTTTATTGTAAGTTTCGAAAGCGCCTATGACTCGTTCACTTCTCCCATCACAGGCTGCGACCATTTGGCTTGAATATCATCAAACCCATAGCCTTGTGCTAAGAGCCAATGCGCCTTGGTGAAGGCCGCTTCAAGGGTGATGTCTTTACCATCCAAAATGGATAATCGGTTTAATAATGAGCCAGCTGCGTAAGCCCCTTGGGACGTTCCACCGTGGGCACATTGGGTCACGTTAATCACCACTTTTTTGCGCGCTTGCATCGCTTCTAGAAACGCCACCAAGTCAGGGTTCGAGTCGGCAATATTGCCTGCACCGTAGGTATGCAGTACGACGGCTTTGCATTGCTCATCGTCCAAGAAACCTTGATAGGCACTTTTCGGCATACTTGGGTAAAGCGGTAAAACGCCTACGCTGTCTAGCGCAAACTCATAATCACGAGCTTTGGGTGCTTGAGTGTGATGCGCATTCAGTTGCACGCCGGTAAAGCGTTTGTGTATCGACAGTTTTGCCAGCGGTTCTGCATTGAATGACTGGAACGCAGCAAAATCATGGCTTGAGAACTTGGTGACACGGTTTGCTTGCATCAAGGTATGATGAAATAGCACCGTGGCCATATCAAAGCTTTCTTCTCCGGCAATAGCCAACGCCGCTTCAAGGTTGCTAATACCATCGCTACGGCTCATGCCCAATGGGATCTGTGACCCTGTGATGATCACGTTTTTATCACACGCCCCCAGCATGTAAGACAAAACGGACGCTGTGTAAGCTAGGGTATCCGTGCCATGTAACACAATAAAGCCAGCGTAAGTTGACCAGTTACTCTGCAGCGTATCGTAAATCTGACTCCAGTTATTAGGGGTGATATTGGAGCTATCAATCAGTGGATTTAGCTCAATCACATCAAACTCTGGGAGATCCGTTAAACTGTCGCCAAGGGTATCTTGAATACGGTTGGCAAGGCCTGCGGCAGGGGCAAGGCCATGCTCCGTCGACACCATGCCAATGGTGCCGCCAGTGTAGATGATAAGAAGTTTCTGTGTCACTTTGTCTCCTTGGCGATCAGCTCTTTGCTCGAGTCGGAGCGATCATATTTTCCGGCTGCAATAACTCGTTAAGTTCTTCTTCAGTTAATAGCGCTTCTTCTAATATTAACGATTTCACAGTCAAGCCGCTTAGCAATGCGCGACGTGCAATACGTGAAGAGTTGGCGTAACCGATGCGAAGCACCAATGCGGTGATGATGCCAATGCTGTTTTCAACATGGGCTAAGCAAGCGTCTTGGCTGGCTGCCGTATTTTTAATGAGTTTAGTAGATTATAGGTATTCATTAGCACGAGCCATCATAACAGCATCCTAAAAAGGGTGTGCAGCGCTACCGAAGACACTGCACACCAAAAGGTGGAAAAATTATCCGTGCTTAGCGTTTGGGCCAAGCGCTTTCATCTAAATCCAGATCAGCGAAGTCTTCTGCGGCAAAGGTAGGGTGTTTGACGCCCATTTTGCGTTGTTCTTCGTAATGTTTCATGACGCGTTTTGCTGGTTTAAACAGCATTGCAAGGGCAATCAAGTTCACCAGTGCAAGTAGACCCATGGTTAAGTCGGCGAACGCGAAGACCGTACCAAGATCTAGGATGGCACCGACGCAGCATAAGCAGATGGTGATCACTCGGAAGGCATTCATCACGAAGTCGTTGTTGCCACTGTGGGTGATGTAGCTAACACTGTTTTCACCTAGGTAGTAGTTGTAAAGAATGGTCGAGAAGCCAAACAGCAACAGGGCAATACTGACAAACACTCGGCCCCATTCACCTAGGTGAGTTGCAAGGGACGCTTGTGTTAGGGCGACACCTTGCACCGAGTCTTGGATGCTTGGATCGTAAGCCGAACCCAATAGAATGATGAGCGCGGTACAAGTACACAAGAGAATGGTATCGATGAAGACCGAGAAGGATTGCACAATACCTTGGTTAGCAGGGTGAGGCACATACGCGACCGCGGCAACGTTTGGTGCACTACCTAAGCCTGCTTCATTGGAGAACAAGCCACGTTTCACCCCCATCATGATCGCAGCACCGATCCCCCCGCCGATCGCCGGCTCAAGACCAAAAGCACTTTTCACGATCAGTTCCAACATGGCTGGAATGTCTGAAAGGTTCAGGGAGATGACAATGATGGCAATCAATAAGTAACCACCGGCCATGACCGGCACCAGTACTTCCGCCACTTGTGCGATACGTTTGACACCGCCGAAGATAATTAAGCCGACGATCAGGGCTAGGCCAATACCACTAAAGTACAGTGGTATACCAAAGGCGTCTTCAAGTGAGGTCGCGACCGAGTAAGACTGCAGCGTGGTGAAAGCAATACCGAAAGTGGCAAACAACAAAATTGAGAAAATAACACTGAGCCATTTCCAGTTCTTACCTAGGCCGCGCTCGATGTAAAAAGCCGGCCCGCCACGGTAGCTGCCGTCTTCTTCAGAAGATTTGTACATCTGTGCCAAGGTACATTCGAAGAAGCTAGTGGCCATGCCCATCAGACCGACGATCCACATCCAGAAAATGGCACCAGGACCACCTAGCGTAATAGCGACCGCAACACCAGCAATGTTACCACCGCCCACTCGACCCGCGACGGATAGCACTAGGGCTTGGAAGGAGCTTAGGTGCTTGTCGTCATGTTGACGGTTTTTACAGGACAAGATGCTAAACATATTGCCGAAATAACGGAATTGAACGAAGCGAGAGGCGAGGGTGAACCACACACCGAGGCCAATCAGTACAGCAATTAGTACTTTGCTCCATAGCAGGTCGCTAAGGATAGTTAACATACGTACTCCTAATGAAGGGGATTATATTTATTCGATTAGGCGGCATATTGAAACCAATTGGTTTGCAAAAGGGGAGTTTGTAATCTGGTCTAAACTGATGCTAGTGGTTGTTTAAGTAGCATCATTTGACGCCACTGATGAGGTTTAACTACCCTTATGAAAGCGCTACTATGCAGGGAATTAGAGGGGATGATATGAACGACAGTTTTCCAGAGAACCTAAGGTTGCTGTGCAGCTATTACAAATCCATTGCTGATGTGTGTCGCCGTTTGTCGATTAACCGTCCGCAGTTTAACCGCTATTTAAGTGGCACCACGTTTCCATCCAACAGTACTTTGCGTCGCGTGTGTGATTTCTTTGGTGTGGAAGAACATGAAATCCTGTTGCCACACAGTCAGTTTAGACGCTTATTGCAAGTCAGACCGATTGCAGAACAAGAGCCAACGGCCAGTACACCGGAACAGCAATATTTCGATAAGCTCAATAGCATCGGCCAGCATGGTATTGAGAAGTACGTGGGTTATTACTTCGAGTATTACTTATCGATGGCGTACCCAGGAAAGGTGCTGCGTACCTTGGTTTGTTTAGAGCGTCAGGGCAATAAAACCTACTATCAGCGTACCGAGCGTTTGAATCCACGCCCGACGGGTAAACCTTTTCATGGGATGTACAAAGGTATTGTGCAGTTTTTAGGCGACCGTATTTTCTTGCATGATTACGAGACGCTGACCAACTTAGAAATGACTCAGACGATTCTTTACCCGACGTTTAAAAACCGTGTAGACCGCTTAACTGGGCTCCGCCTTGGGGTATCTGGAAGTGGTGAGCGTATGCCATGCTGTACCCGTGTGGTGTATGAGTTTATTGGCAAAGAGATCAAGCGCAACAAGGTGCTGCCACTGCTTGGCCTATACGATTTTGACGATGAGCGCTTAGACGATGATATTCGTGAGTCGATTAAAAATGACATTGGCGACGGCGAATGGCATTTTAGGGCACGTTTTTAATCCTCAATAAAGGAAGCATGCGTTATGACAGACACCTTGCCTTGGCAGTCGCGCGATTTTCGCAGCCACATGGAAGAGGTAGAGAAAACTCTGCTAAAGAATGAACAGCAGGTGTTTATTCAACCATTTGTACAGCGAGCCTCTGAAGCCAAGGGGCCGTTGGCGGGAGCCGTGGTGTCTGTTAAAGCCACCTTTGATGTCAAAGGACAGCAGACGACTGCGGGCTCGAAGTTGTTAGGACTGCAACCTGCCCAGCAAGATGCTGCGGCTGTGACACATTTAAAGCAAGCGGGTGCGAGTATTATTGGCCATACCAATATGACCGAGCTGGCGTATTCTGGCGTTGGCCTTAATCCTCACTATGGCACCCCTTCGAATCCTCTTAACCTTGAGCGTATTCCGGGCGGTTCTACTAGCGGTGGCGCAGTCTCCGTTGCCACTGGCTTAGCGGATATTGCTTTGGGTACGGACACTGGAGGATCCCTGCGCATCCCAGCGGCGTTTTGTGGTTTAACAGGCTTTAAGCCGAGTCAAAGTTCGGTATCGCGAGCCGGTTGCGCACCCTTGTCAGATTCACTTGATAGCGTCGGGCCGATTGCTAGGGATGTCGCGACCTGTCGTCTAGCGTGGCAAATAGTGTCCAACACGCCAGCAACACAAATGGCGACGCGACCATTGACCTTGGTGGTGCCTGAAAACTTTGGCCTAGATAGCTTAGATGATTCGGTCAAAAGTGGTTTTGAGACAGTGATTGCGCATATGCAAGCCAAAGGTTTTTCAGTTAAGAAAATGCCCCTTGAGCTGTTTGAAGACTATAAAACCTTACCTGTATGGCAGTTCTCCGCTATTGAAAGTCGTCACCATTATGATCGACTGTTTGACTTGGCGTCGGAGCAACTTGATCCGCGCGTAAGCAAGCGTATTGCTCGTGGCATAAAGGTGTCTGAGCAGGAGTTTGAGCATACCTGTCAGCAGCGACAGCAATTGATCGCACAGTTTCGTGAGCAATTTGCCAATACGGTGTTTTTACTGCCGACCGTCGCCTGCTGTGCTCCGAAATTCACTGACTTTGCAACAGATGAAGATTTTGATCGCATCAACTTGCTTTGTCTTCGCAATACAACCTTTGCCAATGTGGTGGATGGTTGCAGTATCTCTCTTCCATTTAGCCATCAAAATGAACCGATGGGGCTGATGCTGACGGCGATGTCAGGCCAAGACCATACTTTGCTTGAGCTTGCCGCAAGGATTGAGCCCCTACTGACAGCTCTACGTTAGTCGTCATACTTTCCTCTCTTAAAGTCTTTGTAAGTGAGTGCAAGGGCTTTTCTAATTAAGCTTTGTTTAAGAAATGCCTTCTACTCTTGCCTTGTTCTGATTATTCACTCTAGGAGAGAGTTTATGAAAGCACTACGAATGCCTTCCGTTATCGCTCTAACATTCGCTGGCTCGGTGATTGCTGCCCTAACTTCTACTAATGCTGAACGTAGCGCTTGGAGGCCTCAAGATGCTATGAAGCAGTCAAAACGGAAATCGACGACTAATGAGTGCCTTGATGGAGAGTTGCCATGCCAGTAAATGACAGTATCTGGGACCCTATCATTCGGGTTTTTCATTGGACTGTTGCGTTTGCCTTCCTATTGAATTTCTTCTTTTTAGAAGAAGGTGCAGAGCCGCATGAGTTAGCTGGCTATTACATACTGTGTGCCGTAGCGGTGCGTTTTGTATGGGGCTTTATCGGGACAAAGAGTGCTCGCTTTAGCAGCTTCTTTCCGTCTATCTCTGGCATTAAGCAACATATTCAAGCGGTTCGCTCTGGCAACATTCCAGAAGAAGAGGGCCACAACCCTGTAGGTGCTTTAATGGTATTTGCCTTGTTGCTCGGTTTGATCGTAACGGGGCTTAGTGGCTGGAGCTTGGAGGGGATTTTTTTGGGAGAAGATTGGGCTGAAGAATTACATGAGGTAGCAGCCAATACGACCTTCGCATTGGTTATCACTCATGTCTTTGCTGTGGTGCTGTTTAGTATTGTCGGGCCACGCAATCTGATTGTGCAGATGGTATCGGGGCGCATCAGTAAATAGTGTTTTAGCAATATCGCCGACTTTTTTGGAAAAGAGCTCATTGAGCTCTTTTTTTGTGGGTGTCAGAAATAAAACTGAAATAATGTATCTATAGGTTAATAATGTGCATTAAAAATTCTTATGGGTGCACATTGTTTGCTTGGTATTCTTATTAAAATCATAAAGTTAATCTGTTCGACATGACATATATCAATTTAATTATGGTGGTGGAAATAATTTTGTAAAAAACCATTAATGCGGAGTTTTACCTTGGCTTATTTGTTGGCATTATCCGCCCGGTCAGAAACTCATCAAATTATTGTTATGGATCATTCTAATGAGGAAAAACCTTCCTGTTAGTCAAACAGAGCAGCGTTTCGCAGAAGGCACTCAACTGATATCAACCACCGACTTGAAAGGCCGCATTACCGGCTTTAACCAAGCGTTTGTGGATATCTCAGGCTATGCCCCAGAGGAGTTGCTCGGCCAGCCCCATAATATTGTGCGTCATCCTGATATGCCGCCAGCCGCTTTTGACAATATGTGGCAAACACTGAAGGCGGGTAAGTCATGGATGGGCTTGGTTAAAAACCGCAGTAAAAACGGTGACTTTTACTGGGTCGATGCCTACGTCATGCCGATGTATCGCGATGGCCAAGTGGTAGGTTATGAATCCGTTCGTTCCTGCCCGAAGCGTGAGGATGTGGCCCGCGCAGAAAAATTTTACGCCCAAGTAAACAATCCCAATGCCATGGCCCAGCTTAGTACTTGGCTTAGCAACCCTTGGCTGTGGCTGGCGCTAGCAGCTCTATCCCTAGTGCTGGTACAGGCCGTGTTTGGCAGTGCGACAACTCTGGTGTTAGCGCTTTGTTATAGCCTTGCCTACAGTGCATTTGTGACTGTTAAAAATCAGCGTGCAGTGTCTACACTTAGAGATAGCCTCGGTAGCAATGCCTTCCAAGATCCTCTGATTGCTAAAACCTATTCCGATTATTCTGGCGCAACGGCCAGTTTGGCCCTAGGTATCAAGTCATTACATAGCCGTATGATAACGGTTCTGACGCGTATCGAAGAGTCCAGTGCCGACGTGGAACAGCAAATGGAGACCTGTTACCGAAGCCTTGAGCAAGGGCGCGTGAAAATGACGGATCAAAATAATCAGACCGATTTAATGGCCACAGCGATGACCGAGATGTCCTCGACAACAGAAGAGGTGTCACGCCACGTTACCGAAACCGCAGAGTTTACCCAGACGGGAGCGGAGTTAACCAAAGACGCGGCCGAGTTGGGCTCTAAGGTAAAAGGCTCGATTGGTGAGCTGAAACAGCGTGTGCAATCCGTTGAACAGGCGATTCAGGGGGTTCAGTCCTTAACCGAGAATATTTACAACGCCACCCAGTCGATCGATCAAATTGCTGAGCAAACCAATTTGCTGGCACTTAATGCTGCCATTGAAGCGGCTCGTGCTGGCGAACATGGTCGTGGTTTTGCCGTGGTGGCGGACGAAGTACGGAACCTAGCCAGTAAAACACAAGCGCTGACGCATGACATTGATGAACAGATTCGTGCACTACAAGATAGTGTCAATCATTCCTCAGCATTGGCTCACCAAGGTGGTGAAGCGTCTGAGCTGAGTATGGCACTAGTAGAGCAAGAAGAGCAGTTGGTGCAACAAGTCTCGGGGCGCATGGATGATATCGCAGAACGTACCATGCAGATGTCTGCGGCTTCGGTGCAACAATCTGGTGTAATAGAAGAGACCAGCAGCCAAGTGGTACGTATTGCCCAGTTGGCCCATGAGAATACGGAATTGATGGGTGTGTTAAGTAACGCGGTTGAGCGCTCTATGCGTTCCTCTGTGGATTTGCATGAGTTGGTACAACGCTTTAGGAACTAGGAAGAATGAGCAGTCAAGAAGGAGTTTTGTATCAAGCGCTACTGAATGCCGCTGCAGATGGAATTATCATCATTAATTTCCGAGGCATCATCGAGACCTTTTCCCCGGCAGCTGAAAAGCTGTTCGGTTATCAGGCGGATGAGGTCATCGGACAAAATGTTTCCATGCTGATGCCGAAAGACGTTGCTGTGAAGCACGACGAATACATTCATGGGCACTTGACAACGGGTAAAACGGAAATTATTGGGCGTGGCCGAGAGGTAACGGCATGCCGTAAAAACGGCGAGTTGTTTGAAATGCACCTGTCCATTGGCAGGACGACCAGTGTGGACGGCAAGCCTTCATTTGTTGGTATTTGTCACGACCTCACTGAGTACAAGAGGGCCTTGTACCAGCTAGAGCGAATCGATATGCGCTATCGCAGCGTATTCGACAGTCAGGGTTTGTTCATTGTGCGAATGACCTTGGATGGCCATATTATGTTAGCCAATCGCACCTTCGAAAGTCTCTTTAATCAGCCTCTATCTAAACGCCTTGATAAGTTTACCGATTGCTTGTTTGACAGCAGTAAGGAAGAGTTCTTGGGGCGCATGGAAATGCTGCGACAGGGTGGTGAAAATGAATTCAAGCTGCCGCTGACACTGCAAGTAGGGGGACAGCGTAATGAAGTGGAATGGTGGTTGCGCCGCGTGACCGACCGTGACGGTACCCATATCCAAGCTGTGGGCATTGATGTGTCCGAAAAAGTCATTGCTGCCAACGAAGTGTTTTTCTTAAAGCATTTTGATAGCGTGACTAAGCTGCCAAACCTAGAGTTCTTACGTAAGAAATTTGATCAGCTAGAGCCTGTTAGCAAAGCCCAACCCTATGCCTTTGTGCAATTTGAATTGGCCAATCTTAAGCGCATGTTGAAGCTGGATGGTGATAGCGAAGTGGATGAAAAGCTACGCCGCATTACATCCGTGTTTGATGAAGATTCGACCATTGTAATGGCCAGCCGTCTGGCACAAGGGTGCTTTTTGGTTGTCTATCGTGTGCCGCAATACAGTGATGTGGAGGATTACGTCAGTGCTTGTTTGGATAATTTACAGGAATTGCTTAATCTGCATGAAGTAGTCGGCTCTGAGCTGCGTGCGGGTTGTGCCGTATATGAGTGTGGGGAAAGCTTTGATCAATCGGTGGCTCGTTCGCACATGGCACTGGTGCATTCTGAGCAAGAAAATATTCCCTTTATGCTTTACAACGAGTCTATTCAAAAAGAATACGAACGTTCAAAGCAAATAGAAAAGAGCCTGCTGGGAGCTTTGGCGCTGGGTAAGATCCAGGTATTCATGCAGCCTAAGATTGATTTAGGCTCGGGGCAAGTGTGTGGCTATGAAGCCTTGATGCGTTGGCACGACACTAAGCTTGGTTTTGTGTCGCCGCTGGAAATTATCAAGGTGGTGCAGGAATTGGATTTGGTCATCGAACTTGATAAATACATTATCACTAAGACGTTGAATGCCATTCAGGCCCACCGATCTCTGTTCTCTGAGCAGCAGCCAGTTTCCATTAATGTGTCTGCCAAAAGTTTTGTGCGCCGTGATGTGATGGAGCATTTGATTATTGGCCTGCAAGAGCGCGGTTTGCCGTCAGAGGTGGTGGAAGTGGAAGTGACCGAGGATGCGGTCTTGTCCATTGGTGAGGCGGTAAAAGCCAATGCCGACTTGTTGCGAACCCACCGTATCAATATTTGTTTGGATGACTTTGGTACCGGTTATTCGGCATTAAGTTATTTGGGTAAATTGCCTCTAGATAACCTCAAAATTGATCGTGAATTTGTTAATGAAGTGAAGACAAATCGTGGTCGAGTGATGCTGGAAGCCATTGTGTCGATTGCTAAGTCACTGCACCTTACGGTGACCGCGGAAGGGGTAGAAGACCAAGAGCAGCACGATATTCTTGCGGCCATTGGCTGTGATTTTGCGCAAGGCTACTTGTATGCCAAAGCATTGCCAACTGACGAATTGCAACCATTTCTGATCGCGCGTAATGATGCCTGTTTGCAACAGGGGTTACTGCCTAGCCTAGAGCACCAATAGCTCAATTGTCACTGCGCTGGGGCTTTTCTTAAGACCCAGTGCCGCCTTCCTTATTTGGCCTTTTTGGGGGCGCACGATTTTAGTCTATCTTCTATGTTAGTGGTTGATTTATAGCCTAACTTTTTGATATACGGTTATATTTTGAATTTTGAATTTTGAATTTTGAATTTTGAATATAAGCAGGAATTGTAACCGAACGGTCATTTTACTATCACGTAACTGACATCCAAACACGGCTTAATATGTCTCGAATGAAATAGAGCGCGGCCAGAGCGCCAATAACGAAAAGTCGATTGATATATTGAGGGAATTGCAATGTCAGTGAAGCAAGATCAAATGCTAGGTTTTGACGAGCACGATGAATTAGTACGTCCAGCGGCAGAAGTGGTGGAATTTGAAGAAACAGCAAAAGCAATGGTTTCGCGTCGTGGCTTCCTAACAGGTGGTGCGGCAGTCGGTGCGACCGCATTTGTTATGGGTTCTACGACTTTTGCTGCGGGTAATGCCTTGGCAAGCGAAGAAGTGAAAATGTCTCGTTTGGCATTTGAAATGGTTAAAGCCAACGCACTGGATACGGTGACTGTGCCTGCGGGTTACAACTGGCAAGTGCTAGCGTCTTGGGGTGAGCCTCTGTTCTCAAATGCGCCAGCATTTGATCCAGCGACAGGTGGTACTGGCGAGTCGCAAGAACTAGCCTTTGGTGACCACAATGACGGTATGGCGCTATTCTCTCACAATGGTCGTCAGATTCTTTGTGTGAACAACGAATACACTAACGCTTCAACACTGCACGCTAACCGTGCTGACGGCAAGCCAGTAAACGCTGATGATGTGCGTAAGAACAAAGCGGCGCACGGCGTATCTGTAGTCGAGATCGCACGCAAAGACGGCAAATGGAGCATCGTAAAAGACTCCGAATTCAACCGTCGTATCACGGCTGACACGGAAATGGACATCACTGGTCCAGCTCGTGGCCATGATCTGATGAAGACCAAAGCGGACCCTAAAGGTGTGGTAGCGAAGGGTACTTGGAACAACTGTGGTAACGGCCAAACCCCATGGGGCACTTACCTAACGTGTGAAGAGAACTTCAACGGTTACTTCTCTTCTAGCAATAAAAACTTGGCGCTAACGCCACAAATGAAGCGTTACGGTATCAGCCATGACGATCGCGGCTACAACTGGGCGCTAGCGGATGCTCGTTTTGACCTATCTAAAGACCCACAAGAGCCAAACCGTTTTGGTTACATTGTTGAGATTGATCCACTAAACCCAACGGCACGTCCTAAAAAACGTACTGCACTAGGTCGCTTCAAACACGAAAACGCTGAAGTGGAAGTGGCAGCGAACGGTCACGTTGTGGTTTACCTAGGCGATGACGAGCGTGGTGAGTTCCTATACCGCTTCGTGTCTAAGAACAAATACGTTGTTGGTGGTGATAACACAGATCTTCTAGAAGAAGGTACTTTGTACGTTGCCAAGTTCAACGAGAACAACACTGGTCACTGGATTGCCCTAACACCAGAAGCGACTGGTATGAGCGAAGCGGAAATCGCTATCTACACTCGTGAAGCGGCTTCTAAAGTGGGTGCGACAACCATGGACCGTCCTGAATGGGTAGCGTCTAACCCGAATAAAGCGGAAGTCTACTGTGCGCTAACCAACAACAAAAACCGTGGCGTGAAACCAAACGCGGGTGGTGATGAGACGCCGCCAGCAGGTCCGAACCCACGCGTGAAAAACAACTACGGTCAAATCGTACGTTGGGAGCCAGCCAACCAAGATCACACAGCTGAGAAGTTTACTTGGGATCTATTTGTCCTAGCGGGTAACCCAGCAGTGTACGACGACGCTTACGCGGGTTCTAAGAACGTTAATAAAGACAACATGTTTAACTCACCAGACGGCTTGAAGTTCGACAGCAAAGGTTTGCTTTGGATTCAAACGGACGGTAACTACTCAAACGAAAAAGATTTCGCAGGTCAGGGTAACAACCAAATGTTGGTGGGTGATCCAGAAACCGGTGAAATCAAACGCTTCCTAGTGGGTCCAAAAGAGTGTGAAATCACGGGCGCCGCATGGAGTGCCGACCGTACGACAATGTTCGTAAGCATCCAGCACCCAGGTGAGAAGGGTAACTCTGTATGGCCAAACGGCGGTACACCACGTTCAAGTGTCATCGCGATCTCTCGTGATGACGGTGAAATGATCGGCTAATATTAGCTACTAAGTTTCCTGCAACGGCGCCTAATAGGCGCCGTTTTTTTGCTGGTGAAATTGAAATGACAAAGCCCCTAACGCTTGTTAGGGGCTTTGCTAATTTGATTGAAAACGTAAGGGGTATTCTAAGCGAAAAAATCTGGCTCTATGTCGTAGCCCAAATCAGCAAGGCCAGCGTAGGTCATTTCTGATAAGTAGTTGCCATCAATATTGATGTAGCCTGTCATTAGCTCGTTGCCGTAGGTCTCATCATCCCAGTGGCCGCCTGCTGTACCTGAGCCGCCATCACTTTCAATTACTACATCCGTACCAAACTCGCTATTGGAGTATTGATGGGCAGATAATTCACTGCCATAAACATAGGCAATGCTATCGTCCGTTGGTTTCTTGGTGCCGTTAGTATCAATTTCTGTGGTCACTAAGCCTCTGTAATCCCATAGTGTTCCCAGCCCAAGGGTGTGAATCATTTCATGTAGCACGATGTCATACCATAAGCCTGCATTGTCGTAGCTGGCGGCATCGGCGCTATCGAATTCCATGATACCTGCCGATGTGAGTAGGGTGTCGCTCCAAATATAGGTCGGTCCAGCTCTACCCAATACCCCGCCTTCGCCATCAATATCGATTAGAGAGGCATCAATCGTAATATCATCATAGCCATCTGGCGCAATATCATTAGTAATGAGAGTGCTGAGAAAGTCGGCCGCATAAATAAAGTCTTCTTTAAGGTCATCCGTCCAAAGCACGCCGTAGAAATCAATATGGATATTGAACTCAAGAATATCGTCTACGTTATCTTCGCCACTGATATATGTATCGGTAATTTCAGGGTTGGTGGAGGTGGTCCCACTGTCGTTGCTGCCTTTATTGCCCTGTCCGCCCCCTTTACCCCCTTTGGCATCTAAAAATGCGTCGAAAAGAACGGTTTCAAATTCCATTTGTTGGTTCTGGCCAAAGCCCTGATGGGAGAGTCCATATTCCGAATTAATAAGTTTCTTAGAATTCATGGCTAAGCTACCTTCTAGAATGTCCTTTAAGTATCGAACAGAAATGCACATTATTTAATCAATTGTGGCGTTTTTCTTATATCTATTCTTTATAAGAAGAGGGGCTAGCAAGGTCGCTATATTTCACGAGGAGGGGCTTAAAACGAAAAAAGCCCCGAACTATCGTTCGGGGCTTTTCGCATCTTAAAGATGGTACCAGTGGCCGGACTCGAACCGGCACGCTTTATAGGCAATGGATTTTGAATCCATCGTGTCTACCAATTCCACCACACTGGCTTTGAAAAAGGTGAGGCGTATTATGGTTATTTCTTTGAGGGTGTCAACGATTTTTCTCGAAATAATTCAAAAAAATATAGCCGGCTTAGTTTTTGTTTAAAAGCTGAACAAAAGACAAAATTAACCGAGCCGTTAACTGGCAAATCTTCTTATATCGTACCCAAGTGATTAGAAATTCGCTAAAATGCCGCATCATTTTTCTAGGTAAACAAAATAGCTATTATGCGCGTTTCTGATTATCGCTTTGAGCTACCTGAAGAACTCATTGCACGCTACCCAATGCCTGAACGTTCAGCGAGCCGCTTGCTTAAGCTGGATGGCCCAACAGGCGAACTGTCACACAATACATTTAAAGATGTCTTAGACTTCGTTGAGCCGGGTGATCTGATGGTGTTTAACAACACCCGAGTGATTCCAGCGCGTTTGTACGGCCAAAAAGCATCGGGCGGTAAGCTTGAACTGCTGGTTGAGCGTTTATTATCAGAACACGAGATTTTAGCGCACGTGCGTTGCAGTAAGTCGCCCAAAGTGGGAAACCGCTTAGAGTTAGGGACCGATCGTGGCGCTGCCCACGGCGCGGAGATGGTCGGCCGTGATGATACTCTGTTCCATTTGCGCTTTGATGAGCCGGTATTGGAAGTCTTGGAAAAAGTAGGACATATGCCGCTGCCGCCTTACATCGAACGTCCTGATGATGAGAGCGACCAAGAGCGTTACCAAACGGTATACAACAAAACCCCAGGGGCGGTGGCGGCACCGACTGCGGGTCTGCATTTTGATGATGGCTTGCTGGCAAAGCTAAAAGACAAGGGTGTTGATACAGCGTTTGTCACGCTTCACGTTGGCGCAGGTACGTTCCAACCGGTTCGTGTTGATGATGTGAAAGATCATGTGATGCACTCTGAGTACGCTGAAGTGTCACAAGAAGTGGTGGATAAAGTGCGTGCCACCAAAGCCGCTGGTAAGCGTGTCATCGCTGTGGGAACCACCAGTGTTCGCTCGCTAGAATCGGCCAGTCAGTCCGGTCAGATTGAGCCGTTTGCTACCGATACCAGCATCTTTATTTACCCAGGTTATGAATTCAAAACTGTCGATGTGTTGGTGACCAATTTCCACCTACCTGAATCGACACTTATCATGTTGATCAGTGCCTTTGCGGGTTATAACAATGTGATGAATGCCTATCATGTGGCCGTAGCAGAAAAATACCGTTTCTTTAGTTACGGCGATGCCATGTTTATTACTCGAAATCCAAAGGCCAAAGGGCCAACAGCTGAGGAATAAGACGAATGTCAGATAAACGTCCAGAATGTTTTATGGACTTTGAGGTGCTTGCGACCTCTGGTAAAGCTCGCCGTGCGCGCTTGAGCTTTCCACGTGGCGATATTGAGACGCCAGCGTTCATGCCAGTCGGCACGTATGGCACAGTAAAAAGTATGCTGACCAAGGATATTGAAGCGATTGGCGCGGATATCATCTTGGGGAACACCTTCCACCTTTGGTTGCGTCCAGGCACGGAGGTTATCAAAGCCCATGGTGACTTGCATGACTTTACCCAATGGCAAAAACCGATCCTGACTGACTCAGGCGGTTTCCAAGTGTTCTCATTGGGAGATATGCGTAAGATCACCGAACAAGGGGTTAGCTTCCGCTCTCCGGTCAACGGTGACAAGGTCTTCCTAAGTCCAGAAATCTCCATGCAGGTGCAGCGTGACTTGGGTTCAGACATCGTGATGATCTTTGACGAGTGTACTCCATACCCAGCCACTGAAGACGAAGCGGCGAAGTCCATGCGTATGAGTTTGCGTTGGGCGCAGCGCTCCAAAGATGCCCACGGTGATAGCCCATCTGCCTTGTTTGGCATCATTCAAGGCAGTATGTACGAGCAGCTACGTGATGAGTCGCTTGAAGCTCTAACCAATATTGGTTTCGACGGCTACGCCATTGGTGGTTTGTCAGTAGGCGAGCCAAAAGAAGATATGGTTCGTATCCTCGATCATGTGGCCTATAAAATGCCAGAAGATAAGCCTCGCTACCTAATGGGCGTAGGTAAGCCAGAAGACCTGGTGGAAGGTGTGCGTCGTGGTGTCGACATGTTCGACTGTGTGATGCCAACTCGTAATGCCCGCAATGGTCACTTGTTTACCTCAGAAGGGATTATTCGTATCCGTAATGCCTTCCACCGCTACGATACCGATCCATTAGACAAAGAATGTGATTGTTATACTTGTAAAAACTTTTCTCGGTCTTATCTACATCATCTAGACAAGTGTCAGGAAATGGTCGGCGCGCAACTGAATACGATTCACAATTTACGTTACTACCAGAACTTAATGGCAGGATTGCGTAAAGCGCTGGATGAAGGTAGATTTGATGCCTTCGTAGATGAGTTTTACGCGAAACGTGGTATGGAAACCCCACCACTGAGTGAGTAACAACTGTCGAAATGAATTGTCAAAGTAGCGCAACTATTTACTGAATAATATGCGCATACCGTTTTTTTAACCATTGGAGAGTAAACACCATGATCGCTTTGATCTCACCAGCTTACGCTGACGGTGCTGCACCAGCTGACGCAGGTATTTTTAACCTGGTATTGTTGGTTGGTTTTGTTGTTATCTTTTATTTCTTGATGTGGCGTCCACAAGCTAAACGCACTAAAGAGCATCGTAACCTACTTGCTTCTTTGGCGAAGGGCACTGAAGTGGTAACAAATGGTGGTGTTCTAGGTAAAGTAACGAAAGTTGATGACAACTACGTTGTGCTAGAAGTTGCCGACAACATTGAGATGAAATTCCAGAAATCTGCCATTGGTGCAGTGTTGCCAAAAGGCACTCTGAAATCGATCTAATGTTATGAGAAAAGCGCCTCTGGCGCTTTTCTACTTTCTTGGTCATTTTATTTGTAAGCTCCAAGGACTCTACATGCTTAACAAGTACCCCTTGTGGAAGTATTTGCTTATTGTGCTCGTGGTCGCGTTTGGCGTTATTTATGCGCTGCCAAACCTGTATCCAGACGATCCGGCACTTCAACTATCCACTCAAAAATCCACTTCTGTGGTAGATCAGCGTACCCTTGCGACGGCAGAAACGGCCCTTCAAGACGCTGGGATTGATCTAAAAGAAGCTGAAATTACCAGTGCAGGCGGAACCCTGCGTTTTCATAACGGCGAAGACCAATTGGCTGCAAAGCCTGTGATTGCAGCAGCATTAGGCGAGAATTACGTTGTCGCACTTAACCTAGTGCCAACAACACCAGAGTGGCTATCTTCTATCGGTGCGGGCCCAGCAAAACTTGGTTTGGACTTACGTGGCGGTGTGCATTTCCTATTGGAAGTGGATACGCCAGCGGCGCTGAAGCAGCGTTTAGACGTTGCTGCGAGTGAAATGAAGAATAGCCTGCGTACCGAGCGTATTCGTTACCGCAGTGTAGAGGTAAACAATGGTGTCATGTCGATCCGCTTCCTACGTGAAGAAGATCAACAGGCAGCTTTAGAGTTGTTGGAAGACGAGTTTACTGAGTATGTCTACAACACATCGAACGAAGGCTCTGACTACTTTGTTGAAGTAGGTTTTACGGAAACAGCGCGTGCTGAAGTGGAAGCCTATGCCTTACAGCAAAACTTAACCACACTACGTAACCGTGTCAACGAGCTAGGTGTAGCGGAGCCACTGGTTCAGCGTCAAGGCAGCAATCGTATTGTGGTGGAGCTACCGGGTGTACAGGATACCGCGGCTGCGAAACGTATTATTGGTGCCACAGCGAACCTTGAGTTCCGTTTAGAGGCGGGTCTTGATGCGAACGCTTCTGAAGTCGATACACTGACTTTCCGTGATGGCAGTGGTCGTACGGCGCGTCTAGAACGTGATGTGATCATTACCGGTGACAGTGTGGCCGACGCTAATTCTTCTTTTGATGAAAATGGTCGCCCACAAGTAAACATCAGTCTTGATGGTAAAGGCGGCTCGCAGATGGCACGTGTCACACGTACGGCTGTTGGTCGTAACATGGCCGTTGTGTTCATTGAGCATAAGAGCCGTAGCCGCTTTGTTGAAGATGAGAACGGTGAGTTGACCGAGGTGCGTCGTAGCTACAGCGAGAGAAATATTATTTCTTTGGCTACCATTCAAACGACGCTAGGTAACTCTTTCCGTATTACCGGTCTAGACAGTCCGCGTGAGTCGTCTGAGTTGGCGCTATTGCTACGTGCGGGTGCTTTGGCGGCCCCTATCTACTTTGTTGAAGAACGTACCATTGGTCCAAGCCTAGGTGCTGAAAACATCCGTCTAGGTGTGTTGTCGGCGCAAATTGGTTTGTTGGTTGTGATGGCCTTTATGCTGGTGTACTACAAGGTATTCGGTATCTTTGCCAATGTTTCGCTAGCCTTGAACATTGTTCTATTGATGGCCTTTATGTCATTGCTGTCAGCGACGCTTACTTTGCCAGGCATTGCCGGTATCGTATTGACCATGGGTATGGCGGTGGATGCCAACGTGCTCATATTCTCGCGGATACGAGAAGAGTTGAAAGCTGGCTTGCCGAGTCAGCAGGCGATTCACTCAGGTTTCAACCGAGCGTTTACGACGATTTTAGATGCTAACATCACCACTCTGTTGGTGGCAGTGATTCTATTCGCGGTGGGCACAGGGCCAGTTAAAGGTTTTGCTGTGACACTTTCTCTTGGTATTTTGACGTCTATGTTTACAGCGATTGTTGTAACTCGTGCCCAAATCAATTTGGTGTACGGCGGGCGTAAAAATAAGCGCTTATTTATCTAGGAGACAGCGAAACAATGAATATTCCATTTATGGCTATGCGCAAAATCATCGCAATGATCTCCGTTGCTATGGTACTTGCTTCACTTGGTTCGCTCGCCGTTAAGGGGCTTAAGTTTGGCTTAGACTTTACTGGCGGCAGTTTGATTGAAGTTCAATATGAGCAGGCTCCAGCATTAGATGATGTGCGTACTTTGTTGGCAGATGCAGAGTATCAAGATGTTACCGTGCAGAACTTCGGTTCGCCGGTAGATGTGGTGGTGCGTATGGGGAATGCCTATACGCCAACCCTTGGTGATGAGGTGTTGAGCACATTACGTGATAACGACAATGTTCAGGTAGAGCTAATGCGCTCTGAGTACGTTGGCGGTCAAGTGGGTGAAGAGCTCCGTGAGCAAGGTGGGCTAGGCATGTTGTTAGCCTTGGCCATTGTCATGGTGTATGTGGCCGTGCGTTTCCAGTTCAAGTTCTCGGTAGCGTCCGTTGTGGCGTTGGCGCACGACGTGATTATCACGCTAGGTATTTTCTCCTTGTTCGAGTTGGAGTTTGACCTAACTGTGTTAGCAGCGATCTTGGCGGTGATTGGTTACTCGCTGAACGATACCATCGTTGTGTGTGACCGTATTCGTGAGAACTTTCGTATCATGCGTGATACCACGCCCTATGAATTGATCAATGAATCGATCAACCAGACCTTGGGTCGTACCATCATCACGTCGATGACGACCATGTTTGTATTGTTGGTACTGTTCTTCTTTGGTGGTGAGAGTATCCATAACTTCTCACTGGCATTGCTGATTGGTATTTTGATCGGTACTTACTCATCGATCTTTGTAGCGGCGAACCTCTTGTTGGCGCAAAACATCACTCGTGAAGATCTGGTGCCGACACCAAAAGAAGAGTTGGAAGACGAAATGCCATAAGCGGTTTTGTCTTAGTAGAATAAAAAAGCCCGCACACTGTGCGGGCTTTTGTGTTTGTGGCTGGCGAAAAGGCCAGCTGTGCTAGCGGGTAACGCGACCGAATGCCATGCCCATACGTGTTTGGCTGTCTGCTTGTAGGTGTTTCTCCCACTCTGCTACATCTTTTCCAAACAGAACAATGGCGGTTGATCCCAGTTTAAAGCGGCCCATCTCTGTGCCTTTCTTAAGCTCAACGTTTGCCAGCTTGTCATAGTCCCAAGTTTGCACCTGTTTACTAAACGGAGTGACTTGGCCAGTCCATACCGTTTCGATGCTGGCGACAATCATGGCACCTACTAGGATGACGGCCATAGGGCCTGCGGCTGTCTCAAAAATGCACACGGTGCGTTCGTTGCGTGCGAAAACGCTTGGGATTTGCTCGGCAGTCACCTTGTTTACTGAGAACAGTTTTCCAGGTACATGAATCGTTTTCACCAGCTTGCCTGTTAAAGGCATGTGCACGCGGTGGTAATCCCGTGGTGATAGGTAAACGGTGGCAAATTTGCCGCCAAGGAACTGATTGGATAATTCTGCATCGCCACCCAGTAGCTCCGTTAGACTGTAACGGTGCCCTTTGGCTTGGTAAATAGTGCCATGATCAATGTTACCGATTTGGCTAATGGCGCCATCAGCAGGGCAGGCAATGACTTTGTCGCCGCCAGCAATCGGGCGCAATTCTGGTTTGATGGCACGGGTAAAGAAGTCATTAAAATTGCGGTAGCTGAGCGGGTCTTCATTGATCGCTTCGCTCATGTCCACTTGATATTTTTTGACGAACTGGCTGATGAAAGTGTTCTTAACCGGTTTGCTGGTGCATTCTGCAATGCGGCCAACAAAGCGAGACAGTGCTTTTTGTGGGGTAATGTGCTGAAGGAAAGCAAAAAGCTGATCTTTATTCACAGGGGATCCTAGTACAGTAAATTAGTCTGCAAGTTTGATAACACGTTTAAAGGTATCGAACTGTTCTCTATCTAGTTGGCCTTTCCCGGCCAACCAGTAAATGTAGGTTTCCTGCTCGTTGATAGGTGACGAGGCGAGGAATAAGTGCTGTTTGCCATTGAGTAACGCCTCAATGCCATCCGGCAGGTCTTTGGTCATATTGGCAAATTTTGTTTCATCAAAGTGAACCGCGACGCGCTTGCTAACCAGTTTGGCGATCACTCCAGAGGGGGAGTTCCATTTGATGCTTTTCAGGGTGTTCACATCGTAGCCAAACTGCAACAAAGGGCTGAGTTTGTTGTCACTCGCAGTATGCTTAAGGATAAGTATTTGCTCGCTTTGCCCTTTAAATAGGGCCAGTAATGCCTTCATCGCAAGGGTGGTGCGCTGCTTGTTATCCGTCACCCCTTGCAGCTTGCTTTGCAGTTGGGCTAGCGGGCTTGTTTTGGTGCTTTTAACGGTATTGGTTGACCCTGTTGTACGAGTAAATAAAACCGGTGACAGCAACTGAGCCGCTAAACTTTGCTTGGCCGAGTAGCGGGCATCTTTGGCAGCTTCGGTGGTGGCGTAGTGGGTCACTTGAATCGCGTCGCCCAAACGAATGTGGATGATGGCGGCAATCACACGATAAAAGAAAGGGAGATTCTTGCTGCCCCAGCCAACCACATTGGCCTCTTGGGCAACTCGAGAGGCGCAGTAGGCCAAAATCAGCGGACTGTTCATTAAAATGGTGATGCGCTTATCTTCGGCAAACCCCGGCAGCTGATCGGGGGTATGGGTTAAGCGAGCAATACTTTGCAATTCTTCTGCGGTGGGAACTTGGTCTGTTAAAAACGATTCGATAATGATGGTAGGAACTTTCCATTGTTTGAAAAGTGCCACAGTCAACTCATCAATACGGCAGCCCAAAATCGCGTTTTCGGCGCTGACCGTGCTTTCACCACGACGAATGCGTTGTGTTAACTGATCCATTTCGTCGTGGGCATGGAACCACAAGAGCCAGCGAATGGCATCACGGAAAAACGTGATCCAAAAGACGTCTTCAACGTGGCTGATTTTCTTTTCGATGGCCCAGCGGCGCGCCATCGCAGCCGCTTCGTAACTGATCTGAACTTCGCGAGAAAAAGCGCGATGGGCGTGGTTCTTACCGTTTGGCATGTACGGCTCCAGCGCATCGAATACCCTACCAATGCCGGACATACCAATCATGGAGGCAGCATGGATAGGGCTCTTGATATCATTGCGCTTGTACTCAACCATGGTATTGGCTTGGTTGAGGATGGCAAAAGCTAACATCGGCTCGGAAGCGATGTTTTTCTGCATTCTATCTAGCGTTTCGTCAGGGGTTTTAATTTGCTTCTTAAGTTTAGCAATGCTGTCAGAGCCAACTGGAAACTTCCTGTCTTGCAGATAGAGTAGCCATTCGTTTAGACCAAAGGGTGACTTATTCTTCATAGCTCGTTACATTTAAGGCTCAAGGCATTGTTAAATAATCGTTTCATTGCCGTTTCTGTTGCATGGATGCACTAATCATACTGTATATTGTCTGGTGAGCATACACTGTCAAAAAGTAGGATGTAAGAATGTTCGTAATCGCTGGAATGCTGATTGTAATTGTAAGTGTTGTCACTGGCTATTTAGCTGCACATGGAGAGTTGTTGGCATTGTGGCAACCGTTTGAAGTGTTAATTATTTGTGGTGCCGCCTTTGGCGCTTTTTTAATTGCAAATCCAGTATCACTGCAGAAGAAAACCTTTAAATTGCTACCACAGGTGTTATTCGGCAGCAGACATAATCGAGAGTTTTACTCTCAACTTTTGACCTGTGTGTTCAGTCTGTTTCAGCGTAGTCGTCAAGATGGATTTTTAGCCGTTGAGCAAGACGTAGAAGCCCCGTTTGAGAGTGAGCTCTTTAGCCGCTTCCCTGATGTCATACGAGACCATGAGTTGGTCGAGTTCTTTACCGACAATTACCGTGTATACACCATTACGGGGCTGCCATCTCATGAGCTTGAAGCCATGATGGATTCTGAATTGGAATTGATTTCCGAAGAGTTGATTGCCCCAGGGCATGCGGTCAATCGGGTGGCAGAGGCTTTGCCGGGCTTTGGTATTGTGGCGGCAGTGTTGGGTATCGTCATCACCATGGGCTCGATTGGTGGGCCAATGGAAGAAATCGGTGCCCACGTGGCGGCAGCCTTGGTCGGTACTTTCTTGGGCATCTTTTTCGCTTACGGTTTTGTGGGGCCTGTGTCGGCTAACCTTGAGCGACTAGGGGAGCAGGAGTTGCAGGCCTATCTTTGCATTAAAGCCTGCTTAAGTGCCATGGCATCAGGTCATCCTCCAGCCATCTCTGTTGAGGCAGGGCGCAAGCTTTTGCCATCGCATTTGCGTCCAAGCTTTATTGAGTTATCTGATTTAGTGAAGCAGTTTCGCTAAGGCATCGTTATGAATAATTACGACCCAGTCATACGGCGCGTTAAGAAAATCAAAAAAGGTGGTCACCATGGCGGCGCTTGGAAAATCGCGTTAGCTGATTTTGCCTTGGCGATGATGGCATTTTTTCTGGTGCTTTGGATCATCAATGTGGCCTCACCTGATGAGCTGGCGGCCATTGAAGGGTATTTCAACGACCCAGCGGGGATGTCAACGGCGGGCTACAGCAATCATCCTATTGATCTAGGGGGCAGTCCTGCCATGAGCACAGAGCGCAAGCTGGATATGGCTCTACCCGAGCCTGGCAGTACCCCTGAGCTGACGGACGAGCAGGCTCGGCGCGAAGGTATTAATGGTAATGAGCTGGAGAAAATGAATGCCATGTTGGTGGAGCAATTCAATAGCATGGATCGCATCAATTCGAATAATCACAGCATGCGCATTGAAATCACGCCAGAAGGGGTGCGCATCACCTTAATCGATGATCCTGATAAGCCGATGTTTGAGCGCGGTAGCGCACGCTTGGTAGCGGATATGGAAAACACCTTGTTATCCATGGCTTCGGTCTTTGCTCGGGTGAGTAACCCTGTGGTGATTACCGGTCATACGGATGCATCGGCGTTTGTCGGTGATGGCTATCAGGACAATTGGGATCTTTCTAGCGAGCGTGCGAATGCCGCGAAGCGTGCCTTAGTTGAAGGTGGGTTAGCGCCGCGCCGCATTGCCCAAGTGATTGGCTTGGCGGATACCGTCCCTTACGATCGGGTGGATCCAAGCAGCGCGGAGAATCGTCGTGTGTCGATTACGCTCATGACGGATGCGGCTTATAAGCGCCTGCTTGAAAGCAGTCGCCGCCGTTTTGGTGGTAGCCAAGTAGAATTGGATCCTAGTTTGACGCCGGAAAGTGTGTTTTAAACGATGCCTTTAAAAGGCATCGTTATCACGAATGGACTGTCGGATGCGTAAATAGCTTTCAAAGCGGTGCGCTGAGATTTCACCTTTTTCTAACGCTTCGCGAATGGCACAGCCTGGCTCTTGTTCATGGGAGCAGTCGCGGAATTTGCAGTAGCCAAGGTGCGGACGAAACTCGATAAACCCTTCCAGTAATTCCTCTTCGCTGATGTGCCACAAACCAAACTCACGAATCCCAGGGGAGTCAATTAAGTCACCACCGGAGGGCATATGGAACAGTCGCGCGGTAGTGGTGGTATGCGTACCTTTTTTACGTTTTTGCGAGAGTTCGCCTACGCTGATTTCGATGTCTGGCAGCAAGGTGCCAATCAAAGAGGATTTGCCCACACCTGACTGTCCGACTAAGACACTGATACGATCCTGTAAAAAGTCATACAGGGCACTCATGCCTTGCTCATCTTTCGTTGAAGTACGAATCACATGATAGCCTAGGTCAACGTAGGTGCTGAGAAGGCTGTCTAGCTCTTCTTTGTTGGCCTCGTCAATGAGATCACATTTGTTCAATAGAATGACGGGCGGGATATCGACGGTTTCCGCTGCCACAAGATAGCGATCGATCAGGTTGGCGTGCGGTACGGGTTCTGCAGCGATAACCACCACAATAAAGTCAATGTTGGCTGCTACGGGCTTTAAGCGGCCATGCATGTCTGGGCGTTGCAGTAGGGTGTCACGATCGGCACGAGCCACCACGACGCCCCCTTCGTTTTGCTTGGGTCGCCATACGACTTTGTCACCGGTAACCAGTTGACCAAGGTTAGC
The DNA here is from genome assembly GCF_900089755.1 of Marinomonas aquimarina. Classification (GTDB taxonomy): domain Bacteria; phylum Pseudomonadota; class Gammaproteobacteria; order Pseudomonadales; family Marinomonadaceae; genus Marinomonas; species Marinomonas aquimarina. Next base: position 64,673 of record NZ_FLOC01000014.1, on the reverse strand, counting down.
GCGCATGTTGCAGCGTGTACTTTGGCCAATGTGGGGTTCTTGCGTACCTTCCACTTCTACTTGCGTACCAAAGTGGGAGATGATGATCCCTTCGGTTTCTGGGCCTAGATCAGACGACTGTAACGTTTCTTCGGCGCGATCTGCACGCTTTTGGGTGCGTTCCATGCGTTCTTTTTGAATACGCTCTATGCGCCAGGCTTGTTGTTTGGTCAGCTTTCGTTTTGACATTCGTATTTGTGGGTCGTTAATTTAAACGCATAGAGTATAATGGCTGGCAATTAAAATACAGGATTGAGTGCGATATGAGTTACAGTGAAGACAACCTGATCTGGATTGATTTAGAAATGACCGGATTGGAGCCCGATACGGACACGATTATTGAGATTGCGACCATCGTTACTGATAAAGACCTGAATGTTTTGGGGAAAGGTCCTAACTTAGCGATCCACCAAGATAAAGCCGTCATGGACGCCATGGATGAATGGTGTACGACACACCATGGTCAATCAGGCCTGACTGAGCGTGTGCTGAATTCAAGTATCTCTATGGAAGATGCGGAAGCACAAACCATCGCTTTCCTAGAGCAGTTTGTGCCAGCGGGCAAATCGCCTATCTGTGGCAACAGTGTTGGCCAAGATCGCCGCTTCTTGTACCGCTACATGCCAAAGCTTGAAGCGTATTTTCACTATCGCTATCTAGATGTCAGTACGATTAAAGAGCTGGCGAAGCGTTGGAAGCCTGAGGCGCTAGAAGGTTTTGAGAAAAAAGGTGCACACCTAGCTCTTGATGACATCATTGAGTCGATTGACGAATTGAAGCATTACCGTCAGACCATGTTTGGTTTGTAGGCGCTCAGTCGTGCTTTGATAATGTGGGTCAAGGCCCACATTATCATTCATATCCGCTATGCTTGTCAGATACGCTTATTGATCCACTAATAAGATCGGGAGACAGCCGTTATGCCATCCGTCCTTCTTCCCCAACGCTTTTTACGCCCCCTTTTTGATATTGCCGGTATCCGTGCTCGCGAACAGGCCAGCTTTGCCCATGAAGGGGCCAGTTTCCCTATGATGCTGCGTGCAGGCCAAGCACTGTATGGCCATATTCTACGGCGTCAGCCCAATATTGCGCAGCTGGCAGTGGTAGTCGGCGGAGGCAATAACGGTGGTGATGGCTGGATTGTGGCATATCTTGCTGCGCAAGACGGTATCCAGGTGCGTGTTTATGATGTGGCCAACTCACCAAGAAAAGGCGACGCCAAATTGGCTGAAGAGCAGGCGATGGGGCACCCGCGAATTGAGGTAAGAAGCTTTCATGAGCTGGAGTATGACAGCGCGGCAGTGATTGTGGATGCCTTATTGGGAATCGGGTTTCAGGCCCCCTTGTCCGATATGTATGAGCAGGTAATCGGTGCCGTCAACCAGTTGTCTGCACAAGGGGCTTGGGTGGTCAGCGTGGACTGCCCCAGTGGGTTGGATCTTCATTCTGGTCAGGCGACGTTGGCCGTTCAAGCCGATCTGGTGGTGACCTTTATCGGTGATAAAATTGGCCACTATCTGCAAGATGGCCCAGTATACTGTCATGAAATCGTCACGGAAAACTTGCAAGCTGTTGACTTGTCAGAGCAACCGCAAGCATACTTTCTTGAACCTGCCGCACTTGATCACTTTCCTCCATGCCAACGACGTTTGAACTCTCATAAGGGAACTTATGGGCATGTAACTGTCATAGGTGGAGATCATGGTTTTGGCGGTGCAGCGATTATGGCCAGTGAAGCGGCTGCAAAAGCTGGGGCTGGAACCGTTAGTTTGTTGACACAAGAAACGCATCTGATGGCTGCCTTGGTGCGTAACCCGAATGTGATGGCCGTCTCAGCAGAGCTGGCGGATATTCGCGCAACCTTGAGAGGTGAGCAATCCGTGCTGGTGGTGGGGCCAGGTCTAGGCCGTAGCGCTTGGTCGAAGAGTGTCTGGCAACAATGTCAGTCTCTCAGTCAGCCTACCGTAGTGGATGCCGATGGTCTGTACTGGCTCGGCCTGAGTTCAGTGCAACTTGATCAGCTAGTGCTGACCCCACATCCGGGGGAGGCGGCGCGCTTGCTGGAAAAAGATGTAAAAGAAATTCTTCAAGATTTGCCGCGCGCGGCGAGTGAGATCGCCAATCGCTACCAAGCAGTGGTGATTCTAAAGGGTGCGACAAGTGTGGTGGCATCGCCAGATGGACGCCTGATGATTGTTGGTAAACCTTGCCCAGGGTTAGCAAAAGGCGGCTCGGGCGATGTGTTAAGTGGCATGGTAGGCGCTTGTTTGGCCTTTTATCAGGATGCTTACGAGGCGGCAGTAATGGCTGCGGCGTGGCACAACAAGGCGGCGCAAGCCTGTAGCGCAAAAATCGGTATGGTGGCCATGCAGCCTTATCAGTTATTGGATTATTTGGAATGATTTTTCGCACACGGGTGTGTGTAGATAAGTGAGTAGACAAAGATGTTAGAACGAGAAGTATTTGGCGAAGACGCCATGGAGCTGTTTGGGGAAAACCTAGCAGCATCACTCAAAAGTGGTGGGGTGGTGTATCTAGACGGTAATCTAGGTATGGGTAAAACAACGCTGGTGCGCGGGATTTTGCGTGGATTGGGCTATATTGGGCCAGTGAAAAGTCCAACCTATACCATAGTGGAGCCATATGAGTTGGATCAAATTGAAGTGTACCACTTTGATTTGTATCGTATTAGTGATGCCGAAGAGTTGGAATACATGGGTATTCGCGATTATTTTAAAGACGGGGCTTTATGTTTGGTCGAATGGGCCGAAATGGGTACGGGGGTGCTACCTCAACCTGATCTAGTGGTGCATTTGGACTTGGTTCGTCATGGTCGATCGATCTCCATTGAGCCGAAAACTAGCTATGGTGTCGAAGCGGTAGCAGAGATATCCCAACGGCTTGCCAGCTGATTTTAGAAAGGAGGCCATGCCTCCTTTTTTATTCTCTTGAGTTGTCTATTTGAGATCAAAGTCGGCAAGCGTTATAGTGTCCACATATACTTGCTAGCTGTCTGATATGTATAAAAAATTCTTTTCTCTTTATTGGTTGTTGCCAGTGCTTTTTCTGGCGCTCAGCGCGGTAGCGCAAGCGGCGCAGGTCAAAGATATTCGCGTTGCCCAGCAGCCTGGTGCGACGCGCTTGGTGTTTGAGCTGGATAGCTCTGTCAGCCATCGCATGTTTCCGTTAAGCAACCCTGATCGTATTGTTTTGGATGTCAGTAATACCGACATTTCTCAAGATGTGGTCAATGGGCTGTCGGCCTTATCATCGGATGTTTTGATGCGCGTACGCTATGCCAAACGTGAAAATGGTATGCGCTTTGTTTTGGATTTAAACAAAAAGGTCAAAGCGAAAACTTCCGAACTGGGGGCGGCAGGTGAGTATGGTCCGCGCATTTTGGTCGAGCTTGAATACGGTACCCAAAATAATACCGCGGCGGTGGTGAAGAGTCTGGCTTCGATCTCGGACGAAAAGCGTGACGTCGTGGTGGTGATTGATCCTGGACATGGTGGCAAAGATCCTGGTGCCCTAGGGCAATACAAGGTTCGTGAAAAAGATATTGTCTTGTCGATAGGGCGAGAGTTAGCCAAACGCTTGAATGCCATTCAAGGTATTAAAGCCGTGTTGACGCGTTCCACCGATGAGTATTTGCAGTTGCGTGACCGTTCACGCATTGCTCGAGAAGCCAATGCTGACCTGATGATCTCTATTCATGCGGACGCCTTCACTAAGCCGTCGGCCCGAGGTGCGTCGGTCTGGGCTTTGTCGTTAAGTGGTAAAACCTCAGAGATGGGTCGTTGGCTGGCGCAACAAGAGCAAGCGGCAGACTTAGTGGGTGGTATCTCTTTGGACGATAAAGACCAATTGTTGGCCGAAGTGCTATTGGATATGTCGATGAACTCGACTATTCAGATGAGTTTAGACATTGGTAATAAAGTCTTGCGAGAAATGAAAGGGGTGGCCGTGTTGCATAAAAACTCGGTTCAGCAAGCGGGCTTTGTTGTGCTGAAATCCCCTGATATTCCATCCATCTTGGTGGAAACCGGTTTCGTCTCAAATAAGACAGAAGCGAAGAACTTATCTAGCTTAACCTATCGTCGTAAATTGGCGGCCTCCATAGCTAATGGGGTGGAAGACTTTTTCTTCTCGAATCCCCCTGATGGTACCTATATAGCGTGGCGTAAAAACCAAACGGGGGGATATACCTACACCGTTTCCAAAGGGGATACCCTTTCCGAAATCGCTCGTAGAAATGGTGTTTCCCTTGATTCGCTGCGCTCCGCCAATACTTTGCGCAATGATGTGATTTGGGTTGGGCAGAAGCTATCCATTCCCGCCGGTTAAATGCCGTTCAATAAAGGAATCCCATGTCTAGAATAAGCTTGCTATCACCCCGCCTTGCCAACCAGATCGCGGCAGGTGAGGTGGTAGAACGTCCCGCGTCAGTGGTCAAAGAACTTCTCGAAAACAGTTTGGATGCTGGCGCCACACAACTGGATATTGATGTTGAGCAAGGCGGCGTGCGTGGCATTAAAATCCGAGACAATGGCCGCGGTATTGTCAAAGATGACCTATCTTTGGCGTTAAGCCGTCATGCCACCAGTAAAATCATTACCTTAGATGATCTCGAAGCGGTCGCAACACTTGGCTTTCGTGGTGAGGCGTTGGCCAGTATCAGTTCCGTATCACGATTGCATTTAACGTCGTGTGCAGAAGGTGAGCAAGAAGCTTGGCGGGTGGAAGCGGAAGGTAAGGATATGGCGACGTCAGTTCGCCCGGCCTCGCACCCACAGGGGACTACCATTGAGGCTCGAGATTTATTCTTTAATACGCCTGCACGACGTAAGTTTTTGCGCACCGAAAAAACCGAGTTTGGTCACCTTGAAGAAGTGGTTAAGCGCTTGGCGCTGAGCCGTTACGATGTGGGCTTTCGTCTTAATCACAATGGCAAGCAGGTGTATGACCTGCGTCCTGTTCAGGACCAGCTGCATGCGGAGCACCGTTTAGCGACCTTGCTCGGTAAGAAGTTTATTGAAAACGCGCTCACCATTGATGTGGAGGCCGCAGGCTTACGGCTATGGGGATGGATTGGTCTGCCGACCTTTTCACGTTCTCAGGCTGACCTGCAGTACTTCTTCGTTAATGGTCGAGTGGTGCGTGACAAGCTGGTGGCTCATGCGGTACGCCAAGCTTATCGTGATGTCTTATATAATGGTCGCCATCCGACCTTTGTGCTGTATTTGGAGTTAGATCCTGGCACGGTGGATGTCAACGTGCATCCTACCAAGCATGAAGTGCGTTTTCGTGATGGTCGCCTAGTACACGATTTTCTATTTAGTCGTATTCATAAAGTGTTGGCTGATGTGCGTCCTGAAACAGGTATGTCAGGCAGCGCGGAAAATCCTATTCAGCGCCAAGAGCCGCAGCTTCAAGAGCAAGAAAAACTGAGCTTAGGGCATCCGAGTCAAGCTCGAGATGTGTCTTGGATGAGCGCTGGTCAAGGTGCTCAAGGCACAGCGCCTAGCGCGAATGGCGGTTATTCTGCTGCGGGCAACTATACTCCTTCAGAGGGCCCAAGCGCTGCGCAAGTAACAGGGCAGCTCAGTGCAGTATCGCAAATGGCGGATTTTGCTCGTCAGTTTGCGGGAGAAGAAGTGGACCCAGAGACGGGAGAGATTAAGCCAATTGCGGCCGAAACGCCGTTCACGTCAACCAATGTCAGTCCTATTTTGCAAACCAATGAGGGAACGGGGCGTGTGCGTGAAGCTCTACCGCGAGAAGGCATTATGCCTCCGTTGGGGTATGCGGTGGCGCAGTTACATGGTATTTATATCCTGTCTGAAACCGAACAAGGCATGATTATTGTCGATATGCATGCCGCCCATGAGCGCATTGTCTATGAGCGCATGAAAGCGGCGTTTTACTCCAAAAATGTGCCATCACAGCCGTTATTAGTTCCGATCAACGTGTCCATCTCGCAGGCCGAAGCGGACTTGGTAGAAGATCAGCACGATGTCTTTGTGCAGTTTGGTTTTAACATTGAGCGTTCAGGCCCTGAAAGTGTCATGGTGCGTGAGGTGCCGGTGATCTTGATCAACGGTGATATTGAAAGCTTGGTGCGCGACGTGATCAGTGACTTGGTGGTCAATGGTACAACGGACTTACTGCAGGCGCGCGCGAACGAATTGATGGCGACCATGGCTTGTCATGGAGCGGTGCGAGCCAATCGCAAATTGTCGGTTGCGGAAATGAACAGCTTGCTGCGCGATATGGAAGTCACCGAGCGTAGCGGGCAATGTAATCACGGACGTCCAACTTGGACGCAGTTGTCGATGTCTGATCTAGATAAATTATTTTTACGGGGTCGTTAATTTATGTCCAAACCTAAAGTTGTCTGTTTAATGGGGCCAACCGCCTCAGGTAAAACAGGCCTTGCTGTCGAGCTGGCCAGCCAACATGGCTATGACATTATCAGTGTCGATTCTGCGCTCGTATACAAGGGAATGGATATTGGTACAGCGAAACCTGATGCTGAAACCTTGGCCAAAGCGCCGCATCGCTTGATTGACATTATTGACCCGAGTGAAAGTTATTCGGCGGCCGATTTTATGGCGGATGCTGAACGCGAAGTAGCGGACATTGTTGCTCAGGGGAAAACGCCGCTGCTTGTCGGTGGCACCATGATGTATTTCAATGCTCTGCAAAAAGGCCTAGCGCCAATGCCACCGGCGGATGCCGCGATTCGTGCCGAGTTTGAGCAGCAGGCAGCGCAGTTTGGTTTGGCCAGTTTGCACGCGCAATTACAGGACATTGATCCTGTCGCTGCGGCACGTATTAATCCGAATGATGCCCAACGCTTGCAGCGTGCCATTGAGGTATACCGCTTAACCGGAAAAACCATGACGCAGTGGTGGGCGGAGCAAGAAGCACAAGAGCTACCGTTTGATTTAGTCAATATTGCGGTGATGCCGCAAGAGCGTTCGGTGTTACATCAACGCATTGAGGAGCGTTTTCATCTAATGATGGAACAAGGTTTCTTGGCTGAGGTCGAAGCCTTGTACAAGCACGGTGATTTAAGTATTGATATGCCGTCTGTGCGCTGCGTTGGCTATCGCCAATTGTGGCAATATTTAGAGGGCGAAGACTCTCTTGAAGAAGCGGTTTTTAAAGGCATTGTCGCGACGCGTCAGCTGGCGAAACGTCAGCACACTTGGCTGCGTGGTTGGGACGATCTGGCGATTTTTGACAGTTTAAATCAAGATCTTTTAGGACAAACCTTGAAATACTTGGAAAGCAAGATTATATAAGGGGAAATCAGGAAAGATTTGGTGTACTATCTATAGTATTGTTTTGCCAATATTTTAATTATAAGTTTGCTTGCTTAAGGAGATTCCGATGTCAAAAGGGCAGTCACTACAAGACCCTTACTTAAACGTACTACGCAAAGAGAGAGTACCTGTTTCTATCTTTCTTGTGAATGGTATTAAATTGCAGGGACAAATCGAGTCATTTGATCAGTTCGTGATTTTGTTGAAAAACACTGTAAGCCAAATGGTTTACAAGCACGCAATCTCGACCGTTGTTCCTTCTCGTACTATCCGTCTACCGTCTCCTGATCAGGCGGAAGATGCAGCAGAATAAGTTTGTTCTGACTAGGACAAACAGAGGTTATATAACTTGTTTTTCGAACGCCCTGAAAGTGGTGAAATTGCTGTCCTGGTTCATATCGATTTTCATGATCAAAACGACAATCATGGACCAGAAGAGTTCGTAGAACTCGCTATCTCTGCTGGTGCAGACCCTGTTGCAGTCGTAACAGGGTCTCGTCAAAGAGCTGATTCAAAGTTCTTTGTAGGTACCGGCAAATTAGATGAAATCAAAGATATTGTGATTCGAGAAGAAGCCCAAGTGGTGCTTTTTGATCATGCCTTATCTCCTTCCCAAGAGCGAAATCTAGAAAGCGTTTTAAATTGTCGAGTACTTGATCGTACTGGGTTGATTCTTGACATCTTTGCCCAGCGTGCACGTACCCATGAGGGTAAGTTGCAGGTAGAGCTTGCTCAGCTACAACACATGTCAACACGACTGATTCGCGGTTGGACCCACCTTGAGCGCCAAAAAGGCGGTATTGGTATGCGTGGTCCGGGTGAAACTCAGTTAGAAACCGACCGTCGTTTGTTACGCGAGCGAATTAAATCGATCCAAAAACGTCTTGAGAAAGTAAACTCTCAACGAGATCAAAGTCGTCGTGCTCGTTCTCGATCGGACGTACCAACCATTTCTTTGGTAGGTTACACCAACGCCGGCAAGTCGACCTTGTTCAACCGTGCCACTGGGGCCGAAGTGTATGCGGCAGACCAACTGTTTGCGACCTTGGATCCAACCCTGCGTCGACTTGAGCTTGATGAGGTGGGCACCGTGGTGTTGGCCGATACGGTAGGGTTTATCCGTAAACTACCGCACCGTTTGGTAAAGGCTTTCCAGGCGACCTTAAAAGAGTCGGCGGAGTCGGACTTGCTGTTGCATGTTGTCGATGCGGCGGATATCAGTCGTGATGAAAACATTGCTGCGGTAGAAGATGTGTTGGAAGAAATCGGCGCCAATGAGTTGCCGACGTTAAAGGTATTTAACAAAATTGATGCTCTGCCAACGGCTGAACCGCGCATTGATCGTGACGAGCACGGGAACCCTGTGCGAGTTTGGTTGTCTGCTCGTGAAGGGATTGGTATTGAATTACTAGAGCAAGCCATTGCGGAATTGTTGTCCGAAGATATTGTCAAAGAAACCATTGTGGTGCCAGTCAATCAAGGTCGTTTCAGAGCGATGTTGTTTGAGCAGGGAGCTGTAAAAGGTGAAACTTACGATGAACTAGGGCAATCTGTGCTTGAATTATGCTTACCTCGTAAGGATTATTTACAGATTCTTGCTAGAGTGGGAATGTCTGAAGATCAAATTCAGGCAGCCTAAGTCACCGGATTATCATTACAAGAAAGTGGAGATGTAGTATGGCCTGGAATGAACCGGGTAATAACGACAACGACCCTTGGAATACGGATAAGAGCCGTAATAACAATGGGGGACGTGATCAAGAACCCAATAATGACCCTTGGGGCCGTCAAGGTCAAAATGGTGGTAAAGATCAAGCACCACCTGACTTGGATGAAGCCTTCAACAAGCTGATGGACATGCTTGGTGTTAAAAAGAAACGCGGTGGCAATGGTGGTTCCGGCTCAAATGGCGGTCCAGGTATGGGCGGTAAATTTAGCAGCGGTCTACTAGGTGTTGTCGTTGTAGGTTTGTTCGCGCTGTGGGCGGCGACGGGTATTTATCAGGTGGACCAACAGGAACGCGGTGTCGTGTTGCGTCTTGGTAAATTCCATGAAACCGTTATGCCAGGTCTGCACTGGAATCCACCGTTGATTGACTCTGTGACCCGAGTGAATGTGACTAAGGTGCGTTCACATGACCACAAGGCACTGATGTTGACGGTAGACGAAGCGATCGTTGAGGTGAGTGTGTCGGTGCAATATTTGATCGAAACACCGCGTGACTTTGTGATCAACGTTCGAGCTCCGGAAGATTCCTTAGCTCAAGCGGTAGAGAGTTCTCTACGTCACGTTGTCGGTACTACTGAGATGGACCAAATCTTGACGGAAGGTCGTGAGGTGTTGGCGGCAGATGTGAAAGAGCGTTTGCAGTCCTACATCAACAGTTACGGAACTGGTCTTCTGATTTCGAAAGTCAACGTTGAGAATACGCAGGCACCTAACCAAGTTCAGGAAGCATTTGACGATGTAATCAAGGCGAAAGAGGATGAGCAGCGTGTTCGTAACGAGGCAGAATCTTACGCTAACGGTATCATCCCAGAAGCTCGTGGTCGTGCGCAGCGTATTCGTGAGGAAGCGGAAGCTTACCGCTCTGAAATCGTAGCCCGAGCGCAAGGTCAAGCAGATCGTTTTGATCGCTTGTACCAAGAGTATGCTAAGGCTCCTGCAGTGACCAAACAGCGTTTGTACTTGGAAACAATTGAGACCATCTACAAAGACGCTAATAAAGTCATTATTGATACTAAAGACGGTAACAACATGATGTACCTACCGCTGGATCAAATTATGAAGCAGCGTCCAACATCTTCTAACACTAGCGGTATCAGCTCATCTTCGATCAGTTCATTGACTGATCAAGTGATTGCTGAGATCCGTAACCGTCAGTCGGCTAATTCGGTACGTGAGGGGAGAAACTAATGAAAAACCTATCTTTTGCGATTATGTTTATCGTATTGGCTGCGGTTTTAGTGGCTTCTCAAACCCTGTTCGTCGTCAAAGAGACTGAGCGTGCTGTGGTGCTGAAGTTCGGTGAGATTGTGCGCGATGATGTTAAGCCTGGTTTGCACTTTAAACTGCCGATCATGAACGATGTTAAGAAATTTGACGCGCGTATTTTGACCATGGATTCCCGCCCACAGCGTTACCTAACGCTAGAGAAAAAAGCGGTAATCGTGGACTCTTACGTGAAATGGAAGATTTCCAACGTTGCACGTTTCTACCAGTCTACTTCTGGTGATGAGTTTGTCGCTAACCGAGTGCTTTCTTCGCGTGTGGACACAGGTCTTCGTAACCAATTTGGTGAGCGTACCATGCACGAAGTGGTGTCTGGTGAGCGTGAAGAGCTAATGACGGAGTTGCGTGATCGTATTGACGGTGTGGCTCAATCTGAACTAGGTATTACGATCGTCGATATTCGTGTGAAGCGAATCGATCTGCCGCCAGATGTTAGTGAGTCGGTATACCAGCGTATGCGTACTGAGCGTGAGCGTGAAGCGCGTGAGCACCGTTCTAAAGGTCTTGAGTTGGCTGAGGGTATTCGTGCCGATGCGGATCGTCAGCGTGTTGTGCTAGAGGCGGAAGCCCAGCGTGATGCGGAAATGATTCGTGGTGATGGTGATGCTCAGGCGGCTGCTATCTATGCCGAAGCTTACCAACAAGATCCAGAATTCTTTGATTTTTACCGTAGCCTGCAGGCTTACCGAGAAAGCTTCGCCAACAGTGGTGATGTGTTTGTCTTGGATCCAGAGGGTGAATTCTTTAAGTACTTTAAAGAAACCAACTAAAGAGACGGTTTTTGGCTGACTTGTAGGTGGATATGCCTGTAAGTCAGCCGTATAATCGTGATAGAATCAGCAAAACCGGGTTAAGCCCGGTTTTTTAATGGTCAAAATATAGAGAGTCTATGCAGGAATTGTTGCATTCGCTTCTAGTCGGCTTCAGTTTGCTACTGATTGCTGAAGGGGTTTTACCATTTTTGAAGCCAAAGTTATGGCGCGAAATGATGGTAAGAGCGATCGCGAGTTCGGATAAAAACTTGCGAGTGCTTGGGGCGGTGAGTATGTTTCTTGGATTAATGCTCCTATTACTGGCCCGAAGCTAAGAGGATACAGTTTAATGACGCTAGCAGATCGCTGGTTGCTTCCAGATGGTGTTGATGAGGCCCTTCCGAAACAGGCCGCTAAAATTGAACATCTAAGAAGAACACTGCTTAATCTCCACGAAAGTTGGGGTTACCAATTGGTCATTCCCCCTCTAATCGAGTACCTAGATTCTTTACTCATTGGCGCAGGCTCTGATCTAGAGATCGAAACCTTTAAGGTAATTGATCAATTGACCGGCCGATTAATGGGAATTCGAGCAGACTTCACATCACAAGTGGCGCGCATTGATGCCCACTGTCTAAAAAATGATGGCGTACAGCGCCTAAGCTACTGTGGTAGTGTGCTCCGCACGACACCTGCAGGGCTAGATGGCACCCGCAGCCCAATTCAGTTAGGTGCGGAGCTTTACGGTCACAGCGGCATTGAGAGTGATCTTGAAATCCTGTCTCTAATGTTGGACACCTTAACGCAAGCTGGTTTAAACAAACTGGTGTTAGACGTTGGTCATATTGATGTTGTACGTGGTGTCATGGCAGCATCCGGTTTGTCGAGTGAGCAAGAAGCGAAGTTGGCCGACCTGTACCGTGCCAAAGGCTTGCCAGAGTTAGAAGCTTTCCTAGCGACGACAGACTTAGATGAGACGGCCAAGCAGTGGCTGTCAGCTTTGCCACGTCTATGTGGTGGGGTGGAAGTACTGGAGCGTGCCGAAGCGGCTCTATCAGGTGTGAGTGATTCTGTTTCCGCTGCTTTGGCACAAATTCGTGCCGTTGCCGAGGTGGTATCGACTCGTTTCACGTCAGTAGGCTTGCATTTTGACCTATCTGATATGGAGTCTTACAGCTACCACACTGGTTTGGTGTTCGCGGCCTATGTACCAGGTCATGGCAACGCGGTAGCTCGAGGTGGACGCTACAACTTCATCGGTGAAGTGTTTGGTCGTTCTCGCCCAGCTACAGGCTTTAGTACAGATGTTAAGACATTGGTATCTTTAGCAGATGTCACCGTCACTGAGCGTTCGAGTGTGTTGGCACCTGCTGCACATAATGATGCGCTTTGGCAGAAGATCTCCTCTTTGCGCCAAGAAGGTTACCGTGTCATTCAGCAGCTGGATGAGCACGCCAATGAATCAGATTTTGATTTCCAGTTAGTTGCCGAGGGCGATGACTGGAAGTTAGTAACAGTTAAATAATCGAATATCGGTTTAGAACAATCTTAAGCGAGACCATAAAATGGGTAAGAACGTTGTTATTCTAGGCACTCAATGGGGTGACGAAGGTAAAGGTAAGGTCGTTGACCTTCTAACAGAAGACGTAGCTGCGGTAGTACGTTTCCAAGGTGGTCACAACGCTGGCCACACATTGGTAATCGACGGTAAGAAGACCGTATTGCATTTGATTCCTTCTGGTATTCTTCGTGATGGTGTTCAGTGCATCATCGGTAACGGTGTTGTGTTGTCTCCTGCAGCATTGCAAAAAGAAGTGGCCGAGCTTGAAGAGCAAGGTGTGCCAGCTGTTGAGCGCCTAAAAGTGAGCCCAGCATGTCCTTTGATCCTGTCCTACCACATTGCTATGGACCAAGCTCGCGAAGTAGCGAAAGGTGATAAGAAGATCGGTACAACAGGTCGTGGTATCGGTCCTGCTTACGAAGACAAAGTAGCACGTCGTGCGATTCGTGTGGCGGACATCTTAGATAAAGAGCGCTTTGCAGAAAAACTAAAAGAAGTGTTGGCTTACTACAACTTCATGTTAGAAAACTTCTACAAAGTTGAGCCGGTATCGTTTGACGAAGTATACGAAGAAGGTCTGAAAATGGCTGAATTCCTACGTCCAATGGTGGCTGATACGATCAACCTACTGCACGATCTGCGTAAGGCAGGCAAGAACATCATGTTCGAAGGTGCACAAGGTTCACTACTAGACGTAGACCACGGTACTTACCCATACGTTACCTCTTCAAACACGACTGCCGGTGGTGCGCCAGCAGGTACAGGTTTTGGTCCTCTATACCTTGACTACGTACTAGGTATCACTAAAGCATACACCACTCGTGTCGGTGCCGGCCCATTCCCAACAGAGCTATTCTGTGATGATGGTCAGCGTCTAGGTGAGCGTGGTCACGAGTTCGGTGCGACAACGGGTCGTCAGCGTCGTTGTGGTTGGTTTGATGCGATGGTGCTGCGCCATGCGGTACAAATCAACTCGATTTCTGGTATCTGTCTAACAAAACTTGACGTACTAGACGGTTCTGAAGTGATCAAAGTATGTGTTGGTTACGAAGATGCAAACGGCAACCCAATGTCTGGCTCTATGGTTGATAGCGAGAGCTACGAGCAAGCGAAGCCAGTTTACGAAGAGCTGCCAGGTTGGTCTGAATCAACTGTTGGTGCGCCGAGCTTTGACGCGCTGCCAGCAAACGCTCAGGCTTACATCAAGTTCATCGAAGAGAAGATTGGTGTGCCAGTAGACATCATCTCTACCGGTCCTGATCGTAACGAAACCATCGTTCTTCGCGACCCATTCAAGTCGTAATTGATATTGAAATAAAAAAAAGCCGAGTCAATGACTCGGCTTTTTTGTGTCTCGCTTCAATTGGCTTCGCTAGCGAATAGAGTAAGGTGATTAGAATAAATCGATGTCGCCGTGTGTTACTTCGTTGGATTTTGCTAAGCCTGCCGCGACGATCTCTTCATAGAAGGTGACACGGTTTCGGCCGTTTTGCTTACTGTAATACAGTGCTTGATCCGCTTGGTCCATTAGCGTGACATGGAAGGTGTCTTTTTGGAACTCACACACACCGGCACTTAACGTAATCGGATCTAGGTTGTTCATAACGATGGACTGTACGTTGCTGAGCAGCTCATCGAGCATCTGCTTGCATTCTTCGCGGGTTAGATCGCGCATCATCACCACAAACTCTTCACCACCAAATCGGAACAGCATGTCGTCTTGACGGAAAGTCTGCTGCAGCACACGCGAGATATGGATCAAGACTTCATCACCGTATAGATGGCCAGCGCTATCGTTAATAAGCTTAAAGTTATCAATATCAATGATAGCGATCCAGTTCGCGCGATTGTCGTTCTCATCGGTAAAGGCGGTCCCTTGATACAGCTTAACAATCGATTCTTCGAATGTTTTGCGGTTCATTAGGCCCGTCAGTTCGTCTGTTTGTGCCTCGGCCAACAGGGAGCTGAAATTACTGTAGATACTGAGCATGCCCTTGATGATGTAGCTCTCAGAGCGGCTCGGTTTATTGTCCAATGTGATGATCAAGTACTGGTTTTGCTGGCGACTCTGTTGCAAAACGTGAAAAGAAGTATATTGATCGTCATGGGCTTTCATTAACTCATCAAGGTGCCAAGTATTGATATAGTCCAAAGACGCACGAGTACTTTCTGGTACACGAATGTCCTGATAGCGGTATTCGCATGACTCACTGTTGCTCAGTGATATCTCCATGGTCGGCTCGTCCTGGCCGTTCAAGGTAAGAATAGAAGTGCGAATAGGGTTTAGAATATCGCGGATGCTCTTAAGCAGGCTGAAAGCAAGCAGTTCCTTGTCGCGTTGCGAAGTAAAGTTTTCAATATGGTGCAGGATATTGTTGGAAATGCTCAAACCTGATCCCCTAGGTGTTTACATATGTTTCACTATGGCTCAAGTCATTATAAACCTTATGGATATGTATAGCGATATGGATCTAATGAACTCTCCTAATTCAGCTTATGCTGGCCTGCAGAGTATGGTAGAGTCCGCGCCCCAATCATATTTCTAAGAGGTCGCCCAAGTGTATTGTGGATTTGATTACGGTACGTCTAACTGTGCTTTAGGTATTTTACAAGATGGCAAGCCAGTGTTAGCGGAATTAGAGCAGAACCACCGTTATCTACCCTCAACTGTTTACGCATTGAGTCGCGATTTTATCACTGAGGCCGTCGCAAAAGGCTTGTCGGACTCAATGCGTGCCGAGTTTATTGAAAGCCGCAAAGGCGTTTTGAGTCGCGCACGTCGCTTCCGTGTCGAAGAAGATTACGAGGCGAATGATCAAGTCTTGTTTTATGGTCGTGAGGCCTTTGCCGAATATTATCAGTTTCCTGATGAGGGCTATTTTGTTAAATCGCCTAAATCCTTTTTAGGGGGCGCCGGGCTTCGAGCGGAGCATATACAGTTTTTCGAAGATGTGGTGGCGGTGATGATGATGAATGTTAAGCGTCGCTCAGAAAAACATTTTCAACAAGAAATGAAGCACACTGTGATTGGTCGTCCGGTTAACTTTCAAGGTATTAATGCCGAAGAGAGCAACCAGCAAGCATTGCAGATCCTAACCGTTGCGGCGCGTCGTGCGGGCTTTGAAAGTGTTGAATTTCAATACGAACCCATTGCGGCAGGTTTGGATTTCGAACGTAACCTCGAGCAAGATCAAACGGTACTAGTCGTTGATATCGGTGGTGGTACCAGTGACTGCGCCATGGTGCGTATGGGGCCAAGCTACCGTGATTGTCTCGATCGTAGCCACGACTTCTTGGCTTATACCGGTGAGCGAGTGGGTGGTAACGATCTGGATATTCAATTGGCAGGGCGTCAGATGATGCCGCTATTGGGTATGGGGGCAGAGCTGAAAACCGGTTTGCCGATGCCGACACAGTTGTACTGGAATGCGGTCACCACCAATGATGTCACGGCACAAGCCACCTTCAACAGTCTGGAAACCAAATTGCAGATGGATCACTTACGTTTGGATATGGTGCAACCATTGTTGATGGATCGTTTTAGAACCATGCGTGAACACAAGCATAACTTCCATATCGTCAAGGATGCGGAAGAGGCGAAGATTCAGTTGTCGGATGCGATGAAAATGCATGTGGATTTAAGTTATATCGAAGCGGGTTTACAATTGGATCTAGAGCGTGAGCAATTGGCACAAGCCATCATTCATCCAGTTGAGAAAATGATTAGCTTAATGCAGGCTGCTATTGATCAGGCGGGTGAGCGCCCTGATGTGATCTATATGACCGGAGGTTCGGCTAAATCGCCAGTGATTCAAGCGGCGGTACGAGAGCAGATCGGTGACATCCCGTTGCTCGATGGTGACCACTTCGGCAGTGTCGCAAGTGGTCTGACAGTATGGGCTGACCGAATCTTCCGTTAACCTGCAGTGATAGGATTAAGCGATGGGCAGTTCGCTTAATCCTTTCCAGCGTGCGTACAGCATGCCTAAACAAAATAAGCCCGCACCCAATATTGCCTCACTCATGCCAATTGGCCACAGCATCGGATGGAACCAGTGAGTCACCCCTGAGGTAAAGTAAAACAAGCTGATAAAGCACACCCCAATCGCGCCTTTGTAGCTGCCGTTGATGCTGCCCCAAAGTGACAGAGCCAGCGGTAATAGTATGGCGCTAAGCAGCACCAGCGGGTGGTTTAATTGAATGTCTGACAGCATAAGATGCCACCAAGCGATAACCACCATTAAAGCAAGATGATTGAGAATTAGAATAGGGCGGTAAGTGCTGCACAGGTTGCTGTAGTGTCGCTGCTCGGCTGTTGAGATGGAAAAACGTTTCGCCATAACTTGCTTCTGCTGAATGGTTCGCCAATGAAAGAGGGAGCTATAATACCTGCTAATAGCTCCCTCATCATTGATCTAGGTCGCATTGCTCTGAATTGCAGGGCTAAGCTTTCTTTAGCTTAGTTGCGAGTTCGGCAATGCGTTGACCTTGTGCTTCACACAAATTGATTTCTTCGTCACTCAGACCTGTGTATTGCGTATGGGGAGCAAAGTGCGTGACGCCATAAGGTGTGCCGCCAGTAGCGGTGGCGATCAGGTCACGGTTCTTATACGGCAGTCCAGCCCAAATCATGCCGTGATGCAACAGTGGGATCATCATGGATTGAATGGTCATTTCATGGCCGCCGTGCATAGTGCTGGCACTGGCAAAGCCGCAGGCGGGTTTGTCGGCCAGTTGGCCACTCATCCAGATTGGGCTGGTCTGATCTAGCATCAGCTTCACTGGCGCAGCCATGCTGCCAAAATAGGAGGGGGAGCCAATGGCAAGGCCATCACAGTTAACGAAATCATCCAGCTCGCAATAGGGGTAGCCATCATCAGGGATGGCTGCACTGGTTTGCTCGTGGCTAAAGGAGGCTTCCGCTAGCTGACGTACGACGACATTCGTGTTCGGAACACGCTGCGCTCCGCGCGCGATGTGTTTTGCCATGGCGGCGACAGAGCCGTGGCGCGAATAAAACACAACAAGGATATTGGTGGCGCTCATTAGAACAACTCAAGTACGGCTTCTGGTGGGCGACCGATCTTGGCTTGGTCGTTATGAATCACGATAGGGCGCTCAATTAGCTTAGGGTTATTAACCATGGCATCGATTAAGGCGTCTTCGTTTTGCTCTTGTTTAAGATTTAACTCTTTATAGATAGCTTCTTTGGTACGCATTAACTCGCGCGCAGAAGACATGTCTAGCTGTGCTAGCAGAGTTTTAATGGTGTCCGCTGTTGGTGGTGTTTGCAGGTATAAAATCACTTCAGGAGAAATGTTGTTTTGTTCAAGAAGTGCTAGGGTTTCGCGGGATTTAGAGCAGCGAGGGTTGTGATAAATAACAGTCATACTTGGCCTCAATAATGGATGTAATATAGCTGGAAGTATGGCGTCTTATGCTAACTAAGACGCAAATAAAAAAGCAGAATGAGGTCGGCTCATTCTGCTTTTTTAGGATTAGCTTACGCTAGTTTTTCTAGCAAGAAAGCCACGGCATCGGCGACAGCGATGTCTTCGCCTTCACCGGTTGCACGACTCTTGTATTCAAGCGTGCCTTCTTTCAAACCGCGGTCACCGACGACGATGCGGTGTGGGATGCCTAGTAGCTCACAGTCAGAGAATTTCACCCCTGGGCGCTCTTTACGATCATCCAGCATCACGTCTATGCCTTTCGCTTGCAGTTCAGTGTAAAGCACTTCACACGCTTCACGTACCGCTTCAGATTTTTCGTAGTTCATGCCGACGATGGCTAGTTCAAATGGTGCGATTGCTTGTGGCCACTTGATGCCTTGCTCATCGAAGTTTTGCTCAATCGCTGCAGCGACGACACGTGAAACACCGATACCGTAACAGCCCATGTGCATTACTTGCGCTTTGCCGTTTTCATCAAGCACGGTCGCTTTCATGGATTCTGAGTAGGTTTGACCTAGTTGGAAGATGTGACCTACTTCGATACCGCGCTTGATCACAATAGAGCCTTGACCGTCTGGAGAAGGGTCGCCTTCGACAACGTTACGGATATCGGCCACTTCGAACTCATCACAGTCACGTGCCCAGTTTAGGCCAGTCACGTGGTAATCGTCTTTGTTAGCACCCGCACAGAAGTCAGATAGTACGGCGGCAGAGCGGTCAACGACAACGCGAATGCCTGCGGCTTTCAGCCCTTGTGGGCCGATCGAACCTGGCTGACAGCCAATTTTGGCGATGATGTCAGTTTCGGAAGCGAACTCAAATGGTGCCACGGCGCCTTTGATCTTCTCAACTTTGATTTCGTTGATGTTGTGGTCACCACGCAGGACAAGGGCGATGATGTTTGGCTCGCCATCTTCGTCCACACCTTTAATCAACATAGTCTTGATGGTCTTTTCAACCGGAAGGTTTAGGAACTCTGCTACCGCTGCAATGGTTTTACAGTTCGGTGTGTAGACTTCTTTAAGTTCTTCGGTTGGTGCGTCAGCGGCTTGTTTCGCACAAAGAGCCTCAGCAAGTTCTACGTTGGCTGCGAAATCAGAGGAATCGCTGAAGGCGATGTCGTCTTCACCAGAATCCGCTAGTACGTGGAACTCGTGCGAGTAGGCGCCACCGATAGAGCCGGTGTCAGCTTGTACTGGACGGTAGTCTAGACCGATGCGGTCGAACACTTTGCAGTAGGCTGCGTGCATTGCATCGTAGGTTTCTTGTAGCGACTCAGTCGTTGCGTGGAACGAGTAAGCATCTTTCATCAAGAATTCGCGTGAGCGCATCACACCAAAGCGTGGACGAACTTCGTCACGGAATTTAGTTTGGATCTGGAACACATTAAGTGGCAGTTGTTTGTAGCTGCTTAGTTCGTTACGTGCGATGTCTGTGATCACTTCTTCGTGGGTTGGGCCTAGGCAGTAATCACGGTCATGGCGGTCTTTTAAGCGCAATAGCTCAGGACCGTATTTTTGCCAACGGCCTGTTTCTTCCCAAAGTTCTGCTGGCTGTACGCCTGGCATGATCACTTCAAGAGCGCCTGCCTTTTGCATTTCTTCACGAACGATGCCTTCTACTTTTTTAAGGACTTTTACGCCTGTTGGTAGCCAAGTGTACAGGCCTTTTGATACTTGACGGATCATACCGGCACGGATCATTAACTGGTGGCTGGCTACGACGGCATCTGATGGAGCGTCACGTAGGGTAGAAAAAAGATAGTTGCTTGCGCGCATAATAGGTCGTCTTTCTATAAATAAGTGATTAAATTAACCCGCAAAGCGGAATTCAATTTGGCCTTCGGTTTCAACATCTAAGGCGAAGATGCCGCCAGCTTGAGGGAATTGCTCAAGTTCGGCGTCTGTTTGTGCCGCACGGCAAGTGGATACGAATAGGGTTTTCATATCACTACCGCCAAAGGCCACCATGGTTGGGTACGTTGCCGGTACTGGGTACTCTGCAAGAATTTCCCCAGCAGGGCTGATCTTAACCACTCGTTGCCCTTGGTACAGAGCAGACCAGTAGTTGCCCTCGGCATCGACTGCTGCGCCATCTGGTCGGCCGTTGCCACGTGGGAACTCAATAAAAGTACGTTTATTGGTTGCCGCGCCCGTGGTCACATCGTAATCAAATTGGTAGACAATGTGGTTTGGTGTATCAGAGTAGTACATGGTTTTTTGGTCTGGTGAGAATGCCAAACCATTAGATGTCCATGCAGCCTGATCTAGTAAACGTTGTTCACTTTTTTCAAACTGATATAAGCCACCTAGGAAAGCGTCTTTTGGCGCGTACATGGTGCCCGCCAAGAAGCGTCCAGCGGGATCGCAGCGTCCGTCATTAAAACGGGTGGTTTTCTGATCGTAATCTGCTTGCCAGTAAGGCGTGAGCGGGGCATTTAAGTCTGAAAAGGTGTAGACACCGGAGCGAAAGGCTGCGATAAAACCGCCGTTTTCTGCTAAGGAAAAACAGCCGATTTCTTCGTCAAATTGGCGTACAGAATGGTCGCCAGAGACGGTGTTAAAGGCGTGCAATTCGAAAGAATCGATGTCAACAAAGTAAAGGGTCTGAGTTTGTTCATCCCAGCGAGGACACTCTGCGAGTTTGGCTTGTGCGTCTAGGACACAACGCATTTCCGTCATGGGAACTCCAAGTCGTAGGGTAGAATTAAAAATAGAATGCTATAGTGCTTATGTAAGGCCACAAAGTAAATAGGAAGTCAGTTACATGTTTGAATTAGATGCAGTTTTAGAAAGAGATTCGGTGTGGATCGGCGATTTTCCCCTTTGTCAGTTGCGCCTCATCAATAATCGCAAGGCACCATGGTTTATTTTGGTCCCTAAACGAGAGGAAGTGGAAGAGATCCATCACCTTGAACCGGAAGATCGGATGCAGCTGATGGCAGAAAGTTGCCTCGTTGCGGAAACCGTACAGGACATATTCTCTCCGGATAAATTAAATGTTGCCGCCATTGGTAATAAAGTACGCCAGTTACACCTACATCACGTGGCGCGTTTCGAGCAAGATGAGTGCTGGCCTGAGCCAGTCTGGGGGAAAATCTCTCAAGAGGCTTACTCAGACGAAGAGTTGGCCGGCATTTTGCAGAAAGTAACCAGTCTGCTTGCAGATGATTTAGTGTCAGCGTACAAAGAGTAGTCAGTTAGCTTCAGGCAAACGTTGAGTGGGTAGGGGCTTGAAGCGATTCATGGATGCAGTGGAAAAAGACAACAAAAGGGCGCCATAAGAATGAGTATCAGACGAAGAAAAAAAGCGATTGGCAAAGTGGTTAAGCTTCTGAACCTAGCAACGTCTACCAATTCAAGTGAATCGTCTATGGCGCTGCGCCATGCGGAGTCCATTATTTTTCAAAATGGCTTGTCGCAGGGTGAAATTCCAATGTATCAGCTGTGCGATCGCGCCATGCTGTTTAAAGTGAGTTGGAACGGCACCCCCCGACATGCCAAAGTTGAGCGCCCGACGGCCCATGCTGAGTCCTATGCACAGCGCCGTTTCAGTGAAAAGCCGACCGACAGTAGCCGCACTTACGCCAATGCTCGTACCATTCTTGATGACTTAGACGAAGAGTTTGCGCAAGCCGCTGAGCACTGTTCAGCTGACGGCGAAGCGTCTATGGGCTCATCGGAGGACATTCATGCCGAGGCCGCTTACTCTGGCCCAGACCAGACAGAAGAAGCGCCGGTTAAAGAACATGGCTCGCTCCAAGATGAAGGCGATACAGGGGACGATGTGGTAAGCGAAGCGCCATACGCGGACGATGAAGCGTTTAGTGAGACCATGGCGGAGCAAGAGGAATCGCCGTTCGCGGGCCCCGAGACAGAAGCCTGCAGTGAACAACCATCCACGGATTTTTCAGAGAACACCATGAACGCAGCCGACGAGAATCTGCAAACCAGCGAAGAGCGTGTATACAGCTACGATAACGTGATCAACGCGGCCAATGCGTTTCGCCCAACGGGAGAGCAATTCAAAGAAACGCTGCGTAATCAATATTCATCCAGTAACCCAGATGTACCTTTTGAGCAGGACTCCTACTGGAATAAGGTGCACAGCATGTTGGTCGATTTTGATGAGTCCGATGTGTTGGTGGAAATCGATGGCCTAGAAAGCCAGCTGGAGCTGGCGCAGCAAGCATTGCAGGCTAAGCGGAGTGAGCGCGCATCGGTTGAGCAGGAAGAATTGCGTGAGCGTACTGAGCGCGCGCGCATTGAACAGAGTTTTGAGGAAGCGATTGAGCGAGCATTTCAGGCTCGAGCTCGAGCCTATGAAGCGTGGGAATCAAAGCGTGCTCAGATGCGAGTCGATTCCATGCGTGCCGAGCAAGATGCGCAACAAGGTTATTCTGAGTTATCGGATCGTTTGCAAAACTGTAAAGAGCAATATGCGCAACATTTGCAGCTCAAGGAAGATTACCGTGCGGCGAAAATTATGCACGAACTGCGACGTCATCTAACTTTGGCGGCCCGTGGGGATGAGCAAGCGTCGGCCTCCTATGAAACGGTGATTAGTATCATGCAGGACAGTGGTTTGAGTCTGCGCGACCTAGAGTTTTCCGACATTCGCAATAAGAGTCTCTTTATCCGCTTGCTGGAGCGTGAGAGTGCGCTCATTGCAGACGTGCATCAGCGTGAGCTGTATACCGAAGAAATGTTGGATAAATTCTTAATGATGTCTCGCCAAGAGCAGCAGTCAAAACCTTCTGAGAACCCGATTGAGCGTGTTGAGCGCTTGCTAAAAAGCATTGAAGGGGTCGGCCACTTTGAAAGCCAGAAGGTCATCGAACAAGTGTTAAAGCTGATGGAACACCATCAAGTGAGTGTGCGCGACCTAGACTACGGCTGCATTAATAAATACTCGGTGTTTATCTGTCTGATTAATTGGGAGGCGGAGCAAATTCACTCTCTAACCGAGCGTGAGAAATTCACTTCCTCCATCTTAGAGGAGTATGTTCAGTACTCTGTTATGAATCCTCGATCTTCGCAAAAAGCCTAATCATCTGGCTTGGCAAGTTGAAAAAATTCACTAATGGGGCGGTTCGCAACGAATTTGCTCCATTGATATTGTGAATGTGCGGTATATTTACTGAAAATTTTGCTTTTGCCTTTTAAAGCCTCGGCGCATCTTTTAACATTCTGCTTCCCCATAAAAGCATAATTCTCAGCAGGAGAGGCGCATGAGCATTATTAAACAGGACGATCTGATCGATAGCGTTGCAGATTCCCTTCAGTTTATTTCTTACTATCATCCCCTAGATTTTGTTAAAGCTGTTCATGAAGCGTATGAGCGGGAAGAGAGTCAGGCAGCAAAAGACTCTATGGCTCAGATTCTGATCAACTCACGTATGTGTGCCGAAGGTAAGCGTCCAATCTGTCAGGACACGGGTATCGTAACTGTGTTTGTTAAAGTGGGTATGAATGTTCAGTGGGAAGGCTCAATGAGCGTCACGGACATGATCAACGAAGGTGTGCGCCGCGCTTATCTTCACCCTGACAACGTATTGCGTGCGTCGATTCTTGACGATCCTGCTGGTGCCCGTAAAAACACCAAAGACAACACGCCAGCCGTGATCCACATGGAGATCGTGCCAGGTGACACGGTGGAAGTGCACGTGGCCGCAAAAGGTGGCGGTTCTGAGAATAAATCTAAGCTAGCGATGCTAAACCCGTCTGACTCAATTGTAGAGTGGGTGAAGAAAACAGTGCCAACGATGGGGGCGGGCTGGTGTCCACCAGGTATGTTGGGTATCGGTATTGGCGGTACTGCTGAGAAAGCCATGGTGATGGCGAAAGAATCACTCATGGAGCCAATCGATGTTCATGAGCTAAAAGCTCGTGGCCCTCAAAACCGTGTCGAAGAGCTGCGTCTTGAAATCTTTGAAGCGGTAAACAATCTAGGCATTGGTGCCCAAGGTTTGGGTGGTCTAACGACAGTTCTTGATGTGAAAATCATGGATTACCCAACGCACGCAGCGTCTTTGCCGGTGGCAATGATCCCGAACTGTGCGGCAACACGTCACGCGCATTTTGTACTGGATGGTTCTGGTCCAGCGGATCTTGTGCCACCATCACTTGATGACTGGCCAGATATTACTTGGGAAGTAGGCGACAACGTTCGTCGTGTGAACCTAAACGAAGTAACGCCTGAAATGGTGAAAGAGTGGAAGCCTGGCGAAACGGTTCTGCTAAACGGCAAAATGCTAACTGGTCGTGATGCAGCGCATAAGAAGATGGTCGAGATGATGGCGAATGGCGAAGAGTTGCCAGTCGACCTTAAAGGCCGTTTTATTTACTACGTAGGTCCAGTAGATCCTGTGAAAGATGAAGCGGTAGGTCCTGCTGGTCCAACCACATCGACACGTATGGATAAATTTACCCACACCATGCTTGAGAAAACGGGTCTACTTGGCATGATCGGTAAAGCTGAACGTGGTCCAGTGGCAATCGAGGCGATCAAAGAGTTTGGTGCGGTCTACCTGATGGCAGTCGGCGGTGCGGCTTACCTTGTTTCTAAGGCGATCAAGAATGCCGAAGTGGTGGCTTTCCCTGAAATGGGGATGGAAGCAATCTACGAATTCGATGTGGTCGATATGCCGGTAACCGTTGCTGTTGATGCAGCTGGTACCTCAGTTCATTTGACTGGTCCTGCTGAGTGGAAAGCGAAAATCGAAGCGCAAGTTGTTGAAGTGAAGTAACTTTTACGCGACTTTGTTTCCTAAACGCCCTGTTGGCATTGTCAGCAGGGCGTTTTTTATTGCGCAAATAGTCAGCCCCATTGCAAAAATTGTCAGTTCTTTGAAAAGAGGGGTTTTTTTGTTCGCTTACTACCATACTATGAATCTGTCAAACAACTTTACAGTTTAAGGGTTGATTATGGTTAAGATGCTGTTAGCAGACGATGATGCTCGTCTATCGGATTTGGTGAAGGAATATTTTGACGGCGAAGGCTATGAGGTCACTCATGCTTGGAATGGTCAAGAAGCGCTGGATTACATGGAACAAGATCGCCCTGATATCGTTATTTTGGATGTCATGATGCCGGTACTGGATGGCTTTGAAACCTTGAAGCAGATTCGTAACAAGAGTGCCATTCCAGTGATCATGCTGACTGCCAAAGGCGACGATATTGATCGTATTCTAGGCTTGGAAATGGGCGCGGATGATTACTTGTCCAAGCCATTTAATCCGCGCGAATTGCTGGCTCGAATTAAGGCCATCTTGCGTCGCTCGTCACAGGAGCGTGAAGACGATCCGATGTCGGATTTGCACTTGTCGGATGTGTTGTTGCGCCGTCGTGATCGCACGGTTTACCTGCACAATGATGCGATTGAGTTGACCACGTCTGAGTATTCATTGCTGGAATGTATGATGATGGTGCCAGGGCAGGTGATGACCAAGCAAGAGCTGTCTGAAAAAGCCTTGGGTCGCAAGTTGACCATGTACGATCGCAGTTTGGATATGCATATTAGTAACCTGCGTAAGAAAGTGGGTAACTTTGAAAACGGCGAGCCGCGCATTAAAACGGTTCGAGGTGTCGGCTACATCTTTGTTGATGGAGCAGAAAACTAGGTGCGAGTCGCTGGTTGCCTGAGTCTATGAAAAATACCTTTTTACGAGTGTTCTTGGTTGTATTGTTTTCCAATATGGTGGTGGTGGCGATCGGTCTTGGGGTGGTCGATTTTGTCGAGGATCGCAATCAAGTCTCGGCTGACGTGCTCGGTGATATCGGTGTCAGCTTAGTTTCTACCTATGAGAAAAGTGGCACCAGTGCGTTGCAAGAGCAGGCTAGGCGTTTTGAAAAGCAGCTGCAAGGTAGCATTTTTATCTATCAAGAAAATGGGCGCCCACTGTTGCGCCCATTACCGCGTAATTTTCGTGATTCGACCAATTTAAGTGATCCTGTTGGGGCGGAAGAGGCGCAAGCCTCGGCAGATGCTCGTCGCAGCCAGTTTATCCAAGTGATTGGTGCCAGTAATACACAGTATCTGTTGGTCTTTAGGCCGCAGGACAAGAGTGATGCCATCAGTCCTTGGGCCATTGCTTTGCTGTCATTGCTCGGTTTGCTTGTCTCCAGTGGGATCTTGGCGTATTGGCTGATGGGCCCGCTGCTTAAGTTGCAAAAAATCACTCGTTCTTTTGGTCAGGGTGAGATGTCTGCCCGTGTCGATCACCGTCTGGTGCAGCGAAACGATGCGATCGGTAATCTGGCGCGTGAGTTCAATGAGATGGCGGGTCGTATTGAGACCTTGTTAAGTTCCAAAGAGCGCCTGTTGCGTGATGTGTCCCATGAATTGCGTACGCCTTTGGCGCGTATTGAAGTGGCCTTAACCATTGCTGAAGACAAGCATGGGCAGCCGGCACAGCAGAACTACCTAGTGCGTATCCGTAACGAATTGCATGAGTTAGATGAGCTGATTGGTCAGGTGTTGACCTTGTCGCGCCTAGAAGCCGCGTCTATGCAAAAAGGGACGATAGAGTTGCAGCCCTGGCTGACCGATATTGTCGATGATGTGCAATTTGAATCGCAGCTTAGGGGAATTGCCATCACCAAAACAGGGGATTTACCGAAAGCCTTGCATGGTGATCCGGTGCAGTTGCGCCATGCGGTGGAAAACGTATTGCGTAATGCCTGCTTTTACTCGGGTGAAGGTGGGGCGGTTGAAGTCAGCTCTTCGGAAGTGGATAAACAAGCCATCATTTCGATCAAAGATAATGGGCCTGGGGTGGCGGATGATATGTTGGAAAAGATCTTTCATGCATTCTTTCGTTCATCCTCTGCGCGGGAGTCTAACAGTGGCGGCTTTGGTGTAGGGCTGACCATCGCCAAGCGTATCGTGCAAGCGCACAATGGTGAGATACAGGCTTTTAATCGCCCAGAAGGGGGCTTGGAAGTGAGGTTTTGTCTGCCTTTGGCATGAATATTAGGGTGAAAGTGCTTTTTTGCTTGCAATTAGCGCTTCACCCTGTAGTATGCCCCACCGCAAGTTGGCCAGACAGTCGCCGCTTTGATTTTGTCAAAGGGGAGGAAAGTCCGGGCTTCGCAGGGTAAAGTGCCAGGTAACGCCTGGGGGGCGTGAGCCTACGGAAAGTGCAGCAGAAAATACACCGCCTAAGCAGTTTACTGCCGGTAAGGTTGAAATGGTGCGGTAAGAGCGCACCGCGCACCTGGTAACAGTGTGTGGCATGGTAAACCCCACTTGAAGCAAGACCAAATAGGAACTCATTGGTGTGACCCGCACTGAGTTCGGGTAGGTTGCTCGAGCTGTGCAGTGATGTACAGCCTAGATGAATGACTGTCCACGACAGAACCCGGCTTATCGGCCAACTTGCTCATTCTCCTCTCTGATTGACTCCCAATCTTCATGGTTTCGTAAGTTCTTCCCTGTGGACGCATAAATAATTCGCTTTTGGCGAATTTTTTTTTGTATTTTTTTAACTAATACTAAAATAAGTGTTAAATTGTGGGAGAAAGTGTCGATAAGTGGGATATGGGCATGTTTAGAGGAATTCATCAGGTCAGTGTGGATGCTAAGGGACGTTTGTCTCTGCCGGCACGCTTACGCGATGAGTTTCTGCAATACGATGACGCAGGTGTGGTGATCACCATTGATCCGCAGGCCCGTTGTTTGTTGCTCTACCCTCTGTCTGAGTGGGAGCAAATCCAAGAAAAATTAGACCGCCTACCATCTTTTCAGCCGCAAGCCAGAAGGCTGCAGCGTTTATTGGTAGGTCATGCGACCGATTTGGAGTTTGATAGCGCAGGGCGCTTGTTGTTGCCGGCTCCGCTACGTGAATACGCCAAGATCGACCGCAAATCGACCCTGTTAGGTCAGGGTAAAAAACTCGAAATTTGGGGCTTGGAAGAGTGGGAATCTCAACGTGAGGAGTACCTGTCCGAAGTCAGCCTAGATAACTTAGAACTCGATACATTAATGGATATCTCTCTATGACAGATGCAACGCCAGAACATATCAGTGTCATGCTGAACGAATCGGTCGATATGTTGGTGACCGATCCGGCTGGGACCTACGTGGATGGAACGTTTGGTCGCGGTGGGCACACACGATTGGTGTTGTCACGCCTAACAACGGGCACCATGTTGGGCTTTGATAAAGACCCTGTGGCGATTGGCCACGGTAAAGCACTTGAGCAAGAAGACGCGCGTTTTACCATTGTACAAGACAGTTTCGCCAACATGGCAGAACATATCCCTAGTGTGTTTGGTGTCGACAAGGTTGATGGCGTGATGATGGATCTAGGGGTGTCATCACCACAGTTGGACGATGCTAGCCGCGGTTTTAGTTTTATGAATGATGGCCCGCTAGATATGCGTATGAACCCCAATGCGGGCATGAGTGCTGCGGATTGGATCGCGGTCGCGGCGGAAAAAGAAATCGCCGATGTCATGTATCAATATGGTGAAGAACGCTATTCGCGACGTATTGCCCGCGCGATTGTGGAATACCGCAACCACACACCGATTACCACGACCAAACAGTTGGCCAAAATTGTCGCCGAAGCGCACCCCAATTGGGAAAAGGGAAAAAACCCGGCTACCCGAGCCTTCCAAGGTATTCGCATCCATATCAATAACGAGTTGGGTGACTTAGAAACCGGCCTAGAGGCGGCGACTAAGGCTTTGAAAGTCGGTGGCCGCTTAGTGGTGATCAGCTTCCACTCTTTGGAAGACCGCATTGTGAAGCAGTTTATGAAGAAGATGTGCAAAGGGCCGGATTTGCCGCGCCACTTGCCGATTCAAAATGCGCACTTGGACATTCACTTCAAAACCGTTGGTAAAGCGATCAAGCCTTCCAAAGGAGAGGTGAGTGATAACGTTCGTTCACGCAGTGCTGTGTTGCGTGTGATGGAGCGCATCAGTGAATAACCAGGCTCCCCGCCTGGTGCCATTCGCCGCGGCTTTACTATTGCTCGGCGTGATGGCGATTGTGTTGGTTATTCAGGTGTTCGACTTTCGTCGTGATTTCGCCTATCTACAACAGTTAAAGAAAGATGAAGTGAACTATGAGGTGGTTTGGGGGCAGCTATTGCTGGAGCAAAGCGCCCTGACCCAACCAAGTCGATTGGAACAAGCAGCAATAAGGGATTTAAATATGCGTGCTCCGACCCCGGAAGAATTGGTCATTGTGAAGCCATGAACACAAACGAACGTAGTTTTTCACCCAGTCGCTGGCGCCTGTACTTAGTGTACAGTATTGCTTTCATTTTGTTCGCTGTTGCCGCGGGACGCTTGTTCTACCTCACGGTACTCGATAAAGAGTTTTTGCAGAACCAAGGGGAGATGCGTGCAGTGCGCACCGAGTCGATTCCGGCGACTCGTGGCATGATTTTGGATCGCAATGGTGAGCCATTGGCGGTCAGCACGCCCACTTGGACAGTGATTGCTAACCCGAGAGACCTTTGGGGGTTGTCGGAAGACCCAGTTAACCTAGCCAAGCCAATCGGCGAGCGAAAAATACCGGAGCAGGAGATTGCCCGTTTAGCGGAAGCCATGGGGGTTGGATCTGCGCTGTTGAAAGAGCGCTTTGAGATCAACCGCAACAAAGGTTTCATGTACCTAAAGCGTCAAATTCCACCCCATGAAGCCGAAGCCATTCTTGATGCTGATGTCGTGGGTGTTAGCAAAATTAAAGAGTACAAGCGCTTCTATCCAGCCGGAGAAGTGACCTCTCAGGTGGTAGGTTTTACCAATATCGATGACAAAGGCCAAGAAGGTCTTGAGCTCGCCTACGATCAAGCTCTGCAAGGTAAGCCTGGTAAGTTCTCTTACATGAAAGACCTAAAGGGCAACATCATTCGTACCCTAGGTCAGGAAGTGCCAGAGCAAGCGGGTGAAAACATCGAGCTGAGTATCGATATGCGTTTGCAGTATCTTGCTTATCGTGAACTGAAAGCGGTGGTGACTGAGCAACGCGCCAGTTCCGCCTCAGCGGTAATCTTGGATGTGCGCACCGGTGAAATTTTAGCCATGGTGAATCAACCGTCCTTTAACCCGAATGATCGTTCTGACCTTGAGCCTGAAGAACTGCGTAACCGCGCCGTGATCGATTTATTTGAGCCGGGTTCTACTATGAAACCCTTCTCTGTGACGGCCGCGATGCGCTCGGGTCAATACAACACCGAGTCGATTATAGACACCAACCCTGGTTATTTGCGCTTTGGTCGTTACACCATTCGAGATTTTCGAAACTATGGTGAGATCGATCTAGAGACGGTGCTGGTGAAGTCAAGTAACGTCGCCACCTCACGCATTGCCTTATCCTTGCCTCAAGACACCATCTGGAACATGTTCTATGAGTTGGGCATCGGTTCACCTGTGGGTCTAGGCTTTCCGGGGGAAACCACTGGTAAGCTGCCAATGCATCCAAAATGGCACCCATCGGAAATTGCGACCTTGTCCTATGGTTATGGTCTAGCGGTCTCGACGTTGCAATTGGCACAGGCCTACATGGTCTTAGCAAACCATGGCTACAAGGTGCCTGTGACCCTGTTCAAGCAAGACATTCCACCTCAGGGTGAGCAAGTCATTCCGGCCGATATCGCGCGCGATGTGGTGCATATGCTACAGGCGGTGGTAACGGAAGGCTCTGGCAAGAAAGCTCAAATTCCAGGCTATAACGTAGCGGGTAAAACCGGTACGGTGCACAAAGTCGGTGAAGGTGGTTATGCATACGACCAATATATTTCGTTGTTTGCTGGGGTGGTGCCCGCTACGAACCCGCGTTTGGCCATGGTGGTCATGGTCAACGATCCGAAAGGACGTAAGTACTACGGCGGTGAGGTGTCAGCGCCAGTGTTTTCGCGTGTCATGGAAGGTGCATTGACGACATTGAATATTCCGCCTGATCGTCCGGAAGGATTGCGTGAAGTGCGTCTAGAAGAAACCAATAAGGCGCCTTATCGAATCGTACAAGGAAACTAATATGTTCAGCTTCGAGCAGCTTCTACAATGGCTACATCTCGAGAATCGTTGGAAAATTGAGCAAGGTGAGTATCGGTCTTTAGAGACCGATTCTCGTTTAGTGGACGCTGAAACCGTTTTTATAGCGCTGCCAGGCGTATCCAGTAATGGTTGGGATTATCTCGAGCAAGTGGCCGAAAAAGGCTGTCGAGTCGCCATTGTGCCGCAGGGGCTTGGGTTGCACAGCGACCGTATGGTGTTGCTAGAGGTGGCTCACATTGAGTTGGTGTTAGCGCAATTGGCGCGTCAGATTTACGGTCCAGTGCCAGAGCATATCGTCGCGGTGACGGGCACCAACGGTAAGTCCAGTATCTGTTATTACATTGCCCAGCTGGCGCAGGCGTTGGGGCTGAAAAGCGCCATGATAGGTACCTTTGGTATTGGTGTATTGGGAAACCTACAAGACGCCAAGCAGACTACCCCTGATCTCCTCACATTACACAAACTTTTGTCTTCTTTTGCGCAGCAGGGTGTTGCCTTGGTGGCTTTCGAGGCCTCTTCCCATGCGTTAGATCAACAACGCCTCGCTGGTGTGCCAGTGTCAACGGCGGTTTTCTCAAACCTTACTCGCGATCATCTTGATTATCATGGCTCAATGGAGAATTATGCGTGCGCCAAGCGACGCTTATTTGAATTTGACGCATTACAGCGCGCCATTGTTTGTGCCGATTCCGATTATGCCGACTTTATGGTGGCGCATACGCAAGCCCCTGTATGGCGCTATTCGGCGCTAGAGTCGCAGGCAGCGGATTTTGCTGTGCTGGAGAAATCCTTTGAACAAACGGGTGTGCGGCTAACGATACAAGTATTGGGGCAGGAATTTGCGGTATTTTTGCCGCTGCTTGGTGAGTTTAATGTACAAAATGCCTTGGCCGCATTAGCGGCAGTGTTGTCCTCGGTGGACGAGCCTGCCAGAGCGGTACAGGCGTTGTCATCCCTGCAAGGCGCGCCTGGTAGGATGGAAGCCTGTAAGCGGCCTGAAGCGCCTTTAGTGCTGGTCGATTATGCGCACACCTCTGATGCCTTAGAGGTGGCGTTAAAAGCCATCCACGCTCATGCCAGTGGCCGTGTTATTTGTGTGTTTGGTTGCGGTGGTGATCGTGACACCGGCAAACGTCCTATGATGCTGGCTGTGGCACAGCAGCATGCCGATTATGTCTGGTTGACATCGGACAATCCGCGAACGGAGTCACCGCAAAGCATCATTAAGGATGCTTTAGCGGCTTTGGATGACACCTTGGCTGAGGTGCGAGTAGAAGTGGATCGCCATCAGGCGATTGCACAAGCCGTTGCCATGGCAAGACCTGAAGATATTGTCTTAATTGCTGGTAAAGGGCATGAGACGTACCAAGAAGTAAACGGTGTTCGACACCACTTTGATGATCGAGAGGATGCGCGAGAAGCGCTAAAGGCCTATGTTGCACAAGCTTAAACTGTCTGACATCGCTAAAGAAGTGGGTGGTCGATTAGTCGGCCAAGACCAACTGGTGTCAGATGTTTCAACCGATTCTCGCGAAGCCCTGGAGCAGAAACTGTTTGTGGCGCTGGTAGGCGAGCGTTTTAATGGCCATCAATTTGCAGAGCAAGTGATGCAGCAAGGTGCCGTAGCGGTCTTAGTCAGTGAGCCTGTTGCAATCGAACCCCGTATCGAAGTTGCGGACACTACGCAAGCTTATGCGCAGATCGGTCGCATGATGCGACGCTTATTTAATAGGCCGGTAGTGGCCATCACTGGCAGTAATGGTAAAACCAGTGTCAAAGATTGGTTGGCCAGAGTGTTGTCAGAACACGGCCAGGTGCTGAAAACCCAAAGCAATCTTAATAATCAAATAGGCGTACCCAAAACGCTGTTGAATTTATCTGTTGCAGATCAATACGCGGTGATCGAAGCGGGTACCAGCTTTCCAGGAGAGATTGAAAAGTTAGGGCAAACCATTGAGGCGGATGTGGTGGTATTGACCAATGCCAGTGGCAGTCACTTGCTTGGCTTTGGTTCTATCCATGGTGTTGCTGTTGAGAAAGGCATGTTATTTGAAACGGCCAAAGCAGACGCCACAGTCGTGTTAAATGCCGATGATGCCTCCTATGGCTATTGGTTAGAGCGTGTGGGCAATCGTGCAGTCCGTTCGTTCTCCTTCACTGATCCTATGGCAAGCCTATATGCGAGTGATGTGCAAGAGTCTGTCTCAGGTTCCACAACCACCTTGCAGTATCAAGGGCAGACTTATTGCCTAGTGCTCGATCGCCCGGGGAAACATCATATCGCCAATGCCATGGCGGTTGCTCTAGCGATGACCGCTTTGGGTTTTGCGATGATCGATGTGATAGCCCAGTTAAAGCATCCTGAACAGGTGCCGGGGCGCATGGAAGTGCTGGCGTCAAAAAGAGAAGCCGTGGTCATTAATGATTGTTACAATGCTAGCCCAAAATCTGTCGAAGCGGCCATGGATGTGTTGGCGTTGTATGCACAACAGACAAAATGGATGGTACTTGGCGCATTGGGCGAATTGGGGGATCAAGAGGCGGCGATTCATTACGGTCTTGGTCAATACGCGGCCAAGTTAGGCCTTGAGCATTTGATTACCATTGGTCCCATTGCGGCCGAAGCCGCGCACGGATTTACCGCCATACAAACGTCTGGGCAACAAGCGCACCCTTGCCAGACGAAGGATGACGCGTTGGCACTGTTGGCCACGCTCAATTCAGAACATGTCATTTTGGTGAAAGGTTCTCGTTCAGCCAAAATGGAAGATATAGTTAACGCTCTGAAAAATTAGGAATTAGCCTAACCATGCTACTGCTTTTAACGGCCTACCTTAGTAAATATTTTACTTTCTTTACGGTGTTCAACTACCTGTCGCTGCGGGCGATTTTGGGTGTGTTGACGGCACTTTTTATCTCCCTGTTAATCGGTGGCAAAGTGATTCGTTTGCTGCAGCGCCTGCAAATTGGTCAGGCAGTACGCGATGACGGCCCACAATCGCATCTAAGTAAAGCGGGTACACCGACCATGGGCGGTGTGATGATTTTATTTTCTATCGCCATCAGTACGCTACTGTGGGGCGATTTGACCAACCCATATGTCTGGGTAACCTTGCTGACCATGATTGCCTTTGGTGCTGTCGGTTGGGTGGATGACTATCGTAAGGTAGTGGAAAAGAACTCTCGTGGTTTGCCAGCAAAATGGAAGTACTTTTGGCAAAGCGTGTTTGGTCTGTCGGCGGCCATTTATCTATATACCTTGGCGTCGACTCCGGCCGAAACAGAGTTGCTGATTCCGTTATTCAAAGATGCCGCGATTCCATTGGGTATGTTCTTTGTGGTGTTTACCTACTTCGTGATTGTCG
This sequence comes from Marinomonas aquimarina, assembly GCF_900089755.1. GTDB lineage: Bacteria > Pseudomonadota > Gammaproteobacteria > Pseudomonadales > Marinomonadaceae > Marinomonas > Marinomonas aquimarina. The sequence continues at coordinate 30,146 of NZ_FLOC01000014.1, read as the reverse complement.
GCACCAGTAATGCGGTCAATCTGACCGATGGTCTGGATGGTTTGGCGATTTTGCCAACCGTATTAGTCGGTGGTGCACTGGGTCTGTTTGCGTACCTAACCGGTAACGTCAAGTTTGCTGACTACTTATTGATTCCTTATGTGCAGGGCACCGGTGAGTTGATCGTGTTCTGTTCGGCCTTGGTTGGCGCGGGCTTGGGTTTCTTATGGTTTAACACTTACCCAGCCCAAGTCTTTATGGGAGATGTGGGAGCACTGGCATTAGGTGCTGCATTGGGCGTGATTGCGGTCATTGTACGCCAAGAGTTGGTACTGTTTATTATGGGCGGTGTGTTTGTGATGGAGACAGTGTCCGTGATCTTGCAGGTGGCGTCTTATAAGTTGACCAAGCGTCGTATTTTCCGCATGGCACCGATTCACCATCACTTTGAGTTAAAAGGCTGGGCCGAGCCAAAGGTTATTGTCCGTTTTTGGATCATTACCGTATGTTTGGTTCTGATTGGTTTGGCGACACTTAAGGTTAGGTAATCCATCATGTCTTTGATTTCTTCAGATCGTGTGCGTGCGGTAGTAGGTTTAGGGGTGAGTGGCGTGTCCACGGCGACGTTCTTGGCCAAACAAGGCTTGGACTTCTTTGTTGTCGATTCCCGTGATAATCCACCTGGACTGGATCAGGTAAAGCAACTTTGTCCCGAAGAACGCATTTTTACGGGGTCTCTTGAGGTGCTCAGAACCTTGGGGGTGACCGAGCTGTTTGTCAGCCCTGGTATTGCCTTGGCCGCCCCGATTTTGAAGGAACTGGCGCAAGCTGGTGTGCAGATGCGTGGTGATATTGACCTCTTCTGTGATTACGCCAATGCGCCATTTATTGCCATTACCGGCTCCAACGCGAAGAGCACCGTCACCACCTTGGTCAACGAATTGTTGCTGGCGCTAGGTAAACGTTCTATTGCGGGCGGCAATCTAGGTTTGCCAGCACTGGATTGTCTTGCTGATGGCATGGATTACTATGTCTTGGAGTTGTCCAGCTTCCAGCTTGAAACAACCCATGCTCTGAAGGCAGATGTGGCGTGTTTGCTCAACGTCTCAGAAGATCATATGGATCGTTATGACGATCTGTATGGTTACCAACGTGCCAAGCAGCGCATCTACCGCGGTTGTAAAGCAGCGGTATGCAACAAGCAAGATATCCTAACGGCCCCTTTGCTGGCCCAGGATACCCCCGTGCGAGCCTTTACCAAGGGCAGCCCTGATCTGAAAGAATTTGGCTTATTAAAAGACGCTGAGGGTGTTTGGCTTTGTAAGGGGGTGAAACGCCTTTTTAATAGCCAAGACATTAAGCTAAAAGGTGAGCACAACTACGCTAATATTTTGGCAGCGCTGGCGGTTCTAGACGTGTTGGCGCTACCTATTGATGCCCCGGAAGTGGCCACTGTATTGGCGACCTTTGCTGGCTTACCTCATCGCTGTGAGACGGTACGTGAACAGGATGGCGTTACCTACATCAATGACTCAAAAGGTACCAATGTTGGGGCGACCTTAGCGGCATTAGAAGGGCTTGGGAATAAGCAGGCGAAGACCATTCATTTATTGGCCGGTGGTGTGGGCAAGGGCGCTGATTTCTCTCCTTTGGCGCCAGCCTTAGCAAAATTCGTCAAGCATCTTTATGTTTTTGGTAAAGATGCGAGCAAGATCATCGACATTGTCCCGCAAGGCACGTCATACTCCGAGCATGTTACGCTGGATGAGCTGATGGAAGTTGTAAAATCTCAAGTAAAACAAGGTGATATCGTATTGTTTTCACCTGCTTGTGCGAGTTTCGATCAGTATAAGAATTTCGAAGCGCGTGGCGATCACTTTGTCGAGTTGGTCAATAAACTATGAATATCCGCGCGATTCTAGAGCCCATTTCGTATAAAGAATTTCGTCAAATTGACCCAATGTTTATGGCGTCCGTGGCGTGTGTACTAGTGCTTGGAATCGTGATGGTGTCCAGTGCTTCGATTTTCCTTTCGGAAACCAAGTATGGGCACCCGTTTTATTTTATGGCGCGGCAAACGGCCTATTTGATCATCGGCTTGATCTTTGGCTACTTCATGATGTCGATTCCCACTGAGACGTTGCATAAGTGGGGCGTACCTTTAATGATGTTTTCACTGTTGCTGTTAATACTGGTGTTAGTGCCCGGTATCGGTAAAACCGTCAATGGTAGTCGGCGCTGGATTAATTTGGTGGTCTTTAACTTACAGGCCTCCGAGGTTGCTAAGGTCTGCATGGTGGTTTATGTGTCAGGCTATCTGGTGCGGCGCGCCGATCGTGTGCGACAACAGTTGATAGGTTCGGGGATGCCGATGGTGGTGTCCTTTTTGTTTTTAATCTGTTTGCTACTGGAGCCGGATTTTGGTGCTTCGGTGGTATTGATCGGTACCGTGATTGCCTTATTGTTTATTGCCGGGGCACCGATTTATCAATTTATTGGTCTGGTGATTGCGGTCATCGGGGCCTTAGGTGTGGTGGCGATTTCGGAAAGCTATCGTGTCAAACGTCTCATGAACTTTGTTGACCCTTGGGCCGATCCCTACAACGAAGGGTACCAGCTATCGCAGGCTTTGATCGCTTACGGTCGCGGTGAATGGTTTGGCCTAGGGCTTGGCAATAGTGTGCAGAAATTGGCCTACCTGCCGGAGGCCCATACGGATTTTGTATTCTCGATCTGGGTCGAGGAGACCGGTATGTTTGGTGGCATGTTGTTATTGGCCGTGTTTGCAGTAATGTTGTCGCGCGTCTTTAAAATTGGCCAAACAGCGATGCGCCAAGAGCGTTTCTTTCAAGGTTACATGTGCTTTGGTTTTGCCATCTTGATTTTGGCTCAGGTGATTATCAACGTAGGTGTGAACACGGGCTTCCTGCCGACTAAGGGTTTAACGCTGCCTTTGATCAGTTACGGCGGGAGTAGTTTAATTATTACTTTGGCCAGCTTGTTCGTGGTAGGGCGTGTGGATCTTGAAAACCGTCGCTTACAACCTATTGAAGATGAAGAAGAGAAATCTGCCGCTGGGCGCAAAGCCAAAGCAGTCACAGATGTAGGGGAAGTGTAAGGTGTCAAAGCCGAAAAAAGTAATGCTGATGGCGGGCGGAACCGGCGGACATATTTATCCCGCGCTGGCGTGCGCTGAAAAATTTGCGCAACTGGGTATGGATGTCTGCTGGATGGGCTCTGCCGGCGGTATGGAAGAAACCTTAGTCGCTCAGCATGATATCCCACTGCACACAGTATCGATCAAAGGGGTGCGTGGTAAAGGGGCGTTAGGGTTGTTGTTGGCGCCGTGGCGTATTGCCCACTCTATTGGTCAGGCGGTGGCGATTATGCGTCGCGAAAAACCGGATTTAGTGCTCGGTATGGGTGGCTTTGTCGCTGGTCCTGGTGGGGTGGCAGCCAAATTATTGGGGGTGCCGCTGGCCATTCATGAGCAAAACGCTGTCGCGGGCACGACCAATACATTATTAGCCAAGATTGCCAAGCTCAAACTGCAGGCGTTTGAAGGGGCGTTGCCAAACGGTTTAACCGTCGGAAACCCAGTACGGGGGGCAATTTTATCCCAGAAAACTCGAGCGCTGCGCGATGAACCATCTAGACCGCTGCGCTTATTGGTAGTGGGGGGCAGTCTTGGTGCCAAAGCGATTAATGATGTGGTGCCACAACTGTTGGCTCAGTGGCAGCATGGCACACGTTTAGATGTTTGGCATCAAACTGGGGCCAAAAACCATCAAACGGTACAAGCAGATTACGAGCAGTTAGGTGTGTCGGCTCGTATTGATGCTTACATTGATGACATGAGTCAGGCGTATTATTGGGCGGATGTGGTGTTATGCCGCGCTGGGGCGATGACCGTGAGCGAGCTGGCGATTGCCGGCTTGCCGTCTATTTTGGTGCCGTACCCGCACGCGATTGATGATCATCAGACCGCTAACGCTCGCTCTTTATCACAGGTGGGGGCCGCCTATTTGATGCCTCAGCCTGAACTGAATCTGGCCAGTTTAGAACAATGTCTTGTCCAGTTGGCAGACGATACAAATAAATTACGAACAATGGCTGAGCAAGCAAAACTGGCTGCTCATCCTGACGCCACCCAGACGGTGGTTTCTCAGTGTATAAGGTTAATGAAGAAATGATGGAAGCTAAATTTCGCTACGATATCCCGACCATGCGCCGTATTCAAAATATCCATTTTATTGGTGTGGGTGGTGTCGGAATGTCGGGTATTGCTGAGGTGTTGTGTAACCAAGGTTACAATGTCAGTGGATCGGACATGAAAGCTTCCGCAACGACCGAGCGTTTGGCGCAATTGGGTGTTGAAATCTTTATTGGTCACCAAGAAGACAATGTGAAAAATGCCCACGTGATTGTGGTGTCGAGTGCAATCGACAAGAGCAATCCTGAAATCAAATGGGGCAAAGAAAACCGCATTCCAATCGTACGTCGTGCGGAAATGTTGGCAGAGCTAATGCGTTACCGTCATGGTATCGCGGTGGCGGGTACCCATGGTAAAACCACCACGACAAGCTTGATGGCGTCTATTTTGGCTGCCACAGACGAATCGCCAACCTTTGTGATTGGTGGTCGCTTGACCAGTGCCGGCGCCAATGCGCAGCTTGGCAGCAGTAAGTACCTGGTCGCGGAAGCGGATGAAAGTGATGCCTCCTTCCTGCATTTACAGCCGCAAACTGTGATTGTTACCAATATCGATGAAGATCATATGGACACCTATAACGGTGACTTCGAGCAAGTGAAGCGTACCTTTATTGAGTTCATTCATAACCTGCCGTTTTACGGTTTGGCGGTGCTGTGTGTCGACGATGAAAACGTGCGTGAGATCATGCCTGAGTTGAGTCGACCAGTACTGACGTATGGGATTGATCATGAGGCGGACTTCTACGCTACGGACATTTCGCAAAAAGGCCGTTTCTGTGAGTTCTTAGCGCACCGCCCTGAAGGGGAGCCGTTGCGTATTCGTCTGCCAATGCCTGGCCGTCACAACATTTTGAATGCCTTGGCGACCATTGCTGTGGCCACCGATTTAGGGGTGGACGCCAGTGCCATTCAAGCAGGCTTGATGGGCTTTGAAGGGGTGGGTCGTCGCTTCCAAGAGCAAGGCGATTTGAGCTTGCCGGAAGGTGGCAATGTCATGTTTATCGATGACTATGGTCATCACCCAAGCGAAGTGAACGCGACTATTAAATCTATCCGTGCGGGTTGGCCAGAGAAACGCTTAGTGATGGTGTATCAGCCGCACCGTTACTCACGTACTCGTGACCTGTATGAGGACTTTGTAAAAGTCTTATCGGAAGTCGATGTGTTGCTGTTGTTGGATGTGTATGCCGCTGGGGAAGTCGCCATTAATGGTGCTGACAGTAAGTCTATGTGTGGCAGTATCCGTCAACGTGGCGCGGTGGATCCCGTGCATGTCAGCAGTGAGGATGATTTGCGTTCGATCTTGGCAAATGTTTTACGCCCGAATGACTTGCTGATCACTCAAGGAGCTGGTGATATTGGGGCAATTTCGAAAAAGCTAGCGGCAGAGGGTATTTAATATGACAGCGTTGAAAGATAAAACCGTTGCCGTTATCTATGGTGGGCGCTCTGCGGAACGCGATGTGTCACTTGAAAGTGGCACACGCGTCGCTCAAGCCCTGGCCAATAAAGGTTACCAAGTGGTGAAAGTGGACTTGTACGGCGAAGGGGCTCAGCAAGATCCGGTGAAGCAGCTAATGGAAGCCAACTTCGATATGGCGTTCATTGCCCTGCACGGTGGTGAAGGGGAAGACGGTCGTGTGCAAGCCTTGTTGGACATGTTAGAGAAACCTTACACCGGCAGCTTGCCGTTGGCATCAGGGTTTGCCATGGACAAAGCGCTGACCAAGCGTTATTGGCAGGGGATTGGTATTCCGACGCCAAACTACTTGTGCTTTAGTGAAGCCCCAAACGTGGCGCAGATTAATGATGAAATGAACTACCCACTGATCATCAAACCATCTCGTGAGGGCTCCACCATTGGCATCAGCAAGGTGAATGATCCATCTGAGTTGGAGCAAGCGTTGCTGGATGCGAAGCGCTATGACTCAGATATCTTGGTTGAGGAGTTTGTGTCTGGTCCTGAGTTCACGGTGGCGATCATTGATGATGTGGCGTACGCGCCCATCGGTTTGAAACCGGCCCAAGGCCATGCTCTATATGACTATGAGGCAAAGTACCTCGCTGACGACACCGAGTATTTGTTGCCATGTGGTTTGTCAGAAGATTTGGGACTGGAAATTCAAGCCTTGGCGCTGGACGCATACCGCTCTCTTAACTGTCGCGGTTGGGGGCGAGTGGACATCATGCAAACAGCAGAAGGGCAGTTTACGGTGTTAGAGGTGAATACCTCGCCAGGTATGACGTCCCATAGTTTGGTGCCGATGGCGGCTGCTTATGCTGGCATAGGCTATGACGATTTAGTAGATGCGATCCTTGTCAAGGCTTGGCAAGACGCACTAGAGGCCCAATAATCCAATGCGCACGGCAGCGTTACTGGGCGCAATTTTGCTGATTTTATTTGCCTTGTTTCAGGATAATCCTGATCAAGTGGCCTCTGACGTGCCAATGTTCGATATTCGTAAGGTTGAGGTGGTAGGTGATTTAACGTATGCCGATCGAGCCGCCTTACAGCGAAGCTACAATCAGTTGCTCGGGCGTGGTTTGTTTAATGAGCCAATGGCTGCACTGAAATACATTGGTGAACAGCCTGCTTGGGTGGAGTCAGCAAAGATACGTCGCGTCTGGCCGCATACCTTGCGTATCGAGGTGCATGAACATAAGCCGGTGGCTTTTTGGAATAATGGGAAAGTCATTACCGCAGATGGGAAAATTATTGCGCCCGCAACAAGACCGAACTTGCCGCTAACGCGGTTGTCTGGGCCTGCGGATACGGAAGCGGCGGTACTTGATCAGTTTACCCTGATCAGCCAGTTATTATCTACCACCTCACTTCGTGTGGCTGGATTAGAGTTGGAGGACCGTGGCGCATGGAATATCTCGTTTGCAAATGGTGTGAGTGTAAAACTCGGTCGTGATGCGGTTTTAGAGCGATTACAGCGGTTTGTAGCAGTGTATAAAAGTGATTTATCGGGTAGAATAGATCGAATTGCCTCGGTCGATGCCCGCTATCCTCATGGGGTAGCGGTGAAATGGAAAGCAGAACAGTAAAAGTTGGTCTGATTGTTGCTTTTTTAAGCAATAATGTATTGGTTGTAGGAAGCTAGGATTTTTATGATTGTTGGATTAGACGTTGGCACTTCAAAAATTACCTGTGTAGTCGGGGAAAAGAGTGTTGACGGTGTAATGGAAGTGGTTGGTGTTGGCACGCATGCTGCGAAAGGCATGAAGCGTGGTGTCGTCATTAATATCGAGTCCACTGTGCAGTCTATCCAGCGAGCAGTAGAAGAAGCTGAACTGATGGCAGGCTGCAATATACACTCGGTTTACGTGAGTGTGGCAGGCAGTCATATTCGCAGTCAGAACTCTCACGGTATCGTGGCAGTAAAAGATGGCGAAGTTCAGGTTGAAGATATTGAGCGGGTTATAGATGCTGCCCAAGCGGTGCCGATTTCATCGGACCAGCGCTTGCTGCATGTGCTGCCGCAAGAGTTCAATATTGACTCTCAAGAAGGGATTCGTGATCCACTAGGCATGTCTGGTGTTCGTCTAGAAGCGAATGTGCACCTTATTTCTGGTGCCGCCAATGCAGTGATGAATGTTGAGAAATGCATTCGTCGTTGCGGCCTTGAAGTGGATGGCGTAATTCTGTCACAGCTGGCTTCAAGCCAAGTGTGTTTGAGTGAAGATGAAAAAGATTTGGGTGTCTGTCTGGTCGATATCGGCGCAGGAACATCTGACATTGCTGTCTGGCTGGACGGTGCCATGCACCATACAGCGGTAGTGCCAGTTGCCGGAGATCAGGTGACCAATGATATTTCAATGGCGTTACGTACGCCGACGCTGCACGCTGAAAACATTAAAATCAAGTACGCTTGTGCGATGTCGAGTTTAGCGTCTGCTGATCAGCGCATCGAAGTGCCGAGTGTTGGTGATCGTAAGCCAAGATCAATCTCTCGCCATGCGTTAGCCGAAGTCGTTGAGGCGCGTTATGAAGAGATTTACAAGATGGTGTTGGATGAGTTGAATCGTAGCGGCTATGCCGAGCGTATTCCGGCTGGCATCGTCATTACTGGTGGCACTTCCTTGATGGAGGGTGCTGAAGCCTTAGCAGAGCGTATCTTTGATATGCCAGTTCGAATAGCGTCTCCGCACCTTTCTAATGGGGTGGCAGAGATGGTGGATAATCCAAGTTATTCAACCAGCGTAGGTTTGTTAGAATACGCCGGAGCAGGTGTGCCGGTTCCTGATGTAGCAGAGTCGTTTGCTCAGGAAAAAGCACCAAAGAAAAAGTTTCTGCCCGAAGTGGCGAGCGGTGAAACCAAGCCTGCTTTCAGTCCAGCGAAGGCGTGGCACAAGGTAAAAGACTGGTTTCAGAGTTATATTTAGTCAGGAATGACAGCAGAATTATAGGAGCTTAAAGCCCATGTCCATGAACGTATTTGATTTAGCCGAAGAAAACTTATCAGACAATGCTGTCATCAAGGTAGTTGGTGTAGGTGGCGGCGGCGGTAACGCTGTTAAGCATATGCTTGAAAGCAACCTGGACGGTGTTGAATTTATTTGTGCCAACACAGATTCAAAAGCACTGATCGGCTTGGATTCTGGCATCACATTGCAGTTGGGTACGACAGTTACTAAAGGCTTAGGTGCCGGTGCCAACCCAAACATTGGTCGCGATTCAGCACTTGAAGATCAAGAGAAAATTACTGAACTGCTGACCGGTGCGGACATGGTGTTCATTACCGCTGGTATGGGCGGTGGTACGGGTACAGGTGCGGCGCCTGTGATCGCTAAAGTAGCGCGCGAACTAGGCATCTTGACGGTTGCAGTAGTGACCAAGCCGTTCCCATTCGAGGGGCGTCGCCGTGCAAAAGTGGCAGACGAGGGTATCAAAGAGTTACGTGATAATGTGGACTCATTGATTACTGTGCCAAACGAGCGTTTGTTGCCAGTGCTAGGTAAAAATATCTCTCTTCTAAAGGCTTTTGGTGAGGCCAACAATGTCTTGCTAAACGCGGTGCAAGGTATTACTGACTTGATCATGCGCCCAGGCCTAATCAACGTCGACTTTGCCGACGTGCAAACGGTTATGAAAGAGATGGGTATGGCGATGATGGGCTCAGGCTCAGCAACGGGTGAAGATCGTGCTCGTGTTGCGGCAGAAGCAGCGATTCACAATCCATTGCTAGAAGACATTAACCTAAAAGGTGCACGTGGTGTGCTGGTTAACATCACCGCCAACGATGAAGTTGGTCTATCTGAATTTACCGAAGTGGGTAACATCATCGAAGAATACGCATCGGAAGACGCAACTGTGGTGATCGGTTGTGCGATCGATCCAAGTGTGGGTGAAGAGATGCGTGTGACGGTGGTCGCAACAGGTCTTGAAGGTAAAGGTGGCGCGGCGCAAATGCAGTCTGCTGTTGGTGCATCGGTATCGACGACAGCGACTTCTGCAACAGCGGCCCCAGCTTCTGCTCCGGCAGCGGCACCAGCAGCTGAGCCTGTGCAAGTTAATGTTGTAGCATCACAGCCAGAGGCGGTTAAGCCAGCGGCTGAAGCGACGATCAACAAACCTGCTGAAACAAAAGTAAATGATTCCTCGGCTTCGACTGGTACAAGTCAGAGTGCGGATGACAAGCTATCATACTTGGATATTCCTGCGTTCTTGCGTCGTCAAGCAGACTAATAAGTTGATTTGCGCAAAAAGTGCGCAGCTTTGGGGATCTTAATTGTATAAAACGACACTTGTTGGTATCATTCCGGCAAATTTTAACTGTCATCATATTGTAGGAATATAATGGTACGTCAGCGCACGCTTAAAAACATTATTCGCGCTACCGGAGTGGGTTTGCACTCTGGCGAGAAGGTTTATCTAACGCTCAAGCCAGCACCGGTTAACACTGGTATTGTGTTTGTGCGTACGGATTTAGAGCCACCTGTGGAAATTCTTGGTTCGGCTCAGTCTGTTGGCGCTACCAATTTCGCAACGGCTCTACGCACTGGTGAAGTAACGGTGAGTACAGTAGAGCACCTTTTGTCAGCGATGGCTGGTTTGGGTGTTGATAACTGTTATGTTGAATTGAGTTCAAGTGAAGTGCCATTAATGGATGGCAGTGCAAGCCCCTTCGTATTCTTGCTGCAATCAGCAGGCATCGAAGAGCAAAATGCCGCGAAAAAATTCATTCGTATTAAAAAGCTAATCCGTGTTGAGGATGGTGATAAATACGCATCGCTTGAGCCGTTCAATGGTTTCCGTTTGTCGTTCACTATCGACTTCCAGCATCCAGCGATCGACGAAGAAGTTCAGTTTACGTCAGTAGATTTCTCGACCACAACGTTTGTGAAAGAGATTTCTCGTGCTCGTACATTCGGCTTCATGAAAGATATTGAATACTTTAAAAACAATAACCTAGCACGTGGTGCAAACATGGAAAACGCCGTAGTTCTTGATGACTACCGTGTTTTGAATGATGAAGGTTTGCGTTACCGTGACGAGTTGGTGCGTCATAAAGTCTTGGATGCGATTGGTGATTTATACCTACTAGGTCACAGCGTGATTGGTGAATACAAAGCCTTTAAATCGGGTCACGGTTTGAATAACAAACTGCTTCTCGAGCTACTGCAAAATCAAGAAGCTTGGGAATATGTCACCTTCGAAGAAGATGAAGGCTTGAACCCGATTTCGTTTACGGAGTCGGCGGCAATAGCCTAGTTCTTAGACAGATTTACAAAAAGCCAGACATATGTCTGGCTTTTTTCGTTATAAGGGCTTGATAATTCATGTTTCATAGCTATTTACCATGTTAGACTCTAAATTATTCTAATTCTAAGTTGTGTTGAAAAATGTTTGGAACAGTCATTAAAAAAATTGTCGGTACTAAAAACGACCGAGAAGTAAAGCGTTACAAGAAAGTCGTCTCTCAAATCAACAAGTTAGAAGAGACCTTTAAGGGATTAACCGATGATGATTTGATGGCCAAGTCTAGTGAGTTTCGGGAGCGTCTGGCCAAGGGTGAGTCACTGGACTCTCTTTTGCCAGAAGCTTTTGCGACCGTTCGTGAAGCCAGTAGCCGTGTCATGGGCATGCGTCATTTTGACGTGCAAATGATTGGTGGCATGGTGTTGCACGATGGTCGTATTGCTGAGATGCGTACCGGTGAAGGTAAAACCCTAGTGGCGACATTGGCGGTGTACCTTAATGCCTTGGCGGGTAAAGGTGTGCATGTCGTTACCGTGAACGATTATCTTGCTCGTCGTGATGCGAACTGGATGCGTCCTCTTTATGAGTTCTTGGATATGAGTGTGGGTGTGGTCCACGCCGGTCAAGAGCGAGAAGAGAAGCGTGCGGCTTATCAGTCCGACATTACTTACGGTACCAACAATGAATTTGGTTTTGATTACCTGCGAGACAACATGGTGTTCCGTATGGAAGACCGTATGCAGCGTGAACTGGCGTTCGCGGTAGTCGACGAGGTGGACTCAATCCTGATCGATGAGGCGCGTACGCCTTTGATCATCTCTGGTGCGGTGGAAGATAGTTCAGAGCAATACCGTAAGATTAACCAGCTGGCGCCCCTTCTTATTAAACAAGAAGAAGAGGGTGAAGAAGTTGGTCACTATACCTTTGATGAAGCACAGCGTAATGTAGAGCTGACCGAAGATGGTCACCAATTTGTTGAAGCTTGGCTAGTCGAGCAAGATATGCTGGAAGAAGGTGATAGCCTTTATGCGGCGGCCAACTTGCAGTTGCTGCATCATGTCTATGCTTGTCTGCGTGCGCACGTCGTATTCCAGAAAAACATCGATTATGTTGTTCAAGGCGATCAAGTGGTGATTGTTGATGAGCATACCGGACGTACCATGCCTGGCCGTCGCTGGTCAGAAGGTATTCACCAAGCGGTGGAAGCCAAAGAGGGCGTTAAGATTCAGGCAGAAAGCCAAACGCTTGCCTCAACCACTTTCCAGAACTACTTCCGTTTGTACGACAAACTGTCGGGTATGACGGGTACAGCTGATACTGAAGCCTTCGAATTCCAACAAATCTACGCGCTTTCTGTCATTGTTATTCCTACGAATAAACCGGTGCAACGTAAAGACTTCAATGATTTGATCTTTATGACCACGGAAGAGAAGTTTGAGGCGATTGTCAAAGACATCGAAGAGAATGTTCAGGCGGGTCGACCAGTATTGGTGGGTACCGCATCGATTGAATACTCAGAACTGTTGTCTGGCTTCCTTGATAAGAAAGGTGTGAAGCACAATGTATTGAACGCCAAGCAACACGAGCGCGAGGCGGACATTGTCGCCGAAGCGGGTCGTCCTGGCGCGGTCACCATCGCCACCAACATGGCGGGTCGTGGTACCGATATCGTGTTGGGTGGTAACTTGCAGGTTGAGTTGTCACAGTTACCGGAAGAGGTGACGGAAGCACAAAAAGACGCGCTTAAAGCAGATTGGCAAGCACGTCATGAAGCAGTGCTAACAGCTGGTGGTTTGCACATCATTGGTACTGAGCGTCATGAATCACGTCGTATCGATAACCAGTTGCGTGGTCGTGCGGGTCGTCAAGGTGACGTCGGTTCGTCGCGTTTCTATCTGTCTCTTGAAGATAACCTAATGCGTATCTTTATGTCTGATCGTATCAAGAAGATGATGCAGGCGTTGGGTATGGAGAAAGGTGAAGCGATTGAGCATAAGATGGTGTCCAATGCCATTGAAAAAGCGCAGCGCAAGGTCGAGGGTCGCAACTTTGATATTCGTAAGCAATTGCTTGAATACGATGATGTTGCGAACGATCAGCGTCAGGTGATCTACCGTCAGCGCTACGACATGATGGCTTCTAATGATCTGTCGACAGCGATTCAGTCGATGCGTGAAGATGTTGTCTCTGGTTTAATCGATGAGTACATTCCACCACAGAGTATCTTTGATCAGTGGGATCTTGAAGGATTAGAGGAGCGCATCCGTAATGAATTTGGTCTAGAGTTACCGATTCAGGCTTGGGTTGCAGAAGATAAGAAACTGTACGAAGAGCCACTGCGTGAGAAAATCCTGCAGGCTTTCATTGATGACTACGAAGCAAAAGAAGCCATCGCCGGTGCAGAAGGTCTACGCAACTTCGAGAAGCAAGTGTTGCTGCAGGTGCTGGATACGCTTTGGAAAGAGCATTTGCAAACTATGGACATGCTGCGCCAAGGTATTCACTTACGTGGCTATGCCCAGAAAAACCCGAAACAGGAATACAAGCGTGAAGCGTTTGAACTGTTCCAAAACCTTCTGAATCAAATTAAATTTGAAGTGATTCAGGTAGTAACACGCGTGAAAGTGCAGTCTGCTGAAGAAGCAGAAAAGATTGAAGCGGCACGTCGTGAGCAAGAAGCTAAAACCACCATGACAACGAATGTTGCGGATGCTGATGCGAGCCAGTCAAATGGTGCTGCGCCAGCGGGTGATGTGCCACGAGTCGGCCGTAATGAGCCATGTCCTTGTGGTTCGGGTAAGAAATACAAGCAGTGTCACGGTAGTTTAGTTTAGTCATTTAGTTTAGAGCGAGAGGCCAATATGGCAGTAGGATTAGGTTCTTTTCCTGTAATTCCTTCAATTCCCGGCGTGCGTTTTGCCGCAATGGAGGCAGGTGTTAAAAAAGCAAACAAAAAAGACGTAGTTGTCTTTGAGTTGGCAGAAGGTTCTGCGGTAGCAGGTGTCTTCACGCAAAACCAGTTTTGCGCAGCGCCTGTTCGAGTTTGTCGAGAGCATCTTGCGAAAGCTAAACCGCGCTATCTCGTGATCAATACCGGTAATGCCAATGCGGGTACTGGCAAATCCGGTATGCAGAATGCTCTGCATACTTGTGAAACCCTTGCTAACTTAACTGGCGTTGCGCTAGAGCAAGTATTGCCATTTTCTACTGGTGTCATCGGTGAGCCGCTTCCTGTGGCGAAAATCACTAAGGTATTACCGGATGCGTTGGCTTCTTTGACCTCTGAAGGTTGGCAAAATGTTGGTCTTGGTATCATGACCACGGATACCCTGCCAAAAGGTGCTTACCGTCAAATTGAGCTGTCGGGTGAAACCATTACTATTGGTGGTATCTCGAAAGGCGCGGGCATGATTCGTCCAAATATGGCCACCATGCTGGGGTATGTCTTTACCGATGCGGCTGTGGATCAAATGGCGCTGCAATCTTTGCTAAAGCAAACCACAGATCAGAGCTTTAACCGTATTACCATCGATAGTGATACGTCGACCAACGATTCTTGTGTCGCCGTGGCAACGGGTCAGGCGGCAAACGCTGTGATCACAGACTTCAGCGAAGGCGATGGTGCGAAATTCGCGGCGGCGTTCCTTGAGGTGATGCAAGAGCTTGCTCATGCCATCGTGCGTGATGGCGAGGGTGCAACGAAATTTGTCACGGTGGAAGTGAAGGGCGCGAAAGTGCAGTCGGATGCCACCAAGACGGCTTTTGAAATTGCGCATTCGCCATTGGTGAAAACGGCGCTGTTTGCATCGGACCCTAACTGGGGACGTATTTTGGCGGTCGTGGGCCGTGCCGGTGTCGAAAATCTAAACGTTGATACGGTTTCATTGACGATTAATGGTTGTGAGATTGCTCGCGAGGGTGGTCGTTCACCTGAATACAATGAAGAAGCAGGTCAGGCAGCCATGAACCCTGAAGAGATTCATATTGTCGTGGATCTTGGTGCGGGCGATGCGTCGGATACTGTTTGGACCACAGATTTCTCGCACGAATACGTCACTATCAATGCTGAGTACCGCACCTAATGGTTATCAGTGTTGCGGCGGGTATTATTATGCGTGATGAACAAGTGTTCATTGCGCTGCGCTCACAAGATAAGCATCAAGGCGGATGCTGGGAGTTTCCTGGCGGTAAGGTCGAACAAGAGGAAGCGCCAAGTGCAGCTTTGGCTCGTGAGTTGGCAGAAGAGTGTGGGATTCAGGTACAAGAGTCCACGCCGTTTCAGCTGATTCGCCATGATTACTCAGATAAGTCGGTAGAACTTCACTTTTTTAAAGTGACAGATTTTGCTGGAGAGCCGCACGGTAAAGAAGGGCAGGAAGTGGCTTGGGTGCCGCTTTCTGAGTTAGCGCATTATACATTCCCTGAGGCCAATGTGCCGATTGTGGAAGCACTGCTTAAGCGCTAATTGTCAGCTTTGAGAGATTAAAAAAAACGGCCTTTATGGCCGTTTTTTTTAATCCAAAATATTGTGCAGCAGTACTCTTAATGTTTCGGGGTCAAATACCTTGTCGCAAATGGCGTCGACGCCTTCTTGAGTGATGTTGGCAAGCTGAGGCTGGTCGGCATTAGAGGCCACCATCAAAATAGGAATGTGCGAAAGATGCTCGGTCATGCGAATGGTGTGGCTAAATTCGATGCCATCCATTTCCGGCATATTGTAATCGGTGATGACTAGGTCGTAGCTTTCGTCATTCATCAGCGTTAGTGCGTCGGAGCCATTGGCGGCCAAGTCGATATTGAGAATGCCCATGCTTTCTAGGACGCGGCGTATGTGTTTCTGAGCTAAGCGGCTGTCGTCAACAATCAATACCTGCATCTCATGAGGGTCCATCAGCTCTAAGTCGATCTCTTGTTCCATGCTGAGGTCAAGGGTAGCATTGATTGCCCGTTGCAAATCTTTATGCGCAAAGGGTTTAGGGAGTATGGCGATGACGCCGGCTTGGCGTAATGTTTCCAGCATGTCGCGATTGCGCTCACTGGAGACCAGCATAAAGTGGATATGCTCAGTTTCAGGGTGTTTTTTAATCAGGGTGATCAGGGTCTCTGCCGTACCATCTGGCAAGTACATGGAAGAGATGACTAAGTCAGGCTCATTCTCTTTGATGGCGTATATGGCCGACTTAATGGAGTCGGCAAACGCTAAATGACGTACTCCGGTCTCTTCGAGTGCCTTTTGAATGATCTTTTGTTGCGTGGAAGACGGCTCTACTAGCAGAATCGACAGCTCTTCCGAAGATGGCATTAGCTCCATACTACCCTCTGTTGCTAAACAAGTTATACTAACCGAATGTATCACAGCTTTTTCTGTGTGTATTTACAATGTGTCAATAAAAGAGGTTTTAAATGGCGACAGCAAGTGCCTGCCATATCTTGGTGAAAACCAAGCAAGAGGCGGAACAGTTAAAGTCGAAACTGGATGATGGTGCTGACTTTCATCAGCTGGCGAAGAAGTTTTCCACATGCCCGTCAGGCAAGAAGGGTGGCGACCTAGGGGAGTTTCGTAAAGGTGATATGGTGGCACCCTTTGATAAGGCGGTATTTACTGGGCCTTTATTAAAGATTCAGGGGCCAATTAAAACCAAGTTTGGTTTTCATCTAATCAAAGTGCTATATCGTTCTTAATAAGGAAGTCGCAGTATGAATATTACTGAATTGTCATCACAATACTTTGTGTCGCCTCAGATTGAAGTGTCTGATCTGGTTTCTTTGAAAGCGCAAGGCTTTGACGTCATTGTCAATAATCGCCCTGATGGTGAAGCGGAAGATCAGCCTAGCAGTGCTGACATTCAGGCCGCCGCCGAGCAGGCAGGATTGCGTTATGTTTACAATCCGGTTGATTTGAAGACGCTGTCACAAAAAGAAGTGTTGGCTCAGGATGAATTGATTAAAGCAGATGAAAAGGTCTTTGCTTTCTGTCGTACGGGTACTCGTTCATCGGTATTGTGGGTGCTGGCCAATCAGAAAGATGAGATGTCCTTTGTTTCTTTGGTGGCAGAAGTGATGAAGAAAGGGTTCGATTTGGGGCGCTGTTTGCCTGCCATGGAGCGCTTGAAAAAAGCCTAATCTGATTTTTCTTTATGAAGCCCGCTGATAGCGGGCTTTTTTGTGGCAATTAGTAACAAGTTAGTCGATTATCATATAGGTCAACCGAGTTTATTTTAGTAAACTTGTGGAGCGTAAAGGAGAAAAATGCAGATGGTAAGTCGACCCTCGTTAGAAACTGCTACCGCTTCAGACCCCGATCATTTCGTCGAGCCCTTAGAGCTTGGTAAGCGTGTAAAAGAAATTCGCCTGACAAAAGGCTGGACCTTAGAAGAGGTGAGTAAGCGCACGGGTATCGCGCGCTCAACCCTGTCCAAGATAGAGAACGATCAAGTGTCGCCAAGTTTTGCCATTGTGCAAAAGTTGATTGCGGGTTTGGGTATGGATCTACCGCAGCTGTTTGTTGAAACGCAAGAGCATTCCATTGCTGGGCGTCGTGATATCACTCGCTCTGGGTATGGGGAGTCACACCCGACCGCAACTTATGAGCATGAATTATTAAGCTTCTCTATCAGTCGTAAGAAAATGGTGCCGTTTAAAACGATCGTGCGTGCGCGAAGCTTTTCTGAATTTAAAGAGTGGGTGCGGCATGATGGTGAAGAATTTCTCTTGGTTTTATCGGGCAGCGTGATATTTTATTCTGAGTTCTATGAACCGGTAGAGCTGAATGAGGGTGACAGTGTGTATTACGATGCGGCGATGGGTCACATCGTGGTGTCGCATTCTTCTGATGATGCACAAATCTTGTGGGTAGTTGCCCGCTAATATTCGTGGAAAAAGAACAAATTTTTAAAGGGGTGTTATGCCTAACTCATGGGACGTAGAGAGCTGGCGTCAAAAAACGGCTTTACAGCAACCAGAATACCCAGATGCCAAGGCACTGGCTGGAGTAGAACAAACATTGTCTAGTATGCCGCCATTGGTGTTTGCGGGTGAAGCGCGTCAATTGCGTGCCGACCTAGCAGAAGTGGCCAAAGGTAATGCGTTTTTACTACAGGGCGGTGATTGTGCTGAGAGCTTTGCTGAGTTTTCGGCGAATAACATTCGAGATACCTTTAAAGTCTTGCTGCAAATGGCGGTAGTCATGACCTACGCGGGCAAATGCCCAGTGGTAAAAGTGGGTCGTATGGCGGGACAGTTTGCCAAACCGCGTTCTTCAGGTAGCGAAACCGTGAATGGCATTGAATTGCCGAGCTACCGTGGCGATATCATCAATGGTATCGAATTCAATGAAGGGGCGCGTGTACCGGATCCTGAGCGCTTGGTGAAAGTGTACAACCAAAGTGCGGCAACCATGAACTTGCTACGTGCCTTTTCGCAGGGGGGCTTTGCCGACCTGCATCAGGTGCATCGCTGGAACTTAGATTTTATCAGTGCTAGTCCAGCAGGTGAGCGCTACCAAGCTATCGCAGATAAGATCGATGATGCGTTGCAGTTTATGGAGGCATGTGGTCTAGGTGCAGGCACGTCTCAATTCCGTGAAACCTCATTCTATACTTCCCATGAGGCGCTTTTGCTTCCTTATGAGCAAGCTCTAACGCGTCAAGATAGCTTGACGGGGAAATGGTACGACTGTTCTGCGCATATGTTGTGGATTGGTGATCGTACGCGTCAACTTGATGGGGCGCATGTGGAGTTCTTACGTGGTGTTCATAACCCGATTGGTGTGAAAGCTGGCCCAACAATGGACCCTGAAGACCTGCTGCGTCTGTGCGATACCTTGAACCCAAATAACGAAGAAGGGCGCTTGAATGTCATTGTTCGTATGGGCGCGGATAAGGTAGCTGACGGTATGCCAAACCTGATTCGTGCGATTGAGCGTGAAGGTAAGAAAGTGGTTTGGAGCAGCGATCCGATGCACGGTAATACAGTCAAAGCCAGTACCGGTTACAAGACTCGTAAAGTGGACGATGTGCTACGTGAAGTGCAGCAGTTCTTTGAGGTGCATAAAGCGGAAGGAACTTACCCAGGTGGCGTGCACTTTGAAATGACGGGTCAAAATGTGACTGAGTGTGTCGGCGGTGCATTCCAGGTAACCGAAGCGGATCTTGCTGATCGCTACCATACTCACTGTGACCCACGCTTAAATGCGGACCAGTCTTTAGAGTTGGCATTTATGATTGCTGAGACCTTAAAGAAAGCGCGCGCTTAAGCGTTTAAGGGGTCGTCATAAAAAAAAGCCCCTTGGCGATGTGCTCGCCAAGGGGCTTTTTAATGTGGGGCTAACTTGCCTTAGCCTTTACGGCGACGGAAGGCAGAGGTTGCTGATTTAGCGGTCATGTCCAGTTTGGCCATGATCATTGCCATCTCATCTGCTTGTTCAGCTTGCTGTTTGCGCAGTTCTTCAGTGCGCTCAGCTTTTGCTTGTTTCTCAGCTTCACGTAGCATTTTTTGGATATTGCTAGCGCTACGAGTAGTAGGCTTTTTCGCGCTGCTGGCGGTGTTGGTAGTGCTGGCGCTGCGCTTAATTGTAGAAGGCTTAGTTGGGTCTTCGAGTTCACCCGTTGCAGGGCTGTCTAAGCGATCTTCGCCAATCAGTTCACCAAAGAAAGAGGACGCCGTTGGTTTCGGTGCGTCTTTTTTCGGTAATTCTACTTTTGGCATTTCAGCGGCTTTTTTAGCCGTTGCTGCAGCCTTACGCGCAGTCGGCTTTTTCACGGGCTCGGCAGTAGAGTTGCCGTTCGTGTCAAACATGGCCTTTTTGCCAAGATCAAAAGATTTCGCTTTTGATGTTGTTTGACCGATTTTGTAGCCGCGCAGGCTTTCTGCGTTGTAAATAACGATGTAGTCTTGCTCTAGTTCGTAAAGCTCTTCTTTATCGCTTGTCTCGAACAGTTCTTCTACTGTGAATGCGTCAACGCCGTGCGTGCGAATCTCTTCATACAGTGGGTAGTCTAAATCTTCGTTCGATGCTTCGACGTATTGTTCAAAGCGCTGAAAACCACTGTTAAAAGAGGTGCCGACGTAGTGCTTTCCAGTGACATTATTTGTGATTTTAAAAACAACCAAAATCCCTGCCTCTTGAATTTCTTACAGTCAAATGCAAAGCATAGCCAACCTCGCCTATTTGGGAGGCGATGTCTGGCGCTTGCAAAAATTAATGAGTTTTAAAGTTTGAAAACGAGATTTAAGCCGTCTCGTACGTGGAGGTGGACATTCTCCACTCTCGGATCTTGAGCGATACGCTGATTCATTGCATCCACTGCTATATCGCTATTCTCTACGGGAGAGAGTACTCGTCCTTGCCAGATAGAGTTGTCGATTATGATGAGGCCGCCACTGCGGACCAGTGGTACTACCGCTTCATAATAATTGAGATAGTTGCGTTTATCGGCATCGATAAAAACAAAATCAAGCGGCCCTTCGAGTGTTTGGATGGTGTCCAAAGCGGGACCGAAAATGGGGGTGATCTTACTCCCGAACGGGCTTAGATCGAAAAATTTCTGCGCAAATTCAATCGCGCGGGGGTTGGTTTCACAGCAAATTAATTTGCCGTCTTCAGGCATGCCTTCTGCAATCGAAAGTGCAGAATAGCCTGTGAACATACCGATCTCTAAAGCATTCTTAGGCTGGTGGATCTTAGCTAGCAACTTTAACGTGCGACCAATCGTGCGCCCCGATAACTTGTTCGGGTAGCCCATGTCGGTGTAAGTCTTTTCGACTAACTCCAACAAAAGGTCTGGCTCTGCTTGAGTCGTCTCAACGCAGTAGTTGTCAATTGCTTCGTGATCCATAGGGCCTAAATATCTTGGAGGGGTTGTTGTGAAACGAGCGCCATTTTACCTGCTTGCTGGGGAATGTCTATGGCTGAAAAGCACAAAAAAAGGTTGATTTTTGTGATGGGTGATGCCTGTTTTGTGGCAACTGTGAATATCTGCATCTAAGGTCGCAAAATGCTCAAAGAAGTGTTAGGTTATAGCGCTTAAATTTCCATGTGCTCTTACGTATGGAGCACCACTGACTCCGATAGGGGAAACAAATGCCAGTAATTACTTTACCAGATGGAAGCCAGCGTTCGTTTGCTGAGCCCGTTACATTAATGCAAGTGGCTGAGGACATTGGTCCTGGTCTAGCGAAAGCTACCGTTGCAGGGAAGATCAACGGCCGTTTGGTCGATGCCTGCGAAGTTATCAGTGAAGATTCAGAAGTGAGCTTGGTAACGGGACGTGATGAGGAAGGTCTTGAGATCATTCGTCACTCATTTGCCCACCTGGTAGGTCACGCCGTAAAACAACTGTTCCCAACTGCCAAAATGGCAATTGGTCCAGTCATTAATGAAGGCTTTTATTACGATATTGCTTACGAGCGTCCTTTTACGCCAGAAGACATGGCGGCAATTGAAAAGCGCATCGGTGAGCTTATCAAGAAAGATTATGACGTTATCAAAAAGGTGACGCCAGTCGATCAGGCCCGTGCTCAATTCCTAGAGCGCGGTGAAGATTACAAAGTTCAGTTGATCGACGATATGGACGAGTCTGTTACAGAAGTAGGCTTGTACCACCATGAAGAATACATGGACATGTGTCGTGGTCCGCACGTACCGAACACGCGTGTGATGCGTCACTTTAAATTGATGAAATTGGCCGGTGCATACTGGCGTGGTGATTCAAGCAATGAACAGCTGCAGCGTATCTATGGTACGGCTTGGTCTGATAAGAAAGATCTAAAAGCTTACCTAACACGTATTGAAGAAGCTGAAAAGCGCGATCACCGCAAATTAGGCAAAAAGCTGGACTTGTTCCACGTTCAAGAAGAAGCACCTGGCATGGTGTTCTGGCATCCTAAAGGCTGGAAACTGTATCAAACAGTGGAACAGTACATGCGCCAGAAGCAGCTTGAAAACGGTTACCAAGAGGTGAAAACACCGCAAATCGTGGACCGTGTATTGTGGGAGAAGTCTGGTCACTGGGGTAAGTATCATGAAAACATGTTTACTACTCATTCAGAAAACCGCGACTACGCCGTAAAACCGATGAACTGTCCTTGTCACGTACAAGTGTACAACCAAGGTTTGAAGAGTTACCGTGATCTGCCATACCGTATGGCGGAGTTCGGCTCATGTCACCGTAATGAACCGTCTGGTGCCTTGCACGGTATCATGCGTGTGCGTAACTTCGTACAGGACGATGGCCATATTTTTGTGACTGAGGATCAGATTCAGTCAGAAGTATCGGCATTCATTGAATTGTTGCACGAAGTGTATGCGGATTTTGGCTTCGATCAAATTATTTACCGCCTATCGACTCGTCCAGAGCAGCGTGTAGGTGCGGATGAAGTTTGGGATAAAGCGGAAAAAGCATTGTCTGATGCATTGGATAATGCTCAGCTGGATTGGGAAGAACTTCCTGGTGAAGGTGCTTTCTACGGTCCTAAAGTAGAGTTTTCTTTGAAAGATGCCATTGGCCGTGTATGGCAATGTGGTACTATTCAAGTAGACTTCTCTATGCCAACACGCTTAGGTGCACAATACGTGTCAGAAGACGGTTCGCGTCAGACACCTGTTATGTTGCACCGTGCGATCGTTGGTTCCCTTGAGCGATTCCTAGGTATTTTGATCGAAGAGACGGAAGGTGCGTTCCCTGTTTGGTTAGCGCCAGAGCAGGTTGTCGTGATGAATATCACGGATCGCCAAGCCGAATACTGTGCGAATTTGGAGAAATCTCTAAATTCTAAGGGCTTCCGTGCAAAACTTGACTTGAGAAACGAGAAGATCGGGTTTAAAATTCGCGAGCATACTTTGCAACGAGTTCCATATTTGGTCGTTGTCGGTGATAAAGAAGTTGAAAACCAGCAAGTTGCTGTGCGTACTCGTACCGGTGACGATCTTGGTGTGATGAGTATTCAAGAATTTGAGGAATTGCTTCAAAACGATATCTCACGCCGTAGTCGTAAATAACAAATGGAGATAGAGCTATAAAAGGTAATATGAATCGTGGACGTGCTGCAGCTAAGCAACGTCCTCAAATCAACGAAAACATTCGAGCTACCGAAGTGCGCCTTATCGGTGCTGATGGTGATCAAATTGGTGTTGTTTCGATTGAAGAAGCACTAGCAGCAGCCCGCGAGGCTTCTCTAGATCTAGTGCAGATTGCTGATTCAGATCCGATTGTTTGCAAAATCATGGACTACGGTAAGCATATCTTCGAACAGAAGAAAGCTAAGGCTGCTCAGAAGAAGAATGCGAAGCAAATCCAAGTAAAAGAAATGAAATTCCGTCCAGGGACGGAGGAAGGGGATTATCAGGTAAAACTCCGCAACCTGATACGTTTCCTTGAAGGAGGGGATAAGGCCAAGGTTTCGTTACGTTACCGCGGTCGTGAAATGGCCCATCAGGAGCTAGGCATGCAACTTATGCACCGAGTCGCTAACGACTTGGAAGAGTATGGTGTTGTAGAGCAAGCTGCGAAAATGGAAGGTCGTCAATTGACTATGGTGCTGGCCCCTAAAAAGAAGAAGTAATAAAAGTCTCTAAGTGATTAGATCTTGTTATTACATTTAACATTAACGAATGCGAGAGTGGTTTTACCATGCCAAAAATTAAATCTAACAGTAGTGCTCTAAAGCGCTTCAAACGTACCGCTAACGGTTTTAAGCATAAGCAGTCTTTCACTAGTCACATCCTGACTAAAAAGTCTACTAAGCGTAAGCGTCAACTTCGTTCAATGCAGCAGATCAAATCTTGCGATAAGCCATTGATCGTTCGCATGCTTCCATACGCTTAATCGATATTTTCAGTCAACAACTAGTTAAAGGGTTTATATTATGCCTCGCGTAAAACGTGGTGTTCAGGCTCGTCGCCGTCACAAAAAGATTTTAAAGCAAGCTAAAGGTTACTACGGTGCTCGTAGCCGTGTATTTCGTGTAGCGAAACAAGCGGTTATCAAAGCAGGTCAATACGCTTACCGTGACCGTCGTCAGCGCAAACGTCAATTCCGTGCTCTATGGATTGCTCGTATCAACGCGGCGTCTCGTGTTAACGGTCTATCTTACAGCCGCTTCATTGCTGGTCTGAAGAAAGCTTCTATTGAAATCGACCGTAAAGTATTGGCTGACTTGGCAGTTTACGAAAAAGAAGTTTTTGCTGCGATCGTTGAAAAAGCGAAAGCAAGCTTGGCTTAATTGAGACGTAGTGCCTAGAGTGAGTCCGCACGTAATGTGTCCTTCACTCAAGCAGTCTTTGATAGGGGAAGAGCCAACGCTCTTCCCCTATTTTATTTTTTGGAGTGTGAAATGGAGAACCTAAACCAGATTCTTGCTGACGCCTTAGCTGCGGTAGCTGCATCTGAAAACGAGGCCGGTCTTGATGAGGTGCGCGTTCAGTACCTTGGTAAGAAAGGTGCTCTAACGTCGCTTCTTAAGCAACTTGGTAACGTTGCGCCAGAGGATCGTCCTAAATTCGGTCAGTTGGTAAACGAAGCAAAAGAGCAAGTGCAAGCAAAAATGACTGAGCGTAAGACTGCTTTGGCAGCGGCGGCATTGAATGCAAAACTTGCCAACGAAACCATCGATATTTCTTTGTCTGGTAAAGGCCAAGAAATCGGCGGCTTACACCCAGTTACTCGTACTATGGAACGAATTGAAACCTTCTTCCGTGGTATCGGTTTTGACGTAGCATCGGGCCCTGAAATCGAAGACGATTACCATAACTTCGAAGCGCTTAACATTCCTGCGCACCACCCGGCTCGAGCTATGCAAGACACCTTCTACTTTAATCCGAATACGGTGCTTCGTACGCACACTTCTCCAGTGCAAGTGCGTACCATGGAAAATAATCAGCCGCCGATTCGTATTATCTGTCCGGGCCGTGTTTACCGCAGTGACTCGGACCAAACCCACACACCTATGTTCCACCAAGTGGAAGGTCTGTTGATCGACGAAAATATTTCTTTCGCGGATCTGAAGGGTATTTTGCAACAGTTCCTAAACGTCTTCTTTGAGGATGATCTTAAAGTACGTTTCCGTCCTAGTTACTTCCCATTCACTGAACCGTCAATCGAAGTGGATATTATGCGTACTAACAGCAAAGGCGAAGAGTCTTGGTTGGAAGTATTGGGTTGTGGCATGGTGCATCCGAAAGTGTTGGAAATGTCTGGTATTGATCCAGAGAAATACACTGGTTTTGCCTTTGGTATGGGTGTCGAGCGTTTCGCGATGTTGCGTTACAAAGTAGACGACCTACGTATGTTCTTCGAAAACGATCTTCGTTTCCTAACGCAATTCAAGTAAGGACCAAGGCTAACTATGAAATTCAGTGAAAATTGGCTAAGAGAGTGGGTCAATCCAGAGGTCACAAGCGATGAGCTAGTGGCTCAAGTGACATTGGCTGGTCTAGAAGTGGATGAAGTGGAAGCGGCGGCAGGTGAGTTTACTGGCGTTGTTGTCGGTGAAATCCTAGCAGCAGAACCGCACCCAAACGCTGACAAACTGCAAGTATGTACTGTTTCTGATGGTGCTGAGCAGTTCCAAGTGGTTTGTGGTGCGCCAAACGCTCGTCCAGGCATTAAAATTCCATTTGCTAAAATTGGCGCTGTATTAGGCGGCGATTTTAAAATCAAAAAAGCGAAGCTACGCCAAGTAGAGTCGTTCGGTATGTTGTGTTCAGCGTCTGAGCTAGAAATCAGCGATGAAAACGATGGCATCCTAGAGCTTGCGGCAGATGCGCCAGTGGGTGCAGATATCCGTGAATACCTAAACCTAAACGACAGCATCATTGATGTGGATCTAACGCCAAACCGTGCTGACTGTCTAAGCATTGCTGGCCTTGCTCGCGAAGTGGGTGTGATCAATAAAGTGGATGTGACGCCTGTCGCCATTGAAGCGCAAGCGGTTAGTATCGACGACTCATTCCCGATTCGTGTTGAGGCGACAGAAGGCTGTCCACGCTACCTTGGTCGTGTGATCAAAGGTGTGAACGTGAAAGCAGAGTCACCACTATGGATGGTTGAAAAACTACGTCGTAGCGGTATTCGTTCGATTGATCCAATTGTCGACATCACTAACTATGTGATGATCGAGCTGGGTCAGCCAATGCACTCCTTTGACCTAAACAACCTGTCTGGCTCTATCGTGGTTCGTATGGCGGAAGAGGGCGAGAAGCTATTGTTGCTTGACGGTCAAGAGATTGCCCTGCGTTCAGATACCATGGTGATTGCGGATGAGCAAAAAGCGCTAGCGATGGCCGGTGTGATGGGTGGTGAGCACTCTGGTGTGAACGCTGAAACACAAACGATCTTCCTAGAAAGTGCTTTCTTTGCACCACTTGCATTAGCGGGTAAGGCGCGCTCTTACGGCTTGCATACGGATTCATCACACCGTTTCGAACGTGGTGTGGACGCAACGCTTGCTGCGAAAGCAATGGAGCGTGCGACGCAATTGATCCTTGAGATTGCTGGTGGCGAAGTTGGTCCAGTCAACGAAGCGGTCACGCAGGCGAACCTGCCAAAAGCGAGTCACGTGACGCTGCGTCGCCAGAAGCTGGATCAATACCTAGCAACATCGCTAGACAAAGACCTAGTAACAGACATCTTGTCCCGTCTTGGCCTAGAAATGGTTGAAGTGACTGATGAAAAATGGGTAACTGTTGCGCCGTCACATCGTTTTGATATCGAGATCGAAGCAGACTTGATCGAAGAAGTGGCACGTATCTACGGTTACGACAACCTACCTTCTTCTATGCCGACGGCGGCAGTGAACTTTACATCTGCGTCAGAAAGCAAAGCGCCGATTCAGTCACTGCGTGCAACACTAGTGTCTCAGGGTTACCAGGAAGCCGTGACTTACAGCTTTATTGATCCGGTGATGAGCAAGCAGTTCTTCCCTGCGATTGATCCAGTGCCACTAGAAAACCCGATTTCTGGTGACATGGGTGTGATGCGTCCAAGTTTGCTGCCTGGTCTTGTAAAGGTGTACCTACACAACCAAAACCGTCAGCAATCACGCGTACGTATCTTCGAAACCGGTAGCCGCTTTGTCGGTGATGTAAACAAGCTAGATGAGCTGGATCAAAAGCATCAAGTAGCAGGTCTAATTGCTGGTTCGCGTTACCCTGAAGGTTGGTACCACAACAATGAAAAAGTGGACTTCTACGACCTGAAAGCACATGTGGAAGCACTGTTTGATTTGAACCAAGGTGCTCAGCCTGAATTCGAGCGTGCGGACGAAACCTACTTGCACCCTGGCCGTTCAGCCTACGTGCTAGTGAACGGTGAGCGTGTTGGTGTGATTGGTGAGCTGCACCCACAACTAGCAAAACAACTTGGTACCAACCAAGCGGTTTACGTGTTTGAAATCGATTTGAACACAGTGCTAGGTGCGAAGCTGCCTGAATACCAGCGTGTTTCTAAGTTCCCAGAAGTGCGTCGTGACTTGGCATTGCTAGTGGATCGTGCAACGCCGGTAAATGAACTTGAGAAAGTCATCACAGCGAATGCGGGTGAAGCTTTCCAAAAAGTCGCTGTTTTCGACGTTTATCAGGGCCAAGGCATTGATGAATCTAAAAAAAGTGTCGCATTGGGCTTGACGTGGCAGCATCCTTCACACACTCTTAGTGATGAAGAAGTAAACAGCGCTGTGGAAGCAGTGACTGGTGCACTTGCTGAGAAACTCGGAGCAGTTATTCGGGGGTAATGATATGGCGTCCTTGACGAAAGCAGATATAGCGGAAAACTTAGTTGATTCTCTTGGTCTAAGCAAAAAAGATGCGAAAGACCTTGTTGAGAGTTTTTTTGACACGGTCAGAGAAACGCTTGTAGAAAGAGAGCAGGTGAAGTTATCAGGGTTTGGTAACTTTGAAGTGCGCGAAAAAAGCCAGCGTCCTGGGCGTAACCCGAAGACTGGGGAAGAAATCCCCATTACGGCGCGAACCGTTGTAACCTTTAAGCCAGGGCAGAAGCTTAAGTCCAAAGTTGAGAGTTACATGGAAGAATAAGCGCTGATAGTGCTCACTAAAAACCGCCAGAGGCCTCCCTTCGGCGGTTTTTTTATACCTGCTAAAGCCGTGTAGGATCAGGCCATGATCCGTTGCCAAGGTAAAAATATTACCGAGTAGGGCAACACAAACTTAAGGCTTTTTCGCCGTATGTTTATTTGGCTGGTTACGGTGTGAGAAATTGAAGGCGCTTCTGAAAGCCTTGTGATCACTAGGATTGCCGTCGATTGATCAATTTTTGTATATATATAAAGTAGTTAGCGATACAAAGGTGGGGAGAGATTATTTTGATTTAATGTAAAAAAATCAAAAAAAAGCCTTCCCTTTTCGATTCGTTATAGTAATATACGCACCCGCTGACAGGGGCAGCGCTCTAGTTAGTAACGGGGCGTAGCGCAGCCTGGTAGCGCACTAGCATGGGGTGCTAGTGGTCGCAGGTTCAAATCCTGCCGTCCCGACCAGACAATTTGATTTGCCGCTATAGCTCAGTTGGTAGAGCACCTGACTTGTAATCAGGGGGTCCCGAGTTCGACTCTTGGTGGCGGCACCATATAAAGTTTGGTTGATACAATTTGTAAAAGCGTTTAAGCCGCTATAGCTCAGTTGGTAGAGCACCTGACTTGTAATCAGGGGGTCCCGAGTTCGACTCTTGGTGGCGGCACCACTTAAACACTTTGGCAAGATTTGCCGCTATAGCTCAGTTGGTAGAGCACCTGACTTGTAATCAGGGGGTCCCGAGTTCGACTCTTGGTGGCGGCACCATTTAAAATTTGTTAGTAAAAGCGTTTATGCCGCTATAGCTCAGTTGGTAGAGCACCTGACTTGTAATCAGGGGGTCCCGAGTTCGACTCTTGGTGGCGGCACCATCAAATTGATGTGAAAACGGTTTTGCCGCTATAGCTCAGTTGGTAGAGCACCTGACTTGTAATCAGGGGGTCCCGAGTTCGACTCTTGGTGGCGGCACCACATCAAATTGATAGTCAAAACGGTTTATGCCGCTATAGCTCAGTTGGTAGAGCACCTGACTTGTAATCAGGGGGTCCCGAGTTCGACTCTTGGTGGCGGCACCACCTAAATTGACAGCTTAAACGTATTTATGCCGCTATAGCTCAGTTGGTAGAGCACCTGACTTGTAATCAGGGGGTCCCGAGTTCGACTCTTGGTGGCGGCACCATTACTGCAAATGATAATGGGTGTGTAGCTCAGTTGGGAGAGCGTCGCCCTTACAAGGCGAATGTCGGGAGTTCGAACCTCTCCACACCCACCACTTATAGGAGAGTGGCTAAACACCTACGACAATATGGAGCGGTAGTTCAGTTGGTTAGAATACCTGCCTGTCACGCAGGGGGTCGCGGGTTCGAGTCCCGTCCGTTCCGCCACTTACTTTGATAAGTGACCATCGCAAGATGGGTGTGTAGCTCAGTTGGGAGAGCGTCGCCCTTACAAGGCGAATGTCGGGAGTTCGAACCTCTCCACACCCACCACTTATAGAGCAGTGGCTAAACAATCTATGACAACGGAGTGGTAGTTCAGTTGGTTAGAATACCTGCCTGTCACGCAGGGGGTCGCGGGTTCGAGTCCCGTCCATTCCGCCACTTACTTTTAATGAGAAGTAAGTCGGTCAGCAGTACCATCATTATGATGGGTGTGTAGCTCAGTTGGGAGAGCGTCGCCCTTACAAGGCGAATGTCGGGAGTTCGAACCTCTCCACACCCACCACTTATAGAACAGTGGCTAAACAATCTATGACAACGGAGTGGTAGTTCAGTTGGTTAGAATACCTGCCTGTCACGCAGGGGGTCGCGGGTTCGAGTCCCGTCCATTCCGCCACTTACTTTTAATGAGAAGTAAGTCGGTCAGCAGTACCATCATTATGATGGGTGTGTAGCTCAGTTGGGAGAGCGTCGCCCTTACAAGGCGAATGTCGGGAGTTCGAACCTCTCCACACCCACCACTTATAGAACAGTGGCTAAACAATCTATGACAACGGAGTGGTAGTTCAGTTGGTTAGAATACCTGCCTGTCACGCAGGGGGTCGCGGGTTCGAGTCCCGTCCATTCCGCCACTTACTTTTAATGAGAAGTAAGTCGGTCAGCAGTACCATCATTATGATGGGTGTGTAGCTCAGTTGGGAGAGCGTCGCCCTTACAAGGCGAATGTCGGGAGTTCGAACCTCTCCACACCCACCACTTATAGAACAGTGGCTAAACAATCTATGAC
>NZ_FLOC01000013.1 GCF_900089755.1 Marinomonas aquimarina | reverse complement strand
TCAGAAGCTTAAAGACGGAGTGGGTACCAGCAACTGGATACATGACTCAAAGTGAAGCAAGACGAGATCTCAGTTTTTATCTTATGAATTATTATAACTGGCGCAGGCCGCATCAATTTAATAACGGTATGCCACCTGCTCAGGCAGAGAATCAACCTAATTTACTGTCCGGAATTAGTTGACCACTACACATCCCCCCTTACAAATTGAGAATTTCGTACTTCTTTCACCTAAGGCAATTCGGGTTCCTTCCCCTTACTAAGGGGAAGGTTAGGATGGGGTTAGGAAGTTCTAATCCCTAAAAACAAAAAGCCCGTTACTGATATCAGTAACGGGCTTTTAAGTTCTTCAAAGCTAAGCGATTAACCAAGGGACTTGTCCTGCCCACTCAATAAAAGCAATCTTAAGCTCGTTCTTTCACATAAGGTTTACCAATCGCTTTTGGTCCTACCGCCTTACCAATAAAGCCTGCTAGTAATAGCACTGTTAATACATATGGTAGAACCTCGATTGCCTGAACAGGGACTTCACCAATACCAGGTAAAGATACGCCTTGTAGGCGCACCGCCAAGGCATCAAGGAAACCAAACAGCAAACAGGCAAGCAACACAGGGATTGGTCGCCACTTACCAAAGATCAAAGCAGCCAAGGCCATATAGCCTTTACCGGCACTCATATCTTTTAAGAATCCTGCATTGTGTGCTGTGGATAAGTACGCGCCAGCAATACCACATAAGACACCACAGATAATCACGGCACGGTAACGCACCAGCGCCACCGAAATACCCGCAGTATCCACGGCATGTGGATTCTCACCCACCGCACGCAGACGCAAACCAAAGCGTGTTTTGAATACTGCCCAATAAGTCACCGGCACCATAGCGAAAGCAAGGTAAACTAGAATGTTATGCCCACTTAATAACTCTGAGTAGATCAAACCGATAACAGGCACATCCGCTAGTTGATCCGCGAAGGGCAAGGTAATAGGTGTAAAGCGTGCAGCGCCAGTCAAAGAAGGCGTTTGCCCACCTTGGTCAAACCAGTCCAAACCCAAGGTCACCGTTAGCCCTGCGACAATGGTATTAATGGCCACGCCAGAAACGATGTGATCACCGCGATGGGTAATACAAGCAAAACCATGAATCAGCGCCAAACTTACTGACGCTGCAATCGCGAACAAGAGTCCAATCCAAGCTGAACCAAATACCGCCGCAGCAGCCGCCGCAGCAAAAGCGCCGCCGAGCATTTTGCCTTCAAGGCCGATATCTACAATACCAGAGCGCTCTGAAAACAGACCTGCTAGTGCCGCTAAGATTAACGGGGTCGATACGCGCAAGGTCGCATCGAGAATCAGTATTAGTGTTTCAAACATACCGCACTCCTATGCTGCCGCTCGGCGTAAAAACAAACCTTCGATTTTGCCTTTGAACATATTTTCCAGCGCGCCGGAAAATAGGATTACAAGACCTTGAATCACCACTACGATTTCAGGGGTAATGGTTGGAATCTCGAACGCCAATTCCGCGCCACCTTGGTACAAGGCACCAAATAGCATGGCTGCCAAGACAATCCCTATTGGATGGTTGCGCCCCATAAGGGCCACAGCGATACCGGCAAAGCCATACCCTGCGGTGAAGTTCAGCAGCAAGTTATGATTCACGCCCATAATCTCGTTCACACCCACAAGACCCGCTAGTCCGCCCGAGATCAACATCACCCAAATGGTCACTTTGGCATTATCTATACCTGCGTATTGTGCCGCGGTTGGGTTTGTACCCACCGTGCGCAGCTGGTAGCCCCAGCTGGTATGCCAAACTAGCCCCCAATAGAAGACGCAACATAAAAGCGCCAAGACAAAGGCAAGGTTTAGCGGTGAGTCGCCAATTTCAAATCCAAATGGAGCAAAGAGATCATGCAAATAAGGTAGCCATGCGCTTTCTTCAAAGGTACGGCTAATCGGTGACATCACACCTTCTGCTTTTAACCAATTCACCATTAGGTAAACCATTAAAGAAGAAGCGATAAAGTTGAACATAATGGTGGTGATCACTATGTGACTGCCACGGCGCGCTTGTAAATACGCAGGAATATACGCCCACGCAGCACCAAACAAAGCGCCACCTATAATGGCTAACGGTGCAATCACCAATAAAGGTAAGGAGCTATCAAACCAGAGGCAGACTAATCCGACGCCCAGACCACCAATATAGGCCTGCCCTTCCCCACCAATATTGAACAGCCCTGCTTTAAAGGCGACCGATACCGCCAGCCCCGTAAAAATCAAATTGGTCGCGTAATACAGCGTGTAGCCAATGCCTTCATCGTAACCAAAGGCACCGTAGATTAAGTAGCCAGCAGCCTCGATCGGATCTTCACCAATGGCCAGAAACACCAAGCCGGATACTAAGAAGGCCAACAGAATGTTCAATAGCGGAATTAACCCCACATTCACCCAAACAGGAACTTTCGCCTGACTCATGCCTGTGCTCCTTGTCCTTCATTCCACGCATTGGCCATCATCAGGCCTAAGGTACGCTCATTCGCATCACTGGCGGTGACTTCACCCACGACAGCACCATCAAACATCACAATAATTCGATCACTCAACGCCATGATTTCATCCAACTCTACGGAGACTAAGAGAATCGCTTTCCCCGCATCGCGTAGTTTCACGATTTGCTCGTGAATATTTTCGATGGCACCAATGTCCACACCACGGGTTGGCTGGCCAATTAACAGCACATCGGGGTTTTGCTCCACTTCTCGGGCGATAACAATTTTCTGCTGATTACCGCCAGAGAAGTTAGCCGTTTTCAAATGAGGGTTTGGCGGACGAACGTCCCATGCGGCCATGCGCTCATTACATTCATCGAGCATGGCTTTACGATCCATCAATAGCTTGCCGTTATAAGCGTCAGAATCATGGTACCCCAGTACCGCCGCTTCATAGGCTTCAAAACCAGTGACCAAGCCCATCTTATGGCGATCTTCTGGTACATGAGCCATTTTCAAATCCCGCATTTGCGCGGCATTTTTTGGTGCACTTGCGCTGATGATTTGGCCAGCAAATTGAATCTCGCCTGATGACATAGGCGTAATGCCTGAGAGCACATTTAACAGCTCACTCTGACCATTACCCGAGACACCGGCAATACCAAGAATCTCACCCGCTTTCAGCTCAAGGGACACCTTTTTCAGGCGTTCTACACCTTGGCCATCGAAGAAAGACAGGTCCTTCGCAGACAACACCGTTTGCTGTGGCTGAGCTTCGTCTTTATTCACTTTCAGGCGCACTTTCTTACCGACCATCAGCTCGGCCAATTCTTCTTTATCGGTTTGCGCTGTCTCACGGTGCGCCACCATCTCACCTTGGCGCATCACCGAGACATTGTCCGTAGAAGCTAATATTTCACGCAGTTTGTGGGTAATCAGAATGACCGTCACCCCCTGCTCTTTCAGGGATTTTAAAATGCGGAAAAGGTGATCGGCTTCTTGTGGTGTGAGGACACCAGTGGGCTCATCCAAAATTAGAATTTTGGCACCGCGGTATAAGGCTTTTAAAATTTCAACGCGCTGCTGCAAGCCGACAGGCAGATCTTCGACAATTGCCTCAACGTCCACATCAAGACTGTATTCTTGCTCAAGGCGTTTTAACTCTTTGCGTGCCGCGGCAATGCCTTGCTTTAATAGCGCGCCCCCCTCGGCTCCCAACATGACGTTTTCTAGCACCGAGAAGTTTTCCACCAACATAAAATGCTGGTGCACCATGCCAATGCCGGCATGGATGGCATCTTCAGAACTACGGATCGACACCTGCTGACCATCAATTGAGATGGCGCCAGAGTCCGCTTCGTAGAAGCCATAGATGATGCTCATTAGAGTGGATTTTCCAGCACCGTTCTCACCGATGATGCCGTGAATGGTACCCGCGGGAACCTGCAAGTCGATATTCTTATTCGCCTGCACCGTACCGAAGCGTTTCGAAATCCCTTCTAACTCAATCGAGTATGGATGTGTTTGTTGAGTCATATTTCTTTCTATGCAAAGTTTTAAGCAAAAAAAAGCAGCTGCCCACCATCAAAGATAGTGAACAGCTGCTTTTTTAGCGATTAATAGTTACAAGAGCTATCCGACATATAGTCATGTACGCTGATTTCACCACTGATGATCTTGGCTTTCACGTCGTCCATTTTCGCTTTCATCTCTGCGGTGATCAGCGCTTTGTTATCATCATCCAGCGCCCAATCCACACCGCCATCAGATAGACCAAGGATTTCTAGACCAGGCTGCCAAGTTCCGGTATTGGCTTCTTCAAATACTTTGTAAGCCGCTGCATCGACGCGTTTTACCATCGACGTTAGCATAGTGCCTGGATGAATATGGTTCTGGTTAGAGTCGACACCGATCGCTAATTTACCTTCGTCTTTTGCCGCTTGGTAAACACCGATACCGGTACCACCAGCTGCCGCAAACACCACATCGGCGCCTTTCGAGAATTGGCTCTTCGCTAGCTCAGAGCCCTTGGTTGGGTCATTGAACGCCGCACCAGTTGAGCCAGTCATATTTTGAATCACTGTGGCATTCGGCGTGATAAATTTAACGCCTTGCTCGTAACCACAACCGAACTTACGAATCAGCGGTATATCCATCCCACCGATGAAGCCAACCGTATCCGTTTCAGACGCCATGGCCGCCAAGGCACCCACAAGGAAAGAACCTTCATGCTCTTTGAACACAATCGATTGCACGTTTGGCAAATCAATCACCGCATCAATCAGGGTGAACTGCACCTCAGGAAAATCTTGCGCCACTTTTTGTACCGCAGACATCATGGTGAAACCAACGGCAACAATGGGAGAGTAGCCACGCTTGGCCAAACGACGTAGGTTTTGCTCCACCTGAGCTTCGTTTTTCGGCTCGGATTCGCGAATTTTAATGCCCGTGTCTTCCGTAAATTGGGTAATGCCGTTGTACACACCTTCGTTAAACGACTTATCAAACTTACCCGCTTGGTCGTACACCACAGCAGGTTTAATGTCCGCAGCGTAGGCTGAGGATGCGGCAATGGCCAGCGCAGCCGCCGACGCAAGAAAGACACCTTTCATCAATAATTCCCCTTTGAATACTGTTCGCCACCAGCTTAAAGAGATAAAACTGGCTAATCGGTCAAAAATAAACTGATTACAGTTTGAGCGCAATGGCGGCGTGCACATTTACACCATTATTCGCGTTTGCGTTCAGGTCGATAGGATTTGAAAGGTTTAAAAATAGACGTAAACAGAGCATTTCAGCGAATCTTATCGACAAAATGCTCTGTCCCTGTTGAGCGGCTTACTTCTGACAATGTGCACAGTAAACCGTACTGCGCTGACCTTGACGAATCTCTTTAAGGGGGGCTTGGCAGGTGACACAAGGCTGATCTGCTCGACCATAGACTTTTAGCTCTTGCTTAAAGTAGCCAGGCTTACCTTCACCACTGACAAAGTCTTTTAGGGTCGTGCCCCCTTGGGCGATGGCGGCCGCCAAAACCGCTTTGATGCACTCCACAAAGACGGCTAAGCGCGCTTTGCTGATATTGCCTGCGGCACGGGTTGGGCGAATGCCGGCCATAAACAGCGCTTCGTTGGCGTAAATATTGCCGACACCCACCACAATTTTACTGTCCATAATGAATTGCTTGATCGCTTGCTTACGACCTTTGGCTTTTTCATATAGGTAGTCCACATTAAAGCCATCGGTGAGTGGCTCAGGGCCTAGATGGGAAATCAGCTCATGCAACTGCCAATCCCCTTCTTGCCAGAGCATGGCACCGAAACGACGCGGGTCGGTGTAGCGCAATACCTTATCCACACCAGCAAAGTGGATGTCCACGTGGTCGTGGAACATTGGCGGTGTTTCGGGCGCCACAAAATATAAACTGCCGGACATACCTAAGTGGATAATCAAGGTGCCAGCGTCCGTTTGTACGCCGATGTATTTACCGCGGCGGGTCACATGCCGGATCACCTGACCAGGTAACTTATGCGCCACATCATCTGGAATCGGCCAACGCAGCTTAGGCTGGCGAATCTCTATGCGTTCAATGGTTTGATTTAAGATATGCGGCGCTATGCCATTTTTGGTGGTCTCGACCTCGGGTAATTCCGGCATACTTTCCTCAGATTCTCAGTGATTAGCGTCTTTAGGATACAAAAAAACCGGCACTAGGCCGGCTTTTTCGTTTACAAGAAAGCAAAAATTATTTGATTTTTGCTTCTTTGTACATCACGTGCTTACGAACAACTGGATCAAACTTTTTCATTTCCAGTTTGTCTGGAGTGTTACGTTTGTTCTTGTCAGTTGTGTAGAAGTGACCAGTACCTGCAGAAGATACCATGCGGATTAGATCGCGAGCGCCTTTAGAAGCCATGATTCAGATTCCTTATACTTTTTCGCCACGGGCACGCATTTCAGTAAGAACTGAATCGATGCCTTTTTTATCGATGATACGCATACCTTTAGAAGATACACGAAGACGAACGTAACGGCTTTCACTTTCTACCCAAAAACGGTGCCAGTGAAGGTTAGGAAGAAAGCGACGCTTAGTGTGACGCTTTGAGTGAGAAACGTTGTTACCTGTAATAGGACGCTTCCCAGTAACTTGACATACGCGAGACATAATTAAATACCTTATGCTATCCGAAGATTATTGGAAGTTTGCACTTCCTCAGGCGGAGCGTGGGTCACTCTGGAACACTTTGCAGTGAACGCGGGGGCCACAAAATCCCGTACCGAGGATATAGCGGCGCGAATTCTCCCACAGTCCCCTGTAAACAGCAAATGATTTGTTAAAAAATTGATCAATTATATCCTCACGCGAAGCTTTCCAGCATTCAATTTACTTGCGCCTGTCTCGTCTCGTCCCTCGACACCGACGCGTCTGCGTAAATCAAATATCTGGAAAACTTTTCATCAAGGAATTTAGACTAAACCTCGCTCTGCCAACGACAAGGGCCGACTATCCCCTACGATAAAATGATCCAGCAAGCGCACATCTATGAGATCTAACGCTTTGCGGATGCGTTCGGTGATATTGATATCCGCTTGGCTTGGCTCAGATACGCCCGAGGGATGATTGTGAGCCAAGATCACCGCTGCGGCATTATGAGTCAACGCGGCTTTGACCACTTCTCTTGGGTACACGGCGGCACTGTCGATGGTGCCCATAAAGAGTTCTTGGTAACGAATCAGTCGATGTTGCGAGTCTAAGAACAACACCGCGAAGATTTCCCGTTGCGAATGACGTAACTGGGTCGATAAATAGGTACGCACGGCTTCGGCGCTATTAAAGATGGTATCGCGGGTCAGTTGCTCCTGTAGATGCCGCTTGGACATTTCTAACACGGCTTGCAGTTGCGTGTATTTGGCATCGCCCAGCCCAAAACCTTGGCAAAACTCTTCCCGCGAAGCAGATAGCAAAGCTCGCAGGCCGCCAAATTGATGTAACACTCGGCGGGCTAATTCCACCGCACTGATGCCTTGGGTCCCGGTTCTTAGAAAAATCGCCAGTAACTCTGCATCACTTAAGGCATGAGCTCCTTGATGCATTAATTTTTCCCGTGGGCGTTCGGCCTCGGGCCACTGTTTTATGCTCATAATAGTCACCTCCTTGTGGTACTCTTTGCGCATTCTAGTCGCTAATATGCTGACACTTCCTGTGCTTCATCATGTTCAGCGTTGTCTGCCACTTTGAGATAAGAAACGAATGATGTCCAGTCTTGCGAACAAACAGATTCTCGTGGGGATTACCGGTGGTATCGCCGCTTATAAAACCATTGAATTGATCCGTCTGCTCACCAAAGCCGGGGCCGAGGTTCAAGTGGTATTAACAGAAGGCGCCAAAGCCTTTGTCACCGAGATGACTTTACAGGCGATTTCAGGACACCCGGTGCGCAGCACACTATTAGACCCTAGCGCAGAATTGGGCATGGGCCATATCGAGCTGGCGAAGTGGGCCGATCTAATCGTGGTCGCCCCCGCTTCGGCAGATTTTATGGCACGTTACAGCCAAGGCATGGCCAATGACTTGCTGACAACGCTTTGCTTAGCCACGGATGCCGAGGTACTGCTCGCGCCCGCAATGAATCAAGCTATGTGGCGCCATCCAGCAACACAAGCCAATGCCGAGTTGTTAGCGCAACGCGGTGTATTACTCCATGGTCCAGCCTCTGGCATTCAAGCCTGTGGCGATATGGGCCCTGGTCGCATGGAAGAGCCAGACAGCATTTTTGCCCGTATCCAACAAGCCCTAATGCCTGCGATACAAGACTTAGTGGGTCAGCATTGGGTCATTACCGCAGGTCCAACGATGGAAGCCATCGACCCAGTACGCTATATCAGCAATCATAGCTCTGGCAAAATGGGCTATGCCCTCGCCGCCGCCGCACAAGCACGCGGTGCGAAAGTCACCCTAGTGAGCGGCCCCACCAATTTGGATGCCCCACAAGGTGTGCAGCGTCTTGCCATTAAAAGCGCTGAAGACATGCTAGCCGCTTGCCGTGATGCCATGGCCACGCCTGCCGATGTGTTTATCGGTGCCGCCGCCGTGGCCGACTTTCGTATGAAAGACATCGCGGCACAGAAAATGAAGAAAACCGGCGACAGCGATGAAATGCAATTAACGCTGGTGAAAAACCCAGATGTGATTGCGACGCTGAGCCAAGAGAATGCCGCAAAATGTATGGTCGGCTTTGCCGCGGAAACCCAAGATGTAATTGCTTACGCGAAAAGTAAACTGCAGCGCAAAGGTTTAGACCTGATCATCGCCAACGATGTCTCGCGCACGGACATTGGTTTTAACAACGATGAAAACCAAGTCACTGTGCTATCCAAAGACCAACAATGGACTCCGCCAAAAGAGGCCAAAGCAGCCCTAGCCGTTGAGCTGGTCGAGCTGATTACTCAATACCAATCCACACAGTCATGAGTGAAACAATGAAACACCCTATTCAACTGAAAATCCTAAGCCCCAAAATCGGTAACGAACTGCCTTTGCCAGCGTACGCCACAGAAGGCTCTGCAGGCCTTGATCTACGTGCCTGTCTAGACGAAGCCATCGTGCTGGAGCCAGGCCAAACGACTTTGCTACCGACGGGTCTTGCGATTTACATCGAAGATCCTAATCTAGCGGCAACGATCCTGCCACGCTCAGGTTTGGGCCATAAACACGGCATCGTACTGGGTAATTTAGTGGGCTTGATCGATTCGGACTACCAAGGTGAGCTAATGGTCTCTTGCTGGAACCGTGGCCAAACGACCTTCACTATTGAACCAGGCGAGCGTGTGGCTCAGCTAGTACTACTGCCAGTGGTACAAGCTGAATTCAACATCGTTGAGGACTTCGCTGCCAGCGATCGTGGCGTCGGCGGCTTTGGCTCAACCGGCACCAAATAAAAGCGTTTTATAGCGAGATAGTTGAATCCATTTCAACTATCTCGCCCTTCTTTTTGAAGCAGTTCATGCATCCCCTGTTTGGTAAATAAAGATCGTTGCAAATGGTCAGTTTATCGTCAATTTTCATTATTTTTTTCTAGAGAGTCGCCGCGGTTCACGTTATTATTTTCTCCCATAAGTGGTCGCTTACACTCGCTGTAATGATTCTGCTACATACCTTAAGTAGAATTTCGCGAGCAAGACT
This sequence comes from Marinomonas aquimarina, assembly GCF_900089755.1. GTDB lineage: Bacteria > Pseudomonadota > Gammaproteobacteria > Pseudomonadales > Marinomonadaceae > Marinomonas > Marinomonas aquimarina. Next base: position 111,005 of record NZ_FLOC01000013.1, on the reverse strand, counting down.
TTGCGCCCGCTTCACTTTCTTCTTTGACCTTGTCAAAAGAGCTCTTTGAATAACAATAGGAGTGTTTCCATCGTGGCCTATACACGTGAATCAGCATTAGATGTTGCTCAGGTATTGAGTGAATCCCTACCCTACATCCAGCGTTTTGCTGGCAAGACGCTAGTGATCAAGTACGGCGGCAACGCTATGACAGACGAAGCGCTTCAAGCTGGGTTTGCGCGTGATATCGTGTTAATGAAAGCGATCGGCATCAACCCTATCGTGGTTCACGGCGGTGGCCCTCAAATCGGCGACATGCTGGCCAAACTAAGCATCGAATCGAAATTCATCAATGGTATGCGTGTCACGGACACAGCCACCATGGATGTCGTGGAAATGGTGCTAGGTGGCCAAGTCAACAAAGACATTGTCAACCTAATCAGCCGTGCCGGTGGCAAAGCGATTGGTCTAACCGGTAAAGACAGCGGTTTCATCAAAGCGAAGAAACTGTTTGTGAAACACCAAGCCGAAGGCATGAGTGCCCCTGAGCAAGTCGACATCGGTCATGTGGGTGAAGTGGCCAGCATTGATACAAGCGTTTTGAAAGTATTGGAAAACAGTGACCTGATCCCAGTGATTGCACCGATCGGTATCGATGACGAAGGCAATGCCTACAACATCAACGCCGACCTTGTCGCGGGTAAAGTAGCGGAAGCCGTGGGCGCGGAAAAACTGATGCTATTGACCAACATCTCTGGCGTGCAAGACAAGCAAGGCAAGGTGCTAACCGGCCTAAGCACGGCACAAGTGGATAACTTGATCGCTGACGGCACTATCTACGGTGGTATGCTGCCAAAAATCAGCTGTGCCCTTTCTGCAGTGAACTCAGGTGTGACCAGTGCACATATCATTGACGGTCGAGTGCCACACGCTACCCTGCTAGAAATCTTTACCGATACTGGCGTAGGTACTCTGATTACCAACCAGAACAAAGACGCTTAGCTCGCAAACAACACTAATGATTAAGCGATAGGCTGTATTGATATGACGACTAAAAAAAGCGATCGACGCACGGAAATATTACAAGCTCTTGCAGGCATGCTGGAAAGCAGCCCTGGAGCGCGTATCACTACTGCCGCCTTGGCGAAAGAAGTGGGCGTATCAGAGGCAGCTCTATACCGCCACTTTCCAAGCAAGGCGAAAATGTTTGAAGGGTTAATCGAGTTTATCGAGGAAACCCTGTTTACACGTATTAATCGTATCGTTCAGGACGAAAACGATATCAACCTGCGCTTGGAAATGATTCTGTTCTTAACCTTGAGTTTTGCAGAACAAAACCCCGGCATGTGTCGTTTGCTGACGGCAGATGCCTTAGCGGGTGAAACCGAACGCTTACGCGTGCGCATTGCGCAGCTGTTTGACCGCATTGAAACACAACTGCGTCAGATTATCCGAGAAGCGGAGCTGAAGCAGTCATTACGTCCAGTGATGGGGACAACGGCCTGCGCGAATTACCTATTGGCGTTACTAGAAGGGAAAATTCGCCAATATGTAAGAACCGAGTACAAAACTAAGCCATTACAAAATTGGCAGGAGCAATGGCAAGTCATCGCTCCAACATTAATGGTCGGCCACGCCTAAGCGCGGCCAGCCGTTAACTATACGCCGTATTGATCGCGGTAAGCTTTAACGGCTTCTAGATGCTGTGCAAACTCAGGTGAGTCCTGCTCAGAAAGGTAAGTCATGATGTCATTCAGTGACACAATGCTCACCACTGGCATGTTGAAGTCACGCTCAACTTCTTGAATCGCAGACAGTTCAGCACGACCACGCTCTTGGCGGTTAAGTGCAATCAAAACGCCTGCTGGGGTCGCACCCGCATGGTTGATGATGTCCATCACCTCGCGAATCGCTGTGCCCGCGGTGATCACGTCGTCGATGATCATGATGTTGCCTTCTAGAGGAGCCCCTACTAGCGTACCGCCTTCACCGTGATCTTTTGCTTCTTTGCGGTTAAACACGTACGGTGTATCAATATCATGGTGATCAAACAGAGCTACGGCTGTGGTCGTCGCCAATGGAATACCTTTGTAAGCAGGGCCAAAAAGAACGTCGAATGACACACCTGCTTCGACCAAGGCTGCAGCGTAAAAGCGGCCTAACTTAGCCAACGCTTGCCCAGTGCTAAATAGGCCTGCGTTGAAAAAATAAGGGCTCACACGACCCGATTTAAGTGTGAACTCGCCAAAACGCAAAACATTTTGCTCTATGGCGAACTCAATAAATTCTCTTTGGTAAGGTTTCATGCCGACTCCAGAAAGATGAAAAACTACAAACAAATTGCCTCTTGTCAGCAAAATATGCTTTCCTGACAAAGTATGGGCGCTAATATAACACACGGCTAGGAATTGTAGGGACCAGAAATGAAGGTCATCAGCCTTAATGTAAACGGTATAAAACAAGCTGCGGAACGTGGCTTCTTTGAGTGGATGGTGCGCCAAGACCCAGATGTAGTGTGTCTGCAAGATTTACAAGCAGATGAACGCAGCCTAAATGACAGCGTATTCTTCCCTCCAGAATTTAATGCCTACTTCTTTGATTCGATGGAAAACCCAGACGAAGCAGGGGTAGCCATTTATTGTAAAGCCATGCCGAAAGCCATTATGACAGGCATGGGCTTCCCAGAATGCGACTTCGAAGGCCGCTTTATTCAAGCCGACTTCGACAAGGTCAGCATCGGCTCCTTCTTAACGCCACACGGCTCCAACCATGAAGAAGCGCTACAGGAACATAAGTACCGCTTTATGGAAGGGTTTAAGAATCACTTGATTAAAACCCGCCGTAAACGTCGCGAGTTTATTTTCTGTGGCACCACCAATGTGGCACGTTCGCCGATCGATGTGAGCAGCTGGTTCGTCAATCAACGTAATTCTGGTTTCTTGCCAGAAGAGCGTAAGTGGATTAATGAAATCTTCAACGATCACGAATACATTGATGCTTTCCGTCAGGCCAACAAACAAGATAAGCAATATACTTGGTGGCCAGATTACGAGCGCGCTTGGAAACTGGACGAAGGCGGTCGTTTGGATTACCAAATAGCCACCCCGGGCCTAAAGCACATCATTCAAGGCGGCAGCGTTTATAAAGGTCAGCGTTTCTCTGATCACGCGCCTTTGATCATGGAATACGACTTGGATTAAGCCTCTAAGTCAGCGATAAAAAAAGCCCAGCGGCTCTGTAAGAGCGCTGGGCTTTTTCGTGTAGGGGATGAGAGCAGAGCTTAGGCTTGCTCTAGTGACGCCACATGAACGGTAAAGCGCAACTGATGCATCTCCCCCGCTTTAATTTTATAGGCATTCGACAGGGCATTAGCCGTCTCAATACAGACAAAGCGACGATAGTCCTCTTCCTCCATGTCGGCACGCAGCTTCGCCAATGCTTCACCTGGGTTCCATAATACTTTTGAGCGTGCCCCTTCGGACTCGATAATCAACTTACGGCCTAGGATCGGGTCATGCAATGCCACTTGTTCGGGCGCATCTAGGTAGACACGATCCAATTCCTCACAAGGGCTCACAACGCCTTTTTGCGTTTTCTCTTGGCCCTCATCAAACTTGTCGACGTAAGTTACCCCATCAAGGCCATGCACTTGAGCGGTCTGGTTATCGCCAATATGGAAGTAAGTGTGTAACGCCTCAGAAACGGACATGTCTTTGTCCGACAAATTGGCGGCAGAAAAATTAATACTGAAGCCTTCGCCTAAGCGGAACACTTGGCGCAGTTCAAACGCATGGGGCCACATTTCTTCGATTAATGGATGGTCTTCTGAAGCCAAACGAATCACGATTTTGGCATCACCATTCTTGAAACGTCCCACCTCGACCAATTGCCAACGGAAGTAGCGTGCCAAGCCATGGGCCGGTAAATCATCGTCCTCTGTGTTGGCGCCAAACCACGGCCAACACACGGGTACTCCGAAGTGGCGACGACCAAAGCGGGTTTGCGCCCCTTCGTTCTCTGATTGGAACAGGAGGTCAGCTTGTCCAGTTGGAACGAAGCTCACCAAATGCCCACCCCACAAGGCAATGCGGGCCGTGTAGCTAGGCTGATCGATGATAATTTCATCGCATTCTCTAAGGCTGCTCGGGCGAATTTCACCGCCCAATTCCTCAAGCTCGCGTATCAGCTGAGCGTCCATTTATGGCTCCAATTTTTCTCTTTGATTGGCTCATATTAGCCCTTCACGCCCCGATTACAATAGTTTGGCGTAATGCTGAACATTCAAATCACAAAATCCCAAATGAATACCAAAAATTACTTACTTATTGGCACGCTTTAGGCTATAACGCAAGCTTGTTACGGCTAGGATAAACGCGAGCAAAATCGCTCACTTGAACTATCCTTGTTCGATATCCTTTTGTTATTTCGTCTTATTGAGATCATCGCATTATGAGTGATTTTTTTGACCAAAAGTCAGTGATTGGTAACGCCGAATGGTGTGCCTTCCCATCCTTGAACATCCCTGCCATCAAAGCACGGGTGGATTCAGGGGCTAAGACATCTTCCTTACACGCCGTAAACATCCAATCGTTCCAGCGCGCTGGGCAACTGTGGGTCACATTTGAAGTACACCCTATCCAAGACAGCCGCAAAGTAGTGGTTTATTGTGAAGCTGAAGTCATTGATCAACGGGTTATCAAAAGCTCCAGCGGTGACCGCGAGAAACGCTACGTGATTCGCGTACCATTGCAACTGGGCGAGCGCACTTGGGACGTTGAACTTACCCTAACAGACCGTGACAGTATGGGATTCCGCATGCTGCTAGGTCGCGAAGCCATGAATGGCCGTTTGTTGGTGGACCCTCAAGTCAGCTGTATCTTCGGCGATCGCCCACAAGAAACCTTGGCCAAGCTTTATGAAACCCCAGAAATCCGTGAAGGTGGCTTACGCATCGGCGTCTTAGCCAGCAACCCTGATCTGTACAGTAACCGCCGCATCATTGAGGCGGGTGAAGCCATGGGCCACGAAATGCAGTTTTTGAACGTGCGCCACTGCTACATGAAATTGGATGCGACCACACCAGAGATCCACTACCGTGGTGGTCGTATTTTGAATGACTTAGACGCCGTGATTCCTCGCATTCGCCCGAGCATGACGTTCTATGCCTGCACCTTACTGCGTCAATTTGAATCACTCGGTATTTTCTGTTTAAACGATTCAACGGCAATCGCCCAATCCCGTGACAAACTGCGCTCGCTGCAATTGCTGCTGGAACATGGTTTAGCGATTCCGACCACTGGTTTTGCTAACTCACCACTGGATACCACAGACCTTATCAACATGGTCGGTGGCGCCCCCTTGATCGTGAAATTACTCGAAGGTACACAGGGTAAAGGCGTGGTGTTGGCGGAAACCAAAAAAGCCGCTGAGTCTGTTATCAACGCCTTTAAGAGCCTTAATGCCAATATCTTGGTACAAGAGTTTATTAAGGAAGCCAGCGGTAAAGACCTGCGTTGCTTCGTGATTGATGGCAAGGTGGTGGCGTCGATTCAGCGTGTCGCTGCACCAGGGGAATTCCGCGCTAACATTCACCAAGGCGGTCGTGCCGAGCTTGTCAAAGTGACCGCAGAAGAAAAGCGCATTGCCATTCGCGCCGCGAAAGCCATGAACCTTAAAGTCGCTGGTGTGGACTTAATCCGCTCGAACAATGGCCCGCTGCTATTAGAAGTAAACTCTTCTCCGGGTCTACAAGGGATCGAAACGGCAACAAACGAAGACATCGCCTCGATGATGATTGCCGCCGTGGAAAAGCGCCTGCTAGGTAAGCTGCGTCAGCCATCCTGATGACATCTAAGCCATTAAAAAAGGCGCTAACACTCTGAGCTGTTAGCGCCTTTTTTATGTGCTGTGAAGCATTTTAAATACAGTTATCAGTCCGCAATCACCGTTTGGTTACGGCCATTATGCTTAGCATGGTACAAGGCACCATCGGCGCTCTCAATCCATTGCTCGATACTGCTGTGCTGCTTGCCTAGTTCGCTACAGCCAAGACTCACGGTAATTTTGATGTCGCCTTTATTACTGTTAAACACTCGCTGCTCGACTTGCTGACGAATTTTCTCGCAGTAGACCTTGGCCCCTTCTTTAGTGGTGTTGAGCAGCAATACACTAAATTCTTCCCCACCATAGCGACCGACGAAATCTCCGCGACGTGAAGCAGACGAGAGAATCTTCGCCATTTCCTGCAATACAATATCGCCAACGGGATGGCCATAGGTATCGTTCACATTCTTAAAGTGGTCAATGTCTGCCATCACCAAGCAATGCGGTCCACTGTTGCCCACGGCAAACGAATCAAACGTGAGCTTAATGGCACGATCTAAACTGGCTCGGTTATTTAACTCAGTCAGTCCATCCGTCTTACTCATTTGATCCAGTTTACGGTTGGCGGCCGATAATGCAGCTTTGTTGACGGCCACATCGGTCAAGTCATACACCACCAAGCACAAGTGATCGACGCTACCATTGGCATTGTTAATCGGGCGAATCACAACATTCTGAAACATGGTATCTGAAATGCTGGTCACGGAGCGATAAGACTTAAACGGAAACAAGCTTGCACGCTGCTCCCAAGAAATATAAATCGGGGTACGTAATGCAAACGCATTATCGAGTTTATGCTGTAACCAAGACTGGTTGATGGTTGGGAAAATATCGAATAAGGAGCAATTGCGCGCGTTACTCGAGCTCACACCAGAGTGGTTCTCCATAAAACCATTCCACAGCTCAACTTCGTACTTTGTATTGACCACCACGAGGCCGACATCGATATGCTGCAACATATCAAACAGCCAATGCAGCTCAGTCATCTCTGTTTGTGGCATCATCTCAATCATCCTCGACCAAATACGACAAAAGATTTTCCAGAACAGGGAGGGAATCTTCGGTGAACAACAACATCAAATCACAACTGATTTGGTAATTATCAACTTCATAGACAATTTCAACCGCGAGGGTGCGCTTCCATTGTGCTCGCTTCACATTAATCAGATCCGCGACTTTAATGTGCTGACCCAGCACCACCGGATGGCTGTAGCTGAAATCAATGTTCAGCTGGTCACCTAACGCCTTAATAAACGGGCCAATCAACACCGATGAAATGTCCATTTGCAGCTCAACCTCTAAGCTGCGGTCAATGTCCTCAGTCACATTGAGCAGTTTGGCCATATCAGGAAAGCTAGAATCCGAGAAGATCAACAAGGCTTCCATGGCAATCCCAGCACCGACAAAGCCTTGCGTCACGGCAGAACAGCGTTCGTTATTCATCGAGCCATAAGTCAGCGCCATTTGCAGCTCACTGACTTCAAGGATATTCACTTTCGGCACCGGCAGTTTAACAAACACGTTGAGCATATCCGCCAACACACTGGCCGCTCGCCCCATGGCAATGTTTGACACTTCTTGCAGACACTGACTTAACGAAAAGTCATCGGCGGCACTGCTTTCGACGACCAAGTGTGTACTGCTCGAGTCATCTCCTAGCAAATCAAAATGAGTTAATGCCTGTAGCAGAATGTCTTCGTCGACTGGTTTTTTGAGGAAGTCGAGTGCCCCTAGCTCTTTGACCCGCTGTAATGCTTGGGCTTGGATGTCACCGGACACGACCAACACTTTCGGTGCATTGGGCACAGCACGTAACGCTGCCAAGGTTTGATAGCCATCCATGATCGGCATATTCAAGTCCAGAAATAGGACATCAACATGATTCAACAAGATGTGATCAAGTGCTTCCTGACCGTTTGTTGCGAATTCAACTTGTGCATCCCACGCCTTCGGCAACACACGAGATAATTGCTTCCGTGCGATGCCAGAGTCATCACAAATGAGAATTTTTTTACTCATGAAAATACGACCGCCTAGCCTATAAAAAAATGAGCCTTACAGCTCATTTTTTCTACAAATGATTCACAAGTGTATCGCTTTCATAACACGATTTATAGCCTAATAAGAGTGGCTCTTATACTAGGCAAAAGAAAGCAGTGCCTCAGCGACTAAACACTCATCGTAACGCTCAGGTTTATCCTTGATTAGCGGCGTTTTGACCACTGACACACCCCACTTCGCAAGGGTCGCCATATCAAGCTCACCATAATCATAGTCCTGATCTAGCAATACCCAATTCAGTACCGGAGTATGCAGGTTTACCGTGGGCGATCCAAGCAACTTCACCAGCATGTATTCAATTCGCGCCATCAGTGTCCAGCCTAATTGCTCTGGGTCAACGCCCAAATTGGGGAGGTAGATCTTAGGGTTCGGATTGAGTATCACCGCTTGGGCGACACCAGACACCAATAAGTTCGCCATCAAACTGGTAAAAAAACTGCCTGGTGGGTAACAAATCAAATCCGCTTGTTCGATGCTATGACGACGATCTTCTGGCAAATAAGCAGATACAGGTCGCTCTTCTTCTAACCCCTGATTGAGCCAGATTTCGGAGATTGGCTGCGCCAAGGGTGCATGCTCTTTGCCGGTGATAAGGTGTTGCCCTAGAATCACGTCGCCCGACTGTAAACGCACGCCTAAGTGATGAGTATCGTCAACGATGGTGGTGACCTGTCCCAGCGTTTTCACCAAGCGCGAGAACAAAAATACAATCGGATCAAGCAGCTGCTGATGACCTAAGTAGCCCCCCGCAATGATCAGGTTCCCGACACTGGCACCGCGCAAATCAAAGTCTTCGGGTAAGTGCTTACAAAGACGCACCAGTTGCGTTTTGATCAGCGCTTTCATGGGCGCCACCACTGGCTGCATTAACACATGCGAGCCGTCTGCAAGTTGCGCTAATTCCTGCGCCAACTGCGCTGGACTGGCGTCATCACAGAGACGATAGCGGAACAATTCAAATACATCGGGTTGCCCCAGCACGGTTTCATCAGCCAAGGCCATGATGCGACTGCGTAAATCCCCTACCGCCGGCATGTTAAACGCTTGCCGCAGTTTGGCGGAACTGCCACCTGAATCAAACGGCGTGACCATATGAATGGAATGGTGCGTATAACGTTTTAATTCCCGAGAGATCTTATTGAGCGCGGAGCCGCCACTAAAAAACAACACGGAAGGCGCAAGCTCAGGCAAACTTTGGTAGCGGTGAATTCGTACTGAGTCAGGAATAATGAGTCGACGCGTAACATTTGCCATATAAAACTATCTACTTAAATCATTTTTAAAGATTACAACAGGTCTTGCTCTGCCTTGGTGTCAGACCAAAGCATGACACAATTGCGCCCGCTACGCTTCGCTTTATAAAGACTTTTGTCAGCTTGATCAAACACTTGCAATACAGATTCAGTCGCTTGCGTTTGCATACTCACGCCACAACTGACACTCAAATAACGATGTGGCGAAGCAGGATGCGGCACATCTTGGCTAAAGATATCCTCAACAATGGTTTGCGCAATATCAAGTGCCGTTTTGACCTGAGTATCCGGTAAATACACCAACAGCTCTTCTCCACCATAACGGATGGCAGCCCCCTCACTTGGGGTATTACGCTGAATCACCGCGGCCACCATTTTCAACACATTGTCACCCTGTAAATGGCCAAGCTGATCGTTATATTCTTTGAAAAAGTCCACATCAAACAACAAGATGGCAAAGTGTGACAGCATTTCCTCGTGGCTTGCATTCATCACAGTGGTGTCGAACGTTTTGCGGTTCAGTAAGCCCGTCAATGGGTCTATCTGAGCCTCATTCTCGACCTCAGACAAGGTACGTTTGAATTCTTGCTGGGCTTGAATCTGCTCGGTCACATCAGCAAAGCTGATTAAATCGGCGTGTTGGTTTTGCCAAATGATGGTATCTCGGGTGATGTCGTACCAACTCTGACTCTCCACATCCCAAAATGCTCCCTCCTCTGTATTCGCCTGATTCTCAAGCACCGCTTTAATATGATTCACTACGTCATCAGGAAAGCTCTCCAAGCTGGTCAGAGCTCGATTGGCAAACAGCTGTTTAAGGGCATCACTGCAGTACTGCAGCTGACCATCAATCAACACTGCAATCTTCATATGTGAATGCTTAATAATCGTCTGCAATTGCTGACTCGTCGTCTCAATCTGGGCTTGCTGTGTGGTGATGGTATTCATATAGCTCTGCAACTTTTTTACCAAGCTACCCAGCTCATTCTGGGCATCGAAAAATGCCACGTCTTCATCCGTAATCGTACGCTTCTGCCCCACTAAACCTTTTAATGCCTGCAAACGCCTAAACAGTTGACGGTGTAAGTAGCCAAGCAAGGAAAGGGCAACCAGCAGCTGCACGGCGAAGGCTAACACTAGGCCATCGATAAAACTTTGTGCATTCTCGGATAACTGTTCCGCTTGCTGCGCCACGTTAGCTTCCATGTCCATATACACTCGGTGCCCGAAATCGACCACATTCCCTAATAGGATTTTATTTTGTGTACTCAATCCTACGACTTCAGAGCGGTGTTGTTCCCGTTGTGCGAGCAAGTCAAACACACCTTTAGGGGAACTCAATAAAGGAGATAACTGCGCGTGAATCATCGGTGCGATACGATTTAGCTGCGTTAGCTGCTCTTTAAGCGTAAACACTATTTGATTCTGCTCATATAAATGCTTGGCGCTCAGCAAATGGTTCAGCTCCAGTAAGAGCTCATCCAAAGTCTCCTCGACCGCGGCTTGGCGTGCCCCCTTATGCGTTTGCACCACTTGACGTAAGGCACGCGTTACCTGCTCCTGCAGCGCTGCTTCCACTTGATCGAGCATCGCTTTGGACATCGACATACTGGTCACACTGGGCTCAACTTTCGCGACGATTTCAGTCAGGCGAGTGATTTGCTCATTACGATCCGTAAGCTTCAGCAAACTGTTTTGCAGTTCACTGATTTCATCTCGCACCTGAGACATCAGAATACGGCTATAAGCGGGAGAGGTACTGTTGGCGACTTCGTTCGCCAGATTGGACAACCGAGTAATGCTAAGCTGGGCACCATTGAGCACTTGCAACGCAGGTAACTCACGGTCCGACTGTAGCTTGACAGACTCACTTAACTTTAGGAAATAGAAAAAGCAAAGACCACCGGTACATAGCATCAACAGCACCATAATCAATACGGCGGCGGTTATCCTGATACGGAGGCTTTTGCGTAAGTGACCGGTTACTTCTGCCATAATTTCAAGCCTTTACTGCGAGACTGTCAGATTCTCTATACGCCCTTCAAGAGCCGGCATAATGGTGTCAAATTGCTCCAAATAATCGGACACTATATTCCACATTAGGCGCTGACTGCTGACCTTATCGGACACCACATTGCTATCAGTGAAATCATAGCCGTCACCACCATCAAACATATAATCAGAAATGGCCAAGGTGTATGCAGAAGCCGTCAATGGCTGACCTGAAGCATCTGTTAGGGAGACGATACGGCTTCCTACGGGGCGATTGGCATCGTACTGGTAACGTAGACCAGAGACTTGTAAAAAGCGTCCATCATAGCCCTCCACATCTGACACACCATGCTCCAATACCTGCTTTAACTTTGTCGGACTAAGCTTAACGACATAAACTGTACCGCCGAAAGGTAATTCTCGCTGTATATCACGACGCGTCAGCACATAGCCTGTTTCGTATTCACGGTAGCCGCGAATACTGCCACCTATGATGGCCGCAAAGTCTGCTTGGGTATATTGGCGCACAGCATCGACCACGATGTTGCCCCAGCTCGACTCGGCGCTTCTTAAGGTCTCCCGTAGGGAGTCCATTGGCCCAGCTAAGGTCGCTAGTTGTTGACCTAATACCACATCAAGCTGACTGGTATAACGACTGATGACACTGTTCATCAGCGCATCCGGCTGTTCGTCGGCTGTGTGCACCACTTCTGCAGAGACGGACTCAGCACTCATCTCAAGCACCACCATCTCATCATCCACACCGCCCGAAGCGATCACCAACGGTGATTCAGAAAGTTGTTTATCAACAACATCTTGCGTCACAAAGACCACATCGATATCCACAAGACTGTCGACTGGCACCTTTTTGAGGTAATCACGCTCTGTCACTAGGATCACTTTATCAGCACCACTAATACGCGCTTGATTCACCCATCGATTGATCTGCTCAGCACTCTCATACACCGCAGCAGTATTAAATAAAAAGGTGGAATTGATGCTTTCTGACACTGTCATCAGCACTGCGACATTAAGGTCTCCCACCGGCAAGATCACATAAGGCAGCACGCCTTCAACATTACTCATGGTACGTCGATCATGCAGATTAGACAGCACCATAGGGAATTGGGCTTTTGAACTCAGCAAGGTGACTTGATCAATCCCTTCGTTAAACTCACGACGGTTGACCGCCAACACATCCACCCCCATGGCGTTCATAATTGAGATCATGTGCGCCCCCTTGTCATAGACCGACAAAGGATTCGGCGAGAGGCTATCACCGCCATGAATAAACAAGACCGGCTCTTGGCCCTGCTTTAGGCGCTTCACGAAGGCAGACATCTTCGCTAGGGAGTAGCCGTTTTCTTGCGCAAACAGCTCAGGCACATTAGAAGTAAACACAACCTTCGCAGCCAGTGCACTGTTGCTGATCAAGCAGATCAGCACCAAGAGCGAGAATATTCCTTTCATTGAACTCTATGCCTCGTCAACATGTTAGTAACCCCGTTAAAGCAGATTACCAAGGTTCTGTGGAGTACTGATGACAGCCCCAAGAAAATTTAACTATGCTTTTTCCCCAACCAGAGCTCAATCACTTCACCGAGGCGGTCTTTTGAGATCGGCTTGGCTACATGATCGTCCATCCCCGCATCGAAACAGAGTTGATCGTCTCCTTTCATAGCGTTGGCGCTTAAAGCAATCACCGGAACACCTTTCGGTGTGGCACTGCTAGGATCCAGCTCGCGAATGGCGCGTGTGGCTTCATAGCCATCCATCACCGGCATTTGGCAGTCCATGAAAATCAGGTTGTAAGTGGTCTCTTTCAGCATAGCCAACGCCACTTCACCGTTTTCCGCGACCTCAACCGTCAAACCAAACAGACCCAAGATGCCCTTCGCCACGATTTGGTTGGTTAAGTTATCTTCGACTAACAGTACCAATGCTTGCTGCTCAGGCGCTGACGACGGTTCTTCTAGGTTTACCGCATCAGACTCTTCTTCCTGTAGCAGAGCGTTTTCAATCGCAGCGTACAATGCTCGTCGATGCACAGGCTTGTACACTGAAGCAGCAAAACAGGACTCTGGCGGCTCCGACTGCTTATTTTGGCCCACCAGCTCAATCACCGGCCCTTGCAGCGAGGCCAATTTTTCTCGGGTAGACTCATTCAGCATCTGCTCATCTAACAAGATAATGTCTTGTGCCGAGGCATGCGCCATATGATCTAGAGTATCAAGATAGGTAACTTGGCAGTTCCAAGCGCTCAACAATGCTTTTACATAGGGCAAATCCGACTAAGTTTGGCTCACTAGATAAATAGTGCCGAGTGACTGCCATACTTCATGCTCAGGATTAACTGGTTTATCTTGTACCGTTAAATCCAGCTCAAACCAGAAGTTCGCCCCTTGCCCCAGTTGGCTTTCAACATTGATACGCCCCGCCATGGCATCCACTAACTCTTTACTAATCGCAAGACCTAGACCCGTACCGCCATAACGGCGTGTGGTCGAGGTGTCCGCTTGTTTAAAGCGCTGGAATAGACGTGCCTGTAGGTTATCAGAGATACCAATACCGGTATCAATAATAGCGATTCGATAAGTCGCCTGATCTTGCTCACGCTTGACCTGCTCAGCCACAAGACGCACCGATCCCCCGGTCCCAGTGAACTTAATCGCATTGCCTAACAAATTCAGTACAATTTGACGCACACGCAAGCGGTCAGCGTAGACCATGCATTCTGGCAATAAGCCGCTTGGTGCAATCAAATTAAGCCCTTTTTCTTCGGCTTTAATTCGCATCAAACTGGAAATATCTTCGAGCAGATCCTGCAGATCGAAATATTGTGGCTCCAGTTCCAGCTCACCGGCTTCAATCTTCGATAAATCCAAGATGTCGTTGACCAAATCCAACAAGGCATCACCGCTTTGATGAGCCAATTCCACAAGTTTCTGCTGTTCACTGCTTAACGACTTGCCTTGTAATAAAGACAAACTCCCCAGCATGCCATTTAAAGGAGTTCGGATCTCATGGCTCATGTTGGCTAGAAAACGGCTTTTGGCTTGGTTCGCGTCTTGCGCATCCAGCGTTGCCCGCTTCAGTTTCTCACCCGATTCACGCAACGCATTGTTGGCTTGGGACAGCTCTTTGGTGCGCACCGCCACCTGCCTTTCAATTTGCGCCGCATGACTAAACACCAAACTCAGCACCCAACCTAGTAAGCCGGCGACGAATAACCCGCCCACTAAAACAAAGTGCGTGCCCCAAGGCTGCTCAATAAACTTAGAATGGCTGACATGGACCAATTCCCAGCGATGCGCCCCCACCGGAATCATGGCACGATGCATGGCGGGGAACGTCCGCTCATTAAGCCCTTGAATTAAGTCTTCAACAGACAATGAAGCGTTCGCGCTTGAAGCTAAAATATAGGGCTGCTGACTGGCCTGGCGATCCACCAAATACACTTCAATATTGGCTAATTGGCTGCGTTCTAAAATACGCGCAGAGATATCATTGATTTCAAATAACGAAGTGGCCATCGCGTATAATTTTTGATTTTTATACGCGGGTAAAAACATTAGTACGGCTTTGGAATTTTGCACCAAGTTAATCGCCGACGTGGGAACCGCCGAGTTTAAACGGATTGCATTTTTAATGGCTAAACGACGTGACTCTTCAGAATAGACGTCAAACCCCAAAGCCTTAAGGTTTGGTTCAAGTGGATAAATCAAACCCACCGACACATATCGGTCACGGGCACTCACAGGCTCCATCTCACCAGCCGCATTTCTTTGCTGCACTTGAAATGGAAAACCATGCAAATCGGCCATCTCTGCTTCGTACTGAGAGAGTTCTAGGCCATCTAATACATGATTAATCGACAGCGCTTTGATGGCCCGATCCTGACTCATGATGCTTTCGCTAAAATCATGAAACTCCTGAGCACTGACAGAACCACTGCCACGTACATAGCCTGCCATGCTGTACAGAATGTCGACTGAGTTTTTAATGCGTTCACTTAATAGGGTAGAATTCAAATCAGCATTAGATTCAAAGGCTTGGCGCTGTTTGTTGAGCTCAAAGTAGGCGGTTGAAACCGACAGAATCGCAGTGGTCAGAAAGACAATAAAAAGGGCTAGAAACACCCGCGCAGGGTGATCGTAATAGACTGAAAATTGCTTGCGGAACAACACCGCTAGCCACGGCACGACGACAACTACGCCCACCGAATCCCCTAGCCACCAGCTTAGCCAAGTCAGCAATACCTGTTCGCGTTGAATAATATCGTGAGTGTACAGAATCATAGACCCTGTACTAGCACTCACCAAACAACCCAGTGGACCAGCGAGTACAATAAAACTGAGCACGTGGCGAATATTGTAAAACTCTAGCGTTTTGCCAATAAACAAGCGTACCAGCGCATAACTGAGGGTGGTTTGCAGAGCACTACCCGCAGCAATCAGCATAGGCACCAGAAAGCTGATCTCTCCAGAGTTACTATAGCCAATACTAATATTAACTAGCGTAGAGCCTAAAAACACACCCAATACAGGTGTGTAGCCAGCTAAGATACAGGCAGCGATCGCCACACCTGATGCCGGCCAAATGACGGTAGCGTACCCTGGAGGAATCGCAAAGACCTGCCCCAACCAACCAGCCAAGAAATAACTTAAAGCCGTTAAAAGAATCACTTTTAAGACACGCGCCATCTACGCTACTACCTTCCTTCAATCCTTATTTATTTGAGCGCTCATCACGATAAGCCCCAAAATCCTCAGCATGACCAGCTATCGCGGTGCAGTTAGAAATATAGCAAACCTAATAGTTTAAATATAAAAAAAGTTGAAACATTGTGTAAAAAGCCAACTCTATTTTCCTCCAATTCAAAATCAACCACTTAAACAGACAACAAGGTTGCCATCTCTGACGAATTGATTGAAATCAAAAACGTTCTCTTTTACATTGCTATACTCGCAAAGCTTACGAATAGCTGACAATTGCAGTTAGAAAACAAATGGATTTGTTTTGATGAAGACAAGACGTCTTCCGATTATGTGCTCGACACGATGTCATGCCGCAATCCCTCATCTCATCTTCCTTTCTTTCTACCTAATGAACGGCTTATTCAAGCTTGCTTCCCTCGAGGAAGAGGGTACTCCTTCACTAATGTCTTGGAAGATGACAATGAAAAAACCATTACTACTGCTCGCAACTACGGTCACTCTCACCGGTTGTGCTGGCATCATGCCAACTAAATCTGACCAGCAATTCTCCTCAGCTGTCCACTCTGGCGATTACACAACGGCGGCGCAATTTGCACTGGAAGAGTCTGGCTATGACCCTGAGACTCAAACCGTCTCCGATATCCTTTGGGCGATTGAAGCAGGCGCCATTCTAAACTATGCCGGTGACTATGAGCTTTCCAATCAAGTATTTGACGCCTCAGAAAAGTCCATGAAAGAAGTCGACCAAGAAAGCACTGTCAGCAATTTGCTGCAGACTGGCTTATCAATGGTAGGCAATGACGCTTTCCTAGATTATGAGCAAACCCTATATGATGGTGTTATGACAAACACCTACAAAGCTTGGAACTTTATGCACGCGGGGGATTACAACAACGCTCGAGTAGAATGGAACCGAGCCGAAGAGCGTCAACGCCGAGCAGCAGAGTTTTTTGCTGAGCAAATCAAGCAGCAAGAAGAAGCGTTAGAAGGCGAACAAGGAGATAACAAGTTTGATCCTGCAGAGTTCGTTGCCAAAACACTAGACAGTGCCGAAACTCGCAAGATGTTGGAAGCTCAAGGCGTCACATTTGATCAGTGGAAACCCTATGAAGGTTACGTTAACCCATACACAACTTATTCATATGGCCTTAACTTACTCCTAAACGGAAAATCTGCTTCGGATTACAACAAAGCGGCAGATGCTTTTAAACGCGTCTACGGCCTGACCAACTCAAAACAAGTCAAAGCCGATTTAGATTTGGCTAAGAGCCTTGCCAAAGGCCGCAGCTCTACCGATAACATGGTTTGGGTCATTTTTGAAAATGGCGAATCCATGGTCAAAGAGGAGTTCCGCCTAGACTTACCATTATTCCTATTTACCGAAGACGTCGCTTACACAGGTATTGCATTACCGCGCCTGAAAGCCCGTGAGCAAGCATTTCCGAGTATTCAAGTAGAGGGTGTTAAGACAGAAGTGATTGCGGATATGGATAAAATCATCGGTGCTGAGTTTGAGAAAAACTACAACTCAATTCTAACTCGTGAAATCACCAGAACTCTCCTTAAAACGGTGGCACAGAAACAAATTAATGACAGCAACCCTCTAGCGGGATTTGCCACGGGCATGCTGCAAAGCGCTGTTACTAGCGCCGATACGCGTACCTTTACCTCATTACCAAAGCAATACCAAACCGCTCATGTGAAACGCAAAGGCGATACCGTCAAGGTGAAAGCGGGTAATTTCGAGATCCCTGTAGCACTCGATACGAGCGCTACAAGCCACATTATTCATGTCAAAGCGGTAAGCCCGACAACAGAACCTCTTGTCCGTGTGATCAACCTGTAAGGAAACTAAAAATGTTGAAACTAAAAACTCTAGCCGCCACATTACTGGCGCTTAGCATTACTGGCTGTACCACACCCACTGCTTACATCAATGCAGAAAGCAAAACAGAGAACATTGTTGCCGGACTGTCGTATGCAGACTTCAAGGGCGCGGCCGACTCCATGGCAGACGAAATCATCGCTAATAAGATGCTAGACCACCCAGATGAGCGTGGCCGCTACATTATGTTCGTATCGGATATCACCAATGACACCATGCAGCGCATCGATACCGACCAACTCGCAAAAACCATCCGCGTTAAGTTAACCAACAGTGGCAAGTTCTTAATTACCAATGCCTTTACTGGCGGTGACAAAGCCGTTGCCGAGATGCGCCAGCTAAAAGACTCAGAAATGGTCAAACAGTCTTCGGTGAAGGGTGCCGGCCAAGTGTATGCCCCAGACTTCAGTCTGTCTGGCAAGATCATGCAGCGCAACAACACCATGGACAATAACGATACTCGCATTGAGTACTACTTCCAGCTGTCACTCACCAACCTTGAAAATGGCCTTTCATATTGGGAAGGCGAGCGTGTCGTCGGCAAAGTCGCCGATGGTGACACGGTTTCTTGGTAGCCACAGATTAGAAAGGAATCATATTATGAAATACACCGCGATAGCACTTGCTGTCGCGTTGGCCGCTTTCAATGCCAACGCAAATGACGAATCATCCGATCTTGACTCAATGGATTCTTTAGATAGCTCAATAGAGCTAGCTGATGAATCATTTGATGAAGACTTTGAATACGATCTAGATGAATCTTTTGAAGAAGAAAGCTTCGTAGCCAGTGATGATGAGACCATGACAGCTGAAGACGAGCAATCTGCATTTGGGGAACAATCAAAAGACTCCGTTAGTGAGGTCAAAAGCCCTCGTAAAGAAATCAAATCATTAATGGACCAATACAAAATTGATGTTGAAACTCAACTTAACGAAGCAGGAAAAAGCCATTTAGTAAGCTTAACTACAGGAACCGCAGCTGTCGGCGTAGATAAAGCGAACCCTGACTGGTCTCGCTACCGTGCGAATGCTATTCGACGTGCAGTAGCTGATGCCAAACAATCCCACCTAGAAAACTTAAACACCAGTACTCGAAACAGCAGCATTACGGAATTTTTCCAGGATGAAGGCGCTCCTACTCCGACTGCAGACGACTTTAAGTCTGAATCTAGAATGGGCAGTGTTTATGAAAAAGCTGTCGCTCTGATGGAAGCAAAACTTGATTCCGCACTTGAAGAAGAAGGCATAGATCCCGAAACATTCAAAAGTGCAAGTAAACAGAAGAAGCAAGAGCTGATGCGCGATTACTTCGCTGAAACAACGATTACAGAGGCATTTGGCGACATGTCGGGCATGTTTGTCATTAAGACCTTTGAAATGTATGACAACAGTGGCAAAGGTCGCATTGGGGTCGTGTTAGCGAAATCCCTAAAAAAAAGAGATCAGTTAAAAGCGCTTATCGAATCTAAAGGTCAAGTGAAGCCAGATGTTGCAATGGCTAATCCAGCATTCTCAAATATTCAAGCAGCATTGAGTTCAAATAAAACACCTTATTTAGAATATGGCACTTCAGTTGAATACGACGATAAAGGCTACCCGATGATCATTTCGTATGGGCAAGCAGGCGTAAGATACACAGATAACGATCGCCTAATGGACAAGAAAATAAAGGCTGCCTATAAGCAAGCTCGATCAAATGCTCTGGCTAATCTTGCACAAACTTACAACATGAGCGGTAACTTCGTTGGAAAAGTGTCAGAGGAGCGCAGTGACGTGCAAGAAGTCGTCCATACCTTAGCGAACAGCACATCCGTATCAACAATGGATCCAGGTTCAGTAGAAACCCTACGTACAGTAATTGATCAAGCAGCTAAAATGACTTCCTCAATACAAAACCTAAATGGTCTGCGTACGGTGAACAAGTGGGAAATGAGTCACCCGATCACTGGCCATGAAATGGTTGGTGTTGCCGTTGTCTGGCACCCTATTCATGTACGTAATGCTGAAGCGATGCAAAGTGGAAAAACTGCAAAGCAAATCGAAGATGCTCAACCGAGAAAAGAATCAGGCATCCTAACAACACAGCAATCCAAATCGCGTTTTAATGCGGCAGACTTCTAAGATGACTAAAGGATTAACCTTATTGGCTGCTAGCTTGATAGCAGCCATGCCTGCCTTTGCAGGTATCGAATCCATTCAAGTCACGGGAGAAGGTCCCAATCGCGATGCCGCGATTGATGCGGCATTGATCAGTGCCGTCGAACAAGTGGTTGGGGTTGATATCAAAAGCGAACGCTCATCGGTCGATGTCTATCAAGAAAACGAAACTGGCTTTGAATACACCGAAGCCAGTACGGGTGGCGCCAGTTACAGTAGTTCAGGAAGCACGACCTACCGAGTGCTAACGGAAAGCTGTAGCGGCGGTTTATGTAAAGTTCGACTTCAAGCAAACGTTGAGTATGACGATGATAAAAGGCGTCAACAAAACCTCAAAGGAATGAATGCCAACCGTCGTACTCTTGCGATCGAAAGCTTCTCTGGTAATTCTCATGCACGAGCCCTGAGCAAAGCTTTGGAAGCCAGATTTGTACAAGATCGCTTATTTAGTGTGGTCGCAGATCAAAGCAAACCAGGGGTTGACTACGTCTTACGCGGAAAAGTGCTGGAAGCCAAAACCTCCAGACAGATCATAGATACTCGTAAGACCTTAGAACTGACTGGAGAGACCGTTGGCAGCAAATCAACGCAGTACAGCAGTAAAGTCATTGTTGAATACCAAATGGTTGATTTAATTAATAATCAGATCAAATGGAGTGCCAAAGTACCAACCACCTCTAGTCGCGACAACTTGCCGCTGCTGATTGATATTTCCAGCCGTAAAATCTTTGATCAGTTAAAAGATAATATTTATCCGCTGATCCTACTCAATACCAGTGATGGCAACTTAGTCCTGAACTCCGGTGGCAAAACCGTGCAAGAAGGTGAGCTCTTCGATATTTATGCGGTTGGAGAGGAAATGTTTGACCCCTATACAAAAGAAAGTCTGGGCTACACTGAGAACAAAGTCGGGCGAGTCAAAGTCGACCGAGTTCAGTTTAAGACGGCCTACGTTTCGGTGGTCAGTGGCAGCAAGGAAGCGATGTTAGATCTCCCCATCGCTAGACGCTTTACACCTAAAGCTAAGGTATCACCTAAGAGAGCGACAAAGCAGGCTTCTACTGCGCCCATAGAGCGTACCAGCGGCATCATTATAGGTGGCTAACGTACTCTCTGCTAAAACGCAAAAAGCGCTTAGTGAAGAGGTTTCACTAAGCGCTTTTTTTATGTTCATCGCAGAAACAAAAAAGCCCCGCATTTAGCGAGGCTTTCTGTAGCAATGGTGCCCAGAGGCGGAATCGAACCACCGACACGGGGATTTTCAATCCCCTGCTCTACCGACTGAGCTATCTGGGCAAAACTTGCAACGGTATGACACCGTATTCTTACTAAAAGTAAGCATTTAGCTAACTTTTATAATAATGGTGCCCAGAGGCGGAATCGAACCACCGACACGGGGATTTTCAATCCCCTGCTCTACCGACTGAGCTATCTGGGCAAGTGCGGCGTATTATAGATAACTCATTTTACCCGTCAACACTTTTTTTAAAATTTTTATAGTTAAGTTAGGATATTAGCGCGCTCTGGTATGATAAAAAGATCTGAAGGAGAGGCGAATATGCTACACATTGTTTTGTATCAACCAGAGATTCCACCTAACACGGGCAACGTGATTCGCTTGTGTGCCAACACAGGCTACCAATTACACTTAATCGAGCCACTGGGCTTTGATTTAGATGAAAAGAAAGTCCGTCGTGCAGGCTTGGATTATCACGAACTGGCCAAGGTAAAACGCTACCCTAATTGGCAGGCCTTTCTCGATCAAAACCAAGGTCAGCTCGGCACCATCTACGCTTTGACAACTAAAGGTAGCCACACTCACTCTGAAGCGGCGTTTAAAGCAGGCGATGTGTTGGTATTTGGCCCAGAAACGCGTGGTTTGCCAAACGATTTCATTGAAGCCTTGCCCTATAGCCAACGCCTGCGCTTGCCGATGCAAGCCGGTTCACGTAGTTTAAACCTCTCAAATACCGTTGCCGTTATGGTCTATGAGTCATGGCGCCAACTGGATTACGCCATGCCCAGCTTAGACTAAAGAGACAGGATTATGATGCTAGGAAAGCTGATCCATCATAAAAACCGTTCACGTTTGCGTTACCGTAAACAGGTACACCTACATGCGGTCAAAGATCTCAAACGACGCTTTTTAATGCTCGCCAGTGTCGTGGCGGCGCACAGCGTCGCCATGGTCTACTTTGAAGATTTAGATTGGTGGCAGGCCTTTTGGTTGACCATGACATCAGCCAGCACCACAGGTTATGGCGACCTCTCAGCCGCCACTTTTTGGGGCCAATTTACGACGATTGTTTTGATTTACGGCTTAGGCATTACGCTGTTGGCACAGATCGCCAGTGACTACGTCGAAATACGCATCATGCGCAAAGAAATGAAGATCAAAGGACGCTTGGAGTGGAGCGATATGCAAGATCACTTATTAATCATCAATACCCCTAGCACGAATACGGAGCGTTACTTGAGCTTGCTGGTGCAGCAGATTTGCAACACCCCAGGGCTTGATGATGTCCCCATCCAAATCCTTACGCCAAAGTTCCCAGAGGGCCTGCCTGAGACGCTGCGCGCACAAGGTGTTGTGCATCATACAGGCGATGCCACCAGCCCTGGCATGCTCAACAGCGCAGGGGTAAGCGATGCTAAGTACATAGTGGTGCTTTCTCCAGACAGTTTGGACGCACACAGTGACAGCTTGGTATTTGATATTTTGCACCGTATCAAAGAAATCGGTAGCAAGGCCTTTATCCTAGCCGAAGCCATCGATGATGCGAACCGAGAGCGCTTTCGTCAATCAGGTGCCAAGGCCGTGATCCGTCCGGTGCGAGCGTATCCTGAGATGCTGGTACGCTCTTTGGTGGCACCCGGTACGGAGCAGGTGCTGGAAGACTTATTCCGCTATCAAGGGGATCACACGGTCCGTATCAATGTGTCACTGTATAAGGTGCGCTGGGCAGATGTGGTGACCGAATTGATTCAGCGAGACTTAGGCACCGCGATTGGCTTTGAAGACACCATGGGGAAAATTGTGACCCACCCTAAATCGAGCGAGTTCATCAGTTTGAATGCTTTGATTCTGTTAATTGGAGAGGATCAACTGGCCCCATCTAAAGAACAAGTCGCAGAGATGTTTGCTGAACACGTACGCCAAGCTCAAAAGTAGAACGCCAGAAACAAAAATGCCAAGCAAACGCTTGGCATTTTTTCTTACAGCTGCCCGGTTAGGACAAGGTACTTTTCCATCAACTGCTCTTCCGATTCCTTAAAGTTAGGATCGAGTGGGATACAGTCAACAGGACATACCTGCTGGCATTGCGGTTCATCATAGTGACCAATACATTCAGTACATTTAGACGGGTCGATCACGTAGATCTCCTCGCCTTGGCTGATTGCTTCGTTTGGACACTCTGGCTCACATACATCACAGTTGATGCATTCATCAGTAATCATTAGAGACATGCTGCTCTCCTAATAAATCCAATGCCTAGCGGCATTCATAAAATCAAGAACGCTTAGCGGCCGATGCTGCTTGATAGTGTTCGGTTAACACTTGCTTCACTTTCGGGTGAACAAACATACCGAAGTCACCGTTTAAAGAAGCAATTTCACGCACCAACGTGGATGAGATGTAAGAGTGTTTCTCTGACGGCGTCAGAAACAAGCTTTCTACATCCGGTGCAATGACGCGGTTCATGTTGGCCAATTGGAATTCATATTCGAAATCCGATACGGCACGCAAACCACGCACAACCACCTGACCATTTACCGAGCGCGTAAACTCTGTAAGCAGGTTATCAAAGCCAAGTACTTCCACATTGTCTAAATGCCCAAGTACATCCTTTGCTAATTGAATTCGCATATCGTGAGCCAATACTGGTCGTTTCTTCGGACTTGCCGCTACAGCAACAATAACCTTCGGAAACAGTTTCGCCGCACGTTCCACAAGATCTGTGTGACCGTTGGTAATCGGGTCGAATGTGCCTGGGTAAACTGCGATTGTACTCATAGCTCTAGTCCAAGTTAGTTTTATGTAAAGAACCCGACGATTCTTGGCTTACCTTTCGGCTGCGCATCATATAAGAATATGCAGCACTACTCAAATAAGCCGCTCTTTTGAGCGGCTTATTTCTTAAATTACAAACGGTGCGATGAACTGTTTCAGGATGGTAATCGCCAAGAAGATAAAGATTGGCGATAGGTCAAAGCCACCTAGTGAAGGGATAAAGCGATGACAGAAACGGTACAAAGGCTCACAGATCTGCATCACCAACAGTGCACCTGGATGGCTCGAACCCGGTGCAACCCAGCTCAAGATCACGGAAATCAGCATGGCCCAGAAGTACAGATCTAACAAGTGATACACCACCCCTGCAACGGTGTAAATCACATAATGCAAGGGTGCCAGCTGGTAACCTACAATCGCCATAATCGCGACAATAATAATGGCTTGCACCGCCAATGCTAGCACCACAGATGAAGTATCAATACGGCCGATCGAAGGAAGCACCTTACGCAACGGTTTTAATAGAGGGCTGGTGGCTTTCACCACCCCCTGACTAATTGGGTTGTAGAAGTCTGCTCGGCTTAATTGCAACACTAAGCGCAACAAGACAATAAACAAATACAAGTGACCGAGTGTTTTGACGATCAGAATTAATGGATCACCCATCGTTTGGCACCTACCTTAATTATTTGCTGGCGAACTCTTCGCCCAATTCTTTAGAACGCTTGGCACAGGCGTCTACCGCCGCCGTCACCAACGCTTCAATCCCCTGCTGCTCAAGTGTTTCGAGCGCCGCTTGGGTTGTACCATTAGGCGAAGTGATATTACGACGTAGTTGCGCAATATCATCGTCCAGCGTGGTCACCATCGCCGCCGCCCCTTTCATGGCATAGGTAGACAGCTTACGACTGGTTGCTTCGTCCAAGCCTTGCGCCATGCCCGCCTCAATCATCACTTCTAACACACGGAAGAAGTACGCTGGCGCACTGCCAGATAGAGCGGTCACGGTATGCATATGCGCTTCATTATCTACCCAGACATGACTGCCAAAGCTGTCAAAAGCATCCGCTACCCAAGCTTTCTGCTCGTCAGTCGTACGCGAGTTGGCAATCAAGCCTGACATGCCACTGCCCACCAACGCTGGCGTATTCGGCATTGAACGTACCACTGCGACCGGTTTCACTAACCATTTTTCTAGGGCATTAATCTCAATGCCTGCGGCAACCGAGACATACAGTTGGTCGTCACGCACCGCGTCCGCGAAGCCTTCGACAACCGACTGCAGCATGTTGGGTTTGACACATAGGAACACCACATCGGCTTGCGCCACTGCGTCTTGGTTATCTTCGTACATACGAATGCCAAAGCGCTGCTCAAGGTTTTTATGATCTTCGACATTAATCGAACTACCAACGATGGACTCACCTGCGTAGCCGCTTGCTCGCAAACCACCAATGATCGCAGATGCCATATTACCGACACCTACAAACGCAATTTTTAAACTCATTGTTCACCTATAAAACTGTAACTTATGCGAATTGGGTTCGCTGTTATGCGTAGTCGCGCGCACCAAAGATCGCCGTTCCCACTCGCACCATGGTACTGCCTGAAGCAATCGCTGCGGCGAGGTCTCCGGACATACCAATGGACAAGGTATCAACCTCTGGGTAGTGCTGCTGTAATGTCTCAAACGCTTGCTTTAATGGCGCATAGACTTGAATTTGCGCCGCTTCATTTTCCTGCGGCGCTGGAATCGCCATTAGGCCACGTAAACGCAAATTAGGCAGCTCTGACACCAGCTTAACCATGCTGTCTAACGACTCTAGAGCAATACCAGACTTCGATTCTTCGCCACTGACATTCACTTGAATGAGAACGTTGAGTGGCGGCATATCAGCGGGGCGTTGCTCACTTAAACGGCGCGCAATCTTGTCCCGATCAATGGTGTGCACCCAGGCCATGGTTTCCGCAATTTGACGGGATTTATTCGATTGAATCGGACCAATAAAATGCCACTCAATGTCCGCAAGCGAAGACAGCTGTTGGCATTTATCCACCGCCTCTTGAACATAGTTTTCACCAAACAAACGCTGCCCAGCCGCGTAAGCAGCCAATAGATCCGCGACCGGTTTGGTTTTACTGACCGCCAATAGACGCACACTTTCTGGCTGACGCTCAAAGCGTTGTGTTAATTCTGCGATCTCACAACGCACTTCTTGTAAATTCTCTGCGATGGCCACAGCTAACCTCTTATTGTTGCCTTAATCATCGTAGGCTTCGTCTAGATTTTTGACAAATTTACCGTAGTACTCTAAACGATAGCCAACGTTTTCTGTCACCGCATTGGCCGCCGCCAAGGACGCCAGTCTTAGCTTGTCTTGATTGGCTTGCTCTGGGTACAGCGCAACACCTATTTTGATACCGCCGCTGAGCACCGAAATCTGCTTTGGATCGGCTTTTTGCAGGGCTTTTTGCACCTTTTGTGCGACGATCGGCGCGTCATCTAACTGCATGATGCGCATCGCCATGACGAACTCATTATCGGAGCTGTTGGCCAATAAATCGTTATCGCGTAATGTCTCACGCAAGGTGTCAGATAACAGTTTCAGTTCATCCTGGTCCGCGTCGCTTGGCACCAGTACCGAGACAAAGGCCAAGCGTTGGAAATAGCGCCGCGCATCACGCAACATCATGTCCAACGCATTATCGAACGCATGCGGTTGTAGCAGGCCAGTCACTTCATTGGTGTGCTCTTGCAAGCGCGCATCGGTTTTCATACGCACCAACATCGCCTTTAGCCATTGAGGTATCGACTGTAGCGCCTGATCGACGGCCCAGTAATGCATACGATGCTCAGAGTCAGAAGGAAGCTTGCTTGAGAACAAACAGAAGGTGAACCAGTTTTTGTCGTTATCCTGTACGCTGACAAGATCACAAGTATCTAGGAAGTGCTCAGCGAGCACATCTTGCCATTGGCTCCAATCCGAGCGCGTTGGCAAGTTTTGCTCACGGGCAAAAGGTCGTGATGGACTGGCAACAAAGGTCGCGAGCGGTTGCGGAATATGGGACACATTCCCCAGCGCATCGCTCAGTGCTGGCCAATCTTTATAATTGAGTATGCGCCAATGGGTCAGATCTTTATCACACCATAGGACGCAAGGGCGTATGTTGCTTGGAAACAACTCCCCAAGGCTGGCGGTCATCTGTTCTACGTAAGACATGAAGTTTGTGCTGCTGGCAACATGCCTCAATAAGACATGATCAATCTTACGCAGCTGTAATAGAAAATCTCGTTGAATCAACGATTCGTGCACTGCATCCAGAAGTGGTGCATCCTGCAGAACAGCATCCTTAGTTTCTATTTTCATAAACCCCAATACCAAAATAGTTAAGCAAAGTGTGTGCCGCAAGAATGTGCACACACTGTCCATTCGCTTACTTTACCATTAAATCAGAGCCTAATCACGACACCCTCTAGCTAAGAGAGTAAACCCGTTGCCCTGAAATAAAGGTCTGACAGACACGTCCTGTCATCTGCTCACCAACAAACCCAGAATTCGACCCTTTTGATTTACGGGTTGTATGATCCCAAGTCCATTTTTCCGTGCTATCAAAAATCACCAGATCTGCAAAGCTACCGACCGCAAGCGAGCCTGCTTCTAGACCGAAACACGCCGCTGGCCCGTAAGTTAAGGCGGTCAGCAATTGCGCCAGCTCTAAGTCACCTTCGTCCATCAAGCGCAGTGCCAACGGCAACAACACTTCAACGTTTGCCATGCCTGGCTCTGTCGCAGCAAACGGCGCTACTTTCGCCATTTTCTCGTGCGGCTGATGGTCCGAACAGATGGCATTGATGACACCCGTTTTCAAACCTTCGATCAGCGTCAGACGATCGTTCTCAGAGCGCAATGGCGGCAACACGTGGAACTGGCCATCGAATTCTTTTAGCACTTCATCCGTTAGCAGTAAGTTATGTAACGCCACATCACTGGTGACATCCAACCCTGCGACCTTAGCATTGGCAATCATTTCCACCGATTTCGCACAGGACAGACGGGCAAAGTGCGCGCGCACGCCACTTTTCTCAACCAACAACAGATCACGCATCAAGGCGATGGTTTCTGCGGTTTCCGGAATCCCCGCCAAACCGTGCATGGTCGACATGGTCCCTTCATGGGCACAGCCGCCTTCCGACAAACTAGGATCATCTGGGTGGAAAACCACTAATAGATCATGGGTCGCAGCGTATTCCAAGGCACGTGACAGCACTCGGTTACTGGCAATATCATGACCATGGTTCGACAGTGCCACACAGCCCGCATCCGTCAAAGCCACCATATTACTCAGTTGCTCACCTTGTAAGCCTTGCGTCAAAGCGCCGATTGGGAAGACGTTGGCCATGCCTGCTTCATCGGCTTTATCTTGAATCAATGCCGCCACCGCAGGCGTATCCACGATGGGCTTAGTATTAGGCGGACACACTAAGGTTGTCACACCGCCAGATACAGCAGCACGCCCCTCAGACGCGATGGTCCCCTTTTGTGAGTAACCTGGGTCACGCAGGGCGACCGCCGTGTCGACTAAGCCAGGGAGTACCCACTTACCCGAAGCGTCCACCACTTCCGCATCATCAAACCCCAGCGGCGCTTCGCCGATGGCAACAATTCGGTGGTCTTCGATAAACAGATCAACAACGGCATCCAGATTTTGGCTTGGGTCGATCACACGACCGTTACTAATGCGAAGTTTCATATCAGCCTTCTTCCCCTGTTGCCTGTTGTTCTTGAACTTGACCACTCATGGCCATCGACATCACCGCCATACGCACTGCAATACCGTTGGTCACCTGATCAAGAATCACCGCTTGGTCGCCATCGGCAACCTCTGATGAGATTTCCACACCACGGTTAATCGGACCTGGGTGCATAACAATCGCATCGGGTTTGGCCCACGCCAGCGACTCTTCCGTCAAACCGTACAGGCGATAGAATTCACTTTCACTTGGCAGTAAGGCTCCAGCCATGCGTTCTTTTTGTAGACGCAGCATGACCACCACATCGACATCATCAAGACCGGCTTTCAAGTCATGACAAATAACAGCGCCCATATCGCGGAAGAATGCCGGCACCAAAGTTTTTGGACCGACTAAGCGGACTTCCTCAACCCCAAGGGTTTTTAAGGCATGCAGTTCTGAGCGCGCCACTCGTGAATGCAGAATATCGCCCACGATGGCGACTTTTAAGCCTTCAAATTGGCCCTTATGACGACGAATCGTCAGCATATCCAGCATCGCTTGAGTCGGGTGTGCGTGACGACCGTCACCGGCATTAATGATGGCCACGTTTGGTGTACAGTGCTCCGCGATGAAGTGCGGTGCCCCACTGTCTTGGTGACGTACCACAAACATATCACTTTGCATCGCCTGCAAATTTTGCAGCGTATCCAATAACGATTCACCCTTAGAGGTAGCCGACGTGGCAATGTTTAGGTTAATCACGTCCGCAGATAAGCGTTTCGCGGCCAATTCAAATGTCGTACGCGTACGAGTGGAATTTTCAAAGAATAGATTTACAACGGTTTTGCCGCGTAGCAGTGGCACTTTCTTAACGGATTGTTCCCCCATTGAAAGGAACGACTCGGCTCGGTCGAGGATTTCCGTCAGAATTTCTTTACTCAAGCCATCCAGAGTCAGGAAGTGCTTTAGTTGACCTTGTTCGTTTAGCTGTAACGCCCGAGGGTCGGATCGCATCATAGTTTGCTTTCCTCAATCACTATGTATGATAGGAAAATGCCCGGCGTAGGCATGTGCTACGACCGGGCATTCGTGGGCTAGATAGGCGATTTGGCACTTTACGTCGCCAAACATCACGTCATTAGCGAACCACTGTATCCAAGATCTAATTGTCGTATGAGTTGCTGCAAAAATAAAGCGTAGGCAGCAATTTTAGTGGGTTTCGATCACAGAAACCGTTAATGGCGTCGGCCCTGATAACTTCACGCGCTGATTTTCCGCCAAGGATAACTGCTCACCAACGATGTCCGCACGAATCGGTAATTCACGGCTGTTCAAATCAAATAGGATCGCCAAGGTGATGCTCGCAGGGCGACCAAAGTCGAAAATTTCATTCATGGCCGCACGAATGGTACGACCAGACATCAACACATCGTCCACCAAGATCACATGACGATCTTCAATGGCAGGCAAATTAGTGCTGCCTACCTGTGGATGCAAACCTGCTCGAGTAAAGTCATCACGGTAAAAGGTGATGTCCAAAGTCGCTAAGTCTTCATCGGTAGGGACCGCGTCGAGAATTTCATTGGCTACCCAAACACCGCCAGAATGAATGCCCACCACGATCGGGTTTTCAATGTTTTGCTGCTGACAGTAATCAGCCAATTGCTGCTTCATTGAGTTCAGCGCTTTATCTAGATCCAACGTCATATGTGATGCTTATCCTAAGTTCATACATCCGATGCACTGGCGTGTTGTGCAAACCATGACTCTAAAATCATTTGTGCCGCCAATCCATCTACCGAGTTCTCTTTAAAATTGCGATTCCCGCCTTGGGCAATGACCTGCCCCTTTGCTTCGTAAGAAGACAGGCGTTCGTCCATCATATGGTAAGGGCGGTTGTAACGTCCATGCAGACGCTTGGCGAATTTTCGTGCTCGTTGACACATCTCATTTTCGCTGCCGTCCATATTCAGAGGTAAACCGACGACAAAGGCATCCGGCTGCCACTCTTCCACCAATGCACTGATGGTATCCCAATTGGGAATACCATCATTGGCTTTTAACGGCGCCAGTGGGCGGCCTAAACCGGTTAAACTTTGGCCGATGGCTACCCCAATTCGGGTGGTACCAAAATCAAACCCCAATACCGCGATGGCAGTATTGGGGTTTGTCGACGTCTGTGAATGCGACGTATCAGTCATCAAGCGTGTCCTATATCTGGCGACAATAAACTCATATCCAGTCCCAGCACCTTGGTGGCAGCGGTAAACTGCAAATCACTGGGGGTATTAAATAATACGTCTAAATCCGCCTCACACACCAGCCAATCATTGTTGGCGATCTCGGTTTCTAGCTGCCCTTCTTCCCATCCGGCACAACCAAGTGTGATTAAACACGATTCTGGCCCCTCCCCTGCGGCAATGTGCTCCAGCGTTTCCAAAGAGGCTGATAAACATACCTCATCGGTCACTTTTAATGTGTTACCCCAGTGTTTATCACTGGTGTGCAAAATAAAACCACGTTCAGATTCCACTGGGCCGCCAACATAAATCGGCTCAGAAGTTAATTTTGGCACAGCGATTTGCATTCCAAGGTGTTCAGCCAACTCGCCAAAATCGATGCTTGAAGGACGATTGATCACCACCCCCATGGCACCGGTATCAGTGTGTTCACACAAGTAAACGACAGTATGTTCAAAGTTCGGATCGTTCAAATGCGGCATAGAAATCAAAAAGTGATTCTTTAACGATTGGAATGTATTCGTCATATAAAACGCCCTCTGTTTGAAAACGACGCAAGAGCTCGCGCCTGACTTCCTCGATCAAAATAAACGCTCTTTCTTGATAACACTGAAAATCGAGGACCGTAAAGGCAGTATAGGCCAATAGACTCATTTGCCCACCAATAAGCAGCATTTATCTGAATATTCCTTCATTTTTCAAACAATGCTGTTAGACTCATAAAATATAAACCAATTGGTCAATATTAGTCTAATCTGCTCCACATTCAATGCCATAAGGGTCGTTCACTTGCTCAACAAATCTCAACAAATCTGTTTAGAGAGGTGGCGTAACCACTATCTCGAAGAGACCGTTGACCGACGCTACTTCTTTCACAGCGGCTGGTCCTCTTAGGTATTCCTTCATCTCCGTCAATTTAATTTTTAGTTGGCTAAGCTATGCTCAAGCCAAGCTCGGATTTGTTTACAGGAAGCTCCCATGACTTTAGAAGCCGTTGATTACCATAGCCCAAATGCCGCCCAAGACTTCGTGAAATCGTTGCGCGAAACCGGCTTTGGCGTATTGAAGAACCACCCTATCCGCCAGCAGTTGGTAACAGACATTTATCAGCACTGGCACACCTTCTTTAACAGCGCAGACAAGCATAACTATCGCTACAACGTCGGCACTCAGGACGGCTACTTTCCAGCCGAGGTATCCGAAACGGCGAAAGGCCATACTCAGAAAGATATTAAGGAATACTTTCACTATTACCCTTGGGGGCAGTGCCCAACTGAGTATAAAGCGGAACTGGCGCAGTATTATCAAGAAGCCAACCAGCTGGCAGAAGAGCTATTAGGCTGGATTGAGCAGTACACGCCTGCCGACATCGCTGGTCACTATTCACAACCGCTATCGAGCATGATCGAGAACAGTGATCAAACCCTACTGCGCGTGCTGCACTACCCACCCTTAAAAGGTGACGAAGAACTTGGCGCGATTCGCGCAGGGGCTCACGAAGACATTAACCTAATCACCATTTTGCCCGCTGCGAACGAGCCTGGCTTACAGGTGAAGCTAAAAGATGGCCATTGGATGGACGTCCCCTGTGACTTCGGTAATTTGATCGTCAATATTGGCGATATGCTACAAGAAGCGTCTGCAGGCTATTTTCCCTCAACCTCCCACCGGGTGATCAACCCAGAAGGCACCGATAAAACCAAAGCTCGTATTTCACTGCCGCTATTTTTGCATCCGCGTCCTGACGTCAAATTATCCGAACGTCACACCGCTGGCTCTTACTTACATGAGCGCTTAGTGGAATTAGGTGTCCTTTAAAAGCCAATGATCCTAACGAGGTGCCTGAGTGCATCTCGTTAGGGTCCAACATCCGCTAAAAACCCGACCAGCACGGCCTGAGTGTGCAGATTTGGACGCAGAGGCAACAAGTTTGGACTGGGAAACAAGTCTTTCAAGCCGATTACGCTAACGTTATTAACAGCAGTGTGCAGGCCTTTGCCTGACACTGTTTAATAATAATTAAGGGAGTATGTTATGAAAGCAGCTGTTGCCAATACGTTCGGCTCAATTCTAAAGATTGAAGATGTTCAAAAGCCCACTATCGAACCACACCAAATTTTAGTCAAAATTCATGCCTGTGGCGTCTGTCATACAGACTTACACGCGTGTCACGGTGACTGGCCGGTGAAACCAACCTTGCCCCTCATTCCTGGGCACGAAGGAGTCGGTGAAATTGTCGAACTAGGCAGTGCTGTCACACACCTTAACCTAGGTGACCGTGTCGGCATTCCTTGGCTATACAGTGCTTGCGGTCATTGCGAATATTGTCTTGCAGGCCAAGAAAGCTTGTGTATGTCACAGCAGAATGCGGGCTATTCAGTGGCAGGTGGCTATGCGGAATATTGTGCGGCTCATGCAGACTACGTGATTAAGGTGCCTGAAGGCCTAGACTACGTCGATGCAGCGCCCCTGTTTTGTGCCGGCGTCACCACTTATAAAGCTCTCAAAGTGTCAGACGCTAAGCCAGGTCAATGGGTGGCAGTGTTTGGTGTCGGTGGCCTCGGGCACCTAGCGGTGCAATATGCAGTAGCCATGGGCCTACGCGTTGTCGCCGTGGACACTGGCGATGCCAAACGCGAACTAGCAACGTCTCTGGGTGCCGAATACTTCTTTGATTTTATGACCGATAACGTGGTGGAAGACATCAAGGCAGCCACCGGTGGCGTACACGGCAGTGTCTGTACCGCCGTCAGCAAAGCCGGCTTCCGTCAAAGTTACGATGTGGTGCGTCGTGGCGGTAAATGTGTCTTGGTGGGTCTACCACCGGAAGACATGCCACTGCCTATCTTTGACACTGTTCTTAATGGTGTCAGCGTCGTGGGCTCCATCGTAGGTACCCGTAAAGACCTAGAAGAGTGCTTAGAGTTCGCCGCACGCGGTAAAGTCAAAGCCATCATCACTGAGAAAAAACTCGACGATATCAACGATATTTTCCGCGATATGGAAAAAGGCGAGATCACAGGGCGTATCGTCATGTCGATCTAAGCGCCGCAACAGAGTGAGCGGATACTGAAAAGCGAAACCGGCACTGTCGGCTTCGCTTTTTTATGACCTCAACTCATAGGGTCATGTTGCATTTTTAGGTCAGAAAAACGCCAGTTTTGCTGTCACTTAATCCACAGTCTGTGTTATCTTACCGCGTCCTTGAACATTGTTTGCATTTTTCCTGCCCGCAACACACTAGGACGACTTAATTAAAGGGGGTTCTGTGTTTTCTCAGCGAGTGCAAAAATCTTTGCTGTTGTCCGTTCTATTTGGTTGTCACGTAAGCGCTTGGGGCCAATCGGTCACCTTCCCGGTGATAAACTATCCGCCTTACATCATCACCTCAACGGCAGACAATACTGTCTCTGGCATGGACATCCGTATCGTGCGGGAAGCTTTTGCACAAAGAAACATAGACGCCCAGTTTGTTGCTCGCCCATGGCAAGACATTATGCAAGGCATGCAAACTGGCCACACCCTAGGCACTGTCTCTTGCTCACGTCGTCCCGAGCGAGTGTCCTTTATGCTGTTCAGTGATGAGCTCGGCACCACCAGTCGCGCGGTCATCAGTCGCACCGATTTAGATACTTACAATATCGAAAGTGTCTACGACTTAGCCGATTACCGCGTCGTTGCCGTCAAGGGCTGGGATATGGAGCAACAACTGCAGGAACGCAAAATCCCCCATCAACAAATGAGCTCATTGAGTGAAGGCTTAACTGCCGTGGTCAATGGTGACAGTGATCTGTTCTATGTCTCCGACTACCCGGCCATGTATCAAGCACGTCAACAGGGCATTCACAAACAACTCAAAGTCACCAGCATCGTTTCCGAACCACTGGTACCGCTGCATGTTTGCTTTAGCAAACAACATCCTGAAGCACGCAGCCTAATGCAAGAGTTCAATAAAGGGCTACAAGCCATCAAACGTAATGGTGTTTACCAAACCATCCGTAACGAGTATTTGTAGCCCTCAATCGCCCAGTGATTAGGCGATCGGACAGGCGGGTAAATGCCAGATTTCATCGGCGTACTCTTGAATGGTACGATCCGATGAAAACTTCGCCATCCGTGCAGTATTTAAAATCGCCATCTTTGCCCAACGGGATTGATCACGGTAGGCTTCTGATACCCGCTCCTGACAATCAATATAAGCACGATAATCGGCCAGCACTTTAAAGCGGTCGCCATGTTCCAATAAGGTCGTGCGAATGTCATCAAAGGCATGCGGCTCATGGGGACAAAAGTAGCCCGAACAGAGCCAATCTAGCGCGTTTTTCAGCTCTTCATCCCCATGATAGTAGTCATAAGGGTTATAGCCATGACGATCCAGCGCTTGCACATCGTCTACCTGTAAACCAAAGATAAAGATGTTGTCATCGCCCACCTCTTCCTTGATCTCCACATTAGCGCCATCCAAGGTACCAATGGTCAAGGCTCCATTCAGCGCCAACTTCATATTGCCCGTACCGGATGCCTCCTTACCGGCCGTGGAGATCTGCTCCGACAAATCCGCCGCTGGAATGATCTTAGCTGCTAGTGAGACACGGTAGTTGGGCAAAAACACTACCTTTAACTTGCCGCGAATACGTTGATCGTTGTTGATCACATCCGCCACCGCATTGATGGCATGGATAATGGTTTTCGCCAAGGCATACCCAGGCGCCGCCTTCGCGCCAAAAATAAACACGCGCGGCACAATGTCGAGATCTGGGTCGTTCAATAGACGATGGTACAGGGTTAAAATATTCAACAGACTCAGATGCTGACGCTTGTATTCGTGCAGACGTTTGATTTGCACATCAAACATGGCATTTGGATCGACTTCGACACCGCACTCCGCCTGAATCACGTCCGCCAAACGCTGTTTGTTCTGGTGCTTAATCGCCATAAACGCCAACTGAAAGTCCTCATCCTCCGCAAATTCTTCCAATTTACGTAACCGTTCGAGGTTCTTGGGCCAGTCCTTTTCAATGCCATATTGTTCAAACAACTGGCCTAGGCCAAGGTTGCAGTTAAGCAACCAGCGGCGTGGGGTAATGCCATTGGTTTTGTTGGTCAGCTTGTCTGGGTAGAATTCATGGAAGCGGGCAAACAGGTCGGTTTTCAATAACTCCGAATGCAGCGCCGCAACACCATTGACCTTATGGCTACCAACCACGGCCAGATGCGCCATGCGCACCATCTTGTGCTGGCCCTCTTGAATGATGGAAAGCTCCGTTTTGATATCATCACGGCCCGGCCAACGCTGTTCGACCTGCTCCATAAAGCGATAGTTGATCTCATAGATCAGCTGCAGGTGACGCGGTAAGACTTTTTCAAACAGCCCTACGCTCCAGGTTTCTAATGCCTCTGGTAGCAAGGTGTGGTTGGTGTAGGCAAAAATACGCGTTACCAAGGACCAAGCGTGGTCCCAATGCAGGCGTTTGTCATCGACCAAGATGCGCATCAACTCCACCACCGCAATGGCAGGGTGCGTATCGTTTAATTGGATGGCGGCTTTTTCCGGTAACTGATCCCAATCCGAGCCATTGTTACGTTCGAAGCGACGCATAATATCCGCCAGTGAACAGGCGACAAAGAAGTACTGTTGCACCAAGCGCAGCTCTTTACCATTTTCGTTTTTATCGTTGGGATACAGCACCTTAGAAATGGTTTCGCCGATGGCTTTAGAGCGCACCGCTTCCACGTAGTCACCCTTATTAAACTCATCCAGATCAAAGTCTTCGGTGGAACGGGAAGACCACAAGCGTAGGAAGTTCACGGTTTTGGTGTCGTAGCCCGCGACCGGAATATCATGGGGAATACCGAGCACGTTTTTGGTATCCACCCAACGTGGGTGATAGTTACCAAAGCTGTCGTAAGACGCCTCCACACGACCATAAAACTGAATGGTTTGTGCGTACTCTGGACGAATCAACTCCCATGGGGTGCCATAGTTGATCCAAGTATCCGGGTGCTCAACTTGCTTGCCATGATGAAAATCTTGCTTAAACAGACCAAACTCATAGTAGATGCCATAACCTACTGCCGGCAGGTCTAAGGTGGCTAAGGAATCGAGGAAGCACGCCGCTAATCGCCCTAACCCACCATTGCCAAGTCCCATGTCCATTTCTTCATCACAGACCTCATGCCACGAGAGGCCCAGTTCACTGATGGCCTGCTGTGCTTCCTCAAACACCCGCACGTTGTGGACGTTATTCACCAGCATACGCCCCATCAAGTACTCCATTGATAGGTAATACAGACGACGTACGTTATCTTCGTTATGGCGGGTTTGCGTCAACACCATATCATCGATAATGCGATCACGTACGGCCAGAGACAAACATAACCACCAATCACGGTGACTGGCTTGCTCGGCACGCAGTGCCAAGGTGTAGCGCATGTGGTACAAGATGCCCTGTTTCAGTTCAAGGCAGGAAGCCATCTTGGCCGTGGATAGCTGTTCTGATGGGGTCGGCATTGCTATCGTCCTCTAAATTGGAAAGGTGATGAGTGCATTGTATGGGCGCTATGTTGCAACGCCATTGCGACGCCTCACTGGCGGCATGGGCACACCCACGGGAGTGTTACCTACTTCACTTCTCTATGCAAAAAAAGCTATGCAAAAAAAAAGCCGACTCCATAGAGTCGGCCCAATCATCAAGGAGGGAACCTTGTTCAGAAACGCTTACCAAATAAAGTGGCGTGCTTCCACGTCCAGTGCCGTGAACGGAATCGAAGCCCCTTGCTTCTGCGCAACCGCATGACACACGATCAGAGGAATCAAGTGTTCTTCACGTGGGTGACAGAAACGGCCACCTTCCACGCTGGCCCATTTGGCCCAACGCGCTTTGGCATCGTCTAAGCTCACATCCGCTGCCGTGACGGTGTCGTCCAACCACGTCTGAAAGGCATGCACATCATGGTTAATTTGTGCCGTTTTCGGGGCAAAGAAAGTACGCATGTTGTGAAAACTAAAACCTGAACCAATCACCAAGGCATCCTCTGGTAACACCTTGGCCAGTTGCTCACCAAACTGCCAATGCTGTACTGGGTTCAAAGAGCTGGCCAAGGAAATCTGCAGCACAGGAATGTTGGCTTCTGGGTACATCAGCATCAGCGGGATAAACATGCCGTGGTCAAAACCACGAGCTTCATTCAAACGAACGTGGCTGCCCGCCGCCGCCATTTTTGCCGCGATATCACGCGCCAGTTGCGGCGCACCAGGGGCTGGATATTGCAGCTGGTAGGATTCATCAGGGAACCCATAGTAGTCATAGATCAAATCTGGATTGGCGCCAGCAGTGATTTCAAAATCCGTCGTTTCCCAGTGAGCACTGATCATCACGATCACAGACGGCTGCGCTGGCAATTGCTGGGTGAGATCTCGCAATGTGGATACCAATTGCGCGTGGCTAGGATCCCCCAATACCGGCATTGGACCACCACCGTGAGAAACAAAAGCGACGTTAGACATATGGGACTCCTAGAACAAATTCGTGGTGCGCTAAATAGCGGATGGAGAAATATTAGACCTAGCTCCGTTGATAATAAATAACCTAAAAAGCAACTTTTTATTTACTTAAATGAAATAATATTCCCACACACAAGGCTTTCACCGCATCTCTCCCAGCTCTCACCTAGAGCACTATTTGTCACCCATATAGCGTCAACTAGCAACACAGCGTACCAAATAGTCAAATGTTCAAAGGGTAGGCAGCATGTTAGATTCGACCCTTTCATTTACACAACTTGTGCTAAATGCATCTATAAGTTTACACAATGTCACCTTTGTGACGGCCATAAACTAAAATTTTCCTATTGAGCTGGCGACAACCAGCATCTAACAATTAGAAACGCTCAAAGAGCGATTATCACAGGAGAACTGCTATGCAAGCATTCATTGATTTCCTCAACGGAATCATCTGGAGTCCTGCTCTCATCTACTTGTGCCTTGGCGCCGGTTTGTTCTACTCCATTTTGACGCGCTTCGCGCAAGTGCGACACTTCAAAGAGATGTGGTCGCTGCTGTTTAACTCAACGCCATCTGAAAAAGGCATCTCTTCGTTCCAAGCCTTAGCGGTATCTCTTTCAGGTCGTGTTGGTACCGGTAATATCGCCGGCGTTGCCGCAGCCATCGGCTTTGGTGGTCCCGGCGCCGTATTCTGGATGTGGGTCGTTGCCTTTCTAGGTGCCAGCACCGCTTACGCCGAATCCACACTGGGTCAAATCTACAAAATCAATGACAACGGCCAGTACCGTGGTGGCCCTGCTTACTACTTTGAAAGAGGCCTGCGTATGAAGTGGCTGGGCGTGTTGTTTGCGCTTGCTTCGATCATTGCCTGCGGTGTCTTCTTACCGGGCATTCAGGCCAACTCAGTGGGCAATGCGGTGGCTCAGGTATTCGGCCCTGGTGACTTGATTCAAACCACCTTTGGTGAAGTTGGCACCACGAAAATAGTGGCATTGGCAGTCATCCTAGTAGTATTGGCCTTCATCATTTTCGGCGGTATCAAGCGTATTGCCAACTTTACTCAGATCATCGTGCCATTCATGGCCATGGGCTACATCATCATGGCCTTGATCGTGGTCTTCCTAAACTTGGATCAAGTACCCGGCATTTTTGCGATGATTGTGTCTGATGCCTTTACCGCGCAAGCAGGCTTTGGGGCAGCGATCGGCTGGGGTGTAAAACGTGGTGTTTACTCCAACGAAGCCGGTCAGGGTACAGGCCCTCACGCGGCGGCCGCAGCCGAAGTGCAGCACCCTGCACAACAGGGTCTAGTACAAGCTTTCTCTGTATACGTGGACACTCTGTTTGTGTGTACCGCTACCGCGCTGATGATCTTGATTACGCAGCAATACAACGTCCAAGGCGCTTTGCCTGACGGTCAATTTATCGTGCAAAACATACCGGCTGATGTGATCATTGCTTCGCCAGCCTTTACGCAGATGGCCCTACAGAGCATCTTTGGTAACTTTGGCTCAGCGTTCGTCGGCATTGCTTTGTTCTTCTTCGCCTTTACCACGATTTTGGCGTACTACTACATTGCTGAAACCAACGTTGCTTACCTACGCCGTGCCCTAAAACTGCATGTGCCGCTTACTTTTGTAAAACTGCTGATCATGTTTATGGTCGCTTACGGTACCGTCAACACAGCAGGCTACATCTGGAATCTAGGTGACGTGGGTGTGGGCTTGATGGCATGGTTAAACATCGTCGGTATCATCGTGATCTTCTTTATGGCGCGCCCGACCATGAAAGCGCTAAAAGACTACGAAGACCAAAAAGCCGCGGGGGTTGAAGAGTACACCTTCGATCCGAAAGCATTAGGCATTGAAGGAGCGGACTTCTGGGAAAAACGCTTAGAAGAAAAGCAACAGCAGAAATAAGCCGAGCGCTTTGATCCATTATAAAAAAGACCATTTGGGCTCCCCCAAATGGTCTTTTTATTTGCCTCTTAGCCTCAATTTAAGCCGTTGTTTAGTACGCCTTTGCAGCGTTTGAAACAGACTCCTAAATGGCTCTAGCCATTGCCCTAACATACCCATCTCATCAATAGCTTGACCGGTGCCGTAGCGAAGCGTTTGATCGTCATTGCCTGGATGCCAGCTACCAAAAAGCCTGTCCCAAAGTGCTAGGGTCACACCAAAATTGCGGTCATAGTGTTGTCGCGCCACGGAATGATGCACCTGATGTTGCGCCGGCGAAATCAACCACTTTTCCAGTTTGGATCCATAACTCAACGCAACACCTGAATGTCTTAGGTTAGCCCCTAAAACATTAAAGACAAAGGTAGTTATCAAGACTCCAAAGACTTGCCAGAGACTGACCTGATTTGGAAACGCCACTAGGAAAATACTAATCACTAGACTTTGACTGGCCATAGAACGTAGGAAGAACAGCAGGCCTTCGATAGGGTGTGTGCGAAACACGGTAAAAGGCGTCAGTACCTTGGCGCCGTGGTGTACCTGATGAAACGCCCACAACCAAGGCGTTTTATGCATCGCCCAATGCACTAAGAAGCGAGAAAAGTCATCCACCAAGAAGTAACACAGGGAGAATAACACCACCACGGTGGCGTCAGACCAACCTAATTGCAGGTCGCCAAAGCCCTGCTGCTGCCAATAGAAATAGAGCCAACTGACCCACACGGCTTGGGTGAAGGTTTTTGGAATCAATACGCCTAATAATAGACGGTTAGCGAGCCATAACTGGTAATCAGTGCGTGCGGAACGGTGCCACCAGACCCGCCAAGAGAGGTAAGGCTTGAGTCGCGCCCAGCCCAACGCGCCATAGCGCAAGGAAAGCACGAGCCAAGCAAACAAGACCGCCGACAGCAGATACCACAGTGATACCCGTTTACTGCTATCGACTAAAGACGAGCTGGCCGCGGCCAGCTCGTCTGCTAACCAGACAACAAAGGTTTCCAGCATGATGCGCCATCTACCCTGTTAGATCCGGTCGTTAGTCATTTTCAGCGCTCTGACCCGCAGCATCGATCTGCTTAAGCACATCGCTCATACCGCCAGTTTTGTCTTTCAACTTAGCTTTTAAGTCAAAGCTTTGCGCCAGTAGGTTTTGTACCTTGATCATGTTCAGCTTGTACTCTTGCATGCTGCCACTAGACGCTTGTACGAAACCACCTTGACCATCTTGCGCCACGACTTGCATGTCACCAAATAGTACTGGGCTGAAACCGATAAGACGGTCAAGACCGGCTTGTGCATTGCCCAAGTCACGACCTGCGGCTTCCAACGCTAGGGCAAAGCCTTTCAATTCGCCCCAATGCTTCACGTAGTTACGGAAGGATTTGCTCACATCACCGTGCGCTTCTTCTACGGCTGCGATTTTCTCAAGATCGGAGTAGACACTGCCAGCGTACTTAAAGGCCGCTTCGGCAATCACTTGTTGCCAAGCTGTGGCGATGGTCGCTGCGTAAGCTTTTAGCTCGCTACGCTGTGCATCCGTTAAGCGCTCACCTTTGGCATCGCTAATCAATTGGCGGCCATCCACGAACGCCTGCATGATAGTATGGAAATAGTTAGTGCCTGCACTCGCATCAATGCTCGCCGCGTAATAAGCGTGGGCATACGCCATTTCAGACTTCAGATCCACCACACCATCGCCATTGGCATCTGCTTTAGCGAAGTACTCTGGGTTTTGCTTAGTGATTTGCACCACTTCTTCAGGCGTTAGTTCCAAACCGTGCGCAGGCGCACCAAAGTAACCGAAGGCTTCATCCCATACGTGCTCTTTGCCTGTGTAAGGTACACCGGCTTTGTACGCTTCATTGTTAGGATGCTGATCCGCTTCAAGCTTCTCTTCTAGGTAGTGATTCACCGCTTTGTTGTAGAACACCGCACCCATGGCAAATTTCGATACCAACTGGATGTAATCGTAGCCGTTTACAGGGTCGTAACCTTGGTTGCTTTGTGCCGCTTGCGCAACCAATTGCTCTAGCAGTTCTTGGCCCGTTGGGTTGCCTGGCCAACCGGTGATGACACCATCGTAAGCACTCGACACTAAGTTTTTGCCTTTCGACAGTTCATCAATACTAGACTGCTTGATTGCAAAGCCATCCTTGCTTGCTGGGTCTAACAGTTTACGGCCGTCTTCTGTACCAGATAGGTATTGCAGCATTACCGCTTCATCGCCTTGGCTGACAACTTTCTTCAAAGAGTTGTGCAACGCATGACGCGCAATCTGACCAGAGTAAGATACCGATGACGTAGCGTCACCTTGATAGCCTTTTAAGGTCACATCAAATTCGTAAGATGTGGCTCCTGCCTGCATCGCACCTGCAGCGATAAGCATCGCAAGTAGGCTTTTTTTCATTGTTATATCCCCCTCAAATTAAAGATAGTTGACTTTATCAATTATATTAGATTTAGCTAATTTGAAAGACAGTAACAATTATAAGAACCATTATCAATATCATGTGTTGCAAAAAAAGCCGAAGGGTTGACGCAAATCGCACCATTGGCTCACAGACAGATTTTTCATGGCAACCTTAGGGATACGCGCCCTAACAAGCCCTTATACCCATAACGTCATCATCAGCCACATTATTGCATTGAATTGTTCTGAAAACCTCGCACAATTTTCTTCTCTTATCAGTAAAAAAACCTATGATCGGATTCTTCTAATGCAGCATTCTTGAGGGTCTCTCTGCATGTTAAACGAAGAGTTTATCGATCTACTCAAACGCCTCATTCGCGCCCCATCTGTGGTGGGTGCTGAGCACTCCTTTTTCCGAGTTCTACAACGTGAGTTGGAAGAACGCGGCGCGAACGTGACCTGGTACGAAGGGGTTTTAGTCGCACAAGGAAGCGATCCTTTTAGCACCATGTTTTCGGCACACATTGACCGCCATGGATTAGTGTGTACCGGGCCTAATGAATTCCAATATGCGGCCTTTGTCTCAGCAAACCGCACCGATCTATTGAATAATTCGGTCTCGGAACAACTGATGACTAAGGTCACCGAGCGTTTCAACCAAGAAGGCGTCTATGCTTACGAGCCTTGGTCTGGGGTGTATCGTGGCAAAGGCATGATCCGTAATGGCTACATTTGTGAGTTTCGTAATAACTTAATCTTTGAAGTGGAAGGGTTAGAAGGTGTGGTGGCGGGCACCCCCGTCGCTTTTGAAGACACCTTATCGAAGAACGGAGAGCGCTTAGAAGGTCAACTTGATAACGTGCTCACAGCCGCGTCATTGGTACATCTATTTAGCTTAGGCTTTAAGGGTACCGCGTTCTTTACCGCGCAAGAAGAAGCCGGTAAGAGCTGGCGTTATCTATTGGAATGGTTCCGTCGTTTCGGTGGTACGACAAACCGCTTGTTTGTGGTCGATACCAGTCCTTTCCCAGACATCGAAAGCGCCAATCAGCAGCTGTTGGTGTTGCGTGAAAAAGATGCCAACGCCTCCTTTAACGCAGACAGCACGGCATTGCTGCAACAATTCTGCGAAGAGATTGGTTTTAGCTATTTATACAAAAATCGTTACGTGGAAGCGGAAAACGAAAAACTGCTGGCGGCAGGTCAGGCTCCTAGCTCATTGGGCAGTACTGAGCTGGGTCGTATCATCGCCGCCTCGAACGGGTTAGTAGATGGCACCACGCTACAGATTCCAACCACGGGTTACCATACCATGCACGAATCCGCGTCCGTCGCCTCAATCAACGCCTTTCTGACGATGCTGCAAGCCATCGCCAATTTACGATAAAGCCTGCACATTTTATGCAATGACTCTTTTTTCGCCTATGCTGAAACAAGAGTCGTGCAAAAGTCGTGTAATTGAAACCGAGTTTCCTTAAGCATTCTAATCAGTTGCCGACTTGAGATTGTGTAAAGATGGGCATCAATGTCAGTTTTGCGTAAACACGCTTTAAAAGCCGCACAAAGCAGACACTTCTTGCACTTTTATATCGCAGTCTTAT
This sequence comes from Marinomonas aquimarina, assembly GCF_900089755.1. Lineage (GTDB taxonomy): Bacteria > Pseudomonadota > Gammaproteobacteria > Pseudomonadales > Marinomonadaceae > Marinomonas > Marinomonas aquimarina. Next base: position 66,617 of record NZ_FLOC01000013.1, on the reverse strand, counting down.
TTGAAAAAATTAATGTACACTTAAGCTATCACTCAGTGACATTCCCCTAAGGAGAGAGACATGTCTAAGATTTTTAAGAAAACAGCAGTTCTAAGTAGTATCCTTGCGGCCTCTGCCGTGGCGACTATGGCACAGGCAGATGCGCCAGTATCTGGTTTCACTCTTACGCCAATGATTGGTTACTCTGTACCGGACAACAATCGTGACCTAGAAGATGATCGTGCGTTAGGCCTAAGCCTTGGTTACCAATTTGATAATCCTTGGGCAGTGGAGTTCACTTACCTGAACCTAGACTCTGAACTAACTGGTGGTCAAAGCATCGATGCTGACCAGTACCGTCTTGACGGCCTATACAGCTTCTTCAGCGAATCTAGCGTTACACCTTATCTAGCAGCTGGTTTGGGTACAACAGAATACAGCAACGACCTACACGGTGACGGCCACACGCAACTAAACGCCGGTGGTGGTTTGAAGTTCGCCCTAAGCGAAAACACCGCACTACGTGCTGACTACCGTCTAATCGATGACCTTGAAGGCGATCACCTAGACCAAGTAGCAACATTGGGTCTGCAGTACACGTTCGGTAAGAAGAAAGCAGCCCCTATGGTTGCCGCAGCACCAGTGGTTGAGCCAGAGCCAATGGTTGAGCCAGAGCCAGTGAAAACAGAACTACCATACGACATTCTATTCGCGTTCGACTCTGCACACGTTGATAGCTCTGAATTCTCTGATCTACAAAGCATCGCTGATCACCTAGCTGCACACCCAGAGCAAGTAGCTCAGGTCCGTGGCTTTGCAGACTCAACTGGTGCACAAGACTACAACCAAGAACTATCTGAAAAACGTGCTCAAGCTGTAGCAAAACTGCTTGTAGAAGACTACGGTGTAGACGCGAGCCGTCTATACACAGTGGGTTACGGTGAAACACACCCAGTAGCGAGCAACGACACTCAAGCTAACCGTCAGCTAAACCGTCGTGCGACAACAGTTTCTTTCTCTTCTCCTGAAGCGATGGAACAGGACATGTCTCACTAAGCCCTTGGCTTAGCTTAAAACTAAAAAACCAGACTTCGGTCTGGTTTTTTTTGCTCGCTAAAAAGTGTACCCGTTAGCGACAGTAGCCTTTTTTAGCCTGCCCTGGTGGGCAAAAGCCACGATAATGGTTATGGTCATATCGATATCGATATCGATCGTAGTCATGTTTACGTTGATGATCCTGATAGCCTGTGCGGCTTGCTTCGATATCCACACCACCAATCTCGCCCGCAACACGGTGCACCGAGCACCCCGATAACACCAACGTCGCTAGTAATAACACTATTATATTCCGCATCGTCTCTCTCCTCTAAGGGGAATCTCGCCAGATTAACGAATGGCTGACTCAACGGTCTAATTGCTTTACAGCCTGCTCGCACAACTTTTCTAAAAGCAGACACTTACGCCCTCTGTTTTATAAAGTACGGCACAAAAAAAGGCGATGCGCCAACCGCGCATCGCCTTTTGCTCAGAACTGTCTTGTTACTTACGAATTAGGCTTCGAAACGAGCTAGGTCCGTTAGTGGGTAGAAATCAGGGTATGGTAGAGACGCAACACCAGAATCTACCGCCGCCTTCGCTACTGCCGCAGAGACTTCCGTTAGCAAGCGTGCATCCATTGGCTTAGGTAGAATGTACTCTTTACCAAACTCAAGTGCCGCACCGCCGTAGGCGTTGATAACGTCTTGTGGTGCAGGCTCTTTGGCTAGATCTTTTAATGCGTGTACTGCTGCCACTTTCATTTCTTCATTAATCTTCGTCGCACGCACGTCCAACGCACCACGGAAGATGAATGGGAAGCCAAGCACGTTGTTCACTTGGTTCGGGTAGTCAGAACGGCCGGTAGCCATGATCAGGTCAGAACGCGCCGCCAGTGCAACTTCTGGGTTGATCTCTGGATCAGGGTTTGAACACGCGAATACCACTGGGTTAGCCGCCATTTTGTTCAATTGCTCAACTGATAACAGATCTGGGCCAGATACACCAATGAATACATCCGCACCTTCGATCGCATCATCAAGGTCACGTGCATCGGTATCAATGGCAAAGGTTGCTTTGTACTCATTTAGATCATCACGACCAGAGTGGATCACACCCTTACGGTCCAATACGAAGATGTTGTCACGCTTCGCGCCACAAGCAATGATTAGGTTCATACAAGCGGTCGCCGCTGCACCCGCACCGAGACAAACGATTTTCGCCTCTTCGATGGCTTTGCCTTGAAGCTCCAGCGCGTTTAGTAGACCCGCTGCGGTTACGATGGCGGTACCGTGTTGGTCATCGTGGAAGACAGGAATGGAACAACGCTCGATCAGCTGGCGTTCGATTTCGAAACACTCAGGCGCCTTGATGTCCTCTAGGTTGATGCCGCCATAAGTATTGGCGATACGTGCAACCGTGTCGATGAAGGCTTCTGGGCTTTCTGCTTCTACTTCAACGTCTACAGAGTTCACACCAGCAAAGCGCTTGAATAGGACACCTTTACCTTCCATTACCGGCTTAGAGGCCAATGGGCCGATGTTACCTAGGCCTAGCACCGCCGTACCATCAGAAATCACGGCAACTAGGTTACCCTTACCCGTGTAGCGGTAAGCCGCTTCTGGGTCTTTTGCGATTTCACGACAAGGCTCAGCTACACCTGGGCTGTACGCCAAGGATAGGTCACGAGAAGTGGCTGTTGGCTTGCTGATGGTAATGTTAAGTTTGCCTGGTACTGGTTTCTCATGGTACTCAAGCGCCGCTTGTTTTAGATCTTCTGCCATTTTTGTTATTCCGTCTAATTAATAGTGTTGTTCGTGTGCTTTGCAGCAAATGGGCTTCTTTCTGGCTGATTGGATGTGGGTGACATCCGCCTAGAAGAGGCACCTTATATAGTTATAATGATATGTCGGTTTTAGTCCGACGACTCAATTCTACGTAAGTCTTGAGGATGTTTCACCGTTAATACGATCGATTTGAAGCGATCTTTTGGGCGATTGTTGCGTTGGTACTGCCAACCACGGGCCTCAATTACTTTGCCCTGCAGATAAAAGATATCTTTTTCGGTCCAGTAATGCTCGGCATATCGCGGAATATTGATCACCAGATCCCGTTCGGTTTCTAGCCACCAACCACCACGATTGTGTGTGACTGACGTAAGTTTGGATCGTGCAACCGCAAAGCCAGCTTGTGGCTGCCATTGGGTTGGGTGTTGCCAGAGCCCGCGCTTTGCATCCCGTGCAAGTTGCTCGGACTCAGCAAAACAGTCCTGATAGCGGACGTTGGGCGGCACAGCGATACGATAGCCTAATCCATCTGATAGTAACTGACTTGCTATCGACGCTCGATCTTTCGTAAATAAATAATACAGCTTACGGCCATAGCGGTCTTCGCTTTCCTGCGCGCGCTGCCAATAAACTTGATCTCCCGCAAGAGCGGCGAGCCGTTGCTTTGCTTCGAGGGCAAAAGGCTCATGATGACCATGTTCGTGGTCTAACTCTGGCGTATTCACACCGACTAGACGCACTTTACGACCATCGTGCAAGTGTAGCGTATCACCATCAATGCCGCGCTTTACTTGTGCGACTTGCAAGTCTCCTTCTGCAAGGCACTGCCCATGGCTTGGAAACGATAGGCATAAAAAAAGCGCCAAGAGAGCTTGGCGCTTTTTTTGAATCAGCATTCGTGCCATCCACCAATTACTTAGTAGAACGACGAGCTCCGAAACGCTTGTTGAAGCGATCAACACGACCACCTGTGTCAACCATTTTCTGTTGACCAGTGTAGAATGGGTGGCAGTTGCTGCATACGTCGATGTGCAGGTCGTTGCCAAGTGTTGAGTTTAGAGTCAAAGTGTTACCACAAGTACAAGTTGCAGAAACAGCTGAGTAATTTGGGTGAATATCTTTTTTCATCGTTTTTTACCTTAAGGTTTGGTGTGCCGCCACTTAGTCATTAAATAACGTTGCTAAGCACCGCACGATTCGTTGTACATCAATTGTACAGTGGTACCAAGAGCCGCGTATTTTAGGCGTCAAAGCGCCGTTCGGCAAGCCCTTTTATGATAATTTCGCCCCTTGAAAAGCCGCGAAAAGTTCACATTTTCCATTCAGACTCACGTACACTTACAAGATACTCTATGATCTGAAATCTTTTTGCTGGTAAATCAAGGTATTAGTCTTTTATGGTCGACACGCTTCTTACCCAAGACCCGTATGTCAAAGTGGCGCTGAATGTGCCGCTGCGTGCTACCTTTGACTATAAAATCCCTAAGGCACTTGCCTACCGTCATCACATCCGTCCAGGCATGCGTGTCAAAGTCCCGTTTGGCAAAGGTGATCGCCATTCCATCGGACTCGTCATCGAGACCAGTGATCGCAGCGATTATCAGGATGCGCAAATCAAACCCATCACTGCGCTCCTCGATGAAGGCCCCATCATTTCTAAAGAGCTATTTGATCTGTGCGCTTGGGCAGCACGCTATTACCACCACCCAATTGGCGAAGTGTTTTTCCATGCCCTGCCCACCAGTTTGCGTAAAGGCGAAAGCCCCGAATTTCGCACCGAAACTTGGTGGTTTATTACCGAGCAAGGCAAGGCCACTGCAGTCGACAGCCTAAAAAACGCCAAACAGCAAAAAGCCTTTTTAGAAGCGCTAAAACAGCATCAAGAACACGGCTTAAGCCCCCATTTAGTGACCGTGCTCGAACTCACTAGCGCCGCCGCCAAAGGCCTTGAGAAAAAAGGTCTGGTGCGCAGTGAACAGCGCAACTTCATTAAATCGGTGGAAACTCATGCTCATCAAAAGCAAGTACCACCGACACTCAATCTGGAACAAGCGGCGGCCACCAAAACCATTTTAGCCATGCGCAATGAATTTGGCGTCGCCCTGCTCGATGGCATTACCGGTAGTGGCAAGACCGAAGTCTTCCTGCGCGTCATCGAAGCGATTTTAAAAGACCATCAACAGGTACTGGTGATGGTGCCAGAGATTGGCCTGACGCCACAGACCTTGCGCCGCTTTGAAAGCCGTTTTAATACCGACATCGTGTTAATGCATTCCAATATGACCGACCGCGAGCGCTTGGATGCTTGGCTGATGATCGAGCAAGGGGAAGCTAAGATCATCATTGGTACTCGCTCCTCGGTATTTATCCCCAGCGCCAAGCTGGGCTTGATCATCATCGATGAGGAGCATGACGCTTCTTACAAACAGCACGAAGGCTTTCGTTATCACGCTCGGGATCTGGCCATTAAGCGGGCCCAGGGGCAGAAAGTTCCCGTCCTATTAGCCTCGGCAACGCCCTCATATGAAAGCTTGGCCAACGCTATGCAAAAGCGTTATCACTGGCTAAAACTGCGTCAGCGAGCCGGTGATGCGCAACTACCGGAAATGGAGCGCGTTGATCTGCGCGGCCAAAGTCTCAAGCAAGGCTTTAGTGAATACACGCTCGAGCGCATGCGCCAAACACTTGAGCGCAAAGAGCAAGTGCTGGTGTTTTTGAACCGTCGTGGTTATGCGCCGACACTGATGTGCCATCAATGCGGCTGGATTGCCGCCTGTGACCACTGCGATGCAAACCTGACGGTGCACAAACGTGCCAACAAGCTCCACTGCCACCATTGTGATAGCCACAAGGCATTACTGCACAGCTGCCCAGAATGTCATAGCACTGAATTGTTTACCGTAGGCGAAGGCACGGAACAGATCGAAGGGGTGCTGAATCAGTTCTTTAAACACACGCCCGTGCTGCGTATTGATCGTGATAGCACCCAGCGCAAATCGGCACTGACACAAATCACACAGAAAATTCACGAGCACGATCAAGCCATCCTGGTGGGCACGCAGATGTTGGCCAAAGGCCATCATTTCCCAAACGTCACCCTAGTGGTGATTATGGACGCGGATGTGGGGCTTTTTTCCTCCGACTTTCGCGGTATGGAGCGCACCGCGCAATTGATCACCCAAGTCGCAGGTCGCGCCGGACGTAGCTCGAAGCGCGGCCATGTCTTGCTGCAAACCTATCACCCAGATCACAGTGCGATTGAATGCCTGTGCGTGCAAGGCTACGAAGCCTTGGCCATGGATGGGTTGCGTGAGCGTCAGCAGCTGGCGTTACCACCCTTCTATCATCAAGTAGTCATACGGGCGGAATCGCAGCAGGAACAACAAGCCATGGGCTTATTGATGGAGCTACGCAACCAATTGTCCGTGCACCTGTCTGAAGACATGCAAATGGTCGGTCCTTATGCCGCGATTATCGTGCGTAAGGCAGGTCAGCACCGTGCGCTATTGAGTATCAAAAGTCCGCAACGGGGAAATTTGCACCGGATTGTAGCGTTAGCAAGCCAATGGCTTGAGCAAAATACAAAAAATCATAGAATTCGTTTCGCGATCGACGTCGATCCGCTGGAAACTTTTTAACGCACTGCGCATAATGTGCGCACTTTACTCAAAACCATGAGCGCCATGTTTGATTTGATGCTGTTAGCCACTAAAACCAGCCGTCCTCGTAAAGGGGCAACACGTAAAGCACCACCGCCACCGCCAAAACGCAGCGTGCCTTGGTGGATGTGGCTTGTCGTACCACTGTTAGTCATCGGGTTTGTGTTTGTGCTAGTGAAACTGGCGGCTGTTGAGAGCAATAATAGTGTGCCAGCTCAAACAACGGTCGCACCGGCGAAAGTGACACCGGTCACGCCTAAAGCACCGGTAAAATCGGAGGCTAAAGCACCCGAGACGCAAGCCAAACGTGAGACGTTTGAGTTTTATCAATTGCTGCAAGACAGCGAAGTAGACACCAGCCACGTGGATGCTTACGAGTACCAACCACGTGAAGAAGAAAACTTCAGTTACATGATTCAAGCGGCCTCGTTCCGCTCCAGTGCCGATGCCGATCGCTTACGTGCGAAACTGATCCTATCGGGCCTTGAAGCGCACCTCAAAGCCAGTGAGAGCAAAGACGGCGGTACTTGGTATCGTGTCACGGTTGGTCCATTCACCACACGTTCCGCCGAAAGTCGCGCGAAAGACAAGCTGGCACGTATGGGTCTTAGCTCATACACCTACAAAATACAAAACGAGCAATAATCACTAAAGCACCCAAGCGTTCTGTTTGGGTGCTTGAAATCCTCACAGTTACCCCCATTTCGATAGTTAATCGAATGTGGAGTAAATCATGACTACGATTCTAACCGTACGCAAAGACAACCAAGTCGTCGTTGGTGGCGATGGACAAGTTTCCCTAGGCAACACTGTAATGAAGGGCAATGCCCGCAAAGTACGCCGTTTATACCGTGGCGAAGTCATCGCTGGGTTTGCAGGGGGCACGGCAGACGCATTCACCCTATTTGAGCGTTTTGAAGGCCAACTTGAAAAACACCAAGGCCACCTCGTACGCGCGGCGGTGGATCTGGCGAAAGACTGGCGTTCTGATAAAGCGCTACGCAAGCTGGAAGCCATGCTGATCGTGGCCAACACAGAAAGTACCCTTATCATCACCGGTAACGGCGATGTGGTAGAACCTCAACACGGCGCCCTAGCCATCGGCTCAGGCGGTAACTTCGCCGAAGCCTCGGCTCGTGCATTGCTCGAAAACACTGAGTTAAGCGCCCAAGACATCGTTGAGAAGAGCCTAAACATCGCGGCCGACATTTGTGTCTTCACCAACCACAACTTGACCATCGAAACCATCAACATCGATGCCAAGCTTGAAGACCAATCTAAGTAACCGAATTTAAGAGATTAAGCCATGAGCAACATGACCCCACGTGAAACGGTCAATGCCTTAGACCAACACATTATCGGCCAGCAAAGTGCTAAACGCGCGGTCGCGATCGCCCTACGTAACCGCTGGCGCCGTATGCAGCTGCCGGATGATATGCGTGCCGAAGTGACGCCGAAGAACATCCTCATGATCGGCCCTACCGGTGTTGGTAAAACCGAAATCGCACGTCGTTTGGCGAAGCTTTCTAACGCTCCTTTCATCAAGATCGAAGCGACTAAGTTCACCGAAGTCGGCTACGTTGGCCGCGATGTGGATTCGATCATCCGCGATCTAGTGGAAACAGCGATTAAGATGCTGCGCGAGCAAGAGACCGAGCGCATGAAGCATAAGGCCGAAGACGCAGCGGAAGACCGCATTCTGGATGCCTTGCTACCGCCAGCTCGTGGCTTTGAAGAAGATTCGGCGTCGAATTCAACACGCCAAGCGTTCCGTAAGAAGCTACGCGAAGGTCAGCTAGACGACAAAGAAATCGACATCGAAGTGTCCGACTCGCCGATGGGGGTAGAAATCATGACCCCACCTGGCATGGAAGAAATGACCAGCCAGTTGCAGAGTCTGTTCTCTAACATGGGCAACGAGCGTAAGAAGAAGCGTAAGCTAAAAGTCAAAGACGCCCTACGTCAGATCCGTGACGAAGAAGCGGCGAAACTGGTCAATGAAGAAGAACTGAAAGCTCGCGCTGTCGAAGTAGTTGAGCAACACGGTATTGTCTTCCTAGACGAAATCGATAAGGTGGCAAAAAGCTCTGAGCGCACTAGCGGCGAAGTGTCGCGTGAAGGCGTGCAGCGTGACCTATTGCCATTAATCGAAGGCTGCACCGTCAGCACTAAGTACGGCATGATCAAAACCGATCACATTCTGTTTATCGCATCCGGTGCTTTCCACTTGTCGAAGCCTTCGGATTTGATCCCAGAGCTACAAGGCCGTTTGCCAATCCGTGTCGAACTGGACGCGCTAACGGTAGAAGACTTCAAACGCATTTTGACGGAGCCAAGTGCATCACTGACAAAACAGTACGTAGCACTGGCGAAGACCGAGAACATTAACATAAACTTCACTGACGAAGGCATCACCCGCATCGCCGAGATCGCTTGCCAAGTGAACGAACGTACGGAAAACATCGGCGCCCGCCGCCTGCACACAGTACTAGAACGTTTGCTAGAAGAAGTGTCTTACTCAGCGAGTGACATGCCAGATGGTCAACAAGTGGACATCACCGCCGAGTATGTCAACCAACAGCTTGGTGAAGTGGCGGAAAACGAAGACCTAAGCCAGTACATTTTGTAATTTGATAACCCTTTGAAATAGATCGAGACGCACCATGGCAACGCTTGTTCCAACAAAAATTCACTACCATAAACAATCCCGTGAACTGGAGCTGGCGTTTGCCGATGGCTCAAGCTACCGTCTTAGCGCGGAATATTTGCGTGTGCATTCACCGTCAGCAGAAGTGCGCGGACACGGTGCACAAGTTCCGATTCTGCAGCACGGTAAGCGCAATGTGATGATCATGAACATCGAAGCTGCGGGCAACTACGCCCTTAAAATCACCTTCGACGATGGTCACGACTCAGGCATCTATTCTTGGGATTACCTATACAATCTAGGCAAAAACCACGATGAGTTGTGGCAGATGTACCTTGATCGTTTAGAACAAGAAGGTCGCAGCCGCGATTCTTCCGCGATCCAAATCCATCAAGTTCACTAACCAACAACGAAAGAGCGAATGTCATGACGATTAGCCTTGCGGCCCTTGGTTCCATTGAGCACGCGGTGAATTATGCCCTCAAACAAGATCCGCCGTCACAACGCCACTTAGCCAAACTGGCCGGCCAACAGATCTTTCTAGAAGTTGAGGACTTTAACCTCATTCTACAGATTCATGTGCTCGAAGAAGGCGTCATGCTGGATCGTCCAGAAAGCATGGATGAGGTAGAACTGGACCCGAAACTGGATACCCACGTAAAAGGTCCATCCAGCGCTTATCGTAAGCTGCTCGAAGGCGATGGTTTCTTTGATGGCGACTTACGCATCCGTGGCAACGCGCAAGCGCTGATGACCCTGCATAAGGTCATGCAAGGCTTCGAGTTTGATTGGGAAGGTCTCCTGGCGGACAAGGTCGGTGACCTCGCCGCGGCCACTTTTGCCCGCTTGATCCGCACGCAATGGTCGATCACCAAAGAAGTGGCGACCAATGCTCGAGTACAACTGGTGAACTACCTACAATCCAACAGTGAGTTACTGCCGAGCAAAATCGAGTTTGATCACTTTGTCGATGAAAGCGAACGTCTCGGTATGCAGATCGACCGCTTTGAAGCCAAGTTAAAACAGGCCGAGCGTAAGCGTAACAAAGGTTAACCGCTAATCCGCTAGATCCGCGTCACTCGACTCCAACGCCTTCCTCTCAGAAGGCGTTTTTGTTTGCGCTAGCCAAGCCTCTAGATTGGCTGCTGACATTGGTGCAGCAAAGCCAAAGCCTTGTAAATATTGACAGCCTAGGTGGGTCAAGTAGGACGTTTGCGCTTCTGTTTCGACCCCTTCCGCCACCACTTCCATATGCAACCCTTTGGCCATGGCGATGGTGGCAGCGACGATGCAATCATCAGAATCGTTGTTGCCAATGCCACGAATAAAGGATTGATCGATTTTTAGGTAATGGGCCTGCAATTCACGCAAATAACTTAGCGAGCAATAGCCGGTGCCAAAGTCATCAATGGCAATGGCGATAGCATGCTCGCGCAACAGATTCAGGTTGCGCTCTAATTGCGCGGAACGCACCATCAAGGTGGTTTCGGTGAACTCGACAGTGACTTCACTGGCCGGTATAGCATGCCGCTTCAGCGCCTCAATGAGCTCCATAGCCACATCCGAATTGGACAGTTGTACCGCTGAGAAATTAAGCGACAATTTACCTATGTGCACATGACGAGCACGCCAATCAGCCAGCTGACGGAGCGCCGCCTCCATGATCCAGCGTCCCAGCTCAATAATCTGACCGCTGTCTTCGGCGATAGGTATAAACTCTCCAGGAGAAATCCATTGCCCTTGGCGACACCAACGCACCAGTACCTCGGCGCCATAGAGCGCCCCATCACGGCTATCAATTTGCGGCTGAAAATATACTTGTAGCTGTTCCGAGTCGCTTAACGCTTGCTCCAAATAGCGCTGGGTGGCGACACGATGCTGCATGCTTTCATCCATCGACTCATCAAAGAAGCGATAGGTGTTTTTGCCAGAATGCTTAGCGCGGTACATGGCCAGATCCGCTTGGCGCAACAAAGAAGACACGTCGACTGCCTCAACCCCCGTCATGGCGACACCGACACTGCAGCTCACAGAGAAGCTGGTATTCTTGTATTCAAACGGTTGTGCAATCGCATTGACGATGCTTTGCGCCAAGTAGTGAATTTGCGCCTCGTTACCAGCGGGATGTAAAAATACAGCGAACTCATCTCCCCCTAGGCGCGATAATAACGCCTCATCCGGCATCACACCGCGCAATTTCTTCGCTACCCGTTTCAGTAGCACATCCCCAGCATCATGCCCTAGGGTATCGTTGATTTCTTTGAAGCGATCCAAGTCGATAAACATCAATACGATCGAGCCGTATTGACGCTTGGCCACGCACTCTTCTAGGCATTGTTCGAAATAGCGACGGTTGGCCAAACCAGTCAAATCATCGTGCTGCGCCATATACAACACTTGCTGCTCCGCTTCCTTGCGGGTGGTGATGTCTTCGTGCACGGCAATAAAATAGGACACCCGACCCTTATTATCTAGGATAGGCGTGATAGTTTGTTCGACGGTAATTAACTGGCCGTTTTTATGACGGTTCACCAGCTCATTACGCCAACTCAGGCCTTGGCTGATGGAACGCCAAAGGTCTTGAAAAAAAGGCTGCTCATGCACCCCAGAGTTCAGAACTCGCGGCGTGCGACCGTGTACCTCTTTTTGGCTATAGCCGGTTAAATTGGTAAAGGCCTCATTGACCCACTCAATATGCCCTTTGGGGTCGGTAATAAAGATGGCATTGGCAGCACTGCGGATCGCCATACTAAGCAGATGATTATCGCCTTGTACCTTGTCACGCTTATGTTTAAACACTAGGTACATGCCTAACATCAAGAGTAACGCCAGCGCCAGCGCGGCAAAGATGGTACGTACGACTTGCGCATCGTTGCGCCAATTTTCTAAGGCGTCCTGATCGTAGGAGCGCAGGGAAATCACCAAAGGGTAGAAAGACGTGGCACGGTAGCTGTCTAGGTAGGCTCCTTTTTCATTCTGATCACGCACTTCCCCCCAAGAGCGCGCCATTATCTGGGCACGGCGCTGCTCGGTTAAAGCCCCCTCTTCTCCAAGAATGGTTTCACCGGTAAACAAATAAAGGGATGCCTCGCGATGGCTGCTAGAGAGGGATTGAAAGAGGCTTTTGTAATAGTTTAGGTTCACGGAACCAATCACATAGCCGACGATTTCACCCTGTAAACGATACGGCACACAAATCGGCCAATAACTTAACTCCGCTCGATTGATAGGGTCGCCCCAAAAGCGCCCTTGCTGCGGCGTTAAAAATAAGGTGTCCATATTGGACACCCGCTGAGTACATTGTGTCGCTTTCTCAAGGGCGACAAAGTCCACACTACGCAGCTGCGGCAGTCCTCGTAGCAAGCGGTCTTTGAGGGTATTGAGAGTATGAGGTGGTCGATGCAGGACATTGGCCGCTAGGGTTTCTAAGGCCCCTACGGCGGCTTGCATGGAACGAATCACAGAATCTTCGACGGCATAGGCTAAGGTGGCACTGGTCAATGACTGTTCCGCCAACGCACGCTTATGACCTTGGCTAAGTAGGCTTTGTAAACTGATCACCATCGCCATAAGAACAATGAGGGTGCCAGCCACGATCACTGTTTGACGCTTGGTAAAATTAAATAGTCGTTTTAGCAATGTTCTTAACCTAGATCAGTTCAAAAAATTCACAACTCAGCATAATAAGCATAGCTTATCGTTTAAATAACCCTGAGGTGTTGACGTATGTCGTTAAGAACCAAAGCAAGCACTGTATTTATCAGCTTTTTTGTACTAATTGCTGGCCCAGTGTTGGCGCAACCAAGCCCCATCCTAAGCGCGATTCAAGAACGTGGCGACATCAATGTCTGCATCTGGCCGGACTATTTTTCCATCACCTATATGAGCCCACGGACACAGCACTTAGAGGGTATCGATATCGACCTTAGCCATGAGCTAGCAAACGATTTAGGTGTTAGGGTCAATTACATCAAAACCCACTTCGGCCGTTTTATGGACGACCTAGAGTCTAAAGCCTGCGATGTAGCCATGTTTGGCGTGGGCAATACCGAAGCCCGCCGTCAGCATGTCAATTTCACCCAGTCCTACCTTGCCAGCAATATGTACGCCGTGACCACTAAGCAGCATCCCTTGATCAGCAGTTGGAGCGATATGGACCAAGCAGGCGTGATTGTCTGCGTGCAAAAAGGCACCTATATGGAAAATGCCATGCGCAAGAGCCTCAAACACGCCACCATTACCACGGTACAACGCCCCAATGAACGGGAAGGCGAAGTGCTGTCCGGCCGCGCCGATGTGTTTATCACCGACTACCCTTACGGCCAGAAAATGGTCAATCTCTACGACTGGGCCAAGTTGATCGCACCGCCAGGCAAAACCGAGCAGTTTGAATACGCCTACGCGGTCGCCAAAGGTGATAACGCATGGTTAAAGCGTGTCGATCAGTTTGTCAGCGATATCAAACAGGATGGTCGTCTAGCGCAGGCCGCCGCACACTACAACCTAACGCCCATCATGATCTCCGAATAAAACGCCTTAAGAGTAAAATTCAGCGACAAAAAAGCCCGAACATGCTGCCATGTTCAGGCTTTTTGATATCTGTGAAGCGCTCGGCTTACATACGCTCTAGGGTTTCAATACCCAGTAACTCTAGACCTTGTTTCAGCGTCGAGGCAGTGTTCAGTGCCAACTGCAAACGGCTGAATTTCAACTCGTCTTCTGCGTTTAGAATTGGGCAGGCTTCGTAGAAGCTCATAAAGATACCCGCTAGCTCGTACAAGTAAGCACATAGGAAGTGTGGCATACCATCGCTGATAACCTGCTGGATCGCTTCTTCAAATTGGCAAAGCTTGACCGCCAAGGCGCGCTCTTGGTCTTCTACCACATTGATCGCCGCTTTAAAGTTGGCCACATCCATTTCTGATCGACGCACAATACTTGCCACGCGCGAGTAAGCGTACAACAAGTAAGGTGCGGTGTTGCCTTCAAAGCTCAACATGTTGTCCCAGTTGAAGACGTAGTCAGACGTACGGTTCTTAGAGAGATCCGCGTACTTCACCGATGCCACACCCACCACACGGCCGATATTGCGCTGTTGTTCTTCAGGCATATCTGGGTTCTTAGACGCTACCAACTGGAAGGCACGTTCTTGCGCTTCTTCAAGCAGTGCAGACAACTTCGCCACGCCGCCAGAGCGAGTCTTAAATGGCTTACCATCGCTGCCCATCACCGTACCAAACGGCATGTGTTCTAGGCTGGTGTCTGGCTTCACAAAGTTTGCTTTGCGCGACAAGGTAAAGATTTGCTGGAAGTGTAACGATTGACGTGCATCCACAAAGTACAACACACGGTCAGCGTTCAACTGGCTTTGACGGTAGCGTAGTGCCGCCAAGTCAGTAGTTGCGTATAGGAAGCCACCGCCAGTCTTTTGTACGATAATTGGCGTGATCTCACCGTCTTTATTAGCGAACTCTTCTAGGAAAACACACTTAGCGCCTTGGTCTTCTTTGATCAGGCCTTGAGCGTCTAGGTCAGAGATCACTTTTGGCAGATCGTCGTTGTAGGCACTTTCTGGCTTCACGTCTTGACGCGCCAGAGAGACACCTAGCATTTGGTAGGTTTCTTCACAGTGCTGCAGCGATACTTCGATAAACTCATTCCAAAGTTTTAGGCACTCAGCATCACCCGACTGTAGCGATACGACCAACTCACGGGCACGCACGGAGAAAGCTTCGTCTTCGTCAAAGCAAATTTTCGCTTCGCGGTAGAAAGACTCAAGGTCCGACAGGGCCATGCTCACTTCAGAGTTTTGTTCGCGCAAACGCTCCATGTACGCCAACAACATACCAAACTGAGTCCCCCAGTCGCCCACGTGGTTCTGACGCACCACGTTGTGGCCTAAGAACTCAAGGGTACGTACCACTGCATCACCGATCACCGTTGAACGCAGGTGACCCACGTGCATCTCTTTGGCTAGGTTAGGACCCGAGTAATCCACGACGACCGTTTGTGGATCCGCAACGGTTGCAACATCGAGACGGTCGCTGTCACGCAGGTTCGCTAGGGCTGCGCCTAACCATTCGTTTTTCAAAAAGATGTTAATAAAGCCTGGGCCTGCGATTTCGACTTTATCCGCTACATCTGACAGATCCAATTGCTCTAGCACTTTGGCCGCGAATTCACGAGGGTTGGTGCCGATTTTCTTAGCCGCCCCCATGATGCCATTGGCTTGGTAGTCACCAAATTGAACTTTTGCCGACTGACGAACCAATGCCGGAGCATCGTCAGCCGCACCAGATGCGACCATGGCCGCTTGAATACGTTGATTAAGAAGCGTTTGAATATTCACAAGAAACCCATTGTTAAAATCACACAACCCTCCGACAAGGTCATGACATCGACATGAAAGAGAAATGGAGAAAGGAGCCGAATGATCACAAGCATCAAGCACATGGATGGGCGCTACGCCTGTCGCGGGCAGGGATGCCCGTTCAGGCGGTGCTGTGATCATTCGGTGTATTTTTGCCAAGCCTATTCAGTCAATGACTTACTCACCAGAGGGTTGTAATGTCATTTGAAGTTGGCGCTATGATAACCGATTTTCGACTATTTAGCGAAAGAACAGCTTACAAGCTGGGTTATCATTTTCATCTTGGTAAGGGTAGCCAAGTTCGTCTAGGTAGCGCGTCACATCGGTCTCTTCGCCGACCGCTTGTAGGCCAACCAAAACACGACCGTAAGCATCACCGTGGTTACGGTAGTGGAACATGGAAATGTTCCACTGGCCGCCCAAGGTGTTGAGGAACTTCAGCAAGGCCCCAGGACGTTCTGGGAATTCAAAGCTGTACAACAATTCGCCTTTGTCACTACGCAAGTGACCGCCGATCATGTGTCGCACGTGCACTTTGGCGGTTTCATCATCGGTCAGATCGACGATTTCGTAATCTTTGAGATCCTGTAGCAACTCTTCGCGGCTGTGCGGGCTGCCACCTAAGGCAACACCAACAAAGATGACTGCTTCTTTTTCATCGCTGTAACGGTAGTTAAATTCCGTGATCGCACGACCCACCAGCGCCTGACAGAAGTCTTTAAAGCTGCCTGGCTCTTCTGGGATACGCACGGCAATGATGGCTTCGCGTTTCTCACCCAATTCGGCACGCTCTGAGACGTGACGTAGACGGTCGAAGTTCACGTTGGCACCGGAGTTGATCGCCACCAAACGCTGACCTTTGGCGCCTTCACGTTCGATGTATTTTTTCAGACCTGCTAGAG
Source organism: Marinomonas aquimarina (assembly GCF_900089755.1). Taxonomy (GTDB): domain Bacteria; phylum Pseudomonadota; class Gammaproteobacteria; order Pseudomonadales; family Marinomonadaceae; genus Marinomonas; species Marinomonas aquimarina. The sequence goes on along the minus strand of NZ_FLOC01000013.1, from coordinate 50,238 downwards.
CACAGGCACCGGCAGGCTCTGTGATTGAGCGTGTGTCGTCATAGATGTCTTTGATCGCGGCACACATTTCGTCGGTGTTCACGGTAATCACTTCATCAACGCAATCTTTGGCAATTTCAAAGGTATTTTTACCGATCTCTGCCACCGCCACACCTTCGGCGAAGATACCAACGGTTGAAAGGCGTGTTGGCATGCCCGTATCTAGGGCGATTTTAAGACACGCCGCATCGGTTGGCTCGACACCAATCACCTTGATGTCTGGGCGAAGATACTTAATGTAGGCCGATACACCGGCGATCAAGCCGCCGCCACCAACAGGGATAAATACGGCATCGATATCGCCTTCGATCTGGCGCAACAGCTCCATACCGATGGTGCCTTGACCGGCGATGGTGTCGATGTCATCAAATGGGTGCACGAAGACTTGGCCGGTTTGTGCCATGATTTCTTGGGATTTAGCAAAGGCGGCGTCGAAGGCATCCCCTGCTAACACCACTTCTGCACCACGGGCACGTACCGCGTTGACTTTTACATCTGGGGTGGTCGCTGGCATGACGATGGTCGCCTTGATACCCAGCTTTTTCGCCGCTAGGGCAACGCCTTGGGCATGGTTACCGGCTGAGGCCGCGATCACGCCTTTGGCGCGCTCTTCTTCAGAAAGCTGAATAATCTTGTTGTATGCGCCACGAATCTTAAACGAGAACACTGGCTGTAGGTCTTCTCGCTTCAAAATAATATCGTTACCAGTGCGCTCAGACAGTTGCGTGGCACGGGAAACGGGCGTTTCTACTGCGACGTCGTATACCGGCGCCTGTAGAATTTTTTTGATGATCGTGTGAGGCATATACATTCCTGCTTTTTCTCCAAAGCACGCCTAGAATCGGCGTTTGCGGGGGTAACTCAACTAGTCACTCGGCTAAAAACGAACACGCAATATACCCCTTCCATCCCTTATGAGCAAAGCCTTGGGCGGGATTTGACGGCTTTTTGCCAGAACTCGGCAACTTCGTCCTAGAGGGGTAACAATAGCCAGGGTAACTGACTATAATGAAGCCACCCTACGGGGCAATTTTCTAACACACACTCTCAGTCACAGGTTTACCCAGCATGACGCAAGACGAATTAAAACAAGCAGTCGCTGAAGCCGCGGTGGAATACATCCTTCCGCTACTTGAAGAAGACACCATTGTCGGCGTAGGTACCGGTTCAACAGCGAACTTGTTCATTGATGAATTGGCCAAGCACAAACATCTATTTGACGGCACCGTTGCCAGCTCTGAAGCTTCTGCAGAGCGCCTACAAGGCCACGGCATCCCGGTATATGACCTAAACTCTGTGAGCTCAATCCGTGTGTATGTGGACGGAGCCGATGAGTCGAACGATCACCTTCACCTCATCAAAGGCGGCGGTGCAGCGCTAACACGTGAGAAAATCGTCGCGGCTTGCTCAGAAGAGTTCGTTTGTATCGCAGACGAATCTAAGCTAGTAAAAGTGCTAGGTGACTTCCCACTACCTGTTGAAGTGATCCCGATGGCACGCAGCTATGTGGCACGTGAGTTGGTGAAACTTGGCGGCGACCCAGTGTACCGTGAAGGTGTAGTAACCGATAACGGCAACCACATCCTAGACGTGTACAACATGCAGATCGTGGACCCAGTGCAACTGGAAGGCCAAATCAACGAAATCGTTGGTGTGGTCACAAACGGCCTATTCGCATCTCGCCCAGCAAACGTGCTGTTGCTAGGCACCCAGTCTGGTGTGAAAACACTTAAGGCTTAATTTTTCAGATAGCCCTCTGCAAAAATCGCCGTTTATGATTTAAAAAGATTCCAATAAGCTCTTCAGGCTTATTAAGATAGAACCCAGCGTTATTTTTCAGCGACTTCTAGCGCTTGCGCGTAGAGCGAAAAATAATTGCTGGGCTCTAGCTCTCTCAATAACCAGCAGAACTAAACAACTAGAACCAGCGACTCTTACGCATCACCACATATTGGCCGATGCCCATCAGTACCAGCACGCCGACAAACAGCCAAAATGCCGCACCACTCTCCACGCCAGGCATACCACCAATGTTGATACCGAATAAGCCAGTTAAAAAACCTAACGGCAAGAAGATACCGGATAGAATCGATAGCACATACATACGGGCGTTCATCTTTTCCGCTTGGTAGTTAGCGAACTCCTCCTGCATCAGCAAGCAGCGCTCACGCAAGGATTCCAGCGCTTCCACATAACGGGTGATGTCGTTGGCCGCTTCTTGGATATGCGCCAGCTGCTCTTTGGTCATCCAAGATTGCATCTCTACTGACAAACGCGAAATCGCCTCTTTCTGGGGGACAAGGAAACGGCGCAAACGCACGGTTTGTAAACGGCGATCAACTAAGGTCGCACGTTGTTGCAGTTCGACGCGCTCGCTCATTTCTTCTTCCAGCTCGCCCAGTGTGTCTTCTAGACCATCGATCACACCCGCCATACGAGCGGTTAAGGTATGTGTCAAAGTCGCCACCAAATCGGCAATATTTTCCGCGCCCTCGCCTTTTTCTAAGTTACTCACTTGCTCCACCACCGACAGCAAACGGCGGCGACGGGTGGAGACGATAAAGTGCGGCGTCGCCCAAAGGCGCAAGGACACCATGTCCGATGGATCCGAATCTGGGTTTAAGTTGACCCCGCGCAGCGTCACCAACACCCCTTGCCCCATTTTCACCGTACGCGGACGCGTCTCATCGGCAAACAAAGCATCGACCACCGCTTCTGGGATCTCCTCAATGTTGTCTAACCAGTCACGGCCATCGTCCTTGGAACAATCGATATGCACCCAATGGGCACCACTTTGAGGAATCTCTGTTGGTAATTGAGTCACGCGCTCGGCGCCACCTTGCCCATCAAATTTTAAGTAGTGCAGTAAGTAATCCATAGCGTTCTCATCTCTTTATCACTGAGTCGCGCCTTCGACTCATATTTATTGGCTTTTTGGCTGACGTGACACCAAGGGGGTGGCATAATTTCCGATAGCGAATTAATAAAAAGGACCCTATGCCATGCGAAGCCTATCTCAGTTCCTTGCCTCTGATGTCTCATCCGCATCATTGCAGGAAGTTCTGTTAGTCACAACACAAACTTGTATCGAAATCTCAAGCGCTCTGAAAAAGGGTTCACTAGCCGGCATCCTAGGGATGGCAGGCAATGAGAACGTGCAAGGGGAAGAACAAAAGAAACTTGATGTGATCTCTAACAACATGCTTAAAAGTGCTTTGCTAGCCTCTCCTACAGTGCGCGCGATCGCGTCTGAAGAAGAGGACGACATAGTCCCAGCGAGCACAGATGGCGAATATTTGATTGCCTTCGATCCACTAGACGGCTCGTCAAACATCGACATTAACTCCATGGTAGGTACGATTTTCTCCATCTACCATCAGGTAGGTAGTGAGCCTGCAACGGAAGCAGACTTCCTACAACCAGGCAAAAACCAAGTGGCAGCGGGTTATGTTCTATACGGTCCATCAACCATGTTGGTGTTCAGCACCGGTCATGGCGTGCACATGTTCACACTGGATGTTGAGCAAGGCGAATTCATCCTGACGCGTGAAAACGTCAAAGTGGATACAGAAACACAAGAGTTTGCGATCAATATGTCGAACCAGCGCTTCTGGTCAGAGGCGATGCAAAACTACGTCAATGACTTGGTCGCAGGTAAAGACGGCTCACGCGGCAAAAACTTCAACATGCGCTGGGTGGCGGCGATGGTCGGTGATGTGCACCGTATCCTATGCCGTGGCGGTATCTTTATTTACCCATGGGACAGCAAGGATCCAAACAAAGCCGGTAAGCTACGTTTGATGTACGAAGCCAACCCAATGGGCATGCTGCTTGAGCAAGCCGGCGGTAAAGCCTTCACCCATACTGATCGTATTCTGGACATCCAACCAGACGGCATTCACCAACGCGTGGCGGTGGTACTGGGTGCGGCAAACGAAGTGGATAAGTGCCTAAGTTATTAACATTTGTTATGGCACACAAAAAGACCGACTAAATTAGTCGGTCTTTTTCGTTGGTCAGGTAGCAGCGATCAATCAGGCGCCGCACCGGAAAGGAAGACCTGTACTTGCTGATGCTTGTCTCCCCAAATATGGCTTTTCACATCTTGTAAGAATTTCTGCGCTTCATGCAGGGTGACGATGCCCCCCATCAACTCAGCGCCAATCCCTTCTTGGGTAAAGAAAAAACGCCACACATGGCCGTCGACTTTTACTTCCCCTTCTCCGTTGTTATACGACACTTGTTCAAAGCTGTAATCAGATGGCACAAAACACGCAAGCTCTTTGCCTGCGTCACCGTAATTCATGTCCGGAACATACCCTTGGCGATCGACTAATCCGAATTTCATACTGCGCTCCTGTTGTTGTTTTCTTCAGCATAGACCTTTGCCAATTTATTTGCTGATTTTTTGCGCTGCCCTTGTCCGGCATCAGTGGCCTGATTGCTATTTGTACTATGTGATCGCTCCGTAATCGAGCAAAACCCAGTCTGCTGTATTAGGGTGCTATTACACATTGTTTGCGAATTACGCCTATGTTGTTAATTGTTCATCAGTAAAAGCGCTCTAAGGTCTGTCCTGATGCGATCGTCTGGCCATAAAGTGCTGGACGCTTTTAGCAATAAAAACAAGATAAAGGCAGTCTCCTATGCAAACCAATCAACGCGAGCCCTTCGTGTATGCCAATATGCGTTTGGCATTTATCCTTCTGATCACCTGCTTTGCAGCGTGGGGGGTGGCGGCGAATATGACCGACCCACTGGTGAAAGTGTTCAGCAAGATTTTCACCATGAGTAACCTACAATCGGCCTTGGTGCAGTTTGCCTATTACGGCGCCTATTTCTGTTTGGCGTTGCCAGCGGCCTTTATCAATGTGCGTTTCTCCTATAAAACCGGTGTCCTGACGGGGCTTGGTTTGGCGTGTTTAGGGGCCTTGGCGTTTTACCCCGCCAGCTTATCAATGACCTACGGCTTCTTCCTAGCAGCGCTGTTTATTATGGCAGCGGGCTTGTCGATCTTGGAAACCTCAGCGAACCCATTTGTCATGGCCATGGGGCCGAAGCATAACGCCACGCGTCGCTTGAATCTGGCGCAAGCGTTTAACCCGGTGGGCACCAATATCGGTGTCTTCTTAGCGGCAGTGCTGATCCTACCCAACTTGAATACCGCGACGGCAGAAGAGCGTGCCGCCATGTCTCAAGAAGCGCTCAATGCGGTACGTGCTGCAGAGCTGCAAGCGGTGATGACGCCCTATGTGGGCATGGCGCTAGTCTTGTTAGTCATCTGGTTGTTGATTGCCTTTGTTAAAGTGCCACGGGCGGAAAATGCCGGCGTCAGCCAGGAACAAGAGCAACACGATGGCTTTGTCGCGACCCTCAAGCGTCTCATCAAACTGCCACAATACCGCTGGGGCGTGGTGGCACAATTCTTTAACGTGGCCGCACAAACCTGTGTCTGGACCTTTACCATTCAGTACGTTCAAGAAGCGATTGGCGGCAGCGAAGCCAGTGCTTCTGATTACTTACAGTACAGCTTGATCCTATTCCTGATTTCACGCTTTGTGATGACTTGGTTGATCGGTATTTTCCGTCCGACCTTACTGTTGGCGATTCTAGGCTTCACCGGCACGGCCTTATGCGCTTACGCGGCACAGGCCTCGGATATTAGTGGTGTATGGGCAATTGTTGGCATTTCAGCCTGCTTGTCACTAATGTTCCCAACCATTTACGGCATCGCTTTGAATGGCTTAGGCAAAGACACCAAGTTTGGCTCAGCAGGCCTGGTAATGGCGATCCTTGGCGGCGCCGTAATGCCCATGGCACAAGGAGCCGTGATTGATACCTTCAGTGCCAGTGTGTCTTACCTGGTGCCCGCAGTCTGCTTCCTCGTCGTGGCCGGTTACGGCGTATTTGCCGTACGCCATATTCAGGACTAATGCTCTCAGAAGCGCTACACATAATGTAGCGCTTCTGCCCTCCTTCCGACACAAACTTACCAGTCTTGATACTTTGCCTACTTGAGAATCTTTTTCGTTCGCAATTCCTGCCCAATCCCTATAAACGCTGAAGAATTGCCTGCATACGCTGACAATTGATGCTGAACTAATCAACTTTCTTCACCTCTGTTTTGTTTTACATTATCCCTATCGCAACGAAGCAAACGGAGGGCGGTATCATGACCAATCAAACGAATACAATTTCATTGCATGTGGAGCGTTACCAAGACACCTTGGTGTTACAGCTCAAGCCGTCTGGCCGCCCAAGCAGCAAGGACTTCAAAAAACTATCCGCCATGCTAGAAAGTGCGATCTATTCCATTCGCTCCTCTAACGTGACCTTGCTGGTGGATTTAACCGAATTGAAAAGTGTCAGTGCCAAAAGCGCGTGGCACGAGCTGTTACATGGTTTAAAGATTGGTTCCGAATTTAAGCGCATCGCCATCTACGGCCATAACCGTTGGCACAATCTGATGATTAACGCCTTAAGTTGGCTGATCTCAAGCAACTTGAAAGTGTTTAAACGCAAACAAGACGCCACCGAATGGGTCATGGCATCGTAATAGACGACAGGCGGGTAAATCCGTTACTCTCTTCCTTAATTCATTGTCTGGAAGGAAGAGAGTATGCAAACGCCTGTGATACAGGAAGAAACAACCGGTTGTGGTATTGCTGCTGTAGCGAACATCTTGGGCAAAACCTACTCCGAAATGAAAGCCATCGCCAACGGCCTTGGCATCTACGCCGACGACACCGCACTCTGGTCTGACACCCAATATGTGCGCACTTTACTCAACAATAGCGGTGTTAGCACCTCCGACGACGAAATCCCCTTTACCACTTGGGATACGCTCCCAGACACAGCTCTGATGTCGATCAAGCATCAAGAAAAAGACGGCCAATTTTTCTGGCACTGGGTGGTATTTCAACGCATTGACGACCAAGCCGTGGTGCTCGACTCCGCCGCCTATTTAGATTCGAATATCCGCACCGACTTCGCGGAAATATCACCGAAGTGGTTTATTGAAGTCCATTCAGCTGCGTAACCTGATTACCCCAACTTCACCGTCGCAGCGATGCCTGGCTCTGGGCTCCATTCACGCATTTCCGCAAACACTTCTGGAAAATCGTCGAGGTACTTTTGTGCTTCGGCGATATCGACAAAAGTGATCTTGGCTTTCTCAGTCATAATGCGGTCGCTTAGATCCAGCAGTTGGGCATGGTTAAAGTAGCCAATGCCTTCCACAACGGTGACTTGAAACTCTACACCAGCGAAGGTTTTGCTTTGGGTATCTAGTTGCATGATGTGTCTCTTATTCTAAATTCAAAAAGTAAGGCCACATACTAGGTGGCCTTACGCTTGAGAACAATCAGAAATCACGAAACTGTCGTGGCTAGGTCTTGTTGTTGTGTTGACGAATGGTTCTGCGCATCTTTGGAATGACAGCAAGCCTTGCACTTAGGTCTTGATCCTGTTGCTCGTTAAGGATCGCGATCACGCGCTGGGCAATGCCATCATAAGGCTGGGCAAAGGTACTTAGGTTGTACCCTTGCCAACCGGATTGTGGAACGTCGTCAAACCCGAGTACGCTGATGTCATTTGGAATCGATACGCCAAATGTATGGCGTGCAGTATCCAAGAATCCACACGCCACTAGGTCTGTGATACAAAAGTAAGCATGATGACGCTCAGACTCAGACAGCAATTCATGCGCTGCACGTTGTCCGTCTTCGTAGTTGGTTTCATGGCTGCGCCACACGCTCACTTCTGCACCTTTTTCATTGGCCGCTTCAATAAAGAAACGCTCACGAGCGAGCAAGCTTGGCGTACCTTTAGTCGAACTGACTAAACACAGTTTGGTACACCCGGCTTCGAGAAAGTAGTCCACAGCTTGATGCATGGCTTGATGATAATCGATCTGTACGTGGTGCACGTTCTCGATGTCATTGCTGCGGTTGATCAGTATGACCTTTTGACCAGATTCAACACAGGTTTGCACCATAGCTTCTGGCGGTGTGCCAGACATAACGATGCTGGCAGACGCTCGGTAGCTGAGTGCCTTCTGCAATGCCTCATCGGCACTTTCTGGGTCAGAGGTTACGTTAATGATCATCACCATACGACCATCTGCTTGCAGTTGCCGAGTCAGCGCGTCCAATAGCAAGTTATGGTACGGCTTATCAAGGTTGGCCGCTAGCAAACAAACTGGACGGCTTTTTTCTTTCGATAAACTGCGCGCCAAGTGGTTAACGTGATAGTTCAGCTCTGCGGCAGCGGCCAACACTTTTTCACGAGTCTTCGCCGAAACACTGGCACCATCGGTAAAGGTTCGGGAAACGGCAGATCGTGATACACCAGCGAGCCGCGCTACTTCTGTAGCAGAAGCTGCGCGGCTTTTAGCGGGACCTTTAAGCTTTGTCATTTACTCGTTCTCGTCGGGCAAATAAGGCCTGATTCGTTTCACTTGTTCTGCCGCCCAGTAGGCGGCATCGACCAGTACTTGCTTAGGAGCTTCTGGCCATTCTTCTTTGATCAGCTGTCGTGCTTCTCGAATATGAGCAACCGCTGCATCAATGGTTGGATACGTTTCAGGCTCGTCCAAATGAAGGAGAAGTGCAGTCAAGGTAACGGATCGACTGCGTCCTCCGCGACAATTGATCAATATGTTACCTGTTTCTGTCCACGGATAGCTTTCTTTTTTAGGCAGCTCTTGATCAATAATACTGCGTAGCTGGTAGTAACCCGCCAACATCATTGGATGTGGATTTCCGGGGCCATCAACAATGCCTAATTTGTAATAGCGCACGGGTGCCCAACCAAAAGGTAATGTTTTGCTCAGTGGGTCTACCGTTGTTACCAAATTGATATCAAGGTTCACCGCGCAGTTAAACACAGTACCGATGCGATGTTCTTTTAATAGCTCAGGGTCAGATGCGGCTTGTTTGTTACCAATATAAAGATCGATCCCGCGACCAAGAAAGTTCTCATGTACACAATGCAGTGGTGCACGCATCGCGTCGGCTTCTCGGAAAAGACGTTTAATGTCTAAAATTTCTGCTTCAGTTTTCATTCTTGATCCTTAAGCGCTAAGCCAGGAAAGTCGACAGTCGCCGCCTGTTGCGCCAATAATGCGTTCGAGCCTAATACGGGGCCAGTTTTGGTTAAGTCAGCTAAAGTCCGTGGCCAATTTCCTACTCGTCCACCTGCTTCTTCAATCAATAACATGCCAGCGATACAGTCCCAGCTGTTCATGCTGATTTCTAAATATGCATCAGTGCGGCCTTCTGCGACCCATGCCAAGGCAAGGCCTCCCGAGCCGCCACGGCGAATACTTGCGCCTTGTCGTAACAGGGTATCTTGCGTGGCTAAATACGATTCAATGGTGGCACGGCGAGACCAGCCTAGCTCTAAATGCGCTTGGCCCATGGTGCTTGTTGTAGAGGTGCGCATCGGTTGGTCGTTTTTAAATGCCCCTTGCCCTCGTTGGGCAAAATAGAATTCTTGCGTCACAGGTTGGGCAATAGCGGCTAGTTGCGCTTCGCCATCAATACAAAAAGAGATAATGACGCAGAAATGAGGGATACCACGGGCAAAGTTGGCGGTACCATCGATAGGGTCAATGACCCAAGTAAAATGCTCCGGTACGCCCCCGCCTTCTTCTCCCAAGATGGCATCTTCTGGAAAAGTGTGCGCAATCTCATTTTTAATGAGTGCTTCAACAGCAAGATCCGTTTCAGTCAGAAAGTCTTGTGGGCCTTTTAAATCATATTCACCCGCCGTACGATTTAAGAAACCTTCTAGAGCACGATCTGATGCTTTTTTTATTAGTGATTTTAGAAACTCTGCTCGAGTCTCAATTTGGTCGGATCGTTTCAAAGTAAACCTTTTAATAGCTTAGACAGACTTCAGGGTCTGTGGGTTACAAAGAGTTTGTAGCAGCACCTAAACAAAGGCGCCGCTACAAATCATTTTTTACAGTTGTCCAGCTCGTGCTAGCGCCCAAAGGTCTTGCCATTCTTGGCGAGAAGCCCAGTCATCTTGCGCCGTTGTGGTGTCATACTTCAGTAGCTCGTCTAGATGAGAGGCCACACCAGATGGCTCTTGTGCTGGGATTTTATTGTCGATATTGGTCGAGATTTTCCCGTCAATCGCCTGTGGTGCGTAACCTTCTTCGGTCAACATGTAATGCACGAATAGTTTCGCCGCATTCGGGCTATCCGTACCCTTGGTGATCATCATAAATTTCGGATACAACAAGCCTGTCATTGGCTTAATCGTGTCACAGATGCCAAGCTTCATACCGTTTTTGTTTTCACGGAATTTTGCTGACGACATGATGCCAATAAAGTTTTCTGAACTGTCGGGCGCACCGACTGCTGCAGCAACATCGCTGTCAGAGTTCGTTAGCAAAGGTTGGTTAGCAGCCAATGCCGCCACAAATGCTTCAGTAGCATTATTCAAGTCTGTTTTTAGAGGTTTGCCATAGTGGGCTTCGTACGCATCGGCAATCACTTGGTCATGGTGCATGGAGATTTGGTTAAAGAAATCCGTGTAGACCGACTTGTTCAAAGGGTCAGGCATAGACACATGACCTTTCCACTCTGGGTCGGTCAACGCCCAAATATTATCCACAGGGCAGGTGTCGTTCAGTGCAGTGTTGTAAGACCACACTACAGGAGAATTTGATACGACTAGCGGGCTTCTAAACTGGCTTGGAATCTTATCTGCCATGTCTTCAGGTACATAGCTGTAGGTGTAACCCGTTTTTAGCAGCTGTGCTGACGCGGCTGGTACATCAGAGATGATCACAACGTCAGAGCGTACGTTGTTTGCCTTTGCTTCACTGACCACCATTTTTATATTGGCACCCGCTTTGATTTTTGTACCTGTTGTTTCAATACCGTACTTCTTCGCAAAGGCTTCCGCTTGCTTTTTAATTTTACCGGTCGAGTCATACACTGACAGTGGTGGTTCCGCTTTTGCAGCTTCAATCAAAGCATCAAGATCAAACTTTTCAGCGTTAGCAGTAGAAGCTAGGGTACCGACCAACAGTAGGCTGGAGATTTTGCGAATCATAGGATGTCCTCAGTTTTGGATTTACAAAGATTAGGGGTCTTCATTTCCGCAAACGCGGCAGTTTTCGAGTTGATCGACAGAGATTGACGCTCTCCGTCCTTGGAAAATAAGTGCATGGCATGAGGCGCAGCACGTAAAAAGACATGCTCACCTTTACGCCATAATGGTGGAGTTTGCGTGGTATACACCAAGCTAAAGGATTCATTTTCGCTAGTGACAGCGTTGGCTTGTAACTCAATAATCCAAGCACCACCAGTTGGCATAATGTCGGAAATGACGACAGGGAATCCCTTACCGGAAGCATCTGTACTAAGCTGCAACCCTTCTGGGCGAAGGCCTAACATAGCTTGATCCGTGCTAGCCTCTGAAGGTATTGAGAAGCCAGAGATATTGATCAGGTGCTGGGCCACGCTGGATGTGACAGGCAGCATATTGATTGGAGGATTACCGATAAATTCAGCAACAAAGCGATTAGCTGGACGCTCATAAATATCATCTGGCGTACCGATTTGTTGCAGGGTGCCTTTGTTCATCACTGCAATCTTCGTCGCAAGCGTCATGGCTTCCCACTGATCATGTGTCACAAACACAATCGTTGTACCAAACTCTTTGTGTAGTCGGGTCAGCTCTGCGCGCATGGACAGACGAAGTGCGGCATCTAGATTAGAAAGCGGTTCATCTAAAAGCAGTACACCAGGGTTCATCGCTAACGTGCGTGCTAGCGCCACACGCTGCTGCTGTCCACCGGATAGCTGCGCAGGATAGCGATCTTCTAGCCCTTCTATTTTGAGCATAGCGATCATGTCCGCCACACGTTGTTTACGCTCTTGCGCAGGCATTTTTTGCAGCTTCAAACCAAATTCGATATTGCGCGCCACAGTCATATGAGGCCATAGCGCATAAGACTGAAACACAAGACCAATGTGTCGTTTCTCTGGTGGCACGAAGATCCCTTTGCGAACATGATCAAGGGACTTTCCAGCGACGGCGATTTCGCCATCGGTCAAGTTTTCAAGACCGGCAATCATGCGCAAAATAGTCGACTTGCCACAACCAGAAGGCCCCAGCACACACATAAAAGCACCGTCTTCAATCTCCATGGATACTTGATCTACCGCTGGCGGATGATCAGGTGTATAACGCTTTGAAATATTGTTCAGAGTAATGTTTGGCATGGGTTAGCTCTCCAGTCCTTGTGCTAGGCCGGTTCGAGTCAATCGGTTAATGACTATCGTGCCGAGTAAGGCAATTAAAGCGATCATCAAAACCACAGCATTGGCGGCTTGGGTGTAGTTAAAATCGATCAATCGAATTGAAAAAGTGGTTAAAACATCCGTAGCAGGCACGGCAAGAATGATGAATAGACTGACGCCCTTGATGCCTGAGATAAAAGGCATCAACACAGCGGTCACTAGGGCGTTACGTTGAATCGGGATAATGATCGAATACATTCGACGACACCAACCAGCACCAGATACACGAGCACTATCCTCTACATCACTGCCAAGTTGTGTCATCGCAGAAATGCCCGCACGGCTAGCAAATGGCATCTGATCCGCGATTAAGGCTAAGAACAGAATAATAGGCGTACCGTATAGCGCAGGAATAGGGCCATGCGGCACAGCAAACAACGTTAGAAATGCCACAGCAAAGGCGATGCCCGGTACCAAATATGGGAAGAACGTCACCTGACGTAAAGTTACCGAGACCACACGTAGCGGTGAACGCAGTACAATGTAGCCTGTTAGCAGCCCCAAAATACCAGCGCAAATGGAAGCGCTGCCGACAATACTGATAGAACTCCAAGCCGCCGCCCAAAACTCTGACGAGAACAAAATGCCATTTTGCATGGCAATGGTGTCTAGATTGGTGCCGATCCAGTAATCCAGAGTGAAGTTCGAGAACTCAAAGCGCCCAGGAATATGCATTACCGTCGACAGCGCCAAGGCTCCCAATGGTGCCACCACACCGATGAACACCATCACAAGTGCTAGGATCGTTGCCGGCCACTGTAAAATACCCAAGGATTGACGGCGTTCCATAGCGCCTTTTGAACCGATAATGGCAAAACGGCGTGCCTCACGCATCATCCAAGCGTCCAGCGCTAATGTGGCAATACCAAACACTAAAATAACGGCTGCAAAGACCGCTGCGACACCCGTTTGCTGAGTACCAATAGCGCGATAAAGAGAAGTTGCTAGAGTTTCAAAATGAACGGGCAATCCAAGTACATACGGCACAGAAAACTCACCGATCGCATCAGCAAAGATCAACAGTGCCGAAGACATCAAGGCTGGGCGCATTAAAGGAAAGACAATAGATAAGGCGATTTTAGGTCGGCTGGCGCCAAGCATTTTACCCGCCTCTTCCAGCTGACTATCGAGGCGGCGTAGCGCATTTCCGACTAACAAAATCACAAACGGGATGTAATTCAACGTCATGATGACAATGGTGGGAAATACACCATAGGACACCCAATCTGGTAATTGGTAGCCCATATTCTCAACCCAACCAGGCTGACCACCAATGGTGGCGTTCTTGAACAAGGTTGTCCAAGCCAAAGCAAAAGTCCACGCAGGTAACATGAAAGGAATGATCAGAGCAGTAGACAACCACTTGCGTCCCATCAAATCCGTGCGAACCAGTAACCAAGCCAAGATAGAACCAATGATCATGGACAACACCATGGAAATCACGGCGACCATCAGAGTGTTCCACAAAGGCTTCCAAAAGATGATCGAGGACATGCGTGAAGAAAATACGCGCTCAAGGTAGTAGCTCGTGAACTGACCCGCTTCAGCGCCAACGCGCATCTCATCGCCAGTTTGAACCGTGAACATTTCCATCATCATATTCACAATCGGTGCGACAATCAGCCAGCCAAAAATAAACAGCAAAGCGAGACCAATAAAGATCGTCGGTGCTCGCTTGGCAATTTCTAACTTGTAACGCCACCGTTGCCAGGCGGTCGAACAAGCTGTGTCAGTCATTACAGACATATCCCTATCGCTCATTACTTGATTAAGTTACGAGCAACGATAGAAGGCAAATGTTGCAGTGACGTTAAATTTTGCAACTATGTGCAAAATAAGTTTTCGAAGGGAATGTAATGAGAGGTAGAGAATGTTTTAAACGCTATGAAGCTAATGCAGCATTAGCTTCATAGGATTTATATTAGCGACGGCGTGGTTTGCCGCTTTTCGGTTTGCCACCACCGCTTTGTCCTAATGCCTTGGCACGAAGGGCTTTTTTCGATGGTTTGCGCTTCGAGCTGGCTTGCTCTTCTTGCACCATTAAATTGGGTTCAAAGCCTTCCATCCACTGTGGCACAAAATGCTCGCCGGTGAGTTTTTCGATGTCTTCTAACAGGTACTTCTCTTTTGGTGATACCAAGGACACGGCCAAGCCTTCTTTGCCCGCGCGGCCAGTGCGTCCGATTCGGTGAATGTAGTCTTCCGCGTTGTACGGTAACTCGTAGTTGATCACGTATTGCAGCTGCTCAATGTCCAAGCCCCGCGCGGCCACATCGGTTGCGACCAAGGCACGCACTTGTCCGGTTTTGAACTCTTCTAAACCACGATCACGAGCGCCTTGGGACTTATCCCCATGCACCGCTGCCGCACTGATACCATCTTTGCCAAGCTCCTTGGTGAGATCGTCCACCGCTTGCTTAGTGCGCGTAAAGATCAACACCTGCTGCCAGTTTTTTGAACCAATCAAGTACGCCACTAGGCCAGCTTTGCGTTTGTTATCCACTTCATAGATACGCTGCTCGACTTTGGCGGCGGTGGCGTTGCGCTCGGCTACTTCGATCAACTTTGGCTGCTTCAAAATGGTTTTGCTCAGGGCAAACACTTCATCGTTAAAGGTCGCGGAAAAGAAAAGCGTTTGGCGTGTTTCAGGCAGGCGTTTTAAGATGCGTTCGATGTCGATAATAAAGCCCATATCCAGCATACGATCGGCTTCGTCCAAGATCAGGGTCTCGACTGTGCTTAAGTCGATCAGCTGTTTGATGGCAAGCTCTAGCAAACGTCCAGGCGTTGCCACCAACACATCACAACCTTCGTTTAGAGCATCGATCTGCGGGTTAATGCTCGCGCCACCGTAGGCCACCACCGCATTTAGACCTAAGCCTTGGCTGTATTTGACAAAACTTTGGTGCACTTGCTGCGCCAGCTCTCGCGTCGGCGTCAACACCAACACACGAATGACTTTTTCAGACTCTTCACGTGCAAGGTGACGCTGGATCAAAGGCAAGGCAAACGCCGCCGTTTTACCAGTGCCGGTTTGCGCGCCCGCCATCACATCATGGCCCGCTAGCACTTCAGGAATCGCCGCTTGTTGAATTGGCGTTGGTGTTTGATAGCCAAGCGTATCGAGGACTGACAGTAGCTCTGCATCAAGACCTAGGGTGGAGAAACTCATAAACAAGCACCGTGTGAACCATAAATTAAGATGGCGCTAGTTTACCACTCGTCAACAGGATTAGCGCCTATCGTTAATGGGCTTAAGTGCCACCTTTTACGCCGAACCTATGACCTAGCCCGTGGTTTCTAAGTCGGTCTTGAAATATATTTGCAACTTCACAAAGGAATTAGGAATAAAAATGAAAGCGTTGAACAAACTATTACTACTGACGGGCTTGGCCCTCTCTACTCCTCTACTGGCACAAGAAGTGAACTACACCACGCTCAATTGGCCGCCTTACATTGGTGAAACAGAAGACCGACAGGGCGTGCTGGCGGAAATCGTGAAACAGACGATGGCTCAGTCTGGCAGCGACTACACACTAGAATTTACCAGCTGGACACAAGCTCTAAAGGACGGAGAATCGGGTAAAAAAGATGCCGTGGTGGGCGCCTACTACTCTGAAGAACGTGCTGAGAAATACTATTTCTCTTTGCCAATCTACAGCGTGTTCACCGGCTTGGTGAAACTCGACAGCATCGATGTGGAATTCATCAAATCCTACGATGAGCTCAACTCATACCGTATCAGTAAACTGGCGGACTCTGTGGTGGGGGACACCTTTGATGAGCATCCATTCCCACATATGAGCACCTTCACCACGGAGAAAGAAGCGGTGACGGCCTTGTTTAACAAAGAAGTGGATTTCTATGCTGGCACCCTAGATGTGGCAAAGTCGATCGCGAAATCCACTGGTCAAGACAGCGCTAAGCTATCGATCGTGTTACCACCGATCAATGAGCAAGAAGTGTTCGTGATGTTCTCGAAAAATACGGCCAACGGTCTAGAACTGCGCGACGCCTTCAACAAAGCGCTAATGTCACTGCAAGCCAGTGGTGAATACGAGCAAATCATCGAAAGCTTCAAATAGAGCAGTAATCAAACAAGGGAGACTCTGCGAGTTTCCCTTGTTTATGGCTTATAACTCTTGAGCTTGTTGCAATAGTGTTTGGTAAGCAACGTCTTCATACTTACCAAAGCTAGGCTGCTGACGCGCTTTCAACTTGGTAAACAGCGGCTGTGTCAGCCCCGCCATAAAACGCGCTAACAACACAGGGGTCACTTGCGCTTGGGGCAGCTTTTGCAGTAACCAAAGTTTGGCCGATTGCAAGTCAGAAGAAAGGCTATCTACCACTTGATAGCCGTCTTTTTCAAGCAATGACAGCACCTTGCCACGGCAGACAGAGCAATGACCGCAGCGCTCTGGTGCGTGCTGGTCGCCAAAGTACCGGGCGAGGTTATGGTTTAAGCAACGGTCGAGCTCAAAGAAGCGAATCATGGTCGCGATACGCTCGATTTCCGAGCTTTGTTTCTGAGTCACATACTGCTGTAGCGCTTCAGCAAGCTCCGGGGTGAGCAACTCGCTCTGCACACCATAGACTTCCGTCAGCCCTTTGGTTTCCAAGGTAATCAAATCACGGTCCGCCAGTTGCTCCAGCAGACTTAAGACGGTAGCTCGCTCTAAGCCTTGTTGATGCAAGCGTTCAAAATCCGGCACACCCCAGATTTTCTTAAACGCCGTATGCTGCGCGACTAGGTTAAAGACGTCTTGCTGCTCCGCAGGCAAGACCGCACGAATTTGCTCAAGGTTTTGATTCCATTTGAGTTTCACATCACTGTAATAGCTGTAGCGCGGCATGATGGCGCCCGCGAGTTCCATTTGTACCAACAGGGTTTTCAGCGGCAAGGCGCGAATATTGGTGACCTGAGACAAGCCGTACGCTTGCGTTTCCCATTCGCCATTGACCGTATTGCTAAAGATTTCCTGTAGCAGCGCTTGGATCGCGTGAGGCTCAGGCGTATCGCCATAGACGAAGTTTTCCAACACATGTAAACCGTCGAGACTGGCAAGCATGACACAGCGACTGGGCTGCCGATCACGTCCAGCGCGGCCAATTTCTTGGCTGTAATTCTCAATCGATTTGGGTAAATCGTAATGCACCACAAAGCGAATATCAGACTTATCGATGCCCATACCAAAGGCAATGGTGGCCACGATGATGCGCGTCTGCCCCGCCATAAAATCGTTCTGAATGGCGGCTCGAACGTCGTTACCAAGACCGGCGTGGTAAGACACCGCTGAATAGCCCGATTGCTGCAAGCTCGTCGCCAGTTCATCGGCGGTTTTTTGCTGCGTCACATAGACAATGCCCGCCCCTTGCGTCTCGTTCAGCACTTGGCGTAACAAAGCTGGCTTGTCCTGCCTCTGCGCTGGAATCAGGTCGATATCCAAGTTGTGACGATAAAAGCCGGTTTGCACGATATGCTGCGGCGCGATGTTAAATTTCAGCGCCATGTCTTTTTGTACACGACGTGTTGCGGTCGCAGTCAGCAATAGCACCAGCGGGATGTTCAGCTCTTGCTGGTATTGCGGTAGCTTTAAATAATCTGGGCGAAAGTTATGACCCCATTCCGAGATACAGTGAGCTTCATCAACCACCAGCATAGACACTGGCACGGCTTGAATAAAACGACGAAAGCGCTCGTTTTTAAAGCGCTCCACCGAGATCATCAAAATCTTAATGTGGCCGTCACGGACCTGCTGCATCACCGCTTGGCTGTCTTCTTTGCTTTGCGTCGAATCCAGGCTGGCACTAGGAATGCCTTTGCTCTGCAAAAACGCCAGCTGGTCGTGCATCAAGGCGATCAAAGGGGAAATAACGAGCGTTAAATGCGGTAGTTGGGTGGCGGTCAATTGATAACACAACGACTTCCCTGAACCAGTGGGAAACACCGACAGGGATGAGTGTCCGGCCAACAATTGCTCGATCGTTTGTTGCTGTCCTTCGCGAAACTGATCGAAGCCAAAATACTGAGTTAGCAATCCTGCTAATGGCTGCATGATAAAAACCTTTTAATCCAATAAGTGAATGAGGCCATGCCGATACTAACGGGATAGGCTCGTAGGCAGTAGCGCCACGCCACGCTTTATTGATTGAGTGCAGGCGAAATGCTCTATCCGACCCGAGCCCCTGCGCATTCTGCCAAACTGTTCTACAGTGACAGGAGCAGCTTGTGAAGGAGAGTACATATGTCTGACAAGATCCATGGTATTTCTGTCGGGGTCGAGCGCCACAATCAGCAAATGATGGTGGTTATGAAAGCCTCCGGAACCTTAACACACGACGACTATCAGAGCATTACCCCGATGTTGCTGGCGGCATTCGCGGCCATTGAGCAACCGCATATAAAAATGCTGGTGGATATCAGCGACTTTGATGGCTGGGAATTACGTGCCGCTTGGGACGATTTTCGTCTGGGTTTGAAGATGGGCAACAACATCGACAAGATCGCCATCTATGGACATAAGTCTTGGCAGCAGATGGCGGCCAAAATTGGCGCCTGGTTTATCAAAGGCGAGATGCGTGCGTTTGAGAAATACGAAGACGCGGTACAATGGGTTGCGTCATCTTCCTCGTAAATAATCTCTGCTACAATGGCGCTTTATTCAATGCATGAGCACCTACACTGATGGAATCCCCAACCATTGAAGCCATTGAGGCTTGGACCACACCACTGTTTGTTACCGATCTGGCTGATCATGAGTTTTTAAAAGACGCCTTATTGGCGCACATCTACCAGCGTCAGCAAGAACAGGACAATGCTGTCGACAGCGATGTGGCCGTATTGGCTAAACATAATCTGTCAGAAAGCCGTTTGGACTTTTTGGAAGACGAGGTGCCAGAAGTGATGGAGCTGCGCCGTATGGTGGAGGAGTTGATTGCCGCGGTCGCATTTGAGGTCAATCAGCAACACTGGCCAGAAGACAGTGAAGCCTATGCTCATGTGATCGAGTCTTGGTACCACATCACCCAAAATGGCGGCTATCACGATGCCCACTCACACCCGAACTGCTCTTGGTGCGGCATTTATTACCTTGAACCAGGGGAAGCCAATCTTGAAGCACGTAATGGTATCAACCGCTTTTACGATCCACGCGTCAACGCCGAGCATTACGCCGATCCGGGTACCGCTTATTTAGGCGGCCAAGGATTCTGGGACTTCGCGCCAAAAGAAGGCCAAGTGGTGATCTTCCCGTCGTACTTGAAACATTCGGCACTGCCGTACTTTGGTCAAAAAGACCGCGTAGTGATCGCTTTTAACTGCGTAATAGAGCTAGACTAAAGTTTTAACAGAGGGCCTAGCAGATGGATTTAGACGATATTCCAATGACGCCTCATGACGATCAAGCCAAACAAAATGCGCTGATCGCCTACATTTTCATGCTGCTAGGGCTCGTCACAGGGGTGTTTTGGTTAGTGGGCGCTGTGTGGGCCATGGCCAAGGCCAACACAGCCAAAGGTTCTGTGTTTTACGATCACTTTCAAAACATCACCCGCGTGTTCTGGTGGAGCCTGATCATGAGTGTGATCGGACTCCTGTTCGCGATCTTTTTCTTTGGTTATCTGATTTTGCTCGGCGTGTGGCTGTGGTCGGTATACAATCTAGTCAAAGGCTTTGTCCGCCTTACCAGCGATAAGCCATTTCATTCCAGCTAATGGCCTTCTCTTCAACGGCTTAGATGTCGGAAATATTGATCTAACATCGGTTTTTTTAACGCTTAAGCAACGCCGCTGCGAAGATTACATGCTATTATAACATTCTTATTTCTTGCTATTTCTGACCGTTCGTTCGATTCACTGAGGACCAATACTGTGCCGAGCAACTCTGCTTCCAAAATCAACCAGTATTTCCGTCAAACCATCCCTATGATGGTAAAGAATAACGTCCCTATTACGCCGCCCTATTACACCTTGTGGTACAACTACACCACTGGCGAGCTGCCAAAGCTAACCCAGCGCATCGACGATGTCATTAAGCGCTTGGGGCACTGTGACAGCTATATGTGCGATAAACTGCTCGACGAATTCATCGTTAACTCAGCCGAAGAACGCTTGGTGGAAATGCAGAACAACATCCATCAGGTGGTGACCTCCATAGGCACCTCCACAGCCACCGCCATGAGTGATGCTCAGGATTTGAATCAGTCCCTATCCAAAGACATTCAAATCATGGCCCAAGAAGCGTCTCAAGCAGACAGCCCAGCAGCCCATAAAATGGTCTCCATTGCGCGTAATTTTATGGACAAAACCGAGACCTATCGCACCCAGCTAGAAAAGCAAAACGCCGAAATTCAAGCACTCAAAGCCAAGATTGCTGAGACGGAAAAACAGATGTTCAAAGACGGGCTGACGGAAATTAATAACCGTCGTAAGTTCAATGAAGACTTAGCCATCTATACCGCCTCAGCGGACAACACCTGTTTGGTAATGGTGGACATCGACCACTTTAAGCCCTTTAACGATGAATACGGCCATCTGCTCGGTGATAAGGTGATTCAGTCGGTGGCACGTACTTTAGAAACCAGCTGTGCCCAGACCCGCGATGCCCAAGCCTACCGCTTTGGTGGCGAAGAATTCGCTATCTTGCTGCCCAATGCAGACATCAAAAGCGCGGCCAAATTCGCCAACGATGTGCGTGAACGCATCAGTCGCTTGAACCTTACCAATAAGAAGACCGGTCAAAGCCTGCGCCCCATAACAACCTCTTTAGGTGTGGCACAGTTTCAACCGGGCGAATCGCTAGAAACCTTGCTAGAGCGAGCGGACCAGCATCTCTACGCGGCCAAGAATGCCGGACGCAACTGTGTGCGCCCCGTCATTACCGCATTGGCCAGCTAACACCTTAGCGGCCTGTGGATAACAGACCTTGAGCCAAGCGCCATGCGACCTGCGCCGCTTGGCGATCCTTACCAAGATAGGCCTGAGCAATGGCCCCTTCCTTAAGCAAAGCCAACTGACTGGCCAGCCGCTGCGCCGCCTCGGCAGCATAATGTTGCGACAAACGTCGCACCAGATAGTCGACGATTGCTTGCTTGTGTTCAAAACACAACTCATTGACCCGATGCTGTAAAAACTCAGCATTGACCTTAACAAAGAAACACCCCTGAAACGGCATCAAGACATCAACCCGGTCATTAAACCAGTCATCTAGGCCATCGAACATGGCCTGTACCACCTCCTCGGGGTCAGTGTGCGCGTCCATTAAACCAAACAGCCAAAGGCGGAAGCGTTCATCGCGATAGGCGATCACCGCCTCGAGTAAGGCTTCTTTACTGGCAAAATGGCTGTACAGGGTTTTCTTCGCCACTCCCGTCTCAGCCAAAATCTGGTTGATGCCGACACTGTGCACACCATGCTGGTAAAACAGCTCAAACGCGGTTTTGATCAAGTCGTCTCGTTTCGTCATAACTTTCCTCTCTTAGAAAAGTTTGACAGAGGTAGACCGATCTGTCTACCATTCGCAAGTAGACAAGTCGGTCTACCACCATTTTCTACCATTAGTCTGAGGTTATTATGCTGCTGCGTGCACTCAATGCTCATCCGATACCAAAAGCACTGGTCGCAGGCCTAGGGGCCTGTTTATGCATTTCTTTATTGGCCATGGGAGGAGAGCTGTCACCAGAATATCTCGGCATCATGGCGCCGTTTGGCGCCACCATGGTGATTTTATTTGCCTTACCGCAGAGCCCCTTGGCGCAGCCCCGCAATATCATTGGCGGTCACCTATTAACCGCCTGCATAGGTTTAGCCATGGCCCATTATGGGGATAACACCCCCTTGATGCTCGGCGCAGCAGTAGGCCTTGGGGTAATGGCGATGATGCTGACCAACACACTGCACCCGCCCGCAGGAGCGAACCCATTATTGATTATGCTGATGCAAGCCCCTTGGTCATTTGTGATTAATCCCATCTTCAGTGGCTGTGTCGTTATCGTACTGGTTGGCTGGCTCTACCATCGCTGCCTGAGTGGTATTGAATACCCTAAAAAACAAGGATAATGTCGGCCTGAGTCTTGCCAAGTTTTGCTATTGCCCGCATGTTGAAAGCCATAGCAATCTTTGGAGGCGCCCATGTCGATCCCATTTTCCATTTTAGATCTGGCCCCAATTGGCGAAGGTCAAACGGTCGCCGACGCCATCAGCAACAGTAAAGCCCTAGCCCAATGTGCAGAAGCCCATGGCTATCAGCGCATCTGGCTGGCCGAGCATCATGGCATGCGCGGCATTGCCAGTGCCGCGACCGCTGTCATGTTGGCCGCCATTGGCTCCGTGACGCAGCGCATTCGAATTGGTTCTGGTGGCGTCATGCTGCCCAACCATGCGCCATTGGTGATTGCGGAACAATTTGGCACCCTCGCCGAAATGTTCCCAGACCGTGTTGACCTTGGTTTAGGGCGAGCGCCAGGCACAGATATGGCCACCGCTCGCGCCCTGCGTCGTAACCTTGGCGGTCCGGTCGATTCTTATCCTGAAGACGTGCAAGAACTACAAGGCTATTTCGCGGATGAGAATAAGATTAAACCCGTCATTGCCATGCCAAGCCAAGGCACCCAGGTGCCAATCTGGTTATTAGGCTCAAGCCTCTACTCCGCGCAATTGGCCGCGTATATGGGCTTACCCTTCTCATTTGCCTCGCACTTTGCCCCCGATATGCTGCTGGAAGCCCTGGATATCTATCGCGCTAATTTCCGCCCATCAGCGCAATTGGATAAGCCTTATGTGTCCGCTGGGGTGATGGCTTCCGTGGCCGACACCGACGCGCAAGCCCAATACCATTTCACCTCGGCACAAATTAAGTTCGCGCACCTACGGCGCAACGCCAACCGCCCGTTTCCAGAACCTGTGCACGACCTACAAAGTGCGCTGTTGGCAACGGAAATGCCGATGATCAACCAGACGCTGCGCTATGCCATGGTGGGGGCGCCGGAAACGGTACAACAGCGCTTAGCACAGTTTATTGAATTGACCGGCGTCGACGAAATAATTTTCTCATTCCCGCTGCACGACCCCGCAGCACGCTTAAAGGCCATCGAACTCACTGCCGGCCTTAGCCTGATGCAAAAACAAGCTTGGAGCTGATCTATTTGCACTAGCGCCATGCAGAAGTCGCCTTTCAGCCACCAACTAGCTTGAGTAGCGCCACTCAAATTATTGAGTCGCGCTAGCGGGTGGCGTTTCATCCAGTGTCAGTGGTAATCTAATTTGGAAATGCACGCCTTGCTCGACGTCGTTTAGGACACGGATCGTTCCTTTTAACTTCTGCGTCACCAAGTTATAAGTAATCGACATACCGAGCCCCGAACCACCGTTGGCCCGATTGGTGGTGTAAAAGGGTTCGAACACCCGCTGACAGACTTCTTGTGGCATGCCAACGCCATTATCACGATAGTCAATCACCACTTGCTCACCGGCCTGTGCCACATCCAGAAAAATGCAATTTTCTGGCACCATGTCTTGAAAGCCGTGAACGCAGCTGTTGCTGATCAGGTTAGTCAGAATCTGGTCGATGGCACCAGAGTGGGTCACCATGGCCAGTTGATCCGGAATGGTTAAGTGAATCTGCACTAACTTTTGTTTGTACATGGGGTGTAAGCTAGTCAACAAGGCATCTATCGTATCTTTTAAGCAAATGCTTTCCACGATATCAGAACTCTGATCAACCGCAGTTTTTTTAAAGTCTGACACTAACTTAGCGGCACGCCCCAAATTGCTACGCAACATCAAGTAAGCCATATCAAACTCACTCAGGAAATGCGTAAAGCCCTGTTCATCCAGTCGCCCTTGCTGGTAATCGCGGCGTAGCTGCTCCACCTCATCTTTAATATAACTCATGGACGTGATCGCCACTCCTAATGGGGTATTCACCTCATGGGCCACACCAGAGACTAAACCACCTAAGGCGGCCATTTTTTCATTCTCAATTAGGTGCGCTTGTGTCTCTTTGAGTTCTTGCAAGGTGGCATGTAACGCCTGAGTCCGCTGCGCGATGGTCTGTTCTAACTCGGCGTTCACCGTACGTAGGGCCTCTTCCAGTTTGGCGCGTTCTGAAGAAGAGATCGCACGACCATACAAATCCGACAACACGCCAGAAAAGGTTGCCTCGTCATCGCTCCATTGGTGGCCACGTTCGATGCCTTCTGAGCAAATAATGCCGATCATGCGGCCACGATGGCGGATCGGGGTGTCCAGCATGCAACCAATGCCAAGCGGGGTTAAATAAGACTCTACAAACTCTGTGGTGACAGGGTCCGTTAAGGCATCATTGATGCGAATCGCCCGTTCGCTGTCCAACGCTTGGAAATACCTCGGAAACTCCTGCCGAGTGAGCACGATGTCTTCCACTTCGGTATTATTGTGAGCATCAATTAACAAACGGCAAACGATCGATTCGTTATCATCGTCCAACAACCAAATACCGGTACGTTTTACCCCCAAGCCCTCTACCACGCAATCCAGTATTAGCCGCGCAGCCTGCTTTAGATCGCCGTCATCGATGCAGTCTGACTGAGACACTCGTAGCAAGATGCTTTCTAGTTGCTCGTTCAACGCCCTACTCCATTACCCTTTGAAGTTAATCTGGGTAGACATCACGCAACGCCATAATGTCATCGAAACGTTTGATCGCGATGTCGCACAATTGCGGATCAAAGTGCTGGCCGCGCTCTTCTTGTAACAGTGCTAGGATACGCTCAGGCGGCCAAGGCTCTTTGTAGGAGCGACGTGCAGCTAGGGCATCAATGACATCGGCAATGGCCATAATGCGCCCTTCGATGGGGATGTCCCCCCCCTTAAGCCCCGCGGGATAGCCAGCACCATTCCATTTCTCATGGTGATTTAGGGCAATGCTGGCGCCCATCATCAGTAAGGCTTTTTTAGAGTGGCACAGCAGGTCATGGCCCACTTGGGCATGGGTTTGCATCACTTCCCATTCATCAGGGTCAAGCTTCGCCGGTTTATGCAGTATGTGCTCAGGAATCGCAATCTTGCCGATATCATGCATCGGCGTCGCGTGTTTGATCAGCAGGACATAGTCTTCCTGCAAACCGTATTCGCGCGCCAGCAACTCACAGATCAAGGAGACTCGACGCACATGAGAGCCAGTTTCTTTACTGCGCTGCTCGATGGCTTCACCCAAAATAAACATCAGCTCTTGTTGCGTACGCTCGATTTCCTCGCGATGGTTGAGGCTCTCGAAAATAATCGCCACCTTGCTCAACATAACGTTCAGCAGCTTTTGCGCCAGCGCTGATAATGGCCTCTGCAAGGAGACGGAAAGCACACATTCGCAGTCTTTCGACAAGCGTCTAAAACAGGTGAACTGACGATCGGTGTGAACATCGCTCTCAAGCTCTAAGGCGAGGGCAATACTGGCTTGGGCTGAACTAGGAAAGGCCGTTGCCTGTGCGTCGCTTTCTTGGCGCAACGTTTGGCCATCGTAGTGAAGCTTGATCACTTCGTGCTGATTCAGCGGATTATGGGCTTGATAAAGCAGACTGAGGCAAAGACCCTCTTGCTGGGTTAAAGCCTCGATTTCCGTGAGTACCTGTACAGCAAAAGCATGGCTGGAGTCAGCTTGCAGCACCCGTGTGGTGGCACGCACCACATGCTCAAGTCCTTGATGGCCTGATTCCACTTCTTTGATGTCTCGATAAGAACGAATCGCCGAATAAACGGTGGTTTTGAGGCGCGTGGAATTGAGCTCGGTTTTATGTTTGTAATCGTTAATGTCGTAATCGCGGATCACATCTTCTTCAGGTGCTTGACCTGGCTGACCAGTTCTCAGCACCAAGCGTGTGGTGGTATTTTTATGACTTTCACGGATCCACTTTACTAGGTCTAACCCAGCGTGGTCGGTTTCCATGACAACATCGACCATGGCAATGGCAATGTCAGAGTGCTGCTCAAACAGCTGCATCGCTTCTTTAGCCGAGTGTGCTTTTAGAAACGTTAGTGGTCGATCATCAACCAGCAGCCTCTTTAGCACCATCTCAGAAACGGTAATGATATCTTCTTCATCATCGATCAGTGCGACTTTCCAGGGTTCATTATCCATAACATCTCGTTTGTCCTCCATGGCTTTTTGAGTCGAAGACTCGGACGCAACCTTACGAGCAAATAGTGGACTTTGCATAATGCCCTAACCTTTTAGAAACGGTTTTTTAAGTTCTTGTCTTTAAGAATTGACTAATAAAGTCCCTTTGGTCAATTTAAAAACCGTATTTATCGTAGCAAAATGCAGCTAAAGGTAACGCTGCAAGCATGCTCCTATACAAAAGACGCGATATAGGCCGTCTTTGTTACACTTTTTTACCTCAATTTCAGTCTTGTTTCCATCACAGCACACCTCATTAAACAGAGTGATAGAGGTTTGACTACAGGAAATCCAAATGCAGCGTCCTTGCTTTCAGTCTGAGCGCACGACTCCCCCCACTGCCGTTGCGCATCATCAACAGGGCTCTTTTCATAATGTGCCTCGCACCCGCCCGAACGGCTTCATGAAGACTTTGCGACTCTATGTCCGTTTCTTTACTGAAAAGAAGGTCGGTACTGTGCCCGAGCACACTATTCCAGTACAAAGCCTGTCCCGCAAACAACTCGACGCGCTGCCCCACAATGATGTGTTTATCGTCAAATTGGGGCATTCCAGCTTACTGATCAAACACTATGGCGAATACTGGTTGATTGATCCGGTCTTTAGTGAACACGCTTCACCACTGTCGTTTACCGGCCCTAAGCGTTTTCACCCTGCCCCGATCAGTTTAGCTGAGCTACCGCTGATCGATAAGGTGTTGATTTCTCATAACCATTACGACCACTTAGACAAGGCCACCATCAAACAGTTAAAGCGCAAAACCTATGAGTTTTATGTGCCTAAAGGCGTCGACAAGACCTTACAAAAATGGGGCGTGATGCCCACCAACATGAAGGTGTTTGATTGGTGGCAAGAAGAACACAGTGATCGTCAAATGATTGCTTACACCCCGGCACAGCATTTTTCTGGGCGCGGCTTAAGCGACGCCAAGCAAACGCTATGGGGCTCATGGGTCATCAAAAGTCGCGCAGGGTCCCTGTTTTTCAGTGGCGATTCAGGCTATTTCCCAGGCTTTAAAGAGATTGGCGAGCGCTACGGCCCGTTCACCATGACCTTTATTGAAACCGGCGCCTACGATAAAGCCTGGCCCCAGATTCATATGACACCCGAACAAAGTGTACAAGCTCACTTAGACCTACAAGGTGACATCATGGTACCTGTGCATAACAGCACCTTTGATTTGGCGTTTCACCCTTGGCAAGAGCCATTAGTACGTGTCGAGCAGGCCGCAGCGAAAAGCCAAGTCACCTTAAGCACTCCAGTTTTCGGTGAAGTGTTCCGAGGCTCCGAAGTACGAACTAAACGCTGGTGGCAAGGTAAGGCTTAAAGGCTAAGCAAATAACATAAGATAACGCATTGGCAACAGCATACTACTTGAAGCGTCCCGCATATCGTGTCATTTTCTCCCTTAAGACTTGGCTAATATAACTTGATTTAACGGGTGCATTTAGGATGCAAAAATTTGCTGCCGCATTATGGATTTGGCTATTCTGCGTCATCGCAAGCACAAGTGCATTGGCGGCGTCTGTGCCGCCCCCTCTGAGCATTCATGCCGGCGTTCAAGAATATTCCTTAGGCCCATACCTGAGCTACCGCCAAGACCTCGCGCAAAGCTATTTGTTAGACGTTCACCGACAGCCTCCAGATAGCTGGGGTACACCTAATAGCTTGCCTTTACACCTTGGTATCGACACGACATCTTGGCTCAAGGTACATATTAATGTATCGGACAATGCCCCTCACGATTGGGTGCTGAAACTCGGCTGGCCGAATTTTTCAGAGGTCGAATGGTACTTATTAGACCGTCGTACTGGGCGTCTATTGAATCAACAGAACCCCATTCAGACGATGTCTGATGATCGCCTATCTTTTCCCATTCGATTACCAGAAAATGGCCATTATGTTCTCTATTTAAAAGTCTCTGGTGCCGAAAAGGTCATCCTACCATTAACACTTAAGTCGCCGGACTTACATGCTAAAGAGACGCATCTACGCAGTGTTCTGACTGGATTATTTTATGGCGTGCTGTTGGCGATGCTTGCCTATAACTTATCACTGTTCATTTTCACCCATGAAGAAAACTACGCCACCTACTGCCTGTATGTCGCATCGATTATTTTCTACACTCTATGTACATCCAGTAACTACCTGCACTTTATCCATTTCGATATCGACTGGGTCGAGGAACATACTTATCGCTTTTCAGTCCCCATTGCTTTTTTAAGTGCCAGCATTTTTTTACGAAAGTTTTTGTCCCTCGAAAATCATAAAGGCATGGTGCTGCAATTGAGCAATCTCGCCATCAGCTCATGGCTCCTGCTGCTGATTAGTGCCTTCGCGATCCCTGCAGATTGGTATATTTGGATTATCGACATTGCCGCCGTTATCAGCTGCCCAATTGGTATTTGGATCTCGAGCTGCGTTTGGTACAAAGGAGACCCATCAGGCAAATACATCACCATTGCGTGGTCCCCATTATTGATAGCAACCTTTGTGCTTATGATGGGACTTACCGACATCATTCCCTTTTCGATGGATTTGTATTATCTACAAAATGTGGCTTTCACTATTGAAGTTCTGCTGCTGTCGATGGCTTTGGCCGAGCGCATTAACCGCGAACGCTTAGAAAAAGCCGAAGCCCAAGCCCAGTCGGTCTACTTTGAACAACGCAGTCTAGAAGCACGCCATAGAGAAATAACAGCTCAACAACACGCGCTTAACGTTGAACGCCAAGCAAAGGAAGACTTAGAGAGAAAGGTCGCCGAACAAACCAGCGAACTACAACTGGCCATGTACTCACTAACCCAAGCAAATACTGAGCTGGAAAAAATGAGTCAAACAGATGGCCTTACTCACCTCGCCAATCGCCGTTATTTCGACCATAGGTTTACCGAGGAATTTGATCTTGCCATGACCGAACAATGGCCCATTGCCGTGTTGATTATGGATATCGACTTTTTCAAAAAAGTAAACGATCACTATGGCCATCAGGCAGGTGATCAGTGCTTACGTGATATCTCAGCGATCTTCCCACAATTTACCGAAAGCCCCCATGATCTGTGTGCCCGATATGGCGGGGAAGAATTCTGCTTAGTCTTGCCAAATCGCACAGAAGCCGAGACCTTAAATATCGCGGAAGGCATCCGCACTGCAGTGGCCGACAAAGCCATTCATTATGGTGATCAGACATTTCATGTGACCATTAGTATCGGCTTTAGTGTGGCGGTTCCCGCTACCTCAGAGCAGCGGGATATTTTCTTAAAACGCGCTGACGAAGCACTCTACTTTTCAAAGCACAATGGTCGTAACCAAGTCACCCAAATCTAGTCTTTCTTTTTGCGACATAGACGTGCATGATTTGACCACTCCAGAAACGCGAGTCTTTCACATCTAAAGCGGCACGATTAAGATGCCGCTTTTCTATTCTTTTAAACTTTGGAGTTCACCATGAGCCAAGCAACCGTTCAGCTACTGCAAAAATACTACGAAGCCTTCAACGCTCAGGATATGGATACTTTCTTGTCTCTACTAACTGATGACGTGGTACACGACATCAACCAAGGTGACCGTGAAGTAGGTAAAGACACGTTTTCTGCGTTCATGGATCGCATGAACAAGAACTACAAAGAAACCATCGTTGATATCGTCGTAATGTCGAACGAAGCAGGCGACCGTGCCGCGGTAGAATTCACTGTACTAGGTGAGTACCTAGCCACTGACGAAGGCCTACCAGAAGCCAACGGCCAAACTTACAAGCTACCTGCGGGCGCTTTCTTCGATATCCGTGATGGCAAAGTAGCGCGCGTTACTAACTACTACAACCTTGGTGACTGGATCGCTCAAGTTTCTGCTTAAGCCCTATCTTGTTAAGATCCTAGAGAGACGGAAACGCCAATGCTGACTTTTCAACGACTTTCTGGCCCAGCTCTCAATCAATACATAGATGAGCTGGCACAGCTACGCATGCAGGTGTTTCGTGACTTTCCCTATCTGTACGATGGGGATTTGGCCTACGAAGCACGTTATTTAAAAACCTACATCGAAGCCCCAGACAGCGTCATCGTATTGGCGTTTGACGGCGACAAAGTCGTCGGTGCGTCCACTGGCGTGCCACTGCGTCATGAAATGGCCGAAGTAAAACAGCCATTTCTGGACGCGGGTTTAAACATCGATGAGATCTTTTACTGCGGTGAATCGGTTTTGCTGTCCGAATACCGTGGCCAAGGCGCAGGCGTGGCGTTTTTTGATCATCGAGAAGACCACGCTCGCAGCCTAGATGGCATCAAATATTCTTGCTTCTGTGGCGTACAGCGCCCAGACGATCATCCAGCCCGTCCGGCGGATTACCAACCGTTGGATCAGTTCTGGCGTAACCGTGGTTACCAAAAGCGCCCAGAGCTCGCCACTCACTTTAGCTGGAAAGAAGTGGGCGAAAACGAAGAGTCATTGAAACCCATGACCTTCTGGATGAAACCTTTAGATCACTAACACAGAACGATTATGAGCGCATTTAAACTGGCTGCGGCCCAATACGACATTGGCTTCTTTAACCGTTGGGAAGAGTTTGCCGACAAACTTGATAGCTGGGTCGCCATGGCCGCACAGCAAGATGCCAAATTGTTGGTGTTCCCTGAATACGGCAGCATGGAACTGGCGTCCTTGTTTGGTGCAGAGGTCTACCGCGACCTCAGCCGCCAACTGCATGAAATGCAAAGCATTTTACCAAAGTTCCATGACTTGCACATGGAGCTAGCCAAGCGCCATGACGTGATGATTCTAGCAAGTTCATTCCCAACGATTCAGGACAATGGCAGCTTTCTCAACCGTGCTAACTTGTTCGATCCAAGCGGCTTGATTGGCTTCCAAGACAAGCTGACCATGACCCGCTTTGAAAACGAGCAATGGCACATCAGCGCCGGAGACCAGATCAAGGTGATCGACACTGACCTTGGCCGCGTCGGCGTGCATATCTGTTACGACTCCGAATTCCCTATGATCGCCAACCAGCAAGTGGCCGCCGGTGCCGACCTATTGTTAGTACCAAGCTGTACCGATACCGAAGCCGGTTTCCACCGTGTGCGTATCGGCTGTCAGGCCCGTGCCTTGGAAAATCAATGTTACGTGGTGCAATCCCCTACCATCGGTCACGCGCCATGGTCAGAAGCCGTTGACATCAACACCGGCCGCGCCAGCGTCTACACACCGGTAGACTATGGCTTCCCTGACAACGGCATCTTAGTGCAAGGGGAAAACGATCAGGCCGGCTGGGTGTACGCGGACGTTGATCTTTCCGAGATCGCCCGCATTCGAGACGAAGGCCAGGTGTTTAACTACCGTGATTGGCCAAAACAATTTGAGCTTAAAGGCCCTCAGGGCTGAAAGTGCTGAAAGTGCTGAAAGTGCTGAAAGTGCTGAAAGTGCTGAAAGTGTTCTAGATAACCTATCATTGCTTAGTTCGACAGATATGCGACGTCTATAGATGCTGACTTCTATGCAATTCAATTAGCTTGCGCAATTCTCGTTCCTCGACCGCGTCTGCGCTAATTAAACGCATAGAATTCAGCCAATTAGACCTCAAAAGTGATTGGTGGCTTTATCCTTAAACTGTCTTAAAACACTTCGCTTCTTGGCTTTCATTAGGGACGCTCTCTATGTGTTTGATTAGCGCCGACGCGTCGGTGTCGAGGCACGAGACGAGACAGGCGCAAGCTAATTGAATTACATAGAGATCGGCCCCTCTAAAATACTCGCAAAAATCAAATACCCTGTGTGTTTATGCGCAAAACGAGCACCATTGGCTGCCATTTAGGAGTACAATGCGCGGCATCTTTTCTGAATAGTTGAAACACAAGAAATGGCTATTAAAGCAACGATTTACAAAGCCTCTGTACAAGTGTCGGACATGGATCGACACCACTACCAAAGTTACGATTTAACCCTTGCACTACACCCTTCTGAGACCGAAGAACGCATGATGGCGCGTCTCGCGGTATTTGCTTTGCTGGCAGATGACAAAGACGGCGATGAGCAGTTAGCTTTTACCAAGGGCATCAGCACCGAAGATGAGCCGGATTTGTGGCAGAAAAACTTCTCTGACGAGATTCTGCTGTGGGTCGAATTAGGCCAGCCTGATGAGAAGCGTCTACGCAAAGCCTGTGGCCGCGCTCAAGACGTAGTGATCGTGAATTATAACGACAAATCGGATATTTGGTGGGAGCAAAACAAGGGTAAGTTAAGTCGCTTTGATAATCTGCGTGTGCTGCAATTTGCCGAAGCGGAAATCCAAGCCTTAGAAGGCTTGTGTGCTCGTACCATGCAATTAAATGTGACCATCCAAGATGGCGAAATGTGGGTCTCGAGCGAACAAGGCGAATGCGCTCTACACCCGGCTTGGCGCTAGTCTTTTGTTTCTGAAGGCGACTCTGGCGGTGCCTGAAAGCGCGCTGCCAAATACTGATTGATGACCCCCAGCAGCTCGTTTTGCACACCTTTTAGCACGCTACGATGAGCCTGCTGGGCCGCGTCACATTGAGTGGTTAACCCCAGTACAAAACTGACCAACAAACCTTTCGTACTCGAAACAGCGTCAAGGGTTTTCTGCTTAGCCAAGGCTCGATCTTCATCGGCTTGAGCTCGCGCCCGCTGACAACGCATATAGAGCTGTTCTCGCTCACGGTACATCTTGTTTAAACCAAACATCAGTCGTCCTCGCTGTCGGTTGAAAGGATGGCATCCAGTGTTCGGGTCAGATCCATGCGCTGTAGGGTGCGTCGTATTAGATACGCCAACACTACTGCGCTGACTAAGGTGGTGATCAAAGCAATGGCTAAAATCGCCAACAATGACCAGCCCGCATACCATGCTGCAGTGGCGATGAGAGCAATCAACAGCAGCCAACTGGTCAGTAATAAGAACACCACACCACACATCAGAGCGACGAGCTGAGCACTGGAAGCGATCCAGATCTTGGCTTCTAAAGCGCCGAGACCGAGAAGGCTCTTAAACCATTGTTTGTGGCTTAATGTCAGCTGATCGGCGGTCACGGCCTCTTCCTTAGAGGGCGAGTCCGACGTGTGGTCATGATGTTCTGGTGTCATCATAGGTCTGCTTCCATGAAGGCCTACAGGGCGCTACTTACGCTTACACAGCAGGCTGGCGGCGACGGCCCCAGCTAAGAATGCAAAGCCCACGGTTTTCAGAGGGTTCTCCTTGGCGTAGGTGCCCACAGCGTTACTCACTTTCTCACTCTGCTCACGGGCAGTATCAGCAATTTGATGGGCCTGCTCACTGATTTGCTGAGCCACAGCGTCCACACGTTCTTGACCATTTTCCGCAGCGGCCGCTGCACCATCCACACCCTTGTGGGCTGTTTCCGCGGCTTTATCGACGGCATCGTGGGCCTTAGATTGGGCATTACTTTTCGCTTGAGTACCATTTTTGGTCTGAGTAGAGCTGTTTGCTGTTGCCATAATATGTACCTCCTGTGCGTTAATTCATCATTCAAACTAGCGACATAAGACACGCATTTAAAGCTTTGAGCTCTAATCTTCTTTTTGTTTACAAGTTCGCAAAAAGCATCCAGAAACACTGCCCCTAGATGTCCGTCTCCCCTAACAACGTCCCTGCGGCAGCAAGGCATCCCAAGTTTTCTGATGCTCACCGGCGATCTCAGACAATAAAATGTTCGCCGTGGTCGGCCCCTGAGTGAAGCCCTGATGGCCATGACCAAAATGGAACCACATACGCACGTGCTTCGGTGCTTTACCCACCACGGGTAACATATCCGGCATACACGGACGTGTGCCATACCATTGGTTCTCATGCACTCGATCGCCCATCTCCAGCATGGTGCGCAGTGCAGTCACCCCACGTTGCAACTGCTTCGGTTCAGCGGGATCATTGAGATCCACTAACGCCGCCCCAGTCGTGACACGAATGCCTTGATTCATGGGCGCTGCCAGCACACCGTTGGCCACGTCTAAGAAGGGCCGCTTGAGAGGGATCGTGGCTTGATAATGGCCGTGATAACCACGCTTGTAGACCATCGGGATGTGGTAGCCAAAACGTTTCAGCAACTTAGGGCTCCATGGTCCTAGCGCCACCACCACCTGCTCAGCCGTGATGGCACCGGATGGCGTTTGCACACGCCAACCAGTCCCGGTTTCCATCAGGCTGTTGGCATCACCGGCTAAGAGTGTGCCACCACGTTGTACGAACAAATCGGCATAGGCCTGGGTCAGCCCACCTGGGTCGCGACAACTCCAGCTTTGTAGCCAATGAATGGCGCCAACGGGGGCTTGGCTCAAAGCCGGCTCCTCAGCTTGATAAGACACTCCGTCAAGGATACGTGAACGTACGCCATACTCCCGCTCAATACGTTCCGCACGCTGGCTTTCTCGAACAAAGCTGGGCTCATCCCGATACAACATGCTTAAGCCTTGACGCAGAATTAACGCCTCCGCTCCTGCGGCTTCAATCAGAGGGGCATGATCAGCAGTGGCTTGGGCGGCCAGCTTGGCATAGGTGGTGGAAATGGCATGATGCTTGGCTGCGGCGGAATTGCGAAAATAACGCCATAAGGCAGGTGCCATCTTCAAGGTCGGTATGGTTTTCCAGACCACATCATTGCTGGTACCGATGGCATAGCGCCATAAGGTGGCCAGATCTTGCGGCAAGGCATAAGGCTCCACCGCTTCGGTTTGAATAATACCGGCATTACCAAAGCTGGTTTCTAAACCTGGCTGTTTGCGATCCACTAGGACCACTGAATGCCCATGTTGTTGCAAGGCCAGCGCACTGGAGACGCCCACCATGCCGGCCCCTAACACGATAAAATCTGCCATGATCCCTCCTAGTTCACTGTGCTCAGCGGCGTTCGAACACACCTAGCCTATTATACGAACCTCGGCCATTTAACGGATTTTTCGTCTTTCCTTTACCTGTTTGGCCCAGAAGTTGCGTAACCAATTTGCAAGGTGTGGCTGGTCATAAATGCGACACTCTTCGCCAATAGCACTAGCGCTTCAATTTTAGACTCCTTATAGTAAATCTACATTCATGGAAAAGGGACAGAAGAATTATGCGAGTATCTGGTTTATTAGTATCTGCATTGATCGCATCAAACGCCTCCTTCGCTGTGGCGGCTCAATTTGATTTCTCGAACGAATACAACACCAATTCGATTCACGCCCAAGGGGATCAGTTTTTCATCGAGAAGGTTAAGGAATTGAGTAATAGCAAAGTGGACATCACCTTGCACTCAGGTGGGGCGTTGGGCTACAAATCCGCAGACCACTTTTATGCGGTGGCCGATAATGCCGTGCAAATTGCCGACACCCTAGCGGGCTCTATGGCAGGCATTGACCCTATCTTTCTTCTGTCATCCTTGCCTTTCCTAGTGGAAGGGGAAGATCAAGCCGAGCTGCTCTACAAAATCGCTAAGCCCTATTACGCGGAGATCTTTGAAGACAATGATCAGATTCTGCTCTACGCCTCACCATGGCCTGCCAGCGGTATTTGGTCAAAAGAAAAAGTCGATTCAGCAACGTCACTGGAAGGCTTAAAGATCCGCTCCTACGACAAAAACGGTACCTTGACGCTACGTGAAGCGGGCGCCGCGCCGGTAAACCTATCCTGGGCAGATGTGGTGCCACAGTTGTCGACCGGCGGCATTGAAGCGGTATTAACCTCTGCCGATGCGGGCGCCAGTGGCAGTTTCTGGGAGCACTTGGACAACTACAGTGCAATCCAATATGCCATCCCGCTCAACATGGTGCACATGAACCGTGATGAATTCGAAAGCCTCTCTGACGATGAGCGTGCCGCCGTGATGGAAGCTGCCAAACTGACCGATGAGCATAACTGGCAAACCGTGCGTATGCGTGTCAAAGACAACTACCAAGAGTTGGCAGAGCATTCCGTTGCCATCCACAGTGAATTGCCTGCGCCATTTATGCAGCACCTACAGGAATCCGCTCAACCAGCATTGGCTGAATGGTTAGAAGATGCCGGTGAGCGCGGTGAAGCGATTCTTGCGGAATTCAACAAAGAGAAATAAATGTTTTTAAACCTGCTGTTAGGCTGCTCCCGACTCCTGAATAAGGTGTCGGGGGGCATCGCCATGTTACTGATTGTTTATATTTTAGGGCATATCTTGCTAGAGATAGTGCTGCGTTTGTTTGGCACGTCCACCTATGTGTTGGATGAGTTTGTCGGTTATGCCGTTGCGACGCTGACGTTTCTCGGTCTGGGCTACAGCTTGGAGCGCGGCAGCCTGATTCGTGTTGGCTTAATCATCGAGCGGGTGCCAGAGAGCAAACGCTGGTTGTTTGATCTGTTTGCCACCTTGGTCTCCTTCGCCATGTTTGCGTGGATTTACAGCTACTGGCAAACCAATGTGTTGCGCAGTTTCAAACGTGGCACCACCAGCCAGTCGATCATGGAAACGCCGTTGTGGATTCCCCAAGGCTTGGTATTAGTGGGACTGGGCTTACTCTGCTTCACCCTGTTTACCCACGCGCTGATTTTGTTGTTCCGCCAGCAATCGCCGGAACTGCACAGCGCTGCGACACATACTCAAGAACATTAAGGGACGCCAAATATGGAAATCGTATTATCCGCCGTGGGCGTGATTGCCTTGATTCTCGTGGTACTCGGCATGGGTGTCTGGGTGTTTTCAGGGCTTGCCATCGTGGCCCTGCTGTCATTGATTATGATTGGTGATGTCAGTATCGACCGAGCGGGAGCCATTCTAAGTCGAATTATCTTCCGTGCCGGTAACTCCTGGGAGTTGGCCGCCATTCCCTTATTTATCTTAATGGGGGAGCTGATTTTTCGCTCCAACATATCCGATCGTTTGTTCCGTGGTTTAGAGCCTTGGACCCGTCACATCCCAGGCGGTATTTTGCATACCAATGTGTTTGGTTGTGCCATGTTTGCGGCGGTCAGTGGCTCCAGTGCCGCGACGACGGCAACCGTGGGTAAGATCACCACCAATGAGTTAAAAGTCCGCGGTTACGACCGTCAATTATCGATTGGCTCATTGGCAGGGGCCGGCAGTTTAGGCCTGTTGATTCCACCGTCGATCGTGATGATCGTCTATGGGGTACAGGCAGAAGTGTCGATCACCAAGCTGTTTATGTCTGGCGTACTACCAGGCCTGTTGGTCGCAGCTTTGTACACTGGCTACTTGATGACGCGCGCCTTGATGGACCCGAGC
This sequence comes from Marinomonas aquimarina, assembly GCF_900089755.1. Taxonomy (GTDB): domain Bacteria; phylum Pseudomonadota; class Gammaproteobacteria; order Pseudomonadales; family Marinomonadaceae; genus Marinomonas; species Marinomonas aquimarina. The sequence continues at coordinate 12,509 of NZ_FLOC01000013.1, read as the reverse complement.
ATTGCTCCCAAAGAAACCGGCACGACGGTGACGAAGTTACAGAGTCTAGGCTTATTGTTCCCAGTCATTCTGCTGATCACCATTGTCATGGGCGCCATCTATACCGGTATTGCCACCCCCTCTGAGGCGGCAGCGGTGGGGGTATTAGCCACCTTGGTGTTGCTGCTGGTAGAGCGCCAGTTAAACGTCGAGATCTTCCGCGAGGCCTTGGTTGGCAGCCTACTGAGCTCCACCATGGTGTGCAGTATCTTGATTACCGCTGCGCTGTTATCAACCGCCATGGGGTATCTGCACTTACCGGCAGAATTGGCGACTTATATTGCCAGCCTAGATTTATCTCCGGCTTGGCTATTGTTGGCGCTGGCGTTGTTCTATGTGTTATTGGGACTGTTCCTAGATGGCATTTCGATCACGGTTATGAGTTTGCCGATTACCTTACCTATCGTCATTCAAGCAGGCTTTGATCCGCTATGGTTCGGTGTGTTCTTGGTGATCATGGTAGAACTGGGTCAGATCACACCGCCAGTCGGCTTTAACCTGTTTGTGTTGCAGGGCTTAACCGGTGAAAAAATCGGTAAGGTCGCCAAAGCTTCCTTCCCATTCTTCGTCTTGATGTGTGTCGCAGCCTTGCTGCTCTGCATTTTCCCAGACATCGCCTTATGGCTTCCTAACGCCTTAGGTTAACCCTCAAACAAGCGTGGCGAACACTCGCCACGCTTGTTAAATTTTGCTCACATTGTGTGCAAGTTTGCGCTAAATCAATTTTCTTCTATTTGGTTTCTATAGTCTTAAATACCCTTATTTTTTGAGTAGGTATTCATGGAAGCCTTGTTAACCAATGTCCCGTTCTCCCCTGCTGTAATGAATATGTTTCGTGATGCAGTGGTCGTGACCGATGCCCAAGGCATTATTTTGCAGGTCAACCAAGCTTACCAAGACATTTCGGGGTACCACGAAGATGAGTTAATTGGTCAACCACCAGCGAAAATAAAATCTGGTCGGCACAGTAAAGTGTTCTACGAGTCGATGTGGCATGCCCTCACCACCCATGGCGTTTGGGAAGGTGAAATTTGGGATCGCCGCAAGAACGCTGAGGTATACCCGAAATGGCTCAAAATCCAAGCGGTACGCAATGACGAGGGCGAAATCACACACTACGTCGGTGTGTTTCATGAAACCAGTAACAGCAGCCCAAGTTTCCACGAAAAAGAGCGTCTGGCCAACATTGACCCTTTGACGGGGCTCTATAATCGCCATTGCTACCGCGAATTCCTAGCACGCATGATTCGCACCGTTGCTCCTAACGATCGCCTAGTGCAACTGTACTTAGACATAGATCGCTTCAAAGAAATTAACGAGCGCTATGGCTATGTGGTGGGCGACGATTTGATTGCCATTCTAGCGGAGCGTATCCGCATCGTCTGGCATGAGATTAACGATGCCTTGTTGTACCCGATTCAACGAGATCAGGAGCAACTGATCGGCCGCTTTAGTGGCGATGAATTTTTGATGGCGTTTCGCTTTGATGCACGGGAGGACATCGACCTCAATCAATTGCTAGAACGCCTGTCGGCGACATTAAGTGAACCCTACAAGATACGCGGCCATATCATCAAAGTCAGCTGCAGTATCGGCACCGCGCAGCTCAACGTCGACGCCAACGACGATGATGAACTGATTTCCCATGCAGAGTCCGCCATGTACATTGCGAAGCAAACCGGTGGCGACCGTTCGATGATCTTTACCCAATCTATTCAAGAACAGATTGAGCGGCGCAAGCTGATTCAACAGAGCCTACTGCAAGCGGTAGAAGATCAAGAATTTGAGCTTTACTACCAACCGAAAATCGGCGGACTGTCACGCCGCGTCTGTGGCTATGAGGCGTTGGTGCGCTGGAATCACCCCACCTTAGGCATGCTATCACCGGTGGAATTTATTCCCATTGCCGAAGAGAGCGGTGCCATCTTACCTTTGGGAGATTGGATCTTTGAAAACGCCTGCCGCTACGCCAAGAGTCTGAATGACATCGGCCTCATTGACCTGCCCGTGGCGATCAATGTTTCCGCTATCCAGCTGTCAGACCCAAGCTGGTTAGACCGTCTGATGCTGACCATCGACAAGGTCCAGCTGCCGCCTCATTTAATTGAATTGGAGCTTACCGAAAGCCAGCTGCTTACGGATATTGAAAACTCCACCGATATCATCAATTACATTCGCTCGCGGGGCATCAAGGTCGCTCTGGATGACTTTGGCACCGGCTACTCATCCTTGAGCTATTTACGCAATCTGCCGCTGGATACCCTGAAGATTGACCGCTCTTTTGTGTCGCACTTACAAGAGGACCAAGAGAATTATGATCTGGCGATTATCAAAGCGGTGACCACTCTGGCGAAGCAACTTGGCATGGCACTGGTGGCAGAAGGTGTCGAACAAGCCACCCAAGAACGCATCCTACGCGACATCGGTTGTGATCAGCTGCAAGGCTATTTGTACAGCAAACCCATCCCGGCGGAAGAGTTCCTCGAGCTGTGCTTAAAAGGGTTGATTCATAAACAACAGGAATAAAATGATGTTTTTGTGAGACGTTTCCCAATTGCCTGCGTATGTCATAGGGCTAACATGTCGTTCGTTAGTGGTTAATAGCATCTATGAACCCTATACAGGAAGGTAACTATGAACACTACAGCACTGAAAACCCTATCACTCACTTTGGCCCTGTCTGGCGCCAGTATTGCTTTTGCAGGCCATCACGAAGTGGCTGTGAAAGGTGTCGACCAAGATGTCTCCCATGGTTATGTCAGCGCAAACATGGTGAAGTCGGACGCTAATGGCTGGTTAGTCGTTCACCGTACTGATAGCTCAATGAAGCCAGGCCCAGTGGTAGGCTATGCCCCCGTCATTAAAGGGACGAACAATAACGTCAACGCCATTTTGCAAGAACCCGTCGCATCAGGTGACATGCTAATGTTAATGCTGCACGGTGAAGCTGGTGGCATGCATACCGGCGTGTTTGAATACACCCTAGGAGCAACGGCAGATGGGCCAATTCGTATGAATGGCGAATTGGTGATGTCTGTTATCACCGCCAAATAAAAATCCTACGGGAGTCGGTGCGATACACGCCGGCTCCTACCTTGCCGATGTCATGCGGCATTCCGCATTGTTAGATTCCCGTCTACACTTATAGATGAGTTTACCTACTCATGAAGAACACGTGCGTTGGACATGATCTGCCAGCGACGGGGAGGATATTACCATGTTGACGACCAAATCCGCTCAAGAGGCGTTTCGTCTAGAAATTGGGCAATTACCACAAGACAGTGTCAGTCATTTGGCACCATCGTTTGATAACTTACCTGATAACCCTTATGCCGACGGCTCTTACCGCCTACGCCGATATTCGCGTTTTATCTTTCGTAACGACAGCCTCAAACGCCTACCTACGAAGGCCTTTGTGCAAGACGAAAGCGTGAACCATTTCCAAGGTAACGTTGAGCGTATCTATCCTGAAATTGAAGATCAAACCGTTGCCGACTCAGCCTTCTTAGAACTGTTTGAGCATTTTCAAAAAATGGCCGACATTGCCGATGGCAGCACCATCGAAGTGCACCAAATGCGTATCTTTGCCGACCATCATCAAGTAGAGGTAGCACCAGAAGGGGTGCATCAGGATGGTTTCGACCGCATTGGTATTTACGTGATCCAGCGCCACAATATTATTGGCGGAGATGTAAGCATTCACTTACATGAGGATTCTAAAGCCATGATGAAGCACCCGTTGAACAATGGTGAGTTCGTTGTGCTCAACGACCGCCGCTTCTTCCACTACGCGTCCCCTATTAAGCCAATCGATGGCGAGCTAGGCTACATGGACGCCTTCGTTCTGACCGCCAACTTAGTACACTAGCCAACGCTAGTACATAGAGTTGCGCTATGCCAACTATGATGTCTGATCATAGTTGGCAATATGCTACTTTTATCAAAGAACATCACCGCAACGATGGTAGCGCGCCTAAAAGTTCTCTATATTATTAGTCATAAGTAATAGATATACCTTCATATCAAGCACTTGCTTAGCTAGGACTGTTTATGCGCGCGCTTTCGTTACTGCACACCTTCTCTCTGACCGCCTTGATCAGTGCGGCCGCTATGACGGCACAGGCCAGCACCTTAACAGACATCCAACAACGGGGTGACCTCAATTGTGGCGTCTACCCCGACGATCCAGGGCGCAGTGCTTTAGACCGTGAGGGGCGCTGGCAAGGCTTTTATGTGGAGTTTTGTCGCGGTGTTGCAGCGGCAGTGCTTAAGAACCCGAATTTCGTGAACTTTGTTGAGGTGGGCCCAACGTCCCGTTTTACTTCCTTGGTGGATTACAGTACCGATGTGGTGATGTACAGCTCTACTTGGACTTTGGGTCGCGAAAACGCTTACCAAGTCAGCTTTCCAGCACTGTATCTTTTCGATGGCCAAGGCTTTGTGGTGCGCAAGAGCTCCAACATTGAAACACTGGCGGATTTAAATGATAAGACCGTGTGCGTGACCGGCAACACCACCACGCAACAGAACCTCGAAGACTATATCAGCACACAACAGCTGGATACCAAGGTCGTGTACGCCAATGGCGATCGCTTTTTCCGTGGCAGCGTCTGTGATGCCTACAGTGCTGATCGCATGAATCTAGCCACCAATCTTGCCAACCGCGTCGACAATCATGGCGACTACTTTATTTTACCGGATACCTTATCTCGTGAGCCGATTGGGCCCACAGTTCGTAACGATGATGCCCAATGGCAGAAAATCGTCCGCTCAGTGGTGCATGCCACCATCCTAGCGGAGGAAAAAGGCATCACCCAAGCAAACATCGATCAGATCAAACAAAGCAGCCAGAATGTGGAAGTACAAAATCTGCTGGGTGTTAGCGGCGATATCGGCCCTCAGATGGGCTTAGACCAAGACTGGGCTTATCGAGTGATTAAAGGGGTCGGCAATTACGCAGAAATCTACGATCGCCACTTCGGTCCCGATACGCCAATTGGCCAAGAGCGAGGCCTGAATGCCCTGTGGCGTGATGGTGGCGTGCTGTTTGCGCCACCTTTCAAGTAGCCGTGTCGATGAGTACGCCAAGCTTATTTTCAGTCCCCCAGCTACGCCGGCTTGGCGTGCGTCTAAATATTGTATTACTTGGGATCATCCTGTTTTTCTTAGTCTCTAGTGGCTACGGTATTTGGACGTTACAGCAGCAATCAGAGCAATTTAAAACCGTCACACAGACCTATTATGATCGCGCCATGTTGGCCGCGGAGTTATCACGGGATGCAGAGCTCATCGCGACTCAGGCGATGGAACAAAGTGTGACGCAACGTCTTAGTAACATCGACGCCAACATTTTACAGACCGACATTACCCGCACGTTTATCGTGACCCGCAGCAAGCTCTCAGCCGAAGCCCCAGAAGAAGTCGCCGCCTTGACGGAGATAGACCGACTGACACAACCCTACTTCGATCAGCTGGTGTTTTTTTATGAGCGCATTGAGAATCAGCAACGTCTACAACTGCGCATGGGGCGTTTAAATCGTGAGCGTCAGCAATGGGTGGCGCCATACATCAATTTCGATGTGTCCGCAGACAATGGCCCCTTCAGCGCCTTTGTGCTGAACTTATCCCGCAGCACCTTGGCAATGCTGGATGCACAAAGCCCTGGCTTATTGACACGCCGCAAAGCGCAGCTAGAAGAGATCAGAACGGCGCTGGAAGGCCTTAGCGGCTTAACTCAAGTGCAACAACAGGCACGTCAGAAGCTGCTCGAGAACATCGCTGAAACGTTAGAGCTTAAGGACCAATTAGATCAATCGCGCTTAGAAGCGCTCGCGGCCATGCGTAAAACGCGTTTGCTGGCGCAACGCCTCAGTACCGTCTGTTACGACTTCTACTTAATCGTCAAACAGCGCGCCAACAACGCCGCCCAGAACCACAGCCAATTGATCGATTGGGTCACGCTGCAGATCGCCCTCTTTAGCTTGGCCTTTTTAGGCCTGATCGGCTTCACCTACTGGCTGATTCATCATTACATCGTACGGCGCTTGAACCGCCTCAGCTCGGTGATGCAGCAGCATGCCGTTGGCAACCCCGAGCCAATTCCTCAGCAAGGGCAGGATGAGATCACCGTGATTGGTAAAACCTTTGCCATGTTTGTCGATGCCAATGACCGTGCGCGCGATGAGATTCAGAGTGCTCGTAAGGCTGCGGAAGCTGCCAATGAGCGCTTACGCGAGCTAAATATGTCATTGCATCTGCAAAGTAATACCGACGATCTAACACAGATCCCCAACCGACGCTCATTCTTTGATTGGCTGAATTCAAGCTATCCACAATGGGCACAGCAGGGCCATGGTCTCAGCATATTGATGATTGATATCGACTGGTTTAAGTCATACAACGATCACTACGGCCATCAAGCCGGCGACCAATGCTTGCGCCAGGTAGCCCAGCTGTTACGCAGCGTGACGCAGCAGTACACGGGGATGCTGGCACGCTATGGCGGAGAAGAGTTTATTGTTGCCGTCCCTGGGATCAGCTTGGCACAAGCGGCAGAATTGGCGACTACTTTACTGGCGACAATCGAGCAGGCGCATATTGCCCATGGCCATACGCCCAAGCATCACGTCACCATCAGCATAGGGGTGGCCACATTGAGTCAAACCAGCCTCGCTTATCCTATTGAGAAACTCATCTCGAAAGCCGACCAGAGCCTCTATGAGGCCAAGTCTAAGGGACGCGCTCAAGTGGTTAGCCAACAAGTTCCGCCCTCGTTAGAATCCTCTGCTAACCTTTCTGTTTAGCGAGCTCAAAATAGGACTCAAACTGCGCAATGATCATCGGCTTGGCATAAAGCCAACCTTGCACTTGTGCTTCGGGACACGCTTGGTAAATGTAGTCCGCTTGTTCTTGGGTTTCTACGCCTTCAAACACACACACCACGTTGAGCCCTTGCAATAAGCTGAAAATGGCATCCAACATGGTCTGGTTAATCGAGCCAGTACCAATCGACTGAGTAAAGGATTTATCGACTTTGATTTCCGTCGCATTCAAATGCCCTAACCACGCCAAGTTAGAGTAACCCGTACCAAAGTCATCCAGAGAAATGCTAACTCCGGCCGCAATGTACTCTCGAACCACCTCAGCTAAGCGGTCATGGTCGCCTGCGGAACGTTCGGTGATCTCAAACACCAGTTGCGCCAAGCGTATGCCAAAGGTATCAGCGTTTTTTACAATGCAAGGTAGCAACGCTGGATCCATCAGGTCTTGAATCGAAACATTGATACTCAGCTTAAAATCAGGGTTGGCGCGTAATACATGCTGCATTTTGCTCAAGCTTTTCTCAATCACCAAGTGCGTGATTTGACGAATCAAGCCTTTCTTTTCCGCCACGCTGATAAACACATCCGGCGACACCATACCAAAGTAATGGCTATTCCAGCGCACCAGTGCTTCCGCACCAACTGGGCGGCCATTGGCAAGGCAAATTTTGGGTTGGAAGACTACGTTCAGATCATTATTTTGAATCGTCTTTTTTAGATGGTGCGCCATAGAATGACGACGGCGATGGTTACGGTAAATTAACGAGCTAATGCCAAGGCCACCAAAACCGCCCAGCAGGGCAATCATACTTGTACTTAACCAAGAAAGCCCTAGCACACCAGAAGCACGATCTTCCGCTAACACACACAGGCCCACTTCAGAGCAATCGTAATAATGTAAGGTGGTTGAGGGCGTATGGCTGAACCAACTGGGTAAACGTGTCATTTGCTCTGCCAATGCCTCAGCATGCAAACCAAATGAGCGGAATACATAGTTAGTACTTTGATTGACGACAATCGCGGAAATGTTCGCACTTGGTTCACGCATCGCATCAAAAGCAAACGGTGATGTAATGGTGATAACATTGCCATCCTGTGCCATATCGGCTTCGAACAGGGTACCGACGATCTGTGCCGAATTACGCCAGACATTGACGCCATTGCTAAGTTGTTTGTCCGGCTGTGGCAGTGTAATCGGAAAAGGCAACCAACCGCGTTCAGCGCTACACTGAATGCTCCCATCCACCATACGGCCGATATCTTTCAAATACTTATGGCTCCAAAGCACAGTCCGTAGCCAAGCAATGTCTTGCTCAGAACAAATCTCATGAGGGGAATGATGGGCTTCTGAGATGCTCAGCTTTAAGTCTTTTGTGACTTCGCTGGCATAATTTAAGGTGTAGTGAGAATAGCTTTTCAGCTCTTTGTATTGGCTTTTTTGCTGAGTGATGTGGGCCATCCAGAGCGCCAGCAAAGCACACGCGAACGCGACCATTGAAGACCGAATAATCAGTCGGGCATTTTCCTGAAGCAGTCGCAACATCCTTGAGCCATCCAAATCTAAAAAATGGCATTATATTTAAATCCCTTATAGTTTATAGGGGCATAAATTCAAGAAATGTGGAAACACAGTGGGTTCCTAGTGCTTACTAAAAGTTAAGTTATTGCTTAATTATCCATCGCTTTATTTGTTGACGCTGATCTTCATTGGCTTGCAAGTACAACAGCTGAATCGATTTCAGTAGATCATTGTTATCTGGGTCTTCAAGCGGTTCGCGAACAAACTCATTCCCTTGCGCGCGATTGTATTGGTCAAGCACTCTCTGAATCGCCTCTTTCGGCAAATGCTGCTCTGTAAATATCTGATAATTAAATGCTTTAATCGCACCATTATTGAATTGCACACGCCAAATATTACGCTGACTAAAATACAATTCGGCCTGGCTCTTGGTAAATAAATCCGGTGCTAGCAGCTGAACATTGTCATTAGCCAATGTGGTAAATGTCATCAGATAGGGTAAGGTTTTGAACTCCACCTCAGTATTGCCATCGCGTAGACGATTCTTATAACGAAACACCAACTGATGCTCCCCAGACTTCAAGTCCCGTGGTGTCGTGTTTAGTGATTTCAACACATGACCATCCACTGCGAGCAATTCGATGGCGTTATCAACATGTAATGAACCAGAGTGCGCGAGTGAGGCCACCACACTGATTACAGCACTGATCATCAATTTTCCTAGCTTCATGGTAAGCGCTCCTTTCTCGAATCTAGCTTATAGCATGGACTCTGGTATTGGTTAATGTATAATCAGCGCCCTTATTTGACCGTACGGTTGAACTATACCAACAGCATTTGGGTTCCCTCACCCCAAACTAACTAAAAAGGTAACGCTATGAGTTCGTTTACTCCCGCGCAACAAGGTAAGGCGTTGCGCTATTTAATCGCCTTCCATCTTTTGATCATCGCATCAAGTAACTATCTGGTTCAAATCCCATTCACGCTCTTTGGTTTCCATACTACATGGGGGGCGTTCACTTTCCCGTTTATTTTCCTAGCGACGGACTTAACCGTCCGCGTGTTTGGTGCCGTACTGGCGCGTAAGATTATTTTCCGAGTCATGATTCCGGCCCTACTGGCGTCCTACTTGTTCTCCGTGCTGTTCTATGAAGGCGTATTCCAAGGCCTTGGCGCACTGAGTGAATTTAATCTCTTCGTCGCCCGCATCGCGATTGCAAGCTTGATGGCATACATCTTAGGACAGCTATTAGATGTGCATGTGTTTAATCGTTTACGCCAACTGCGCAGCTGGTGGATCGCGCCTGCTGCTTCCACGGTCGTTGGTAATGGCTTGGACACCTTAGCCTTCTTTGGTATCGCTTTTTACCAAAGCCCAGACGCCTTTATGGCGAGCCATTGGCAAGCCATTGCTTGGGCAGATTATGGCTTCAAGCTGATCATCAGCCTCGGCTTATTTATCCCTATGTACGGCGTGCTGTTAGCCTTCTTGGTAAAAAAAATCACTGCCACCAAAACCGATTTCAAACTCGCTAACGTATAACCGATAGGCAAAGGCCGCGCATATGATCGCGGCCTTTTTATTGGTTAGGTTAGGAGTTGGACTATGAGTCATACCGCAGCATTTGATGATGCAACCCTATCTCGCATCATCGAAATGGCATGGGAAGATCGCACCCCTTTTGAAGCCATTGAGCGCTTATATGGATTAAACGAAAGTAGCGTAATCAAATTAATGCGCGGCCAATTAAAACCAGCCAGTTTTCGTAATTGGCGTGCTCGAGTCTCCGGTCGCACTAGCAAACACAAGGCACTGCGCTCAGAAGATATCGTACGTGGTTATGCCCCAGCACAATACAAACCCAATCACGGTTTAAAGCGCCGTCCATAAAAAAGCGAACCCAGTGGTTCGCTTTTGAGAATACTCATAAAAAGTACTATAGGCCGTAAGCACTCATATCAGGACCTACAGGAACGATCTGCGTAGGGTTGAGCGCTTTTACTGAATAGTAGCCACGCTTGATGTGATCCAGATTTACGGTCTCACGAATGCCAGGCAAATTAATGATACGTTTTACGTATGCATCTAAGTGTTGGTATTCACGTAGTTGTTTATGACTGCATTTAAATATGCCGTGGTAAGCCGCATCAAAACGAATCAGCGTCACAAATAAGCGAATGTCGGCCTCAGTAAAGGCTGAGCCGAGCAAGTAGTCTCGACCGTCAGACATACGCGTTTCCAGCGTCTCGAGCATCTCAAATACATCGTGATAAGCTTCTTCATAGCTCACTTGCGTTGTTGCAAAACCGGCACGGTATACACCGTTATTTAACTTCGGATAGATAGTCTCGTTTAAGATCTCGATGTCGCTTTGCAAGTCTTCTGGGTACAAATCGAAATCGTTATTGGCTAAAGAACCAAAGCCAGAGTTAAGCATGCGCACAATATCAGCGGACTCATTGCTAACAATGGTTTGTGTTTTTTTATCCCAGAGTACTGGAACCGTCGCACGACCAGTAAATTGAGGGTCAGCTTTGGTATACAGCTCATGCATATACTGCGCGCCGTTTAGCTCATCGATGTTAGCACCTGGATAATCACCAAACTGCCAACCTTGATCGGTTAATGCAGGCTCTACAACGGATACACTAATCACCTCTTCTAAACCTTTCAGTTTACGAGCCATCAGCGTACGCGATGCCCAAGGGCAAATGTAAGCGACATACAAATGGTAGCGATCTTTCTCTGCGATAAATTTGCTCTCAGGAGTTGCTTGTTCGGGCGCAACAACCCAGTCACGAAAACTTGAGATCTGACGTACAAAACCACCCTTTTCATCAGTCGCTTGCACCGGTTGCCAATCTGCCGTCCATTTACCTTCCACTAACATCGTAACCCCCCTGTTAAGAACGTAGAGTAGGTTTTAGAGCCCATTTGCCATCACCCGCTAGTGCAAGTACCAGTAGCGCTAGCGCCCAGAAAGCAGGGAATTCCCAACCACCATTTGGGTTGTTAAAGAAAAAGCCTGCCGCGCCGTGCACCATCACAATCGAACCAATCAATACTGGGATCAAAGTGATCGCGAAGAAGCGTGCATAAAAGCCTAAGATTAGCGCAATACCGCCAATCAATTCCCAGCCCATACCAAGGTAGGCAGTGAAGCCAGGAAGCCCAAGCGATTCAAAGAACTGCGCTGTTCCGGCAGGCGTAAAGACAAAGAACTTCAAACCAAAGTGCATTAGGAATAAACCACCTAGCGCAAGGCGAAGAAGTAATAGAGCGTATGGTGCAGTACGTTGGTCAATCATGTTGTAAGCCCTTATTGATGAATCATTAAGTGTAGATTAGCGGATAACTCAATTTATGTAATCAACCTAAATTGCAGTTCATTATTTCATTTAATGAACTAATTGAATCGACTGTAAAGACTCTTTCTGATCTTCTCATCATTACGCAATAAATATCATGGTACTGTGTAAAGGTGCGTACTAGGCTTGCCGAAACAAGCTACGATAGCCAAAGTAATACTGAATACTTATAAATAAAGAGGATGAAACGATATGGATTTAATTCGAATTATATTCGCGATCTTGTTGCCACCACTAGGAGTCTTCCTACAAGTCGGTATTGGTGGTGCATTCTGGCTTAATATTCTCTTGACCCTATTGGGTTACATCCCTGGTATCGTTCACGCGGTATGGGTAATAGCTCGTCGCTAGACAACACACTCACTTAAAGGAGCCCAGCCTAACCGGTTGGGCTTTTTTATTTGGGGATAACTAGGATAGTTATTAACAGTGAAAAGCTCTCAAAATAGCTCTAAATGCCTATAATGAATATTAAGATAAGGTTCCGTTTTATCAGGACTGCGGTAACTAGATCAATAAGGGGCAAACTGCAGTATCGCAGGCGTCTTGATCCTTTTGCAGCAACAGCTCAACCCTATCGAGGATGCCAATCTGAATCGGGGTAAGATCCCCCTCCCACACCATGCACAGATCATGTGGGAAATAAGATGGACTCGCCCTCCTAACCATGTGCCATGCTTAATGTGTAAACAAAAGCCTGTCCGGCATCCAAGTTAAAAGGAGCGAGCCCTATGAAGAACATTAGCATCTTAAGCATCGAT